>JBARXY010000011.1:0-415325 GCA_049647585.1 Microthrixaceae bacterium | reverse complement strand
GCGCAGTTCGGGGTGTTGACGTTGGTGACGAACCCGAGATTCTTGATGTTCGTGTTCGCAGTCAGGGAGTTGACTGTTGCCGAGACCGTCAGCTCGTGTGAGGTGCGCGGGGCGACATCGGTGATGTTCCATGTGATCCCCTCGCCCTCGGAGCCGGAGCGCGGGGTGGTCGTCACGTTGCAGCCAGGTGTCGAGCCGCAGCTGGCCGAGTCGGCGACGAGGGTGGTTTTCCCGTCCAATGTGTCGGTTACCACGATCGGGCCGCTCGGCTCATCGCCATCGTTCGTGACCGTGAGCACGTAGTCGAGCGGAGTTCTCTGGCCACCGATCACTAGCGTCCCGTTGCCGTGCGAGGGCTGGGCGAGCACCAGCCCTATCGACGCAGGCAACGGCACCGCCGTCGTCGTCGTGGTGCTCGTCGTCGAAGTTGTCGACGTTGTCGAGGTGGTTGACGTTGTCGAGGTAGTTGTCGTCGTTGGGTCGCCTGAACCCGGATCCGGCGTTGGGGCTGGTACGCACGCCGCTATCAGCGTCACCAACACGGTTACCAAGGCGGCGGAACACGCTCGTCGCGATGTCATTCGATGTTGCTCCTTCGATATCCCCGTCGAGGGGAGAGATCCTCGATCGGGCCCGGGATGCATTATTACAGAATTCTAATGAAGGTCCATTAGTTGCTCGAAGTAATTTTCCCCGTAGCGGTCACCACGCCCCACCTATGGCGCGCGCTCTAAGGTCGGGTCTAGGCCCGAGGCTGCGCTCGGGCCTAGAAATCCAACTGTCATGGAGGTGTCCCGATGTCAGGTGAGGACGGTGCGACTGCGCCTCGGTACGCGCCGAATGTCGCTCTGGTGGTCGTCGATGTCCAGAACGACTTCGCGGATCCGGCCGGGTCGCTCTACGTGACCGGTGGGGACGAGATCATCGCCGGCATCAACGTCCAGATAGCAGCTGCCCGTGCGGGTGGAGCGACCGTGGTCCAGACCCAGGACTGGCATCCACCCCGGACCCCGCACTTCATCGAAGGCGGCGGCACCTGGCCCGTTCATTGCGTGCGCAACACATGGGGTGCCGAATCGCATCCTGACCTGAGTGAGGAGGCCGACCTGGTGCTCCGAAAGGGCACCGGGGGAGAGGACGGTTATTCGGCCTTCACCGTGCTCGACCCGGACAGCGGGGCCGCTCGGCCTACCGGACTGGCCGGGTACCTGAACGAGCGGGAGATCACCGACGTGGTGATCGTCGGGCTTGCCGCCGACGTCTGCGTGAAGGCAACTGCCTTGGACGCCGTCAGCGCCGGATTCGGGTCGGTCGTGCTGTGGGATCTGAGTCGGGCAGTCGAAATCGAAGACGGTGACGGTGACCGTGCTCGGAAAGAACTGATCGGGGCGTCGGTGGTACTCGTCGGGTCAGCCGGATGAACGCCGAAGTGGCACCGGGTTGGCGTCGGGGAATGCTGTTCACCGACCTCTACCAACTTGTGATGGCCCAGCTCTACTTGGCTGACGGTCTGGCAGATCGCCCGGCACATTTCGACTACTTCTATAGAACCAACCCCGACTACGGCAGTCACCAGGCCGGATTCTGTGTTTTCGCCGGACTTGAGGAACTGCTTGGTTGGATGGAGTCGGTGCACATCACGGAGTCCGAGTTGAACGCACTCGCGCAACAACGGGATCCAACCGGCGAGCCCCGATTCAGCTCCGAGTTCCTGGACTGGCTCGCAAAGAATGGCCACTTCGGCTCACTCGAGGTTCGTGCTGTCGGAGAGGGCCGGGTCATCCACCCACACGTGCCGGTGATCTCGGTGACAGGACCTCTGGCAGTTGCCCAGATGCTCGAAACCGTCCTCCTCAACATCTGTAACTACCCGACCCTCATTGCTTCGAAGGCGGCGCGCATCGTCCAGAGCGCCCGGGGAGGAGACGTCCTCGAGTTCGGCATGCGCCGGGGGCCCGCAGCAGGTGTCGATGAGGCAATCCGGGCAGCATTGATCGGCGGGTGCTCATCGACATCCAACGTCCAGGCCTCGGTGGCTGCGGGACGTGATCCCAAGGGAACGCACGCTCATTCGATGGTGCAGGCCTACCTGGCGCTGGGCCAGGGCGAGATCGGAGCATTCCGTGCATTCGCTGCCCGCTATCCCGATGAGTGCACCCTGCTCGTCGACACCATCGACACCCTCAGCTCCGGCGTGCCCAACGCAATCACCGTCTTCAAGGAGCTACGCGAAGCGGGCCACAGCCCTCGTGGCATTCGTCTGGACTCCGGTGACCTGGCCCATCTGGCGGTCCGGTCGGCCAAGATGCTCGACGAGGCCGGTTTTGAAAATGTGCGCATCGTTCTCTCGGGTGACCTGGACGAGCTGACAATCTGGCAGATACTCACCCAGGTCGCCGAGGAGGCAGTCGGTGAGGGCCTTGATCCCGAGGCGATCAGAGGTCGTCTGGTCTACGGCGTTGGCACCCGCCTGATCACATCAGAGGGGGACAGCTCACTTGGCGGGGTCTACAAGCTCACCGCGATCCACGACGAATCAGGGACCTGGATCCCCGCCGTGAAGTTGTCAGAGACAAGGGCCAAGATTCCGATCGTCGGACCGAATCGTTGTTGGCGCATCTATGACCGGTCGGGACTCGCCACAGTTGACCTGTTGATGTTGCCGGATGAGGAACCGTTCGCGATGGGTGAGGTGATGACGCTGCATCACCCGATGGACGAAGGTGTGTTCCGCAGGTTAAGCCTGAAGGACACCTCACGGGTAGAGCTGTTGTCCGACGTTGTGGTCTCACAGGGTGTACGTGAAGGGGGCCCGGTCGGTATCGACGAATTGTCGCAACGCCGGGCTGACGACGTGGCCAGTCTGGATCCTGGCGTCAGGCGGCTCGTCAATCCGCACGTCTACCACGTTTCACTCAGTGATCGTCTGAAACGTCTCCAGGATGAGACCATCCGAGAATTCCGTTCCGGCATCTGAGACCAGATAATTCTCCACCCGGACGGATTCCTGCCGATTGGTACATGGTGAAGTTCGACGCGGGAAGCGGCATAGAGCAGGACACTGAGCCCCTTCAGCTGGGTTCCGACATGTCGTTTCTGACGGCGATACTGGCAAATTCCTCGGATCTGGTGCTGGTTGTCAACGAGTACGGACAACTTCGATACGCCAGCGCGGCCTCGGAGCGGATTCTGGGGCTCTGGAACGATGAACTGACAGGTCGCAGTCTTCTTGAGTTCGTTCACCCCGAAGACGTCGGACTGGCTGCCCAGTCGCTTGTCGGAAGCGTCGACTGTGTTCGAACCTGCGACGTTGCTCGAACCGGCGTGGAGCATCTGACGCTGCGCCTTCGCCACACCTCTGACAACTGGCACGAGGTTGAGATCGTCGCCAACAACCTGATCGACAATCCGGCGGTCGGCGGAATTCTGATCAACGCACGAGACATCACCGGACGACATCGTGGCGTCGATTCCGGCAACGCGGCCCAGCGGAGTTTCGAACAGGCCTTCCAGCGAAGTCCGATCGGTATGGCGATCACGACTCTCGACGGCAACTACACCAGGGTCAACCAGGCGCTTTGCGACCTGTTGGGCATGAGCTCCGAATCACTGCTGCAGACTTCTGTTCTCGAGACGACCCACCCGGATGACCTGCGCTCCACAGTTGATTCGGCCATCGGTCTGCTGGACGGCAAGACCGTCAGCTTCTCCTTGGAGAAACGGTTTCTGGCGGCCGGCAACAGGCCGGTCTGGACCCGTGCGACAACCACATTGCTCCGCGACGGCGACGACAACGGCATCCAGTTTCTGACCCAGGTGGAGGACATCGAGGAACGTCGCCAGCTCATCGAGCAGCTACGAATTTCCGCTCTCCGTGACCCCTTGACCGGATTGGCGAACCGTGCCGGGCTCGAGGAGTACATCACCTCGCTTCCGGGAGAATTGGCCATCGGCGTGATCGCCCTGGATCTCGATCGCTTCAAGGACGTGAACGACTCAGCCGGCCATGCCGTTGGAGATGAGGTGCTGAAGGCCGTGGCTGATCGGATCCGCACGACCGTGCGAAGTGGTGACCAGGCAGCGCGGACCGGTGGCGACGAATTCGTCGTGGTCTTCGCCGAACCCCCGGACGGAGCTGATTTCTATGCTCTGGCTCGGCGGTTCATCGCACGGATCGGAGAACCAATCCTAGTCGGAGAGCGTGTGCTCACCATCGGAGCGAGCGCCGGAGTCGTGGTCGGCTCGGCGCTGAACGCTCCTGCCATGATGATCCGCGCCGACCAGGCGAGCTACGAGGCCAAACGGGGTGGCTTCGACGTGGTCGTGGCGCCCGACAGCGTGGTGGCCACGAGCAGCGTGGCTCCGGACAGCGCCGTCAGCGGCTGCTGACCAGGTCGACCGTCGCGATCAGACACGCTATGTCGGTTGTCGCGGGAACGAGGATGAATTCGTCGACTCCGGCCTGTTCGGCATCATCGAGCACCCTGAGCAGCCTGTCCGCAGTCCACGTCTCGGAGGCTTCGGCAACCGATGCCGCGAACTTCCTGCCGAAGATATTCAGATAATCGGACGTGAAGTTCCGTAGCGATAGTTGAGGGTCGGCGACACCTAGTGCGTAGAAGCAACCGCTGACGACCTTCGGCTTCTCACTACGGCCGGCGTCGAGCCAGGCCTGTTTCGATGCCGTCGAGGCAGCAGCCATTTCTGCGGCGTCAGCGGTCAGTGAGAACCCTGAAATGCCGTCGGCCCACTGGGCCGCTCGGGCAAGTGCCTTGGGACCCATCGCTCCAGCCAGAATCGGCGGTCCACCGGGCTGGACACACGTGGGTCCGACCGGGTCGGCGGATTCGAAGGGTGGTTCGCCGGCCCACAGCCGTCGCATTTCGGCCACCCCGTCGTCGAGACGCTGGTGTCTGTGCGCCATTGATGATACGGCGGCGCGGTAGTCGTGCTCCCGACCACCAATACCCACCCCAACGGTGAGTCTGCCGTCGCAGAGGACATCCATCGTTGCCAGTTGCTTGGCGATCACCGGGATCGGGTGGGTCGGTAGAACCACCAGGTTGACGAAAACCCGGACGTTGGTCGTCAGCGCCGCGGCAGCAGCGTTGGTCACCAACAGTTCTTGATTGTGGAACGTGATCCGCTCACCGCATGAAATCGAAGAGAACGGGCCTTCGTCTATTCCCCGGCACCAGTCGAGCGTCGTGGCCCTGGTGTAATCGCGGGCCATCGTCGGGAGTGCGACACCGATATCCATCAGGCGAGTCTAAGGTCCCGCCTCGTTTCGGCCCGGGTCCCTGCCAGGCTGCGAGCGTCAGGATGTCTCGGTCATGAGATCGGACATCGACATTGTCGATGATGGGTCTGGTGCAGCGAAGTCGAGGTTCGCTCCGTAGTCGGTGAAGGTCATTTCGTACGCGAACGAGCCGGGCATGTCTGAGCCCCCACCGCTGGTGTTCATCTCGTACGCGACGCGGCGGATCAGCCCGTCCTCGCCGACCCACACGTTCATGTCCGACTTCCCGCCGAACAGGTCGGCCGCATCGGCGGCGTCACCGTCGAGGACTCCGTTGTCCAATGCGCCCTTCATCATGCTGTCCACATCGAAGGTGTACAGGTAGTGCACCGAAGTCATGCCTTCGATCTTGTCCTCACCGACAACCTCGACGTCCTCGCTCAGGTCGTTGAGCATTGCGAGTGCGTTCGAGTTCTGCTCGGCCAGGGCGCCGGGGTCGATTCCCATGGATCCCATCATGTCGGCGGAGTCCATCTTGACCCACTCCTTGCCGTCAGGAAGGCCCGGGAACTGGTAGTAGACCACTCCGTCGATGATGATCATCGTCATCTCGCCGATCTCGTCGGACTTGATCGTCGACTTCTGCATCTTGCCGTCGGCCGAGGTGAGCGATGTCATGTCCATGGCTGTCACGCCGTCGGCCGTCATCATCATGCGCATCTTGAACGACTTGTGTTCGGCAGTTTCCTTGGCAGCCCGGGTCAGGATGGCTGTTGGTGTCAGCTCCTCACCCGACTTGTGGTCCTCGGACTTCTGGTTGTCGGACTTCGGATTGTCGGCGGTGGACGCACCGCGTTCTCCGCTGGTTGCCTTTGCGGCTGTCGGCTCGCTCTGCCCGCATCCGACGAGCGAAATTGCGGCGACGACCGAGATGGCCACAACTAGACCGCGACGGCATCTTTGAAAACGCGACATTGAAACACTCCTCGTTGAGTTGGCCACCAGTATCGGCCAGCTCGGTGTGTTACTGAAGTTCATAGTTCTGACAGAATCGGGAAATGACGAATTCGGACAAGGGCATAGCCGCCGGAGCCTGGGTGCTCGAGACGGGCCATCGAGCATTGCTGGCTGTCACCGGAGGCCGCTTTCCTCGCTCCATCCTCGGCATGAAGCCGGTCGAGCTCCACACCATCGGTCGTAAGTCCGGTGAGCGGCGCTCAACGATGCTGACCGCCCCGATCTGCGAGGACGACCGAGTCGTGCTCATCGCATCCAAGGGCGGCTACTCCCAGCACCCCGACTGGTACAAGAACCTGGTCGCCAATCCCAAGGTCGAGCTGACGATCGACGGCAGTGTCAGGGCCATGACCGCCCGCACCGCGTCGGCGGACGAGAAGAAGTCGTTGTGGCCGACGATCATTGCTGCCTACAAGGGCTACGACGGATATCAGGCCAACACCGACAGGGACATACCGGTGGTGATCTGCGAACCAGCGCCGTAGCCGATCCGGCGTCCGGCTGCACCGCTACTTGTAGCCGTTTGCGATGTGTTCGATCCACCAAGGTGGGGCGGCGTTCATCAGAGTGCTGAGGTCGAAGTAGTCCCACCAACGTGTGACTTTGCCGTCGGCCACCTGCATGACCGAGGCGAACGGCAGCGTTACGGTCGCCCCCTCCTCCCAGGTCCAGGTCTCGGAGTGTTCGGTCACGACAAAGCCGTTGGCAGTGATGATCGGACCGTCGTGGACCTCATAGGCGGCGAGTGGCGCCAGGCCGAGTCGCAACCGTGCGGCGGTTTCGGCAGGGCCGTAGGCACCCACGTCGAGGTCCTTCACCGGGACGTCGACGTAGTGGCCATCGGGTGCCATGAATGCCCCCACGCCATCGAAATCGCGCACCGCGAGTGTCGCCCAGAACTTCTCGACCAATTCCACGGCTTCGGCACTCTGCGATGCAATATCCACGTGTGTGTCCCCCTCTGATGACCGGTCTCTGAACGGCCTCTGACGCAGGCATCGTATCGGTCTTGTGGAGGCCGGACCGCGCAACGGGAACTGTCTGGATGGGAACTGTCGGCTGGCCGCTTGTACATTCGACGCTGCCCACAGCGCGACGTCGAAGGTGAGAAATGAGCAAGACCAATCCCGGGAATTTCTTTGAGGACTTCGAACTGGGCCAGGTGATTCAGCACGCCACACCCAGGACCGTCACCGAGGGTGACCGGGCTCTGTACGGAGCGCTCTACCCGACACGCTTCGCGCTGCCCTCCTCGGCGGTCTTCGCTGCGGAGTCCGGCCTGATGACCCCGCCGGTCGAGGAGTTGATCGGATTCCACATCGCGTTCGGCAAGACCGTCCCCGACGTTTCGCTGAACGCGGTCGCCAACCTGGGATATGCCGAATGCCGTTTCCACCGCCCGCTCGTTCCGGGTGACACCATCAGCACCTCGTCCGAGGTGATCGGTCTGAAGGAGAACTCGAACGGCAAGACTGGCGTGGTCTATGTGCGCTCGACCGCCGTGGATCAGCACGGGGAGACCGTCATCGACTGGGCGCGCTGGGTCATGGTCCACAAGCGCGACCACTCCGCAGCCGCGCCCGAAGCCTCGGTGCCCGAGTTGGCCAAGTCGGTTGCAGCGTCCGATCTGATCGTCCCGTCGGGGTTGAACTTTTCGAACTACGACTTCGCCGCCGCCGGGGAGCCTCACCGTTTCAGTGACTACGAGGTGGGAGAGAAGATCGATCACGTCGACGGCGTCACCCTGACCGACGCCGAGCACATGATGGCAACCCGCCTCTGGCAGAACACCGCCAAGGTCCACTTCAATGTCGAGGCCCGCCCTGACGGCACGCGCTTGATCTACGGCGGACACATCATTTCGATGGCCCGGGCGCTTTCGTTCAACGGCCTGGCAAACGCACAGTTGATCGCCGCTATCAACGCCGGTGCCCACACCGCACCAGCGTTCGCCGGCGACACCGTCTATGCCTGGTCCGAGGTTCTGGACAAGGCCGAGACTGATGCGCCCGGTGTCGGCGCGTTGCGACTGCGACTCGTTGCCACCAAGGGTCGCGACGAGTCGATGACCCTGCGAGGCGAGGATGGAAAGTACGCCGCGGGAGTTCTGCTCGACCTCGACATCTGGGCGTTCTGCCCGATCTGATCTGCCTGCTCCGACCTGTCGCTCGGTTCGGTCGCGTTGTCAGTCGGCCTATCAACCCGCCAGTCGGGATTGCCGCACCGTCGCCAGCAGAGTCCCATCGGGCAGGTAGATCCAGCCGTCCTCGACCGCGAAGCCGTCGTGTGAGTGGAACGCATGCATCCGGGCTGCCAGGTACTCGTCGTCGCCAAGGGTCCACTCACCTGCGGCGCTGTGAACCTGGATCGAATACTCGATCGTCACCGCTCGAACTGGGACCGTGACATGGGTGAACACTGCGGGCGGGAAGTAGTCGCCGAACATGACCAGCCACGCCGTGTCGAACGTGGATCCCTCGAGCGGGCGGCACCAGGCGAGCCATTCGGCGCGTTCGGTTCCCGCGAACAGAGCCGTGTCGGGGTGGAGGTGGGTTTCGACATTGTTCAGGTGGGCCGGCTCGTCACCCCATTTGAGTCGGACGGTCCCCTCGGGTCTGACCGGCATGGGCGGCGCATCGCTGAACTCGGCCCCTTCCCATGGGGTCGAGTGGTGGAATCGTGCGACCGTCGTGGTCTTGTCGACCTGGCTCGTCCGGACGTGGGTGGTGACCATCGCCCGGCCGCGCCGAATGACTTCAACGTCGATGTCGACATCGCCGATCGAGTTGCCGCTCACGTAACCGAAGGTCGCCGCCCGCAGTGTCGTCGCACTGTCGACTTCAAGTTCCGAGAGGAGGACTTCCTCGCTGGCTCGAAGGGCAAGAGCCGCGACAATCCCTCCGTGGGCTCCCTGTAGCGAGGTCCAATGTTCGTCGATATGGGCCTCGAAAGATCGTTCGCCGGCGGTCTTGATTGAGATTGCCTCGGACCAGTTCATCATCCCCGCGAGTGTGGCCGCTGTGTTGGAACGGTGCACGAAGAGTCTCCGCGCACGAACTGACTAGGCTCGCGACAAGTCAGCCGGGACAACCGGCTACTGCCGACGAGGGTGTCCCGTACCGGCAGACGCAAAGACGGGCTCAGGAGACGAGATGTCCTGGATTCTGCTTGTTGTCGCCGGTCTGCTCGAAGTCGGGTGGGCATCCACCCTTCCATCGACTAACGGCCTGACCAGACCGCTTCCGACCCTGCTGTTCCTGGTTCTGCTGACAGCGAGCATGGTGGCCCTTGCCAAGGCGAGCGAGACGATACCCATCGGAACTGCATACGGAGTGTGGGTCGGTATCGGTGCCGTAGGCGCAGCGGTCTATGGCATCGGGTGGAACGGGGAGCCGGCAACGGTCGCCAGAATCGGATTTCTGGTGCTGCTGATCGTCGCCATAGTGGGCCTCAAGGTGACGGGCGCGCATTGACAGCGGCACTGGCAGCGGCAGAGTCAGAGGCTCTTCGTCATCGCTCCTTGCCATGTCCCGAGTGCGCCATGGAGGTCTCGTATTCGTCCACCAGTTCCTCGATATGTTCGGGAAGGCGGCGTTCGATCAGGTCCTGGAGGGTAACGGACTCGAGCACCCGTCGGAGGCTTGCTCTGACAGCTATCCAGATGTCGCGCAGGTCGGCGGCGGGGGCCTTGTAGGTCAGATTGCTGAGGCTCAGGTCGTGCACCTCGGCGAGCGGTCCGTCGATGACACGGAAAATGTCCGCCAGGGCGATTTCGCTCGCAGGACGATCCAGGACGAAGCCGCCGTCCGGACCTCTTTGGCTGCTGACCAGGCGGCCCCTCCGAAGATCCCCCAGAATTCCGACCAGATAGCTGATCGGTAGGTCCTGTGCGACGGCGATCGCGTCGGCCTTGATGGGCCCGTCGTGGGCGGCAATTTCGGCCATTGCGCGGATTGCGTAGTCGACCTTGGCCGGGATCCTCATTGCACGAGGCTAACAAACCGGTATCTTATAGGCGATCCATTACATTCTTAGGTTCCAAGACTAACAATACGCATAACTATCCGGCGTCCAAGAAGATTCCGGGTTCCAGGGAGCAGGGCAATGACCAAGAGCATGACGAATCTGGATCAACTCGAATCCGAGTCGATCCACATCATGCGAGAGGCGGTCGCCGAGGCCGAGAACCCGGTGATGATGTATTCGGTCGGCAAAGACAGCACGGTGATGTTGCACCTTGCCCGCAAGGCCTTCTTTCCCAGCCCGCCCCCGTTTCCACTGCTTCATGTCGACACGACGTGGAAGTTCAAGCAGATGTATGAGTTCAGGGACCGGGTTGCCGAGGAATCTGGGGCGGAACTGCTCATCCACCAGAATCCCGAGGCAATCGACCGCTCGATCAACCCCTTCGACCACGGATCCGCGGTCCACACCGACATCTGGAAGACCGAAGGGTTGAAGCAGGCGCTCGACAAGTACAAGTTCGATGTTGCCTTCGGAGGAGCACGACGGGACGAGGAGAAGTCACGGGCGAAGGAGCGGATCTTCTCGATCAGGACCTCGCAGCACCGCTGGGATCCGAAGCAGCAGCGCCCGGAACTCTGGCGTACCTACAACGTTCGTCACCGTGTCGGTGAGAGCCTGCGGGTGTTTCCCTTGTCGAACTGGACCGAACTCGATATCTGGCAGTACATCTACCGGGAGGAGATCCCGATCGTCCCGCTGTACTTGGCTGCACCACGGCCGGTGGTCGAACGTGACGGAACCCTCATCATGGTCGACGACGATCGCTTTCCCCTTCTGCCCGACGAGGTTCCCCAGATGAGGAGCGTCCGGTTCCGAACCCTCGGCTGTTACCCGCTGACGGGCGCCGTCGAGAGCAATGCCGACACCCTCATCGATGTGATCCAGGAGATGCTCCTGACCACCACCTCCGAGCGTTCAGGGCGGGTGATCGACTTCGACTCCTCGGGGTCCATGGAGAAGAAGAAGCAGGAAGGGTATTTCTAAATGGCCACCGAAGAGCAGGAACTCATCCGCGACGACATCGCCGGATACCTCGATGACAACCTGAACAAGACGCAGCTTCGCTTCATCACCTGCGGCAGCGTCGACGACGGCAAGAGCACGCTGATCGGTCGGGTCCTCTACGAGTCCCACATGATCTTCGAGGACCAGTTGGCGGCGCTCGAAGTCGATTCCAAGAAAGTCGGCACCCAAGGAGACTCGCTGGACCTGGCCCTGCTGGTCGACGGACTCGCCGCCGAGCGCGAACAGGGCATCACGATCGATGTGGCCTACCGCTACTTCTCGACCGCCGCTCGCAAGTTCGTGGTGGCCGACACACCGGGCCACGAGCAGTACACGCGCAACATGGTGACCGGAGCGTCGACGGCGGACGCCGCGGTCATTCTGGTCGACGCACGCAAGGGGGTTCTGACCCAGACCCGACGGCACACCTATCTGGTGAATCTCATCGGCATCAAGTCCGTTGTGGTGGCAATCAACAAGATCGACCTGGTGGACTTTTCACAAGACACCTTCAACGAAATCCGGACGGACTTCGAGGAGTTCGCCGCTGAACTCGGATTGCACGACACGACCTGCATTCCCGTCTCGGCACTCGATGGCGACAACGTGACCACTCTCAGCCCCAGGACCCCGTGGTACACGGGTCCGACGCTGATGAACTACCTCGAAACCGTCGACGTCGACAGGTCCCGTGGCACCACCAAGTTCCGTATGCCGGTCCAGTGGGTCAACCGGTCGAGCCATGACTTCCGAGGATTTGCCGGCCTGATCACCTCCGGGTCGATCAAGGAGGGCGACGCGGTCACCGTCCTGCCCAGCGGGACCGAGTCGACGGTGAGCCGGATCGTCACCATGGCAGGAGATCTGCCCGAAGCGACAGCCGGACAGTCCGTCGTGTTGACCCTTGCCGATGAGATCGACATCAGCCGGGGGGACCTGCTCTGTGCCTCGTCCGAACCGGCGCAGGTGGCCGACCAGTTCGAAGCAACCGTTGTCTGGATGAGCGAGGACGCGATGCTCCCGGGGCGTCCGTATCTGATGAAGCTCGGCACCGCCACCGTCGGGGTCACGCTCCATCAGCCCAAGTACAAGGTCAACGTCAACACCCTCGAACGCCTTTCGGCACCGACGCTGGAACTGAACGAGGTCGGTGTCTGCACCTTGGCGACGGACAGGGTCGTGCCCTTCGACGCCTATGAACAGAGCCGGGACACCGGCGGTTTCGTCATCATCGACCGCCTTACCAACGCAACGGTCGGGGTCGGGATGCTCACCTTCGCGCTGCACCGCTCACAGAACGTGACCTGGCAGACCATTGACGTCACGACCGAATCGCGCAGCCGCATCAAGGGTCACAAGCCCGCGGTCGTCTGGCTGACAGGGCTGTCGGGGTCGGGTAAGTCGACCATCGCCAACCAGCTGGAACAGAATCTGCACGCGCTCGGACTTCACACCTACATCCTCGACGGCGACAACGTCCGTCACGGTCTCAATCAGGACCTGGGTTTCACCGACGCAGATCGGGTCGAGAACATCCGCAGGGTGGCCGAGGTGTCGGCGCTGATGGCGGACGCCGGTCTGATCGTCGTGGTGTCGTTCATCTCACCGTTCAGCGCAGAACGCCGGATGGCCCGTGAACTGGTCGGGGAGGGTCGCTTCTGTGAGGTCTTCGTCGACACGCCTCTAGCGGTCGCCGAACAGCGGGATCCAAAGGGCTTGTACCAGAAGGCGCGCCAAGGGGAGCTTTCCAACTTCACCGGTGTGGACTCGCCCTACGAGGAGCCCGAGAACGCCGATGTCATCATCGACACCACCGCCTGCACCCCGCAGCAGGCAGCCGCGCAGGTGATGGAACATCTCGGGGCTATGAACGTGCTGTCGTTCTGATCGGCAGTCGATCAGGCTCGGCAGTCGATCAGGCTCGGCAGTCGATCAGGCTTCGGGTCGCGGGCGGACCGTCAGGGTGGTGAAACACATTTCGTCCTGAGTCCCCTCGGCGAACACCACGTACCTGGGGGATGGATCGAATCGAGTGCGACGATCCCAGTTGCAGGTCACTCTGATCACGTCGCCCTTCACGATCGGAACATCATCGACAGGTGAATAGCCCATCTGCCATGAGAAGTTCCACGTGGGAATGTCGAGGAGGACCTTCTCGGCCGGCGTGTCCGGGTTGAGGGTCATCCGGTACGAGGATCCGATCTCGTGCATGTGGGCCAACATCCCAATGATGTCTCCCGGCTGTCGCACTTGGAAGTCACAGGTCGTTCGGGCGGTGGTGCCATCGGAGGTCGCGGCGACCTGCTCTGGAGTCGTGCCGCAGGAGCGGTGGAGGACGTTGGCAATGATCGATGAGCCTGGACCGAACCGGGCGTCGACATCGACAAGTGACGCGTTGCGGTCACACAGTGGTCCCTTGCTGTTGGGCGGACACGGCAACTCCACCGGCCCGATCAGTGTCCGGGACTGCAGAGCCACGATGCCCTTCGGGTCCTTCGCCAGTTCCAGCGTCATACCGGACTGATCCGGAGGAGCAGCTGGGTCGTAGTGGTAGTGGATCTGCGCGACCAGCACGTCGCCAGGATCAAGCTTGAAGCCGTTGCCGTCAGGGGCGATGAAGGGCCGCTGGCCGGGCACCCATCCTGCGATTCGCTGGCCGGAATTGCCTCCCATCCCGGTGAAGCAGGTCCACCCGGGTCCGTCGTCCGCCGCATCCTTCTGCTTCGCAAGGTCGAGCATCGGCCCCGCTGGCACTCGATTGACGATTGCGTGGTGAACGACCTTGAGGCTGTCCGGATCGAAGGTGTACCCGGTTAGATAGCTCGTCTCGGTGATCTTCGGGTCGAGGATGAAGCAGCGGTACTCGTCGTTGAGCTTTCCGTCGAGCTTGTAGGGCTCTGAGAGCTTCACGATGCGGTCGGGCCGAGGCTGACGAATGTCGGGCTCCTTCGGCGGGACGATCTTGGTGTTGTCGGGGACGTCGAGCTTCGCACCCGCCTTGGACCACCGGGCGATCAGGTCGATCTGCGCGTCGGTCAGACCACGAGCGTGCTTGACGGGTACGCCGATATCAGAGGCTGGCCACGGTGGCATGAACTTTGCACCGGTGACGACTGCGAGACCGTCTGCCACTGCAGCCGCGTCGGATGCGTAGTCGAGGGCCCACATCGCCGCGCCGACCTCGCCACGGCGGTGGCAGGAGGCGCAGTTCTCCGAAAGGATCGGCGCAATGTCGGACTTGAAGCTCGGCCCGACGTCGCTCGCCCCGGTCTCGCTTGTCCCGGTGTCGACAAGCGTCACCGCCAGCCTTGCCGGCGGCGTGAACTTCGCTGCGTCGACAGCGATTATCTCGACGCGCAGATGGATTTCGTCAGAGGTGCGGACCAGTCCGACCTTGTTGATTGGGCCTACCCCAAGGTCGGACATCTTCGCTGTGGTGGTGGCCGTGACGAGCAACTCGTCGTCGACGACCCGGGCGTCGACCTTCCACTCGGTCGGGTGGACCTTGTTCTTCACCTCGAGGCCGGCGGTGAGGGCCGCTCCTTTGACAGCGGTCGGGGATGACCCCTTGGGGAGTTTGACCGAGGCGTCGAGGAGGCGGACAACCGGATAGTTGTGTGTCTCGAGAAACTCGTGGCGGAGCATTTTGTCCCGCAAGGCGTTGTCGCTACGGAGTTCGCCCACGTTGACGACGAACTCACCGAATCTGACCGACGGCTTTCCGGCGTTGGAAGTCGCAACCTCACCTCCCATGACCTGCGTCTTCAGCTCCACCCGCTTGTCCTTGCCCGCGAGGATTTCGTCGACCCCCACCTTGACGACCGATCGGGAGGCGTCGACGCGGTAGACGGTCTCACCCGATCTGGCCTTGACCGGAGTGACTTTCGGAAGCGTCAGGTCGTGGGGGGATTCGGGTGTGAGCGCCACTCGAATCACGTCGCGACCCAGGAATGCACCGGTGCCGAGCACAACCAGAGCGAGGATCGAAAGCGTCCGGAACGGGTGCTGTCGAATTGGCCTGACGACGCGACTCATGGCGACACCCTGACCGACTCAGACGGTCTAGTCAACGAGGCTCGTTCGGTCCCCACCATTGTCGGATGTATCGGACGGCGGATGGGTACGATCCGTCGATGTCCGCTGGTCCCGTCGATTCCGAGGCGTATGAGTTCGTGGCCTCGGGAGGCCTGCGGGTTCTGCGTTGGCCGCGGCTCGACTCGACCGGCGTTCTCGACGCTGTCGTCACTACCCGACGGGGTGGGGTCTCCGATGGTGTCTACGACGGTCTGAATCTGGGACTGCACGTCGGAGACGACCCCGTCGCCGTGATCGAGAACCGAGCAAGAGCGGCAACAGCCATCGGGCTGGATCTGGACGACCTCGTCTTCAGTAGACAGACCCACGGCAGCAAAGTTGCCCAGGTGGGTTTGCCCGAGCGGGGCCGCGGCACGCGCTCGGACTCGGACGCGCTGCCTGACACGGACGCGGTGGTTACCTCCACCCCTGGGGTAGGTCTCGTAATCATGGTTGCGGACTGCGTGCCGATAGTGCTCGTCGATCCGATCGCACGGGTGCTCGGCTGCGTACACGCCGGCTGGCGTGGGGCAACCCAACGAGTTGTTGCAGCGGCGGTCGAGAAGATGGTCGACGTCGGGGCCGAAAGGTCGCGGATGCTGGTCGGTATGGGGCCTGCGATCCCCGCCGACCGCTACCAGGTCGGCGAAGACGTTCTGGCTGCTGTCACGGATGCATTCGCCGGCGAGGCCGACCAGGTCATTCGGCCCGACGGCACCGGACGCTGGCTCTTCGACGGGTGGATGGCGAACCTGTTGGCCCTTCGCGACTCTGGCGTGGCTGAATCAAACATCTCACTCGCCCGCCTGGCGACGGGTCAGGGCGAGTTCTTCAGCGACCGGGCGTCACGCCCCTGTGGTCGCTTCGCCGTGTTGGCTGCCCTCAAGCGCCCTCTACCGGCGCATGTGTCACGGTAGATATTCCGCGGAAGCGCCACAGCCGCCGATCAGTTCTAGACGGTAGCTAACTACTCCTACCATCAGTAGGATTGGAGTATGAAGGTCAGCGTGAGTCTTCCTGATTCTGACGTCGAGTACTTGGATGAGTACGCACGCACCCAAGGTCTCGACTCCCGTTCCGCCGCCGTGCAGAAGGCCGTGAGACTCCTTCGGGCGTCCGAGCTCGGCGCCGCTTACGAGGAAGCTTGGAGCGACTGGGCACAAAGCGAGGATGCAGCAGTCTGGGAAGCCGCGACGGCCGACGGTCTCGCCTGATGCGTCGTGGAGAGATCCGCTGGGTCGACCTCGAGCCGGCACGCGGCGTCGAGTCGAACAAGCGGCGACCCGGCGTCATTGTCAGCAACGACGGCGCCAACACAACAGCGAGCCGCCTCGGCCGCGGCGTGGTGACGATGGTGCCGGTGACATCCAACGTCGAACGGATCTACCCCTTCCAGGCACTTCTCACCGCCCAGGCGACGGGCCTCGCTAGGGACTCTAAAGCCCAAGCAGAGCAGGTCAGGTCCGTCGCCATCGAACGGGTTGGTGAACTAATCGGAATCCTCACCAGCGCAGACCTCGCCCAGCTCGATGAGGCCCTGCGGCTCCACCTCGCTCTCTGACCGCCAGCATCCCTGATCGTCGGTTGAGGGCGCGGCAAAGACAAGGGCCGATGCGGGTCATCTCAGACGTGTTGACGTAGGTCTCGCCAGAGCCACCGGGACCCGTCCAGGAGCAATTCGGGGTCGCCAGTCCACAGTGTCGCATCCTGGGCGACAGCGAGCGCGGCACCGAACGCATCGGCGTAAGCCATCGGGTGATCTGATTTCAGGCGGGCCGCATCAAGGATGAGGCGCTCGTCTGGGAGGCGGACGTCGATCACGTCGCGAAGGTCGCGAACGGTCTCAATAGCGTCGTCCTCACCGTGCGCTCGGCGGAGGATGTAGTGCACTTCTCCCAGGTTGATCCAGGACATCAGGGGCCGGTCGTCATCGAGCAGATCAGCGACCAGGGTCGCTGCCGGATCGGAGTTCTCGAGGTACCTGAGTACGGCCCAGGAATCGAGGACGACGGTCATTGTGCAGCTTCTCGGCGGCGATCGGCTTCGCGTTCCGCAGTCAGGACATCTACCAGGGGCGATCCTTCGAAGCGGCCCCGGAGGGGACGGCGGTGGTTCGCCGAGCGAACCGCGACATGATCATCGTGCCGCCAGAAGCTGACCTCGTCGCCCGGCTCGATCCCGAGCTCGTCTCGCAGCGCCTTTGGGATGACAACTTGACCCTTGGGCCCGACACGGTGAGTCATACCCAGTAGTATAACCTAGCTGCTGGCTCGCCGCTCCCTGTCCTTGCTCCCGATCTCCGCCCTGCCGCCCTTAGGCCGGCGTGAGCTGCTCCGCCCGTTGAGCGACCTCGCTGCGGACCTGCGGCGCAACCTCACTCCCGTAGAGCTCGATGCCGGTCATCATCAGATCGTGGGGCAGGGTCCCATGGCTGTACTTGAGGTCGAAGCGACTGACGCCCAGTTCGTCGGCGATCCGGACGATCTTCTTGGCCACGGTTTCCGGGGACCCGACGAATATTGCGCCGTCGGGGTCGGCTCCCATGTCGAACTGTGCTCTTGTCATCGGGCTCCAACCGCGATCGCGTCCGATGCGTGCCTGCATGGCGGCGTAGTGGGGCCACATCTGGTCCCGGGCCTCTCCGTCGGTTCGAGCGACGAAGCCGGGGGAGTGGACACCGATCGGCTGGGGTTCATGTCCGTAGTGCTCCAGTGCGCGGCCATAGAGTTCAACCAGTGGCTTGAAGCGGCTCGGCTCCCCGCCGATGATGGCCAACATGAGTGGCAGTCCGTATCGCGCGGCTCGTACCACCGATTCCGGGCTGCCGCCCACCCCAACCCAGGTCTTCAGGACACCTGCCTCGGTAGTGGGGTAGACGACCTGGTCGACCAGCGATGAGCGGGTGTTTCCGGACCACGTCACTGCCTCGTTGTGTAGAAGGTGTGCGAACAGGTCGAGCTTCTCGTCGAACAACTCTTCGTAGTCGCTCAACTCCAAGCCGAAGAGGGGGAATGATTCGGTGAACGAACCACGTCCGAGGATGACCTCGGCGCGACCGCCGGAGATTCCATCCAACGTCGCGAAGCGCTGATATACGCGCACCGGGTCATCGGAGCTCAATACCGTCACTGCCGATCCCAGATGGATCTTCTCGGTCCGGCCGGCGATACCGGCAAGGACAACCTCGGGCGCAGAGACCGCGAAGTCGGAGCGGTGGTGTTCACCCACGCCGAAGAAGTCGAGGTCGACCTGATCGGCGAGAACACCTTCTTCGACGACATTCCGCAGTACCTCCGCCTGGCTGATCGCGCGACCGTCGGCGTCGACGGTTACATCGCCGAACGTGTCGAGTCCGAGTTCGAATCTCTTGGTCATGACCGTCTCCTCTGCATTCTGATCTGGTCCGTTGAGAACCGATAAAGAAGAAACATCGATGACATGTCATCTATTCCCGCAGCGCTGCCAGACAGACCCCTCAGCCGAACTGGTCCTCAGTTGTTGCAAGAATGCGGCGGGCCTCTTCGAGCATTGCGACCGACTCCGCCTCCTGGTTCGAGAACGGGAAGCGCAGGGCGCTGTGCCAGGCGATCTTCCAGTCATGGAAGATGTCGTCGAGACGTGGCAACTCTCTTCGCACCCGACGCAACTCGTCGACGAGAGTCGATGGATCCCGGGTCACGCGATTGGCTGCCTGGGCCAGGTCGACCGCCAGTCTTTCCTCGACGTGTAGCTCATGTGAGGCCGACGCCTGCCCGGCGCGTTGCGCCATGGCGTCGAGTCGGCGGGCAAGCCCCGGGAAGCCGTCGAGCAATCTGGCCGCGTTCCTGGGCAGCGTCGCGTCACGATGTGCGGTGACGGTCGTCGACTTGCGCAGGTCGACCCGCCCCAAGCAGGCGACGACCGAAGCGGAAGCGGTGTCGTAGTACCAGTAGTCGCCCGACTTGCCCCGACCGTCCGAGGACGTGGCCATCACGATGTCGACTCCGTTAACCCTCACCTCGGCGGGAGGAACCTCGTGGACGATACGGACCTCGACAGGCTTCTTCGAGATCCAACCCCGATAGCGACCCTCGGCGGGTCCGATCCGGACGGTGCGAGCCTCCGTCGACACCCGTTGACTCAACGGGATCGTCACCGAATCGCCCTCCACATAACCCTGTGATGAGCCGTCGTCCTCGTAGAGGTCATAGTCCCCGTCCCCACCCGGATACGCGGAGATGATCAGATTTTCGTAGCTCGGTCCACCGAGCCGACTGGCACCCTTCAGGCCGGGAATGACAGTTCCCGCAAGCGCGAACACCGGGATCTCGTCCAGGAAGTAGCGGCGCTCGATCCACTCGCCCACACCGGACCGGACATTGACCGGCGCGCCGTGGGCGGTGTCGTAGTAGCGCCCCTTGGGTAGCCAGACCCGGACGGGGGCCATCATGTCTTCGCCGACAGGAGCAAGGACCGGAGCAACGATGTAGTCCTCGCCGAAGTAGTACTGCTTCTTCGCCTCATAGGCGGCGTCGGCATTGGGGTGCTCGTGGTACATCGGGCGAACCAGCGACAGTCCGCTGGCGACACCTCGGCGACACTCGGTGTAGATGTACGGCACCAGTTCGTAGCGACGACGGACCGCCTGGGTCATCGCCGAGCGGTAGGCGTCACCGAACTCCCAGAAGCGACGCTCCTGGTCCGGATGCTTGGTTGCGTGGGTGCGCAGTATCGGTGAGTAGGTACCGAACTGCAGCCAACGCGTGTAGAGCTCGGGTGTGGTGATCGGCCCGTAGTGGCCGCCGATGTCGTGGCTCCAGTAGCCGTAGAGGACATTCGCTGCGGTCGAAGTGAACTCGGGCTGGTAGGCCAGTGATTCCCAGACCGACCATGTGTCGCCCGAGAACCCGATGGGATAGCGCCCACCGCCGAGTCCACCCCAGCGGCTGAACACCAGCGGTCGACGTTTGCGGTGCCGAGCCGCCTGGTCATCCCAGTGGAGCTGGTTCAACCAAGGCAACGGATCGAGCCCCGGGATTGCCGAGTGCTCACCCTGTTGCCAGTCCATCCACCAGAAGTCGACACCCTGGTCCTCCTCCGGGTGGTGGAGGTGCTTGAAGTAGGCGGCCATGAACTCCCGGTCGGTCACATCGAAGGGGATCGCCGCGGTCTTGCTCTCGTCAAGATCGAGCTCAGCGCACATCGCCGGGAAAGCATCCTCGTGTCGGGCGACACCGTCCGATGGGTGGACGTTGAGCGTGACGTGAAGCCCCTTGTCGTGCAGCCTCGCAAGCGTGTCGACAGGGTCGGGGAAGTAGCGGCGATCCCACGAGTATCCGGTCCAGCCGGCCTTGTGCCAGTCCATGTCCACCACGACGACATCGACCGGAATGTCCATCTGGTCGAACTGGTCGACGATGTCGAGCAGCTCGCGGTCGGTGTACGCGTAGTAGCGGCTGTACCAGTAGCCGAACGCGAAACGTGGCGGCAGCGGCTGGGGGCCGAACAGTTGGGCGGCATCCCGCAGAGCCGACTTGTGGTCGTCGCCGTAGGCGAACAGGTACAGGTCATTGCGCCGACCGTCCGGTCGTGTGGTGGGCCAGGATTGGTGCGCCCCGGTCGTCGCGGTCGCCCCGGTCGTCCCCGGATCGAGAACCGGGGTTCCCGTGTCGTCAAAGACGCTCCAGCCATTGCGCGACAACAGACCCGGGTCCAGATGTTCGTCCTTCCAGTCGTCGAAGATGATCATTCCGGTCTCGTCGACGTCGAGGAAGTCCTGCGATCGGCTTCCGCGCCAGCCGTCGAGTGTGCGTCGGGTGCCGCCCAGGTTCTTGGGATCCTTGGCTCCGTAATGCCACTCGACAGCACTTCGACCGCGCCCGACCCGCGCCGTCACGTTCGACTTGGAGAAGGTCTTGTTCGTGTCGGCAATGACGAGTTCGACCTCTGCCGTTGTGATGATCAGCCGGGTGTCGGCACTGTCTGCCCGGAATTCGACGGGAGCGAACCGACGATTCGAGATGGCGAGCGACTCCCGGTCTTCGAACTCTCCGTCGACCGCGTATTCGATTCGGAGCAGCCGTTCGGTGAGAACTGTGATCCGGGTGCGACCTTGAATCACCGACGCCGCAGCCCTGGCAAGCGGATCCGGTGCAGTTAGCGCCTCGGGGATGTCCATGCCGACAGTGTCTACATGGTCACGGTCGGCAAGGTCACGGTCTACAAGTTCCCCTGCTACAAGGTTACGGTCGACTTGGCTGCAAACACATCCGGTACCGGACCGGATGCGACCATCCCGGCTATCTCGTCGATGCACACGGGACGGAAGTCGTTGACATCGACACCGACGTTGATCATCCGCCCGCGTTGTCGCCACCGCTCGTGTACATGCCCGTGAAGCAGCCATCCGCCGCGGTCGACGGGACGGTGGCTCAGGTGGCGGTCCCGATCGTGGCTGTCCCCTTCGTAGGGGAAGTGGCACAGGAGAACCTGTTGGCCGGCGACGGTGATGGACTGCTCGCCTTGGCGGATCTCGTCGAATCCGGCCTCGAGGTATCGCTCGGTCCACACCTCGACGGATCCATCATCCTTGGAATCCCGTCCGCTCCAGCAGCGGTCGTGATTGCCGGCGAGCAGGATCTTGTGGCCGCGCAGGCTGGAGGTGAATGTGAGTGTCACGTCGATTGTCCCGAGGGCGAAGTCTCCGAGAACCCACACCGTGTCCTCATCGGCGACCGTGTCGTTCCACCGTCGGATCAGCTCGCTATTCATTCCCTCGACGGTGCTGAAGGGACGCGCGCAGTAGCCGATGATGTTCTTGTGGCCGAAGTGCAGGTCAGAGGTGAACCAGGTCCTCATACCTACAGGCTAAGCGGATCATCGGCAGGATCCGCCTCGCATTTCCAAGATCGGGCCGAGACCCGAAGACGCCTCAGGCGACCGGATTCAGCACAATCACCGGAATCACACGCTCGGTGTTGGCCTGGTACTCGTCATAGGACGGCCAAACCTCGTTGGCGATGCCCCACCAGCGGTCACGCTCGTCGCCCTCGGCCACATGGGCTTCGTAGTCTCCGACATTCGCCCCGTCTTGGAGAGTGACGATCTTGTTGGCGACGACGTTGTGGTACCAGACCGGATGGTCAGGTGCGCCACCCATCGATGCGATGACGGCATAGCTGTCTCCCTCGCGGACCTTCATAAGGGGCGTCTTGCGAACCTTGCCGGTCTTGCGGCCGGTGGTCCACAGAATCACGCAGGGTGCCCCTTCGAGTTCGGTTCCCTCGGTCCCGCGGGACCGCTCGTAGAGGGCAACCTGATCTGCGATCGGTTCCCAAGGGCTGGGCTCATAAAGTCCGGGGATCGGCATTGTCATTCCATCCTTGTGATCGTGGGTTACTGCTCGTGGGTCGGGGTGTGCTGGTCGCTGAACAGGTCGGGCTCGAGATAGATCCGAAGTTTCAAGGGGACCGCCGCCCTGACCCGGGCTTCAGCCGCGTTGATCGCATTGGCGATCTGTTCCGCCGAGTCGGTTGCCGTTACGGCGAGCTTCGCAGCGACGAGAACCTCGTCGGGACCCAGGTGGAGCGTGCGCATGTGGATGACGCGCTCGACACCCTCGCCGAGCATCGCGGCCTCGATCGCATCCTGATGCTCCGGTAGCGCCGACTCGCCGATCAGCATCGAAATCATCTCGCGGGCCAGAAAGACCGCGACAGCTACCAGCAGGACACCGATCGCCGCCGAGCCCACGGCGTCCCAGCGTCCGTTGTGGGTGATGATGGTCATGCTGACTCCGAAGAGGCCGAACAGCAGGCCGACAATTGCCGCCGAATCCTCCATCACGATCACAGGGAGCTCCGGTGATCGGGAAATGTGGACGAACTCGAGCAGCGACAGCTTCCCGCGGGCCTGTTCGGCCTCGTGCAGTGCGGTCCTAAGGGCGAAGCTCTCCATGACCAGCGCAGCGAGCAGAACCGTGATCGGAACCCACTTCCACGACTCGATGGGTTCGGGATGGCCGAACTTGTGCCACGCCTCATACAGGGCGAACAGACCGCCGAGGCTGAACAACACGATCGAGACCACGAAGCCAGCCACGTAGCGGGTGCGGCCGTAGCCGAACTGGTGGACCTCCGAGGCCTTGCGGTGCGAACGGTTGGCTCCGAAGAGCAGAAGTCCCTGGTTCGAACTGTCCGCGGCCGAGTGGATCGACTCGGCGAGCATCGAACTCGAACCGGTCAACGCGAATCCGATGAACTTCGCCACGGCAATTCCGATATTGGCGGCGAGTGCTGTGACGACCGCTTTGGTCCCACCTCCGGTTGCCACTATTGGGTCTCCAATTCCTCGTGTCGCGACGACTCCGGTCGCGTTCCAGAAGTGGAGACTACGTGGGTGGGCCCGAGGAACTGTGTACATCGCCTGAACTGAGTTCCAGACGAATCGAACTCAGATGGCCCGTCGGTGTGAATCGTAGGCCTCTCGGATCGTGTTCCAGCGGGGCCAAATCACGTTCCCGGCCGTCGACGAGCGAGGCAGAAACAATTTCACCGACCAGCGAATCTGTAAGTCGCAGGGTTATCGGCCACCCGCCGGGTCGAGAGCCGGACTGGGACTCGGGCCGGCCTTCGATCGCGATAGCTCCCCAGTCCCTAACGCGGACGATGATTCCCGGGCCCCGATCGGCGGGCTTGACCGCGAGGATCTCAACCTCGTCCAAGCGAGCTGGGTCGTCATCAGCCTCTGCTGTGTCAACAATCTCGATCGTGAGCGGAGGTCGGTGTCGACCCGCTGCAGCGTCAACGAGGCTCCAGAGGATTCGGCCCCTCCGGACCACCGAGCGCTCTTCGTCGTAGGTCCAGCGGAATGCCAGCAATGAAGACTGCTCACCCCACCGAAGACCCCAGGCAGGTGCCATGACGGGTACCACTCCGAAGGCGATCTCCTTGACCGCCGTTCGGGCGACAACCACCTCGACGGTTCCGTCGCGGCCTTGATGCAAACCGGTTGGCGTCGCAGTTGCGAGGACCAGACGGCGGGGGATCGCTTCGTGGCCAGTGCCGGTGGCCGCAAAGGAGTGCAGTGGCCAGAAGGTCGGCTCGTAGAACCGTTTGATCGGCCGATCGACCATCGTGCCGGGCTGATGCATCAGGATCCGGCTTGGTGGGGACTGCCGGACCTGCTGGGTGACGGCCAGCGTCACCGTCCGTCGCCGGACGGCATTGATTGCGGTGCGAACCATGAACGTCGGCCCGTCGGGGTCACGCAGGTCGACCGAGATCTCGACGGCTACCGGCCGGCCCTCAATAACGGGACGGACCTTCATGGTCGCGATGTCGCCGTGTCGCTTGACGGTCACCGACGCCCGATGGCGGGAGCTGTCGTCGGAGAGTCGCCACGTGCCGCCGTGAAGCTCCTGTCCCATTCGCCAGAGTCCACCGCTGTCGGTGTAGCTGCGCAGCGCGAAGCTGGGACTCAAGATCTGCTCGACCCCATCGGCGACCAGGCTGGTGAGTGTGCCTCCGCGTTGCGGGTCGAACACTGCGGTTCCCCACGTCGCGTCCAGCACGACCAATCCCGCTCGGAGTCGGGCCGAGGTCCCTACTGGCTCCCTGTCCGGTGGAGCCTCACCTGCAACGTCGCCGAGCGGGTCGGTCGGCGCACGCCTGCTGGGCCAAGGGGAGTCGGCGATGGCCTGATGCAGGATCTGGGCCTGTTCGCCACGGGCGACTCGGTCTGGTGCGGTTCCGGTTATGAAATCGTGGTGGTTCGATACGACGGCCGACCACCAGGCCGACCTGCTCAAGGTGTCGTCGCGGTCGAGGCCGGCGAAGGTACTGGTCCCATTGCATGCTTCTATGACACGCTCCGCGTCTCCTGCGATGAGCCTTCGCCCCAGGTCCCGGGCGGTCGACTTGATAGCGGGTCTGCTCGAGTAGAAGCCGGACCAGTACGGGTTGGGGTCGAAGTCGATGGTCGGTAGTGATGACGAATGGAACGAAACCAGATCCAGATAGTCCTCGGTCGTCGCGTTCACTAGCCACACACCGGTCTGTTCGTGATGACGGGCGTTCCACGCGTCGATCAGTTCGACAATCCGTGGGATCGGGCGCACGAAATCGAACCCGATGTTGAGCAGGCGGTAGGGAGTAGGTGACATGCGCCCGAGATCTTCGAGGTACTCGGCGACCCGACGGTCGACATGGCGTGCTCGGCGGTCCGGCCAGGCAAATGGCAGTCCCATGAACCTGCTCAGACCACCGCTGCCGATCATGTCGCCGTGGCCGTAACCATGCGACATCCAATGGGTTAGGACCTCGCTACCGTCGCCGCTCCTCCACACAAAATCAGATGTACCGGAGGCGATTAGATGCTCTGCGCTGCTTCCGGGCCGGGGGAAGTTCCGGGCCGGTTCCATGTCGGCTCCGGGAAACCTCATCCCATCGATTCTCGTGACCGCGGCGTAGGTAAACCCCGAGGCTCGAAGTAGCGATGGCAGCCCCGGCGAATGGCCGAAACTGTCCGGCAGGTACAACAAGCGCGGCTCGGGTTTCATCCCATTGGTGCGCAGCCATTCCTGGCCCAACAACAGGTCCCGGATCAGCAGTTCGTCCTCTGGAATGAGCGTGTCAGGCGTGGTCACCCCCGAACCGCTGAAACGGATCCGACCCTCGTTCACTAGCTGTCTGAACAGCTCTCTGTGACCAGGATGGTCCCGCCAGTAGCGCTCCACGAAGAAGATGCATTCCAGGCTGAACACCCGTTTCGGTTCAGCGAGCAATGCTTCGATCACACGGTCCAAGGTTCGGCGCACCGTGAGCCGGTAGTACTCCTCTGAAGTGAGAAGCCAGTTGGGGTCCCAGTGGGTCGACTCCGCGATCACCAGCACCGTTGCGGCGTCGGCCGGGATTCCCAAGCGCGCACGTACCCCAGATTCCGTCACGGAAGATTCGGTCACCGACGAACTGCTCACGGACGGATTGCTCACGGACGGATTGTCCGGATCCATCGACGTTGCCATGGAGTTTCCACGGCCCTGGTTCGATAGTGGGACCGCGCCCAGGTGACTGCCTCATCTGACGGAACTCCGGCGATCACCGCGAGCGCGGCGAGCGCGGTTCCAGTCCGGCCGACACCACCACCGCAGGCGATCTCGACGCGTTGTGAAGCAGCACGGGCATAGCCATCCCGCAGGATTTCGAGTGCATTCTGGGTGTCGCGAGGAAGTCGAAAGTCTGGCCAGGGGATCCAGCGACTCTCCCATTCGAACGGAGCAGGTTCCCGGCCCAGTAGATAGATGCCGAACTGAGGTTGGAGTGCGCCGGGCACTGGCCTCCGCAGCCCCCGACCGCGAATCAGCCGACCGTCGGGGAACTCCACAATGCCGTCGCCGGCTTGGCCGTGGCTGGCTTGGCCGTCGCCCGCGTCCCCGATGCTCGCGTCCCAGATGCTCGCGTCCCAGGTGCTCACGTTCGGAGCATAGGTTCGCCGTGATCAGCAGGCCGGGTCGTTCGGGGTAAGTGGTCCACAGGCCAAGGCCCGGAGAATCGAGGATCGTTTTGACTGTGGCGTACGTACTGTCTGGCGGGGGAAGTCTCGGTGCCGTCCAGGTGGGGATGCTCCAGGCAATGACCGAGATGGGCATAAGGCCCGACCTTCTGATCGGGACGTCGGTCGGTGCGCTGAACGCCGCCTACATTGCCGGACATGGAGTCGAGCCGGACGCACTCGACAACTTGAAGAGGCTGTGGACAGGGCTGCACCGACACGATGTCTTTCCATTTGATCCGGCAAGGCTGGCGGAAGCAGCGTTGGGAAGGGCACCGTCCATCTTCACCAACAGTGGTCTGCGAAAGCTGATCGAACACCACCTACCGTTCGATCGACTCGAAGATGCCAAGATCCCGCTGCACGTCGTCACAACCGACGTGGCAAGCGGATCCGAGGTGGACCTGTCCTCGGGAAAGGCCTCCCGTGCGATCCTTGCCAGCACTGCCATTCCTGCCATCTACCCGTCGGTGCGCATCGATGGCAAAGACCTGATGGACGGAGGAGTGGCGGACAACTCGTCTGTCTCGTTGGCGGTCAAGCTCGGAGCGGACGCGATCTACGTTCTTCCCACCGGTTACACCTGTGCGCTCGATGAGCCGCCCTCGAATCCGCTGGCCAGCGCAATGCACGCACTGACGTTGTTGATCGAACAGCGGCTGATCCTTGAGGTCGCAACGCTCGGCGACCAGGTCGACATGAAGGTGATTCCGCCGCTTTGTCCACTCTCGGTTTCATCGACTGATTTTCGACACTCGAAGGAACTCATCAAGCGGGCCCGGCAGGAGTCTGAGAAATGGTTGAACGGCCCCGGGATCACCCACGACCATCCAGAGCAGTTCCTGTCACTCCATACCCATCACCGTCACGGCGTCCAGAGCCCGAAGTCGCGCTGAATCGGCCTGCCCGGAGCACCGCCTGCCCTGTCATGCTGCTAGGGCCGGCAGCTCAGGGGTAGGTTCGATTGGGCCGACCTGATCGGTCGTGGCAACTGCGGAAAGGCGGATTCCCCTATGGACTGGTGGGGCTGGGCGTTGTTCGGGCTGGTGGCGACCGGCGCGCTCACCGCTTCGATGGTTGCAGCCCAAGTCACCGGTCTAACCCGTTTGGACCTGCCGCTACTCCTGGGGACCATCGTCGTCCCGGACCCGGACCGAGCCAGGGTCGCCGGCTTCCTCATGCACATGGTCAATGGCCAGGTTTTCGCCCTCGGGTACACCGCGATGTTTGCTCGCTGGGGTAGGGCCACATGGTGGCAGGGCGGGCTCCTCGGAACTGTCCACGGAGCCATCGCGCTGCTCGTGATCGTGCCACTGCTCGCCGGGGTCCACCCCCGAATGGCGACCGATCGTGCGGGACTCTCAGCCACCGCCGGGCTCGAGCCGCCAGGGCTCATGGCGCTCAACTACGGGCCCGAGTCACCGTTGGTCGCCATGGTCGCCCATATAGCGTTCGGCGTGGCGCTGGGTATGTTGATCAATCCGACGTGATCAGCTAGATCCTGCAATGGCTTGGGCATCGCGAATGGCCAGGGCCGCCTGGATCAGGGTGGCGTGGGTGAAGGCCTGGGGATAGTTGCCGATCTGTTCGCCGCTGATCGGCTCGACTTCCTCGGCGAACAGGCCAAGGGGGCCGGCAAGCGCCAGCAACTCCTCGAACAGTTCGATCGCCTCTGCCAGGTCGCCGATCTTGGCAAGAGCCTGAACCGCCCAGAATGAACAAGGTAGGAATGCCCCTTCGTCACCGGCCAGGCCGTCTTCCGCCCGGTACCGGTAGAGAAGTGGTCCTCCGGCCGACAATTCCTTGCGGATGGCCTGCACCGTCCCCCTCACCCTTGGCGAGTCCGGTGGGTCGATCCCCAACAGCGGTAACACCAGAACCGCTGCGTCCAACTCGTCGCGGCCGTAGGCGCCCACGTAGGTGCACCGGGTTTCGTCGAACCCGTTCTCCCTTACATCGGCGGCGATTGCGTTCCGCTCGGATCGCCAGTGAAGGAGCCGTCGCTGCGACACCCGATGTGACTCGGCGATCAAAATTGCACGGTCGAGAGTCAACCAGGCCATCATTTTGGAATGGACCCGTTGGGACTCGCCGTCGCGCAATTCCCACACCCCGGCGTCGGGTTCACGCCAGCGCCTTGCCACCATGTCGGCCATGTCGGACGCCGCGCGCCAGGTCTCGTCGTAGAGACGGTGCCCCGCCCGCACGAATAGCCACATGGCGTCGAGGACCCATCCATAGCTGTCGAGCTGATGCTGGTCGCGCGCGCCGTTGCCGAAGCGGACCGGTCGGCTTTCCCGCCAACCTGGCCAGTCGACCTCGCGTTCCTCGGGCACACGTCTCCCATGGAGGGTGAGTAGCGGTTTCAACATGGGGCGGTCGAGTCGACTGGCGTGGAGGAGCCAGTACATGAACGCTCCTGCCTGCTCGTGGAGTCCTACGCCCAGGAAGGCCCCGATGCCGATGCTGGCATCGCGGGGCCATGCGAAGCGGTAGTCCCAGTTGCGGCCACCCCCTATGTGTTCGGGCAAAGACGTTGTGAGGGCTGCCACCGGAGCGCCCGACGGTGAGTAGGTGAGCATCCGGAGCGTGATAATGCTCCGCTCCACGGCGTCGCTGAAGGGCCCTTCGTACGCGATGCCGGCAGTCCATTTCCGCCAGACTTCACAGTCGGCCATGAGGGCATCCCAGGCCTGGCGGGGGTCGACGAACGTCAACGGCTCGCGGAAACCGATCGAGAGCGCCACGGTGACTGCGGAACCTGCGGCGAGGTTGAATTCGACCGGCACTCCCGGGTGAATTTCGATGTCCCTGTCGCAGGTCAGGCCCAGGGCGATTCCGTCGTCGGCGCAGACCAGCGCCCCCCGGTCCCGGACCGTTCCGGGAGGGTGGCGGTCATCTCCGAACCGGGGGTCCAGGCACAGCGACACGCGTGCGTCGCTGTCGTGGGCTTCGATGCGACGGACCATGCATGAGGTCGGCAGAAGCTTCCCCTTCACCTCGGCGATCATCCCCTCGGTCAAGGTGACCTTGGCCGGACCGACCTGCCAGGTCGTGCGGAGCAGGCAGGTCCCGCGGTCGTATTCCCGGGTTAGAACGTCTGCGGGCGACGCCAGTCCAAAGGTGAAATGGCCGCCATGGGGACCCGCGATCAGTCGCGCAAATACGGGCTCGCCATCGAAATGCGGGAGGCACATCCAGTCGACCGACCCGTGTTCACCGACGAGAGCGGCAGTCCTTGTGTCGCCAATGATTCCGTAGGAAGAGATCGGTGCTTGGTCGACCCCGTGGGTGGTGGTCATCAAGATCGATCATACGGAGGATGGAGGCCGGTGCAACGATCGCTGGGTCGGTCGGGTCAACGAAGGTGCTGGGCCAGACTGTCACGGTGACCAGTGAGAGCAAGCGCATCAGAATTGGCCGGATCAGGGTCGGAATCGTCGGATACGGAAATCTCGGCCGAGGTGTCGAGCATTCCATCTCCCAGAACGACGACATGGAGCTGGTGGGAATCTTCACTCGCAGGGATCCGGCCGACGTTGCACCGGTGGGTGAAGGAGTCACCGTTTGCAGCCTCGACGATGTGGAGCGCTTCGCCGACAAGGTCGACGTGATGGTGCTGTGCGGTGGATCCAAGTCCGACCTTCCGGAGCAGGGCCCTCGGCTGGTGAGGATGTTCAACACCGTCGACAGCTTTGACACACACGCTGCCATTCCAGGATATTTCGAGTCCGTCGACGGGCCGGCCAGAGCCGGGGGCCACATCGGGCTCATCTCGGTCGGTTGGGATCCGGGGATGTTCTCACTGCAACGGCTGCTGGGGGAGGCGTTGATCCCCGACGGGTCCACCTACACCTTCTGGGGCAAGGGGCTCAGCCAAGGACACTCGGACGCCCTCCGCCGTGTCCCGGGTGTCGCGGACGCGGTGCAGTACACGCTTCCGTCCGAAGCGGCGATCGAACGAGCAAGGTCGGGGGATCGACCCGAGCTTGAGACCCGCGAGATGCACACACGCGAGTGTTACGTGGTTCTCGAAGACGGCGCCGACGCTGGCGTCGTCAAGAACGAGATTGTGACGATGCCGAACTACTTCGCCGATTACGACACGAAGGTCCACTTCATAAGCGCCGAGGACCTGGCCAGGGACCATGTGGGAATGCCCCACGGCGGCTTCGTCATCCGCAGCGGCGCCACCGGCGACGGTGCGGATCAAACCGTCGAGTTCAATCTCGATCTTGACAGCAACCCCGGATTCACCGCGAGCGTCCTGGTCGCATACGCCCGGGCGGTCCATCGCCTGAGTGTCCGCGGAGAAGTCGGTGCCCGCACGCTCTTCGATATAGCGCCGGGACTTCTGTCCCGCCGCACCCCCGAAGAATTGCGCGCTGCTCTGCTCTGAGGGGTGAAGCCCGGGTGCGACAAAGGCATGGAGATGTGTGCACTTTCGCTGCGGCGAGTGTCCACCAGGTTGCTAGTCTGCCGTTTCATCCTGGAGGGCAATGGTGTCTGATCACGAACCAATTTCGGGACGTGGCCGAGCCAGCATGAGTCGTTTCGCCCGAATCGCGGCGATGGTCCTGGGCATCTCGGTCCTCCTGGCGGGGCTGCTGTCCGCTCCGGCATCCGCGACCGGCTCCGCCGCCTCTGCCGGGTCCGCCGAACCGACCGGTTCTGAGACAGCCCAGGCCGGCACCCGTGACATCGAGATGACCATCGAGGCTGGACTTGCCGGTGTTGTCAGTGCCGGAGTCCCGCTTCCCGTACGCGTCACAATCACCTCCAGACGGGCCCGGACTGTCAAGCTGGACATCTCAACCCAGTCGGGCGACGAGTCACAGACTGTCGAACTCGGCGCCGACGCCCCGACCGTCGTCGACGTAGTGCTGGGTGTGACCCCGTGGGCCGATATTTCGATCAGGAACTCCCGAGGAACCAACCTGGCCAATCGAAGCCTCTCGTTCCCGCCGGACCCCTCCCGGACCGTGGTCGGAATCGGCCCCGAACTATTCGCCAAGGGCGTCCCTGCGAAGAGCCCGACGATCGGTGGCATCCAGCAGGCATCTCTGGTCGCCCTCACCGATGAGGTCCTCGCTCGTCCGGGAGCGTTGCGCTCCATGTCCGGTGTCGTTCTAGGGGCAGCGGACCTGGACAAGCTGGACGATCAGACGCGGGACGAACTCCGTCAATGGGTGTGGGCGGGTGGGGACCTGGCCCTAGATGTCGAACCCCGGGTCCAGCTGCCGGTGATCGACCAGCCATCGACCGGTGCGGCGACCCCGATCGGCTCCGGCTGGGTGAGGTTCACCTCCGGGGCTGCGCAAAAGGGCTCCTGGTCCGCAATCCTGGAGCCCGCACCGGTGCGTTCGAACACGAACGGCGGAATGGATCAGGGTTTCGTCAGATCGATGATGCTGGACAACGGCGGACTCGTAGCGGTCGGCTTCATTCCGACCTGGGTGGTCGCACTGGCGGTATTCGGCAGTGCCCTCCTCGCCGGGCCCATCGCCTGGTTCCTACTTCGGACAAGAAAACGGCGTCGCCTCATCTGGGGAATCGCACCGGGCTTGTCGCTGGCTGTGGCAACCCTGTTGCTCGTGGCCGGCCAAGGCGTCTTCACCGGCGCAAAGATCAGGACAGTCGCCGACGTTGACTCGAATCCGTGGTCCGGTGTCGGCACGGTGTTCACCGGTCTCAAGAAGTCCACAACACTTGAGCTGCAAGGGGGTGGTCATCTGATTGCAGCTGTACCCGCTGCTTCGGTCTCAAGCTCCGGGTCGACCCAGACGGTCCGGCTGGATCTGCCCCGTAACTCGTTCGGGTCGGTGGCTGTGGGCGGGGTCGACTTCGACGAAGGACCGGCAATCGAGGTCAGTGCAGTCGCCCAGGATGACGGCAAGGCCAGCGTGACCGTCACGAACCGGTCCGACGCGGTTCTACAGAACGTTTCGATCACCGGTAATGGCAGGGTTCGTCAGTTCACATCCGTGCAGCCCGGCAAGAGCGAGACGCTTCCCTTCGAGATGAGCGCCGAGATCAATGTCCTCAACCAGGTGTTCGCCAACCCCGCAGCCGCGGGTCTAGGTATGGCATTGGCCACCAACAGCCCAATTCCAGGTCTGGAACCAACTCAATCGCGAGGGCTCATCCAGATCTCGGGACTCATGGCGTCGTCTGTGAAGGCGGGCGGGATCAGGGGCGATGCGGTGGTATCGGTCCGGGCTCTGGTCCCGGTCCAACCGATGGAGTCCAAGGACGGAACAGCTGCGCTACGCATTGACGAAGTCGGTGGAATCACAGCGACACAGCGACAGATGTTCTCCGACCAGGCGGGGATGGGCCCCCCGGACGGGATGCCTCCGGACGGTCTTGGAAATCAGTTTTTTACCACAACCACCATCGCCCCCGGACCGATCGGTGAGGGCGGTGAGGGCGGCGGCGGGTTGCCGATCCAGCCGACCGAGTATGTGCGGTTGACCTCCCAGCGAGGTCGGCCCGTCCAGGCCTGTGGGATGTCGACAAGTGCGCCCAATCTGGAGGTTTGGAACGGCATGGCTTGGACTCACCTTGAGAAGGTCGGAGATCCCTATATAGATCCCCGCGTGGTCGGCTTCGAGGCTGACGGTCATCAGATGCAGGACTGGATGATTCCTGCAGTCCCGGCCGGTGGGCGTCTCCACATGCGACTCGCCGGGAGGATGGTTGCGACACCACCGTCGATGCTGTTCCTCTGTGGAGGTAGACCATGAGTTCGGAAGTGGCAGACCGGGCAGAAACCCAATCGACAGTGGATTCCGCAACGACCAGTCCGGCCGTCTGGACCCAGAACGTTTCCAAGTTCTACGGCAACAAGGTTGCCCTCAACGACGTTTCGCTCGAGGTGCCCAACGGTTCGGTGTGCGGACTCATCGGTCCCAACGGAGCCGGCAAGTCGACGCTCATGTCGATCATCGCGACGCTCATCACGGCCAGCACCGGTCAGGTCGAGGTGTTCGGAGTTCCGATCGACAGGACCGCCGAGATACGCAAACTGATCGGCTATGTGCCGGACGTGCTCGGCACCTACTCAGGCCTCAGCGTCAAGGAGTACCTGCTCTTCTTCGCCGACGCCTACAGGGTCGAGCGCGAGAAGCGGGATGGATTGGTTGAGGGGCTGCTCGAACTTGTTGACCTGACCGGCAAACGCGACGCCGACATCAACACGCTCTCTAGAGGCATGAAGCAGCGAATAGGACTTGCGCGGGGGCTGGTGCACGAGCCTCGGCTGCTGGTCCTCGATGAGCCCGCGAGCGGTCTGGATCCCCGGGCCCGCATAGAGCTGCGCGACATCGTTTCGCATCTGAACTCGCTCGGTGTGACCGTGCTGATCAGCTCCCACATCCTGGCCGAGCTCGAAGAGATGTGTACCGACGTGGTGGTCCTCGAGCAGGGCTCGCTCGCTGGTGCCGAGAATCTGAAAGACACGGCCACCCGGGTCGTCAGGGTCACGTTCATCGACGGCCAGGTAGAAGACCATCTGGTCGAGAGTGACGAAGAGCAGGTCGAACTGATCCGCAGTCTGGTTGTGGGCGGACGGCCTGTGCTGTCCGCGGGTGTGGAGATCACCCGACTTGAGGACCGGTTCATGCGCCTGACCGATGGAAGGACCAACTGATGGCCAATCCGTTGATCAAGCTCGAGTTTCTGCGGCGGTTCCGCTCGGCGAGCGCTGCCTGGGGAATCCCCCTCGTGGTGCTGCTACCCGGATTGGCCGTGGTGGGCGTCTATGCCAGTAGCGTGGCCCTGGTCGGCGGCTCGAACGATTGGGTCGCCGTCGACGGACCGGGGATCAACGGTCAGGTCATGAACGCCAACGCGTTCGAGATCCAGCAGGGTCTCGACCCCAATTCGCTGCCCCGGATCGGCGCCGGAATGTTCGGTGCGGTCGCAGTGACGTTGTTCGTCACCCTCCTAGTCCTGGTGCCGGCGTTCGTGGGGGCGAGTATCGCAGGCGAACGCCACAGCCAGACGCTGCAACCATTGCAGCTGACCGCCATGAGCCCGGTCCAGATCGTCTACGGAAAGCTCGTCTCGTCGCTGTCATATCTGGTGCTGGCGCTGGTGTGCGTCACCCCCGTGCTGGTGATTCCGTTCCTGCTCGGGGGTGTCTCGGCCAGAACAGTTCTGATGTCCTTCTTTGTGATGATCGTCATCTCGTTCGAGTTCGCGGCGATCTCGCTGGCAATCAGTTCGATCATGTCGCGGCCGGCGCCGGCGATCATCGTGTCGCTGCTCAGCGTCGGAGTCATCACCGTCGCCCCCTTCGTGATCATGGGACTCGGCATGGCCTCGGCGGCCAACAACACCCCGGGCTTCAGGGCCGAGACAAGTTCGCTGCGCTTTCTGGCCGGCTTTTCACCGGTTTCGCTCGCCTCGTGGGTATTCGATTCGAAAACCGAGTTTGATCTGAACTTTCTCACCCGGACGGACAGGTTCGGATCGTTGTTCTGGTGTCTTGCCATCAGCTTTGTTGCACTTGCGGTCGCCTGTATGAAGGTCAGGGCTCCGGTGGAGCGCGACAGGTGACACCGGAACAACTGATCCTGGCGGTGCGCCGGAGGTTGCGCCGTATGGGCGCGGTCTCGGTGCTGCTTCGCTGGGGCTGGGTTCCGGCAGTCACCGGACTGCTGCTGGTCGTACTCGCCAGGTACATACTCTGGTCGGCGACCGAGGTACTTGCGTTCACAGTTGTTGCAGTGGGATTGGCCGGTCTGGGAATGTTCGGCTGGTCGAGGATGTACACGGATCTGGACGTGGCCCGGGTGGCGGACCAAGGGCTGGCCTCACACGACGCGCTCAGCGCGTATCTGGAGTTCGGTAACGCCCAACCACCGGGTGGCGAAGCCGACGGTGGTGCTGCGGTCCGAGGATCGCTGAGCTCCCGGATCGCAGATCGCGCTACCGCCGTTTCCCGCGCGGCTGACGCTCGCCTAGCGGCCAAATGGCCGACGACGCCGAGGCTGCAGCTGGGCGCGTTGGTGCTTGCGCCGATTTTGGCCGTCGGTTTGACGTTCGTGCCCAATCCGCAGGACGCGGCCCGCGAGAGGGCACAGCGCATCGAGGCGGCTCAGAAGGACGCGACAGAAAGCCTTCGTGAGGCGGTCGATGCGCTTGATCCCGAGTCTGACGCCGCCAAGAAGCTGACCGAACTGGCCGCCAAGATCGAGTCGGCAACTCCTGAGCAGGCGGTCGGTCTCCTCCGCTCGGCCGAGGCAGAGCTGGCCAAGGAGGCGGGGACAGGACTTGAGTCCGCCCGGGCGGCAACAGAAGGTCTCGATAGCTCGACCGAGGCGCGGCCGCTTCCCGGAAGTGACGGAGGTGACTCGGCCTCACAGTTGGATGCTGCCGCAGCTGCCCTCGAAAGCATGAGCCCGGCTGAGCGCGGGGAGTTGGGCGAACGTCTCAAGGCTCTTGCCGCGACCCAGGCCGTCGGTGCGCCAGAAGTCGCCGAAGCGCTGTCCGAAGCCGCTGATGCTCTCGAATCAGCGGATCCGGGAGCGGCCGAAGCGCTGAGCGCTGCCGCTGCTGCGCAGCGTTCACAACAGTCGGCCGTGGCCAAACGAAGTTCCGCCGCTGAGGCTTCAAATGCCGCAGCTGCGGCCAGGTCGGCGCTGTCTGACGCGATGGCCAAGTCGCAGAACCCGGCAGGCCAAGCTCAGGGCCAGGGCCAGGGCCAGGGCCAAGCTCAGGGCCAGGGCCAGGGCCAGGGCCAGGGCCAGGGCCAAGGTCAGGGGCAAGGCCAGGCTCAGGGGCAAGGCCAGGGGCAGGGCCAAGGTCAGCCGGGCCAAGGCCAGGGGCAGGGACAAGGCCAGGGACAGGGCCAGGGTCAGGGCCAGGGACAAGGGCAAAGCGGAAACCCTTCCGGAACGATCGGCGGGGGGCAGCGCAGCGGCGGCGGACAGGGACAGGGTGGTCAGGGGCAACCCGGGTCCGGCAGCGGCTCGGGCACCGGAAGGGGTTCCCACGAGGCCACGGGTGAAACGGCTGGCGACGGTTCCGTCTTCGCGCCGGACCCGCGGGCGCGGCAGTCCGGCGAAGGACCGATGACCGGCTCGGGCGGAGACCTAGGACAGAGCGTCGGCAAGGGAGACACCTCGACCAAGGTCGGCTCCGCCCGAACCTCACTCGGTCAGGCCATTCGCCGCTATTCCGATGAAGCCACCAGAGCGGTCCAACGTCCGGGTTTGCCGTCCTCGCACCGCAATCTGATCAACAACTATTTCGCCCGCCTGTCAGGAGCTTCGTGAACACAGTCAGTACATCGATGATCGGCCCCGACGAGTACTCGCAGACCGCCAAGTCGATCGAGGATGAGATCGGCGAAGTGATCGTGGGTCAGGCGAACCTCGTCCGCGACGCCCTCATCTGCCTGCTGGCAGAGGGCCACCTGCTGATCGAGGGCGTGCCCGGACTGGGTAAGACGCAATTGGTCAACACCCTCGCCGCCGTCGCCGGTCTGGATTCGAACCGGATCCAGTTCACACCCGACCTGATGCCCGCCGACATCGTCGGCACCCAGGTTCTGGTGACCGACGAGAACGGCGGTAGGAGCTTTCGCTTCGCCAAGGGCCCGGTCTTTACGAGCCTGCTGCTCGCCGACGAGATCAACCGTGCAACTCCCAAGACCCAGGCAGCGCTGCTGGAGGCAATGCAGGAACGTCAGGTCACCGCCGGTGGCGAGACCCGTGTCCTGCCGCGGCCGTTCCTGGTCCTGGCCACCCAGAATCCGATCGAACAGGAAGGCACCTATCCACTGCCCGAGGCCCAACTCGACCGGTTCCTGCTCAAGTCGCGTGTCGACATGCCCTCGGCCGACGAGTTGGTGAAGATCGTCGAACGGACTACCGGCTCTGAGCGCAGCGCCGCCCAGAAGGTGACCGATGCGGCCCAGATAGCGGCGATGGTAGAGCTCACACGATCGGTGCCGGTACCGAGCCATGCCGTTCGTTACGCAGTCGATCTGGTGCTTGCATCTCATCCATCTGACGCTGCCCCGTCGATGGTTTCGCAATACGTGCGGTTCGGTTCGAGTCCCCGTGGCGCCCAAGCGCTGCTGCTCGCGTCGAAGGTAGTGGCGCTCCTCGACGGTCGACCGTCGGTGTCGATCGACGACATCCGCTCTGTTGCGCCGGGGGCACTACGACATCGAATCGGTCTCGGTTACGAGGCAGCAGTCGATGACGTGAGCGCCGAGCAGGTGATCGACGACCTGCTCGCCTCGGTCCAGACCCGCACGGTGTCGGTCTAGCCCATGGGTCCGGGAGTGTTGGAGCCGGCTGAGATCGCCAGGATCGAACGGTTGGCGCTAACACCCGATCGCAAGGTTCCAGCATCGGCGGCCGGTCCGCACCGCTCGGTCATCCACGGCCGCTCCCTCGACGTGGTCGAATGGCGCGAGTACCAGCCCGGAGATGATCCCCGCACGATCGACGTCCAGGCGTGGGCTCGACTCGATCAGGTTCTAGTGCGTCTCTATGAGGGTGACGTCGACCTGCGGGTGCAGCTGGTGGTCGACACCTCGGCATCAATGGCGACCGGCGACAAGCTGCGCCACGCCAAGCGGGTGGCAGCGGCCATTGGCGCCGCGGCGTTGTTGCGCAACGAGTCCGTAAGTGTGGGTTCGCTCCGGGATCGTGTGCCACGCCGCTACCGGAGTCGCACCTCGCTCGCTCCGTTCCTTGCCCACATCGACTCGTGGCAGGCCGAGGGGGACACCCCTCTACTTGCCCGCAGCAGGGAGCTGAACGCATCGACCCGACGTCCGGGCCTGGTAGTCGTGGTGTCGGACTTCCTCACACCGGATGCTCTCGATGCCATCGACCAGATCGCAGCACGACGTTCACAACTGTTGGCGATTCTGGTCGCATCAGAACTCGACGAGAATCCGGACCTGCTCGGCGAGGTCCAGTTGGTCGACGTCGAAAGCGGCGAGCGGGTCGATGTGGACCTGAGCCCCGAGCTGATCGCCCAGTTCCGGAACAGGCGAGCCGCGTCGCGTCGGGCACTCGAACAGCGGTTGGCCCGCCATGGGTCACGGCTCGTCGTCAGTTGGGCAACCGAGGACCTACTGGGTGAAGTCGTCCCCAAACTCTCAACAGCCGGACTGTTGCGATGACGCTCGCCAACCCGGCGGCGCTGTGGGCGCTGACCCTCGCCATACCGATCATCGCGTTGCACATCCTGCGCTCACGTCGCGTCGAGGTGCGGGTGAGTTCGACGTTGGCCTGGGAAGAAGTCAACCGGCCGGTTGCAGCGGCTCGTCCCTGGCAGCGGCTGCGCAGTTCGATCCCGCTGATCCTCCAACTTCTCCTGGTGGCTCTGGTGGCACTGGCACTCGCCGGTCCGTCCTTCGACAGCGGCCGCAGAAGCGCCAAGCACCTGGTCGTCATTCTCGACACCAGCGCTTCAATGGCTGCGGCCGACGGATCGCCGACGCGTCTCGCGGATGCCAAGCAGGTCGTTGAGGATCTGGCGGGTGACCTAGGCGATGGGGCCGTGGTCACCGTCATAGCCGCCGGTGCGCCTGCGCGAGTCGTAGCGAGCGGTGTCCCGCCGTCGTCGGTCGGGTCCCGACTCGAACCGGTCGAGGCATCGGAAGGACCCTTCGACGCGGAGGTGGCGACGTCACTCGCACTCGGCATGGACAGCGCGACCAGTTCGGTCGCCTACGCCTTGATCAGCGACGGTGGCCTCGACGGCTCCGCAGTGCGGATGTTGCCGCCCGGTACGACGTTCCACCAGGTTGGCAAGCGTGACCGCAACCTGGGAGTTACCAATATCGTCGTGTCGGGTTCCGGTGATCAGGCACACCTTCAGGTCACGATCTCCAACGACGGTGCGGATCCGGCGACCACCGGTGTACGCGTCGATGTTGATCATCGCGAAGCTGCCAGCTCGTCGGTGAAGGTCCCCGGTCACGACATGAGCGAGATCGGCTTCGACGTGCCGGTCGGTGAACAGATCGACGTCCATCTCGACATCGATGATCTGCTCAGCTCGGACAACCACGCCTACGCGGTCGGGCCTGTGGCCAGGACCCTCAAGGTCCTACGGGTGGGCGGAGACAATCCGTTCCTGGACGCACTCCTCGGCGACCCCGAAGTGGTCGAGGAAACCCATGTTTCGAGCCTCACGGAACTCGGCGCCGGGTCGCTGTCCAAATTCGACCTTGCCGTATTCGACCGTTCCGAGATGCCCGACGAGCTGTCGATTCCATGGCTGGGTATTGCCACGCCGGGCGGGGCGCCCGGGGTCCAGATCTCTGGATCGGTCGAGTCGCCGGTTGCGGCCTTCCTTCGCGATGACAACAACCTGCTTCAGGGATTGGATCTACGCGAGCTGGCCATAGCGGAGGCGCAGAAGATCGATGCTCCGGCTGCGACCACCGTGATGGGCTCCGAGGACACCCCACTCCTGGTGCAGGGAAGCCAGGGCGCCGCCCGCTTCGTCTACTTGGGATTCGCACTCGATCAGGCCAACCTGGGACTCCTGCCCGCGTTCCCGATCCTTGCGGACCGAATCATCACGACACTCGGCGGAGCCGACCTGACCTCGGGGATGTTGACCGTCGGTGATCCTCTTCCAGTCGATCCCGGCGGAGCAGGTGTCGACACTGTCGTGACCTCGCCATCTGGTACTAGGACCAAATTGCGGTCCGGGGAGTTGGCCCCCGAACTCGACCGAACCGGCATCTGGGTCATCCAGACCGGCGGAGGTTCGGGTAGCGCCGGCGGTAGCGGCGCCGGGTCAGGCGATGATGACGCCAGCGCGGGTCAGCGGCGACTGGCCGTGGTCAACCCAGCACCGGCCGAATCGGCGATCACGCCACGCAAGGGACTCGCCATCCCCGGAGTCGACGATCCGATGAACGATTCGGGTCTGCCGATCCGCCGCTCAATCGTCGCCGCGATGATCATCGTCGCCTGCGCCGTGGTCGTCGCAGAATGGTGGTTCAGCTCGCGTCGGCGGGGCGTCGGACTGAAGCAGTGGCGGGTGGCGACCGGTGTCAGGGCAGCAGTTCTCGTTGCGCTGGTCCTGGCGTTGGTGATTCCGAGCATCAGTCTGCGGACATCGAAGGTCGGTGTGGTGTTCGTGGTCGACGTGTCGGACTCGATGGCTGGGGGACGACAGCAGGCGATCGACACGGTGCAGACCGCATTGGAGTCAATGCCGTCGGGATCGGTGGCTGGGGTCGTGGCGGTTGGCGGAGATGCCAGGGTGGACGCCGCAGTCGGTGAATCGTTGCGCTGGAGTGGCATCGACGTCCGACTCGACGGCTCGGCAACCGACCTCGGCGCCGGAGTAAGAGTTGCCGGCGCGATGGCCCCGAGTGACCATGCCCGCCGGGTCGTGCTCGTCTCGGATGGGCGGCCCAACTCGGGTGATCTCGATGCCGAACTCCGTCGCCTGCGCCGCGCTGGAGTACGACTTGATGTCATCCCGGTCGGAACGAACAGCGGACCCGATGTCATGGTCCGCTCCGTCGAAGTCCCGGACCGCGCACGACCAAGCGACGCTGTAATTGTGACCGCAAGAGTTCACGCCACCCAGGCTCAAAGGGTCAGCGTCGTCCTGAAGCGCAACGATGTCGAAGTCGACTCGAGACTGGTCGACCTGCCCGTCGGTGACAGCGACGTGGAGTTCAGCCAACCCGCCGGTGAGCCGGGGACGCTGCGGTGGTCGGTGTCCGTCGCCGGCCCGGCCAACGGGATCATCCAGAACGACATCGCCCGCTCGACCACCCGTGTCGAGGGCAGGGCCCAGGTCCTGGTGGTCGAAGGCTCACCCGGTGAAGCTGCCGCTCTGAACGTGGTGCTCTCGACCATCGGTACCGACATCAGGACCGTCGCACCCGAGGAAGTCACCGACCTAGGGACGCTTGCCGAGGTCGACGCAGTGGTCTTGGTGAATGTCCCGTTGAGTTCGCTCAGCGAGAAGCAGGTCGACGTCATCACGACCGCGACCCGTGAACTCGGAACCGGTCTTGTGACCATCGGCGGCACCGCCAGCTATGGGGCTGGCGACTACCTGGGCAGCAGACTCGAGGACATCCTGCCGGTGATCAGCGAAGTGCGCGACCCGAAGCGTCGCTCCAAGGTCGCACAGGTCTTCGCCGTCGACGTATCCGGCTCCATGGGTGCCTGCCACTGCGCAGAGGGTGGCGAGGGCCAGAACTCGCGGATCAGCAACGGGATGAAGAAGACCGACATCGCCCGGGACGCAGCTGTGCTGTCGATCGAAGGGATCGAGCCAGGTGACGAACTCGGCGTGCTGGCGCTCGACGACAACTTCCGCTGGGTTCGGGACGTGTCGCCCGTCGGTGATGGCAGCGACGCGGGCGAGAAGATCGGCAAGCTGGACAGCACCGAAGGCGGAACGAACCTTCTTCCGGGGCTGACCGAGTCTGCTGAACGACTAAAGAAGTCCGATGCGTCGATTCGACACATCGTCTTGTTCACAGACGGCTTCGAGGAGACGAGCCAACTGGGTGCCCTTGCCGACGAAGCCGCAAAGTTGCGCGACGAAGGAATCACCGTCTCGGTCATGGGAACCGGTGAAGGCGCTGCCCAGCAATTGCGGGCGGTGGCCGAGGCGGGAGGTGGTCGCTACTACCCGGGCAGGGACCTGAACGCCTTGCCCAACTTGTTGCTGCAGGAAACAAAGGTTGTCTCCAGGCAGTTGATCGTCGAGGGGGAGTTCCCGCCGGAGCGGACCTCGGACGCTGCAATCGTGTCCAGCCTCGGATCCGCCCCGCTGGTCGGTGGCTACATCGCCACGACCGCCCGGCCGACAGCGGTGCAGCATCTGCGGGTGGGACCGGAACGAGACCCGCTGCTGGCTTCATGGCAGGTCGGCCTGGGGCAGGTGGTGTCGTGGACCAGCGACGCTGGCAGTAGATGGGCACCGGGTTGGATGGCGTGGGACGGGGCCCCGACGTTCTGGGCCGACGTCCTCAGATCGGTCTACCGGGCACCCGCGGGGTCGTTGCAGGTGGGCTTCAACGACAGCGACGCCCGCGCGGTCGCCGAGTTCGACTCTCCTGTTCCCGACGGGGCCAAGGTGAACGCGGTCGTCGTCTCACCGGATGGTTCATCGGTGACCGTGCCGATGACCCGGGTTGATGACCGGAGCTTCGAGGCTCAGTTCCCGACGAACCGGGTCGGAAGCTATGCGATTGGAGCAACCGCCTTCGAGGGCACCACAGCGCTCGCCTCGGTGAGCGGAGTCGGTGAGCTCGGCTATTCCAAGGAGTACGGTTCGACGCCTCCAGACCCTGAACTGCTCAAGTCTGCGAGCGTGGCGACCAAGGGGCGAGGAGCGATCAGCTCCGCTGAGGTGTTCGACCCGTCCGGACTCGAACCCGGACGTCGAAACGTCGCCCTACGAAACTGGCTGCTGCTTCTGGCCGCGCTCCTGTGGCCAATTGGGGTCGCACTGTCACGACTCCGCTTCGCCGGCGGGCCGGATGCCGTCGTCCGGCGTGAGCGTCTGGGTCGGGTCGGCGCAGTAGCGGAGGCGGTCAAACAGGCTCGTCCCGGCCGACAGCCCAAGTCTCGTATCGGGGGATCCGAGGCCGGGCCGACCGATCAGAGGCCGACCGATCAGGGGCCAGGCGTCGGGTCGAGTTCATCGACCTCGACGTCGACTCGCAAGGATCTCGGTACCAGGGAAGCGGGTTCCGACTCGTCCCCGAAGCCGTCGGTGCCGGCCGGCTCAAAGGACGGTCCTGACGACGGCTCGACGTTGGGATCGTTGCTGGCCGCCAAGCGGGAGCGGCGTCGCTCGGACGGATCGACCAAGGAGTGAGCCGACCGGCGCGACGAGCCGACCAGAGCCGCCGCAATCAGCGCACCTCCGAGCCAGACATACGGCAGTCCCGGATGGCGCCTGACCTCGACGAAGGCTCGGTCGCCCTCCAGCATCGTCACGACCAGCTCGGTCTCACCGAAGGGGTCGAGCAGTCGACCGGGTCGGGCTCGACTTTGACCCAGGTCCAGGTATCTGATGATCGAGGACGTGACGGCCCGGTCATCGAGCTTCGCTTCGATGTCTGCCCGGACGATGTCCGGCCGAGATTCATCGACGCTGCTCCCGATCAGGGTGACCTGGCTCCCGTTGATCATCGACGGCTGGTCGACCCTCACAGCCGAGGTGTCGCTCGACCCGAAGAGCGATCCGATCACCCCGATGCTGAACAGCACGACGCCAAGGTGGGCGAGCATCGAGGTGATCTTCTGTCGACGCCTGAATCCCAACGCCACGACGCCAACCAGTAGCGCTATACCCACCGGCACCAGCAGCGTCCCCAGGGTTTTGCCGTCCACAGAACCGATCGGAGTTCTGGTGCCGAGCCACATAGCGGCCAGCGCGCCGGATCCGATCACTATCAGAGTCCACGCAGCTCCTAGGGACGTGATCTGCGCGCCCAGACGCCGGGGAGTTTGGCTGATGGCTCGCCTGGGCGGCACCTTCCACCCGGCACGCTTGGTTGGTGAGTCCGGCTCGGTCGACTTGATTGGCGCGGTTGTCGTTGCCGCCTCGATCAGCGAGGTCGGCTCGGTTGTCGTGCCGCGGCGGGGGAGGAGCGCGGACAAGGCAGTAACGGCCGCGGCTATCGCGAACAGCGGAGCGATCCCGCCGCCGGATGCGAACGCGTGGACCGAACTCGGCAGGCCCGAACGCGTTACGGCGATTCCGGCCAGCACGGCTGCCGCGGCGATTCGTCGCCAGCGGATCGCAGTTGTCCGACGGCGGGCGTGCAGTGACGCGATCAACGCGATCAGGGGCGCGAGCGCCGTGTTCTCTACCGGGTCCCAGGCCCACCAGCCTCCCCAGCCGAGTTCATCGTGGGCCCACCATGAGCCGAGCAGAGTCGCCGAGAGCAGCATGGCCGCAGCGAGCGCTGTCCAGCGTCGAGCCACATCTGGGTCGCTGCGCCGCCAGACGAGGGCAGCGCCCAGAACCATTGCCTGGGCCGAGTACAGCAGCGGCGGGTGGATGACCATTGCCCAGTGCTCAAGAACCGGGTTCAACCCGACGCCCCTGACGGCCGGTTCGGCTAGCCGGTCGAACGGCTGGGAGATGAAAATCACCGCCAGGCTGGTGGCGATGATGGCCAGGCCGACGATTCGACGGCGAACAAGCCACGACGCTTCGAACTCAGGTGTCGGCTCGGTCTGTGTCGGTTCGCCGTATGTGGGTGCCCCGTCTGTGGGTGCCCCGTCTGTCGGCTCGGACCTCGGTGTAGAGCCAGCTGGAGAGCGACCGACCGCCACCGCTCCGACAGTTACGACCAGAGCCGACCAGAAGAGGATCGAGCCGGAGGACCCTGCCCAAACGCCGGCAACCCGCAGGGGCCACGAGAGTTCATCCCTGCTCAGCGTCGCGACTTCGACAAGACGTAGATCGACCGAGATAAATCGCCAGGCGAGAAGGCCGACCGCCGCCCAGAATCCGCTCAGGCCGACCATCAATGCGGTGCTCGATCGTGGGCGCAGCACCAGTGCCGACCCGGCGAAAGTAGCTGCGACGAGTGCTGCGACGCCCAGCCAGTCCATCGCGGAACTCTATCCGTGCCCTTCAGATCAGGTCACTTGTGGTGATTGCGATTCACGGATGGTGATACGTGTGAAGCATGTCGAGGAAGACTCGGCCCATTGGGCCGTGGTCGCCGAGCATGGATGCCATGGCAGCGGTCCCGTAACTGGGCTGAGTTGGTCGGGGTCGGAGCCTCACGAACGGGGGTAGCCCAAACCGTAGAGCGCACCAGTTGGCCCATATGCGGGCAGTTCTACCGTTGGCATTCGCAAACGGCTGGATCCGGACCCACTCACCATGGATTGTCGCGGCGAGTTGAACGATGCTCTGAAGAGTCGCAGGGTCGGTGGGCGCGGATCCAAGAGCGACTTGACTGTCAGCGTCTGCGATGGCCGCCTGGAGCTGGCGTTCGAAACGGGTGAGAGCGTCCGGCACTTCTGCGGAGGCCACACCCGCTGCTTGTGCCACCACCACCTCGTATCCGATGAGGCAGGGGTACTTGGGGTCGGAGTCGCGAATGTTCCCTGCGTAGTACGAGTCGGGCAGATTCAGCCCGGAATGGATGGTCGCATGCCAGTCGCATGCCATGGCGACGGTCGGAGCACTTCGAGTCAGGCGGTTTTCCGCAAGTTCTCGTACGAGGGATTTCAAACGTCTGGCAATCTCATCGAGATCGGCCGGGTCGTCTTCATTCCATGGTTCACACAAAGTGCTGGCTCAGTCCCAACGGATCCGCAGCTGGAGCCTTGGTGCTAATAAGCGGATCTGAGTGGCTGACTTCGGCGAGCGCGAATCTTGCCGCGGCCTCGCCTACGTCAGCATCCAAGTCATAGCTGCGCAACCATTCGAGCGTTTCCAACAGGTCACGCTCGATTACCGCGGCCTCTATAGCTATCCAGCGACGGAATTCGACGATGACCCCGTGGAATACTTGATCGCGCGCAGAGGCCGAACGCAGGCACTGACGGATCGAGGGAGCCAAATGATCTTCACCCAGTACTACCTCGACTGCCTATCCCAGGCTTCGTACCTGGTGGGAGACGAATCCTCCGGACGTGCTGTGGTCGTAGACCCCCGTCGCGATGTCTCCGAATATCTCCAGGACGCCGAACAGGCCGGGCTGAAGATCGAGCTGATCATCGAGACCCACTTCCATGCCGACTTCCTGTCCGGTCACCTCGAACTCGCCGACGCAACGGGAGCCGAGATCGGCTTCGGAGCAGGTGCCCAGGCCGAGTTTCCGATTCGGGAGCTTCACGACGGTGAACGCATCTCGCTCGGTGAGGTCACCCTCGAGGTTCTGGCGACACCCGGTCACACTCCCGAATCGATCAGCATCGTCGTCTACGAACATGCCGATGACGAGGTTCCCTACGGGGTGCTCAGTGGTGACACGCTTTTCATAGGCGATGTCGGCCGTCCCGACCTGCTGGCGTCATTCGGAGTCACCGCCCAGGAGTTGGCCGTCGATCTGTACGCCTCACTCCACGACAAGCTCCTGACCCTGCCTGATGCGACCCGGGTCTTTCCGGCCCACGGTGCGGGCTCGGCATGCGGGAAGAACATCTCGACCGAGACCAGTTCGACCATCGGTGACCAGAAACAGACCAACTACGCACTCGCATTCGCCACTGCTGACGAGTTCGTGGCCGCGGTCACCGAGGGCCAGTCCGATGCACCCGCCTATTTCTCATATGACGCAGCCCTCAATCGACAGAACCGTGCTCTGCTCGAGGAGTCGGAACAGGCGGCGTCGCTCACTCTAGCCGAGGTCGCCGAACTGCAGAAGAAGGGTGCGATCGTCGTAGACACCCGTGACCCGATGGAGTTCGCCGCCGGCCATCTGAAGGGCTCGATCAATGTCGGACTCGCTGGGCGCTACGCCGAGTTCGCCGGATCGCTGATCCCACAGGGTGTGCCGATCGTGGTTGTCGCGTCGACAGGTCAGGGGCATGAGGCAAAGGTTCGTCTCGCTCGTATCGGCTTCGACCAGGTCGTGGGCGAGCTGGACGGTCCCCACTCGGCGTTCATCGAGAATCCTGAACTGGTGGAGCGGTCCTCGCGCCTGACTGCGGCGCAGCTGAATTCGCATCGAAGGGACCTGCCGGAGCTTGCGGTCGTGGACGTGCGGAATCGTGGCGAGGTCGCGCTCGGGTCGATCCCCGGATCCTTCAACATCCCTGTCGCCCAGCTTCCCGAGAGGCTCTCCGAGTTGGACACAGACGTGCCAACCGTCATCTACTGCGCCGGCGGCTACCGCTCGTCAATGGCGGCGAGCTTGTTGCGCGCACACGGATTCGCTGACGTTTCGGACCTGCTCGGCGGTTTCGCTGCATGGCAGGTGCAGGAGTCGGCAGGCACCTGACATCCCGGGGCGTTCAGAAACCGGGGGTGATCAGAGCCTGGACGATCCGAGCCTGGAGGATCAGAGCTTGGTGGCAGTCACCACCCTTGCGAGCGCGGGGAGCGCCCAGCCGCTGGTCCCGTCGGCCTCGCGGTACGGCTCGATGGCCGCGAGCGCAGCCTCGCTGGCGCGCAGCTGTAGGCCAGGATCGGCAGCCGAGAAGGCATCTCCGGTAGTCCCGATCGTCAACCATGTCGCGAGTTCTTCCAACGCCGACTCGGGCGGGAACTTTCGAGGTTGGGTGATGTCGCTGAAGGCCACGTCGCCAAACCCTGCTGTTGTGAGCATGGCTGTCAGTTGGTCCGTGTCGCCCAGGGAGAATGGGCCGGGCGAGCCGGGCTCGGGACGCTCAAGCTCGAATCCGAGCACCTGGGCTGCAGCGATGGTCGGGACCGTCGCCCATGGATTGGCGCTGAGGGGACCCCACACAACCCACGCCAATCGACCGCCGCGTCTCAGCACGGACGAGATGTTCCCGAAGGCGTCGTCCGGGTTGGGGAAGAACATCACTCCGAAGCGGGAGAAAACCGCATCGAAAGTGTCCTCGAAGGATTCGATGGCAGCATCGCCAACCCGGAACTCGACCGCACGTGACTGCCCGGCCAGTCTGGACACTGCACCGTCGATCATGGCCTGAGAGATGTCCACGCCAACGACATGACCGGTCGGCCCGACGCGTTCGGCCAGGTCGACCGACGTGATTCCCTGGCCGCAACCGATGTCCAGAACCTTCTCGCCTGGACGAACGTCCAAAGCCGTGATGGCGGCCGAGCCGTACAGGTCGGGAAGGTTGGCGTGGTCGTCCATTCGCTTGGCCCAGGCCTGGGCCCTCTTGTTCCAGTACTCACTTGGATCCATGGGGCCAAACTATTCCCCCCTGACTACACTCGGTCGGCTTCCAGATCAGGGAAGCAGTCTGCCGAGGAGGTGAGTGGAATGTCTGACGACGGTTCGAGTCGATCTTGTTGGAGTTTCTGCTCGCTGCTGATCGGCAGCATGTCGTTCGCCTGACCGACTGACGTCGCCGCCCTGCGAGCACGATGAATCGTCGCTGCCAGAGGAGGTGTTTGTGTCAGATCGTCGAAGGCCCGGATTCAGCTCGGTCCTTTCCGCGAGATCGTCCAGGCTTCAGCAGATATCTCTGGTCGATGTCATGGTCGCGCTGGCCGTTCTCGTAGGCCTCTACCTGGTGGCCAAAGTGGGCCAAGGGACGACGGTGTCGTTCACCGCGGCCGAGAACCGCGGAATCAGCACCGACCCTGCCAACTTGCCCTACTACGCGGCGCGCAGCCTGCTGCGAATGTTCGTCGCGCTGGGTGCATCGTTCCTCTTCACGTTCGTCTATGCGTCGGTGGCGGCAAAGAGCCGCCGGGCCGAGAAGGTCCTGATCCCGGCTCTCGACATCCTGCAGTCGGTTCCCGTCCTGGGGTTCTTGTCTATAACCGTCACGGCGTTCATAGCACTCGCCCCCGGTTCGCTGTTGGGACTCGAGATGGCGTCGGTATTCGCAATCTTCACCTCCCAGGTATGGAATCTGACCTTCAGCTTCTACCATTCGCTGATAACGCTTCCTCAGGACCTCGATGCGTTGTCCAGGGTCATGCGGCTCAGCCGTTGGCAGAGGTTCTGGCGGATCGAGGTTCCCAACGGGACGATCGGCCTGGTCTGGAACGGGATGATGTCGATGGGAGGAGGCTGGTTCTTCCTGGTGGCGTCAGAGGCAATAACGGTCCTGAACCGAAAATATTCGCTGCCAGGGGTTGGAGCGTATGCGGGTGCGGCGATCGCAGCGGGTTCACTCGGCCAGGTCGCCCTGGCGGTCCTGGCGATGGTGATCATGGTCGTCGGAGTCAACTTCCTCTTCTGGAGCCCACTCGTGGCGTGGTCCGAGAAGTTCAAGAACGAGCTGTCCGAGTCCGACGAGATTTCCCGGTCGATGGTGCTGAACCTGCTACGAAGCTCCAGCTGGCCCAGGGTCCTGGGTCGGCTACGTCGGCGGGTTGCGATTCCGGTCAACCGCATCGGAGATCGCCTTTTCGGCGTAGACGAGGTCCAGTTGGGTGAACCCGGCGACGGTCGGAGGACGGGCGATGTTGTCTTCGCCGTGGTCATGAGCGCTCTGGTGGGGTGGGGGACATGGAGCCTCTACCGGTTCATCACTGTCGTGGACGGCCCCGCGATCTTCTGGACACCTCTGTGGCAGGGGGCAGTGACCCTGGCGCGTGTCGTCGTGCTGGTCATAGGAGCGACGCTTGTCTGGATTCCGATCGGGGTGCGGATCGGAATGAACCCGAAGCTCGGACGGATTGCCCAGCCGATCGTCCAGATCCTGGCAAGTTTCCCGGCGAACTTTCTCTTCCCGTTCGCAACCTATGTGTTCATTCACACCGGCCTCGGATTGGACGTCGGCGGAGTGGTTCTGATGAGCCTGGGTGCGCAGTGGTACATCCTGTTCAACACAATCGCAGGTGCCATGGCCATCCCCTCCGATCTGCGAGAGGCCATGGACGACCTGGGCGTGACCGGCTGGCTGCGCTGGAGACACCTGATTCTGCCGGGGATCTTTCCGTACTACGTGACCGGTGGAATCACTGCCTCGGGCGGCGCCTGGAACGCCTCGATCGTGGCCGAGATAGTCACCTACGGCGGGACGACGCTCACAGCAACAGGACTTGGCGCATACATCGCACACGCGACAGAAGTAGGCAACATGCAACAGACCCTTGCCGGTGTGAGCGTGATGAGCCTTTACGTCGTCGCGCTCAACCGATTGTTCTGGCAACGGCTCTACCGGCTCGCCGAAAGACGATTCTCACTATGAAGAACGCGGAGTGTCAGCCATGAATGGACCGAGCCAACGAAACGTCGACCGCGACGATCGAACAGTTCTTCTTGCAGCCCGGGACGTGAAGAAGAGTTTCGACTCCCCTGATGGTCCGCATCCCGTGTTGGACGGGATCGACTTCGAGGTGCGTGCTGGAGAGATCGTCGCGCTTCTCGGCAAGTCTGGAAGCGGTAAATCCACTCTGTTGCGCCTCTTCGCAGGCCTGATTCCGCCGAGCGATGGGTGGATCGAGCAGCGTGGGAAGCCGCTTGTGGGTACCAATCCGGGTACCTCGATGGTCTTCCAGTCGTTCGCCCTGCTCCCGTGGGAAACAGTTCAACAGAACGTCGAACTGGGATTGCAGGCTCAAGGAGTGGCCAGGGAAGAGGCTGCCAGACGGGCGCTGATCGCAATAGACCTGATCGGACTCGACGGCTTTGAGTCCGCCTATCCCAAAGAGCTGTCGGGCGGTATGCGACAGCGGGTCGGCTTCGCCCGAGCCATCGTCACCGATCCAGAGGTGTTGCTGATGGATGAGCCATTCAGCGCGCTTGATGTCCTCACTGCCGAGAACTTGCGCGGAGAACTACTCGAGATCTGGGACCGCACTGACATCTCGATCCAGGCGATCGTCATGGTCACCCACAACATCGAAGAGGCTGTCCTGCTGGCCGACAGGATCGTCGTGCTCGGATCGAACCCCGGACGGATCAAGGCGAGTCTCACAGTCGACCTTCCGCGCCCGCGGGACCGTCGCACCATCGAGTTCGAGGTAATGGTCAATCATCTCTACCGAATCATGACGGGACGAGACGTCGTGGAGGTCATAGAACGAACTGCCTCCGACGAAACGCCTGACACACGTCGCACACCGGTTAGCGCGCCCCTGCCCCTCGCGTCGGTCGACGGGCTCTCGGGCTTGGCGGAGATCCTCGCAGACCTAGGAACCTGCACCGTCGCCGAGGTCGCGGATGATCTGGGATTGGAGGTCGATGATTTCTTGCCTCTGATCGATGCGCTGGAGATGCTCGATTTTGCAGAGGTCGAGGATGGGAGTATCGCGTTGACCGCTGCCGGTGTCACTTTCGCGGGCGCCAATATCCAGGCTTCGAAGGAGATCTTCGCGACTGCGGTCAAGCGCAACGCCCCACTTGTGGGGGTAATTCTGAATGGGCTGACCAGAACCAACACGGGAGTACTTCGCCAGGGCTTCTACCGCGACGTTCTACGGGGGCATTTCAACGATGCCGAGGTCGAAGCGCAGCTGGATACCGCCATCGACTGGGGTCGCTACTCAGAGCTCTACGAGTACGACGCCGATCACGATGAGTTGCGACTCGGCGACGGTGACAGCACCGAATCGCACTGAGCGTCAGGCCGCGGCACTGACGGTAAACCTCTCTTGGCGAATAGGTAGGGTGCTCTGGTGGGAAGTTTCACCTCGGACGAACTGATCAACCATCCCTTGTCAGATGTGTTCGCCTGGCACGAGCGTCAGGGGGCGCTCATCCGCCTCTGGCCCCAATGGAGTGGCCGTGTCCTGTCCGAACCGTCAAATGGTCTCCAGGCCGGATCCCGTGCGATCCTGCGACTGTTCGTTCCGGGAACGTTCGACAAGTTGGGTGTCGAGTGGGTCGCCGAGCACGTCGACCTGGAACCGCCCCGCTACTTCAGCGACGTCATGGTCAAGGGACCGATGCGCTCGTGGGTGCACCGGCATCGTTTCAGCGAAGCCGACTCCGGCTCAGCCTCCCGGATCGTCGATGACGTGAGCTACAAGTTGCCGGTTCCCGGATTGTCCGTTGTCGAGAAACTCGTTGTGAACAAGGTCTTGGCAAGAACCTTCGAGTACCGGACCCGACAGCTTCGCGACGACCTCGACTTCCACGCCTCCCACCCGGGAGACCGCCTCACCATCGCGGTTGCCGGAGCCTCGGGGACCATCGGGACCCAACTGTGTGCGCTGCTCTCGACCGGCGGACATGATGTGCGACGGCTGGTCCGTAGAGAAGCTCGGAACGCGGGGGAAATCACCTGGGATCCTGCGGCTGGAACGATTGACCGTGACGCTCTCGCCGAGGTCGACGTCGTGGTGCACCTCGGTGGCCGGACCATCGGCGGTCGGTTCAATCGGGCCAACAAGGCGGCTATGTACGACAGTCGGATCGACAGCACGGTTCTGTTGGCTGACGCGATCGCAGACCTGGCCAGCGACGGTCGCCAGCGGGCGTTCGTCTGCGGATCAGCGATCGGATACTACGGGTTTGATCGCTCGGACGATCTTCTGGACGAGGGCGAAGGACCCGGCGATGGGTTTCTGGCGGCGCTGTGCAGGGACTGGGAGGCTGCGACACAGCCGGCCGCCGAAGCGGGAGCCCGCGTGGTCAATGTCCGCACCGGCATCGTGCAGAGTCCACAGGCAGGTGCGCTCGCCAAGCAACTGCCTCTGTTCAAGCTCGGAGTCGGCGGGCCACTCGGCAGCGGTTCACAGTGGCTGAGTTGGATCTCAATCGACGACATCGCTTCGGTATTCGCGCACGCCGCGCTGACCCCGTCGATCAGCGGCCCGATCAACGCCGCGGCGCCGACTCCGGTGACAGCAGCGGACTATGCGCGGATTCTCGGTCGGGTGCTGCGCCGCCCGGCCGTCGTGCCTATCCCCGGCTTCGGTCCCGAACTCCTGTTGGGGCGCGAGGGTGCCCGGGAGGTTGTTTCGGCGAGCCAACGGGTCAGCACCGATCGGCTTCTCGAGTCGGGCTTCAAGTTCAGACAACCGACTTTGGAGGCAGCATTGACCCACGTCCTTGGTCGCTGAGCCCACAGCCGAGCCAACCGCCGAGCCAACCGCCGAGCCCACAGCTGAGCCCACAGCTGAGCCAACCGCCGAGCACACCGCTGTTCGTCGGGCCGCCGAGCCCACAGCTGTTCGTCGGGCCGCCCGTTCGCCGGGTAGAGCGGCCGTCAGTCCGAGTGGTCCGCCACCTTTGATTTGATCGCAGCGGACGTGACTGCGGCGGACTTCGCTGCGGCCTTGACGGGGTGGGCCTTCACGGTGTGGGGCTTGTGGCGCCGGCCCGACATCAGAAGACTGAGCGCGATGCCGAACATCCAGACGTCCTTGCTGACGGCGGTCCCGTCCTGGCTCGGCCAGATGCTGCCCGGCTCACGCATCGCTGGGGTCTTCATGTACATGGTCAGAAGGCTGCCCGAGAACCCGGCCAGAGCCGCTCCGGCCAATCGGCTTGAGGCGAACGGGGACAACAGGACCGCGCCCGTTGCCATTTCGCCGGCGGCCAACCCCTTCAGAAAGGTCTTCGGCGGTACGCCCTCAAGGAACGGGAACGGTCCTTTGGCACCCGAGTGCAGACCGATGGCCAAGTCTTCGCCGCCGTTCCATTTGCTCATTCCGGCGTGGAGCACATAGGCACCGGTGCTGACTCTCAACGGGATGTCACGAATCTTCATGGGCACGTCCGGGTTCTCTGTGGCTGACAATCCATGGGTCATATCTATCCCACGACGTCAGTTCGGATTCCGCCCCGGCTTGGGTTCCGGGTCCCTCGGCCATTGGGGAGCTCGCGTGCCGCGGGTTTCTAGTAGTTGTCAAGGGCAGGCGCTCCAGGTTTTGTTCTGCGAGGTGGCTGTTATGGCAACCACCTCGCAGAACAAAGATGGAGGCAACTAAAGGAGGGGCATTGACCGGCAAGCATGGACGGTCGAATTTGTCGGATGGTGGCTCTCGGACGAGTGTGGGCGAATCGATCGACGGTGACTCCCGTGCCACAAGGTTTCCAGCAACGTGCAGCACGAGCCGGTTGACGGGGAGCTCGCGTGCCGCGGGTTTCTAGTAGACAGGCGTGATGAGGACCATCGTGGTGACAGGATCCGCTTCGGGGATGGGCGCGGCCACCAAAGCGAGGCTTGAGGCGGCTGGGGACAGAGTGATCGGCGTGGATATCCAACCGGCGGACGTCGTAGCCGACCTCGGAACGCTCGAGGGGCGACGCTCGGCAATTGCGGAGGTAACCGAGCGGTCGAGCGGGGTGATCGACGGGCTGGTGTCGTGGGCAGGCATCGCCGGGTTGAGCGACAACGCCGGGAGCGAACTCGCCTCGGTCAACTACTTCGGATCCGTCGCGCTGCTGTCCGGGCTGCGGCCGCTCCTGGCCAAGGGTGACCGGCCTGCAGCGGTCGCGATCAGCTCCAACTCGATCACCTGTCAGCCAGGAGTTCCGATGGACGTGGTCGACCACTGCCTGTCCGGTGACGAGGACGCAGCCCGGGATGCAGCGGACGCAGCAGGTGGAATCGCCACCTACCCCGCGACCAAAACCGCGATCGCCCGCTGGGTCCGCCGCAACGCACCCGGGGAGGAATGGGCGGGTGCAGGAATATCGCTCAACGCGGTCGTACCCGGAGCCGTGGAGACCGCAATGACGATCGCTACCCGGGCCGATCCCGTCATCGGAGAGTTCGTTGACTCCTTCCCACTTCCGGTCGGACGCTTCGGAGCGGCTGATGAACTGGCAGCGTTCGTCGAGTTCCTGCTCGGACCCAACGCCCGGTTCTTCTGTGGCTCGATTCTCTATCAGGACGGCGGAACCGACGCGCTACTCCGCGCAGATGCCGTCCCCACACCTTGGAACATCGACTAACTATGGTCCCGGAGCCGACGCCGACAACTCCACCTGATTCGGATCTGGCTCCCACGGTCCGCTACGGAACGACGCTCGGTCGTTGGGTGTTGTTGGCGACCGTTCTCGGATCGGGAATGGCGGCGCTCGACTCGACGGTGGTCAACGTCGCACTCCCGGCGATAGCCGATGACTTCAACTCGGGTGTGGCCGGACTCCAGTGGGTCGTGACGGGCTATTTGCTCACCCTGGCGTCGCTGATCCTTCTGAGCGGCTCACTGGGGGACAGGTACGGACGACGGAAGGTCTTCACGATCGGAGTCGTATGGTTCATGGCAGCCTCACTCCTGAGCGGCGTCGCGCCGAACCTGACATTTCTGATCGCAGCGCGGGCACTTCAAGGGGTTGGCGGGGCGCTGTTGACACCCGGAAGCCTGGCGATCATCGAAGCGAGCTTCGAGCCCTCCGACAGGGGTCGGGCCATTGGGGCCTGGTCCGGACTTGGCGGCATAGCCACGGCGATCGGGCCATTCGCCGGGGGGTACCTGATCTCGGCGGTGTCGTGGCGGCTGATCTTCCTACTCAACATCCCGCTCGCCGTCATCATTTTCATTGCCATCCCGAAGGTTCCCGAATCGCGGAATCCCGCACTGGTGGGTCCACTCGACTATCGGGGATCTGTACTGGGTGTCATCGGCCTTGCCGGGAGTACCTATGCGTTGATCGAGGGACCAGCGGGCGCGTCCCCTGTTGTCGTCGCCGTCTCCGGGGTTGTTGGAGTTCTCGGCTTGGTGGGAATGGTCGTTGCCGAATCCCGGAGCGAATCACCGATGGTGCCACTCGGACTTTTCCGGTCCCGGCAATTCAGCGCAGCGAACCTGGTCACCTTCACCATCTATGCGGCCCTCGCCGGGAACATGTTCCTGCTCGTCATCCACTTGCAGGTGTCGCTCAAGTATTCGCCTCTTGAAGCCGGCGCAGCGATGTTGCCGATCACGGTTCTGATGCTGTTTCTATCGACCCGGGCGGGGGCGCTATCCCAACGCATCGGACCTCGGGTGCCGATGACGTTCGGGCCCGTGGTCATCGCGATCGGTCTGGTGATGATGACCCGGATCAGTCCAGGTACGAGCTATCTGGAAGCGGCCTTCCCGGCCGTGGTGGTCTTCGGTCTGGGGCTGTCCCTGATGGTCGCTCCTCTGACTGCGACGGTTCTCGCCGCGGCGGCGTCGGACAACGCCGGGGTGGCGTCGGGCATCAACAATGCGGTCGCACGTGTGGCGGGGCTGATCGCCGTCGCGGCCCTACCCGCGCTGGCCGGACTGACCGGAGACGCCGACAACGACGCTGCGGTGTTCACCCGGGGCTTCCAGAGAGCTTCGCTGATCTGCGCAGGTCTGGTCGCACTGGGTGCAACCATCGCGTGGATCGGGATTCGAAACTCCCAACTCAGGTCCATGGGAGCCGAGACCGGTCCCGCCAATACTCCTCCGCTGACTGGCTGAGTCCCGCGAGAGCATCCAGATCCAGATCGAGGGCCCGATCGACGGCACCGACGTTGGACCGCAACTGATCGACCGTCGTCGCTCCACTCAGGACAACGTCGACGAAGTTCTGGGCAAGGACGAAGGCCAAGGACACCTGGTCGAACGACGCAGATCCGTCTGCGTGCTGGGCATTGCTGGTCATTGTGGCGGCTACTCCGGGAGCAAGCGAACGGTTTCTCTCGGTCAGGCGTCCGTTGGCGAGCGCCTCCTTGACGATCACTCCGAGCCCCGACCCGTGGGCCTCTCGCAGAGCGTCTTCGGCGGATCGCTCCAGCACGTTGAACGTGGCCTGCACGGTGTCGAAGACGCGAATCCCAGAACGCTCGATACCGATGGCCCGACGGATGACCTCACTCTGATGGGTGCCGCTGACGGTGAGGCCGATCCGTTGTCCGCCGTCCCGCAGGGATGCCAGTTCGTCCAGCACCGAGTCGTCATCGAGGATTCCGCTGTCCAGAGTCGCCGAATGCACCTGATAAAGGCTCAGCCAGGGGCCCAGCAAATTCATCGACTCCCGGTGTTGTTGTCGCAGGGTCTGGAGCGAATGGTCCTTGACCTCGTGCGTTCGGGCATTCACCTTCCACTCAGCGGTGTAGGTGTACCCCCATTTCGATCCAACGGTGACCTCACCCGGTTGAATTGATCGTTCCGCGAGCCAGTGCGCCAGGAATTCCTCAGCCCGCCCGTAGGAGCGGGCCGTATCGAAATACAGAATGCCGAGTTCGGCCGCGACGTCAAGAACCTTGATCGCGTTGCCTCTGACAACGTCCGGGTCGAGCTCACCGCCGAAGTCGGCCCTGTGACCGAGGTTGATGTAGCCCGGTCGTCCCAACGAGGCCAGACCCAGTCCGAGCGAACTGGCCCTGAGTCCGCTCGAGCCCAGTTCTGTGCGCCGCATCCTTCCAACCTAGCGGTGCGACTCGTCGCAGGTGATTGCTCGGATGGCTCCTGTGAGACTGCTTGGCGGCACGAATCACAGAAGTCGCTGACGGGTAGGAGTCTTTGACGGTCGACCGTCGACCTAAGAACAGGAGGCTCGCATGGCAGGCAAAGAAGACGAGATCAAAGGTCGGATCAAAGAAGGAGCAGGTGCCTTGACCGACAACGAGGATCTCAAGAGGGAAGGCAAGACCGACCAAGCCTCAGCGAGCGTCAAGGACAAGATCGATGACGCCAAGAACTGGGCCGAGGACAAGGTCAACGACGTCAAGGACAGACTCCACAAGGACTGACGTCGCAGCTGTGCCCTACGTTGTGCCAAGGGCCGGGTTCGAAGTGGGCTTGATCCCCTCGAACTCGGCCCTTGAGCTGTACGTGGAAGTTCGCGCGCCGGGTCCAGCAGCGTGTTCGCAGGTGCCGCTCTTGTCCGGCACCGACCCAAAGCCCGGCGGGCATTTGGCGGGCATAGAGTCCGTTGATGGCCGAAGACGCGCAAGCTGACGATCCGACTACGAGCCCAACTACGAGCTCCTCGGGAGCGGAGCCACGAGCCCCGTTCGTGAGGCTCGCTTCGGCGACCGAAGCGCAGGCAGCGCTACTTGAGCCCCTCGGTGGTGACAGTGCGCTCAACTTGTTCAGCACCTTGGCCAACCACCCGAAACTCATGCGTTCCTGGCTCCGCTTCGGGGGCCAACTGCTCCAACGAAGCGCCCTGTCGGATAGAGAGCGGGAGCTGGTAATCCTGCGGGTCGCCATGAGATGCGGATCCGAATACGAATGGGGTCAGCACGTTGGCATCGCCCGTGAAGCCGGGTTGAGCGACGTCGAGATTGGCCGAGTCGGTGCCCTGGAAGATCCGACGCAGTCCGGGGGCTCCGAAGAATGGACGCCGACCGAAGCGGCACTGCTGCGTGCAGCGGATGAACTACTCGGCGATCATGTCCTGAGCGACGAGACTTGGGAGCAGCTGAGTACGTCCCACAGCACCGAGCAGCTGATCGAGCTGACGATGCTCGTTGGGCACTACGCCATGCTCGCTGGGTTACTCAGGACGTTCCAGGTGCCGACCGAAGTACCGCTACCCGGCCTCGGTAGCGCGGGGCTGGTGGATTCATGAGCGCCGGACCTTCCAATGACGAACCTGAGACCGGCGAAGGTACGGACCGACCAGCACAGGGGCGCGGCCGGCTGAAGGGTCGCATCGCGATCATCGTCGGTGCCGGCCAGGCGGAGGGTGAGACGGTCGGCAACGGCCGGGCAACGGCGATCACCTTCGCCAGGGAAGGGGCGTCACTCGTCCTGGTCGACCTTGATCCGCTCTCACTCGCCGAGACCGCTGAAATGACAGGCATCGATCCCGTCCAAGTGGTGGCAGACATCTCTGCCGATGATGCTCCGGCGCAGGTCGTCGAGGCCGCGGTCGAGAAATTCGGGCGCATCGACATTCTCCACAACAACGTCGGGATAGGAGCTGGTGACGGTCCCCCGCATCACCTCCAGGACAGCGCCTTCGACCAGATAATGGACGTCAACCTTCGCTCCATGTGGCGGATGTGCAGGGCCGCTGTGCCGGAACTGCGACGCTCGGGGAATGGTGCGATCGTCAACATCTCGTCACTCGCAGCGATAGCTGCAGCGGGCAATCTGACCGCCTACAAGCTGTCCAAGGCGGGAGTGAACGCGCTGACACAGAACCTGGCCATCACCAACGCGAAACATGGTGTTCGAGCCAACGCGATCATGCCCGGTTACATCGATACCCCTATGGCTGTCGACGCGATCGCGACGGCACTGGGAACGGAGCGCTCCGAGGTTGCCGCCCATCGAGCCGCGTTCGTCCCGCTCGGTCGGCAGGGGACGGCTTGGGATGTCGCCAACGCAGCTCTGTTCCTCGCCTCGGACGAGGCTGCCTTCATCACAGGCGTGATCCTTCCCGTAGACGGGGGCCAAGCGGCACGGGTCGGCTAAAGCAGTGGGTGAGCGCCGCCGCTCGCACCCAAGCCCGTTCTGGCTGTCGCTCCGATACCTATAGGTATTTGAGGGACAACCAGAAGGTAGGGATTGCGCACTGAGCCGACCGACCTGAGTCGACCGAGCTGACCAGGCGGCGCGGGCGGTCGTCGGCTTGGCGTACCGTGACTGCGATCAGGCGATGAAAGGCAGACCCGATGGCGATAGCAATCTCTGACGATCATGTGGAACTCGGTCAGGTCGTAGCTGATTTCCTCGACAAGAAGGCCGCCCGCACAGCTTCCAGAGAACTGCTCGAAGCCGACTCTGAGCCGATGCCCGCCTTCTGGGGCGAGATTGCATCGCTCGGATGGCTCGGTCTGCATCTGCCCGAAGACCTCGGCGGTTCCGGTTTCGGGCTCATGGAGTTGCTCGTCGTGGTCGAAGAAATGGGGCGGGGTCTGGCTCCCGGACCGTTCGTCCCCACAGTCATCGCCAGCGCCTTCCTGGCAGAGTTCGCCGATCAGTCCGGGGAGCGTCTGGCGGGTCTGGCCGACGGCTCGGTTGTCGGGGCGGTTGCTCTGGACAGCGACGTGACCATTTCGGATGGTCGGGCGACCGGCAGCTCAGTGGCGGTTGTCGGTGGCGGGTTGGCCCAAGTCCTGGTCGTCCTCGCCGGAGACGACGTACTCGTCATCGATGCGGCGTCCGACGGTGTCACGGTGACTGTTCCGTCGAACCTCGACCCCACCCGTCGCAGCGCCCGTATCACACTCGAGAACACGCCAGTGGGTGTCATCGCCGGAGCCGGTTCCAAGCTTCGTGACATAGCGCAGCTCATCTTTGCCGCAGAAGCAGTCGGGATGGCCAGGTTCTGCACCGATCAGGCAAGCGGATATGCCAAGGAGCGGATGCAGTTCGGACGTGTGATCGGAACCTTCCAAGCCGTCAAGCATCACTGCGCAAATATGGCGCTCGCGTTGGAGTTGGCGACTGCCTCGGTCTGGGACGCGGCTCGGGTCGGAGCTTCGGGTGGCGACGAGTTCTCGATCGCCTCATCCATGGCAGCGGTGCTAGCGATGTCGGCGGCGGATCAGAACGCGCAGCTCAACATCCAGGTTCACGGCGGGATCGGTTTCACCTGGGAACACGACGCCCACATGTATCTGCGTCGGGCGACGGTCCTTGAGTCGATCACCGGACTGGAAGGTGCAGCTGAACGTGTCACAGCGCTGTTCGGCGAGGGCGTCCGCATGTCTCGATCGCTCGACCTGCCACCCGAAGCGGAGGCGATCCGGGATCAGGTCAAGGCTTTCATCGCCTCGCTCGACGGTCTCGATGACGACGCCCGCAGCAAGGCTCTGCTCGACAGCGGCTATGCGGTGCCCAGTTGGCCCAAGCCTTGGGGACGTGAAGCCGGTGCGGTCGAACAACTCGTCATCGAAGAGGAGTTCAAAGCAGCCGGTGTGGCGAAGCCCAGCTACGGGATCACTGGCTGGGTGATCCTGACGCTGATCCAGCATGCGACCGAGGACCAGATCGCCAGGTGGATCCGCCCGGCCCTGGCCCAGGAGGTCATCTGGTGTCAGCTCTTCAGCGAGCCGGATGCGGGCTCGGACGCAGCTGGCGTGAAGGCCCGGGCGACCAGGGTCGACGGTGGCTGGCTGATCAACGGCCAGAAGGTATGGACCAGCGGCGCGCACCTGAGCAGCTTCGGTCTGGCCACGGTGAGGACCGACCCTGAGGCCTCCAAGCACGGCGGTATAACGACGGTCGTAATCGACATGCACGCCAAGGGCGTCGAGGTCCGGCCGCTCCGGATGACCTCGGGTATGAGCGAGTTCAACGAGGTGTTCTTCGACGACGTCTTCGTCCCCGACGACGATGTCGTGGGCAGCCCGGGTGACGGCTGGACCGTGGCGCGGGCGACCCTCGGCAACGAGAGCGTGAGCATCGGTGGTGGCGAGTCGGGAATGACCGTGCCCGCAGAGATGCTGCTCGGCCCTCTCAAGGAGCACCCCGGGCGGCTAGCCGGTGGAGCCGGTCGGGTGGGCCGCCACATCGCCCGTTCCGAGGCGGCCACGTCGCTCAACCAGCGTGGTGTTCACCGCGCTGTTGCGGGCGGTGGCCCCGGGCCCGAGGGCGCGGTGACCAAGCTCGCGTTGACCGAGAACATCCACGAGTCAGCCGCGATTCTGGTCGCCCTGGCAGGTCCCGACGGCGCCTATTTGGACGGCCCCGGCGCAATTAGCGGCATGTTGGCGCTGATGCACCGGGCGCTGTCGATCGCCGGCGGCACCTCCGAGATCAAGCGGAACCAGATCGGTGAGCGTCTGCTCGGCCTTCCCCGCGACCCGCTGATCAACTGAGCCGCTCAACCGGCTCGACCGGCTCGACCGCTGGAGTTGGCCCCCGATGGTGCCAGTTCGGATGTCCTAGCTGACTACTTGTCTAGCTGTCCTGCTTCAGCGCGGTGTCGACGCTGACCGCGGCTGCGACGGTCATCATCAGCAGCGGCCCGTCTACCCCAGGTTCGATGGCGACTACATAGTTGTCAGCGGTGGTGAACATCGCCCTGGCGAGGCCGGCGAAGGTCTTGGTGATCTTGGCGACCTCGATGCCGGACTCGTTCGAGATCGTGAAGTTCCAAGCCCGCCAGTTCTGGGCATCGATCGAACCGATTCGATTCCCTCCGACCATCAGGCCGAAATGGATCTTGCCGATCACGTTCTCCTGGACGATCTGTCCAACCTCGTTGCCGTTGCCGTCCTCGACGATGACCTTCGACTTCATCAACTTCGCCGGTCGGGTCAGCTGCAACTGGACCCTGCCGCTGACGTCGACGACCTGATACTTGTGGGTCAGGAACTGGTCCACGTTGGAGAAGAACCGGACGACCTTCTTAGCCGTACTCTGGCCGACCTCGCGGACCGCGCCGATCTGGTTTCCGTGCTGGTCGGAGATTGCATACTCGTTGTTCAACTCGATGAGCTTCGCCTTCTGGTTGACCACCAGAACCGGCTCGGTGAACAGGGTTCCGCCGCCCTGGGTGGCACCGGCCTGAATGCCGGCCTTGGCGACGTCCTTCGCGACCTTCTGTGCACTCACATCACGCGACGGGACGTGGCTACCGGGTGCGCCCGTGAGGGGGTCGACCGACTGCTGGCCCTGAGTGCTGACCTGATCGGTCCAGTCGTTTCCGTCGAACCAGCGATACTCGTGGCGACCGGTCGGATCTGGATGCCAAGCGGCGCTTTGATTGCCTGTGTCACTCATGTGGAGAAGCACCATTTCTGGATCGGGGATGCGGGCCTACAGCGTACCGACCCGAGCCGTGTGATCATGACGCATGCGATATCGCCGGATGCCCATCGAGATCGAGTCGCCCGAGCAACTCGGCTACGACACGATCACGAACAACCTGTCAGAGAGTTCGATCTCGGACCGTCGCCTATCTGATCTGGGTCGGTCCGAATTGGGTCGGTCCGATCTGGGTCGGTCCGAATTGGGTCTGGAACTCGACATCGACGACCTTGTCCTCTGCTACGGGGACCATTTGGGTGACCCGGTGCTGCGAGCGGCTGTCGCGAGCTCGGGTAAGGGACTGAGTGCCGAGGATGTGACGGTCTTTCCGGGTGCCGCGGCGGCACTGTTCGCCGTGGCTACCTCGCAACTCGACCGTGGTGACCATGCGATTGTCGTGCGAACCAACTATGCGACGAACCTGGAGACGCCGAGGACCATCGGTGCAGACCTCGATGTGGTGGACCTCGAGTTCCACAACGGCTGGCGACTCGACCTGGATCGCGTTGCCGAATTGATCCGCCCTGGTTCCACCCGTTTGATCAGCATCACATGTCCCCACAATCCGACCGGAACGATGATCCCGGTTGCCGATCTGCGAAGACTCGTCGGGCTGGCCGAACAGGCCGAGGCGATCCTGCTCGTCGATGAGACCTACCGGGACCTGACCCATACCGGTGAGCGAATTCCGCTGGCAGCGACGCTGTCCCCGAATGTTGTGAGCATCTCGTCGATGTCCAAGGCCTATGGCTTGCCCGGCCTCCGCATCGGCTGGACCGTAACCACCGATTCCGAAATGCAGAGGACCCTGCTCGCCGCAAAGGAACAGATTGTCATCTGCGGATCCACCATCGACGAACACATTGCCGGACGGGTCCTGTCGGAGCGTAGGCAGATCCTTGCTCCGATAATGGCCGACGTCAGAGAACGGCTAGCGGTTGTGGAGGACTGGATCGAGGGCCACGAATTCTTCGAATGGGTGCGCCCGAGCGGCGGAGTCGTGGGACTGGTCAGATTCAGAAAGAACGTCGCCGTGGACGAAGTCCGTTTCCACCATTCGCTGTTGGCCGATCATGGCACCTACGTGGGGCCGGGTCACTGGTTCGAGCTGTCGGACCGATATTTTCGACTCGGGTTCGGGTGGCCGACCCACGAGGAACTCCGGGCCGGACTGGATGCTCTGACCGCCGCCGCAAGGAGCGCCGTAGGGAGTTAGGCCGCCGAGAGTCTCGGCTGCGGGAACTCGGCCGCCGTAGGGAGTTAGGCCGAGTCAGCTTGCACCCAGGCGGGCCAGGACGATCCAAGTCGCTGCGCCCATCCGAAGCACGTCGCCATCGCGGAAAGGTGCCAGAGCTTCAGCCACCGCGGCGGTTGCGGCAGCGACCTTCTCTGTTGGGAGTTGGACCATACCTGGTGCGGTCCTCGGGTTCTGCTCGAGAACCCGTCGTGCAACCATCTCAAGGTTGTCGGCTCCAGGGATGATCGCTTCGTCGGGACCCGGTTCGATCGTCACGTCCTCGAAGCCGGCCGTCTGGAGGATTCCGCGAATGGCTTCGGGGTCGGCGAGCGAGAAGGGGCTCGGTGACCCGGGCGGAGGCGGGAACTGAATCTCCAGATGGGGCGCAGCGGTCATTACCGGGACCACCAGGACGGGGTTGAGCATCGGGCTCTGGAAGCAGATGAAGCCGAGTTGCCCATTGACTGCCATGGAGGAGGCGATATTCGTGAACGCGGCTGTGGGGTCCTCGAAGAACATGATGCCCACTCTTGAGAACGCCACATCGAAAGGTGTCGGACCGAAGTCTCCGGTCTGGGCATCAACCTCGATGAAGTCGATGTTGTCGATGCCCTCAACTGCGGCGCGTCGCCTGGCTTCGGTGACCATCCGTTGGGAGATGTCTGCCCCGACCACATGTCCCGGGGAGACTCTCGATGACAGATCTCTGGTGGTGGTGCCCACTCCGCAGCCAATGTCGAGTACCCGCTGGCCGGGAGCGAGCGCGAGCCTGTCCATGACTGCGGTCCCGAACGGGTTGAGTGTTGCGTCGAATTCGTCCACATAGTGGATCCAAGCGTCTGCGCCGGTCGTGTTCCAGAGTCGCGCCTGCTCAATGTTGGCCACGACTCAGCCTACGTCTCCGAAGCAGGCGGGTGCTTCAAAAGCTGCTCGCCGGCTCGCCCTCCTGAGCGTCATGAGAATCGTCGGACCGAGAACCAGAATCGCGACCGTGTTGGTGATGGCCCTACCGGTGTCCCATCCCAACGTCGACGTTGCGATGGTGAAAAGTAGGAAGCGGTGCAGGTTGGACAGGACGGCGTCGCCGGCGACGAAGGACAGCTCGGTTCCTTCGCCGACCGAGTAGGGCCAGAACCAGATCGACATCAGAAATCCGAAGACGTAGGCCGTCACGATGCCGTAGAGGCTTAGCAACGCCAACTCCATACGACCCCCGGCCCTGGGCAGCAAGCCGGCGCCCAATCCGATCCACGCCGCGATGAGCATCTGGAACGGCATCCACGGACCTATCCCCGCGGTCAATAGAGCCGATGTGAACATGGTCGTTGCGCCTAGAACGAAGCCGAATCCCGGGCCGTAGACCCGACCGGCGAGGATCAACAGGAAGAAGACCGTCTCGATCCCGGCGAGCCCCGCCCCCAAGGGTCGAAGGGCAGCGCCCATGGCGGACAGCACGCCGAGGATCGCCAGAGACTTGGTGTCCATTCCTCCGCCCTGCAGTTCAGCCAGGACGACGGCGACCACCACGGGCAGGATCACGACGAAGATGAAGGGTGAGTCCGTCGTGTGTGAGAACCCGTCCGGTGGTGACACGAGCAACGGCCACAGGAACATCGCCAGGCCGGCAAGCGACGCGACCCCCAGGATGACGGCCGTGCGGAGACCGACCCGAATTCCACCACGCGCGCCGTCGACGGAAGGCCGAGTCATGCCGGGCCCCTTTGGTCGAACGCTGTCGTCTCGTCGGCTGCTTCACCATCAGCGGTATTCAGTGACAGGGCATTCCTGACCTGCTCGACGGTCAGCCAGGGCTCGGGAGCCAGAATCTTTGCAACCTGCGGAGCGAATGCCGGTGACGCCACAACCACCGATGCGGTTGGGCCTTGGGCCACTATCTCTCCCTGGGCCATGACGACCACCTTGTCGCACGTAGCGGCCACGAATTCGACGTCGTGGGTGGCGACCATGACAGAACGACCTGCCTCTGCCATTGCAACCAGCGCCGCACTCAGCGCCCGCTTTGCGACGTAGTCCAGACCACGGGTTGGTTCATCTAGCAGAACGGTGCGTGGTGTGGCAGTCAGCTGTATCGCCAGCACGAGCGAGAGTCGCTGACCCTCCGAGAGGTCACGTGGATGGGCTTCACGATCGATGCCCGGTACCAGGTCATCGAGTAGCGCCGAACAGCTACCCGGTTCTCGTCGAGCATCACGGTCCGCCTGTGCGCACTCCTCGGCGACAGTGGCCAGATACAACAGATCCGACGGGGTCTGGGGCACGAGCCCGGTAAGCCGGCGGGCATCTCCCGGACCGATGGTCGACGGGTCGACAGAGGTGCCGTCCTCGGTGCGGGCCGAGACGGAGCCACCGGAACGCTTCAGTGATCCCTGCAGAGCCCACAACAACGACGACTTGCCGGAACCGTTCCGCCCCATGAGACCGACGATCTCACCGGGCCACAGGTCCAGGTCGATCTCCCGTACCGCCACAAGTCGGCCGAAGCTGACCTGGAGTTTCCGGGCGGTGATCGTCGGTTCCGGAGCGGACGCGTCCGTCGGGCCCTCAGTTTGGCCGGAAGCCGGGCCAGCAGCCGTGCCAGCAGTCGGGCCAGCAGCCGGATAAGTAGCGGAGGCCAGCGAAGATAGTTGTTGACGCAATGGTCCGGCGTGGCGTCGCGCGTCGCGAACCGAAAGCGGAAGGGGCGACCAGCCGGCCAGACGTCCAAGCTCCACCACCGGCGGTGCGACCGAACTGTGACCCAGTATCTCGACCGGGGCACCGGACTCGACCGTTCCATCACCACGCAGGTGGATGATGCGATCTGCGAAATGGACGACACGCTCGAGCCGATGCTCGGCGATCACGACGGTCACCCCCAGGTCGTGGACCAGTCGTGTGACAGCCGATAGGACCTCTTCGGCGGCCGTCGGATCGAGCGCCGAGGTCGGCTCGTCGAGGACCAGAACGCGGGGATGTGAGGTGAGCACCGACCCGATGGCGACACGCTGTTGCTGTCCTCCCGACAATGTTCTTAGCGAACGTGCCCGCAACTCGGCGATCCCGAGCAGGTCGAGGGTCTCCTCGACCCGTTTTCGCATCACGTCCGGCGGGATGGCCAGTTGTTCCATTCCGTAGGCGAGTTCCTCCTCGACGATGTCGGTCACGAAGCCGGCAAGGGGGTCCTGTCCGACAACCCCGACCACGTCGGCCAGTTCGCGAGGTGGGTGCTTGGCGGTGTCACGGCCGTCCACGGTGACGGTTCCGCGCAGGTGGCCGCCTGTGAAGTGGGGGACCAGGCCGTTGATGCAGCCGAGCAGTGTCGACTTGCCAACTCCTGTCCGGCCAACGACGAGGCACAGCTCGCCCTCTTCGATCTGCAGGTCGACGTTGCGCAGCGTCGGTTGCGCAGCGTCGGCGTAGGTCAGGGTCACGTCGTCGAAACGAATCATGCGGAGACCTCGGCAAGACCGGACTGGTCACGCGGGTCCGCGGCGTCGAGGGTCGCGCTTCCCGCGTCGGGTCCTTCAGGCTCAACCCGTCCCCTGATCGGCGGCGGAGCCAGCCAGGCGGGCAGTGCGCCGACGAGAATTCCCAGGGTGGGGACCAGCGGCAGGGTCGGCCACCTGAGCGGCTGGAGCGTCGGATTGAGTCCGGCCGGGTCTTTCGAGGAGTAGAGGAACATGATCCCCGCGACGATCACGCCGGACGCGACGACGGACCACTCGGGGAACAACCAAGGGTCGGGACGGTACCGGCTGCGCAGGATCCGCCGGCCACTCGACATGAACCCCGCAACCGCCAACACCACCCCGCCTACCAGCATCGGCAGACCCATGACGCGAGGAGTTGTGGCGTCCAGCAGTCCGTATGCGCCGATGCAGATGCCGCACATCGCCGAGATCAGGAGAACTCCGGTCAGGCGGCGGGTGCTCGCCTTGACCTCCGCCGTGCGCCCGTAGCCCTTCGAGTCCATGGCTGCGGCGAGCAGCAGTGATCTGTCGAGCGCGTCGGTCATCACCGGAACCACAATCTGGCGGAACCAGCGCGTTCGTCGTCCGATGTCGCCGCGTAGGCGCCGAGCGCGCGTTACCCGACGACCGCTCTCCACCAACTGTGGTGCAATGGTCAGCGCGACGGTCACAGCCACGCCTATCTCGTAGAGAGCACTTGGAACGGATCGCAGCAGTCGTTTGGGATTGGCCAGGACATTCGCCGCGCCCAGACAGATGAGCAGTGTTGCAAGACGGAGTCCGTCATATACGGCGGCCAGGATTCCCTCGAGGGAGACCGGCCCTCCGATGCGAATGCCTGCGGCCGCTTCTGGAAGGGAGAGTTCGGGCAGGGTGAACAGGACGTGATCGCCGTACTGTCCGTCCAGGAGCATGCGGAACATGACCCTGATCGCCACGACCACCAGACCAAGGATCAGATAGGCACGAAATCCCTTCGCCCAAGGTGCGTCGCCTCGGCGCTCTGTGACGACGACTCCCACAGCCGCAAGGATCAGTGCCAGAAGCAGCGGATTGGTTGTCCTGCTTGCAGCGGTCGCCATGCTCAGGGCCCAGAGCCACCATGCCCCTGGATGTAAATCTCGTTCCAGAACTCTCGACAAGTTTTCTCCTCGGCCGCTGGCCCAGAAGATTCCTGTGAGGGAACGACCGGGCTTCGGAGCCCGCTTTCCGCGGCGGACAGACTCGAAGCAGGACACCTTGGCGAGCGTTCCGGCTCGTTCGGATCGCAGCGGACTGCCATCCAAACCCACGGTTGCGGGACAGCGCCGGCATTTGTCCGGCTTCCCTCTCCAAGGTGAGAAATGCTCCGCCCATCTGAGCACCGCGAATTGGGTGCGGCAAGTCATGTTGTGGGTAGGTGAAGGACACACCGGCTTTCTGGAGGTTCCGTGGAAGATTCTGAGCTTGTTCGCCAGATAGGCGAACTCACCGACGAGGAACATCGCCTTGAGAGGTCCCATGCCGGCGATGGACTTGTTGCCGTTGACCTGAAGCGACTCAAGGACATCGAGATCGAACTCGATCAATGCTGGGATCTGTTGCGTCAGCGGAGGGCCAGACGTGACGGTGGCTTGGATCCGGACGGAGCAAGGGCACGGATGCCGGAGACCGTCGAGTCCTATGAGCAATAGGCGCTGAGCGCTGCAGCTCGGCGACCCAGTTCACCGGTAGCGGTCCGTGGAGGACTCAAACCCTATGGTGACCCTCGTGCAAAGCATGAGTGGTCAGTCGACAAGCGATCCTGCGTCCGACGCCGAGCACAGGCGTCTAATTCGCTTCATGTTCCTTTCGCTGGCGACGGCGGTGCTGACCATGGCGCTGAAGGCCTCAGCGGCAGCGGTCACCGGCTCGGTCGGGTTTCTGTCCGATGCGCTCGAATCCGGTGTCAATGTCGTGGCTGCCCTTCTCGGCATAGTCGCACTCAGGGCTGCCGCTCGACCCCCGGACAGTGGACACCACTTCGGTCACGGCAAGGCCGAGTACCTATCTGCCGCCACCGAAGGGTCGATGATTTTCGTCGCCGCGGCACTCATTCTCTGGACCGCCATCAGCCGTCTGATCAACCCGGCCGCTCTCGACCAGACGACCTTCGGTCTGCTGCTGTCCTTGGTGGCAGCGGGTCTGAATCTGGGAGTTGGACTGGTGTTGATCCGCGTGGGTCGGGCGAGCCGCTCGCTCACTCTTGAAGCAGATGGACGACATCTGCTCACCGACGTCTGGACCTCTGCCGGGGTCGTGGTCGGAATCCTGCTGGTGGCGATCTTCGACTTCGAGATCCTGGATCCGATCGTTGCTCTCCTCGTGGGAGTTCAGATCATGTTCACTGGGTACAAGCTCGTGAAGCGCTCCGTCGTCGGCCTGCTGGACGCGTCACTTTCGCCGGAGGATTCGGCGAAGGTGAAGCAGGTGCTCGACGAGTGCAGCGGAAGTGGAATTGTGGAGTTCGCACCAGTGCGGACCCGGGAGTCCGGCCGTCAGCGGTTCGTCTATGTGACCATGCGGGTGCCGGGAGACTGGTCGGTCAGCCAGGGCCACGACCTGGCCGACCAGGTTGAGAGTGCCATGGCGCGGGAGTTGCCCGGCGCTATGACGTTTACGCACGTAGAACCATTGGCGAAATCGCAATGACAGACGATCCAGTGACAGTCGACCCAGATACAGACGATCCAGTGACAGAAGATTCAATGACAAATGACTTGGACAGCCCCAATGACCGGAACAAGCCCGTGAGCGGCGGGTTCAACTCCATCGGGGCGCAGGTCAACCCAGGCCAGCTGTTCGACCTGAAGGACCGCGTCGCTATTGTCACCGGAGCCTCGAGTGGTCTAGGGGAGCGATTCGCCCGGGTGCTGGCTGCTGCAGGTGCCCAGGTCGTGGTCGCCGCTCGCCGGGTGGACCGCCTCAACACGCTGGCTGCAGAAATCGGTGCGCTGCCGATCCGATGTGACGTGACCGTGACCGATGATCTGGAACGGCTTGTCAGCACCACCATCGACCAGTTCGGCCGCATCGATATTCTGGTCAACAACGCCGGTGTGAGTCCGTCCGGTCGTGCCGAGGAGGAACCGCTCGAGCAGATCGAGTGGGTCATGTCGGTGAACGCGGTGGCCCTGTTCCACCTGAGCCAGATGGTCGGTCGCCAGATGATCGACCGCGGTCGTGGAAGCATCGTGAATATCGCATCGGTCCTCGGACTGGTCGCATCATCCCCGATCAAGCAGGCCAGCTACTGCGCTTCCAAGGGCGCGGTGGTCAATCTGACCCGGGAACTCGGCGCGCAGTGGGCACGCAAGGGTGTCAGGGTCAACGCAATAGCTCCTGGATGGTTCCCGTCGGAGATGACCCAGGACATGATCGGTGACGAGCGGTCCGAGGCCTTCATCTTCGACAACTGCCCGATGGGTCGCTTCGGTCGGAACGACGAACTCGACGGAGCGCTGTTGTTTCTCGCCGGCGATGCCTCCACCTACTGCACTGGACAGATCCTGGCGATCGACGGAGGTTGGACCGCCCGCTGAGCCCGCATGGATCGGTGCGCTTCTGTCGCGGGCCTCGAACGGGTACGGGAACCCCTATCGAAACGAGATCGCAGGAGTCCCCATGACAATTGCTTCGAAGCTGCCCGGACACCAAGAGGTGTTGGATTCAACGGCGGATACAGAGTCGCGGATGACGATGCAGAAGGTGCCGGTCAACGTCTACGAGACACCATCTTCGATGGTCGTCGTAGCTCCGTTCCCGGCAGTCACGGCTGACAACGTCGAAATCCACTTGGATCGGGGTTTGTTGCGGTTCTCGGCTGCCCTGCGTAGCGCCGGACCTCGGCAGCATGTAGTCCAGGAATGGGAGTACGGCGGCTATGAACGCGAGGTGGAACTCCCCGACGGATTCGGGTCGGGAGTGGAGGCATCACTGGCCAACGGCCAGCTCGCCATACGGGTCCTACGTGGCGACTTTGATGCTCCAATCAAGATCCAACCTACGGCCACCCGTGAGCTGACCGATCTTCCTTCGGACTGAGCGTTCACCCGGATGCAGGGGCCCAACACTTGTGGATCACGCAGTTGTGGATCAAATAGTTGCGGCTCGAACAGTTGACGGACCGGATCAGTTGATGGGCCGGATCAAATCGGCGACCTGACGGGCGATCGACAGTTCCTCGCGGGTGGGGACCACCAGAACCTTCACTCGCGAACCTGCATCGGAGATGACTCGCGGGTCAGCGCTGTCCAGGTTGTTCAAGGTGGGATCGATGGTGATGCCCAGAAAGCCGAGCCGGTCAACGGTTTGGGAACGCACCTTGGAATCGTTCTCGCCGACCCCTGCGGTGAAGGTCAGCGCATCCAGGCCACCCATCGCTGCTGCGTATGCTCCGATGTACTTGCGCAACCGGCCGACGTACATATCCAGACCCAATTGGGCTGCGCGGTCTCCGGCGGCGACTGAGCGATGAACGTCACGGAGGTCGATGTGTCCGGTCAGACCCAACATTCCGGACCGCTGGTTGAGCAGATGGTCAATGTCGTCGATGCTCATGTCCGCCTGGCGATTCAGGTAGAACGCGACCGACGGGTCGATGTCGCCTGAGCGGGTGCCCATGACCAGCCCTTCGAGCGGGGTGAAACCCATTGAGACATCGACGGCCCGACCGTTGACGACTGCGGAGGCGGACGCACCGTTGCCCAGGTGAAGGACGATCTGCCTGAGTCCATCCGCCGTGCCCGCGCTGCCATGTGACGTGCCGTCACCGCCACGAGCGCTGCCGGGATCGCCGTTGCCGGGGCCGCCACGAGCGCTGCCGGAATCCCCGTTGCTGTGCCCAGCGGCGCTGAGCATTTCGGCCACCGTTCTGGAGACGTACTCGTGGGAGATTCCGTGGAAGCCGTAGCGGCGGATCGAATGCCTTTCGGCCAGGGCGGGGTCAATCGCGTAGGACGAGGCTTCGGGCGGCAGATCGTGGAAGAACGCGGTATCGAAGACCGCCACCTGGGGTACTTGTGGAAGCAACTTGCGCGTGACCCGGATGGCCTTGGCATTTGCCGGATTGTGCAGCGGAGCAAGAGGTGAAAGCTCCTCGATCCTTGCAAGTACGGCATCATCGATGGCCACCGGACGGTCGAGGTCGCGGCCACCCATGACCACCCGATGCCCTACAGCGACGAGGTCCGGATCACGAAGGCTGGCACCGGAGTCCTCGAAGTCTCCGAGCACGATACTCATGGCTTCGCCGTGGTCCCGCACCTTCACCTCGCGGTCGACGGTGCCTTCGCTGCTGACTTGGCGAACAGCCGACAGTTCCTGTCCGATCCGGTCAACGAATCCGGATCGAGTCACTCGCTCGGACCCGACCTCGATCAACTGGAACTTGATCGAGGAGGACCCGGCGTTTATGACGAGAATCGAGCTGGTCATTGTTCCACCTGGGTGTCACCGGTCGAATTGGCTTGGGCAGCTGTGATGGCGACGGTGTTGATGATGTCTCTGACCGTTGCGCCCCGCGAAAGGTCGTTGACCGGCTTCTTCAGTCCCTGAAGCACCGGTCCGATAGCGATGGCTCCTGCCGATCGTTGGACGGCCTTGTAGGTGTTGTTGCCGGTGTTGAGGTCTGGGAAGATGAAGACCGTTGCCCGGCCAGCGACCACCGACCCGGGCAGCTTGGCTTCAGCGACAACTGCGTCGACGGCGGCGTCGTATTGGAGCGGGCCTTCGACCGGTAGGTCAGGCCGACGGGCCCTGACCATTTCGGTGGCGGCTCTCACCTTGTCGACATCGGCGCCGCTGCCCGACATGCCGGTTGAATACGACAGCATCGCGACTCGGGGTTCGATCCCGAATCGTGAGGCAGTGTCGGCAGACGCGATGGCGATGTCCGCCAGTTCTTCCGCCGTGGGGTCGGGGATCACTGCGCAGTCGCCATATACGAGCACCCGATCGGCCAGGCACATGAAGAAGACGGACGAGACCACCTGGGTTCCGACGGTCGTCTTGATGATCTCGAACGAGGGCGTGACCGTGTGAGCGGTCGAGTGGGCAGCGCCCGAAACCATCCCGTCGGCGTAACCCGAATAGACCATCATCGTCCCGAAATACGACACGTCGCGCACGATGTCGCGAGCTCGTTCCAGAGTCATTCCCTTGTGTGCACGCAGCCGCGTGTACTCCACGGCGAATGGTTCGATGAGTTCCGAGGTCTGCGGATCGATCACTCTGGCATTTGAAAGGTCCAGGCCAAGGGCGACGGCCCGGGAACGGATCCGAGACTCGACGCCGAGCAGGGTCAGATCCGCGACCTGACGGGCCAGCAGGGTGGCAGCGGCGCGGAGGATTCGATCGTCGCTACCTTCGGGCAGGACGATGTGTCTGAGCCCAACCCGAGCCCGCTCGAGCAGCACTGATTCGAACATGAGCGGCGTGACCACTTCGCTCCGTGGGACATCGAGGCTGGCCAGCAGTGATTCCGCGTCGATGTTCTCCTCGAAGACGGCGAGGGCGGTGTCGATCTTGCGCTGCGTGCCCCTAGCCAGTCGTCCTCTCGTCGACGCGACGAGTCGCGCGGTCTCGTATGAGTCGAGGTCGGTGAGCACTATCGGCAGGCCCATGTCGAGACCTTCAACCAGTCGTTCAGCGGTCGGACCGGGTCGATATCCGCCGTTCAGAACGATGCCGGCCAGCGACGGAAAATCAGGGGCGGCATGCGCCGCGGCCAATGCCACGAGGACGTCTGCGCGGTCTCCGGTGGCAATGCAGAGGTGCCCCTCGCCGAGTCGCTCGAGGACGTGCTCGACCCCCATTCCGCACACGAGCATGTGTTCGGCCTCGCGCTGGAGCATCGTCGGGTCCCCGAACAGCAGTTCACCTCCGAGGGCTGCCATCACATCGACTATCAGCGGGGCCGACAGCATGGAGGCTTCAGGCAGCACCCAGGTCGGGAGTTCGTAGTCTGCAACTTCTGCTCGCACTACTTCGAGTTGGTCCTGGCCACAGCGATTCGCCACCACCGCAATCGGCGTGGCGTGCGACTGTCGCAATTCCGCGACGGCCATCTCGATGAGTTGGCTGACCTCGCCTGCGGACCTCTCAAAGGCGTTGACCACCAGCAGTACCGGAGCGCCTAGGTTGGCGGCGACATGACCGTTGAAGGTCAGCTCGGTAGGGCTTGCCACATCGGTGTAGTCGGAGCCGACGATCACCATGACCTCGGTACCGGCCTCGATTGCCCGGTAGCGTTCGACGATCTTCGCGAGCGCCTTGTCGGGGTCTGCGTGGACCTCTTCATAGGTGACGCCGACTGCTGATTGGTCCGGATGTTGGATTCCGCCGCGTGAATGGAGCAGGCGCAACATGTCGTCTTCTTCGGTGGTGGTTCGGACCACCGGACGGAAGACCCCCACGCTGCTGACGCTGCTGACGAACAGGTCGACCAGTCCCAGAGCCACCAGCGATTTGCCGGTATACCCCTCAGCAGAGGCGATGTAGATGCTGCGCGGTTCCGCTTTGGTCATGACAATGTCCTAGCCGCAACTCGCGTTGGAGACAGGAACTTGAGCGGTAGTGGTCGAATGATGACCACTACCGCTCAAGTTGACCCCAGCTCACCCGACGGCTGGATCCGGTAGCGGGTCGAAGTCCCGACTCGCTATGTGGGTCGGCCTGGGCATGGGCGCCGCGAAGGGTTCGACCAGCGTGTTCTCCACGCTGTTGAACACGAAGAACGCGTTCTTGCGCCCCATTGGCGTGATGTTTCCGTTCGATCCGTGCATCAGGTTGCAGTCGAAGAACGTGACAGAGCCGGCCGGCCCTACGACATTTCGAATCTCGCCTTGTTGGGCTAGTTCCGCCAGATGTTCTTCGTCCGGGACGCCGATCTCTTGGCGTCTGAGCGACATCTCGTGGTGGTTGCGCGGGGTTTCTCCCGCACAACTCACGAACCGGTGGTGAGATCCCGCGATGACCATCAGCGGACCGTTCACATGAAGATTCTTCGTGAGACTCACTGATGCGCTCAGTGCCCGCATGGACGGCATCCCGTCCTCGGCGTGCCAGGTCTCGAAGTCGGAGTGCCAGTAGAACTCCTTGCCCCGAAAGGCAGGCTTGAGATTGATCCGACTCTGGTGCACGTAGACATCGCTGCCAAGAAGTTGGCGGGCGACATCCGCAAGTCGGCGATCGCTGACGAGTTCGGCGAAGGGCCCGGAACGATGCACCTCGAAGATGGAACGCAGCGCCCCACCCGAAGGCTCGATGATTGCCCGGTCCGATGCCATCACGTCGACATCGGCGGACAACCGGACGATTTCTTCATCGAGCACCGCTAGTTCCCTGGAGTCGAACAACGACGTGATCTGTAGATACCCGTCGCGTTCGTAGGACTCGATCTGTTCTGCGTCGAGTTGGGTGCCGGCGCCGGTGCCCCAGACAACCGGATCGAGCCGGTCACCCAGGAGGGCTTGTTCTCCCGAGCGCGTCGGATAGCGATCAGTCGCTCGATCCATCTCTGAGGTGCCACCAGTGGGGCTGGGTGTGGAGGTCACTTTTCGGACCTCGCATCGAGAAGTGGATATGAGCCGTTCTCGTCGTGGGTCTCGCCACCTACACAGGGCGGGTTGAACACACAGATGAGACGCATCTCCTCCTCGACCCGGATGACGTGACGATCGTGCTTGTCCAGGGCGTACATCGTGCCGTCGGCGATTTTGTGGATCACACCGGTGGCGAGGTCTTCGATCGAACCCTTTCCGCCCACGCAGTAGACGGCCTCAAGATGGTTCTGGTACCACATCGCGGTCTCGGTGCCGGCCGCCATGGTGGTCTCGTGGAACGAGAAACCCATGCCGTCGTCGGCGAGTAGGAAGCGACGTGACTTCCAGGTATCGGCAATGGTCTCGCGGTCGGTGCCGTTCAGGTCATCGACGTTCCGGACGATCATGACGCACTTCCCGCGTGGGCGGGCACAAGGTCAACGACCTTGTCCATGACGATGTCGCATGCCAGGTCTACGCGGTCCAGCGCATCGTCGATCGCTTGGTCGTCCACGATCAGCGGCGGTAGGAACTTGACGACCTCGCTCTGGGGGCCGGCGGTCTCGATCAATAGGCCCTGTGCGAACGCTGCCGCACAGACCTGTCCAGCGAGTTCCGGGGCGACACAGCCGAGACCACGGATCAGTCCGCGGCCACGCACATCTTCGAAAATCGCGGGATGGCGCTTCTGCAGGAGGGTGATTCCGACGTCGAGCTTCTCGGCCCGTTGTTGGACCGACTCGGCAAAGCTGTCGTCGCGCCAGAACGTGTCCAGAGCCGCGGTCGCGGTTACGAATGCGGCGTTGTTGCCACGGAACGTGCCGTTGTGTTCACCCGGGTCCCAGACGTCTAGCTCGGGCTTCATCAGCACCAGAGCCAATGGCAGGCCCGAACCGCTGAGCGACTTCGAAAGACAGATGATGTCTGGCTTCAGGCCGAGGTGTTCGAATGAGAAGAAGGGTCCGGTCCGACCACATCCGACCTGGATGTCGTCGACGATGACGAGTACGCCGTGGGACTGACATACCTCGAACAGCCGCCGCAGCCATGGCTCCGAGGCGACGTTGACTCCGCCTTCTGCCTGAATCGTTTCGAGGATCACGGCTGCAGGAATCTCGACCCCGGAACCGTCATCGAGCAGGAACCGGTCCAGATAGTCGACCGAGTCGGACTCATCGCCCAGAAACCCCGCGTAGGGCATCGGGACGGTGTGGGTGAGCGGCACTCCGGCGCCTGCTCTCTTCATCGAATTGCCGGTTACAGACAACGCTCCGAGTGACATTCCATGGAACGCGTTGGTAAAGCTGATGATGCTTTCACGACCCGTCACCTTCCGCGCGAGCTTGAGGGCCGCCTCGACCGCGTTCGTGCCAGTCGGTCCGGGAAACTGGAGCTTGTAGTCCATGCCGCGGGGCTCCAGCACGACTTCGACGAACGTCTCTATGAAGTCGCGTTTGGCGACGGTGGCCATGTCGAGTGTGTGGATCGGTCCGTTCGCCCGCATGTAATCGAACAACGGCTCCATCACCACCGGGTTGTTGTGGCCGTAGTTGAGGGCTCCGGCTCCGGCGAAGAAGTCCAGATAGTCGCGTCCGCCCTCATCGGTCAGGGTCCATCCCTCGGCCCGGCTGAACACCGTCGGCCAGGAGCGGATATAGCCCCGCACCTCGGATTCGTATGTGTCAAAAGTCTTCACGCCTAATTCACGTCCTCACGTGTTGATTGATCCCACTCAGCTCTCTGCCGCGCAGGTAGTCCTGTTCGACGCCGGGCCAAACGGGGTGCCGGCCATCAAGGCCGGGCTCAGCCATAGCAATTTCAGCGATGTTGCCGTTGGAGCGGGTCGACCAGTCGGCCGACCCTCAGCCTTCGTGGGGAATGGGCCCTATCCGATAGGAAAATTCGGCCTCATGCCCCTTGCCCTCGGGAAACATCTCTTCCCCATAGGCCAACGACCTGTTCAGTTCCCCGCCGTGACGTAAGGCGAATGAACGGAACAGGCGATCCGAAGCTGTATTCGACGGCGTAACTGTTGCTTCCAGATACTCGACATCGTCCACCGATTCCCAGAGCCCATCGAGCAACTCCGAGGCGACCCCCTGGCCGCGCACTGCATCCGAAACTCCGATCTGCCAGACGAAGAGGCAGTCAGGTCGAGCAGGGATTCGGTGACCCATTACAAAGCCGACCACGTTGTCCGCTTCGTCGATCACAACTCGACTCGTCGAGGAGAACTGGTCTCCCCAGAGCACGTAGGCATACGGCGAGTTGTCGTCGAGCGTCGTGTCTGCAGCGAGTCGCCACAATGCGACTCCGTCCTCCGCCGTCGGTCGTCTCGACCGGACATCTACAGCCCGATCACTGTCTGACGTCGGAGGTAATCCTGCAGAAAGCAACCCGATAACGGTAACGAGGCAGGTCAGTACCGTCAAGGACCGCCGCCGCTCGACGTGCGATGTGTAGGACAATCTGTCGATGATTCGGAGATGGAATTTGCGATCACAATGATCGTTCAACGGCTGGAACAGCGTCGGAACAGCGGCGGAACAGCGCCGGAACAGGGGTGGAATCAATGAGCGGACCAATCACGGACCAGGACGCGGGGCCGCAGCGGGAGTCGTGTCATCCGGACCCGCCCGAGGTGGAGTTGACCGAAAGTCGAATTGCCACTGTCGGGGACATGCAGGTCCGTCGGGCTTTGCCGCGACGGCGACGACGCACCGTCGGAGCCTGGTGTTTCGTCGACCACATGGGTCCGGCCGCTGTCACCGAGGATCAGGGAATCGATATCGGACCGCACCCCCACATCGGTCTCCAGACGGTTACGTGGCTGCTCTCGGGAGAGGTTCTCCACCACGACAGCCTGGGTTCCGAACAAATCATCCGCCCTGGCCAGCTGAACCTGATGACCGCCGGCCGTGGAGTCGTCCACGCGGAGGAACACACAGGGAAGTTTCGGGGTGACCTCCACGGGGTTCAGCTGTGGGTCGCCCAGCCCGAGGGGACTCGCAACGGTGATCCGGACTTCGAACATCATGGTGAACTGCCCCAGGTCGATCTGCCGGGAGTGGACGCAACGGTTGTGGTGGGCGAGTTCGGCGGGGTCGAGTCACCTGCCCGTCGCGACACCGACCACGTCGGCGTCCAACTCGAATTCGGGGCCGGTGCTTCCGCATCCATCGAGATGAAGCCGAGCTTCGAGTACGCGGTCGTGGTCATGGACGGATCGGTCTCGATCGAAGGTTCCGACATCACTCCGGGTCATTTGGCGTACCTGGGCGAAGGGCGCGACGAGTGCGGATTCTCGACCACGGAGCACACCCGGGCGCTACTCATCGGCGGGGTGCCGTTCGAGGATCCGATCATCATGTGGTGGAACTTCGTGGCAAGGACCAAGGACGAGATTGTCGAGGCGCAGCGCTCCTGGATGGCAGATGACACCCGCTTCGGATCGGTGAACTCGTCGCTCTCGAGAATCCCGGTCGGCTCCCCGCCATGGGTCGCGAAATGATCAGGGCCTCAAGCAGTGGATTCGAGGATGTCGATCCGGACCTCGCCGATCCCGAAGGCTGCTCCCATGGTGTCGGCGATGACCGCGCCTCGGCCGAAGTCCAGGTCGCCGGGGTCCACGATGACCCGGCCCCCGAGAGTCTCTGCCCGAACCGCGACCTCGTCGCAGTCCTCGACGTCGAACCAGACCAACCAGCCGGACGCCTCGCCGGCAGCCGCGGTATGTGCACCGCAGACGACCTTGCCATCGACCGTAAATGCCCTGTGATGCTCGGTCGACTCGTGGATGCCCCAGCCAAAGAGGCCGGTGTAGAACCTCGCAGAAGCTTCGAGGTCGGTCGACGCCAGCTCGCTCCAGGTAAATGCACCCGGCTCGTTGACAAGTTCGACTCCATCGCGGTCCTTCGGCTGCCAGAGAGAGATCATCGTTCCAAGTGGGTCGTCGACCACGGCTGACCGTCCGGCCTGCATCACGTCTGCCGCTTCAACAACGATGGAGCCTCCGAGATTCAGGCATTTGGCGACGGCCACGTCCACATCCGCAACCGTTACGTACACCGACCAGGCAACCGGTCGCTCCGCGGTCATTGTCCGCGCTCCCAGCCCAGCCACTATCCGATCGTTCAGAGTCATCATCAAGTAGCTGTTCTGTTCCGGAGCGGCCAGACTCAGTCGCTTCCAGCCGAAGAGCGCTTCATAGAACTTCGCTGATTTGGAGGTGTCGGGACTTTCCACATCGACCCACGATGGTGTCCCGGGGGCATAGCTGTATGCCGTCGTCATCTAGTTTCTCCAGTCTGTCTACCGGTGCATGTTGGCTACAAGGTGCTTTGAAATAGGTCAGTACGGCTGGGTCAGGGGGACCTGGTCCGAGGAGGGCGACTTCTTGATCGGCTCCCCCGTGTTGCTCGCGGCAAACCACGTCCCGTCGATACCTTCGCCGTTGGTGTCACCTTCCTCGGAGTCCCCGGAATACATATACAAAGGGTGCCCGGCGGCGGTGACCTGTGTTGAGCCGTCCCGACGCTCGACGGTGCCGAGAAGCCCGGGTGAAAGATCCTTGCCCGAGGGAGTGCCCTCGGTGGTCAGCGGGGGCCAGGTCTGAGCGCACGCGTCCACACAGGTCGCCCCGTCGGTTCCGTCAGGGGTGAAGACGTAGAGCGTCCGCCCCGACTCCGTGACCAGGACATCCCCCAGATTGGTCGAGGCGATACCGAGTGCCGCTGCGGAGCCGGGCTCCGAGTCATTGGCCGTTGTACTCGAAGTGGTGGACGAGGTGGTGGTGATGCCTGCAATGTCATCCCCGGCGTCACCGCACCCCAGCTGTACCAGGCCGAGGACTGCAACGAGTGCAGTGATGAAAACGGAAGTTCGCAGATTGCGGGAAGTGACCTTCCGGACCTCCGGCTGATCTTGTGCTGGATCGTCGACTCTTGACATGAGCACCTCCGTCACTGTCCCTGCACTAGCTGTCCCTGCACTAGCTGTCCCTGCACTCACTTTGCGGCTGAGCACCGGTGGTCGTTCTGACGACGCCTGACTGCTGACCCAGACCTGGTGCTTTCGCCAGTTCCATGTACCCATCGACGAGCCCGAGTGTGCGTTGGTGACAGTCCCAGAGACTCTCAGCCGTCAAAGCTGAGACCTGGCTTCTGGTGAAGGACGGACCTGGGTACAGGTTTGGATCCCCGGGTCCGGGTACACGTTTGGATCCCCCGGGTCCGGGTACTAGGTCATCGCGAGATAGATCCGAGGCGGGCGCGGGCGCGCCGGAATGAAAGTGGGGCCGACTGAGATGCGTGGGGTATGGAGTGGTTCGATCACTTTCGGTTTGGTGAACGTGAGCGTCAAGGCGCTCACGGCAACACGTGACCATGACATCCATTTCCACCAGCTTGAGCGGGGGACCGGCTCGCGAATCGGCTATCAGAAGATCTCGAAGGCGACCGGCGAGCCCGTTGCCGCCGAGGACATCCAGCTCGGTTACGAAATTTCGAAGGGGCGCTATGTAGCCTTGGAGCGCAGCGAAGTGGACGAACTCCGTCCGGCGTCGGGCCGCACCATAGAGGTGACGGATTTCGTCGAACTCGACTCGATCGATCCCGTGTTCTTCGACAACACCTACTGGTTGGCTCCCACCGATGACGCGGCCAAGCGGGCGTATGTTCTGCTGGCTGCGGCCATGGCAGATCGCGGAAGAGTCGGAATTGGCACCGTCGTCATGAGGAACAAGCAGTATCTGACTGCGATACGCCCCATGAAGAACGCGTTGGCCATGTCGACCATGCGGTTCGCCGACGAGGTGGCCGACGTCGAGTCGATCGATGAGATCCCCACCAATAGCGAGCCTCCCGCAGCGGGGGAGATGAAACTTGCGACTCAGATCGTCGATGCACTTGCCACCGACTGGGACCCGGAGCGTTACCAGGACACGTTCACCACCGAACTTAAGGCGATGCTCGAGGCCAAGAGCGAAGGTGGCGAGGTGACAACTCCGGAAGCCGAGACCGAAGGCGGGGCGAAGGTCGTCGACCTTCTCGAAGCACTCCAGGCCAGCGTGGCTGCTGCCAAGGAGAAGGAAACCAAGGAGAAGGAACCCTCCTCGCGGTCCCGGAAGAAGGCATCGGAGAAGAAGGCGTCAGAGAAGGAAACCACTCCGAAGGCCCGGAAGTCGGCCTAGGTTCGTCTGTCCATGGCGAAGAATCGCGCGGAAGAAGGTGGCGGTTCCTCCGAGGAGTCGCTCGGCCTCTACCGCTCGAAACGCGACTTCGACAAGACCGGCGAACCCTCTGGGAGCAGCGCCATTTCGGTGCCATCGCTCCCGGACCCAACCCAGGGCTTCGTCGTTCAGCGACACCGGGCACGTCGCCTGCACTACGACTTCCGACTCCAGATCGGGGGAGTCCTGGTCAGCTGGGCCATACCCCGCGGCCCATCCATGGATCCCTCGGTCAAACGACTCGCCGTCAAGGTCGAGGACCATCCACTCGAGTACGGCTCGTTCGAAGGGGTGATCCCCTCGGGTGAGTACGGGGCAGGTGACGTGATCGTGTGGGACCGAGGCGAGTTCTCGGTGCACGGCGACCGGTCGCCGGCGGAGCAACTGGCAGAGGGTGCCCTGCACCTACAACTGGACGGGCAGAAGTTGCATGGCGGATTCATGTTGATCCGCACAGGCCGCGACAGTGGCGATAACAACTGGCTCTTCTTCCACAAGGCAGAGGGAGGTATCCCCGGCTGGAATCCGGAGGATCATCCGTTGTCGGTCATCTCGTCGCGGACCAATGACCAGGTCCTGGCCGGCGACGACGAACTTGCAGAACTCGACGAGCTTGGCCCCAACGGGACGTGGAAATTCGCCGGGCGAGATCTCAAGCTGACCAATCTCGACAGAGTGATGTTCCCCGGAGCCCCAACCCCGGGCGGCACCGCCACGACCGGCAAGGTCGGCAATCTGACCAAGCGCGACCTGGTCCGGCATTACGCGACCGTGTCGAGACTGCTGGTGCCTCTGATGAAAGACCATCCAGTGAACCTCCGCCGTTTCCCCAAGGGAGTGGCCGAGGCTGGCTTCTGGCAGAAGGCTGTTCCGAGCCACACTCCGGACTGGATCGAACGCTGGGACAATCCGGGAGCCCGAAGCGGCGAGACCAGGACCTACTTCGTGGCCTCAGAGCCGGCGACGTTCCCGTGGCTCGCCAACTACGGGGTTGTTGAAATGCATCCGTGGACATCGACCACGAGCCAGCCCGACGAGCCTTCCTACGCGATCTTCGATCTCGACCCGGGTGAGCGGACAACGTGGCGGGATCTACTCGACCTGGCACTCCTTCACCGGGAGGCGCTGCACCATCTGGGGGTCGTCGGATTCCCGAACGTATCGGGTCAGAGTGGCATCCAGATTCGAGTTCCGTTGGAGCCAGGTGTGTCTTTCGACGAGGCACGTGGCTGGGTTGAGGCCGTGTCGAGGACGGTGGGTAGGGTCCGACCGGATCTGGTGAGCTGGCAATGGAACGTCGCCGACAGGGGAGGGCTGGCCCGACTGGATTTCACCCAGAACGCACGCAACAAGACGATCGTTGCGCCCTACAGTCCGCGTCCGGCGCCGGGCGCGCCCGTCGCCACCCCGATCCGATGGGAGGAGCTCGAAGATCCGCTGCTGCGGCCCGACCGTTGGAACATCACCAACATCGTCGAGCGATTGGCTGACACCGGCGACCTGCTGGCCGAAATGGGCTCCCAGGCCAGGGAACTGCCCGCACTGGGCACCTGAACCCGCGCCGGGTCAGGGCCCCGATCTGCTTGACGCGGGTCTAGGTTGAACTACAGATGCCGAGTTCTCCACCTATGCCCGGAGGTCAGTCGATGAATAGCTCTCGTCGGACACATGAGGTGTTCAACCAGCCGCCGCCACTTGTCGACTACGACGTTTTCAGTGCCGACACGTCCCTTGTCGAAGCCGTCACCCGCGAGGGCGGGGTGGTAGAGGGCGACAAGTCGGAGTTCGCCGAACTTGGTCGCCTCGCCGGCTCGGCCGAGGCCCAGGAATGGGGTCGCCTTGCCAACGAGAATCCGCCGCAGCTGCACACCCACGACCGTTATGGCAATCGGATCGACTGCGTCGAGTTCCATCCCGCCTATCACGAACTGATGTCGGTTTCGTTCGCCAACGGCCTACACGCCGCGCCTTGGGCTGACGAGAGACCGGGCGCGCATGTGAGACGGGCCGCGAAGATCATGACTTGGTACCAGGTCGACGGCGGCCACATTTGTCCGATCTCGATGACGTATTCCTCGGTCCCGGCGCTGCGCCACCAGCCAGATCTGGCAGCGGAACTTGAGCCGCTGCTCGAGTCGAAGGTCTATGACCGCTCGTACCAGCCGATGCAGAACAAGTCCGGTGCCAGCGCCGGGATGGGAATGACCGAGAAACAGGGTGGGTCCGATGTCCGGGCGAACACGACCGTGGCCGCGCCCACCTCCATCCAAGGGGAGTACACGCTCACCGGTCACAAATGGTTCTGCTCGGCCCCGATGTCGGACGGGTTCTTGATGCTCGCCCAGGCGCCGGAGGGCATCACCTGTTTCTGGGTGCCCCGCTGGTGCCCAGACGGAACGCGCAACGACTTCCAGATCCAGAGACTCAAGGACAAGTTGGGCGACCGTTCCAACGCGTCCTCCGAGATCGAACTCGACGGCACCTGGGCCAGGCGGGTTGGCGAGGAAGGACGAGGGGTGCGGACGATCATCGAGATGGTCAACCACACCCGACTCGACTGTTCACTCGGTGCCGCATCGATCATGCGACAAGGGGTCGCCCAGGCCACCTGGCATGCACATCACCGCAAGGCTTTTGGCTCCGAACTGGATCGCCATCCCCTAATGCAGAACGTGCTCGCCGACCTTGTCCTGGAATCCGAGGCCGCCACCACATCGGTCATGCGACTAGCCCGTACCTTCGACTCGCCCCACGATCGACGTGAGCAGCTTCTCGCCCGTCTGTTGACCCCAGTCATCAAATACTGGACCTGCAAACGGGCGCCCCAGCACGCGGCCGAAGCTCTCGAATGCTTCGGCGGGGCCGGATTCATCGAGGAGAGCGGCATGCCGAGGCTGTTCCGACAGAGCCCTCTCAACGGAGTCTGGGAGGGGTCCGGAAACGTCATCTGCCTGGACGTTCTTCGGGCACTGGGGCGCTCGCCGGAGTCGCTCGAGGTCTTCTGGGACGAAGTCCAGACCTCGGGTGGCGGCGACCCCCGAATCGACTCCGCTGCATCGAAGCTGCGCTCGGAGTTGGCCGATGATGCTGGCCTGGAGGCCCGAGCCAGGCGACTCGTCGAATCCATGGCGGTCCTGTTCGAGGCTTCGCAGATGGTCCAGAGTGCTCCCACGTCGCTGTCAGACGCGTTCTGCAACTCGCGTCTGGGCGGTGACGCGGGACTGGCCTTCGGCACCTTGCCGACCGGCGCGGACTTCGAGTCCATAATTGAACGTGCCCTACCAACCACGGGTTGATCCGTACCGGCCAGCGTCCTGAGACCCGTCATTACTTCGGTGCGACGTTCGGTCCAGGCTTGAGGTCTGCATACTGCTAGTTGGTAGGCTTGCCTACATGCTCCACGTAGAAGGGATTACCAAACGGTTTTCGGTCAAAGCTGAAGCCGTTGACGCCCTGGTGGGAGTGGACCTGGACGTCGAAAGAGGCAGCTTTGCTGCAGTCCTCGGGGCGTCCGGGTGCGGCAAAACGACGCTGCTGCGCATCATCGCCGGCTTTGAACGTCCCGACGCCGGAGAGGTCTGGCTCGACGGGCAGCTGGTCGCTTCGAGCAATGTGCACGTACCACCGGAACGTCGCAACGTGGGGATAGTCGCCCAGGATGGTGCGCTGTTCCCACATCTGAACGTTGCAGCGAACATCGCGTATGGACTCGATGGTGGATGGACAGTTTTCCGATCCGCTGCCCACCGGTCTCGACGGATCGAGCGGGTCGAAGAGCTCCTCGAGCTCGTAGGTCTGCCGGGCATGGGCAACCGACGGCCCGATGAGCTTTCCGGCGGTCAGCAACAGCGTGTGGCACTGGCCAGGGCACTGGCACCCAGACCAACCATGATCCTCCTGGATGAGCCGTTCTCAGCTCTCGACGCAGGTCTGCGCGTCGAGGTTCGTGAACAGGTTCGTGACGTGCTCAAGTCCCTCGGGACCACGGCCGTTCTGGTAACCCACGACCAGAGTGAGGCGCTGTCGATGGCTGACGATGTCGCAATCATGCGCTCTGGACGAGTGGTGCAGTTCGGCGCGCCGAGCGAGGTCTACACCCATCCGAGCGATGCCGAGATAGCAGGGTTCCTGGGTGACGCCGTCCTGGTTCCCGGCGTTCTGGCCTTGGCGGTCCCAGGTTCGCCCGCAGTCGCTGCCGCAGGTTCGCCCGCAGTCGACGTCGCAGCCCTGGTTGGGGGAGATTTTGCCGCCGGCAACGGAGCCGGTAACGGAAATGCAACGACCACCCTGGCGGTGACCGAACCGGCGGCAGGGGAGTTCCACCCGGCGGTCCAGCAGGTCACGGGCCAGCAGGTCAACTGTGTGTTCGGACTGCTCGATGCCGGTTACGTCGGAGAGTGCCGCAATGGCGACAGCTGCACGGTCGTACTTCGGCCCGAACAGCTTGAACTAGCGGACACCGGACTGGCGGCAAAAGTCACGGCGATCAGCTTCTACGGACACGACGGTCTGGTCCGCCTGGACCTGGCCGAACTACCTGACGGCGTGACAGTCCGTTGCAACAGCAAGGACCTGCCCCGTGTCGGGGATCAGGTGCACGTTCGGGTCATGGCCGGAACGCTTGCTCACATTTCGAAATGACACCCAAAAGGATCAATAGATGAAACTTCGACCAACAGGTTCCGGCGCGGTGAAGCTGGGAGCGCTGCTACTTGCACCGGCATTGGCCCTCGGCCTGGTCTCCTGCACCAGTGACGCCAAGGAAAGCGCCGGCGGTGCCGACAACGGCGGGTCGGACAGCATCACGGTCTACTCCGGCCAGCACGAGGACATGGTGAAGGCCTTTGCCAGCGACTTCGAGAAGGAAAGCGGAATCAAGGTCGAGGTCCGCTCCGGAGACGACGCGGAGATGGTCAACCAGGTCATCGAGGAAGGCGACCGTTCCAAGGCCGACGTGGTGATCACCGAGGAGCCTGGTCCAATGGGCCAACTGGCGGCCAAGGGGTTGCTCGCCAAGGTCGACCCCGAGACCGAAGCCGTACCCGACCAGCGGTTCGTACCCTCCGACGGCGACTGGCTTCCCATTGCCGGTCGGGTCAGGGCCATCTTCTACAACCCCAACATGATCAGCGAGTCCGAGCTTCCCAAGAGCATCCTCGACCTGGTCGAGCCCGAGTGGAAGGGCCGCTTCGCCTACGCCCCATCAGGAGCTTTCACGACGACGGTCTCATACCTGATCAACACCATTGGCTCAGATGAGACGCTCGCCTGGCTCAAGGCGATCAAGGCCAATGGAGTCAACGAACAGTCCAACGGCAAGGTTCGTGACAGCGTTGAGGCGGGACAGCACGAATTCGGCCTGTCCAACCACTACTACTGGTACGTCCTGGCCAAGGAGAAGGGTGGAGCCGAGAACCTCGACTCGCGGGTCCACTACGTGGGTGGCAAGGATGCCGGCGGACTGGTTCTCGCCTCAGGCGCCGGAGTTCTGAAGTCGTCCAAGAATCAGGCTGACGGCCAGAAGTTCCTGGCGTGGCTGGCCAAGGCCGACGGAGGGCAGAAGATCGTGGCGGCGAAGTCCCCGCAGTATCCCTTGACCCCCGGCGTGGTGAGCTCCTACAACCTCGATCCGCTCGACAAGTTGGATCCACCGGTGTTCGACCAGGGATCGCTGGCAGATGTTGCCGCCGCAAGGGAGCTGATGATCCAGGCCGGTATTGTCTGAGCGTCGTAGGCCGCCAGCGCTGCTGATAGTTGCCGCTGGGGCGGTGGCGGTTGCGTCACTGCTACCAGCGGTCTACCTACTACTGCGCGAAGGCTTCAGCTTCGGGCTGCTCAAGAATGAGCTGTCGGCTCCGAGCACCGGACCACTTCTGTGGAACACGGTCCAGTTGGTCGTTCTGGTCACAACGATCTGCATCGTCATGGGGGTCGGGTTCGCGCTACTCGTGTCGCGGACCGACCTACCCCTACGTCGTCTCTGGACCGTGCTTCTCACCCTGCCCCTTGGGGTACCAACGTTCGTCGGTTCCTATGCGTGGGTCGCCGCCAGCTATCGGCTGGTTCCCACCTCGACATTCATCTACGGGCTGCGCGGCTCGGTCATCGTCTTGAGCCTCTCGTTGTTTCCATATGTGTTTCTTCCGGTGGTGGTGGCACTGCGTGGGCTGAACCCGGCACAGGAGGAGGCCGCTCGTTCGGTCGGGCACGGTCCTGCGGCGGCCTTTCTGCGTGTGACGCTTCCCCAGTTGCGGGTGGCCATAGCCGGCGGGTCGCTGATCATCTCGCTACACCTGCTCGCAGAATTCGGCGCCCTCCAGATGTTGCGTTTCCAGACCCTGACAACCGCCGTGGTGAACAGGGCGACCGTCCTCGGATCACCAGAATCGGCCAGGGCGTTGGCCGTTGTTCTCGCCGGTGGAGCGTTGGTTCTGTTGGTGGTGGACCGGCTCGTGAGGGGACGCGCCCAGCAGCCTCGGACCCATGGCGCGGCTCCCCGTCCGCCCGACCAGTGGCGTCTGGGCCGGGCGCGCTGGATCTGGTTCCTCGTGTGCGCAGCAGTGGTGGCAGTCGCACTGGGGGTGCCCCTGTATGCAACCTTCGCCGGACTCGCGGCCCACGCCTCCGGCTCGGTCACCGGCGTCGACTGGTCACTTCTGTGGCATTCGACCGCGAACACAGCCCGCTACGGATTCGCAGCGGCAGTCTTCGCCACGGCCTGTGCAATACCGGTGAGCATGATCTCGGTTCGCTATCCGGGAAAGATCGCTTCGGCAGCGGAGCGATCCACATGGGTAGCGCACGCGCTGCCCGGTGTGATCATGGCACTGGCGCTGGTCTACGTCAGCGTGCGCTGGGTGTATCCGATCTACCAGACCTCGACACTGTTGATCATCGCTTACGTAATCATGTTCCTGCCGCTCGCGATCGGGTCCCAACAGGTGGGGTTCTCCCAGGCATCGACTGATTACGACGACCTGTCCCGGTCCCTGGGCAGCGGCCCCCTGAGGACTTTTCGGCGCGTGACTCTGCCTCTGGTTCTGCCGGCGATTGCCGCCGGAGCGATGCTTGTCGCCCTGGACGTCGGCAAGGAGCTCACTACGACACTGCTGTTGCATCCGACGGGCGAATACACCCTGGCGACCGCCCTGTGGGGTACGACCAACGGCGAGGTGCTCGACTTCTCCGCCGCCGCTCCGTTCGGTCTGGTCCTGTTGATCATCGGAGCGATCCCCGCCGCGTTGTTGGCCCGTCGAACCCTGCGCAGCTGACCCGTCGCCCGCTGCGCAGCTGACCGCCGAACCCTGCGCAGCTGATCCGCCGATCTGCACCTAACCCAATGGGGAGACTGCCAGACCCCTCGGTAATGTCGGATCGTGCCTTCTGCCCATACGTCAACCATTCCGCTGTCGAGTACTCCACCGCTGCGCGACCTATGGGGTTACGCCCGCGGCCATCGTTCTCGGGTAGTTCTCGCCACCACGATGTCGCTCCTGAACAAGGCCGCGGACATCGCCCCGGAGTTGCTCATCGGTGCCGCCGTCGACGTGGTGGTCAACGAGGGCGAGTCGTTCATCGGTCGCATCTTCGGGCTCCACGATCGCTTCGAACAGCTGACCGTTCTGGCGATCATCACCGCTGTCGTCTGGATAATCGAGTCGATCACTGAGTACGTGGCAGTGGTCACCTGGAGGAATCTGGCCCAGACGATCGAACACGAGACGCGCATGGATCTGTACCGAGGCGTCCAGGAACTCGACCTGTCCTACTTCGAGGACGTCACCTCTGGCGGGTTGATGGCGGTCATCAACGACGACGTCAACCAACTCGAACGCTTTCTCGATATGGGGGTCCACAAGCTCATCATCACCGCTGCGAACGTCGTCTTCGTCGGAATCGTGTTCGTGGTCATCTCGCCGTTGCTGGCCCTGTTGTCGTTCCTGCCCATACCGGTCATCGTCACCGGTTCGCTTCTGTACCAGAACCGTCTGCAGCCCCGATACGCCAAGGTCCGCGCTGCAGCCGGGAACATCTCCGACACCCTGACCAACGGTCTCGGCGGTATCGCGACGATCAAAGCGTTCAACGCTGAGCGTCGTGACGCCGAGCGGGTCGAGGCCGACAGCGACCACTACCAGTCTGTGAACCTCGACGCGATCCGCCTGTCGACCGCCTTCAGGCCGCTCATCCGCACCGCTGTTCTGTCGGGGTTCATAATGACCCTGGTCGTGGGTGGTCGAGCTGCGCTGCGAGGGGATCTCGACGTTGGACTCTTCTCGGTTCTGGTGTTCATGACCCAGCGCCTGTTGTGGCCACTCAGTGACTTGGGCGAAACGCTCGACCTGTACCAACGGGCCATGGCGTCATGTCGGCGGATCTTCGGTCTTCTCGGGGTCCAGCCGACGATCTTGAGCGGCTCCGTTGAACTGGCTCAGCCGGTTCGCGGCGAAGTCGTTTTCGATGATGTCCACTTCGCATACAAGTCTGGTCACGACGAGGTGCTCAAGGGCCTTTCCATCCGGGTGCCCGCAGGGGAGACACACGCCATCGTGGGTGCGACCGGTGCCGGCAAGTCAACGGTGGTGAAGCTGTTGCTCAGGCTCTATGAACCTGCGTCGGGAAGAATCACGATGGATGGAATCCCCATCGAGAATCTGACGCTCCCTTCGCTTCGGGGTGCCACGGGTTTTGTGGCTCAGGACGTCTATCTGTTCCATGGAACCGTCCGGGAGAATCTCGCCTACGGGCGTCCGGATGCGACCGACGAAGAGATCATGCGAGCCGCCGACCAAGCCGAGGCATCGGACTTCATCCGAGCGATGCCGGAGGGGCTCGACACGGTCGTCGGGGAGCGGGGACAGAAGCTCTCGGGAGGGCAGCGTCAGCGGTTGACCATTGCCCGGGCGATCCTGGCCGACCCGGCCGTACTGGTCCTCGACGAGGCAACCTCGGCGGTCGACAACGAGACCGAAGCCGCGATCCAGCGCTCACTCGAACGGGTCACGGTTGGCCGTACGACCCTGGTTGTTGCACACAGACTCTCGACGATCCGTCACGCAGACTGCATCCATGTGATGGAGGCCGGCACGGTGATCGAGGCGGGTACACACGAGGAGCTCGTCGAACTCGGTGGCCTGTATGCAGCGTTCTGGCGGGTCCAGACGGGCGAGGCTCGTGTCGGTGATGCCACCTGAGATCACCGCTAAGTCCGGGCGGCGAGCAGATGCACCTTTCAACGTGAAAGGTCCGGAGCGCGACCTACGGTCATGCTCGTGCGTGTGTCCTGTGTGAGGAACAACGGGATCGTTCTGCAATGATCGACGACGGCAGCTTCGCCGCGCTGGTCAGAGAGGAACATCGCGGGGTCGTCGCGGCTTCGATGATGATCATCGGCAACGCTGCGCTCGCCGAGGAAATTGTCCAGGACGTCTTTGAACGAACCTTCATCCGCTGGTCAAAGGTCTCGAAGATGGACCGGCCGGGGGCCTGGGTGAGACGGGCCGTGATCAACCAGTCGATCTCGGTTGTCCGCCGGTCCAACAGTGAGCGCCGAGCAGTCGCAACGCTCAGTGCCCAGCCCGACGGGCCGAATCCACACGATGCTTTCCATGACTCCCAGAGTCTCACCGGGATCGGACGTGAACTCTGGAAGGCCGTCGGGGAACTACCCGACAACCAGGCTCGGGCTGTCGCCCTGCACTACGGGGCCGACCTCTCGATAGCGACGGTGGGCCTCGAGATGGACCTTTCCGAGTCAGCGGTCAAGACCCTCCTCTACCGAGCCAGATGCACTTTGCGTGACCATGCGACCGTCAAGGAGATCCACCAATGAATGACGACCCAATTGATGGCGGAACCGACATGTCGAATCCCGATGAGATTGACCGGGACCGCGAGATTGACCGGGAACTGGCCAGTGTCGGTGCTGCGCTCCGAGACTCAACAGACCCCGGTAGAGCCGAGCAGGTGATCACATTGGCTGGCCAACGTAAAGTGGCACGCCTTCAGCGGACCAACAGGATTCTGGCAATTGCTGCTGCCGTACTTGTGGTCGCGATGATCGGAAGTCTGGCGTGGGTCAACACCGAAGGGTCCTCCCACAGCGAGGTGGCCAGCGGGGAAAAATTGCAAGCTCCCGGCTTGCGTAAGGCCGAGAAACTGGTGGCGGCCCTGCCGGCCGAGCCGGTCGACCCGCACAACGTGCAGCTCGTGTCCACGGTGAGCCGCTACGACACCTGCGATGCGCTAGCAGACCAACTCCGCAAGGTTGGTGCCGCACATGTCGGAAGCCAGGGATTCGGTGCCAACCGGTTCGACCTCTTGGGCTACCGGTTTGCTGGCTACCGCGCCCAAACAGCTTTGGCGGACGCGCCTGCCCCCGAAGCACAGAACGGTGCGGGCGGGGATGTCGCCCCTTCAGGTTCTGGCGGCGAGACCCTGGGGACGAACGTGATCGTTGACGGAGTCGATGAGCCTGACACCGTCAAGGCTGTCGGGTCACTGGTCGTCGAGTTGCGCAACATGAAACTGAGAGTCGTGGACACAGGTAGGTCAGCGGTCGTTGGCACGCTGACGTTGGGCGGGGCGGACCCGAAGTCCGGACATTCTTGGGGCCCGATGTCCCTTCTCGTCGACGGCAACCGCGCAGTTGTTTTCGGAACCGAGACAGTCCTGGCTGACCCGCTTCCAGGTGACCCCTCTGCGACCCGACCGGCAACCAACTACATGACGGTGACCTTCGTCAGCCTGGTCGACCCGGCCTCACCGAAGGTGACCCAGAGGGTTCGCATAGAAGGCGGGCTGGTTGCAGCGAGGCGTGTTGGTGAGTCGGTCCGGATCGTCACCAACTCATCGCTGAACGATCTGGCGATGGTCGCCCCGACCACTACGAACGGCGTTGCCCCGGCGCTTCATCAGAACCGGCTGGCGGTCGCGCAGTCCTCGGTCGATGACTGGATCCCCGAGTGGGACACCGGCGTGTCTACCAAGTCGACCCCGCTGGTCGACTGTGCCGGCGTAGTGGTGCCCGACACCTTCGCCGGAGTTGAGATGACCTCCCTGGTGCAGTTCGACATGGACGGCCCCTTCGAGCCTCGGGCAATGGGCATTCTGGCTCCATCCGAGACCCTGACCGCCACAGCGGGTGACGTTGTGGTCGCCTCGCACGTCTGGGTCGACCCGGTGAACCAGACAGGCGATTACAAGGACTGGTCCACTGCGCTGCACCGGTTCAGTTTCGATGACTCGGGACCTGAGTACGTCGGGTCGGGACAGGTCAAGGGTTCGATCCGCGACGAGTTCTCGTTGGGAGTCCTGAACGCATCGACCGTGGGTGTGGTGACGGTTGAGGGTGTCCCTTGGTCGATCGACAACGCCGCGAAAATCACCGTCAGGAGCCTTGTTGGTGACGCCTCTGCCAAGACCCTGACCGAGGCAGGAAGCCTGGTTCCCGCAAGCAGCAGCCAGGGAGTGAGTGGGTTGCGTTTCATGGGCGACCGACTCCTGATCTCGTCGGGACTCGCCGGCGTCACCGTCTCGTCGGTGGATCTGTCGACTCCGACCGCTCCCAAGGACGCGGGCGCAGTCGACCTGCCGGGCACCGGCGGCTATTTCCATCCATTTGGCGATAGCAGGGTCCTGGTCATCGGGTCGACCATTCGTGTGGTCGGTAAGCAGGTGGTCCCCGGGACCCATGCGACCATCCTCGACATTTCCGGGGCCCCAAAGATCCTGGGGACCTGGAACAGGGACTGGACCTCGTCCAACGTCGCCTGGGACCACCACGAGTTCACCTGGTGGAACTCGATGTCCATGGGCGCCTTCGGGGCCAATGTTGGCGAGGGCCCACTTGGAAGTTCGGTTTCGCAAGCGGTGATGTTGAACGTCGGTGCCAACGACGTGACTGCCCGGCTGGTCCGACCACGCGATGCCGATCTGGGACGCCTGTGTCCGTGGGATCAGGTCGATCGCAATGGATGCGACGACAGCGGTCCGCCGCAGGTTTCCAGGGTCTTGGTCGTGGCGGGTTCACCGTGGATCTATACGAGCGAGTCACTCGAACAGCTCGACGCCGCGTCGCTGGCACCGAAGGCACTGATCACACTTCCGCCGATCTTCTGAGCGTCGAACGACGTGAATCTCACGGGATTTCTCCGGGTAGGTGACAGCCAAGAGTGACCGGTTGCTATCGCACCGGGATGAGCCAAATAGGCGGTGACAACGGATGAGCAACATGGTTTTGGTCGCGGTCGACCCGCAGTACAAGAGCAGTTCTGCCCTTGCCTGGGCGATTCAGTGGTGTCGGGTTACCGAACAGGAATTGCTGGTTGTGAGCACGTTCCATCCGGAACAGGCCGAGGTCGATCCGCAGTTCCATGACGAAATCGTTGCCAGCGTCCACCAATCACTCGAGGAGAGGGTCGATCGTTCCGAGTCGAACGCGCCCGAGGCGGCAGGCACCTTGGGTAGCCGGGTGGTTCCACACCACTCCCAGATCCAAGAGGGTGACCCGAGTGACGTGATCATCGATACTGCGCGTTCCAAGGACGTCTCCCTGGTGGTGATCGGCTCACGGGGTAGCGGCGGTTTCGACCAGCTGGGTCTGGGGGGAGTGGCGCACCACGTGGCCCATCACCTGCAGCGACCACTGGTCGTAGTTCCCGATGAGGGCGGTCCGATTGTCGGCGGAACAATTGTCGTCGGCGTCGATGGTTCACCCGAGAGTCGCCCGGCTCTCAAGTGGGCAGTGGATGCAGCGCTCAGTACCGGCAGCCTGCTCCACGCAGTTTTCGCCTATGACCCGATGGCCGACTCCTATCCGCACGGAGGGGTTTCCAACTGGCACTATCAGGACGAAGATGCCATGCGGGAAGAGATCCACTCCGCCTACGGCCGTGACGTACGCCTACGGGTCACGCGTGTCGGGAACCATCCGGTAGAGGCCCTCACCGAGGTCGGCTCCGACGACGATGCCAGCATGATTGTCGTCGGTACCCGTGGGCGCGGAGGCTTCCACGGCCTGGTGCTCGGGCGGGTTCCTATCCAGTTGCTACATCACGCCGGTAGACCGGTGGTCGTCATCCACCACAAGAAGTAGCCGAGCTAGCGAGTCATGCTGGTGCGGCGCGCTGGTACCTACTTCGCCTTCTCGGCCCGTGCGACGGTTTCGAGAATGTCGGAAGTGACCTCGACCGACATGGTTCGTGGGATGTCGTGGCCTATCCCGTGATGGCCCTTGAATCGCGCGCCCGGGATTGCCTTAGCCAGCGCGAGTCCTCCGCTCACGGTCACCAGCGGATCGCTCAAGCCGTGGAGCACCAATGTGGGAACGTCGACCGAACGCAGCGCGCTGGTCCTGTTGGGCTGGGCCATGATCGCCCCGAGCTGACGTTGGGTTCCTTCGGGGTCGTGCGCGCGGTCGAAGCCGCGTCCGGCAAGCTCGCGCAGGAGCGGCTCGTTCAAGAAGGCGGGAGAGCCGATGATCCGGTAGGACGCGACTGCTTCGTCCATCACCTCTTGTCTGGTCCTGGTCATGGGACGACTCGCCATCCGACGGATCACTGCGGGGGTCGGACGCCCGACCAATCTGGAACCAGTCGAAGTCATGATCAGAGTGAGGCTGCTGACCCGCCCTGGGTGCGCCAAGGCGATCGTCTGGCTGATGAAGCCGCCCATCGAGGCCCCGACAACATGCGCGGACTCGACGTCGATCGCGTCAAGGAGTCCAACTGCATCATTTGCCATGTCGCCGATCGTGTAGGCAGGTCGGCGGCTGAAAAGGAGGTCCTTGAGCGCCGGGGCGGGAGCATCGATATGGGTCGACAAGCCGACATCACGATTGTCGAAACGGACGACGTGGTAACCCGATTCGGCGAGCGTCTCGCACATCGTGTCGTCCCAGGCGATCATCTGTGTGCCTAGTCCCATGACAAGGAGGATCGTCGGGTTCGTCGTATCGCCGAAGGTCTCGAAGGCGATCTCGATGCCGTTCGCACGGACCTTCTGGACGCCTTCATCGATAGAGCTTTCAGCCGCTGTCTTGACGGTTGTCACGTGGAACCTCGTTGCCTTGAATTGTGCTGTTTCTGCTGACGGTCCCGGTTGGTGACTCCACCGTGGGTCGATGGGAACTGTCCTGCGATCACAGGGTACGGCTGTCGTCGGAGAATGTCGTTATTGAGGATGGCACTCATCAGCAGCCGAGTTGCAAGCAGTCGAATCTGTGGCAGGGAGATTGGGCTCAGATGCCTGATGCATCGCATGTCACTGGCGCAGACAGCGAGGTGGTGCTGCTATTGGTGATGAGTACAACGAATGGCTCGAACGAAAGCAGGTTCATGGCATGGCAAGCAGTGACGGCACGGTGGCCAAAGCGGCTCGGAATGGCAGCCAACCGGAGTATGTGGATCTCTACGGATCACTTCCGGACGGCTTGGAAGCGTTGCTGGCGCTGGAGGCCGCCATTGCGGCTGGTCCCCTCGCCCGTCAGATCTTCGAGCTCGTCAAGATGCGCGCCTCCCAGATCAACGGGTGCGCCTACTGCTTGGATATGCATTACAAGGACGCGAGATCCGAAGGAGAGACCGAGGAGCGGCTGTACATGCTCAATGCTTGGCGTGAGTCCACTCTTTACAGCGAACAGGAGCGTGCAGCATTGGCATTGACCGAGCAGGTGACGCTCATCTCCCAGGGTCACGTTGCGCCAGAGGTCGAGTCAGAGGCAAGGCGCGTGTTCAGTCAGGGCGAATATGCAGCGTTGGTATTTGCGATCGTGGCGATCAATGCCTGGAACCGTCTGGCGATCACCAGTCACGCTCCTAGCGGTCACTACAAGCCCGCTAAGCAGATCCGCAACAACTAGGAGCCGTTCGCTCTGCTCGGGTCCGACGCCCCGGCCTGAGCGGAAATCCGCTCCGCGATTCGACGGCTGGCGGCATTGATGATTTCCAGATCGTCGCTTCCGACCGCGTCGATGAACCAACCGCGGACATCCGCCACGTGGTCCGGCGCTGCCTGCTCAAGTTCGCCGCGACCCGCTTCGGTCATCCTGACCCAGGACCCTCGTCGATCGGTAAGACACGGCTCTCTCACGATGAGGCCTCGCGTGATCATTCGGGTCAGGTGGTGGGACAGTCGGCTCTTCTCCCAACCCATTAGTCCGGCGAGTTCGACCGGACGCAACCCGTTCTCGTCTGCCTCGCTCAGATGGACGAGCACCTCGTAATCCCCGAGGGATATTCCGTGGCGCCTGGCGAGCGAGCCGTTGAGTGAGGTTGCCAGCCGGGTGTAGGCGTCCAGATAGCTGCGCCACGCCCGGTGTTCTGCAGCATCGAGCCACTTCGGTTCCGTGCTCATTGGATCCACCTCTCGGTCGTGAAGATTCTGGCCCATCCCACCGCATCCGGACTCTAAAGAAAATCTTGGCACCTCGGGAATAGATGACATATCAACGATGTCTCCATCCCATAAGCCCGAGTCCAACTAGGAGATCAAGAAGAATGAGCACGACACTTTCCACCGCACAGATCAATGGCGAGTACACCATCGACCCGTCACACAGCCGAATCGGTTTCGCTGCCCGCCACGCAATGGTTGCGAAGGTTCGTGGCAGCTTCAATGACTTCGAGGGCACCGGCTACCTGGACCTCGACGAGCCCTCCAACTCGAACGTGCAGTTGACCATCCAGGTCGCCAGCATCGACACCCGCAATGCGGATCGGGACAATCACCTGCGCACCAACGACTTCTTCGACCTCGAGACCTATCCCGAGATCCGCTTCGTATCGACCGGAGTGCAGAAGGTGGACGATGAGACTTTCCGTGTCACCGGTGACCTGACGGTCAAGGATGTCACCAACTCAGTCACCTTCGACCTCGAATACGTGGGTGTGGCAGTGGACCCCTTCCAGAACCAGAGACTGGGCCTTGAGGGTTCACTGGTGGTCAACCGCAAGGACTTCGGACTCACCTGGAACGCGGCCCTCGACGCCGGTGGGGTTCTCGTCAGCGAGAAGGTCACCCTGGAGTTCGAGGTGTCTGCCATCAAGGCGAGCGTCACCGCCGATCAGGCCTGAACCCAAGCTGTCCGATCCGATCTGGCTCGCTCACCTCCGGCGCGACCGCGCCAGATCGGCGAAATCGTTGGCCACCGGTCGGGCATTGCGCTCGATGTCGAACAGCCCGACTTCGGTTACATCGCCAACTGGGGCGATCAGCATGGTTTGCCAATCATGCTGATCGCCCCTGCTGTACCAACAAATCCCCCGGGCGGGGATCTCGTCGTTTCGGAGCCGATCTAGGGCTCCCGTCAACTCGCTGAGCCAGCGGGGACCATCGGCTACCTCCAGGCCCAGGTTGGATGTTTCGGCCACCCAGAACGGACGCCCGTATCGTTCGAACCAGGCGCGGGCCTCCGATTCGTAGGCTTCTGTCCGCTCCGTGATCGACAGCGGAGCTTCCCTCTGCCCGTGCACCGTGAAGCTCACCGGGTAGACATCGTGACCGGCTATCACCCGGTCTGTGGGACCCGCCAGGGCGTCGATCTGCGAAAGGGTCGCGTCGGGCACAACACTCGCGACGTCGGCGACCTCTGGGCGTGGCTCGATGCCGAAGTGCAGATCCCAGACGAGTTGTTCAAGTGCCCTGGCGTGGTCTGCAGCTGCTTGGTCCTCGGGCGAGGCGGCGATGTGTGTTCCGAAGCCCTCGGCCCCGATCCACCATCCCGAACGGTCCGAGGCGACCCGCGCTACACCCTCCAGGTTGGCCAGAGTCAGATTGGCCAGGGCGACCATATAGTCCGCTCGCGACGAGCGTCGGTCGTTCCAGAAACCGAGATACCCCGAGCACATGGCGGTGATCATCGGTTCGTTCACGGGTGTGAAGAACATCGGTTCGCGGTATCGCCCGAGGAACGCGTCGACGTAGCGGGTGAAGCCCTCGACCCAGTCCCGATCACAGAAACCCGAGTAGTGGTCGGGTAGACCGAAGTGGCACAGATCGATGATCGGCGTGAGTCCATGTGCCTCGCAAGCAGCGAGCGCCCGGTCCCAGAGAGCCCAGTCGTATGTGCCGTGGTCGGTTTCGGTCAGCCGCCAGGGCATTCCGTAGCGCCAGAGTTCGACGTCGAGCCCGACGACAGCTGCGAGGTCGGCATCCTGGTTCTCCAGATGTCGACTCTGGGTGAGTTGGTCGACCCGCACATCCGCGCCGTCATGGGTCACAACCGGGTCGGACGCCTCCTCGCCACACGCAACTGCGAAGTCGGGAAAAGCGGCCGCCGGCCCCGACAACTTGGTGCTCGGTCTGTCTGAAGCGACGATTTCGGTCATCGACCGAGACTACGACCCCAGCCGTCAGGGCTGAACCGGGTCGAGCGCAGCTTCGAACACCGCCATGACATCGGGACCGTAGACGGGCAGGTTGGAGCTGCCGAACTGCACCATGCCCATGAGCAGCGTGATGATTATCGTGATCGTCCCGTTCGCGATCGTCATCGGATCGATGTCGTTTCGGGCGATTCCAGCCGACTGGTCCGATCGGAGCCTTTCGGCAACGGTCTTGCGCAGATCTGTCAGGGCCGGGAGTTCGAGTACCCGCTCGGTCACATCGGGTTCGAGTCCTGCCAGCACCCGACGCGCCAGCGGATGTCGGGGGAGAGCCTCGAGCAGGGTGAGTATCAGCGATTGGCGCCATTCGTTCGGGTTGGGATCGTGCAGGAGATGCGTAACCCCCTCGCGGATCACCGCTGCGGCGTCCTCATCGAGAGCCGCGAAGAACAGGGCTTCCTTGTTTGGGAAATAGGCGTAGACGCCGGTGCCGCTCAGTGACGCGTCGCGGGCGATGTCGGCGACCGAGGTGCTCCGGAAGCCGTCCTGACCGAATCTGGCGATGGAGGCCTGCAGGATCGACCGCCGGGTGAGCTCGCCCTTTGACAGTTCATCCTTCGGGGGTGCGGCAACCGGGGTGTCCTTCATCGCTTGCCAGCCTAGCAAATTGAGGGATTGAGTGAAACACTCAAATCCTCTATTGTGAAGTTGGGCCGGACATTTGGAGCGATATGCAAACCACCGAAGTTGACCAGGAAATTCGAACGGCTGGGCAGTCGAGCAGCCCGGATCTGAAGATCCCGACCAGACGTATGGACTTCGAGGAGGCCATGGCGGAACTGCCCAGGCACTTCTCAGCCGAGGGTGACCTCGTAAGCAGCCACATCATTGCCTCACTGTCGTCGGTGTTCCCCGACGGTGAGGACTTCTTCGTGCGCTCCGTCCGTCACTACCGGAGCGAAATCACAGACCCGGTTCTCAAACGTCAGGTCGCAGGGTTCATCGGGCAGGAGTCGATGCACGGGCGCGAGCACCGGATCTTCAATCGTCGACTCGACGAGCTTGGCTATCCGACACTGAGAGCCGAGCGCATCACCCGGAGAATCCTGAAGTTCCGGGAGCGAGTCCTTCCTCCGGTTTCGAACCTGGCCTTCACCGCGGCGCTTGAGCACTTCACAGCGACGCTCGCGGAGTTGATCCTGCAGGACCCCGAGGTCCGGGAACTTATGGGTGAACAAGCAGTGCGCGACCTGTTCGTCTGGCACGCGCTCGAGGAATCCGAACACAAGGCCGTCGCCTTCGATGTCTACAAGGCGGTAGGCGGATCGGAGCGGCTGCGGATCTTCACTATGAAGGTGACCCGATACGGCTTCATAGTCGGCATGACGATACAGGTGCTGGTTTCGCTTCTCGGCGACAGAAACACCTACCGGAAGGGACGACTGAGGGGCAGCCTCCGTGCTGCTCGCCAGAACCCGCTGTTCAGTCGAGCTGTATGGGATGAACTCTGCGAGTACGACCGAAGTGGGTTCCATCCCAACGATCGGGACAACACTGCGCTCATTGCGGAGTGGCGAGAGGTACTCTTCGGCGACGAAGGTTCCTTGAACAACCTGCTGAGCAACCCCAACAGGGAAACGGCGTGACCGACTTGGATGTCTTAGACAAGGCCGACCCGGACACCCGGATCGAGCACCTCGATGTCCTCATCATCGGGGCGGGCCTGTCGGGGGTCGGTGCTGCTCGCCACATCCAGGACCAGTGTCCGTGGGCCTCTTTTGCATTGCTTGAAGCGCGTGACTCGATAGGTGGAACCTGGGACCTGTTCCGCTACCCGGGAATCCGGTCGGATTCCGACATGTTCACCCTCGGCTACTCCTTCAGGCCATGGCGAGGTGAGAAGGCGATCGCTGATGGAGCCGACATCCTCGACTACATCAAGGACACTGCGAGCGAAGCCGGGATCGATGATCTGGTTCGCTTCGGTCACAGGGTCCTGAGCGCCGACTGGTCCGAGGCGGAAGCGCGCTGGACGGTGGTTGCCGAGCGGACGGCTGCGGACACCGACTCCGATCCGGTCACCGGATCCAACCCTGGACCCGGCGCCGACCTCTCGAACCCCGCCGTCGACGCGAGCCTGGAAATCGTCACGCTTACCTGCGACTTTCTGTTCTCGTGCACCGGGTACTACCGCTATGACCACGGATATCTGCCCGACTTCAAGGGCATGGAGTCGTTCGACGGGCAGATCGTCCACCCCCAGCAATGGCCCGAGGACCTGGACTACTCGGGCAGGTCGGTGGTCGTCATCGGCAGCGGCGCGACGGCCATGACGCTGGTCCCGTCCATGGCCCCAACCGCGGCACATGTGACGATGTTGCAGCGTTCGCCGACCTACGTGATGTCACTTCCAGCCAAGAATCCGACCGCCGACCTGATCCGCAGGTACCTGCCTGAGCGGATCTCGGGTCCGTTGGTCAAATGGATGCTCGCGCTAGGAGCGATCGGCCTGTACCAGCTGAGCAAGCGGCGGCCAGCGTTCGTAAAACGTGTGATCCGCAAGCAGACCGTGGCCGCGTTGCCGCAGGGTTACGACGTCGACACCCACTTCACACCGACGTATGACCCGTGGGACCAGCGACTGTGCGTGGTGCCTGACGGAGACCTCTTCAAGGCGATCAGCGAGGGATCGGTGGATATCGTGACCGACCGGATCGTCGAGTTCACCCCCGAAGGGCTGCTGCTCGAATCCGGCGTCGAACTTGATGCGGACATCATTGTCACTGCAACGGGTCTGGAGATGCTCTTCATCGGTGGGATGCAACTCTCGATCGACGGCACACCCATCGACCCGTCGGACCGGCTGACCTACAAGGGGATGATGCTCGAAGGAGTGCCCAACTTCGCGGTCGCGTTCGGCTACACGAATGCCTCATGGACGCTCAAGGCCGATCTCACCAGCGACTATGCCTGTCGCGTCCTGAACCACATGCGTGAGGGCGACTATGACCGTTGCGTGCCCGTCAATTCGGACTCCGACGATGAGTCGTTGCCTCTCCTTGGGCTCACCTCCGGATATGTGCAGCGTGCAGCGGGGCAGTTCCCAAAGCAGGGCGGCAAGTTTCCGTGGCAGGTACACCAGAACTATGTACGCGACTATCGGGCGATGAAGCTTCGTTCCGTCGTTGACGATTCGATGCAGTTCTCGAAGTCGACACAACACCAACTCGTCCGGGCTCGGACGTAATCGGGGGCAATAGATGAAGGAATTCAGGGGAAAGGTCGCTGCGATCACCGGAGCCGGATCCGGAATCGGTAGGGCGCTCGCGATCGAACTCGCACGGCGTGGCGCACATCTGGCGTTGTCGGACGTGGACGCCGCAGGACTTGCCGAGACGGTCGGTCGATGCGAGGGATTCGGGGTGAAGGTCACATCGTCCTCGGTCGACGTTGCAGACCGGGAGGCCATGAACGCCTGGGCCGAATCGGTCGTCGACGAGCACGGCAAGGTCAACCTGATCTTCAACAACGCCGGAGTCGCTCTCGGGGCAACAGTCGAGTCGATGACCTTCGAGGACTTCGAATGGTTGATGAGCATCAACTTCTGGGGAGTGGTGAACGGCACCAAGGCGTTCCTGCCTCATCTGAAGGCGTCGGGGGAGGGGCATGTCGTAAACCTGTCCAGCATCTTTGGGCTGGTGAGCATTCCGACACAGTCCGCCTATAACGCAGCAAAGTTCGCGGTACGTGGGTTCACCGACGCGCTTCGGATCGAACTTGATGTCGAGGAATGCGGAGTGTCGGCAACAACGATCCATCCTGGTGGGATCAAGACCAACATCGCCCGCAATGCCCGCTTCGATCCGGCGACGAGCCCGCCGGGAGTGACCTCCGAATCGGTCGGCGATGAGTTCGAACGTATCGCCATGACTTCTCCCAAGAAGGCAGCGCGTCAGATACTCGCCGCGGTGGAGAAGAATCGTCGTCGGGCATTGATCGGGCCCGACGCAAAGGTCACCGATCTGATCTCGCGCCTTCCCGCTGGTTTCTACCAGTCCCTTCTGGTCAAGGGAGCGAAGCGTCGAGGCATCTGAACCGAGGCATCTGCCTGGCGGTCATAATCAGCATGGTGATCCCTGATCGGCTCCTCGCGGCCGATGACCGTGTGGGACACTGAGGCGAGTGGAGTCCTCGGAAAATAGATTCGCCTGGACCAACGGGGTCGAGCGGTTCCGTCCCCATCTGGATGAAGCAGGTCGCCAGGCAGCCCAGGTGGTGCGCCAGTTCCAGTTGACCTTGGTCCTGGCTGCGGGGGTCGGCGTCATAACTGGACTTGCGGTCGCCGGGTTCGAATACGGCACCAACCACATCCTGCAGTGGGTATTGGATCAGCAGGTATGGGCATGGGCGGTACTCCCCGGTGTGGGGTTGATAGCCGTAGCGCTACTGACGAGAATCTGGCACGACGACGATTCCGCCACCACCGATGCCTACGTGAGGGCTTACCACCAGCGGGGTGGCCGACTCGGGCTAAGGCAGCTTTGGCACAAGGTCCTTGGGTCACTGCTCACGCTGGGGTCTGGCAATGCCTTCGGATTCGAAGGCCCCTCGATGCTCATCGGCGGCTCCGTCGGCTCGGTGTTCGAGGAACGCTTCGGTTCACGTATCCGCCGCGACGATGCGAAGGTCCTCATGGTCGCCGGCGCAGCTGCCGGTGTTGCCGCAGTTTTCAAGGCTCCGTTGACGGGGCTCGTCTTCGCGTTGGAAGTTCCCTACCGCTCCGACATTGCCAGGCGGGCGCTGCTTCCCAGCTTGGTGGCGGCCGGGACAGCGTATGTGACCTATGTGGCGCTCATCGGCACCGAACCATTGTTGAATACCGGTGGTTCGGCGCCGTTCGATCTGAAGGACCTCGGCGGAGGACTTCTTCTCGGCCTCGTCTGTGGTGTCCTCGCCCGTAGCGGCGCATGGACGATGGAGTGGGGCAAGGCGCTCACGCTGAACAAGTGGGCACGCGTCGCTATAGCTGCGGTGGTGCTGGTCGCTCTGGCCCCGATTGCCCACAGCGTGCTGGGTGCTCCGATGCATCTCGGTCCGAGCTATCGGGCGATCGAGTGGGCAACCGATCCGTCGCGCACGGTGCCCGTGTTGATCGGCTTGTTCGCGCTCCGGGCAGTAGCCACATGGGTCGGTGTCGTTGGTGGAGGCATGGGCGGTCTGTTCATCCCGCTGGTAACGCAGGGATCGATCGTCGGCTCGATCTTCCAGAAATTCGTCGATGCTCCCAATGAGCGGTTGTTTCCGACTGTCGGAATCGCGGCGTTCCTCGGTGCCGGATACCGAACGCCTCTGGCCGGGGTTGCCTTCGTGGCCGAAGCCACCGGCCAGCCGGGATTCCTGGTCCCCGCCCTGATCGCTGCTGCCACCGGCCAGCTGGTCATGGGTAAACACTCCTTCAGCGCTTACCAGCACCGGGAACGTCAGGCCGATGTCGAACCTCTGGGTCGCATGCCGATCACGTCGATCATGTCGCCCAACGTAGACACCGTTGAGGCCGCAAGCACACTCGACGAGGTGCTGACAGTGATGCTCAGCGAAAGCCGCAGGTGGGCACCTGTGGTCGAGGACTCGAGCTACGTCGGCCTTCTCGCCGTTTCGTCCATCGCCGAGATACCGCAGTCCGACTGGGCCGAGGTCACCGCCGGCGAGATCGCCATGAGAGACATCCTGCCGGTTGGACCGACCGACACGGTTCTCGACGTGGCGGAGCGACTTCGGGCGTCGGACCGGGGCGCAGTTGCGGTGGTGGCGTCAGGAAAGGTGATGGGCCTAGTGACCATGCGGGACCTCGAAAATGTCGAGGTTCTTCTGGATCATCTTTCCGAGGACGACTCCACGCCCCAGAACCCTGCCTGATCTGCCGAGAACCCTGCCGAGAACCCTGCCTGGGAACCCTGCCTGAGAAGCCGAGGCCGCTATTGGCCAGTCGGCTCCTCGACTGCTTCTCCGGAAAGGATCGTTCTCAGCGCGATGACACCCAGCAGCGCGGCAATCGCCGACGCCACCAGAATTCCGATCTTCGCTTCCGCGTCGAGCAGTTCATCGGTGAAGGCGAGACCTGAGATGAACAGCGAGACCGTGAATCCGATGCCCGCCACCATCGACATTCCCCCGACCTGGGGCAGCGTCACTCCCTCCGGCAATCGGGCGATGCCCAGCTTGACCGCCAAGGTCGAGGCTCCTGTGATGCCGACGAATTTGCCGACGACCAGTCCCAGGATGATGCCGATCGTCACCCTCGAACCCAAGGCCGTGGACAGGACGTCGCCGCTGATCACGATGCCTGCGTTGGCAAGGGCAAACATCGGGATGATCACGAAACTCGTCCACGGGTGCAGAAGTTCCTGCAGCCTTTCAGCAACTGACACCGACTCCCGTAGCTCGAAGGAAGCGTCTCGGATCTCGTCGACGGTCAGGTCCTCATCCAGGGAAACCTCGGTCGCGATTCGGCTCACTCCGGAGGCGCTCAGCAACGGCCTGGCTGGTGTCAGCAGACCGAGCGCGACGCCGGCAATGGTTGCGTGGATTCCGCTCTGGAACGTTGCGAACCAGACGATTAGCCCGACAACCACGTAGGCCGGCACGTACCAGACCTTTGCGCGCTGCATGACCATGACTGCGGCCAGTCCGAAGAGAGCGACGACCAGCCAGGACCATGTGATCTTCTCGGTGTAGAAGATCGCGATGACGACAATCGCCCCGATGTCATCGACTATCGCCAGGGCCAGGAGCATGACCTTCAACGGCCCCGGAACTCTGCTTCCCAACAGCGCCATGACCCCGACAGCGAATGCGATGTCGGTGGCCATGGGGATTCCCCAGCCGCGGGCCCCCGGTGTACCGGCGTTGAACGCGAAGTAGATCAGCGCCGGGACGATCATCCCTCCGATTGCGGCGACGACCGGAAGTGAAGCTTCCCTGATGCTCGACAAGCGGCCGACGACGAGTTCCTTCTTGATCTCCAGACCGACGACGAAGAAGAAGAGCACCATGAGTCCGTCGTTCACCCAGTGCACCAGGTCGTGGGTCAAAACATGATCGCCGACCCCGAAGCTGATCGACGTGTCCCACAGTCGCATGTAGCTGTCCGACCAGGGGGAGTTGACCCAGATGAGGGCCAGTGCTGTTGCAGCCAAAAGTGCGATACCACCCGACGCTTCGATCTGCATGAACCTGTGGGTCGGTCGGGCGACCCTCCGGGCGAGGAACCGCTGGCTGTTCAACCAGGTGGGGAAACCCTCGGTTGCCTTGTCCGACTGCTCCGAGTTGTGTTGCATCGGGCCGCATTCTAGAGGTCCCGTCGCGCCTACCCTTCGGATCGTCGTGCACACCGGAAGTACGTGCGCAGCGGAAGAATTCGAAGTAGTCAAGGAGAACCCAGGCCGATGATTCCATTCGAGGACATGAGGAGTCAGGTCCTCGAGAGGGTGTCGATGGGGGCAACCCTGATGGTGCCCCTGCGAGAGGCTTGTGGCCGTGTCGCGGTCCAGGATGTGACCGCCGAGCACGGATTTCCGCTGTTCGACAATTCTGCGATGGACGGCTTCGCCGTTCGGCACCGAGACCTGTCGGACCTGCCGGTCGATCTTCGCGTCGTGGGAGTTTCGTCCGCGGGGCATCCCTGCTCCGCGGCGGTCGGGCCGGGTGAGGCAGCGAGAATTCTCACCGGTGCGGTGATGGTCGACGGAGCAGACACCGTGATTCCCGTGGAGGACACCGAACTCGTGGCCACCGGGGACGGGCTCGATGAGTCTGTGCGGATACTCGACGACGCTCCCCGGGGTGCCCACATACGCCGCGCGTACGAGGCGATCCGTCCGGGGACCGTCGTCGTCCCCGCCGGAACGCTTCTCAATCCAGGGCATCTCGGCATTGTGGCGTCCTTGGGGATTGCCGAGATCGGGACTGTGGCACGACCCTCAGTCGCAGTTCTGTCGACCGGCGACGAACTCCGTGAAGCAGGATCGGGAGAACTGGAACCGGGCCAGATATATGAGTCCAACGTCGTCGTACTGAGAAGCCTCCTCGAAGGCCTCGGCTGCGAGGTGCGGGTACTTCATTGCGAGGACAACATCGACTCGCTCGCTGAGTTGTTGTCCGTTCTGGGATCCGAATGCGATCTGATCATCTCGACGGGTGGCGTCTCGATGGGTGGCGAATTCGACTCTCTGCGACACGCCGCTGGTCGCTTCGACGTCGAGACCGTCCAGGTGGCGATGAAGCCTGCAAAGCCGCTGGCGTTCGGGAAGGTGGGCAGAGCCACGATGTTCGGCCTGCCCGGTAACCCCGCCTCAGTGCTGATCTCATTTGAATCATTCGTGCGCCCGGCAATCCGCAAAATGACCGGTATTGAACCGAACGTCCCGCCCACCTTCACGGGGCGTCTGTCCGAGGCGCTGACCCGCGCCGACGACGGCAAGGCGCACTTTGTTCCTCTCCGGAGGGCCCCGGACAACTCGTGGGAACGCACCGGCGTACTTGCCTCGCATGCGATATCGACCCTTGCCGACGCTGAGGCAATGACGATGATTCCACCGGGAGTGCTTCGGGTGGAAGCCGGCACCGAAGTCGAGCTCATCCCTCTGTGGGCTTGACCCAACCTGGTTCAAAGGGGTCGGACCCTAGGTCCCAGACCCTTCGGACCTCTTCCAGATCATCGGGGGTGTCCACGTCCATGAAGGACAGACCCTCTGGATCGAGGCCTCGCCACTCGGACTCCTCCATCCACCGGACATGAATGTTGTCGAGCAGGGCCATCAGCCTGCGCTCACCGGACGCGACCAAACCCCGGGCGGTCTCCGCCACCTCTTTCCGGTAGCAGGCGACCAACGGCTGGCCCCTGGTGGCGAGCCGTGGAACCACGGCATCCGAACGGTGATCATCCCGCGTCAGATGGGAAAGCAACGCGTGTGAAAGAAGCGGATGGTCACCTCCCAGGAGAAGCACGCGGGGGTACAGAACCTGCCCAAAGGCGAAGGCCAGAGCGTTCAAGGGCCCTTGGCTGCTATCGGTTTCAACGATGTGGCTGACTCCGTCCGGCGCCCAGGGCCCTATCACCAGGACATCGTCGGTGTGCTTACTAGCGGCCTCGACAACCAGGTCCAGAACCCGTCTTCCGTTGACGGTCGCCACGGTCTTGTCTGAGCCGAAGCGTCGTGATTTCCCGCCCGCGAGTATCACCGCCGACACGTTCGACCCGGACCTACCTGTGGTCGCACCTGTTGATCGGGCCATGGTCAGACCCTATTGCCGGGTGCCACTCGATGGGCATGTGGGTCGGCAGTTGGGTCCAGCCAGGCCGATGGCGGAGGGTGGAACTTTGGGCGCCGGCCCCGCTGTTGGTGGGGTAGGTTCAGTGACGAGTTGACCCGAGACGCTCCGATCGGAGAAGTTGCGAGTGACGAGCACAGACCCCGCCCGCACAGGCCCAGGCAGCACAGGCGCAGGCAGCACAGAAGCAGCCGCATCTGGATCCAGAGCCGTGTTGCAGACCGGGACAGGTCCGATCGACCTTCGCGCCACCGCTTGGGGCGTGGCAGCGGTCATCGTCGTCCTCATCGGCGTCTACCTGGGAAGCGGCGGACTGCGATGGTTCGACGCTGCTCTCGCGGGCTATCTGATCGGCGTTCTGATGGCGGTCTTCGCGACCGTCTACCGATATCTGGTGTGGATCCAGCGTCCGCCGACGGCGATGCTCAACCAACGGGGCTGGGAGTCGTTCAGACAGTCCGGTCGCGTGGGCCGCAACCTCGTCGGACTGGTCGGGCTCATCTTCACCAACATCCTGACCCAGGGTTTCATCCGTCGACGTTCCACGGCACGGTGGGCGGCACATCAACTCGTCTTCTGGGGCTGCATCCTGGCTGCAGCGGTGACGTTCCCACTCACATTCGGTTGGATCCACTTCGAGTCCGTCTCGGCCAACGGCGGCGAATACCGGGCGTACCTCTTTGGGGTGGGGACGGCGTCCTTCCAAGCCGAGAGCGTGATCGGCTTCGTCACATTCCATCTGTTGAACATCGCCGCGTTCCTGGTGATAGCCGGGGTTCTGATCTTCCTCTACCGAAGGTTGCGCGATCCGGGAGCGTTGGCAGTGGAGCGCGAAGGCGACTTTCTAGCCCTCGCCGGGCTCTTCGCAGTGTCGATAACCGGACTGTTCCTGACCGCTTCGAGTCTGTGGCTCGAGGGCCGGTACTACAGCTTCCTCAACAACCTGCACGCGCTCACGGTCATCATGGGCCTTCTCTACATTCCATTCGGCAAGCTGTTCCACATTTTCCAGCGGCCAGCCAACCTGGGCGTCCACTACTACAAGGCAGTGGGGGAGTCCGGGGCGCAGCAGGAATGTCGCCGCTGCGGTGAGGGCTTCGCTTCGGTCCTGCAGATGGATGACCTCAAAGAGGTTCTGCCGAAGGTGGGGATGGACTACAGCACCCCGGAAGGCGAGAACTGGCAGGACACCTGTCCACGATGCAGGCGGGCATCGGTAACCCTCGCCCAGACGGCACGAGTTGGAGGATTTGGCTGATGGCACGGCTACCGGTGACCGAAGAGGAACTCATCGCGAAGTATGGGCCCCACCTGAACGAGACACCGGTGGGTGGATGGAACAACGGCATGGATATCGACCGCGAGGTCAAGACCCACTGTTGCTTCTGTGGACAGCAGTGCGGGATCAAACTCAAGGTCAAGGATGACGAGGTGGTTGGTTTCGAGCCCTGGTACGAGTTCCCGTTCAACGAGGGAAAACTTTGTCCAAAGGGCGTGAAGCGTTATCTCCAGGGCGCCCATCCGGATCGGCTGATGGACCCGCTCGAACGCGACCCGTCGGTCGAAGGTGGTTTCCGCAAAATCGACTGGGAAACTGCGATGACTCGCGTGGTCTCAGAGATCCAGCGCATCCAAGGGGCATATGGCAAGGACTCGTTTGCCGTTCTGTCCGGCGTTTCCATGACAAACGAGAAGTCCTACCTCATGGGGAAGTTCGCGCGACTGGGTCTGCAGACTGCGAACCTCGACTACAACGGTCGTCTCTGCATGGTCTCGGCGGGAGTCGCCAACAAGAAGGCCTTGGGCATGGACCGGGCCTCCAATCCCTGGTCGGACATTCCCTTGGCTGACGTCGTCTTTCTTGCCGGGTCCAACGTCGCCGAGTGCTCGCCCATAACCACGAGTTATATCTGGAGGGCCAGAGACCGGGGCGCAAAACTGATCGTCGCTGACCCGAGGGTGACCCCTGTGGCGCGGACCGCCGATGTGTACCTCGGTCTGAAACCGGGGACCGACTCGGCGCTGATGGGCACCATCCTGCACATCCTCGTCGAGAACGACTGGCTAGATCATTCGTTCATCAATGACCACACCGTCGGCTTCGAAGAGGCCGCAGCGGCAGTTCGTGATTACACCCCGGAGTGGGGCGCCAAGACCTGTGGAGTACCGGCTGACCGGATCATCGAGGCGGCGCGCCTGTGGGGCACCTCTGCGACCGGAATGCTTCTGCACGCCCGAGGCATCGAACACCACACCAAGGGTGTCGAAAACGTATTGAGCTGCATCAACCTGGGTTTGGCGACCGGCAAGTTCGGCAAACCCGGATGCGGGGTCAGCACGATCACCGGCCAGGGCAACGGTCAGGGTGGCCGTGAGCAGGGCCACAAGTGTGAACAGCTACCCGGCAACCGGGACATCACAAATCCTGAGCATCGCAAGTACATCGCTTCGGTCTGGGGCTGTGAGGAGTCAGAGATCCCGGGCAAGGGCCTGACAGCCCAGGAGTTGATCGACGCGATCCTCGACGGGCAGGTGAAGGGACTTCTCTCGATCTGTTTCAATCCCGTGGTCTCGCTTCCAGACACCAGACACACCGCCGAGGCTCTCTCGAAACTCGAGTTCTATTCGGTCATCGACTTCTTCCTCTCCGAGAGTGCACAGTTCGCCGACGTGGTGTTGCCGGGGTCGCTCCAGGAAGAGGACGAGGGCACGACAACATCCGTCGAAGGTCGTTGCATCAAGATCAACGCAGCCATCCCACCGCCCGGCAACGCCAAGCGCGACTGGGAGATCATCATCGACATCGCCCGCCGAATGGGGCGGGGCAAGTACTTCCCGTTCGAGTCGACCAAGGAGATTTTCGACGAGTTGCGGGTGGCCTCCAAGGGCGGAACGGCTGACTATTTCGGGATCACCTGGGAACGGGTGGAGGACGAGTTCGGCGTCTTCTGGCCCTGTCCCGAGATCGGACACCCGGGCACTCCAAGGCTCTACGAGGGCGGGAAGTTCGCCCACCCCGACGGTCGGGCACGTTTCGAAGCAGTCTCATTCAGGCCACCAGCAGAGGTCGTCGATGACGAGTACCCGGTGTGGCTCACCACAGGTCGGGTCATCTCGCAATATCTGTCAGGCACCCAGACCCGCCGGATCGGTCCACTCGTCGAGCAGTACCCCGAACCGCTGTGCGAGATGCACCCCCGTCTGGCGAAGCGACTCGGGGTCGAGACCGGCGACGTCGTAGAGGTGACCTCCAGGCGCGGCTCGATGACCCTGCCGGCGCGGGTGGTCGAATCGATCAGGCCCGACACGGTGTTCATCCCCTACCACTGGCCGGGGAGGAAGGCTGCCAATCAGTTGACCAACCCCGCCCTTGATCCGCTGTCGAAGATTCCGGAGTACAAGGTCTGCGCAGTGAGGGTGCAGAAGGGCGAGGGCCATACCGAGATTCACGACAAGAGGGTGACCGCACTTCAAGAGAGGGGACAGAGCAGATGAATCCACTGGTGTCGGGCAAGATGTTCGTGATCGACCAGAGCCGTTGCATCGGCTGCGAGGCCTGCGTCCAGGCGTGCGAGGAATGCGGTACCCACCGTGGGCAGTCGCTCATCCACCTTGAGTTCGTCGAGCGGGGTGCCACCCCGCAGACTGCGCCGATGGTCTGTATGCATTGCGAGGATCCGACCTGTGCCGAGGTCTGTCCAGCCGATGCGATCAAGCAGAATGAGGACGGCGTCGTGCAGTCTGCGCTCAAGCCAAGGTGCATCGGTTGTTCGAACTGCGTGAACGCCTGTCCCTTCGGTGTGCCTAAGTACTTCGCCCTGCCGGACCAGATGATGAAGTGCGACATGTGTTACGACCGCACCTCGACCGGCCTCGCTCCCATGTGCGCCTCGGTGTGCCCCAGCGAGGCGCTCTGGTTCGGGACGCCCGAGGAGTTCGCCGAGAACAGAAGCGGCGACCTGATGTACGAGTTCCGCTTCGGCAACCAGGTCGTTCCGACCAAGGTTGCGACCGTGGTGGATGACAAGAACTTCGGGCCGATCGATGTCATGGGTGAGCCGGGCGGTGACCGCTGGCAGGACGACCCGTTCGGACTCGGGGAGGACTGGGAGTGAATGAGTCAGAGGAACCCCTCGGGTCGACTCCGCCCGGTCAGAATCCGGAACTGCGGGCGGTCCACGAGGATGTTGAGGGCGATGAGGTGCCACTGTGGCGGGACGAGTTCCCCCTGACGAGTGGGGGCGAGGAATACGTCGTCCGCCGGGACTTCACGAGGTACCTGCTGACTGCGTCCGTGGTCTTTGCAGCGGGAACAGTTGGCGCGGCCGCCTGGGCGTCGCTGCAGCGTTCCAATACCGGTGAGCCCCGCAAGATCGTGGCGCTGTCGGAAGTTCCCAAGGCCTCGGAGTACCTATTCAGGTATCCCACCGAGAACGATCCTGCGATTCTGGTGCATCTGCCCGACGGTGAGCTGCGGGCGTTCTCCCAGAAGTGCACCCATCTGGGCTGCGTCGTCTACTACCAGCCCGAACACGAGCGTCTGTTCTGTCCCTGCCACCACGGGATATTCGAACCGTCGAGCGGAGAACCGACCGCCGGGCCGCCGGAACGCCCGCTGAACAAGATCGACATCGAGGTTCGTAACGGGATTATCTGGGCAAAGGGGGCTGAGGTTTGAAGTCACCCGCGCGATCAGAAACCCGGCGCACCAGCGGAGTTCTGGTCTATCTGCTGCTGCTCGTCTCGCTCCAGGCTTTTCTCCTGGTCGTGGCACTCGAAGGAGTCCTTGCTCACAATTCGAGCCTCGCTGTGGCAGCGGCCGGCCTATCGGTCGTGGTTTGCGCAATGTCGTTCGGGTTCCAACGCTTCGTCATAACCTGACAATCGCCATGGATGAAAAGAACCGTCAGCCAACCCGACCGGGTCCCATCGGCGGTGACATCTCGGCCATCCTCCATGGCCTCGGAACACGCTTCAAGGTGACCAGTCTCACCGAAAGGCACTCGTCGACGACGGTGATGGGCTTCTTCTCGCTCATCAACGGACTCCTTTCGATCGCAATCATGTCGGTCGCGGCGTTGGTCACGGGTCATCCCTACATATTCCCGTCGCTGGGTCCGACGGCGTTCCTCTTGTTCTACTCACCGACCACCCCGGCGGCCTCGCCTCGCAACACGCTGTGTGGCCATGCGATCGGCGCAGCATCGGGATATGTCGCACTCGTCATTTTCGGCCTCACCCACGCCGGCCCGGCACTGGCCGAGGGAGTCTCGGCCGGACGGGTGGGGGCAGCCGCAGTCTCGTTGGGACTGACGAGTGGGCTCATGGTGTGGTTGCGGGTGCCCCACCCACCGGCGGGAGCTACGACGCTCATCGTGTCGTTGGGGATTCTCTCCCGACCGTCCCAACTCGCGGTTCTAATGTTGGCGGTCCTTCTGCTCGTGGTGCAGGGATACGTCATAAATCATCTCGCAGGGATCGACTATCCCCGCTGGGCTCCGCGCAAACCGGGCGGCTGACACTGCTCGGACTCTCGACGGTCACCGGGTACCGCGGAGCGCCATAGGGTTGCTGTTTCGCAACCTATGGGGGTTCCATCGTGAGCATCGACTTCACCTTCTCGCCCGAGCTCGAAGCGATCCGGGTCAGAGTTCGGAGTTTCATCGAGGATGTGGTCAAGCCGGGCGAAGCGAAGATTGCAGACCCCGAAGAGATCGAGCGCGACGAATACCTGCGGATTCTCTTCTCGATGCGAGACCAGGCCAGAGAGGCCGGGCTCTGGCTTCCCCACATGCCGACCGAATGGGGTGGCATGGGACTCGGTCATGTCGAACTCGCGATGGTCCAGGCCGAAGCCGCCAAGTCCTATTACGGGCCCTTCGTCATGAACTGTCAGGCACCGGATGAAGGGAACATGCACACCCTGTTGCACTGGGCGACTCCGGAGCAGAAGGAGAAATATCTGCGGCCCCTCTGTGAAGGGCGGGCGATGAGTTGCTTCGCAATGACCGAGCCAGAGGTTGCGGGGTCCGATCCGACTCTCATCCGAACCACGGCGATCCAGGACGGCGAGGAATGGGTCATCAACGGTCACAAGTGGTTCATCTCGAACGCCCGTCGGTCGAGCTTCGCGATCCTCCTCGCAAGGACCGAGGACAACCCTGACCTACCTCAGGCGGCCAACTCGGCATTCATCGTCGACATCCCGTCCGAGGGGTGGAACCGGGTGCGCGAGATCGAGACGATGCACGGCGGCTCGGGGCATTCAGAGATCGTGATCGAGGACCTGCGTGTACCTGCGGGCAACATGCTGGGCGGCAGAGGGCAGGGGCACCTTCTGGGCCAATACCGTCTTGGACCAGCCCGCCTGGCCCACTGCATGCGCTGGATCGCCCAGGCCGAAACAGCGCTCGACATGATGGTCGATCGGTCTCTCAGCCGCTTTGCCCATGGGTCGTTCCTTGCCGAAAAGCAGGGGATCCAATGGATGATCGCGGACTCGTCCCTCGAGCTGTACCAGGCCAAGTTGATGGTGCTGCACTCGGCCTACCGCATCGACAACGGCCTGGACTTCAAGAGCGAAGTCTCGATGGCCAAGCATTTCGTCGCAAACATGTTGAACCGGGTCATCGACCGGTCGATCCAGGTCCACGGGGCGCTCGGCTATTCCAAGGACACTCCGCTTGCCGGAATGGCGCAACACGCCCGCTGGGCACGATTCGCCGACGGCGCCGACGAGGTCCATCAGATGCGTATCGCCCAGCGAGCCATCTCCGCCTACCGGGATCACGGCACCACCAAAGCTGCAACCGGGGACCTCCCGATCTGACAGCAGCAGCGAGTTCTGGCGGCCGCCCAGCTACGGCTCTAAAATCGAACGCAGTTCAGTCTTCACTCGTGCCGGTGGTTGCTGCATGACCCAAATCAGTCGAAGAGGCCTGCTCGGGGGAATGGCTCTGATCGGTGCCGCGTCGGCTACCGGATGTGCTTCCAGGCCGGTACCTGCCGCCCCGCTGCCCCTGCCCGAGGGTGCCTTCCCGTGGGGGGTGATGTCCGGTGACCCACAGCCCAACTCGTTGACCCTGTGGACCAGGGTGAGACCAGTCTCCCCGAGGTTTCTGGACATCGGCCCGGTCGAGGTCTCGTGGCAGGTGGCGGCCGATCCGGAGTTCACAGATATCGCTGCAGCTGGAACAACAACCACCGATGCTTCGGCCGATCACTCGGTCAAGGTCGCGGTGCGAGATCTCGACCCCGACAGGCGCTGGCACTACCGGTTCATCGTCGGCGACGCCACGAGTCCACACGGAATGACCCGCACCGCACCACTTGCCGATGCCTCGCCCGATCGCCTGCGCATCGCCTTCCTGTCGTGCCAGATGTATTCCGAGGGCTACTTCGCTGCTTATCGACACCTGCTCGACGACGACGTCGACCTAGTGGTGCATCTGGGTGACTACATCTATGAATACGCCACATCGAGCAAGCAGTACGGCCTGAAACGGCTCCGGGCCGACCCTGTCGATCAGCCCAGGACCCTTGAGGGATTCCGCTCCAAGTACCGCCTGTACCGGACTGATCCCGACCTGGTCGAGTGTCACCGCAGATTGCCGTTCGTTGCCATTTGGGACGACCATGAGGTTTACGACGATTACAGCCGGGATGTGGACCCGGCGGTGCGCACCGCGGCCTACCGGGCGTGGTTCGAGAACATGCCATTCCAAGCGCCCCCGGACGACCCCCATCGTGTTCACCGCTCGCTGCGCTGGGGCGACCTCGTCGACATGTACCTGTTGGATCTGTCGCAGTACCGGGAACCGGAGGCTCCATCCCCTTTCATCTCCACGACCGACCAAGGCTCGTTGGCCCACAAATCTGAACGGTCCCTTCTGGGGGCCCGTCAGCGCAACGAGGTGAGGAACTGGTTCAGCAATTCCGACGCCGCTTGGAGATTGTTGGGCAACCCGCAAATGCTCAAACAACTGCGTTTGGCAGACCTTGACTCACCTGCGCTCCGGCGCATCGACCCGGATCTTCCCCGCAACGCGGGTCTGTACCTGAACGGCACCCAGTGGGACGGCTACCAGTGGGAACGTCGACAACTCCTCGACCACATGGTTGCCGTCAATCCCTCGGACAACATCGTGCTGAGCGGGGACATCCATTCGTGGTGGGCCGGGACGATACGCCAGGACATCGACAACGCTGATTCGCCCGCAGTCGCAGCCGAGTTCGTCGGCGGATCGGTCACATCTCCGAGCTTCGACTACTACACGGCAACTCGCCTGCCGTTTCTCAACCAGCCGATCATGCGCACACTCGGTGATTTCGACTACGTCAACCTGTTCGATCATGGCTACGGGGTGTGTGAGATCACCCGTGATTCGACCACTGTGGACTTCCGGCGGGTCGATATCGACGACCCCGGCGCAGGCGTCGAATCAATCGCGAACTTCACGGTGAGGCGCGGTGACCACCACAGGATCATCCGCAACTCCTGAGTCCCTGTCGGTCGTGAGCACTGGCCAAATGGCCCATTTCTTGGACGTAATCTCAACCTTGCCCGGCTACTTGTCGACTCACAAGCTGTGGTGAGAGATCGGGACGACGCAGAGATCACAAGGAGATCCTTTGAGCTCTTCAACGATCGTTTCCCCTATGCCGTGGTCCTGTTGGATCCGGATCTGACGATCAACTGGGTCAGCGCGGGATTCTCCAGACTTCTCGGATACCCGGACGGTCACGTCGACGGCAAGCACGTCATGGATCTGGTCCACGTCGATGACATCGACGAAGTGCTCCCGATGGCGCTCGAAGTCATCGGCGACGCAGCTGCAGCGCTGGATAGGCCCTCGGCCGCCTCGACGGTGGAGATCCCCGTTCGTGTGAAGGCCCACTCCGGTGATTGGACGCCCATGTGTCTGTCCGGGCGGGTGGTGGACCCCGAAGGTCGCCTGTTGTGCGTAATCCGACCGGCGGCTGAGCGTCGTGCCCTTGACCTGGTGCTCGAAGAACTCGGCAAGGGGGCAGCCGGCCACAGCTTCGACGCGATCGTCGAGTTGCTGCGGGCGCAGTTCAACCTGAGCAGTGCTTGGATGATCCACGACATCGGAGGCGAGGTCGTAGTCCACGGATCGGAATGGGATGACACCCTGGGCGACAGTGCTGCACTGTTGCGACTTCTGCGAGATAAGCCCACTGCATACGTCAGCCACGATGAGCAACGCTGGCTTATTCCAATCCCTACTGCGTCTCCGCAGGGTCTGCACGGACTACTCGTCATGCCGGCAGTTCGTGTCGGCGGCCCGAGTCCGTACGACCTCTATGTCATGGAACGCACCACGACTCTCGCTGCTGTCGCATTCGGTCGTGTCGAAACCGATCGGATCCTCCGAATCAGCGCGACGACTGACTACCTGACCGGGCTGCTCAACCGTCGGGCTTTCGAAGAACGTGTCGATGCACTCGAATCCGAGATTGGACGTTTCCCGGCTGGTGCGTTGTTCGTGGATCTCGACAACTTCAAGGGAGTCAACGACTCCTGGGGTCACGAAGTGGGGGACACAGTGCTCACCACCGTCGCCAGGCGGATCGAGAACCTGACCCGTGACGGTGACATCGTTGCGCGGGTCGGGGGAGACGAGTTCGTGGTGCTTTGTCACGGTCTGGGTCCTGAGGAACTGGAGTCGACCAGGGATCGACTCGAGGCAGCGGTTTCCCAGCCAATGGCGCTCCAATGCGAAACCCTGTCGGTTTCGGTGAGCATCGGAGTCTCGATGGCAAGGTCCCCGGACGATCTCGCCACGCTGATCAGTCGCAGCGATCAGAACATGTACAAGCGAAAGAATCGTGAAGACCGACGGCGGGTAGATTGTTCTACCACTCGCTAGAAATAATCGGTATGGTGTCCAACGGCACCTGACTCGTGGTGGGTGCACCTGGTGATTCGCCAGGGTGGACACCAGGTGGGAGTCGCCAGATGAAGTTCTCCAGCGAGGAGCTGATCGACCGCTGGCCTTCGCTCAATTACTTCCTCGTTATCGGCTCCGCATGTGTCGTCGCCGGTGGCCTGGTCGCAGCCGTGACCGGCCCTCTCGATCTGGGTGACGGCTCCTGGCTCGCTGCATATCTCGTCCTGGTGGGGGGTGTGGCGCAGATCGGACTCGGTATCGGTCAGTCGGCTCTAGCTCTGGTCGCGCCCGAGCCGAACTTGGTTCGGCGTGAAGTCCTGACCTGGAACCTCGGCAATCTGGGCGTGGTCGTGGGTTCCTTACTGGGGTCCGCGCTGGTCACTTCCGTCGGAGGTCTGATCCTGGCCGTGGCGCTCTGGTCATTCCTCACGGGGGTGCGACTCATCAGGGGCTCCGCCCCGGGGGCGCTACTGGTCATCTACCGGGGACTGGCGACCTTCGTGCTGCTCAGCATTCCCGTCGGCCTCGCAATGTCATGGGTCCGTAACGCCTGAGCCCAAGAAGTCCCAAACACCAAGTACAAAAACAACACAGGAGAGATAATTCAATGGCGCTACTTCCGGCCGAGACACTCATCACCGCAACACCCGAAGAGGGCCGAGCCCTAGCTCTGAAGATGGCGAGACTGTCGATCAAGGCGATCCAGCCGGACGAGGATGTGAGAAACGAGCTCCGTCCCGACTACGCCAACAACGCCGAGTCTTTGACCATGGCCGCACATGTGGTCGCCATCGAGTTTGCAACCGTTGCAGCGGCGAACAACTACTGGCGCTGAATGCCGGACGGGGTCACTCGGTGAGTGACAAGCTGGTCTGGTGCGCATAGAGGACTACGCCATGATCGGCGACACTCAAACCTCCGCCTTGGTCGGCAGGGACGGGTCGATCGATTGGTTGTGCCTTCCCAGATTTGATTCACCCGCTTGTTTCGCTGCCCTGTTGGGTGACCGAGGCAATGGGCGTTGGAAGCTGGCCCCTGCCGGTTCTGGGCACACAGTCAAGCGCCGCTATCTGCCGGACTCGCTAGTTCTCGAAACCGAATACACGACTCCCGAGGGGGTCGTCAGAGTCACCGACTGCATGCCGATCCGGACCACCTCGCCCGATATCGTGAGGCTCGTCGAGGGCATCTCGGGCACTGTGCAGATGGATATGGACCTAGTGGTCCGTTTCGATTTTGGAGCAACGGTCCCATGGGTCCGCAACAACGATGGAGTGATGTCGTTGGTCGCCGGGCCGAACGCGCTCGAACTCGCCTCGGGTGTCGAGGTCCACGGCGAGGACATGACGACCCGGGCATCCTTCACGGTCGGCAAGGGTGATCGTGTTCCCTTCGTACTCACGTGGCACCCCTCGGTCGAACCGGCACCTCTGAGGGCGGACCCCTTCACGACGATCGTGAACACTGTGGAGTGGTGGCACAGCTGGGCTAATCAGTGCACCGGGGGAGGGCGCTGGGAAACAGAGCTCAGGTCCTCATTGATCGTCCTCAAAGCGCTCACCTATTCGCCTACTGGCGGCATAGTCGCCGCACCGACGACTTCGTTGCCCGAAGTCATTGGTGGCGTGAGGAATTGGGATTATCGCTACTGCTGGTTGCGTGACGCCACCTTCAGCCTTCAGGTCCTGCTGTCCGCTGGTTACGAGAGTGAGGCAGTTGCATGGCGCGACTGGTTGCTGCGAGCCGTTGCCGGGGACCCGGGCCAGATACAGATCATGTACGGCCTGGGTGGTGAGCGGCAGTTGCCAGAGCTCGAGCTTGGCTGGTTGTCGGGCTATGAGGGCAGCCGACCGGTGCGCGTCGGTAACGGCGCCGCATCTCAACGTCAGCTCGATGTCTACGGCGAGGTCATCGACACGCTCTACCAGGCACGTCGGTCCGGACTCGCCGCCGAGCCCGAGACCTGGCACGTGGAGCAGGCCCTTCTCGATTGGCTCGAGTCGGGCTGGCGCGAGCCCGACTCAGGTTTGTGGGAGATTCGAGGCGACCCCCGCCACTACGTGCACTCGAAAGTCATGAGCTGGGTGGCGTTCGACAGGGCAGTGAGGAGCATCGAACAGTTCCACGAAGAGGGAGACACGACGAAGTGGGCTGCGACCAGAGATGAGATCCATCGTGAGGTGTGCGAACTCGGCTGGGACGCCGAGCGATCCACCTTCACCCAGTCCTATGGATCGTCCGAGCTCGATGCCAGTCTGTTGATGATTCCGATGGTCGGATTCCTCCCACCGGATGACCCCCGGGTGGGCAGCACCGTGGAAGCCATTCGACGGGAACTGAGTGTCGACGGTTTCATCGCCCGGTATCCGACGGACGGGTCCAGTCCGAGTGATGGGATGGCAGGCGAGGAGGGCGCGTTCCTGCTGTGCTCGTTCTGGCTCGCCGATGCACTGGCGCTATGTGGTCGGGTCGACGAGGCCGAGGCCCAGTTCGAACGACTACTTGCGCTCCGAAACGATGTCGGGCTGTTGTCCGAGGAATACGACCCGGTGGCCGGTCGGATGCTCGGGAATTTTCCACAGGCGTTCTCGCACGTTGGACTGGCCGGCACTGCGCTGAATCTGTCGCAGGCGAGCGGTCCCGCCAATGAGAGGAAACGGCGCTGAGGGGCACTGGTCCTCCAGATCGCATATTTCGAAGAAGTCCGATCACCGCCGACGATCACTTCGTGACGCATGACCCTTAAATGAGATAGACGTTCGGTCCACTAATCCTTTAGTCTCATACTTAAGGAATATGGATTCAGGGATTGCCCGCCAAACTGGGTGGCAATCGAAGGGAGCGCCGACGATGAGCAAGCAGAGAAGTGTCGAACCGGGGGGACAAGAAGTCCTGAGTCGGCGAGCCGTTGTCGGCGCCACCGTTGGCGGTGTCGGAGCTGCGACTCTTGTGGGCGTGGCCGCAGCCGCAGCGTGGCCGGACCAGACCGTGGTCCAGGGTAACAACGGCACTGCGGCCGCTCCGGGAGGTGCACCAGCAACCGATAGCGGCGGCAAGGCGTTCGCCGTCTTCGACCCCAACGCAATGCCCAAGGATGACTTCAAGGCGGCAGATCCGGTATTGCCCCCTGCCACAGCCGAGACCACCCGGACGATAACCATCACAGCCCGCGAGGATGTCGGTGAGGTCGCACCTGGGGTCACCCAGAACCTGTGGAACTTCGACGGCGTTGTCCCCGGGCCCGTCTACCGGGGCCGAATCGGGGACAAGTTCAACTTCACATTGAAGAACGAGGGAACGGTGGGTCACTCCATCGACTTCCACGCTTCAAAGGTGGCCCCGAATGTCCGGATGGCAACCATCCAGCCCGGCGAGACCCTCGAGTATCCCTTCGAAGCGAAGCACCACGGCATCTACATGTACCACTGCGGTACCCCGCCGGTCCTTCATCACATCGGGACCGGAATGTACGGGGCCCTGATCATCGACCCGCCGGACCTGGCCCCGGTCGATCACGAGTTCGTCTTCGTGCAGTCCGAGTTCTACCTCGGCCCGGAAGGTGAGCCGGGCGACATGAACAAGATGGCCAATGAACAGTGGGACCTGGTCGTCTTCAACGGTTACGCCAGCCAGTACGTCCACCGTCCCATCCGGGTTGAAGTGGGCGAACGGGTCCGGGCCTGGGTCTCGGACGTGGGCCCGTCGGAGAACTGCTCGTTCCACGTGATCGGGACGATCTTCGACACGGTCTACAAGGAAGGCAACTACCTGCTGCGTCCCGACAGCAACAAGGGTGGATCCCAGGCACTGGATCTGCAGCCTGCCCAGGGTGGATTCGTCGAGTTCACCTTTGACGAGGTGGGTTTGTACCCATTCGCAACGCACAAGTTCGCCAACCCCGGTAAGGGCGCCCTCGGCGTCTTCCAGGTCGGAGACGTCGAGGCACCTGCTGACGGCAGCATGGGCCACTGAGGAGCAGCAAATGACTGATTTGAAGGACCCAACAATTCAACCGGCGACAACACATGCCCCGGAGCCTCCGAAGCGGGGAATGAATTTTGAAACCTTGGCGGTAGTCGGTTTCATCTTCGGAATCTTTGCCATGGTGGCGGCAGTGTTCGCCATCGGTCTGGCAGCCCGTGCTGTCGAGGTGAGCGGCCAAGGTGGAGGCTCCGCCAAAGCAGCGACGAGCGGGGAAGGCGGACCGGCATCGGTCGATGTGTCGATGAAGGAGTTCGCCTTCGATCCCAACGACATCAAGGTTGCGGCAGACGGCAAGTTGATGTTGTCCAACACTGGCGAGATGGCCCACGATTTGGCCATTGGCGACCTCGCCTCCGAGATGATCGATCCCGGCGGTAAGGGCGAGTTGGACCTAGCCGGTCTGGCTCCGGGCGAGTACACGTTCATCTGCCAGGTTGCCGGTCACGAGGCTGCCGGTATGAAGGGCAAGATCACAGTCGGCTGAGTCCCTCAAGACCTCAGCCTCGAGAACTCGACCGCACGTCCCGTCGGTCGAGGTCCGGATAGGTCCGGCTCAGCGCTGCAGTGCCCGGCGGTTTCGCCGAGTGCAAGCGGCAATGGGGGCCGGACCTATCCATTTTTCAGGTGAAACGCCGACGGACCTCGTCCATGATCGGCTCGCTTAGATCAGCCAGTGCGTCGCTGTCCCCGCGGACCAATGGACCGGTGACCATCGTCGCCACCGCGGAAACCAACATTCGAACTGCGAACTCATCCTCGCTGTCGAGTTCGAGAACCTGCATCACGGCATGCACGAACTGGACCTGGATCTGGTCCCTTCGTTGCATCGCTTCCTGCCCAGCGGCATATACCTCGACCAGTAGTAGTCGTGCGAAGCCGGGGTCGAGGTTCAGCGCTCCTAGATATGCCCTGAGCGCGGCCTCGAAGCGATCGATTGGATCGCCCCCAGCGCTGGCCACCTTCGCGAGGTGCCCCATGAGTAGGTCCGCCATGAAGTCGAAGGCGCTCAGGTAGCAGTCGAGCTTCGAGTCGAACAGGTGGTAGAAGGTTTCCCTCGAAACACCGGCTGCCCTGATTATCGATGCAACCGAGGTGTCCAGATAGCCCCGGGTCCTGACCGACTCCGCCAGACCGGTGATGATCCGGATCCGCTGATCTGATTCCACCTCTTCCCGGCTCAGGCCGTGGCGACCGCGGGGAAGACGCTTCGGATCTAGTTCGGACACTGGTCTGACGTGCTCGGCATCGATGACGACTGTAGGGCTGATGGGAAGCCGTGGAGGACTGATCGGAGCGTTCTCAGTCGGCAGCGAGTTGGCGCAGGACGTACTGCAGAATTCCGCCGTGGTAGAAGTAGTCGGACTCCTTCGGAGTATCGATCCGCAGCTTCACCTCGAAGGACTTCCCGTCTGCTCCAACCGAGAGCCGCTCGGGCATCGGGTCACCGACGTTCAGTCCGTCGAGACCCTCGATCTTGAAGACCTCATGACCTGTCAGCCCCAGTTCCTCGGCCCCTTCGCCATCGAGGAACTGCAGCGGCAGGACGCCCATACCGATCAGGTTGGACCGGTGGATCCGCTCGAAACTTTTGGCGATCACGGCCTTGGCGCCGAGCAGCACGGTGCCCTTGGCAGCCCAATCCCTGGAGGATCCGGAGCCGTATTCCTTGCCGGCTATCACGAGCAGGGGAACGCCTTCGGACTGATACTTCATCGAGGCGTCATAGATGCTCATTTCCTCGCCGTCGGGGAGGTGCACGCTGAATCCGCCCTCTGTCCCGGGTGCGAGCTGGTTCCTGAGTCTGACGTTGCCGAAGGTGCCACGAATCATCACCTCGTGGTTGCCGCGGCGGGATCCGTAGGAGTTGAAGTCATGGCGCTCCACACCATGACTCTGGAGCCACTCACCGGCGGGTGAATCTGGCTTGATCATTCCGGCCGGCGATATGTGGTCTGTGGTCACGCTGTCGCCCAAGAGGGCCAGGACCCTTGCGCCAGCAACATCCTTCAGGGGTTCGGGGACAGCAGGCATACCTTCGAAGAAAGGCGGCTGGTGGATATAGGTCGAGTGCTCGTTGTCCCACTCGAATCGGGTGCCCTCTGGGATGTCCAACGACGCCCAACGCTCGTCGCCGTCGAAGACGGATTCGTATGTCTTTCGGAACATCGACGACTGCACCGACGATTCGACCGTTGAGTTGACCTCTGCCGAATTCGGCCAGATGTCCTTGAGGAACACGTCGGTTCCGTCGGGGCTCTGACCGAGCGGATCATTCAACAGATCGATGTCCATGGTTCCGGCCAACGCATAGGCGATGACCAGAGGCGGTGACATCAGATAGTTCATCCTCACATCGGGGTTTATGCGACCCTCGAAGTTGCGGTTGCCAGAAAGCACCGACACCAGCGCCAAGCCATGTTCTTCCACGGCGGCCGATACGTTCTCGGACAAGGGACCGGAGTTGCCGATGCAACTCGTACATCCGAAGCCGACCAGGTTGAATCCGAGTTTCTCGAGGTAAGGGGTCAGCCCGGCGGCCTGGTAATAGTCGACCACGACGCGTGAGCCGGGTGCCAGTGAGGTCTTGACCCACGGCTTCGGTGCCAGACCCCGCTCGACGGCTGCCTTGGCGAGCAGGCCCGCGGCGATCATCACCGACGGATTTGAGGTGTTGGTACAGCTTGTGATCGCAGCGATGGCCACGTGGCCGTGGTCAAGAACCACCTCGGCCCCATCGTCCATGACAACTGGCACGCTTGCCCTGGCACGGTCTGATGATCCTCCGGCGGAGGCGTTGTGGAGAGTGGCATCCTGGGTGGAGCTGAGGTCGGGTTCGCCCCGGCCGGTCACACCCTCGGATGCTGCGGGCGGATCGCTGGCCGGGAATGATGCGGCGGATGCGTCATCCGCGCTGGTATTCGGTAGCGAGGTCACTAAGGCATCCATGAAGAATTCCTTGGCCCGGTCGAGGGGCACGCGGTCCTGTGGCCTGGATGGCCCGGCGAGGCTGGGAACCACCGTCGACAGATCGAGTTCGACCGTCTCGGAGAAGATCGGTTCGGCGCTCGGGTCGAACCACATTCCTTGTTCCTTGGCGTAACTCTCGGTCAGCTGGATCTGCTCCTCGCTGCGGCCAGAGAAGCGCATGTATCGAATGGTCTCGTCATCGATCGGAAACACGGTGATGGTCGAGCCGTACTCGGGAGACATGTTGCCGATCGTCGCTCGGTTCTCAAGGGGGATGTTCGACACGCCGGGTCCGAAGAACTCGACGAACTTGCCGACAACTCCGTGGAACCTCAGCAGCTCCGTGACGGTCAGAACCAGGTCGGTCGCGGTAGTTCCCTCTGGCAGTTCGCCCGTCAGTTTCAATCCGACAACCTGGGGAATCAGCATCGAGATCGGTTGCCCGAGCAGTGCGGCCTCAGCTTCGATACCGCCGACTCCCCAGCCGACCACACCGAGTCCGTTGACCATCGGGGTGTGGCTGTCGGTCCCGACCAGGGTGTCCGGATAGGCCAGGTTCTTCTCCGGATCGACGAACACGACCCGCGACAGGTACTCCAGGTTGACCTGATGGCAGATCCCGGTGTCCGGCGGAACGACCCGGAAGTTGTCGAAGGCCTGCTGGCCCCATCGCAAGAACTTGTACCGCTCGATGTTCCGCTCGAACTCGACGTCCGCGTTGATCCGGAACGAATCGAAACGTCCATATGACTCGACGGTCACGGAGTGGTCGATGACCAGCTCCACGGGAATCTGTGGGCTGACCCGGGCCGGGTCCCCACCGAGGGCCTCGATCCCGTCGCGCATCGCGGCAAGGTCCACGACGGCTGGAACCCCCGTGAAGTCCTGCATCAGGACCCTCGCCGGCATGAATGCGATCTCGCGGGCCTCGGCGTGGCCCTTCCAGTTGGCCACAGCGCCAATGTCCTCAGCGGTGACCGAATCGCCGTCCTCGTGTCGGAGCAGGTTCTCGAGCAGAACCTTCAGGCTGTAGGGAAGTCGGTCCACCGAGTCGCCGGCGACATCAACCCGGAACATGTCGACGGTTCGATCTCCAATGGAAAGCGAACTCCTTGCCCCGAAGCTGTTCTCTGTCATGCTCAGCGTCCTTCCGTTGCGGTTCTTGCCATATCCGTGCAGTGGATAGATCCTTACCCTAGAAGGATTTGATCTAGTGTCTGCTAGAATAAAGACGAAGTCTTCAGAAACCCGGGACGGGACGGCACTGGCCATGACCAAGTCGATCCAGCAGCAGGCCAAGGCGCTCGGTGACCCGACGCGTTACGAGATCTTCAGGTTCATAGACGATTCCGAAGTCCCTGTCGACGTGTCGATGCTGACCGCCCGCTTCGCGCTCAACCACAACGCCATCCGCCAGCACCTGACGAAACTGGTCGACGCAGAACTCGTGAGCGAACATCGTGGCCCTGCCAGCGGTCGGGGCAGACCGCGGATGTTGTACCGGATCGATCCGGGCGCAGACAGCCGATGGGGTCTGACCGGTCCCTACGAACGGCTCTCGTTGCTGCTGGCCGAAGTTGTGCGAACAGGCGACAGTCCAGAGGTCGTAGGTCGGCGGGCAGGGCGCAGCCAAGAACGGAACCTTCCGTCGGGTGGCGATCCGGTGGAGGAACTGACAATTCTGATGGCGCAGCAGGGCTTCGAACCTGCGATCGATGTCGATGGGGACCGGGTCAGCGCCACGCTGCGCACGTGTCCTTTCGCAACAGCCGCGATCGCCGATCCCGACACTGTCTGCAGCCTTCATCTGGGAATGGTCGAGGGGATCGCCGACCGAATCGACGGGATCACAATCGATTCATTCGTCAGGGGAGAGCCGAATGCGGCCAAATGCTGCGTGCATGGCCATGTAGAACCAACTCACGCGACGACGAACGGGGAAGTTGAATGAAATCTGCAGTCTCCACGGCCTCGGAAGCGGCTGGTGTGCCTTCGATGTCAGCGGAACCAACCGAGGGCGCTGAGTTGCCGGACCTCGACAGACTGCCGGACCTCGACAACCGGACTCAGATCCATGACCTGGTCGTGCACTTCTACCGCGAAATCGTCTTTGATGAGTTTCTCGATCACGTCTTCGAAGATGTTGCCCAGGTGGACTGGAACTCGCACATCCCCAGACTCATCGATTATTGGTGTCGAGTTCTGCTCGGGCACCCCGGCTATGACGGAATGATCCTGGCCCCTCACCAAGAGGTCCATGAAATGGAGAGCTTCACAGCCGAGCACTTCGACAAGTGGTTCGCCCTGTGGGTCCAGTCGATAGACGAGCGCTGGTCCGGTCCGCTCGCCGACAAGGCGAAGTCGCACGCTGAGCACATGGCTGGGGTCATGTCCCGGAAGTTCACCGCCCGGGACTGGTCGCCCCGGGCCTGAGCGGCCCACAGGGGGTCGATTGAGTCGACCCGGGCCGACGGGCCAACTAGGAAGGGAAGACCGAAGTCTCGTCGACCCTGAACAACACAGGCTCGCCGATCAGCTGGTTGCTGTGGACCCTGGCTACGTTTCTGGCCAGCGCCATGGCGTGGTCGGCGTAGGGGCCGCGCCAGCCGAGTTCGATCGTCTCGTGGAACAGGGTCAGCCAGCGCTCGAAGTGGGCCGGCGTAAAAGGCTCTTGTTCGTGCACGTCGATGTGGGCGCGGAATGGGTTGCCCGAGTAGCCGTATTGACCGAAAAGAGCCCGGCACCAGAATGCGGTGAGCTTGGGAAGGTGTTCGGACCAGTCCACCTTTGCCACATCATTGAACATCGGGCCGAGCAGGTCATCCTGAGCGACGTCTGCATAGAAGCGACGTACAAGCTCAGCAACCTGGTCGGGCGTATCGAGATCTTGGACGGGGGGCGGTAGCTTTGGTGCACTGCTCATCTGAGCCTCCTTGACCATGCGGGTGTGATTTGTTCTAGTGTAGACTAGAACAAATAGCGAGAACGCCGAACCGCGAACTGTTAGCAACCTTTGTGAGGACCCAATGAAAGTTTGGATCGATCAGGACCTATGTACCGGCGACGGACTGTGCGCCGAGATCGCGCCGGACGTCTTCTTCGGGCAGGACGACGGTCTCTTCTACGTGAAGGAAGCAGCCGAGAATTTCGGCACCGAGGTACTTTTCGACGGCAAGGCAAATCCTGCTGGGCCCGAGGGCATGGCGCGCATCCCCGACGGGGGGCTCGACCGGGTCATCGAATCAGCCGAAGAGTGCCCGGGCGAGTGCATCTTTATCGAGGTCGAATGAGCACACTGGAATCACAGCAGACCGAACTGCAGCCTGAGGAAGAAGTTCGCGACAACGAAGAGATTCGCGACTTCATAGAACGCGACTACCAGTACGGATTCATTTCCGACCTGGATCAGGAGATCCTCAAGAAGGGTCTCAACGAAGATGTCGTCCGGTTCATCTCGGCCAAGAAGGAAGAGCCTGAGTGGCTACTTGAATGGCGGCTGAACGCGTTCCGTCACTTCATGACCATGACCGAGCCGCGCTGGCAGAACGTCACCTACCCGACGATCGACTACCAGGACATCAGCTATTGGGCAGGTCCCAAGAAGCAGGGTCCGGCTCCCAAGAGCTTGGACGAGATCGATCCCAAGACACTCGAAATGTTCGACAAGCTGGGAATCTCTCTCGCCGAACAGGAGCGCCTGTCCGGTGTGGCGGTCGACGCGATCGTCGACTCGGTTTCGGTGGCGACGACATTCAAGTCACGCCTTGCGGACGTCGGGGTCATCTTCTGCTCGTTCTCCGAGGCTGTGAAGAACCATCCCGACCTGGTCCGCAAGTACCTGGGCTCGGTAGTTCCGCCCCGTGACAACTACTTCGCAGCTCTCAACTCGGCGGTCTTCTCCGACGGCTCGTTCGCCTTTGTTCCAGCAGGGGTGCGCTGCCCGATGGAGCTATCCACCTACTTCCGGATGAACGCGGCCGAAACCGGCCAGTTCGAGCGGACCCTGATCGTCGCCGAAGAAGGCGCGAGCGTCAGCTACCTCGAAGGTTGCACCGCGCCGATGCGCGACGAAAACCAACTCCACGCCGCGGTGGTCGAACTGGTCGCCCTCGATGACGCCAGCATCAAGTACTCCACCGTCCAGAACTGGTACCCGGGCGATGAGAACGGTGTGGGCGGCATCTACAACTTCGTCACCAAGCGTGGGAAGTGTGCAGGTCCGCGATCGAAGATCTCGTGGACCCAGGTCGAGACCGGTTCTGCCATCACCTGGAAGTACCCGAGCGTGATCCTCCAGGGCGATGATTCGGTGGGCGAGTTCTACTCCGTCGCCGTGACCACCCATCACCAGCAGGCCGATACGGGTACCAAGATGACCCACATCGGCAAGAACACCTCGAGCACCATCGTCTCCAAGGGAATCTCGGCCGGCAAGGCTCAGCAGACCTACCGCGGACTCGTGAAGATGATGCGCTCGGCCACAGGGGCACGTAACTACACCCAATGTGACTCGCTGCTGATCGGCTCCGAATGTGGTGCCCACACGTTCCCCTATATAGAGGTGAAGAACGACAGCGCCCAGGTCGAGCACGAGGCGTCCACGTCCAAGATCAACGAGGACCAACTTTTCTACTGCCGCCAGCGCGGCATGTCCGAAGAGGACGCGACGTCGATGATCGTCAACGGCTTCTGCCGTGACGTCTTCGACGAACTGCCGATGGAGTTCGCGGTGGAAGCCCAGGCCCTAATGCGGGTCAGTCTCGAAGGGAGCGTCGGCTGATGCTGCGCATCAAGGATTTGAAGGCCTCGATCGAGGGAAACAAGATCCTCAAAGGTCTGGACCTGGAGATAAAGCCGGGCGAGGTACACGCCATCATGGGCCCCAACGGTGCGGGCAAGAGCACGCTGTCACAGGTGCTCGCCGGGCGTGACGGATACGTCACCTCTGGTGTGGTCGAGTTCGACGGAGCTGATCTTCTTGAGATGGCGCCGGAGGAACGTGCCGCCAAGGGACTGTTCCTGGCATTCCAGTATCCGGTCGAGATCCCCGGCGTCGGCAACATGTACTTCCTGCGAACCGCCGTCAACGCCGTTCGCCGGGAGCGCGGTGAAGCCGAAGTCGACGCCGTGTCGTTCCTGAAGGACGTCAAGTTGCACATGGCCGAACTGGACATGGATCCGAGCATGCTCAGCCGCTCGGTCAACGCCGGATTCTCCGGCGGTGAGAAGAAGCGCAACGAGGTGCTTCAGATGGCGATGCTGCAGCCCAGGTTGGCGATCCTCGACGAGACCGACTCCGGACTCGATATCGATGCGCTCCGTCTGGTCGCAGGCGGGGTTCAGCGCCTTCGCTCGCCTGAGCGGTCGATGTTGATCATCACCCACTACCCCAGGTTGCTCGAATACGTCGTCCCGGACTTCGTCCACGTGCTCAGTGAGGGGCGCATCGTCAGGACCGGCGACGCAAGTCTCGCCAACGAACTTGAGGACCAAGGCTACGGACCGACCGAGCTGGCTACCGGCGCAGCGCCGGCGGGATCCTTGGCATGAGTTCCACGGCATCGAGTCTGCTCGAAAGGCTTGGCTCGGACGATGATGGCGGCGCGGCGTCGTGGCTGCGTGAACACGGTCTGCCGACGGCCAAGGACGAGGCGTGGAAGTACACCGATCTCAAAGAGGTGCTGGCCACCGAGTGTGAGCCTCTGGTGGAGGCGCCCGATTCGACTCTCGGGTCCGCGGACCTCCAGCGCCTGGCCGGCGACCTCGGGGGCCCGACCCTGGTTTTCGTGGACGGGTTCTTCTCAGCAGAACTTTCGAGCCGACTCGACTCCGTAGAGGGACTGACCGTCGCAGAACTCAACTCGTTCGCCGGTGAGATCCCCGCGGCAGTTCCGAGTCCCCGGGTCGATGGGTTCCAGATGCTGAACCGGGCGACGGCAGGCCAAGGCGCAGTCATCCTGGTGGAACCGGGTATCTCGGTTCCGGGTGCGGTCCACATTGCGAACCTTTCCACTTCGGCGGCCATGGCCGCGCTGACCCAACCCCGCGTCGTCGTGAATGTCGGTGCAGCAAGTGTCCTGACCCTGGTCGAGAGCTTCGTCGGCGTCGGCGGAAGCGGGCTGGTCAATGCGCTTACCGAGGTGACCGTCGAGCACGACGCGACTGTCTCGCACTTCAAGCTTCAGAACGAGGTTTCGAGCATCAACCACCTGTCCCACGTTGGCGTCCGCCAGATGCGGGGTTCGACGTTCACGTCGACCGCATTCATGGTGGGAGCGAAGGTCGCACGGGCGTCCATTGATGTCGTTGCGGTAGAGGACGACACCACCACGCAGCTCGAAGGGCTATACCTTCCGACCGGATCACAGCGACACGACAACGTGATCACCGTCGAACACTCTGCATCCCACGGCAGCAGCACCCAGGCCTACAAGGGCGTCATCGACGACCGGGCGAGGGGATCGTTCAGCGGCCACATCATCGTTGACGTCGACACCGTTGCCACCGATGCCCACCAGAGCAATCGCAGCATCCTGCTCAACCCTGTGGCCCAATCCGATTCGCGGCCATGGCTCGAGATATTCGCCGATGACGTGAGCTGTACCCACGGTTCCGCGATCGGCCGACTCGATGCGGACGCACTTTTCTACCTGCAGTCGCGTGGGATCCCCTACGACGAGGCCAGGTCGATCCTCATCGGCGGTTTCATGAACGAGATCATCGATCACATCGAAGTTGAGCCCCTCCGCGAACACATCGCGCAGGTCGTTTCCGACAAGGTTTCGGCGAGGGTGAGCGCTGATATTGGAGGCGATCACTGATGATGAACAGAACCAAGGAAGTCGCCGAAGTCTCCCGGGAGTGCCCGGCGACCACGGTCCCGTACGGGGAACCAACGACAATCCCTGCGGGCGAGCGGGTCCATATCGTGCAGACCCTCGGTGGGAGCATCACGGTGCGGACAGCCTTTGGCGTGCTCCTGCGTGTCGACGGCGCCGATTCCGATGCCCTCGGTATGGAACCGCCCGAACGTAGCGTCATGCTGGTCGGCAAGGGTCCGTTCTCGATGGATCAGGTCACCAATGCTCTGCAGACCGTCTATGACCCTGAGATTCCGATCAGCATCGTCGAGCTGGGCCTGATCTACCGGCTCGACGAGGTCGTCGATGACGAAGGTCGTCGCACCGTCGAGATCGATATGACGATGACAGCGCCCGGCTGCGGCATGGGTGATGTCCTGTGCGGCGATGCCGAGCGGGTTGTTCGTGCGGTCCCCGGGGTGGATGACGTGGTGGTGAACCTCGTGTTCGACCCGCCCTGGGATATGAGCAGGATGTCAGATGCGACCCGGCTCGAGCTCGGGCTGCTGTGACGGTGGAGCGGTTCTGACGTGGATCGGTTCTGAGATGGAGCGGAGCTGACATGTCGGTCTCGCCGTCGGTCAGGGTCCGGCGTGTCTACGACGATCCTGAGTCCGATGATGGCACCAGAGTGCTTGTGGACCGAATCTGGCCGAGGGGAGTCTCCAAGCAGGATGCCCGCCTTGACGAATGGTGCAAGGCAGTGGCTCCGTCCACGGAGCTGAGGAAGTGGTACGACCACGACCCCGAGAAGTTCGATGAGTTCCGGAGTCGGTACTCCAAGGAGCTTGAGGGTGAAGAACCGGCTGCGGCTCTGGCCCACCTGCGCGAACTCTCGGCCTCTGGAACTCTGACGCTGTTGACCGCGTCGAAGGCAGCAGATATCAGCCAGGCCTCTGTTCTGGCGCAGATTCTCACTGCCTGAACCCGTTGACGTGAATCGGTCGACCCGAACTACCGGTCGAACGTGTCGAGATCAGTCGACTCGAAGGATCAGTCGATTTCGAAGCTCAGTCGATTTCGAAGCTCAGTCGATTTCGAGCAGCAGGTCAGTCATCTCGGCGCGGAAGCGACGCAATTCGTCACGATGCGCGAGAGACAGCGATGCCAGAATCGACTCCCCTGTGGGGGTGAGTTCGACGAGTTGTCGACGAGCGTCCGCGGGGTCGGGTCCCGCCTCTATCAGGCCTGCTGCGCTGGCTCTCTGGACCAGCTCGACCGCCGAGTGGTGGCGGAGCTGCAGTAGGTCGGCAAGGTCGGTGATCGTCGGGGGACGATCCTCATAGAAGCCCTTCACCGCCAGTAGCAACTGGTGCTGTGCCGGGGTCGTACCGGCATCGCGGGCGGCCTCTTCGGAGAAGCGTTGGAACACTCGCAGCGCGTGTCTGAACCTGGCGAGCGTCCGGTAGTCGGCCTGCGAAAGTGGACCGGACCGCGGGGGAGTGCCTGATCTGGTGGAGTCCTGAGCCGTCACTCCTTGACGCTGCCCTTCATATCCCGGGCCCGCTGGGTGTCGATCAGGTTCACCGAACTCGTTGCGACGAGCGCGACAACTGCCGCGATGATCGTCACCGGCAACAGCGTCAGACCTGCCATTTCGGTCACGACCAGGGTCGAGCCCAGAGGTGTCTTGGTCACTCCCACGTTCAACGCAATCATCAGGCACGCCATCAGGATTGTCACGTGTACGCCGGGGACCCACACGTGCAGCAGCTGTCCCAGGGTCGAACCCATGAAGAACAGCGGGATGATGAATCCGCCCTTCCATCCGGATGCCATGGTCACGGTGGTTCCCAGGAGCTTTGCCAGTGTGGCCACCGCCAGCACCCCAGCTCCGAGTCGCAGGTCGGGGAAAGCCTCGAGCTGAATCTTGCCGTTGGTGAGCGCATACGGGGACCAGAGTCCGAGCAGTCCGAGTGCCAGACCTCCCAGCACGTACCGAGGGGCCGATGGGGCGAAGCTGAAAATCCAGCTGAGTATTTGTGCGACCTTGGCAAAGACCATGGATCCAATAGCTCCAATCAGCCCGAGTCCGACGGCTATCGCCAGGTCACTCGCGTGCAGGGTCGGTACCGGTGGGAATGACCAGATCGGCTTGATGCCAAGGTCCCCGAGCATCACGTATATGCCGAGTCCGCAGAGCGAACCGACGATCGCTGGCAGAAGGGCCTCGTAGTACTGCAGACCGCGTCGGTGGAGAATTTCGAGCGCGAACAGGGCCGACCCGAGCGGCGCACCGAACAGCACCGTCAACCCGGCGGCCATACCGGTGATGGTCAACGTTCGAACGTCGGTCATCGGACGGTTGAGCTTGGTGGCGATGAGGGTTCCGAGTGTGCCCGTTGTCTGGGTCATGGGGGCCTCGGGGCCCATTCCGGCACCGGCAGCAACGCAGAGAAGCGAAGCCGGAATCAGCGAACGGAGCGATTTGACGTCCTCGGCGCCTCCGAGCACATGGATGTTGGCCACGAGGAGTTCGACGTCCCCGGTCTCTCCTCCGAAGTGCGTGATCGCAGCGACGGCCGCTCCGACTCCGAGGAAGATTCCCAGTTGCACCAGTCCGGAGTGATGAGTGGGCCCCAACACGTGGGTCAGTAGGTGGAGGACACCTATGTATGCCGCTCCGACCAGCCCGCCGATGATTCCGACTGCGACGACTGCGGGACCCAGGCCTGATCGAATGTGGACAACTGCGTCTGACAATGCGCTTCGGGTGAACTGGGTTCTCACGTTTAATATCGTAACCCGATATATCTCTGGTTCCTCAAATCGGGAAGGTGGATCTTCTGACACACCTGCCTGGTTGGGAAGGTGATCAAGGTGGAACCACCAGGGGCAGTACTGCTCACAGCGACTGCAGTGACGAAGCGCTTCGGTCGCACCACGATTCTCGAAAACGTCGGGCTTCAGGTGCACGCAGGTGAGGTTGTGGCGCTAACTGGGGAGAACGGTGCAGGCAAGACGACTCTGTTGAGGACCTGCGCCGGAATGGAGGCGGCCGACTCGGGAGAAATCCACGTCAACGGGCGGATTGGTTACTGCCCTCAACTTCCGGGGCTTTTCGAGTTGCTGACGGCCGAGGACCACCTGGTGATGTTCGGGCGGGGGGCTGGTATCGGTCGTGCCGAGTCGCTGCGGCGCGGTCGTGCGATCCTCAAGGAGTTCGACTATCCGCTGGGGGAGCGAACGGTCACGCGGGACCTGTCTGGCGGGACACGTCAGAAGTTGAATCTGGCACTGGCCCTCCTGGCGGACCCGTCACTCCTGCTGCTCGACGAGCCGTACCAGGGCTTCGATCGTGGTACCTACGTCAATTTCTGGGACCACTGCCGGGGTTGGGCCTCAGCAGGGCGTGGAGTCGTGGTGGTGACCCACATGCTGGCCGAACTCGAGCGGGTCGACCGCGTCGTCGAACTTCCCGCCCATGCCTCACGCTCCAGGAGAGGCCAGCTGTGATCTCTCTGAGGCGAGTCTTCATAATGGCCGAGATGCACGGCCGTGACCTGACCCGGCGGCATGTCTCGCTGTTTCTTCTCGTACTCCTACCGTTGTGCTTCTACCTGGCGTCGATGAGTTCCCGCGGGGCCGGACCGTTGATTGCAGGCGGAATCGGCATGGCGTTCTCTGTCTCGGGGGCGACCCTGTTCTCGGTACTGTCATCCGAGGAAGTCGACCAACGACTGGTGCTCGGAGGCTACCGACCGCCGGAGCTGCTTCTCGGGCGAGTGATGTTCCTGGCGCCGCTGGGCCTACTCATCGGGGCGGGGTTCAGCGTGCTGATGGCTCTTGTCAGCGAGCCTCACCGACCTTGGGTAATGGCCGCAGGTGTCAGCGCGGTTGCTCTGCAGTCGATCCCGTTCGGGCTTGCTGTTGGAGCAGCGGTCAATCGGGAACTTGAGGGAACGCTGTTGCTCATAGGTGTGGTCGGAATGCAGCTGGCAACTTCGCCGACATCACTCGTCGCCAAGTTTCTGCCGTTCTACGGTCCCGCTCAGTTGCTGGAAACGAGCGTGCATGCCAACGGGCCGGTCCTGGTTCCAGTGCTACAGACCCTCGCATACGGCGTGGCTTTGCTGATCGCCGCCCGAGTGTTCATCACGCGAAGGGTTCAGGTCAGCCGCCACGCCCGATACTCGGGTTCGAGCATCGACCACACCCCACTCTGATCGCCGCCACTCTGATCACCGTCACACTGATCACCGCCGTCCTGGTCACCGCAATCTCGTGGGCCCGATCAGGTCTGAGCGATGATTCGGTCGAGTACCCGCTTGGACAGCGCGAGGGCGACAGCAGCGAGCCCGACCAAGCCCACGGCCACCCAGATGCCATCTGCCGGAGGAAGATGGAGTTCGAAGAATCTGCGACCGGGTGAAGTCATGATCGCTGCAAGTACCAGAGCGCCCATCGATCCGATGAGAACGCCCTTCCACAGGACGAACGGCCTGGCGGTCCGCACCAGGACCAACATTCCGACGCCGGTCAGAACGAGCGCCCCCATGGTCTGTTGTTGTTCGCCGCTGAAGTCGACCTGGCCCCGCGACCACACGTATGCGAGGAGGGTCATAGTTGCGGCCACGATTCCCGATGGCAGCGCGATGAGGGCGACCGATCGGAAGAATGCACCTTTGAGTCTGTCTGAATTGGGTGCAAAGGCCAGGAAGAATGCCGGGACGCCGATCGTTAGGGTCCCCACCAATGTCAGGTGGCGCGGCAGGAACGGGTACGGAATCCCCGTGGCGCCCACCACCAGGGCGATCAGGATGGCGTAGGTGGTCTTGGTCAGGAAGAGGCTCGCTACGAGTTGCAGGTTGTTGATGACCTTGCGACCCTCCTGGACCACCTGCGGAAGCCCGCTGAAGTTGGAGTCGAGGAGCACGAGCTGTGCGACCGCGCGGGTGGCCTCGGATCCGGAAGCCATCGCTATACCGATGTCGGCGTCCTTGAGGGCGAGGACGTCGTTGACTCCGTCGCCTGTCATCGCCACAACGTGACCACGGCTCTGGAGCGCGGCGACCATCGCACGCTTCTGCTGGGGCGTCACCCGACCAAATACCGTTGAGTTCTCCACGGCGTCAGCAAGGGCCTCCAACTCGGTCGGCAACGAGGTGGCATCGATCGCATTGGACGCATCCGGTACTCCGGCGCGCTGGGCGACAGCACTGACCGTCGTCGGGTTGTCGCCGCTGATGACCTTGATCGTCACGTCCTCGTCAAGGAAGTAGCGCAGTGTCTCTGGGGCGTCGGGGCGCACCTGGTCCTCGATCATGATGATCGCCGTCGGCTCGAGCCCGTCAGGGAGTCGCTCGCCGTCGAGGTTGGCTGCGGAGTGGGCGAGCGCCAGAACCCTTCGGCCGGATGCCGCCTCGCCCCGGATCTCATCTGCGAGTTCGGGATCGGGATCTTTGAGGACCATCTCCGGCGCACCGACGACCCAGGAACCGCGACCGTCGAACTCGCTGGCGGACCACTTGCGGGCGGAGCTGAACGGCACGCTGCGGATCAACTCCCAACCGTCGGGCGCAGCATCGAAGCGGCCTTGGAGGGCCAGCTGGGTTGCGTTCGGGTTCGGGTCGCTCCAGGCGATGGCGGCCAGGGCGTCCAGCATGGTCGCCTCGTCGTCTCCGATGCTGCGTACTTCGGCAAGCTCCATCTCGCCGGATGTGATCGTCCCGGTCTTGTCCAGGCAGACAACGTCGACCCGCGCCAGAATCTCGATGGCAGGCAGTTCCTGGACCAGGGTGCGGCGCTGGGCGAGCCGAACGACACCTACCGCGAACGCGACCGTCGTCAGCAGGATCAGGCCTTCGGGAACCATTGCGACCACCGCACCGGTCGTGGTGACCAGAGATTCGCGCAGCGAGCTGTGCCCGTTGCGCAGGGCGCTGAACAGCAGCACCGCGCCGGTCGGAATCAGGGCCCAGCTGACCCAGGAGATGATCTTGTCGACGCTCTCACGTAGTTCGCTCTTCGCGAGGGTGAAGCGGCGGGCCTCCTCCGCCAGGCGGACTGCGTAGGCCTCGGCACCCACCTTGTGGACCCGTGCTCGCCCGGAGCCGGCCACCACGAACGAGCCCGACAGCACCTCCTCCCCGACTTGCTTGTGGGCCGGCTCACTCTCGCCGGTGAGCATGGAGTCGTCGATCTCCAGATTCGATGTGGTGACGAGGATCGCATCGGCAACTATCTGATGCCCGGGCAGCAGTTCGAGGATGTCATCCATCACGATCTGATTCACAGCCATGTCCTGAACGGTGCCGTCCCGGACGATCTTGGCCCTGGGCGCCGACAGAAGCGCCAAGCGGTCGAGCGTTCGCTTGGCTCGGAACTCCTGGACGATTCCGACCAGGGCGTTGGCGATGATGACCCCGCCGAAGAGGGCGTCCTTGTATGCCCCGCAGGCCAGAACGATCGCCAACAGGACACACATCAACAGGTTGAAGCGGGTGAAGATGTTGGCGCGCAGAATCTGCGAAACGGTGCGCGAAGGTGCTTCTGGCACCTCATTGGTGAGCCCGGCCTCAACCCGCTGTTCGACGTCGGCGGCGCTCAGGCCCCTCTGGGGCGAGACTTCGCTATCGGGCGACTGTTCGGGGGCCGCGACATGGGTCACCGGGTCAGTGTAGGTGGGCCCGCCCACCGGTGAGCACCGCCAGCGGGCACCCCTCGCGACACGATTGCATGAACAGGGCTGGGTGCCTAGGTGGGCCCGACGACCTGTCCGTCCTTCATCTCCAGGATGCGGTCTGCGGCAGCGGCGACGGAGTTGTCATGCGTGACGATCACGACCGTCACGTTCTCTTCGGACCGCAACTTCTCGAGGATCTTCAACGCGACGGTCACTTGGGCGCTGTCCAGGCTCCCCGTCGGCTCGTCCGCCAGGAGAATTCGCGGGTTGTTCGCCAGCGCCCTGGCGATTGCTACCCGCTGGCGTTCGCCGCCCGAGAGTTCGGGGGGCCGGCGATGGCATCTGTCCCCGAGGTTCACCTGGTTGAGCAGCTCCTGGGCCCGTTCGGTCTGGTCATGGTGCTTTACGCCTGCTCCCAGCATCGCGACCCGGACGTTGTCCAAGGCGCTCAGGTGGGGCAGCAGGTTGTGCATCTGGAACACCAAGCCGATCTGGTGGCGCCTGAATGCGTCCTGGTGTCGGAGCTTCAGAAGATTTTCTCCGGCCACGTCGAGTTGTCCCGAGTCCGGCTTGTCCAACGCCGCGAGCATGTGGAGCAGCGTCGACTTGCCGCATCCCGACGGACCGGTGATCGCAACGTACTCGCCGCTCTTGACGGACAGAGTGACTCCGTTGAGCGCATTGACGACACCCCGGTCGAAGCTCTTGCGCACGTCAACAGCACGAATCATCTCGTCCGGTGTTGCCACCTCGGCCTGACTTCTACTCACGCCTCAATGCCTCCAGTGGCGCCAACCGCGCCGCTCTAATGGCCGGATAAAGAGCACCCAACAGCGTCAACGCAGCCGCCGTGAGAAGCGCCCTACCGAAAATCCACGCCTCGAACTTCGGATGGAATATCCCTTCGAGCGAGGGGAGTCGGGCAAGAATCTCTGTGCCGCCAACGGCGAGCCCTACGCCGATGATGGCCCCGACGAACCCAATGATCGCTGCCTCGCCGCCCACCAGGAATATGAGCCGTCTTCGTGACCAGCCAATCGCCCGGAGCACCCCGAACTCGCGGTAGCGCTCAACGAGGGACAGCAACATCGTGTTCATGACAATGACTGCACCAACAACGATCGCAACGATCGTCGCCGCCCGGTCAGCCGCGGTGATCAGCTGGAAGCTGCGGTCGGCGCGTCCGAACTCGAGCAGGTTCTTGATGCCGATGAGCAGCGGAATCTCCTTCTCGACACGCTTCTGAACGACCGGGATCTTCTGTCCCTTGTCGACCTTTGCGAAGATCATCGAAAGGCCACCCGGCTGGCGTTCGTAAGCCTGGAACGGAATCAGCGGAAACATCAGAGCGCTGTCTCCGAACACGTTCCCTGTGGTGAAGATGCCCACCACCTTCATGTCACCGCCGCCGGCCTTGACCGTGGAGCCAACGGTCACGCCCAGGCTGGCTGCCAGGCGGCTGCCGACCATAACTTCGTTCGCCGCTTTAGCGCCGAACGGTGCGCCATCGTTGATCCTGATGCCGAAGCCAGCGATGTCGGTGGGGCTGATGCCGATCTCAACGACAAGCGGGTTGTCGGAGTTCAGCTTCTCGGTATCGAGCAGAACCCCGATGGCGCTCTTGATGCCATCCACACCCTGGACCTGCTTCAGCTGGCCCTCGGTGATGGCGCTCTCAAGGATGTCGCTCAAGCCCCGTTGGACGAAGGTGAAGTCGGCCGATCCGACTTCGAGCACACTGGCGGCGGTGGTCCGCAGGCTTTCGGTGACGATGCCGAGTGACACAACGGTAAGTACACCGATCGCCACCGCTAGTGATGTGAGTAACGATCGCACCTTCTTTGACCAGACGTTGTGCGAGATCAGCCAGAGAAATGACACACCAGTACCTCCTGCCCTGTTACTGGCAGCTGTCACTTATCCCGACTTGTCCTCCAGCGTTCCGATTCTCTTCTTAAGATCGAGAAGCTCCCGGCGTCGCCCGGTGTCGTCACGGATGACCGCTGCGATCCCAGTTGGCCTAGAGCTTCCCTCCCGGGTGAGCAACGAGACCGTGAAGGCGATGGAAATCGTGTGGCCATCATGATGCAGCGCCGGAACCTCCAGCAGGCGATCGCCATAGCCTGTGTGGCCGGTTGCCATGACTCTCGCGTAGCCGTCACCGTGACGCTTCCGTAGGCGTTCCGGAATGATGAGGTTCAACGACTTACCCAGGACTTCGGATTCCGCCCAGCCGAAGATTCTCGTAGCCGCCCGGTTCCAGAAGGTTATGGATCCTTCCGGATCGCAGATGATGACTCCGTCTGCCAGGTCGGAGAGCAGCTTGGCCATGGCGGCTTGGGTCGGAGGTTCGGGGGGATCTTCGAACAGGTGCGCCCAGCATGCCGGATCGCCGCCCTGATCCTCGGGTCGGACGTCGGTGCCCTCCGATGCCTTCTCACTCATTGCGTCCACACCCTTCAGGCCTCCTACAGGTCCAGCCAATCACTCCCGGCGGGCTGGTGTAACAATTGGGCGATGGCGAACCTCTTCGAACCCGCTCAGCTCGGCCCGATAACGCTGCGCAACAGGGTAATAAAGGCCGCGACTTTTGAAGGCGTAACGCCCGACGGACTCGTCACCGACGAACTGATCGAGTTCCACCGCAAAGTCGCAGCGGGCGGAGTTGGCATGACCACCGTTGCCTACCTGGCTGTCGCCCCCGAAGGTCGTACTCACAAGGAGTGCATCCAGTTGGTGTCCGCCGCCGTGCCTGGCCTGCAGAGACTGACCGGGGTTATCCACGCCGAAGGTGCACTCGCAGCCGCTCAGGTGGGCCACGCCGGACCCGTGGCAAACGCATCGTCGAACAAGGCGAAGTCGCTCTCTGCCGGACGGATGTTCAATCCGCTTGGTCTACGTTTCACCAAGGCCGCCGACAGTTCGGACATCGCGCGTGTGATCGGCGATTACTCGCGAGCTGCCGAGATCGCCATCGAGGCCGGCTTCGACTCACTCGAGGTCCACCTCGGTCACAACTATCTGCTGAGCGCGTTCCTTAGCCCCAAGTTCAACTCGAGAACTGATGAGTACGGGGGCTCGATCGAGAACCGGGCCAGGTTTCCCCGTCAGGTGCTCAGGGCGGTGCGGGAAACGGTTGCTGGTCGGGCTGCGGTGACGGTGAAGCTGAACATGGTCGACGGCTACAGGGGTGGGCTCAAGATCGAAGACAGCCTGCAGGTTGCCAAGTGGCTCGAAGAGGACGAGGTCATCGACGCGATCGAACTCACAGCCGGAAGTTCACTCGCCAACCCCATGTTCCTGTTCAAGGGTGAAGCTCCGGTCACCGAGTTCACCGGGACGCTTCCATGGTATTTGCGCGCTGGATTTCGGATGGTGGGCAAGAAGTTCCTCCGCGAGTACCCCTATGAGGAGGGGTATTTCCTACCAATGGCTCGTCAGTTCAAGGAGACTCTCGATCTGCCGGTGATCCTTCTTGGTGGCATCAGTGACCTGTCGACGGCACAAGGAGCAGTGGACGAGGGATTTGAGTTTGTTGCGATGGCAAGGGCATTGCTGCACAACCCCGATCTACTGCTCGAGTACCAGGACGGTAGGTCTGCCGAATCAGGTTGTATCCACTGCAACCGTTGTATGGCGACCATCTATACGGGAACCCGCTGCCCCTTGGTGAACCCGCTACCGGGTGACCGTCCATTCGAGCCGTCCGTCTGACCACCAGGCCTGACCACTAGGCCTGACCACCGGGTTGACCACTAGGCCTGAGCGTCAGGTCGCGCAGGGTCTTGGTCACTGCTGACGGCAGCGTCTAGCAGGTGGCGGGTCCATTCGCGCGGATTCTTCCTCCGCACGCTTGCGTTCTGCGCGTTCGACGGTCAACATGTGTAAGTACATCGGTGTAATTACATCGATGAGGGACCTTTGATGGGTGTTCAGGGGCCGCCCTGAGCATTCGAACCGACATGAACTTTCGATCGTGTGGAGGAACGGATGACCGAAACCGAGGACGGTGCAGAAAGTTGGCAGTCGCTTGCCAACTGTCTTGGCGTCGACCCTGACCTCTTCTTTCCGGAACGCGGTGCCTCAACCAAAGAGGCCAAGGGCGTCTGTCAAGGCTGTGTTGTCCGCGAGGACTGCCTCGAGTACGCGTTGGCAAATGGCGAGAAGTTCGGCATCTGGGGTGGACTGAGCGAGCGTGAGAGGCGTCGGATCCGCCGCCAGCGTGCCTTGGCGCGCGCTGCCCAGCAGGTTCCATCCAAGTCCGCCTGAGCGGAAGGGTCACCGCTCGGTGGGTTCGTGACCGGCTAGACCCTGGCGACCCCGTGTGTGGATGACCCTGCTCTCGGTCACGATCACGTCCACGGGAACGTCCCATTCGCTGCTGTCGATCCCTGGAAGCAGTTGAAATTCGAAAGCCACCGCGATCATTTCAGGCCGAACTTCGGCGGGTAGATCGAAGGCTCGATCGTAATAGCCGGCACCCATACCGACGCGGTTGCCGGTTGCATCGACGGCCACGCACGGCACTAGAACCACGTCGAGATCACGTGGCTGGACCTCGGCGGCGTCTTCGCCGGGTTCGGGAATGCCGAAGCGATTGGGACTCAGTTCGGTGTCATCCATCCAGCGGCGGAACGTCATCTTGGCGCCCGGCGCTACGACCGGAAGATAGAAGCTCCAACCGAGTGCCTCTAAGCGCTCTTTCGACGGTTGGGGGTCGATCTCGCCATCCGAAGCGAGGTATGTCCCGATCCTGCCGGGCTCTCGTTGACCGAGAAGCTTGAGGACTGTCTCGCCCGCGGACCCGGCCGCCGCCTGGCCTTCTGCAGCGGTCACGGAATTCCGGAGCGACCGAAGATGGCGCCTGAGAGCAGACAGATCATTCACGCTCACGATGATGGCAGTTCAGCGCGGATGGACGCATCAGCAGGTGACGGATATTTGCCGACCCGCGCTCTTCAACTTTGAAGGATCAGCAGTAACCTGAATTCATGAACACTGGTGGAAACGAGATCCTCATAATCATCATCGTGGCCCTCGTGCTATTTGGTGGTTCGCAGCTTCCCAAGATCGCTAGAAATCTTGGCTCGGCCCAGAAGGAGTTCAAGAAGGGGTTGGCTGAGTCCAAGGCTGAGGACGACAGCGAGAAGGCCAAGAAGAAGTCCGAAGAAGAAACACACAAGAACGAGGCATAGAGCTTCGACCGTCGCCACCCTCCCGGGCCGTAGCCCGGGCAGTGGACAAGTCGCCGCTGGCCGCCTCTAGTAGGTGCCGGTCAGGTACCGGTGGCGAAGTTCTAGACCGCTCTAGCTAGACGACGCTCGACAGCTCTGGACTTGAGGATTCGGCGACGCTCTCGTTCCGAGGTCCCTCCCCAGACTCCATGATCGATTCGGTTGGCAAGTGCGTACTCCAAGCACTCATTGATAACCGGGCAACCCACGCAAACCTTGCGGGCCGCCTCGACGCCGACTCCATCGGACGGGAAAAATTGGCTGGGGGACTTGTCGGCACAGTTCCCGTCGGCCATCCATTGTGTATCTACCGGTGCGGGCTTCATATGTAGAGTCTGACGTTGTAGGGCGACAGATTGTTCCAAAGTTTCTGTGGGGACTGAGAGCCGACTCAAGCATCAGAACTAGAAGTGACGTCCGTCACTGTTGGTCACTGTTGTGTTGCGACCGGGCGGAACTGCCGCTGAGCAGAATTTCATCGCGGTCTGAGAACTATCTTCCAAAATCGTCTTTCGTGCCGCTGTGTGCCGACTTGGTGTCGCATAGTTGTGACATGTCGAACGATTCCCCGACGAACCAACAGGACCCAAGCGGAGGAAGCGGCAGCGACGCTCCCTCATCCCCTCCACCTCCTCCGCCGGTCCACACGGGCGAGTTCTGGGTAGCACCATCCGCTGGTGCACCACAGCGTCAGGCGACCGGAGAGGAATCGCCCGGAGGTTCGCCGTACGATTCCAACCCGACGACTGTGCCGGTCTACCAAGTGCCGATCGGTGGTGGACAACAAGGGGCGACTCCCGTCAATCACCAGGCCGCCAGTTATCAGGCCGCCAATCATCAGGCCGGTAGAAATCAGGCCAATAGTCATCAGGCCAATAGTCATCAAGGAAATCAGGCGATGCCGGCTTCGCCGCCACTTCCGGGTCCTGCCTCGGCACCTCCCACAGTTTCCAGCCCTCAGGGACCACCGCAGTACCCGGGTTGGACGAGTCCGGTGTCTGCGCCCCTGCCATCCGGTGCGTCGGCTGGTGGATCAACCCCCCAGGGTCCACCCCCCATCGGTGGTCACAGGCAGGCGCAGACACCGGAGTCCGGTTCAGTTCGCCGTGCGATGAGTGGACTGCGAGCCGCGCTGATCGGGGGTCTGGTCGGAGCGATCATCGCCGGCGGAGTTGTCGGGGCCGCCTTGTGGGACCGAGGTCCTGTGGCGCCGACGGCAACCCCTGTCGCCACGAGTGGAACGCAGCGGCCTTCGGCACAGATCGCCGGCGAGTCTCTCGACATCCGTTCGATTCTGGCCAAAGTTGGCCCATCGGTGGTGTCCATCCACACCGGCACACGCCAGGGTGACGCTGCCGGGTCGGGAATCATCATCAACAAGGACGGCCTGGTACTCACCAACGCCCACGTCATCGACGGCGCCACCTCGATCGAGGTCGATCTGAACGACGGACGTTCGGCAACAGCGACGGTCGTCGGCTCGGTGGTGGACAATGACGTGGCCCTGGTGTCGGTCAAGGGTCTCGACGGCCTCACACCTGCGGTCCTCGGTAGTTCTTCAGATCTGCAGGTGGGCGACGCCGTGGTCGCCATCGGGAACGCGCTCAACCTCGGTGAGGCACCGAGTGTGACCACTGGAATCGTGTCGGCGCTCGGCCGGTCCCTGCAGTCGCCCACCGGTGCAACCCTGACCGACCTGATCCAGACCGACGCGGCCATCAACCCCGGCAACTCCGGAGGAGCGCTGGTCAACAGCAAGGGCGAGGTCGTCGGCGTCAACACTGCGATCCTTGCCGATGCACAGAACATCGGATTCGCCCTTTCGATCGACTCCATCAAGACGATCATCGATGACGTCGTCGCCGGTCGAAGCGTCAACGTGAAACGTCCTCTGCTGGGCGTCGAGACCCTCGATGTCTCGATGGTCGATCCAGAGGTGATCCAGCGCTTCGACATCTCGGCCACCGCTGGCGCATTCGTCCAACGGGTTACGAACGGGACCGGGGCCGAGGCCGCCGGAATCCAGCCCGGAGACGTGATCACCGAACTCGACGGACGACGGGTTCGAAGTGCCGCCGATGTCAGCCAGGCAATCAAGTCCCGCAAGCCGGGAGACAAGGTCAAAATCACCATCGAGCGTGGTCAGTCGACTAAGTCGGTGACAGCGACACTTGGTGAGCAGTGACCACGGAGAAGGCTGTCGGAGCCGGTCGCGGGTATGGTTCTGGCCATGTCTGACCAGTCCTTGACCGACCCCGATGCTCTGACAGAGCCCCCACAGGCCCAGGCCACGATCGTCTATTTGGGCCCTGTTGCTCCGCATTGGGAGATTCGCTCGGACTTCGGCGACCCGCAGATCATCAACACGTTTCGTGCCAGGGTCAACGCCCGCCTCATGCTTCTGCCGCCCCATGATCCCCAGTTCCGCCGCAACAAGGAGCGGGTGAACCGTGATGCCGAGCGCGAATTGATCCAGCTCGACTGGGACCTCGGCGAGGAAGAACTTCCCGGCCGCTGAGGTAGATCCGGTCCAATCGAATGTCGGTAGGCTGGATTCATGGCTGCGGAACCGGATGATCTCGGACCCGATAGCAGTCGCTATCTGAACCGCGAACTCTCGTGGCTCGACTTCAATTCCAGAGTCCTGGCACTGGCCCAGGATCCGGCGACCCCGCTGCTGGAGCGGGTTCGATTTCTGGCGATCTTCAGCCAGAATCTGGACGAGTTCTTTCAGGTCCGTGTTGCCAGCATCAAGGACAGAATTGCCGCAGGCGTCCGGGCAAAGAGCGCCGACGGACGAACCGCCTCCCAGCAGCTGCGGGCAGTGATTGATCGTGCGCGGGAGTTGTCCCGAACCGCAGACGAGACCTTTCTCGGGCCTGTCTGCAACGCTCTCGCCGATTGCGGCATCCGTTTCTCGACCTGGGACCAGCTCGATGACGAGGACCGCAAGTGGCTGACAGATGAGTTCCACCGGCGGATCTTCCCCGTGCTCACCCCGCTCGCTGTCGATCCGGGACATCCATTCCCGTACATCTCGGCGCTCTCGCTGAACCTGGGGGTGGTGGTCAGCGACCCTGCCCTGGGGGATCGACGATTCGCCAGGGTCAAGGTCCCGCCGCTTCTCCCCAGGTTCGTGGTCCTGCCCGACGGCGAACGGTTCGTAGCGCTCGAACAGGTAATCGCCGCCCATCTCGATGACCTGTTTCCGGGGATGCTGGTCGAGGACAGCATCACGTTCAGGGTCACCCGCAACGCAGATCTGACCGTCGAGGACGAGGAGGCCGACGACCTGCTCGCCGCAGTCGAGATGGAACTCCGACGCCGCCGGTTCGGCAAGGCGGTTCGTCTAGAGATCGAGGACGACGTCAGCGAGGAATCGCTTGACCTCATCCAAGGTGAGCTCGAGCTGGACGATGACGATGTCTTCCCGCATTCGGCGCCGATCGACCTGGGCGGACTACACGCCGTGGCGGCGATGGACCGCGATGACCTGAAGTACCCGCCATTCGTGCCGGTCACCCAACGTCGGCTGGTCATCGATGATGAGGACGACGCCAGGGACATTTTCACCGTCGTCGGTGAGGGCGACGTGCTGGTCCACCACCCCTATGACAGCTTCGTCTCTTCCGTCGAGGAGTTCATCCACCAGGCGGCGGTCGATCCGAAGGTCCTGACGATAAAGCTGACGCTGTACCGCACATCGGGTGACAGCCCAATAGTTGCGTCGCTGATCCGCGCTGCCGAAGAGGGCAAACAGGTTGCTGCTCTCGTTGAGCTGAAGGCTCGCTTCGATGAGGAACGAAACATCGAATGGGCCCGCCGTCTGGAGGAGGCCGGCGTTCACGTGGTCTACGGGCTCATGGGTCTGAAGACGCACACGAAGACCTGTCTGGTGGTCCGCGAGGAAGGCAACGGCATACGCCGCTACTGCCACATCGGGACCGGTAACTACAACTCGAAGACCGCCCATCTGTACGAGGATCTGGGCCTCATAACCGCCGACCCGGAGATCGGTGCCGACTTGAGCCAGCTGTTCAACTACCTGACGGGGTATGCCAGAAACGTCAGCTACAACCGTCTGTTGGTGGCCCCCCACTCCTTGCGCCAGGCGCTGGTTTCGTTGATCAGGAACGAGCGCGAAAGCGGTCCCGGCGCAGGCGGGATCACCATGAAGATGAACAGCCTGGTGGATCCCGAGATGATCGACGAGCTCTATGCGGCATCGGCCGATGGGGTGCGCGTCGAGCTGATCGTCCGGGGGATCTGTTGCCTGCGACCCCAGGTTCCGGGGCTGTCGGAGAACATCACCGTGCGGAGCATCGTTGGCCGATACCTGGAGCATTCGCGGGTCTACAGATTCGCCAACGGCCGGGGCCCGGGGGAGCCAGTCCACTACATCGGCTCAGCCGATCTGATGCCACGCAATCTGGATCGACGGGTCGAGGCCGTCGTCCCGGTCGATGACCCCCAGCTGAGCGACCGGATCGATTCGATGCTCGCTGTGAACATGAGCGACGACAGTCTGGCCTGGACACTGGTTGATTCGAGTTGGCGCGAGGTTGTCCGTAAGGACACCGTCGAGACGCACCTCGAGCTTCAGCGACAGGCGCTTGAGCGATCTTCTCTGCCGATCCGTTGACCGAGGTGACGTTGATTAGGGCGAAAGAGTGATCAAGGCGGCCGGCGGCGTAGTCCTTCGCGGTAGCCACACCGGAGCGGCGGGTCTTGAAGTTGTTGTTGTACACCGGCCTGCCTACGACGACTGGACACTTCCGAAGGGCAAGCGGAAGCGGTCCGAAAAGGCACGGGACTGCGCGCTTCGCGAGGTCGAGGAAGAAACCGGTCTGCGTTGCTCGGCGGGTGCGGAACTGCCGAAGACCGGATACACACTGCCTGACGGCACCCCGAAGGTGGTGCGCTGGTGGGCGATGTCGGTCTTGGATGATCTCGGATTCGTGGCCGGTGCCGAGGTTGATGAGATCCGGTGGGTGCCGGTCGCCGACGTCGGCCGGATCCTGACCTATTCCCTCGACGTTTCGGTCGTCGATTCGCTGGATGAAGGGACCGTGTGAAGGGAACCTGGTGAAGTTCAGGGTTAGTTCACCTGCTGTTCACCAACTGCATCCCAGCCGTACAAGGTCGATGCCTACGGTCGCACCTGTGGCCAGGGAGGCCACGGAATGCAAAGTCCTCACTTGGAGACTAAATGAACATGGTTTCGCGTTCGAGCAGGATGCGGCGGGCCCGCATGCTCGCACCGGTAGCACTTGCAGCATTGGTCCTCGGAGCCTGCAGTTCTGGCAGCGATCAGAGTGGCGCCGATACGACGACCAAGCCACAGGCATCGGCCGACGCACCCAGCAGCGCCGACATCAAGGCACTCTCGGTGAGCCTGTCGGGCGGCGGGGCCAGCTTCCCGGACTCCTTCTACCAAGCGGCGAACGCCGACTTCAACGAGATCGCTGGGACCGAAAGGGTGACCTACTCCAAGAGCGGGTCGTCGGACGGCCGTTCACAGCTCGCTTCAGGCACACTCGACTTTGCGGGATCGGACTCACTCCCCAAGCCGACGGAGGATTTCGGGGGAACACTCCTCTTCTTCCCGACCGTGGCAGCGCCGATCACAGTGTCCTACAACCTTCCCGAGGTAGATGATCTGCAACTGAGTCCCGACGTCATCGCCGGGATATTCCAGGCCGAGATCACCAAGTGGGACGATCCGAAAATTGCAGCGGACAACCCCGACATCACTCTGCCGTCAACCCAAATTTCCGTCGTGCACCGCTCGGACGGATCCGGCACCACGAACAACTTCACCAAGTACCTGACTGCGGCTTCGCCCAACGTCTGGAAGCTGGGGAGCGGTGACGAGGTCAGCTGGCCAGCCGCCACCCAGGGCCAGGAGAAGAACTCAGGTGTTGCCGAAGTCGTCAAGCAGACCAAGGGTGCTGTCGGATACGTCGACCTGGCCGACGCAGGCAAGGCCGGTCTGAGTTTCGCCAAGATCCAGAATTCCTCGGGTGAGTACGTAAATCCTTCGGCAAAGGGCGTGCAGGCGTCCCTCGACGGAGCAGAAGTCGCTGACGACCTCACCTACAACCCCCTCAATGCCGATGCGCCCGGGGCATACCCGATCACCGCTCCGACCTGGCTGCTCGCAATCGCCGAGCAGTCGGACCCGGTGAAGGCCGAGACCCTGCGGACCTACCTTCGCTACGTGCTGACCACCGGCCAGACCGAGGCTGCCTCGACCGGTTACGTGGCGCTTCCCGAATCGCTGGCCAAGCGGGCCATCGAGCAGATCGACCGGATCGGCTGAATCCCTACCGATCTCGATTCAGAAGTGAAGGTCTGCGAGTATGTCGGAACCCCCGGGTCCCGACATACTCGCAGACGGAACTCCACCGGAGATGCTGGACATGACAATTGATTCCGAGGTGCTTGAGCGGGAGGTTTCTCCTGCGGCGTCCCTCACCGAAAAGGGGACCGGTTCCACTGCCGACCACCTTTTCCGCAGGATTGCCCTGGCAGCTGGAGCAACGGTCCTGCTGGCCCTGGTGCTCATCGCCGCTGTCATGATCCAACAGTCATGGCCGGCCTTCTCCGAACTCGGAGCGGGCTATTTCTTCGGTACCGAATGGCGTCCCGCAGAGAACTTGTTCGGGATCATCCCCCTGGCGTTCGGAACCGTGGTCGTCTCGCTCATCGCTGTCGCCTTCGCAGTCCCGGTCAGCGTGGGTATTGCACTTTTCATCACTGAACTGGCCCACCGGCGAATCCGAGGAGGCATCACACTGGTGATCGACCTGCTGGCGGCGGTCCCCTCGGTGGTGTTCGGGCTTTGGGGTTTCTACACGTTGATCCCGCCCTTCCAACGTTTCTTCAATGGGATTGCCGACCTTGTGGAGCCCGTCCCGGTGCTCAACACGCTGTTCGGTCGTGGTTCCGGCTCCAGCTTCATGACCGCGGGGATAGTGCTGGCCCTGATGATCATCCCGATCATCACCTCGGTGACCCGCGAGGTGTTCATGACCGTCCCTGAGAACGACCGGTACGGAGCCCTGGCTCTTGGTGCTACCCGCTGGGAGATGATCAAGGGAGTCGTCATTCCTCACTCGAGCGGTGGTCTGGCAGGAGCCATCATGTTGGGCCTCGGTCGAGCAATGGGCGAGACGGTCGCAGTAGCGCTTCTGATCGGTGCCTCGCCGCAGGTGTCGGCGAATCTGTTCGGCCGGGGCGAGACGATGCCGGCACAGATCTTCCGGAGCCTGTCCGAGGCAGGCGGGACGTTCCGCTCCGCCCTCATCGGCCTGGGTGTCTGTCTGTTCGTCATCACGATCTTGATCAACATGTCGGCGAGAAGAGCAGTCGTCATCATCGACCGGCGGATAAAGGGGACGCACTGATGAGGAACGTTTCGACTCCCTCAGGCGCACCGACCCCGGACCGGACCGACGAGATCCGGCATCAACTGTCGACTGCGAACATGCCAAGAGGTCGCCGACTGCGCAACAGTGGCGCCTCGGTGATGATGGTCGCCGCGTTCCTGGTTGCCCTGGTCCCGCTGTTCGCAATGGGAGCGAGCGTCGTGACCAAGGGAATCGGAGTGGTGGCCAACACAGAGTGGTGGACCTCGCCCATCCCCGGAGATGTCGGTCGCGCCGACCTGGCCGGCAACAAGGAAATCTGTGATCTCGGATTCGGAGACCCTGCCGAATGTGCCGCCGGCGGCACAACGGCAACGACGGTCAAGGGAATGCAACCGGCGATCATCGGTACGTTCCTGACGGTTCTGGGTGCATCGCTGTTGGCCATTCCGCTCGGGGTGATGGGTGCGGTCTACCTGAACGAATACGGCAAGAACGGAAGACTTGCCCGGCTAATCCGGTTCATGACCGACGTGATGGTCGGGGTCCCCTCGGTTGTCATGGGCGTGTTCATCTACTCCATCTGGGTCGTCCGATTCGGCACACAGGGAAAGTCGGCCTTCGCAGCTTCGCTGGCGCTTGCATGCCTGATGCTTCCCATCGTGGTCCGCTCCACCGAGGAGATGCTCCGCCTGGTCCCCAATTCGCTACGCGAGGCATCGGCAGCGCTCGGCACCCGGACATGGCTGACGACGGTAAAAGTGGTTCTTCCTGCCTCGATCGCCGGAATTACTTCCGGCTGCCTCTTGGCCGTGGCGCGTGCAGCTGGAGAAACCGCACCGGTCATATTCACGATCGGTTTTGTCACGACCACCAACTGGTCGCTGCTCGGTCAGAACACGACTCTTTCAGCACAGATCTATTCACAGCTTCAGAACGGCGGCGAGATAGCAACACAGCTCGCCTGGGGGGCGGCGGTTACGCTCGTGGCCATCGTTCTGGTCCTCACACTTGCGGCACGCGGCATAACCAAGAGATTCGCGATCCGCTGATCATGGGTGAGTCCGAGCAACAGGAGAACCTGTCAATGACGCCAGACACAACGTGGAGAGTGAAGGCCGATCCCCAGGAGGGGATCGAGCCGAGAATCTCTCTCCGGAGCGAATTGGTCGAAGCATCTGACGAAGAAGTAATCGCCGAGCAGCCCGTCGTCTTCGACGTTCAGGATCTGAGTGTCTACTACGGCTCGTACCGCGCGGTGCGTGACGTCGACATGGCTGTCCGCCAGCATGAGATCACCTCGTTCATCGGACCATCAGGTTGCGGCAAGAGCACCGTGCTGCGTTGCTTCAATCGCATGAACGACTTGGTCGAAATCGCCAGGGTCGAGGGGAAGCTCAACTACCACGGGGTCAATCTCTACGACGAGAAGGTCAATGCCGTCGAGGTACGTCGTCGAATCGGAATGGTGTTCCAGAAGCCGAACCCGTTCCCCAAGTCGATCTACGACAACATCGCCTACGGCCCGCGCATCGGGGGCATCAAGAAGAAGAGCGACCTGGACGACATCGTCGAACGTTCGCTTCGCCAGGCAGCCCTTTGGGACGAGGTGAAGGACCGGCTCAAGTCCTCGGCCATGGGAATGTCCGGTGGTCAGCAGCAGAGACTCTGCATAGCCCGGGCGGTAGCGGTCGATCCAGAGGTGATCCTCATGGACGAGCCGTGCTCGGCACTGGACCCGATCGCCACTGCCCGCATCGAGGACCTGATGCGTGAACTCAAGACCGAGTTCACGATCGTCATCGTGACCCACAACATGCAACAGGCCGCACGCGTGAGCGACGCAACTGCTTTCTTCTCGACCGAGATCAACCCCGAGAGTGACATCAGGACCGGCGTCCTGGTGGAGTTCGACCGGACGGACAAGATCTTCTCGGTGCCTTCGGACAGTCGGACCGAGAACTACATCACAGGACGTTTCGGATGAACCCCGGCGGCCCCGACGAACCTCGGATGAACGAGACAAGAATCGAGTACCACGGCGAGCTCGAGGACCTTCGCTCCGACCTGATCCGCTTGGGCGCAATGGTTGCAGAGACAATCGGTCGCGGAACTGCGGCTCTGCTTGACCGAGATCTTCACGCCGCGCAGGTTGTCATCGACGGCGATGATCTGATCGACGACTTCTGTTTGGGACTCGAGGAACGCTGCTATTTGATCCTGGCACTTCAGTCGCCGATCGCGGGTGAGCTTAGGTTTGTGCTCGCAACGATCCGGCTGATCAGTGAGTTGGAGCGCTCGGCCGACCTGGTTGTCAACGTCTGCAAGGCTTCCCGACGGATCTACGACATTGAGTTCGGTCCACAGATCCGCGGTCTCATCGAGCAGATGGGTGTCGAAGCCACGTTCCTGATCCGCTCAGCGATCGACGCCTACGTCGACTCGAACACATCGCTGGCAACAGCTCTCGACGACATCGATGACCGCTTGGACGAGCTTCAGGTTTCGTATATGCAGGCAATTCTCCGCTCCCATTCAGAGACCGATCTGAACCTGCAGGGAGCCGTCCAGATGGCGATGATCGGGCGTTACTACGAGCGCATCGGCGACCATGCCGTGAACATCGGTGAACGGGTCAACTACATGGTCACGGGCTGGCTGCCCGAGAAAAGCGGCTCCGCCCGTTACCGGTTGAAGGAATCAGAGGCACGCGAGCATCAAGAGCTCGAGGAGATCAGCCTGGAGGAGATGCTGGACTTGTCCGGTCCTGGCCAGCGCACATCGGGTCCTGGCCAGCGCACATCGGGTCCGGAGGCTGGTTCCACCGCTGGGTCGTACGAACACAATTCGGACATGCAGGATCCAACAGAACCACCCGAAGAAACGTGAATCTCGCAATGACACTTGCCGCTCTGACCATGTCGCCCGCCGCTCTGGTTCTGTTGGGTCTGGTTCTTGTCGGGGTCGGCGCGTTCGTCGGCTACTCGATCGGCGGAACCAACGATCCGGCCGCAGTCGTTGAGGATCCGGCCATCGGTGAGACCGCAGCGCCGGAAATCTCGTCTGAGGACACCCGGCTCCTGGCACGACTGAGCGACGCCGTCGACCACATCGATCAGGCAATCATCGTCCGCAACGAGGGCGGAACCGACGACTTCCGCAATGCCGCCGGCAACGCACTGAAGGAGTCTCGACACAGTCGGGTCCTTGTCGAGGCGGCAGTTGATGAACTGTTGGCCGAAGCGCTCAATGGACGGTCCGTCAGCCGAGAGATCGACCTGTTCGGACCGCCGGCTCGGTCATTCGTGATTGTCGCCCGACCGTTCAGCGGCTCGGGTGGGAACGGGGCGCTTGCGATCGTCGAGGATGTGACGCTCAACCGCCGCACAGAAACGGTGCGTCGAGATTTCGTGGCGAACATAAGCCACGAACTGAAGTCCCCGGTCGGCGCCATCGGGTTGCTCGCCGACATGATCCGCGACGAAGGTGATCCGGAAGTTGTCACGAGGCTGGCCGGAAGGATGGTCGGCGAGGCCGAGCGAGCCAGCCACACCATCGACGATCTACTTGAGCTGACAAGGATCGAGTTCAAGGACGAGACGGATTTCGCAGAGGTCAGTCTGTCCGCGATCGTCAACGAAGCGGTCGAGAGAATCTCTGCGGCTGCGGACCAGGCGGACATCACCGTTGTCGCCGAAGTGCCGGACCACAGTCCGATAATCGGTGACCGGATACAGCTGGTTTCGGCCGTCTACAACTTGCTGGACAACGCCGTTAAATACTCGCCATCGGGTTCTTCCGTCACGGTCACCGCAACCCCCGATTCCGGCGACGGCAGGGTGCAGATCTCCGTGGTCGACAAGGGAGTGGGTATTCCCCGTCGTGACCTCGACCGGGTTTTCGAGCGCTTCTACCGGGTCGACAAGGCGCGCTCCCGTGGCACGGGTGGCACCGGACTCGGCCTTGCGATCGTCCGTCACGTGGCCAACAACCATGGGGGAGAGGTGGCCGTCGAGTCCATCGAGGGCGTTGGGACGACGTTCTCGCTGTCGTTCGTTCCCAGGCCCAAGTACCTGAAGGGTGCCGGCCGGGTCGAAGCCGAGGATTCTGACGACGGTGCTCCGTGGTCGTCGAGAAGCTCGGCGACACCCCAGTCGGAGCCCTGAAGTGTCAGAGGCGGCGGACGTCGCCGGCGCGTCCTCGTCGCCGGTGAAGGTTCTGGTAGTCGACGACGAGGAATCATTTCTGGACGCTCTGAGCGTCGGTCTCGGTCGCGAGGGTTTCGTGGTCGAGGTTGCACGTGATGGGGCCGAAGCCTTGGAGCAGTTCGAGAGAACCCGACCCGATCTGATTCTCCTGGATGTGATGTTGCCGCTGGTTTCAGGTATTGACGTCTGTCGGGAGATCCGCCGATCTTCGGATGTGCCGATAATCATGGTCACAGCCCGATCGACCGAGATCGACACCGTCGTGGGACTTGAGGTCGGCGCGGATGACTACGTAACCAAGCCCTACAGGATGCGGGAGTTGGTCGCCCGCATCCGGGCCGTACTGAGGCGACCATCGAATTCCAATGGATCCGACAGACCGTCGCTCGACTCACACGATGTTCTGGTGGCTGGTGACATCGAGTTGGATCTGGACAGCCACGAGGTCCGGGTACGGGGTGAGGGGGTCAACCTTCCCCTACGCGAGTTCGAACTGCTGGCGCTCTTGATGGAGAACGCGGACCGGGTTCTCGAGCGCTACACCTTGATAGATCGAATCTGGGGCCTCGATTACGTAGGCGACACTAAGACCCTCGATGTGCACATCAAGCGGATCCGCTCCAAGGTGGAGATCGATCCCTCCAACCCGACCCGCATAGTCACTGTTCGTGGGGTCGGCTACCGGCTCTCGTCGACTCCTTGAGTTGCACCCGAGCGTTGCTCGGTGAATCCATCGGGTCTCGGGCTCCTACGATGGTGAGCAGTGATTCCTGACCCGAGGCGTCGAGGCCACAGACCTGAGGTCGGATTCGACGTCGACACCCCCTTTGGGCGGCTGGCGTTGACGCACATACTCAGCCTCGGTGGCGATGCGCTGGTCGCGCTGGTCCTGGCCGGATCGCTGTTCTTCTCGATCGACCCCTCCGGGGCACGCTGGCGCATAGCCCTGTACCTGGTCTTCACCATGGCACCCTTCGCCCTTGTCGGTCCTCTCATCGGACCGGCGATGGACAAGGCGAAGGGGGGCCGCCGATTGATGTTGGTTCTTTCCACCGTCGGTCGAGCGGTTGTGGCACTCCTGTTGATCGCGAGCGTCACCTCCGAAAGCCTCTGGTTGTTTCCAGAGGCTTTCCTGCTGTTGGTCCTGTCCAAGTCCTACGCAGTCGCGAAGGCAGCTGTAATTCCGACGGTCGTGAGCAGCGACGAAGGCCTGGTGGAGGCAAACTCCAAGCTTCAGGTACTGGGCGGACTGGCGGCGTTTGCGGCGGGCGCGCCCGGTGCGCTGATCCTCTGGGTAGCGGGTCCGGGCGCGGTGGCGTTCTTCTGTGCGCTGGTGTTTGCTGCAGCGAGCATCGCGTCGCTCCGGGTCCCAGTAACCGTTGTTGCCGCTGAAGCGGAGGATGACACAGAGCGGGCGGAGTTGCGTAGCGCCGGGGTCCTGTCGGCCGCGACCGCAATGGGAAGTCTCCGTTGGATCGTCGGGTTCATCACGTTTCTGCTGGCATTCGCGCTGAGGGGCGACGACACCAGACCCGGCTCGGGCGTCGCCCTCGGCCACATGCTCCACGACCCCTCCGGGAAGCTGGACCTGGACAAGGTGACAGCGCCCGGAGCGCCGCCTGTCTGGCACTTCGGAGTGGTCATCGCTCTGACAGGAATCGGTGGTCTGGTCGGTGCGTCGGTAGCTCCGATGGTCAGGCGGCACTTCCGGGAGGAATACCTGTTGGTTGCCGCCATGGCCATCGCGGCAGCGAGTGGACTCGTTGCCCTACTTGTCGGCGGGTTGCTGGGTATGTCGACTCTGGCATTCGGAATCGCCGTTGCCTCGTCCGCAGGAAAACAGGCCTTCGACGCTGTGGTCCAGCGCGACGCTCCGGCAGCAAACCGTGGACGCTCGTTCGCAAGGTTCGAGTCCCGGTTCCAGGTCGTCTGGGTGTTCGGCGCCGCCCTGCCCGTGGTCCTTACAGTGCCGACCGCGTTCGGAGCCGCTGTGGTCATGGCAGTGGCGGCCTCGGCAACGGCGTTCTACATGGTCGCCCTGCGGGCAGTTGACCGCGGCGAGAACCCGCCGCATCTTCCAAGCTCGAGGGTCATCGGTGGAAGCGTCAGGTCCGTCGTCAAGAAGATGCGCCAGCCCGAGGGGACCCAGCCCGAGGGGACCCAGCCCGAGGGGGCCCAGTCCGACTGGAACCAGTCCGAGGGGTCGAGCCCGGATGCCGGCGAGACGGCGCCCGGCGAGACGGCGCCAGGTGAGCCGGGGGACAGCCCGCCGGGTCGTTGATCAGCTGTCGAGGTCGGGGAAGTCCGGAACCTCGAAGTCCGTCAGGTCGTCGAAATCGAGTTCCTCCGAGGCAACCCCCAGGCGTGCGAGCCACAGACCCGGCGCCGTCAACTCCGCCGGGGTCGGAAGATGCTCCTGGTCCTGCCAGATCAGCGCCAGTGCGTCGGTTCCGGCTCGTTGAACTATGCCCGAGACGAAGTCCGATCCGCGGTCGAAGGTGGCCTGGGACAGTTCGAGTCCGAACAGCCGCTCAACGAACCTGTTGGAAGGAGCGGCCTCGACACGGCGCCGTCGGAGTGCCTCGGTTATGCGGTCGAAATCAGGGATGAGACGAGCGCCGATCGAGTCGAGGACCCAGTCGACGTATCCCTCGATGGTCGCGACCAGTGCTTCGATCTGGCCCATCAGGACACGCTGGTGATCGGACTGCATCGCACCCAGAAGTATGTCCGGGTTGGAAGCCAGTCGCTGCAGCGCCTCGAACTCGGGTTCAGGGCCGATGACCTCGTCGTCATAGCCGAGGTCCCTGAGGCGGCGTTCGATCTCTTCGGGGTCGTCGGAGAACGACGACACATAGTCGTTCAGAAGCGAATCGAGGGCGGCCCGAACGTGGGGTGTCTCGAGAATCTGCTTGTGGGCAACATCGGAGATGCAGACCCAAAGGCGGATGCCCTCGGTCGGAAGGCTCCACGATTCGGCGAACTCGTCGATGTTGTGCAGGACGATCGTCACCGACTTCTCGTTGGGACGGGGCAGGGGAAGCTCGAAATGTCCGAACGCCCGCGTGGCGAGGTGGCCGGCGGTACTACCGGCCATCATGCCCAACAGCATGGGGCCGAGCATCCGCATCATCTGTTGCATCAGCGCGTCGGGCGGCATCCCCGGCACCTGGAACTGGTTGAGGTCGAGTGAGAGATCCTCGTCACCGAGCTCGCCCAACTGGGCCTGAAGAGCGGTCCCTATCGAACCTGAGAGACCTTCCAGGAGCGGGCGTTCGTCGTCCAGGAAGCGACGTGCCCACTGGGTCCGGTTCAGAGCTTCGAGACGGATGGGCGAATCGATGGGCCGACCGGTGACCTCACTGACCTGCAGTTCGGCGACGCGCGCAAGCTGTTCCACAGCGAGCCGTTCGCTCGGATCGACGTTGGCTTCGGGACGACCTTCAGTGGCGATAGCGGCCGACAGCTGATAGGCGCTGTCCCAACTTCCCCCGGGATTCCCCGAAAACATTCGAGAAAGGTCCTGGAGGAAGTAGTTCATCGCCTCGAATGGTTCTTCGTTGTCGGACGGGTCGGATCCGAACGGACCGGAAGTGCTCACACCGCCATCGTACGTGTGACGATGCTCCCGGGGGGCGCGGAAGCGGCCTGCTCCGAGGGTCAAGACTGTGACTCCGGCCGCACTTTCCTTGGCGGGGGTCAGAACTTCTCTACGATAGGGCTGTGCATGCCCCCTGCGACCACGAACTGCAGCTGTGAACAACGTCATCTACCTATTCATCGTGTTCGGCCTGAGCGTCATCGGCCTGAGCCTGTTGTGGCTCCGGAACAGGCCGGCGTCGTCGTCCCCCCGATCGTCGGTCGAGCAGTTCAACGAGAAGATGAAGGCGCTCGCTCCCGACCAGCCACCTGAACAGCGACCTCGCCGCAAGTCGACCGGGGCGGGCTGAACTGGGACGCGACCTAGCAATCGACCTCGGTACGGCCAACACCTTGGTCTATGCCAGAGGAGAGGGCATCGTATTGAACGAGCCCTCTGTTATCGCGCTCAACACCAAGGTCCACCAGGTCATGGCGATGGGGCGCGACGCGTGGAAGATGATCGGACGCACGCCCAGCTACATCGTGGCTGTCAGGCCACTGCGTCAGGGAGCGATCACAGATTTCGAGGTCACGCAGGAAATGATCCACCTGCTTCTGCGCAGGGTCGGCGTCAATCGCTTCAACCGCCCCAGGGTTGTCATCTGCGTCCCTTCAGCGATCACCGCGGTAGAGAAGCGGGCGGTGACCGAGGCAGCCCGGAAGGCTGGAGCGACCGAAGCCCAGTTGATCGAACAACCGATGGCAGCGGCCATCGGTGCCGGCCTGCCGATCAATGAGCCCCGGGCGAACATGGTGGTGGACATCGGCGGTGGAACGTCTGAAACAGCGCTCATCTCACTGGGCGGTGTGGTGGCGCTCCAAGCGGTCCGCATTGGTTCATTCGACATTGACGCGGCGATCATCACCTATATCCGTCGGGAGTACGGGATCGCCATCGGCGAGCAAACCGCCGAGGAGATCAAGATTCTGATCGGTTCTGCCTACCCGACCCCCGATGAGGTGAGGGCCGAGGTCCGCGGGCGCGAGCTGATGAGCGGCCTGCCCAAGACGATCATCCTCTCGGCCGAGGAAGTCAGATCGGCCATCGCCGAACCCGTCAACTCGATGGTTGACTCGGTGCTGGCCTGTGTGGCCGAAGCTCCACCCGAGTTGGCTCAGGATCTGATCGAGCACGGAATCCACTTGGTGGGCGGTGGTTCGCTACTCAAGGGTCTGGACCTGCGCCTGGCAAAGGAATGTGAGGTGCCCGTCAAGACCGTCAGGCAACCGCTCGAGTCCGTGGTCCTTGGCGCAGGCAGGGTGGTGGAGTCCTATGAGGAACTCAGTGACATGTTCATGAGCGCACGTCGCTGAGGCTCGTCCACACTTCAAGAAGTCCCACATGTCGAGTGTTCCCTCATTCGACTGAGCTCAACGGGTACAGTTCCAGACCCAAGTACGTCGAGCAGAGGAGCCGGGGGGAGTGACACAGCTTGAAGTCGTAGATGTCGGTGTCCACTTCGGTGGCGTAGTTGCGCTCGACGGACTCTCGTTCACGATCGACGCTGGACAGATCTGCGCCCTGATCGGACCGAACGGTGCCGGCAAGACGACTTTGTTCAACGTCGTTTCGCGCATCTACCAACCCACAAGGGGTTCGGTGCACTTCGAGGGCCAGGATCTGTTGGCCATGCCGCCACACAAGATCGTCGAGATCGGCGTGGCCAGAACCTTCCAGAACCTGGCGTTGGTACCCGGGCTATCGGTGCTCGACAACGTGAAGATCGGTGCCCACTCCAGAAGTCGGGCCGGGTTCTGGACCTCGACGCTCCGCCTGCCGCAGGTGCGATCCGAGGAGAAGCGCCTCGAGACCGATGCGATGGAGATCCTGGAGCGGCTGAGCCTTGCCCAGTTCGCCCACCGTCCCTGTGGTGGGCTGCCCTACGGCACTCTCAAGCGCATCGAGTTCGCCAGGGCCCTGGCCTCACAGCCGAAGCTGTTGATGCTCGACGAACCTGCTAGCGGCCTGACCCACGGCGAAGTCGATGAACTCGGCAACGCGATCAAGCAGATCCGCGACGAGTTCGATCTGACGATTCTGCTGGTCGAACACCACATGTCCATGGTCATGTCCATTTCGCAGAAGGTCGTCGTCATGGACCTCGGTCGCAAGATCGCCGAAGGCACACCCGCCGAAATTCGCGACGATCCCCTGGTGATTGCCGCCTATCTGGGAGCTCCGTCCAAGTGAGCGAGCATCTGCTGGAAGTCTCAGGCCTGGAGGCCGGCTACGGCATAGTCGAAGTGCTCTTCGGCATAGACCTGACGATCGACAAGGGCGAGGTCGTTGTTGTCCTCGGCGCAAACGGTGCCGGAAAGACGACCACACTGCGGGCCATTTCAGGAATGATCTCTTCGAGGGGATCCGTGACCTTTGAGGGCAAGCTCATCTCGGGCATTCGACCCGATCAGGTTCTGCGGAGGGGGGTCGCACACGTGCCACAGGGTCGGGGGACCATCACGGCGCTCACCGTCGAGGAGAACCTGCGCATCGGCGCGTATGCCCGCAAGGACAAAGAGGTCGATGCCGACATCGAACACTGGTACGAGATGTTCCCCCGCCTGGGTGAGCGTCGTACCCAGTTGGCCGGATCGATGTCCGGCGGAGAGCAACAGATGCTCGCAATCGCAAGGGCGCTGATGTCGCGTCCCAAGCTTCTGTTGCTCGATGAGCCATCTCTTGGGCTGGCGCCGCTCGTCACGCAGGAGGTGTTCGACAGGTTGAGGGAGATCACCCAGACATCCGACACGTCAGTTCTGCTGGTGGAGCAGAACGCCAACCTGGCACTCGATTTCGCTGCCCGGGCCTACGTTCTTGAGGCCGGTCGCATTGTTGTTTCGGGCAGCGCCGCGGACCTGCAAGGCGACTCGGCCATTCAGAAGGCGTATCTGGGACTATGAGGGAGGTCACGACCCGATGAGGGACTTCCTACAGATCCTGCTGGTCGGCATTGGCGACGGCGCGGTCTACGCGATGCTCGGCCTCGGCCTGGTGGTCATCTACCGGTCGACCGGAATTCTCAACTTCGCTCAGGGCGAACTGGCGATGTTCGCGTCGTTCATCGTCTGGACGTTCTGGAATGCCGGGCTGCCAATGTGGCTGGCGGTGCTGTGCGGCATGGCGGGAGGCTTCCTAGTCGGTGCGCTCATCCACGAGGTGGCGGTGCGGCCGGTCGGTGACCCGCACCAGAAGCCTCTGGCGGTGGTGATCGTCACGATCGGTCTGTTCCTGGGCATCAATGGTGCAGCCCAGCTGATCTGGGGAACGGTCGACCGGAGCCTCGAGCCGCTGTTCGGTTCGGGTCAGGTGACCGTCGGAGGAGTTGCGATCGCCTGGCAGAAGATCGGTTCGGTGGCTGTGCTCGGCGCGATGGCCTTCCTCTTCTTCCTGCTCTTCCAGAAGACCAAGCTGGGCCTTGCGATGCGAGCGGTGGCATCCAATTCGGAGTCCGCCGGTCTGGTTGGCGTTCCAGTTCCGAGGTTGCTCATGCTTGGTTGGGGTCTCGCGGCCGCTGTCGGAACAGTCGCCGGTGTCTTCACAGCGCCGAATCTTGGTCTGGGTACCAACCTGATGCAGTTGACCCTGATCTTCGGCTTCGCGGCCATAACGCTCGGGGGCTTCGATTCGCTGGTGGGAGCGATCATCGGCGGGATGGTCGTCGGGACCCTGTCCTCGGTGCTTCCTCGCTACGTATCGGTGTTCGAGAAGATGCCCCTTGCTCCGGCATTCATTCTCATTCTGGCAGTGCTCCTGTTCCGGCCACAGGGACTCTTCGGTAAGAAGGAAGTGTCGCGAGTATGACCGCCACCCTTGAGTTGCCGGCCGCACCCGGGCGCATGAAGCTGCGTCCGGCGACGATCGTCGTCTGGATCATTGTCGCTGGCGTGTTGATCTACGCCCCCTTCCTCTTCGAGCCGTTCCGGGTCGATCAGTTCAGCGGCTGGATGACACTGGCGATCGGCGCCTGCGGACTCAACCTGCTTACGGGGTTCAACGGCCAGATCTCCGTCGGACACGGCGCCCTCTACGGAGTAGGCGCCTACACAGCCGGCTGGATGATCAACGAGCTGAACTCACCCCTGCTGTTGGCCGTCCTCGGCGGGGGCGTCGTGTGCTTCGTGGTCGGCGTCATAATCGGACTCCCTGCACTCCGGATCAAGGGCCTCTATCTGGCGCTCGTCACCCTGGCGGTGGCAACGCTGTTCCCCTTGGCGGTGGAACAGTTCAACTCCATCACCGGTGGCAGCCATGGCATGCAGATCACCAGCGAGCAGATGTACCGCGGCTCGCTGCGCGAGAAGCCGATCCAGATGCTCTCGCCATTCAAGGGAGTGGAGGCCCACCAGTGGCAGTACTTGGTGTTCCTGGCCATAACAGCGCTCTGTTTCCTGCTCTCGCGAAACCTGATCAAGAGTCGGGTCGGACGCTCGCTGGTAGCGGTTAGGGACAACGAGACCGCGGCCGAGGTATCCGGCATTCCGGTCGCCCGGGTCAAGATCTACACCTTCGGTGTCGGCTCGGCGCTCGCCGGGATCGGCGGTGGACTCTTCGCCATCGACCAGACTCGGATGTATCCGAGTTCGTTCACCATTGCAGTATCGATCTATTTCCTCGTGGCCGTGGTCATCGGTGGAGCATCGAGCATCATCGGACCCGCGGTCGGAGCGCTCTTCTACGGTGTCTTCTCGGACGTGATCATCCCTGAACTACCCAACCGGCTGCAGCCAGCGAGGGCCGTAATTCTGGGCGTGATGCTCATCGGGCTGATGCTCGTGGCCCCCGGCGGAATGGTCGGTGTGTTCAGAACCATTCAGGCAAAATTCAAGAAGTCCGGCACAGGCCGATCGAGTACTGCGGCAGTATCAACTACTGCTTCCCACAGCACTCCCGGCGGTGGAGACCTCACCGCCACCGAAAGTCCCCAAAATGAGGAGAAGTCATGAGACCTACATGGAAACTGACAGCAGCGATGCTGCTGTCCATTGCAGTCATCGCTGGAGCGTGTAGCAGCGCCGACGACACCGCAAACGGGTCGGACAACTCCGACACTGGTTCGACCGACTCCACCGAGTTCATCAATCCCGACACCGACTGCACCGATTACAAGGGCACCCAAGGTGTCGAGGGCGACACGATCAAGCTCGGCACCATTCGTCCCGAAACCGGCAACTACGCCATCTACGACAATGTGACCAAGGGAATGGCCGCCTACTTCGAAGCCGCCAACAAGCGCGGTGGGCTCGAGGCCGGCGATGGCAAGAAGTACCAGATCGAACTCCTCAAGGAGAACGACGAGTACGACCCGTCCAAGACGCCTGCCCTGGCCAAGAAGCTTGTTGAGCAGGACAAGGTCTTTGCCCTGGTCGGAAACATCGGCACCGAGACCAACATGTCGATCCGCGACTACATGAACGATGGTTGTATCCCCAATGTCTCCCTGGCTACCGGATCCACCTCGTGGGGCGATGCCAACGACTACCCCTGGTACATCTCGGCACTTCCGTCATATGCGACCGAGGCACACGCCTGGGTCGAGTATCTGAAGGCAGAAGCGCCAGAAGCGAAGATCGCCATCCTGTACCAGGACGACGACTTCGGTCAGGCCTACAAGAAGACCATCGAAGCCGAGATCAAGGACACGGATATCACCGTCGTCGAGTCGGAGAGCTTCAATCCCCTGGCAGGAACCTCACCTGAGGCCCAGGTCGTTGCACTGTCACAGTCCGGCGCTGACACCTTTATCGTCGGAATCGGTGGCACACCATGCCCGACCTCGCTTTCGAAGATGCCCGACACCTGGAAGCCGATGACGTTCATCTCGGTCACCTGTGCCTCGAAGCTCGCACTGTCCCTCGCCGGTGGCAAGGACCAGGGCGTTTACCTGGCACAGCCGACGCTCGACCCGGCGGACCCGGCTGACGCAACCAACCCGAAGGTCATCGAGTTCAAGGAACAGGCCGCAATCGGAGGCCTCGACGAGGGTGCCATCGAAGGTGGAATCGCCTCCCCGGGTTGGGGCTTCGCCGCACTCTTCGCCGAGGGCTTGAAGAACGCCAAGACCGTGGACAGGGCAGCGCTCATGAACGCCCTGTTCTCGCTCAAGGATGGCAACTTCGGTCTGCTCCGTGACGAGATCACGGTCAACACCGACGGTGCCGACGACCCTTGGGCGATCGAGGGCTTCCGGATCGCCCAGCGCGAGGGTGACGGCTGGGTCGAGAAGTCACCGGTTGCGAACTACGAAGGAAAGTCCAACAGTTTCGCTGTCAGGGACTGACCCGTTCGGAAGTTGAACTAGTTCCAAGAGGTGGGGGTCGGCTCGATGGGCCGGCCCCCACATCTGGTTTTCGGCCTCAGGTCTCTTCGCCGAGTTCGATTGCCAGGAGTTCCTCCGCAGACTGCCGCACCTGAAGGTCGCGATCATCGAGCATGGACCGCAGCATCGCTGTGACTTCCTCGCCGTCGAAGGCAGCGAGGGCAAGGACCGCCCGTCGCCTGACTGTCGCCTTGTCTCCACACGCTGCGATCACCGCCTCCAAACCACGCTGATCGCCGATCGACCCCAGAGCCGCCACCGCCGCCTCTCGACAGAGGGAGTCCTCGTGGTCGATCGCGAGGTTCACGAGTCGATCGAGAACACTGTCCGGCACCTCGGGCCGTTCACCCCACGCGAAGGCCGCAACTTCGATAACCACCGGCTCGGGGTCGTTCAGAAGGGCCGAGAGTGCTTCGCCTGCATCGCTGCGAGTTGCAGCAATGAGCGCTCCTCGTCGTCTGACCAGGGCGCTGTTGTCACTCAGCAGCTCGGAGAGTTCCATTCCGTCGAGCGCATCTAGGCGATCAAGTGCTCCAAGGGAAGCGGCACGGACTTCCGGCGAGGGATCCGACAGTCCGGCCCGTGCCAAGGTGACGTCACCGCTATGACCTGCGGCGACAATCCTGCGCCGACGCTCAGCCACTGCGTTCGGATCAGCGGCTGCGTTCGGATCAGCGGCTGCGGCGGGGTCGGTGAGCTCGGGGTCGATGCCTTTTGCGGCCGGCTTCGGCTCAGTCTTGAAATCCTGTGATTCAGTCAAGTGGGTACATGTCATTTCGCCTGAGGAATTCGCAGACCTTTGGACCAGTCATCCGCAAGGTTTGCTCGCAAACGGCTTGTCGCGTTCTACACTGCGAGTCGCTCAACTACAAGAAGGGGGCGATCGTGTCGCAGCACATGGTCATTTTTCAGAATCCTGATGGACACCCGGGATACAACCAGTTTGAGTCGGTCGAGGAGGCAGTTGCCTTCGTCGAAAAGCTCCGCAACGAGCAGTCGATCGAGAGCATCAGAATCTTTGAACTGAACGAGCTCAAGTTCGATCTGAAGCCGTATTACAAGGTCCAGATGCAGGCGCTCAATCCCGGAGCTCCGAGCCGCCCCGCTCCTGCGGCACCCGCTCCCCCCACCGGCCCGGAGCATGCACAGCCCGAATCAGCTCCCCCGGGAACGCCGGGTCAGTCCCCCGGAAGTGCCAGCAGCCCCTTCGCTGCTCCGGCGGGTGAACCGGATTCTCCCCAGCCCGCACCCATCGGCGGACCTGTTCCTCCGGCCGATCAGCCTGCCCAGGACGACCAGCCAACTCGCCGAGGCCTGTTCGGACGCTGATATTCGGTGGTTGAGCGTGACAGACGGGCGGATCCGCCAATAGGTCGGATCCGCCCTTCACGTCACGACTAGAACCGCGACAACCACGAAGACGCTCAGCACAGCTCCTAGAAGTGCTGCAGTTCCGATGGTTGCCAGGCCGAGGATCAGCGTTGAACGTATGCGCCGTCCCGGTTCCATTGCGGGAGCTCCCACTGGTATGCCCCTTCGGAACTTGGTATGGGTACGAACTAGGGGCTGAGTCGTCGGGGTATGGGATCTGGGCGTGGTCTCAGCCACTGCTGTGGGAAATCGCTGCCTCGACGGACCGAGGCGGCTCTGAGTAGCAGGATGGTTGAACAGCACGAGCCAGAACCCGACTGCGCTGACCGCTACAACCGATAGTCCGACGAGCAGAGTGATCATGACGAGCGACAGCGTATCCACTGGACAGGAAGAACCCGACTCGGGCATCAACACCCCTTCGGACCTACAGGAAGCTGATCCCGAACCTCAGATCGTTACGCCCGAGGCGCTTGCAGCCAGGCGTACCAACCGGCGGCGCTGGGGAATTGCGATATTCGCCGCGGTCATAGCCGCCATCGTGGCAGCCATGTTCCTGGTACGCCTGCCGTACTACGTGATCCAGCCGGGCTCGGTGCGACCTTCCGAGCAGCGGATTCACATTTCTGGTGCCAAGAGCTTCGAGTCACCGGGCAAGGTGATGTTCACAACCGTGTACATCGACCAGGCGACACCTGCGTTGTTGATCAGGGCATGGTTCGACAGCGCTGCAGAGGTCGAGAGTAAGGATGAGATGTATCCCGATGGGGACCGGAAGGCTGCTCGTCAGGAGAACATCGCGCTGATGGACAGTTCCAAGCTGCTCGCCACCAAAGTCGCTCTCTCCGAGGTGGGAATCAAGGCGGATTTCGGTGGCAGCGGCGCCCAGGTCATCAGCGTTTCCGACGACAGCCCTTCGAAGGGCATCCTCCAACCTGGTGATGTCATCACCGAAGTCGATGGCGGGGAGGTCTCGATGCCCTCGGACATCGGTAAGGAACTGTCGGACCGCAAACCCGGCGACACCGTCACGCTGGTCGTCGAACGGCCCAGTAGATCCAAGCCCGATTCGCCAGTCCGGAAGGAACTGAAGGTCAAGCTCGGTGCAGCTGGCGACGACGCCGAAGATGACGACCCGAATCGTCCGGTAGTCGGTATCCAGGCACAGCCTTCTGACTTGAGGGTGGTCTCGGACGTCGAGGTCGATGTCGACTCGGGCACCGTCACCGGCCCATCAGCGGGACTCGCTTGGACCTTGGCGATAATCGACCGCCTGACCCCGGGTTCACTTACGCGCGGGCGCGACATCGCAGTCACCGGTGAGATCCGCGCCGATGGGACGGTGGGTCCGATCGGCGGGGTCGAACAAAAGGTGTCTGCGGTCAAACGAGCCGGAATCAAGGTGTTCATCTTCCCGGCCGCCACCCCCAAGAGCGCCCAGGCCGCCATGCGCCGTGTTGCCGGTGATGACGTGGCGCTCTACCCGGTCGCGAATATCGAAGAGGCCGTCAAGGTCCTGAACCCGGATGGAATCGGAAGACCTTGATCCGGCTTGGACTGCGCGGGACGACCCGGAAGGTCCAAGAATTCCTGACAATCAACGAGATATGCCCCGAACACTCCGCCACCAGACGTGCGGGCCCTCGTAGCATCGGGGCATGACCGATTCGCTTCCCGAACCGCCCCAGATCGACCCCGCGGCTCTCGCTGGAACCACGTTCTCTCGGGGACGTAAGGGATTCGATCCTGTGGAAGTCAACTCTGCAATGGGTCGAGCCGCTGATGCGCTCAGGACGTGGGAACTCCGTGACCGTCAGTTGATGGCGCGGGTCGAGGCACTCGAATCAAAACTCAGCGAGTCGAAGGAGTTGGACGAGGGCCGGATTGCCTCGGTACTCGGTGAGGAGACTGCGAGGATCATCACTACGGCCCGTGCAGCCGCCGGTGAGATCCGCAGCAAGGCCGAAGCAGACGCCGCCAGTCTTCTGAAAGAGACCGAGGAGTCCGCGACGGCACGAGCCCAGTCGCTGGAGGCGGAGGCAACGAGATTGCGCGACGAGGCTCAGAGCCTCAGAGACTCCGCTGCTGAAGAGGCGAACCTTCTTCTCACCGAAGCCCGCGAAAGCGCGGCGAGCACAATTGATGGCGCCGAAACGCGGCGCGATGAGCTGGTCTCGACAGCCCAAGCTCGCCATGACGAACTTCTCGCCGATGGACAGTCCACTCACCAGGAGCTGGTCGAATCCGGCCAGACACGACACGACGAGTTGATTGCAGCGGCAGCCGGAGTCCTCGAGGAACGCACGAACGAGGCCGAGGCAGTTGCTGCAGCAATGGTCGCCGAAGGTGCCCAGGCTCTGGCTGCTGCCGAAGAGGAGGCCCGGGCAGCCCGCGAGGCCGCAGATCGAGACGCCGAAGCTGCCCTGGAAGCTGCCAGGGCCGAGGGCCGCGCCATGGTGGCCGAGGCGAAATCGGTGCGGGAGCGAATCCTCCAAGACCTCGCCGACAGGCGTCGGATCGCCAGGCAGCAGATCGAAGGGGCCAGGGCCGGGCGTGACACCATCGTCGAGCTGCTCCGTTCAGCCGGTGCCGAGCTGACCATCACCGTTGATGGACTGGTGGCATCAGACGGCGACGCTCAGAGGTCGGCGGAACTGGCCGCGAGTTCACTTGAGGATGACACCGACTCCTTCTTGGACGGACTTGACGTCGAACTCGGTGTCGACCGGTTTGAAATGATCGACCTCGAAGTGACCGAGACCGAATTGGTCACCGCCGAGGCAGCCGAGACCAGTCACGAATCGACCGCATCAGCTGACACCGACGTGGCTGAGTCCGATTCAGTTGCGCCCGACCCGGCCGAGTCCGAGGTACTCCGAGGAGAGCTCGTTCCGGGCGGCGATCTGGAAGCCATCGAGTTTGTCGAACTCGCTGAGGACGAAGGAACCTCGGGCGGATCCGACGCTCTCGAAGATGTTGCCACTGGCGACGAGGGCGTCGATGAGCAGGAGGAATCCGCCGACGACGTCGCGTCTGGTGGTCCTGCGACCGTGGCCGACATCTCTAATGTCATCGGAATTTTCAGCGGTTCCGGTGCTTCGGCCTCGCAGTCCGACGCTGAAGGCTCAGCGGCCACTGAATCGACAGAGGACGCCACCGCAGACAACGCCACGGCAGAGCAAACGTCGACGGAGCAATCCTCGACCGAGGGCGCCGAGGTCCTAGCCGACCGGGTTGGCGCTGGAGCGGCGGATCTCGAAGAGGGCGAAGACGACGACGCCCTCGAAGACGATGCCCTTGACGACGACGCCCTTGACGACGACGCCCTCAACGACGATGCCCTGGACGACGATGCCCTCGATGGCGCTAGCGACGAGATAGACATCACCGTCGAACCATCGGAACCCGTCACCGTCGACGCCAGCGGGGCCACGGTCCATGACCTGTTTGCCAGGATCCGCGCCGAGGGTCTGAATGATCCAGCTGTCGGCGACGACGCCGAACACTCGACTGCAAGCGTCGCGACGGTCGCAGTCGACGACATTGGAGCAGTCCTTGATCAACGCGACATCCTGCTGAGTCCGATCGAGAAGCAGTTGCTCCGATCACTGCGGCGACTTGCTTCGGACGAACAGAACGAGACTCTCGACAAGTTGCGACGGGTCAAGAGAGGACGCCCCGAGATGGATTCCGTTCTCGCCGGACTGGAAGAGTCGACTTCGCGATTCGCCGCTGTGCTGATCGATGATTTCTCGGCAGCGGTCGAGGCGGGCATCGGATTCTGGGTCCAGCTAACCGGTACGTCGAGCGACTCTCTCTTCGACGATGCCGAACGAACCCACGATCGACTCGAGTCGATGGTCGCCGAATTCATTGCTGTCCACCGCGCTCACCTGGACAAGGCCTTTTCCGAGGCCGAGGAAGCTGGTCTGGATACAGCAGAACTTGGTGACAGCTTGAGCGCCGCATACCGCGACTGGCGGTCGAACTCACTCAGCGAGCTGGCAGGTGACCTGGCAACAGCGGGATTCGCCCACGGCGAACGCACCGCGGCGGGTCCCGGCACCCCATGGCGCTGGGTGGTCGACAATGGTGGACTTCCCTGTGCGGACGGCGAGGACAATGCCCTTGCCGGCGCAATCGCCTGTGAGGAGCCGTTTCCCACCGGGGACATCACTCCTCCTGCCCACGCAGGTTGCCGATGCATGCTTGTTCCGGCGCATCACTAGATTGACGCGGTGCGAATCCCGAGTGACATGCCCGAGCCGCCGCGCCGCAGAAGGGGAAAGCCGCGCATTCCCAGGGTCGGCGGACCAAATGCCAAACGCATTCTTCTTGCCGTAGTTGCACTGGCCGTTGTCATCCTCGCGCTGTCCATGCGTGCCATCGCGACGTTCTGGACGGACTTCCTCTGGTTCGAGTCCATCGACCTGACAAGCGTCTGGCGACGTCTGTTGGGCGCCAAGGTCACCTTGTCGGTAGTTACCGGGCTGATCATGTTCCTGATGTTGTGGGTCAACCTGCACATCGCTGACCGACTCGCCCCCAAGTTTCTTTCAGGAAGCGGACCGGACGATGAAATCCTGACGCGATACCGCGAACTCATCGGCGGAAGGAAGCGCATCGCTTGGTTCGTGTTGTCATTGGCCATCGCGCTGATTCCCGCCGCCAGCGCTTCGGCCCAGTGGCGCAACTGGCTCCTGTTCCGTTTTGGCGGAGAGTTCGGGATCAAAGATCCTCAATTCGGAACCGACATCGGTTTCTTCGTGTTCAAGCTTCCATTTCTGTCGATGATGGTCGACTGGATGTTCGGTTTCCTGATCGCAACCCTCGTAATCGTTGCGATCGTCCACTATCTCAATGGTGCAATCCACATCCACCCGATCGGTGAACGGATCACACCCAATGCCAAGGCCCACCTGTCGGTGCTCCTGGCACTCGCAGCCTTCGTGAAGGCAGGGGACTACTGGCTCCGCCGCTACGAACTGATCGCGTCTCCCGGGAAGAGCTTTGACGGGGCAAGTTATGCCGACATCAACGCGGCGCTTCCTGCCACCCAGTTGATGATCCTTATCTCGGTATTCGCTGGAGTAATGCTGATAGTGAACATCCGTCGCCGGGGCTGGGCCGTCCCGGCGATCATCCTGGCGTTGTGGGGTCTGGTGGCGATCATCGCAGGTGGGCTCTACCCGGCGTTCGTGCAGCGCTTCCAGGTCACCCCGGCGGAACTCTCCAAGGAAACCCCGTTCATCGAGCGCAACATCTCGGCGACACGCGCAGCCCTTGACCTGTCGCGGGTCAAGGATGTCCAGTTCGACTACAACCCTGACCTGTCGGAGAGCGACGTAGCGGACGGATCGGCAAACCTGGAAAACGCCCGCATCCTCGACCCCGCGGTTGTGCTTCCGACTATCCAGGACCAACAGGTCGAGCGTGAGTACTACCGATTCCTGGACGTCGATGTCGACCGGTACACGGTGGACGATGTTCAGACCCCGGTCGTGATCTCGGCAAGGGAATTGAACCTGAAGGGGATCACCAACCCCAGCTGGGAGAAGCTCCACCTGGTCTTCACACACGGATACGCGGCCTCACTTGCGTCCGCCAACCAGGTGAACAGCCGGGGCGAGCCCCAGTTCTTCATGCACGGCATCCCCGTGCAGTCAACACAGATCCCCAAGCTCGAACGACCCGAGATCTACGTCGGCGAGGGCATGAGCGGCTATGCGATCGTCGACACGAAGCAGACCGAGCTGAGCTCGGACGACGTCAAGGCCCAGTATGACGGAGATGCAGGAGTTGCTCTTGGATCCACATTCCGGAAGATGGCGTTCGCATTGCGTTTCGGCGAGATCGAGCCGCTGATCTCGGACAGTGTGACTTCGAAGTCGCAGGTGATCTACAACCGCAACGTCATCGAGCGGGTTAAGCAGGTTGCCCCGTTCCTCGAGTTCGATCCCGATCCGTACCCGGTTCTCATCGACGGACGGGTCAAATACATCGTCGACGCCTACACGACCACCACTGCCTACCCGTACGCCCAGCGGATGCAGGCTGCCGATGTGCAGTCGGACCTGACCGGTTCGTTCAACTACATGCGTAACTCGGCGAAGGCCGTCGTCGACGCCTACGACGGGACCGTCAAGTTCTACCTGAGCGACGAGCTGTACGACGACCAGCCCGATCCGATCATCCGCGCCTACGCCCGCGCATTCCCCGGCCTCTTCGAGAGCCGCATTCCGGCCGAGGTCACCGAGCATCTGCGCTATCCGGAGTTCATGTTCAAGGCCCAGACCGTGGCCTGGGGTCGCTACCACCAGAGCGATCCGTCGACCTTCTTCAACAACAGTGACCGTTGGGTGGTGGCGCTGCAGCCATCGAGTAGCGGGTCCGGCACGGTGCAGGCCGACGAAGGATCCGATTCCGGGGTGAAGACCTACATCGAGCCGTACTACCAGGAGCTGAAGATCGGTTCGGCCAAGTCGACACAGTTCGTGTTGACCAGACCGTTCGTCCTGACTTCGAGTGACGGGGTCGAGCGGAACCTCACGTCGGTCATGATCGCCCGGATGGACCCCGAGCACTACGGACAACTTGAACAGATCACCATGGTGTCCAAGAACGACGGCAAGACCGAGCGTTCCAACGCCGTCGATGGCCCGGTCCAGGCCAACCGCAAGATGGCAACCTACGGTCCGGTCACCGAGTTCCAGACACTCGCCGGTCAGCAGGGGTCGCGGATCAGTTACGGCAACGTGCTGATAATCCCGATGGGCGACGCGCTGATGTATCTGCGGCCCATCTATGTGGCCCAGGAGCAGAGCAGTCGTTACACCCTGAAGAAGATCGTCATGCTCTCGGGTGAGTCGGTTGGCTTCGGGGACACCGTCGAGAGCGCATTGGCGGACCTCAGGGACTCGGACCCCGATGGTCCCGAGATCGGGTCTCCAACACCTGAGGACGGCGGCACCAAGAACCCGGAAGCTGAGCCGGGCGATACGACCACTACGACAACGCCTACCGCTGGCTCCCGCTCCGCCGAGGAGTTGATCGCGGCTGCCGACGCCAAATTCACCGCAGCGGAAGAGCGCCTACGCGCAGCCGACATTGCCGGCTACTCGAAGCTGGTCGAAGAGGCCCGACAACTCGTGTCCGAGGCGGGCAAGGCGCTTCAGAGCAGCGCAGGGACCACTACTACGACAACTCCTGCGAAGAAGGCCGGTGAGTAGCCACCAAGCTCGCTGTGGGTAGACCCAGCGGCGCTGTTGGGAGAAGTGAAGTAAATATCGGCCTGAAGTAGCCTCTCGCCTCGTGCGTATGTCGCTTCTGGCCCTATTGGACTTCATCGACCCCGAGCGGCTCATCACCCGTGGTGGGTATTTCCTCATCTTCCTGATCGTCTTCGCCGAATCGGGGCTGCTGATCGGGTTCTTCCTCCCCGGCGACTCGCTGCTCTTCACCGCAGGAATGTTCGCCGCCGGAGCATTCGAAAAGGCCTTCCCGACCTTCTCACTCAATATCTGGATCCTGCTGCCCGGCATCTTCATCGCTGCGGTCGCCGGAGACCAGGTGGGCTACATCTTCGGACGCAAGGTCGGTCCGGCGCTGTTCAACAAGACGGATTCGCGGATCTTCAAGCAGGCACATGTCCACAAGGCCCAGGAGTTTTTCGACAAGCACGGGCCCAAGGCCCTGATTCTGGCCCGGTTCGTACCGATCGTCAGGACCTTCTGTCCGATCGTGGCCGGTGTCGCACACATGGACTACCGGACTTTCGTGCGTTTCAACATGGTGGGCGGACTGCTCTGGGGGGTCGGCGTCACCTCCCTCGGATATTTCCTAGGCAGCGTGACGGTCGTGAAGGAGAACTTCGAAATCGCAATCTTCGTCGTGATCGCGGTCTCACTGCTTCCGGTTGTCATCGAGATTGCCCGCTCGCGGCGTCACAAGTCCCAGGTCGAGGTCTGAACAAGGCCTGAACAAGGCCCGAACATCGGGCTAAATCCGGGCTTGTGACATCTCGTGTTGACGCGCAGGTGTCTGGTCAAGTGAACTCTCCGGGGGTTTGTCGTCGGATCGCTGTGCTCCGACGACGTGGCCTGTCTAGTGCTCGTGACTTCCTGGAGGATGTCCATGTCCGAAATGCCCGCGCTGTCGAACATCCTGGCTGCCAGGATGGAAGGCTCATACCAGACCTTCGTTCTCGGAGACGCCGAGTGGATACTCCTCGGATTCTGCGTGGTCGTCGCCATCGTGGCGCTGATCGCAGGCTGGTTCCTGATGCGCAGCGTCCTCGCCAAGGATCCGGGCACCGAGAAGATGGGCGAGATCGGCTCTGCGGTCCAAGAGGGCGCCATGGCCTACATCAAGCGCCAGTTCCGCACGATCCTGGTGATTGTCGTTCCGCTCGCTGTCATCGTCTTCGCCACCTCGACCGAGGTCCTGAGCGACTCGACCGGAGACGGCCTCGACCGCATCCAGTCCGGGCTGTTCAGGACCATCGCGTTCTTGGCCGGAGCGCTCGCCTCTGGCTTCATCGGCTACCTGGGCATGTGGCTGGCCACCCGGGCCAACGTACGTACCGCCTCGGCCGCCAAGTCCGGCAGCATGGATGACGCACTCCAGGTCGCCTTCCGCGCCGGCGGAACCGTCGGCCTGTTCACTGCGGGCCTTGGGCTACTCGGGGCAACACTGATCGTCATCATCTTCCAGAACACCGCATCGTCGATTCTGATCGGCTTCGGATTCGGTGGCTCGCTGTTGGCTCTGTTCCTGCGGGTCGGTGGTGGCATCTTCACCAAGGCCGCAGACGTGGGAGCCGACCTCGTCGGCAAGGTCGAAGCCGGAATCCCCGAGGACGACCCGCGCAACCCTGCGACCATCGCCGACAACGTGGGCGACAACGTGGGCGACTGCGCCGGTATGGCCTCGGACCTGTTCGAGTCCTTCGGCGTCGTGCTCGTCGCCAACATCATCCTGGGTGTCACTGCCTTCCAGGCGGTCGGAATACAGGGCGAGGACGCAGCCAAGGGCCTCATCTTCCCCCTGGCGATGATGGCAGTCGGCCTGGTCGCCTCGCTCATCGCAATCTTCACTGTCAAGGCGCGACCCAACGAGACCGACGCACTGAAGCCCATCAACCGGGGCCTAAACATCGCGTCGGGAATCTCACTCGTCGGTGCCGCAATCCTGGCGTTCGCCTACATCGGCGAACTGCCCGACGCCGAGGTCTCCAACGTCGGTCTCCGCATGTTCGCCGCAATTGTGGCCGGTGTGGTCCTCGGTCAGGTGGCCAGCCGTGTGACCCAGTACTACACATCGAGCAACTTCAAGCCGGTTCGCGACATCGCCGCGTCGGGTCGCACCGGTCCGGCCACCGTCGTGCTGTCCGGCATCTCGAGCGGACTCGAATCGGCCGTGTGGGCAGTTGTGGCAATCGCCGTGGCAATCCTCGTTGCCCTGGCACTCGGCGGGGGCTCCACCCTGTTTGCCTTCTATCTGGTCGCACTCACGGGCATCGGCATGCTCGCAACAACTGCGATCGTGGTCGCCGAGGACACATTCGGTCCCATCGCTGACAACGCCCAGGGCATCGCCGAGATGGCTGGAGAGTTCCACGGCGAGACCGAGACCATCCTCGATGGCCTCGACACCGTCGGCAACACCACCAAGGCCGTGACCAAGGGCTTCGCAATCGGCTCGGCGGTCATCGCCGCAGTCGCCCTGTTCGCATCGTTCAGAGAGACCATCGCAGCTTCGGGCAACGTCGCCGGGATCAAGGTCGAAGAGGCGTTCAACCTCGTTTCAATCAATATCGCCGATCCAAAGATCTTCGCCGGAGCGGTAATCGGCGGCGCAGTGGTATTCCTCTTCTCCTCGCTCGCAATCCTGGCTGTCGGCCGCACCGCCGGAACCGTCGTTCAGGAAGTTCGCCGCCAGTTCCGCGAGAAGCCCGGAATCATGGACTACACCGAGAAGCCCGACTACGGCCCGGTCATCGACATCTGCACCAGTGCTGCACTGCGTGAACTGACCACGCCTGCGCTGTTGGCGGTTCTCATGCCTGTTGCGGTCGGCTTCGGTCTGGGTGCGCACGCGCTTGGCGGATACCTGGCAGCGACGATCGTTGTCGGTGCGCTGATGGCCAACTTCCTGTCCAACTCCGGTGGAGCCTGGGACAACGCGAAGAAGCACGTCGAAGAGGGCAACCACGGCGGCAAGGGCTCCGATGTCCACACCGCTGTCGTCATCGGTGACACCGTCGGCGACCCCTTCAAGGACACCGCTGGCCCTGCGATCAACCCCCTCATCAAGGTGATGAACCTGGTCGCATTGCTGGTGCTGCCGGCGATCATCTCGATGGAGGACAACGGCCTGCGTTACGTGGTGGCCGCAGCAGCAGTCCTAATCGTCATCGGAAGCGTCATCTTCTCCAAGAATCAGACGACGTCCTTCGGTGACGACGAGGCGGCAGCGGCGCCAAGCACACCGGTTGCTAGCTGAGGGCCGGTCGCTCGCTGAGGGCCGGTCGCTCGCTGAGACCGGACGGTCCACGCGGCAACGCTCTGGTCGCAAGTTTGGTGGCCCGCGCTTGCCCACGGCCCAACCGGCTGTGCGGTAGGCCGGAGCCTGCGAGACTGGCGTAATGAAGACCGGTGATCACGACGGCGGATCAGGTTCTCGGCGTCAGAGCTTTGAGCTGTCTCCGTCCGACTGGAACCAACCTGCGGGTCGGATCATGGCGTTGGTTCTCGCTGAACAGGTGCCCGACATCGCGTCGTTCTCACCCCGGTCCGATTGGGACAGTGATCGGCGATCCCGGAAGCTCCATAAGTACAGAGTTTCTCTCAGGCGTGCCAAGGCCCTTCTGATCGCATCCGAAACGGTGTTCCCTCCGGACCTCGCGAGCTCGGCGCTGGACGCGGTTTCGGACGAGCTGCGGCGGACAGCACAGCTTCGCAATCTGGACGTTCTGGCCGGCTCACTCGCGGACTGGCCCCAGTTCCTGGCCCCAGACCTCCATGGAGGGTTGCGGCGGATCACAGCGGAGCTCGATGGGCAACGCGACGTCGAATACGCCAAGGTCTTGGAGATGATCGGCTCGGTTGAGCACGCAACCATGGTTGATCGGCTGCGAGCGCTCGGGACCGTCTACCGGTTGGGCGGCGAGGAGCCCGGCCCGGACGTTCTAGTCAGCGCACGAAATGTTGCCAGAGGTTCGTTCAGTACAGCTTGGATCCGTGCCCAGAAGGCCGGCGAGTCGGCGATGGACAGCTCGGACGTAGAGGACTGGCATCGCCTACGCCGGCACCTCAAGCGGGCCCGATATCTGATGGACGCTCTGGGCCCGATTCTGACCTACCCCGATGAAGACGACGGTGGCGACTGGTTCGATGACCGAGACCACCGAACGCCGTCGCTCGGCGAGTCGACCAGGCCGTCGAAGGCCGGTTCGCCCGGTGCGTCTAGCGGGGCATCGACGGCCGATACCGCCAAGGCCGCGAAACAGATCCGCAAGCTGCTCAGAGGTCTGGGTGAGCTTCAAGACATGGCGGTCGACGCAGAACTCCTCCGCGAACTTGGTCGGCAACTGGGCAACAAGGCAGCAATGTCAGCCGGCGCGATGATCAATCCCATTCAGATGGAGATACCGGGCCAGATGCGTCGCTCAAGGAAGCGGTGGAAGAAGCTGCGTCGCTTCTCGCTGGATTGAGCCACGTAGGAGCGGTCCAAGTAGGAGCGGTCCACGGTGGAGCAGATCTGCCGACGGTGAAGTGGCGCCGCGGTGACTCAGTCGTCGTCCTTTTCCAAGGGCGGGCGGAACTCGAAGTCCAGATCGCCGAGTCGCACCAGCGTCGACGCGATCCATCCGCCCATGGCGCCGAAGTGGTCGTCGAGGATGGAACCGTCGGCCAGGGTCGCCTCGTCGAGTTCGTAGCTGCCTTCGTAGCTGACCTCGATGGCGTGCTCGGTATCGCTCAGGTCCTCGTTGTAGACAGCCTCCACGGTCGGCCCTGAGCGGTTCAGGCGCTCCCGACCGATTACCGGGCTCGACTCGGGAAGCGCGTCGAGAACCTTCTTGGGGTCGGGTGCCGAAACCAGTCGCTGGATCCGCAGCACCACCTCGATGTCGATGGTGGGAGGCTCCGGAAGCTCCTCGTCGATGTACCAGGAGCGGTACGCGGTCTGGGACCAGGTCGGCCACTCCAGCGTAAGGTCGGCCTGGACGCGCGGGGGCAGTCCTTCCCCGGGAACGCCGTAGCTGGTCTCCCAACTGAGATCGCCGAGAAGTACGTCGGTGTGAAACCGCTCCTCGAACGCCTGACGCTCAAGAAGCGCGTTTTCCATTGCGTCGCGCAGTGCACCTATTGCATCGGTGAAGACATGATCGAGCATCTGGGCATGAGGCTACAGCGGCCCAGGCACTCGACAACGCTCCCGAAGAGCGGCTCAGAGGGTGTGGCTCAGACGGTGGGCTCAGACCGAAGCCAGCGTGTCGCCGTCGACCTCGTACAGAACCGATGCCCCGGCCTCGATCGCCGGCACCAGGCCCGCTGCGGTGGGCAGCACCTGCTCGGCGTAGAAACGAGCCGTGGTGATCTTGGCGTTCAGGTAATCGACGTCGTCCGAGCCGCCGTCGATCTCATTGCGTGCAGCAAGAGCCTGTCGGGCGAGGAGCCAGCCGCCGGTGACCGTGCCGAAGACCGTCAGGTAAGGCGTTGCGCCGGCGAGAGCCTGCACGGGATCTTCGATGCCGTTGGTCATGATCCACTCGGTGGTGCTCGCCAGAGCCTCGATGGCCTCGCTGAGCGCTGCGCTCATGGAGGCGAAATCGTCGCCGGCAGCAGCTAGCTCACTGGCGGTGTCGCGCATGTTCTGCAGGTGGTCGTTGACCACGCCGCCCATTCGCAGACCCAGCTTGCGTCCGACCAGGTCCATGGCCTGAATACCGTTGGTGCCCTCATAGATGGGGGCGATGCGCATGTCGCGGTAGTGCTGTGCGACACCGGATTCTTCGATGTAACCCATGCCGCCGAACACCTGGATGGCGGTCGAGGTGACGTCCATACCGACGTCGGTACACCAGGCCTTGGTGACCGGGGTGAGCAGCTCGGCGATCTCTTCCCAGCGCTCGGCGTCCTCACCGTCGAGGGCGCGCGAGAAGTCGATGGCAGCGGCGTTGTAAATGACCAGCGCTCGCATCGCCTCGATGTGGCTCTTCATCGAGAGCAACATGCGACGCACGTCCGGATGTTCGATGATGAACGCCGGCTCCTTGGAATCGCCGCCGATCTTGCGACCCTGGCGACGCTCCTGGGAGTAGGCGAGGGCCTTCTGGTAGGCGGCCTCACCAAGCGCCACACCCTGGATGCCTACAGCGATACGTGCGGAGTTCATCATCGTGAACATTGCCCGCATGCCCTGGTTCTCTTCACCCACGAGGTAGCCGACTGCACCTCCGGCATCGCCGTAGCTCATGACGCAGGTCGGGGAGGCGTGGATGCCCATCTTGTGTTCGATCGAGACGCAGTTGACGTCATTGCGCTCGCCGATTGAGCCGTCGTCGTTCACCATGAACTTGGGGACGATGAACAGCGATATCCCGCGGGTGCCGGCAGGGGCCTCGGGTAGCCGGGCCAGGACCAGGTGGATGATGTTCTCGGCAAGGTCGTGTTCGCCGAACGAGATGAAGATCTTGGTGCCGCTGATCAGGTAGGTGCCGTCGCCCTGTGGGACTGCCTTGGTGGTGCAGAGCCCAACGTCCGAACCGGCCTGGGGTTCGGTCAGGTTCATGGTGCCCGTCCACTCCCCGGTGATGAGCTTGCGGAGGTAGACCTCTTTCTGCTCCTCGGTGCCCCATGCTTGGAGACATTCGATGGCTCCGCTGGTGAGTCCGGGACACATTGTCAGCGCACCGTTGGCGGCCGTTTCGAACTCGGCCGCTGCTGCGAAAGCGGATTCGGGGAATCCGGCGCCGCCGTACTCGACGTGCGCGTTCAGGCCCTGCCAGCCGGCCTCGACGAACTTGGCGTATGCCTCTTTGAAACCGGCCGGAGTCTTAACTCCTTCGGGAGACCAGACGAGACCTTCCCTGTCGCCCGACGCATTCAGCGGAGCGAACACCTCCTGCATGAAGCGTCCCTGCTCTTCGAGCACGGTTGCGACGGTTTCAATGTCGGCGTCCCCGTACTTCTTGGTAGCGGCGAGCTTCTCCAACTCGCCGATGTGGCGAAGGGCGAACAGAGCGTCTTTGACTGGGGCACGGTACTCAGACATCTGTTCATGTTACCGACGGGTAACCCGGAAGCGACAGTCAGGACGGCACTTTTGATGCCGACCTGTGGGTGCGTCAGGGCTTGGAGTGCGGACTCATGACGGCAATCGGAAGACTGATCCCGACCGTTCTGGTTCTGAAACCGGCGATCCTCCTGCCCTTCTGAACCGCCGGCCTCGGATCGCCCATTAAGTCGCCAAGGAACTGTGCCGTGGAGTCCAGGTCCGGCGCCACGAGCGCGAGTCCAAAGATCGAGGTGACCTCGTCGGTCGCGGGTTCATCGATATCAGGCCCAATCAGCTCGAGTATCACGTCACCTGCCCAGAAGAAGCTCTGAGCTGCTGCGAATCCGCTGCTGGTGGTCGTGCGGCCTCCCCTCCGGGGGAACCCCGCGGCCTCCAGCGCCGCGATAGTCCGTTTGCAGTTGCCGGATCGGATGACGATGTGATCGATCGATGTGATGCCGTTCGGGTGCGGGTGGTGGTTCGGGATTCGCTGGGCGCTCGGGCTCGGGCTCGGACTCCGGTTCGGCCCGGCGACCGCGAGACCGTCGATCTCTGAGACTTCCTGGTCGATTCCGTCGAAGACCCAGGAACGGAATCCGCCAAGGCCGCCGTTGAGGTGGATTGCGGTCCTTCCCAGGACGCAGATGCCCTGCTCGTCGACAATGAAGCCACCGGCGCGCCAGGACTCGGGGCTGTCGGCAATGACCAGAGTGCTGAGTTGAGGTCCGCGGGTGTCGGCACTTCGGGCAAGCGCTGCGGCATCGGCATCGGCATCGGCCTCTGGACCTGGGCCCTCGGCCGCGGAACCTGCGCCCGCGGCCGCGGAACCTGCGCCCGCGGCCTTTGCGGCCTCAGCCTCTGGATCTGTCGGGCTGCTTCCAGCTTGGTTGCGATCTGAAGGCATGCCAGAAACTACCGTGGCAGCCGTGACGTCGACCGACCTGCAGACTCCAGCGCTGGGGGAGACCCTCTATACGCGTCGGGCGCTCACCTGGTTGCTCATCGCGGTCGCCGGTTATGTGGCCTGTTCGATCATGGCCAACGTCATGTCGGTGCGCATCCTGCGACTAGGTCCCGACTGGGCGAGCTTCTCGATCGATGCCGGGACCCTGACCTATCCGCTCACCTTCACCCTGCGTGACCTGATCCACAAGGTGGGCGGGCGCTCGGCTGCCCGGACGGCAATCTTCGTAACGGGTGCACTCAACGTGGTGCTCGCAGGGGCTCTGTACCTCTCGGCGATTCTTCCAGCAGACCTGGCGGTAACCGGTGCGGCGCAGGACTGGTTCGGACCGGTGCTGACCCCTGTCACCCGGATCGTCGCGGCGTCGGTGATAGCCCAGGTGCTCTCGGAGCTGGTCGATACCGAGGTCTACCATCGCTTCGTCAAGCGATTCGGCCATCGGGTCCAGTGGGGTCGGGTGCTGTCGTCGAACGCACTCTCGGTGCCGCTCGACTCGGTGATCTTCGTGACGATCGCATTTGCGGGTGACGTTCCATTTGCCGTTGCGGTGTCAATCATCTGGGCGAACATCGCGGTCAAGGGGCTGGCGACGATGCTCAGCGTGCCGCTGATCTATCTGGTTCCGGAGGATCTGAAACAAGCCCCTGCCGACTGATAAGTGGCGACGCGCCCGGGGGCGCGACGGTGCGCTGTTTCTGCTGGCGCGCTCCGACGGGACGAACAAAGACGCGCCCGCGGGCGCGTGGATCAGTGGGGCGAGCGCCTGCTGGCCGACCTCTCATCTGACTGTCACACCACCTCTTTAGGCTGGTCGAACGGAGTTCGACTGAGCAGGGAAGTGCGGGCAAGTGAAACAAGAAGTATTCAGTTCGACTGTTCAAACCGCCATCTGTGGCGGTGGCTCAAGTCGACGCGCCCGCGGGAGCGCGATGAGGAGTGGGTCGGGAGCAACGCGCCCGCGGGAGCGCGATGAGGAATTCGGCGGCCAAGTTGACCAACCGGCGTCATCTTTTCCCTCAGGCCCCTGTGTCTGGCCAGCAAGAAATGCATGTACCAGAAACAGGTATGTATCAGGTACCACAAAGAGGTATATTCACGTAGTGTTCAATAACCCGTTCCCCCACCATGGACCGCTGCTCCCAGAACAGGTTGCCGGGCGCGAGGTTCTGGTGGCCGACTTGCTGGAGCGCTTGACCAGTCACCGGCCCACAGTTCTGGTTGCCCCTCGTCGCTACGGCAAGACAAGCGTGCTGGGTAGTGTGTCGGCCCAGTTGGACGACTCGGTGACCGTCGTCGCTGTCGACCTCTACGAGCTCCGGTCCTGGGCCGACCTTGCTGCACGACTCGACGATGCCCTCGTCAGCATTCCAGCGGAGCGGCGACGGGGGATTGACAGCGTTGCCGCAGGTCTGGAGGTGAATCTCGGGGTAGTGAAGCTGACGCTTTCCAAGCCGGATCGACCGCCTGCAGATACGACGGTTGATCGACTTCTCGACGTGGTGATCGACCACGCTCGCCGAAATCCCACCGTGATCATTTTTGACGAGTTCTCGTCCATCACCCGCCTCGATGGTGCGGCGGGCCTTCTGCGGACCCGTCTGCAACATCACTATCAGGACATCGGTCTGATCTTCGCGGGCTCCGAACCCTCAACTATGCGGATGCTGTTCTCCCAGGCTGACCAACCGTTCTACGCCCAGGCAGACTTGGTCGAGGTCCCGGCCCTCAGTTTGGTTGCACTGACGGACATCGTGGACAAGGGTTTCGACGGAGTATCTCCGCCCGGCCTGGGTGGGCATATCTATGCGTTCACCGGGGGACATCCGCAGCGTTCGATGCAACTCGCAGATGCTGCGTGGGCGGCACGTGAAGTCGGCGTCGAGGAGTCTCAGATCTGGTCCATGGCTCTCGGACGCTGCCGATCGGCCACGGTCGAAAGTCACGAGACCCGCTTCTCTGGTGAGTCCTCTGCCGATCAGGCCGTCTTGCGACTTGTCGCCGGGGGTGAAGCCCTATTCGGTCGACACGCCGGGGTTCTGGCCTTGTCGCGGTCCTCAGCCCAACAGGCGCGCCATCGCCTCCTGGATCGAGGTCAGCTACTCAAGAAGGATCGTCGGCTGATGGTCGTCGACCCGTTGTACGCCGACTGGATCCGTTCTCGGTTCCCCATATGACTTTCTCACCACGCGGCCTGGAACGAAAAGGGGGGATACACGGTCATTTGAACCGCTTATGTTCCGTCCCAATCTTTCCCACTTCGGATTGGCCGTACCATCCGAGGGAGTCTCAGGAGGGTTACGCGTGGCGAGTTCGGATGTTTCGTCGTTCACCGACAAGGTCAACTTCATCTGGTCGGTGGCGGACCTTCTGCGTGGTGACTACAAGCAGTCCGAATACGGCAAGGTGATCCTGCCGCTCACTGTGATCCGTCGCCTCGACTGCGTGATGGGTGATACCCGCGCGGCGGTAGTAGATCGAGCCGCTCAGCTTGCCGGGAAGGTGAACGACCCGGACCAGGCGTTACAGGTGGTGGCGGGACGGGAGTTCTACAACACCTCACCGTTGACGTTCGACAAGCTCGCTGCGGACCCTGCGAACGTGGCCGCCAACCTGCGGGCCTACCTGCTGGGGTTCTCGCCCGGAGCCCAAGAGGTGATTGCCAAGTTCCGCTTCGATGACCAGATCACCAAGCTCGACGAAGCCGACCTGCTCTATCAGGTGGTCGGCAAGTTCGCCGGGATCGACCTGCACACGAACGTGGTCGACAACGACCAGATGGGCTACCTCTACGAAGAGCTGATCCGCCGCTTCTCGGAGCAATCGAATGAAACAGCCGGCGAGCACTTCACGCCCCGTGAGGTGATCCGGATCATGGTCGACCTGTTGTTCATCGAGGACGACCAGGCCCTACGCGGCGACGCTGCGATACGAACCTTGTTCGACCCGGCGTGTGGCACGGGCGGCATGTTGGCGATAGCAACCGACCGCCTGGGCGAACTCAACCCGAGCGCGCACCTGGAGGTGTACGGCCAGGAACTCAACGACGAGTCGTTTGCCATGTGCCGCTCGGACCTGATGCTGAAGGGCCAGAGTTCGGAGAACGTGCAGTCGGGCAACTCGTTCAGCCAGGACCGTTTCGTAGGTCGTCGCTTTGACTACCTGCTAGCCAACCCGCCCTTCGGGGTCGAGTGGAAGAAGGTCGCCGACGCTGTGAAGACCGAAGCCAAAAATCTGGGTTTCGCCGGTAGGTTCGGTGCCGGGTTGCCGCGCATCAACGACGGGTCGCTGCTGTTCCTCCAACATATGGTCTCCAAGATGAAGGCGCCGTCTGAGGGTGGCTCCCGCTTGGCGATCGTGTTCAACGGATCGCCGCTGTTCACAGGTGCCGCCGGCTCGGGTGAATCGGAGATCCGTCGCTGGATAATCGAGAACGACTGGCTCGAAGCTGTGGTGGCCCTGCCGGACCAGCTCTTCTACAACACCGGCATCTCCACGTACTTCTGGATCGTGTCGAACCGTAAGCGCCCCGAACGTCAGGGCAAGGTGCAGCTCGTAGACGCCCGTGACCTGTTCGAGAAGATGCCCAAGTCGCTCGGCGACAAACGTAAGCGAATCAGCGATGACCAGATTGCCGAGATCGTCGGGCTCTACGGCGGCTTCGTCGACGGCGACCGGGTGAAGATCTTTCCCAACGAGTCGTTCGGCTTCCAGCGCATCACCGTCGAGCGACCTCTGGTTGACGAAGACGGCAAGCCGGTGACGGACCGCAAGGGCAATTCGAAGGCTGACGCCAAGTTGCGCGACCAGGAGAACGTGCCGCTGCCCGACGGAACGCCAGAGTGGGATGAGGCCGACGAGGGTGCCGCCAAGCGCCTCGCCGATCCGGCGCACCAGGCGGTGGTCGATGCGTATGTCGAGGCCGAGATCCACCCGTGGGTCCCAGACGCCTGGGTCGATTACACCAAGACCAAGATCGGGTACGAAATCCCTCTCACGAGGCACTTTTACAACTACGTGCCACCGCGGCCACTGGAGGAGATCGACGCGGAACTCAAGGCCCTGGAGGCTGAGGTCCAGCGGCTATTGGCCGAGGTGACGGAGTGACGACACGAACTGTGTCGCTGCGGCGCTTAGTGCGGTGCCTGGATGGCCAGCGGGTACCGCTCAACAGAGATCAGCGGTCCGAGTTGCAGGGCACCATCCCGTACTGGGGAGCGAACGGTATCGTTGACCGGGTCGTCGAGCACATATTCGACGAGGAGTTGGTGCTCCTTGGAGAGGACGGCGCGCCGTTCGATGATCCAACCCGAGAGGTCGCGTTCCACGTGACCGGTCCGGTCTGGGCCAACAACCACATCCACGTTCTACGCCCGACAGGATCAAACGGCAGGTACCTGACGTATGCCCTGAATGCCATGGACTGGAGACCGCTCGTCACCGGCTCCACCCGAGACAAGCTGACTCAGGACGACATGATGAGGGCCAGGGTTCCGGTCTACGACCTCGACCAGCAGCGGCGGATCGCTGACTTCCTGGATGCCGAGACAGCCCGGATCGACGCCCTCATCACCGCCAAACAACAGATGATCGACCTACTTGATGAGCGCCGCTGGCTCGTCCTGTCGAAGGTGATCGCAAAGGGCGGCTATCCAATTGTGCCTCTGAGGCGTGCATTGACCGCCATCACTGATGGACCGTTCGGTAGCGCCTTTTCCAGTAGTGACTACTCAGAGGCTGGAGTGGCAGTCGTTCGACTGGGAAACATCGGGTTCGCAGAATGGCGAAGTGGGGACCTCGCGCACATCCCTGATGACCGATTCCACGAGTTCCAACGCCACCGCGTGGAGCCTGGCGACTTGCTCATTGCTGGGTTGGGAGATGCCAGAAACCACGCCGGACGAGCGTGTGTAGCACCGGAACTTGGCCGAGCCATCGTGAAAGGGAAGTGCTTCTGTGCGCGCGTCGACGGAGCAGTCGCCGTCGCCGACTACCTCGCCATGTTTTGTTCGTCACCTGCGGGGGCTGCTGCAACCAGTGTCGAAGCCAGGGGGTCGACGAGGTTGATGATCAACCTGGACATCATGAAGGCCATGAACGTGCCCCTCCCAAGCCTCTCACATCAGATCACCATCGTCAGCAGCGTGCGGCGTGCCTGGGCCGCCATCGACTTGACCAGACGGGGGCTGCAGTCTCAGATCGACCTACTACGCGAACGCCGACAGGCGTTGATAACGGCGGCGGTGACCGGGGAACTCGCGCTCTGACAGCACCGCATGATCCCCGCGGTGAGGGCGAGATGCAGGGGTAGGTCGGGCGGCGCGCCAGCGGTCGCACATGCTGCGTCCCCAGTTGCCGGCACTCCCGCGGACGCGTGGTCGGATGGGATAGGAGGCATTGTTTGGCGCTCTCTCGGCAGACCCCCTCGGCTCACTGTCACACCTGATTTGTAGGCTAGTAGAACATAAGTTCGACTAGCTGGGGAGCCTGAGAACAGTGAGATCAGAAGAGGGCAACGGATCAAACGGTGGCGGCGGCACCACCAAAATCAGCGTCACCAAAGCGAACATCGATGGCACCAAGCGCCGTAACGGCAACAGCATCGACAGCTCTGGGGTCGGTACTGACGGATCGTCGCCGTCCGGGTCCGATGATTGTGGATCGTCGCCTGTCGCTCCGACCGATCAACCCCGGCACTTGGGCTCGGCGCGCCCGCGGGCTCGGGCCGAGTTGCTTGATCGTCCGGTTGATGGGTTGGAGGCCGAGGTGATCGAACTGTCGGGTCGCCTATCTGCCGGCACCTACGAACTGCTGGTGCTCGTCGGCGAGCTGGATCTGCGGGGCAGGTGGGCAGCGTGGGGAGCATTGTCATGTGCGGCATGGCTGGCAAGCATCTGCGATATCGAGGTTTCCACCGCCCGGACCCAGGTCCGAGTCGCCCGAGCCATGCGTCAATACCCGACGCTGGACCAGGCGATGGCAAACGGAGACGTGTCCTACGCCAAGGCCCGGGTTCTTGTTCCGCACCTCTCCGATGACAACATCGGTGACCTGCTCGACATTGCGGTGCGGACTTCGGCGGGTCGCCTCGGTGCAGCGGTTGCCGCGTGGTCCCACCGTAACGATGACCCAGAAACGATCCGTAAGCGTCAGTACGAAGCTCGCTCGGTCTCGTGGCGGACCGAGCCTGACGGCATGGTCGTGATCACCGCACGCCTCACACCCGAGGCCGCCGGTGCGCTGTGCGCCACGATTGACACTGTTGTAGCTAGCAACCACGCTCCCGCGGGCGCGTCGCTTGGTCAGCAACGGGCCGACGCGTTGGTCAAGGTTGCGACCGCTGGCGGGGCGGTCACCGCTGAAGTGGTCCTTCACGTCCGAGGCGACGGCAACACCCTTGCTGATGGCACACCGCTGTCGGACCATGCAGTCGGCAAGCTGCTCCCTGAGGCGTTCGTGTCCTTACTGATGCACGACTCGCAGCGTCAACCGATCGATGCCAGCCCACGGCGGCGGTTCCCGACCCGGCGGCAACGCAGAGTGCTCGACCAGATCGACGAAGAGTGCCGTCACCCCGGCTGTCATGCCACTGAGTTTCTCCAGTACGACCACGACCAGCCCTACGCCCTAGGAGGTCCGACCATCCTCGCCAACCTCCGTCGCCTCTGCGGCCCCCACAACCGTGACCGCAACTAGTCGCTCCGGGCCGCACGGCGGCGTAGCGGACCAAGGGAACGTTGTTTTCACCGGGAGAATGGCATTGGCACGGCTGACTGGGCACGTAGGCTCGGTGGCGGCATCGATCAGGAGAAATGTGGCCGAAGATCGTAGATTTACCCAACCGCTGTACACGTTCAGCGAAGCTGCGCGCTACGTCGGGATGTCCCCCTCGACATTGGCATCATGGGCGAAGGGCTACACGAGGCACTTTCCCGGACGACCGACTGTGTCGAAAGGTCCCATAATTACGAGCCTCCCGACACCGCCAGGTGCCGAGCGGGTGCCGTTCATCGGTTTGGTAGAGGCCACGGTGGTCCAGGCCTTCCGCCAGACGGGCCTGCCGTTGCAGCGCATCCGCCGAGCGCTGGAGGAGCTCGATGCTCAAGGCGAACTGGAGCACGCTCTTGCCTCCAAACGTCTCTTCACCGACGGCGCTCAGATCCTCTACGACTACGCCGAGTCCGTCGGAGACAGAGCGCTCCGCCTCCTCACCCTCACCGAGGTGACGTCCGGACAGCGGGTGTTCCACGAGGTGATCGTCGACTACCTGCAACGGATTACATTCGAGGACACCTGGGCTACTGGTCTGGCACTTCCGATCACGCCGGAACCCGTCCTCTACGTGCGACCCGATGTTGCATCCGGCGATCCGCTGTTCGTTCACGGCGGTGCCCCACTGTCAGCGGTGCTTTCACGACGAAGGGCGGGTGAGTCTGTGTCCTCGATTGCGGATGACTACGACATTCCCGTCAGCGACATCGAAGCGGCTCTCGGTGCCCTCCTCCCGGCCGCGGCGTAGCGAACCGACCGACACCTTCTTTCTCGACCGTGGTCTGGGACGCCGCCACGTCGCTGAGGCGGTCACCGCTGCGGGCTATCGAGTTGTGTTGATGTCTGACGTGTTCGAAAACGACGGTCAACACGTTGGCGACGACCAATGGATCCGCTTTGTCGCGAATGAGGGGTGGATCGCCCTGACCAAAGACGCATCGATAATTAGTGCGCACACCGAGACCCTTGAGTCGACGTCCATCCGCCTGTTCGCACTCCCGAACTCGAACCTCACCGGTCCACAGATGGCGGAGCGCTTTTCGGCCAACCTGCACCGCATCGTGCAGCGGGCTCGAAAGCCCGGTCCGTATGTGTACGTTGTCCAGTCCAGAGGAATTGAACGACGGTGGCCGCCGCCGTCGTAATGTCTCCGTAACCATTGGTGGGACAGTGTTACAAGGGACAGTGGTGTCAACACGCACGTTGTTGCCAGGTGGCACAGTGTGACCGACACGGGAGGATGGCGGTCTGATGGCGGCACGGTTGGAGCGGGACTTCGAGGACGAGGTGGTCCACGTCCTGACTTCGGAATCCGGGTGGACCCAGGGGGCGGTGCAGGATCTGGATCTGGTGACCGGGATCAACTCAGCCGATCTGGTTGCGTTCATCGGGGCGACCCAGCCGGAGATGTGGGAGAAGTGGCTCAAGACCCAGCCCTCTGCGGATGCGGCGCAGTTGGCGTTCCGCCAACGTGTCGCCGCCGAGTTGGACCAGCGGGGCACGATCGATGTGCTGCGCAACGGAGTACGCGGCAACGGCTGTCGTTTTGACCTGTGCTACTTCAAGCCGGCCCACGGGCTGACCCCTCTGTTGGTCGAGCTCTACCGGGCGAACCTGCTGACGGTCACCCGCCAGCAGCGCTACAGCGCGGGCAACACCAACACGATCGACGTGGTGTTGTGGGTCAACGGGCTTGCCGTTGCGACCGTCGAGTTGAAGAACCCGCTCACCGGCCAGGACGTCGGCGACGCCAAAGCGCAGTACCGCCGTGATCGTGACCCCAAGGACCGTTTCCTCGCCAAGCGGGCCGTCGTCCATTTTGCTGTGGACCCGCACCTTGCGTTCATGACCACCCGGCTCGCCGGTGAGGACACCCGATTCCTGCCGTTCAACCAGGGGAGCGGGCACCGCCAAGGCAACCCACCGGCGGCGAACGGCCGTCACGCCACCGCGTACCTGTGGGAACGGGTGTGGCAGCGCGACGCGTTCTTGGACCTGCTCGGCCGGTTCATCCACGTCGAGGTCGACGAGGCTGGGCACAAGACCGGCACGGTGATTTTCCCCCGCTACCACCAGTGGGACTGTGTGCTCGCACTTGAATCCCACGCAAAGGTCAACGGTGCCGGGCACCGCTACCTGGCCCAGCACTCGGCAGGTTCAGGCAAGTCCAACTCGATCGCCTGGCTCGCACACCGGCTGTCGCAGCTTCACGACGACCACGACAAGGCCGTGTTCGACAAGGTGATCGTCATCACCGACCGTCGGGTTCTCGACGAACAACTATCGGGCACGGTCATGCAGTTCGAGTCGACCGCCGGGGTGGTACGGCGCATCGACGGTGGTGGGGGATCGAAGAACAAGGACCTGGCCGACGCGCTCACGACCGAGACGGCCCGCATCATCCTCTGCACCCTCCAAACCTTCAGCCACGTCGACGCAGCACTGGCGGTTGGGCGGCGGAACTACGCGGTGATTGTCGACGAAGCTCATTCGTCCCAGACCGGCGAGGCAGCCAAGGACCTCAAGGGTGTTCTCGGGTCCGCGAGCGAAGAAGAACGACTGGCGATCGCCGAGAAGGAAGAGGCGGGCGAGCCGGTCACCGGCGAGGACCGAATCGCTGAGGCAGTTGCGGCGCGGGCTACCCAGAAGAACTTGTCGTTCTTCGCCTTCACAGCCACCCCCAAGCCTCGAACCGTCGAACTCTTCGGCACGCTCGACCCGGCGACAAAGACCAAGGTTCCGTTCCACATCTACTCGATGCGCCAAGCCATCGAGGAGGGTTTCATCCTCGATGTCCTCCGCCAGTACACGACCTTCGATGTGTATTGGAAGGTTCGCCAAGCCAAGCCGGGTGACCCTGAGGTTCCAAAGGCGAAGGCGTCGGCCCAGATAGCCAGAACTATCTCGCTGCACGATCACAACGTGGCTCAGCGGGCCAAGATCATCGTCGACCACTTCCGCGAACACGTCCGCCACCAGCTCGACGGCACCGCCAAGGCGATGATCGTGACAGCGTCACGGCTGCACGCGGTCCGCTACAAGCAGGCCATCGACCGTTACCTCTCCGATCATCACGTCACCGACACCCGCGCCGTGGTCGCGTTCTCGGGCAAGGTCACCGACCCCGATGACCCCAACGGCAACGCCTGGACCGAGCCATCGATGAATGGGTTCCCCGAATCGGAGACCGCCAAGCGGTTCAAGGGCGAGAAGGGATTCCCCGTTGACGGCTTCCAAGTGATGATCGTCGCCGAGAAGTTCCAGACCGGCTTTGACGCTCCCCGGCTGCTCGCCATGTACGTGGACAAGAAGCTGGAAGGCGTCAACGCTGTCCAGACCCTGTCGCGGGTCAACCGGAGCTTCCCCGGCAAGGGCCCCCCGTTCGTTCTCGACTTCCGCAATGATGCCGAGACGATCACCGACGCGTTCCGACCGTGGTTCGACACGACCATCGTCGACCCTGTTGACGCCAACGTGCTCTACCGCTTCCAGGGCAACCTTCAAGCCGCCGGGGTGTTCGACCAGACCGATGTCGATCACTACTGGGAGGTGTTCGCTCCGGTCGCCGCCAACGCCCGAAAGGGCAACGGCGCCCTCTACGCGGCGCTCGCCGGACCTCGGCAACGCTTCAGCGACGAACTCGATGAGGACGAACAGGACCAGTTCCGCAGCGATCTCGATACCTACGGGCGGTCGTATTCGTTCTTGTCTCAGATCGTGGACTGGACCGATGCCGATCTCGAGAAGCTCTATGTGTTCGCTCGTTCCCTGCTTGCCGACCTGCCGCCCAAGGTCGGGGACGCCGGAATCGATCTCGGTTCGGAGGTGGAGCTAACCCATCTGCGCATCGAGGCCCGTGGCACCGTCGACGCCGCAATTGGCGACAACGCCACGGCCCCGCTCAACGCTTTGCCCGGAGCGGGCGCCGGTGCCTCCGGCGACCCAGAGACCGAACTCCTCTCCGCCATCGTCGGGCGGCTCAACGAGAAGTATGGGTTCCAGCTGTCGATTACCGATGCCCTGTTGTTCGAACAGTTCAAAGGAGACTGGGCCGGCGACCCCGACCTCGTCGCAGCGGCCAAGGCCAACACGTTCGAGAATTTCATGATCGTGTTCGCCGCCAAGTTCATGAACGTGGTGCTGGGACGTATGGACGCCAACGCCGAGATCTTCAAGGCCGTGCTCGACAACCAGGGTTTCGCGGATGACCTGAAGCACACCTACGGCCGAGACCTGTACGAGCAACTCCACGACGAAACCGATTGACAATCTGAACCCTGACCCTCTGACTCTGGCTACCGACTGACCCTTGCTACCTGACACTGCGAAATACGGATTCAGAGCCATGCTCTGAGTATGATCCTCGCTTGGCCGCTTGCTAGCTCGATGGAGCTTGCCCAGGTGCTTCGTCCAGGCGGACACCTTCGTGCCGACTCGGCACTGCGCTCACTCCGTGACAAGGGACTGCCCGCGGAGCCCATCACCGTCGTCCCGCGCTCGGGTCGGGGCGCCGATGGCCGCGTCGTCTGGTACTCGGCGCTGATGCTCGATGTCGCCAGGCTCATCCGAGTGGGGGACATTGTTGCTGCGGAAGCAGCGCACGCGGCAGCTACCAGACTTGCAGGTCACCGGGCGGCCCGATTCGTTGCCGACTGGTTGGTGGAGAACAGCGGGCCGGACCCAGACCCCGCCGCGGTCGACCTCGGGACCGGTGGAGCACTCACCAGGCTTGCCACTTTGACCGCGTCAGCACGAGCTCGACTCTTGCCGAGCCTGCGGATCGATACCTTTGCAGGTCGCGTCGCCGATGTCACCGGTCGCGTCGCCGTTGTTGTGGACGAAGGCGGGCGGTCGCTACCGATCCCGGCCCCATCCGGCTCGCCGAGAGTGTCGGCTGGCGGGCTCGTGGTCGTCGACATCGAGGAGTTGTCGGGTGGTGCAACGACCTTGTGGGTCCGTTCGGCGTTCGATCCAGCCGCAGATGTGAACGAGCGGGTACCGGGAGGTCCGCAGCTCCTGACTCCCGCGGAGCGGGACCGGCTGTCGCGGACCGCAGCAGCGAGCCGGTGATCCTTCGGCCACTCGGCTCAGCTGAAGGCGACGGTACCCGGCTCACCGACTTTTCCTGCTCGACTGGGCAACGCTTCGAGGACGATGTCCAGACGTGGAGGCTGGATATCACTTACACGATCAGGGGACCACGATCTGTGGGTCGGCACAATCTGATTGGTACCTGCACTTCGCGACCGCAGATGTAGGTTTCGAGAGGTGACGTTTGTGGATTCTGTAGGGTTCTGGCTGTGTCCAGTCGCAGGTCCGCGCCTACGTCATCCTTGGCTTGGGAGTCGCAACGTCAGGACCCACCCGATCCTGAGCGGCCCTGATACTTCGTTGCGATTCGAAAGGCCCCATCAATGACTTCCTACGGATTCGACTCGACCACTGACGACGTTCTCGCCGGCATCGACCTGACCGGCACAAGGGTTCTGATTACCGGAACCTCGGCGGGCTTGGGGGTGGAGACCGCCAGGTCGCTGACAGCACATGGTGCGACAGTCTTCGGAGTTGTCCGCGATGTTGACAAGGCGCGTCGAAATCTGGACGAGGCAGGTGCGGTCGGCGTCGAGTTGTACCAGGCAGATCTGGCCTCACTCGACTCCGTCCGGGCCTTCACTGACGCGTTCGTTGCCGATGGACACGAGCGGATCGATGTGCTGATCGCGAATGCCGGGATCATGGCCTGCCCGCAGGGAGTGACTGCCGACGGCTTTGAACTCCAGTTCGGCACAAATCATCTCGGTCACTTCGTTCTGGTGAACCGTCTGATGCCGCTGCTGTCGTCAGGGCCGGAAGGGTCGGCGGGATCGGCGGGACCGGCTCGGGTGGTGATGCTGTCCTCGGCGGGGCATCGCTTCAGCGACGTGAGCATCGAGGATCCGGGGTTTGCGCGGACGCCCTATGACGAATGGGTGGCGTATGGGCGAGCGAAGACTGCGAACGTCCTGTTTGCCGTCGAACTGGACCGGCGCCTGCGAGACCGTGGCGTGCGGGCAACAGCGGTGCACCCAGGTGGAATCGCGACCGAACTCGGACGCCACCTGACCGACGAGTCGATCACCGCGCTGTCTGCCGCCCGCGGGACACGGAAATTTGAGTGGAAGTCCGTCCCTCAAGGCGCTGCGACCTCTGTCTGGGCAGGCTTCGTCGCCGACCCCGACGAGATCGGTGGCCGCTACTGCGAGGACTGCGCTGTCTCGCCGGTCATCGATGACTCGAACGTGATGCCCGGGGTGATGCGTTACGCCCTTGATCCCCACACTGCCTCAGCCCTCTGGGCGAAGTCCGAGGAGCTTGTCGGCGAGTCGTTCTAGAGCTGCTGCCAATCAGCCCTGGCCAATCAGCCCTGGCCGCTCAGCACCTACGACTCGCCGCGGCTGCCTTCGTAGAACTGCTCGTACCAGCGTCGGAACTCTGCGATCGGACCGTCACCCTTTACCAGGAGCGGCCGTTCCTTGAACACCTTGTCCCGCCAGATCGGTTCGTCCGCACCCAACCCGTGTTCGCCCACTACTCCGTCGATGATCTCGTCGGCGACCTCTTCGACTCCCTTCGGGAAGTAGAAATGCCAGAGCAGTCGGACATGGCGACGGTCGATCGGAGTGGTCGTCGTCATGACCGTCGCCAGTTCCGGTATCCGAAGCAGTGCCAGGCCTGGACCCCACGTCCAGCGTGTAAAGGTCAACCCCTGGTCCTCGAAACTCTCGATGACCTGGGAGAACGGCCCGTCGGTCGTGAACTTCGATGTGGACTCATCCAGCGCGTCACGGCCATGGACGAAGTAGAAGTGGGTGTAGTCCACGTTGTTCTCGGCCATGTCCTGAAGCGACGCGACCAATTCGCCCCTGTATTCGTGGGGCGCCGACCATTCCGAATCGTCGGCCTCTTCGAACTTGGGGACCTCGTACTGTGGGTCTGCTCCGCCGGCGTGGTACCAGAACAGCAACAGGCCGGCTTGTTCGGTGACCGGGTAACTGCGGACGCATGCCCGCGACGGAATCCGAGACTTGCTGTAGGGGATCTCGACGCATGCGCCGTCGCCGTCGAAACGCCAGCCGTGGTACGGACAGACGATCGTGTCCTCCTGGACGCTGCCGCCCCCGAGATGGGCTCCCATGTGGGGGCACAGGGCGCCGGTCACGTGGGCCTGCCCGGATTCGTCGCGGAAGGCGACCAGCTGACGTTCGACCGCTATGAAGGACACGACCTGGCCCGGTTGCAACTCGGCCGAGAACATCGCCGAGTACCACCCGTTCGGCACTGGTGGCGGCGGTGGGCGATCGACCAGTTCGTAGCCCAGGTCTTCGGGTGCCGGCGCTTTGGCGTGTCCGGCACGCGCCGCGTCGGTGAGTCGCCGTGTCTGCGGAATCACCATGTTCCACCCGGCGGTCGCGCTCTGTGCCTGGGCCGGGGCGGCGCCTGCTTCGGGCTGGCCTGCTTGGGTGGTATCGGCCGGGAGCTGGTCGGTCATCGTGCACCTCCAAGTGCCAGTGGTGGACGCTTCGGGGCACCCCGATCGCCGGGCCATCGTGAACCGCCGATGGTGTCGGCGAACGGTAGGAAACCTACGGGATCCAGCGTTCCAACGGCGTCGATCGAGCGACCGGTATGGCGGGTCGTGACCAGCTCGGCGGTGGCCGGACCCTGCATCGGCAGCAATGCGTAGTACGGGTCCCAGACGCTTTCGTTGAGAGTCAGTTCACCGTCGAGACGCTCGGAGCGGGTTGGCACACCAGATGTCGTTACCTGGACGACCTGGGGAGGAAGGTCGAATCCCTCGGCCCCGCCGATGGCCCGGCTGTACTTGATCCACCATTCACGGTCGGTCTTCTCGACCGGGTCGGGGACCGTGGTGCCGCGGCTGGCGCCTCGGTAGGAGAGAAACGTCGTGCCCTGATGCGTTGCCTTCGCAAGCACCTCGGCGCCCAGGCGGTCATAGTTGACGTCGCAGGGAAACTTGGGCTGACCGTTGGTCTCACGGCTGACGAAGATCGCGGATTCCTGGTCGATCCCGATGCCGAGGCAGTACCAGCCGTCAACCCCATCGAAGCGTGCAGGAATCTTGGTGCTGACCCCGTGCTCCGGCTCACCGTGGACCGGCACGCAGTAGAAGTTCACCTGGACGATGGGTTCACCGTAGGTCTCGAGACCGGGCGGGAGCAGCGCTCCAATCGCCGTCCGGTCGCTCGGATATCGGATGATCAGCTTCGGCAGTCCCAGCAGGTCGCCGGGGCTTCGGTCAGCAGAGCCCTGTTCACCGGAGCCCTGTTCACCGGAGCCCTGTTCACCGGAGCCGATTTCGCCAGGGCTGCGGTTGCCCGGTCCAGGTTCTGTCGCCTTCGCTTCAGTCATTTTCGAGTATCCCCCTGATCACGGAACCAATAGTTGAGTAAACAACTTCATCGAGGTCCACCGGTTCGCCCAACGCGGCCCTGGTTTCGGCGCTGATGTGCCCGTCGTCAACCGCGGCCCACAACGTGCTCGGCCGCAACTCCTCGGCCGCGCCCTCACGACGCCAGGCAACCACGAGGAACCCGGCGATGCAGCCGAGGATCGAGCGCAGTCCGTTGCGGGCAGCCTTGCCAGTGACCCCGGCGGCTTCGAGCTCGACGACCAGTGCGATCTCAAGAGGCAGTTCGAGCAGTGTGGTTGCCCCAACCTGGCTTGCCAAGGCCGTCACGTTGCGGTGGGCGAGCGCGTTGCGCCAGATGTTGAGCGATGCGCTCGTGATGCGCTCCTGAGGCGAGTCACCCGTGACCGGAGTTGTCGCCTGGCGTTCGGCCTGGCGTTTGACGAGAGCCAAGATCAGTTCGTTGCGGTTGCCGACGTGCCAGTAGATGGTCGTGGTCGCCACGCCGAGTTCGGCGGCCAGGCCACGCATCGTCAGCGCCTCGCCGCCGCCCCGCTCCACCATCGCCAGAGCCGCGGCTATCACGTCGTTGCGGTCCAACCCGGCGTGACGGGTGGAGCCCGGTTTCGACTCGGATCCGGTGTAGGTCTTCGTCACGTCCTCGTCCTTGCCCCTTGCCTCATCCTTGCCCCTTGCGGCGGGGTGGCGCAGTCTGTAACAGTGTCCAAGACTCTTGCACACCGTTACAGAGGACGCCAACATGCCCAACCCGCTCGAAGGTGTCGATACCAGCGACGCCCCCTACGTGATCGTCTCCTCCGATACCCACGCCGGCCTCCAGGTCGCTGAGTACCGTGAGTACCTCGACTCCAGATTCCACCCGCAGTTCGACCAATGGGTCACCGAGCGCCACAACCATCGCCGGCTCATCGAGGAAATGAACGGTGAGTATGTCGCCCAGTGGGAGGGCGACAACGCCGAGGGCCTCAAGGGTGCCTACGACCCCGACATCCGGGACAAGACTCTCGATGCAGACGGCATTTCGGCCGAGGTGATCCTGGCCGACGGTGACTCGGTGACGGGCCAGGAGTCGCCACCGTTCGGGGCAGGATTGTCGGCGGGAATGATCACCGATCCTGAGCTCGCCTTCGCTGGAGCACGGGCACACAACCGTTGGCTCGTTGAGTTCTGTGCGACAAGCCCCGCCCGCCGTGCCGGCGTGGCGCTGGTCCCGATCATCCACGACGTCGCCGAGTCGGTGCGAGAGATCGAATCGCTCGCCGGCAAGCCGGGGATCAAGGGCGTAATGATTCCGACCATGTGGCACGACAACCCGTCGTATGGCCACAAGTCCTATGAACCGGTGTGGGCTGCGTGCGCCGATGCTGGACTTGTCGTGCACACCCACTCGGGCGAGGGCGACTGGCCCGCCTACAACGAGAACATCGCGCAGTTCGTACTGGAGGTGTCCTTCTGGACCCACCGGCCGCTCTGGCAACTGTTGCTGTCAGGAGCGTTCGATCGTCATCCGAACCTGCGGTATGCGCCGGTCGAGTGCGGTTCCTGGTGGTTGGGGGACCTCCTCTGGAAGGCCGATACCACCTTTGGTGCCAACCCCAAGGTCAAAAAGCTCAATTCGCAGACCAAGGGACTGATCGAACGTCTGCCGTCTGAGTACATCGGGACGAACGTGTTCATCGGCGCGTCGACCATGAGTCGCGAGGAGATCCGCCGGAGGCATCGCAACGGGATCGACGCGCTCATGTGGGGCACCGACTATCCACATCCGGAGGGCAGTTGGCCCAACACCGCCGAACGGCTCGGCACGGATTTCCAGAAGGTCTCGATCGAGGACACCCGTCTGATGCTGGGGCTGAACGCGGTCCGGTGCTACGACTTGGATTTGCCGGCGCTGACGGTGATCGCTGACAGCGTCGGACCTCGTCCGAGCGACCTGAACCAGGATCCGGACCTTCGGACCGCTCCCGACGCGATCCGCGAAGCACGCTGGTGGTTCGACGACTACGGCATGGAGTGGAAGGGCTGACGTGGTCGACGCCTCAGATTCGAAGGACCGGACCGCACCGGCTGAGCCAACACAGACTGAGCCAACACCGGCCGAGCCCGGCCCCATAGATCCGGCGGGAGCGGTAGCCGTAGTCACCGGGGGAGCGAGCGGTATCGGCCGGGCCATGGCTGCCGCACTCCTTGAGCGTGGGTCACATGTCGTGATCGCAGATATCGAAAAGGCTGCGCTTGACGAGACAGTCGCGTCTTTGGCCGCCGTTCAGAAGGAGCAGGGGAGTGGCTCAACCGTAAGCGGCCACGTCGTGGACGTGAGCGACGAGCTCTCGGTCAAGGCGCTGGCCGACGCGGTCTGGGAGCGCCACGGAGGCTGCGATCTCCTGTTCCTGAATGCCGGGGTGACTTCCGGGGGTGGGGGACTCCCGTGGCAACAGGAACCCAACGACTGGCGCTGGTGCTTCGGCGTGAACGTCTTTGGCGTCGGGATCGGTGTCTCGGAATTCGTGCCGAGGATGTTGGCCGGCGGTCGGGCAGGACAGGTCGTGGTTACTTCCTCTGGCGACGGCGGGTTCGCTCCGGTACCGACCGCCTCGGTCTACGCGGCATCCAAGGCGGCCGTCAGTTGTTTCGTCGAAGCGCTACAGCTGAATCTGATCAGCGAGGGTGCCGCTATACGGGCATCGGTCTTCTATCCGTCCGGCGGACTGATGGACACCGGTCTCTACACGGCTGCGCGCAACCGTCCGGACCACCTGCAACGCGTGGGTGAAGGCACCGGTCGGGCGAGCATGAGCTTCGAGGCGCTGCGGGCAAGGGTGTCGGCGGCATTGGGCACCGAGGCGCCGGTGGCGAACGTCGGCGAGCTTGGCGAATTCGCGGTCGACGGTGCCTGTTCGCGCAGGTTCATCATCGCCCACGACCTCGACCAGACGGCCGAGTTGTTGCACAACCGGGCCGATGCCATCGGACGTGGCGACCTGCCGCCGCATCACCGCATGGGTGTTTGAAGAAGTAACGGACGATGCACCTGGCAATCGAGGTCGCCAGGTGCATCGGAACCGGCATTACCAGTGGAGCGGCGCCTCAGGCGAGGCGACGCCGACGGGTGAACTCGCTGAGCAGGGCACCGGCCACGATCAGAGCCAATCCGGCTGCGAGCAGCGGGCTTGAGTCACCGCCGGTGAAGGCCAATTGGCCAATCGGTGTCACGTCCAGGGCCAGGCTCAGAGTTAGAGGCTGACCGTCCGTGTCCTGTCCGACCAGCTTCATCTCGTGCGCCCCGAGCTGTGCATCCTTCGGGACGGTGACAGTGGCCGAGACCCTTCCGTCTGCTCCGGCAGTCACCGTTGTGAGCAGAGTCGGCGAGGAGTGCATCCAGACCGCCACCGACGAGCCAGGGGCGAAGCCCCATCCGGACACGGTCACGGTGCCGCCCTGATTGATGCTGCGGTTTCCGACGATCGAGCTTGAGTCATCACCGAAAGTGGCTCCTGTCGGCGAGCCTCCATTCGACGTCCCTGCCGGGGTGAGTGGAGCCGCTGAAGTCGGATCGGCCGGGCTCGGCGCTGGGGTACCCGGCGATGTGGTACTCGGAACCGTGGTGGGCGTCGTCGTAGGCGGGGTCGTCGTAGTCGTCGGTGTCGTGGCCGTCGTGATCACGAAGGTGGCATCCGATGTCGCCTCCGAGTAATCCGACGTTGCCGCTGCGGTCGCTCGAACCTGACATTCGCCAGCGGCGGTGAAGGTCAGCGAGCCGGTGGTCCCGTCCACCGTGCATCCAGTGGTCCCGGCGGATGTGACCGAATAGGTGATGGCACCGTCGCCGGATGTGGTCGCAGCCGACGGTGTGAACGGTGACTGCGATGTCGTCAAGGCAGTGGTCGGAGACCACGTGACCACCTGGGGTGAGATTGAGGACGGGACTGCTCCAATAGTCGGAATGACAGCAGAGGTCATGGTCGTGGTCTCGGCATTCTGTCCATCAAGGTCGGCGGTGACCATGAGTGCGCCAGAGCGATTACCCATCACCAAACTGTCCAGAGTCGGCGACGGGACGGCAAAGCTGTAGGCGCCCGTGGCGATGGTTTCAACGTTCGTGCCGTCACTGACGTCCGCGCGCTTGACCGAACTTCCAGTCGCCCAGTAGATCTTGTCGTTCACGCTATCGACGGCAACGCTGGTGGCTCCCGGAGGGCCGCTCACCAGCAGTGAGGCTTCCAGCGCGGTGGACGCCGAGTCCAAGGTGACTGCCATGATGTGACCTTGCGAGCCCACATTGTTTAGCGACGCGTAGAGAGTGTCTCCAGAGACGGTGATGTCGGTGAAGGATGTGGGAACGAAGCTTCCGAGTCCGGTGAACGTGAGGTTCGTTACCGTTCCAGTCTCGGTGTCGACTCGCCGAAGCGTGGAGTGCTGAACGCTGTAGAGGTGCTTGCCGGCGCCATCGATGGCAATCGAGACCTTCCCGTAGTAGCCGCCGTTCGCGACCATCTCGCAGTTGCTGCCGTCGAGATCCGAGCGTGCGATCGCAGGTTCGAAGTCGTTCTCCCAATAGATCTTGCCGTTGGTCGAGTCGATCGCGGTCTTGATCACACCCTGATTCGGGGCAAGCCAGAGAGCGAGACCTCCGGTGCATCCAATTTCGATCGCCTGTTCGTCACTTCCATCTGGGTTGGCGGAGTGCAGGGTGGCAAGGCTGAGGTTGTTGTCTGCGGAAACGCATCCGTAGTTGGTGTGGTACCTGGCGTCCGACGGGCAGTTCTCGGGTTGCCACTTCGTCGAGCTGAAGCGCTGATAAAAGATGCGCTCGACCGTCGTCCCAGCGGCAGCTCGGACCTTCTCTTGGTGGGGAGGAGCGGCCCCGACCGGTGCACAGAGCCCGATTACAAACACCGCCGCAAGGACTATTGAGACGATCGGCGAACCATGCCTGACGAGAGTTTGCTGACTTGGGTTCAATGACATCCCCACCAATTCGGCCGATGCTCATCCAGATCAAGGCGAACGCTCAGATATCGGGGAGGGAATTCTGTAGGGATCTCAAGGCTGGGCGCGCAAAATCCCCCGGTCCGGAAGGCCGGGGGATGATCTGCATTGGTGGATCAGGAGTTGCGGCCCGCGTTCGGCTTACGGCCGTGATTGGCCTTCTTGCGTCGCACGTTGGCCTTCTTCTTCTGCGTGCGCTTTGACATAGGGCTGGCAGGCTACCGGAACTCCCACCCTTCGCTCCAACCGAGCGTCGCCGGTTTGCCGGTCCGGGACCCTTGTGGGCCGATCTGCTCGGGCGGATTACCTTGTACGGGTCCCCCGATCTAGGAAGTCACAGTGGAACGATTCGGATTCGTAGGCCTGCCCAACGCCGGCAAGTCATCGCTCTACAACGCGCTCGCCGGCGGGGGTGCGCTGGCTGCTCCCTATGCGTTCGCGACGGTCGATCCCAACGTCGGTGTTGCCAAAGTTCCAGACGACCGCCTCGCGAAGCTTGCGGTCATGAGCAAGACCAAGACGGTCGTTCCGGCGACGGTCCAGTTCGTCGACATCGCCGGGCTCGTCAAGGGTGCCGCCCAGGGCGAAGGTCTTGGCAACCGGTTTCTCGCCCACATCCGCGAAGTCGACGCCATCGTGTTCGTCCTGCGGGCGTTCGTCGATGCCGACGTGCCCGGCTCTTCCGATCCCGTAGACCAGCTCGAAACCCTCGAGGTCGAACTTGTCTATTCCGACCTCGAGACTCTCGAGAAGCAGGTCGACAAGCGCCGTAAGGCCGCACGGGCCGACAAGTCGCTGGCGGATGAAGTCGCGGCGATGGAGGAAGCGATAGGTCTGCTCGAAGCCGGTACGCCGATCTACCGCTCCGACATGAGTGACGACCAGAGGGCGCTGCTGCGACCGTTCTTCCTGTTGACCGCCAAGCCGGCGCTTGCGCTAGTGAACCTGGACGAGGAGCAACTGGAGGATGCCGAGACGTATCTCGCTCCGGTTCGCGAAGCATTCGGCAAGGACGGCGCCGAACGCGTCATGGGGCTGTGCATCCAGCTCGAGGCGGAGGCCGCGATGCTCGATGAGGAATCACGCTCCGAGATGCTCGAAGCGCTCGGACTCGGCGACGGTGCGCTCCCTGCATTCCTCCACACCGCCTACCAGATGCTCGGCCTGCGGACTTTCTTCACCACGGGCGAAAAGGAGTCCCGGGCGTGGACCTTCCGGGCCGGATCCAAGGCGCCGCAGTGTGCCGGTGTCATCCACACCGACTTCGAGCGTGGCTTCATCCGTGCCGAGACGATCCATTGGGACGAGCTGTTGGAACTCGGCTCGTGGGCAAAGGCGCGTGAGGTCGGAAAGGCCCGGATCGAAGGCAAGGACTATGTCGTCGAGGACGGCGATGTCATGGACTTCCGCTTCAACGTTTAGTCACTTGGATCCCGGCACTGTCTGGGCATCGATCCGTGAGATCGGGCGAAATAGGGCCGAGATGCCAGCTGGGCAAAGTCCAGCCATATCTTTACCAATCCTTGGTATTCTGCCCCGATGGCTCAGAACACCTCGATCAGCCTTGACGATCACTTCGCGAGATTTCTTGCGCGAGAGGTCGAGACGGGACGGTACCGCTCCGCCAGTGAAGTCGTGCGTGCTGGCCTCCGACTGCTCGAGGACCAGGAGCTACATCTGAAGGCGCTAAGAGCCGCACTCACAGCTGGTGAAGAGAGCGGCGAGCCAGAGGACTTCGACTTCGATGCCTTTGTGGCGTCGAAGAGGGCATGAAGAGGTACCGCCTCACACCCGCTGCGCAGCGAGACCTCTCATCGATTTGGGACTTCACCCAGGAAAACTGGGGCCAGAACCAGGCTGAGACCTACATATCCGAGATCCGGGCAGCGGTTGAGCGCATAGCTGCTGATCCAGATCGGGGAAGGGCCTGCGACGATATTCGCGAGGGATATCGTCGCTACAGCATCGGCAGTCACCTGATCTTCTACATCGAGGGCGGTGATGCCGTGGAGGGCGGAAGTGTCGAAGGCACTGTGAGTGTGGATGTGATCCGCATTCTGCACCAACGTATGGATGTGACCCGGCACCTGTAGCCGGTGTCAGCGAGCGGCCGAAAGTCGGAATGTGCGTCAACTTCATGGACTTCCGTTTCAATGTCTGAGCCCGATGTTTGAGCCCCGACGGCCCCGGTGACAACCCGTCGGGTGTCCGCGTGGGAAAATGTGTCATGGCTTGGCTGACTCGCGAGGGAGAGGTTCTTGCTAGCGCAGAAGTTGCTGCCACCCGTGCGGATCGCCGACGCGGTCTCTTGGGTCGCAGCGAGCTTGACGGAGTCTTCGTGCTCAAGGCCCGCTCGGTGCATTCAATAGGAATGCAGTTTCCGATCGACGTAGCTTTCTGCGACTCCGAGGGTGTCGTCCTGAAGGTCGTCGCACTATCGCCCAACCGGGTGACACTTCCCGTATTGAAGGCGAGATCGGCCATCGAGGCGCCCGCCGGTGCGTTCCGGCAGTGGTCCCTGCGCTGCGGTGACACCTTGGAGATTCGTTGAGTTCGTTGACGACCTTGACCGCAACGCTGGACGGTCCTTGCCGTGGGTGAAGGGCCTGCTCGATTGGTCCTGGTGGGCACGCCGATCGGCAACCTTGGTGACCTGCCACCCCGCGCGGCCGAAGCGTTCGCAGCAGCGGATGTCGTCGCCTGTGAAGACACCAGACGGACGGGCCGCTTGCTCCAACACTTGGGTATCCGGGCGCCGAAGCTCGTCCGCCTTGATGAGCACACCGAACACTCGACCGCCTCGGAGTTGATCAGGCGGATAACTGTCGACGGGCAAGTCATTGCTGTTGCAAGCGATGCCGGGATGCCCGGCCTGTCAGATCCCGGTGCGCTGATAGTGAAGGCGGCAGCTGAAGCTGACGTCCTGATCGAGGTGATCCCCGGGCCTTTCGCCGGGGCGGTGGCGCTGGTGGGAAGTGGCCTGCTGGATGCGACGGGCCGATTCGTTTTCGAAGGATTCCTGCCCCGCAAAGGAGCGGAGCGGCAGTCGCGACTCGCCCAGTTGACCGAGGAGAGGCGCACGATCGTGCTCTACGAAGCGCCGCACCGTTTGATCAGGACACTGGCAGACCTGGCCGACGCGTTGGGTCCAGAACGCGGAGTCGCGCTCTGTCGCGAACTCACGAAACTGCACGAGGAAACCTTCCGGGGTTCCCTGGCAGAGGCCCTCGCCCACAGCGAATTGGTGGCTCCCCGGGGCGAGTATGTCGTCGTTGTCGAAGCGGCTCCCCAACCCGAGGAGGTCAGCGACGAACAACTGCTCGCGGCCCTAGGAGTTGCAATCGACGGTGGTTCGAGTCGTCGGGACGCCGCCATGGCGGTCGCGGGGCGATTCGGCGTAGGGCTCAACCGGGTCAAGGGCCTAGCCCTCGGGAGCTAGACGTCGACCGGCTTGTGGCGCTCCTGGAGCGACCAGACGATGGCGGCGTTCAAGAGGATCACGACGGATGCGTAGAGCGCGGTACGTCCGAATGCATGGCTGAATGCCTCCTTGCCCTGTTGGGAGATGAAGGCGGCGGTCGCATGGTCACCTGACTTGGCGACCGCGTCGGCCGCGTTGAACGTCGACACGATCGAGGCCTGCGCGTTGTCACGGACCGATTGGGGCAAGTCGACGAGCCGCCGCGCTATGTCGGATCGATATACCGAGGTGAGGAGCGAACCGAAGACCGCGATCCCGAGCGCTCCGCCGAGCTCTCTCGACAGATCGTTGACCGCAGAACCGACGCCCGACTTGGCCCGCGGTACCGAGTTCATTATCAGCGTCGTCGAGGGGGCGGTCGTCTGCCCGTTACCAAGCCCGACCATCGAGAAGCCGACGATTATCAGCCCGACACTGACCGTCGACGACGCTGTGAAGGCCAGCACCAGAAGTCCCGACCCGGATAGCAGCAGGCCGGATCCGACAACCTTCCTAGATCCAAATCTGTTGACGTTCATCGAGCTGAGCGGCGCTCCGATCATCGCGAAGACACCTATGGGAAGGGCGATCAGCGCGGTCTCGAGCGCCGAATAACCGTGGCCCAGTTGCAAGTACAGAGCCAGCGCGAAATACAGGCCGAACATGGCCAGATATTGAAGGGTGATCGTCGAGGAGCCGAGGGCGAAGGATCGATTGCGGAACAGCCTGACATCCAACATGGGGTGGTCCGAACGCAGTTCCCACCAGGCGAAGAGCCCGAGCAGCACAACGGCAACCCCGAGCACGATCAGCGTCTGTGCGCTCAGCCAGCCATACGTCGGCGCTTCGATGATCGCGTAGAGCAGGGCGGCCATTCCCGACACGGCGAGCAGCACTCCCGGAGGGTCGATGGTCGCCTCGGATGGATCCGACGAGTTGGGGACCAGCCAGAGTCCCGCGATCAGCGCGACGAAGGCGATGGGAGCGTTGATCCGGAACGTTGAAGCCCAGTCCGAACTGATCAGGAGAACTCCTGAGAGCACTGTTCCCAGCGCCCCACCCAGGCCAGCGAACCCGGCCCAGATCGAGATTGCCTTACGCCTTTCCCTGGGGTCACCGAAGACGTTCGAGAGGACCGACAGTGTTCCCGGCATGATGAACGCAGCACCCACTCCCATCACGGCCCGCGCCACCAGCAGATGCCAGGTTTGGCTGCCGTATGACGCCCAGATGGAAGCGAGCGCAAACAGAAGCAGGCCGCCTTGGAGTGCTGTCTTGCGACCGAATCTGTCGGCAAGGGCTCCAGCGGGCAACAGCAGTCCGGCGAAGACCAGTCCGTAAATGTTGACGATCCATTGAAGCGCTGCCGGACTTGAGCCGATGCGTTCCTGAATGTCGGGCAGTGCCACGTTCAACGAGGAATTTGCGGCCACGATGAGGACCAGGCTCAGGCACAGGACCGCGAGGGTCAGCCAGCGTTGGGAGTGAATCTTTGCGGCATCTGGACCGGCCAGCTTCGGGATTCCTATGTCACCCAACTGGCTGCTCCTGGATCGTTGCCAACCTTGCGGACTCTACCCACCGACCGGGTCCAGCTATTAAAAACCCCCCAAGTGACTACAAACAAGTTGGACATCCAACTAAAATGATGACGTGACCAAGAACTCGAATGAAACTGCCACTGGAACCAGCGCATCAGTAGCCACCCTTGATCGACCTGCCATCGAGCGGATCGGCGTTGTCGGCTGCGGTCTGATGGGCTCCGGAATCGCCGAGGTGTTCGCCCGAGCCGGGTTGGACGTGATGGTGCTGGAGGCCGATGAGGCTGCTGCGGAACGCGGTCGTGCCCGTATCGAGAAGTCCCTGAGCAACGCAGAACGAAGGGGCAAGCTTTCTGAAGTCGACGGCAAGGCGGCCTTGGCGAACATCGGATTCACCGTGGACGGCAGCGAACTGGCGGATAGGCAACTGGTGATCGAGGCCGTCAACGAAGACGAACAGCGCAAGGTCGAGACGTTCAAGATGCTCGACAAGGTGCTCGCCGACAATCCGGATGCGATTCTCGCTTCCAACACCTCATCGATCCCGATCATGAAGCTTGCGATGGCAACGTCCCGACCGGAGCGGGTCATCGGACTGCACTTCTTCAACCCAGTCCCGGTGCTGGCGCTGGTCGAGGTGGTGACCTCACTTCTCACGAACGAAGAGACCTTGAACACCACGACCGAGCTCGTGTCGAAGGTGCTGAACAAGAAGGTCATCAACTCCACCGACCGTGCTGGATTCATCGTCAACGCCCTGCTGATCCCGTACCTGTTGTCGGCCATACGGATGTTCGAATCTGGCTTCGCCACGGCCGAGGACATCGATCAGGGAATGATCGAGGGATGCGCCCACCCGATGGGCCCGTTGGCCCTGACTGACCTGATCGGTTTGGACACCACTATGGCTGTGGCCGAATCGCTATATGAGGAGTTCAAGGAGCAGCTCTACGCTCCGCCCCCGTTGCTTTGTCGGATGGTCGAAGCTGGCCTACTCGGTCGCAAGGCGGGCCGCGGATTCTACGAGTACGTAAAATGACCGCCGCCAACGCCGCCACCACCGCCAACGCCTCCACCACCGCTAACGCCTCCACCACCGCCGCGAGCGCTGCCGCCACGATGTCGCCGCTGCCGGAGTCGCGGTCCGCGGATGAGCGACCGCGCCATCAGGAGCGCTCCCGAACCGAACTGACCATGCAGGCACTCGACGACATCGGCCTTGGTGAACTGCTGGAGCTGAAGGCATTCGCCGAGGTGGATCGCGACACCGTCGAAGCGGCCGTTGGTGAGTTCGTGCGATTCATGGATGAGGTAGTCGCCCCCACCGATCAGATCGGCGACCGGGTTGGCAACGTTTACGACGCTGAGACCGGTTCGGTGACCACCCCTCCCGGGTTCCGCGAGGCCTACCGACAGTTCGTCGCAGGCGGCTGGGGGGCGGTCCCGTTCCCAGCCAAGGAGGGCGGCGGAGGATTCCCGCGTCTGGTCGGCACTGCCCTTCAGGAGATCTTTGCCAGCGCAAACATGGGTCTTTCCCTCTGTCCGTCGCTCACCCAGAGCGGGATAGAGCTGCTGACCCGCTGGGGTACCGAATCTCAGCAGGCGACCTACCTTCCAAAGCTTCTGACCGGCGAATGGAATGGGACGATGCAGATCACCGAGCCGGATGCCGGGTCCGACGTAGGAGCAATCCGCACCTCGGCAGAACCACTCGACGACGGCACCTGGTCACTGCACGGAACGAAGATCTTCATTTCGTGGGGCGAGCACGACATGACCGACAACATCGTGCACATGGTGCTTGCGCGTACACCGGGATCTCCCAAGGGGACCAAGGGCCTATCGCTGTTCGTAGTGCCCAAGTTCCGGCTGGGACCAGATGGTCGACCGGGCGAGCCCAACGGCGTGAAATGCCTCTCGATCGAACACAAGATGGGCCTTCATGCCAGTCCGACTTGCGTCATCGAACTTGACGGAGCGGTCGGCGAACTGGTTGGTCCGGAACACGGTGGAATCCGTGCGATGTTCACAATGATGAATCCGGCCCGCCTGTCGATCGGCCTTCAGGGGCTGTCGGTCGGCGAGGCCGCCTATTCCGAAAGTCGACTGTTCGCAGCCGAGCGTCGTCAGGGGACCAGCGGTCCGGGTGGTGGACCGGTTTCTATCGACCAGCATGCCGACGTCCGACGGATGCTGTCGCTCATGCGTTCGACCTTGGACGCCATGCGCCTTGTCATCTATGACACCGCTTTCCACACCGACCTGGCTGCATCCGGCGAGACGCTGGAGATCCGGGAGCGATCACAGGAGATGGTGGAACTTCTGACACCCATCGCCAAGGCATGGACGACGGACCTGGGAGTCGAGATCGCGTCGCTCGGAGTGCAGGTACACGGCGGTATGGGCTTCATCGAGGAGACCCGAGCTCCGCAACGGTTCAGGGATTCTCGGATCGGACCCATCTACGAGGGGACAAACGGCATCCAGGCGATAGATCTGATCAGCCGCAAGCTGCCCATGCGGGACGGCGAGGTCATGGCCGAACTGCTCGCCGAGATGCATGACCTTGCTGACGGGATCAATGGCCGGGGCGGCGACTGGGCGGTGCTCGGTGGGCGTCTGACCGAAGCTGTACAAGCCGTTCGAGACGCAACGATCTGGTTGCGTGAGCGGCTCCAGGCCGATCACGCGGGCCGGGAAGACGCTCTGGCAGGAGCAACCGCGTTCCTAGCGGTGTTCGGAGATCTGGTCGGCGGTTGGCTCCTGGCCAGGCGGGCGGTTGAACGCGATTCTGCCGGCCCGGAGTCTTCTGGTCGGGATTCTCATGGCCGGGATTCTGACGATGCCCTGGCGATCGCCGAGTTCTACGCGCTCGAAAGGCTCAGCACCATCCCCGGGCGCTGCACCGTGGTCACAGCCGGAGCTCGTCGCCTGTTCGTCTGAGCGGCACTATCGGCCAGCGGCCGGCGGCCGGAGAACGGTGGCTCTCGACCGGCTGCCAGAGGTGCTGTTTGACCGCTGGCAGTCAGAGACCTGCCCGACTGGTAGACAAGGCAGTTCCAAAGCCCGATGTCACACGTCGCAGTTGTCGGGCCAGCCAGTACCGGAGGATTCGTGCCGCACCCACTCGATGAGTTCCCGATCCATCAGGCTCCGTTGTCGATATCCCATGTGGTGTCTTCCGACCCGAACGCCTATGACCGGTACTACTTCAATGCGCACGGCCGCAACGGCGATCCGTTCGCGCTGTTCGGCCTGGGCATCTACCCGAACCTGGGTGTCATCGACGCATACGTGACTGTCAGGACCGGCGACCGTCAGATCACGGTGCGGGCCTCGGACGCACTCGAGGACAGCACCGACCGGATGGCTCCAGCAGTCGGGCCATTCCGGATGGAGATCATCGAGCCGCTCAAGCGGATCCGAGTGATTTGTGACGGTGACGACCATGGTGTCGGTTTCGATCTGACCTGGGAGGGCTCGTTCCCAGCAGTGGATGAGGCGCCACACATCTGGCGTTCGGGTCCACGGGTTCTGCTCGACGCGCAGCGTTTCGCGCAGGTCGGAACCTGGGAGGGCGAACTTCGGGTCGACGGGACCACCTACGCGGTTGACCCCGAGACGTGGCTGGGCACCCGTGACCGTTCCTGGGGAATAAGGCCGGTCGGGGAGCCGGACGCACCGGGTCGGGCGGCGGCCGAGCCGATCGAGGGTTTCTGGTGGAACTATGTTCCCCTGCGCTTCGATGACTTCATGATCATGGTGATCGTCCAGGAGGACCCCGATGGCCACCGTGTGCTGAACGACGCGCTGCGGATTTGGCCAGCGGAGTCCGGCAAGCGCCCCGAGCAACTCGGTTGGCCGCGGATTGATGTCCACTACACATCCGGAACCCGCCATCCCGAGGGTGCGACCATCCACCTGACCGAGCCCGACGGAACTCCGCTTACCATCGAGGTCGAGACACGCGGATTCGTCGCCCTCAATGCCGGGACCGGCTACGGCGGTTCGTGGTCCCACGGGTCTTGGCAGGGACGCGACTGGGTCGAGGGTGTCGATATCGACATCACCGAGCCCGAGGTCTCGTCGATGATTCCGTTCGGGCTGTTGGACCACGTTGCCTACGCAAAGATCGGCGATCAGGAAGGCTGGGGACTGTTCGAACTCGGCACATTCGGACGCCACGACCCGTCTGGCTTTGCGGACTACGGCTCAGTCGCTCCCTGAGGCGACGTCGCTCCCCGCGGCGCGGATTACATCCGGAAGCCAGGTAGGCCAGGTTCACTGTTGTGAATCACGAGGTTGCCGTCATCGTCGATGGTCGCGTAAGGACGGCCTTCCGCATTGAGGGCCGCAGCAATGTTGATAGTGTCCCGTCGCTCCGCAATGCGATCTACCCACTCCGCCCGCACAGCAGCCTGCTCGTAATCAGTGAGGTCGTCATAGTGGCGAGCGCCTCCGAGGGCGTCGCCGACCGCGCGTTGGGAAACGCCGGCTGAGTCCTCGAGCTCGTGGCTATCCGAGCCCAGTGCGTGATCTGGGACATGTTGCGGCCCATCGTCGAAGCGACTGTCGTGGCGGTTAGTAGCCATAGGTCAGTCGAAATCACCGGAGTTCTGGCGGAAGCGGTAGAGAATCTGAAACAGAACGGCCTGGTCCTCGGGATCAAGATGGATCCTTTCGAAGACCTGCTCATTGAGCGCGTCGCTGGCCTTGAGCGCCAGGCTTCTGCCGGAAGGCGTCAGGGTCGCCAACACGGTGCGACCGTCATCGGGGTGAGCTACCCGTTCCACCAAGCCGTCCTTCTCGAGACGATTGACAGCGTTGGTGACACTTGCCGGATGAACCTGGAGTCGTGCGCCGATCTTGCCCAATGGCAGCGCCCCCTGTCGGGAGAAGTTCAACAGGGTGAGCAACTCGTAGCGGGCGAAGGTCAACTCGAAGGGCTTCAGGACCAAGTCGATCTGACCGAGGAGGATCTGTTCGACCCTGATGATTGACGTGACTATCGCCATGCCGTCGGCGGCCTTGTCCCAGCCGTGTACTCCCCACTGACGGTGTGCCTCGGCGATTGGATCGAAGGCGAGCGGCACCTTTCCCTCTGACATGACATTGACCCTACCGGCTCGATGAGTTGTCACAGACAGGCGCCGGGGTGCTCGACCTCACGTCACCCAGGGTGAGTAGCTATAGTTATGTTGACGTCCAACTAATTCGCAAAAGGTCGAGAAACTCGGCTTCAGGGGACCAAGATGACTGACAAGCCGACGCTTCACCAACCAACCAATCCCGTCCGGTTCGTGACCGCTGCCAGCCTGTTCGACGGCCACGACGCCGCAATCAACATCATGCGACGCATCTTGCAGTCGCAAGGTGCTGAGGTCGTACACCTGGGCCACAACCGTTCGGTCGACGAGGTGGTCACGGCCGCAATCCAGGAGGACGTCCAGGGCATCGGGCTCAGCTCCTACCAGGGTGGCCACATCGAGTACTTCAAGTACCTGATCGACAGTCTGTTGGAGCGAGGGGCGGGCCACATCCGCGTCTACGGCGGTGGTGGCGGAGTTATCGTCCCAGAGGAGATCGCCGAACTGCACGACTACGGAGTCGCTCGGATCTTCTCACCCGAGGACGGCCAGCGAATGGGCCTGGTCGGGATGATCAACTCGATGATCGCCGAGTGTGATGTCGACCTTGCGGTCGCCCCGGCGGAGTCTGAGTCGCTGCTCGGCGACGTTCTAGGTGGCTCAGTCAACGGCCTGGCACGCATGATCACCTCACTCGAACAGGGCACCGTTCCAGACGGAATCGTCGAACAGCTGGGTCAGGTGGCCCAGTCCCGCGAAGTGCCGGTGCTCGGGATTACCGGAACCGGTGGTGCTGGAAAGTCCTCGCTGACCGATGAGCTGTTGCGCCGTCTGCGTCTCGACCAGGAGGACAAGGTCAAGGTCGCGGTGATAGCGATCGATCCGACCCGTCGGCGGGGTGGCGGAGCGCTACTCGGGGACCGGATCCGGATGAACTCGATCAACACCCCCACGATCTACTTCCGCTCCATCGCCACCCGCTCGACCCAGAGCGAAGTGCCTTCGTACCTGTCGTCGGTGCTGAACGCTGCCAAGGCGTGGGGCGCAGATCTGGTCATCGTCGAGACCCCCGGCATCGGCCAGGGTGACGCTGCGATCGTGCCCTACGCGGACACGTCGCTCTACGTCATGACCCCCGAGTTCGGAGCGTCCTCGCAGCTCGAGAAGATCGACATGTTGGACTTCGCCGACGCCGTCGCGATCAACAAGTACGAGCGGCGGGGCGCTGAGGACGCCATGCGGGACGTGGCTCGCCAGATGATCCGCAACCGTGAGGCGTTCACCTTGTCGCCGTCGGACATGCCGGTGTTCGGCACCGTCGCCTCGCGCTTCAACGACGACGGCGTGACCGCGCTCTACCAGTTCTTGCGTTCCGAACTACAGAAGCACGGCCTGGATGCTTCGCCGGGCGCGCTGCCCCAGGTTGACGTCAAGGCCTCCACCCACCTCAGCCAGATAGTGCCGTCGGCTCGCAGTAGGTATCTCGCAGAGATCGCTGAAACCGTCCACAAGTACCACGCCGAAACTGCGGTTCAGTCAGCCACCGCCAGCCGGTTGCAACAACTGAACAACACCGCCGAACTGCTCGCCGAGCGTCAGCTGCCGAGCATTGATGTTGCCGAACTCGCGACGGAGACGGCGAAGGCTCTCGCCCCGGCCGACGCCGAGTTGCTCGCAGCGTGGCCGGCCCGTGCCGAGGCGCTGAGCGGCGATGACCGACCGACGCGTGAGTCGCTATCCGGCACCCATATCCCCAAGCTCGCCCTGCCCCGTTTCACCGACCACGGGGACCTGTTGCGCTGGCTGCGTTCCGAGAACCTGCCGGGCTCCTTCCCGTTCAGCGCAGGGGTATTCCCCTTCAAGCGCGAGAACGAAGATCCGGCCCGGATGTTCGCAGGCGAAGGCGGCCCCGCTCGCACCAACCGTCGGTTCCACATGCTGTCGGAGGGTCAGCCCGCCAACCGCCTCTCCACCGCTTTCGACTCCGTGACCCTGTACGGCTTCGATCCGGCCGAGCGTCCCGATATCTACGGCAAGGTCGGCAACTCGGGTGTGTCGATTGCGACCCTGGACGACATGAAGGTGCTGTACTCCGGGTTCGACCTCTGTGACCCGTCCACTTCGGTGTCTATGACCATCAACGGGCCGGCTCCGACGATCCTGGCGATGTTCATGAACACCGCGATCGATCAGCGGATCGATGCCTTCGTCGCTGAGAACGACCGTCAGCCGACTGCCGATGAGGCCGAGGAAATTCGGGCCTGGGTGCTCGCCAATGTGCGGGGCACGGTTCAGGCCGACATCCTCAAGGAGGACCAGGGCCAGAACACCTGCATCTTCTCGACCGAGTTCTCGCTCGGCGTGATGGCTGATATCCAGGAGTGGTTCGTCGAGCATCAGGTGCGCAGCTTCTACTCGGTTTCGATCTCGGGGTATCACATTGCCGAGGCCGGCGCGAACCCGATCAGCCAGCTGGCGTTCACGCTTTCGAACGGTTTCACCTATGTCGAGTCGTACCTGGCCCGAGGTCTGAATATCGACGACTTCGCGCCAAACCTCAGTTTCTTCTTCTCGAACGGGATGGACCCCGAGTACAGCGTGCTCGGCAGAGTGGCACGTCGTATCTGGGCGGTCGCGATGCGTGACCTCTATGACGCCAACGAGCGTTCGCAGAAACTCAAGTACCACGTGCAGACCTCGGGCCGGAGCCTGCACGCTCAGGAGATGGCGTTCAACGACATCCGCACGACCCTTCAGGCGCTGTGCGCGATCTACGACAACGCCAACAGCCTCCACACCAACGCCTATGACGAGGCGGTGACCACCCCGACTTCTGAGTCGGTGCGCCGGGCGCTCGCGATCCAGCTGGTGATCAACCGCGAGTGGGGACTCGCGATGAACGAGAACCCGTTGCAGGGCAGTTTCATCATCGATGAACTCACCGACCTGGTCGAGGAAGCGGTGCTGGTCGAACTCGATCGGATCAGTACCCGTGGGGGAGTTCTGGGCGCTATGGAGACCGGCTATCAGCGAGGTCGGATCCAGGACGAGTCAATGCTCTATGAGCACCGCAAGCACGACGGGTCGTTGCCGATCGTCGGCGTCAACACGTTCATCAGCCCTGACCATGACGACGCCCCGCCGACGGTCGAGTTGGCTCGCTCCGACGATGACGAGAAGCGTGACCAGCTCAACCGGTTGCGTGACTTCCAGTCCCGCCACGCGGCAGAGCGGCCCGCAGCGCTGGCACGTCTACGCGACGCGGCGCTCGCCGGTGACAACCTGTTCGAAGTGCTCATGGACACCGTCCGCCACTGCAGCCTCGGCGAGATCACCGACACGCTCTTCGAGGTCGGAGGCAGCTACAGACGCAACGTCTGATAGATGCGTGTTGCAATCCGGCGGTGAGCCTGAACCGGTAACGGCGATGGCTCGAACCGGCACCCAGTGCGGCGCGCGATTTGGACGGATCGATGCTGGGAATCAGGCCTATTGCGAGCGATCCGGCTTGGTCGTACCGTGCACGGATGGCAGAGGTAGCGGTAGTCGCAGGGGACAGTCGCGGAATGTCGCGACGTGAGTTGTTCGCGGCCTTGGCCGTTGCTGGGGCCATACCGATTGTCGCCAGCGCTTGCGCCCCTGGACCTGGGGCTGAGCCGACGCCACCGCCGCCCGGCAGCCCTGAGGTGGGTCTCTTTCCCGACGGCGTGAAGGCCGGTGACCCGGCACCCGACGGCGCGGTCATCTGGACCCGCGTACTGCCACCCGCGGGAGGCGGTCAGCAAGAGCTGACCTGGATGGTTGGTGACGGTCCTGACTTGGACGTCATCCGTGCCGGCGGTGTCGTCACGGCCAGCTCAGCGACGGGTCACACCGTTGCGCTGCGTGTTGCCGGTCTAGAACCTGACCGCTGGTACTGGTACCGGTTCGAGACGGCAAGCGGCGCAAGTCGGGTCGGTCGGCTACGCACGGCGCCGGCACCGGAACAGTCGCCCGACCACCTGCGGTTCGCCTTCGCATCGTGTCAGCAGATCAACGACCACAGCTGGTTCGTGGCACATCGCAGGATTGCTGAGGAGGGCGTCGACTTCCTGATGCACCTGGGTGACTACATCTACGTGTCCGACACCGGCACGCAGACTCTCGATCACTACCGGGGCCGCTACCGCCGCTGGCATCAACAGAGCCTTCTCCGTGATCTGCACGCCCAGGTGCCGATTGTCGCCATGTGGGATGACGGAGAGTTCGTCAATGGCGTCGACAAGACGATGCCGGAACCCCGGTTCTCGAACGCCAAACAGGCCTGGTACGAGAACCAGCCCGTCCTGGATGGGGGCGATCGCCAGCCGCAGCGTGCCTTTGCGTGGGGATCACTAGCGGACATTTTCATGATCGATGTTCGTGCCCATCGCGACCCACCGGTGATGGAAAGCGCGTGGGACCCGACCCGCTCCACCCTGGGTGCGGAGCAGTACGACTGGTTCACCTCAGGCCTCGCTTCGTCGACGGCAGCGTGGCGTGTGATCGGGAATCCCTACAACATCAATCCTTGGAAGTTGTTGGATCTCGAATGGCTGCGTGGACTCGACCCCAGCCTGCCGCCCGACGCAGGTGTTTATGCGCCCAACGAGGCTTGGGACAACTACCGCACCGAGCGCCGCGACCTGCTCAAGTTCCTCGGGGAGCGCGGGATCGACAACACCATGTTCTGCTCGGCACATACGCACATTGCTATGGCCTCTGACCTGCGGTCCGACAGCAACTCACCGGTGACGGCCACCGATGTGGTGGCCGGGTCGCTCACCGCCGACCCTGATGTCAGAAAGGCGTACCTAGGCGAGTTGCCGCCTGAGGCCGCAGAGCAGTTGATCCGGGTGGGCGAGCAGTGGATCGTCGGACAGAACCCTGAGATGCGCTACCTCAACCTCATCGATCAGGGCTGGGTCACCGTCGACGTGACACCCGAGGAGACGACTTTCGCCGTGCGTGCCGTGGACACGACGCATGAAGACGCCGAGGCGCGGACCATTGCGTCGTTCCGGGTGGTGTCGGGACGAGCCGGCATCGAAATCACGTCGACCAGTTCGAGCGGCACCTTCGGCTGAGCGGCTTCGTCGGTTCGCGGGGCTTTCGAATCAAGCGCAAGCGCAGCTACAGACGCAACGTCTGAGGTTCTGAAGTCTGTGTTCCCAGACCGACGCTCACGACATCGGCAGCATTCGAGGCGTGCACGTCTCGTTCGAGGTTTCTAGCCCCAGAAGGCACAAATGGGTACAGCCAAGATCGACTGATCGAGTCGAATCACGTCTGGTCCCGTGTGCAACACGACACCGACGAGGAAGTGCTCTGGGAACCGATCTCGCAGCCATCGAAGGTGTTTGGCGTCATTGTTGGTTGGAGCCGCTGACGCTTTGACTTCTATCGCAATAAGTTTCCCGCCGGGCAGCTCGACAACGATGTCAATCTCCTCTCGCCCGCTGTCGCTTTCGATATGGACCAATTACCTCCGTTCTAACCTTCGACCCGTGGATTCGCCCCGGGCGGTTCCCGTCGGACCCTTCGCCGAGAATCGGTTACTCCTTGGTAACTCTGGGCTACCCCACAGTCACTTACGGTTACCCAACGGAAACTTAGAGGTTTCAGGTAACTGGACGGGTCCTGGGCAGTCACAACTCGGAGCGGCAACCGCAGCCGCGCCAAGACCCGAAACATATGGAGAACTTCATGACGGTGTCGACCTTGACGCCCAGCTTCGCCGCGCCCCGATTCGTGACACGGGAGCCGGTTGCCGGTTCGCTCGTGCACCGGCTGTCGGTGGGATCGGCCACAGCCGCGCTTACCTTCGCAGGGCAGGGTTGGCCATGGTGGGAGGACCTCACCGCGATTCTGGATCGGCGCTCCTGGCTGCGCCCGAAGGCCCAACGCTGGGCCGAGATGATCGCTGACATCGCCGCCTCGCCAGCGGTTCGCGACCTCGGCGCATCGTCAAGAGGCTTCGACCCGCTGCGATGGGCCGATTCCGGTGACGTGCCATCGGCTGCGGAACTGGCGGCGCTTCCCCTGTCGATGCCGGGGGTGTTGTTGACCCAGCTACTGGCATACCGGGAGGCGTGGGAGGACGGGTTGTGGAGTGCGGTCGAGAACGGCTCGATTGTTGCCGTCACCGGGCACTCGGGAGGGATTCTCGCCGCCGGGGCGGTCGCCTCAGACCCGCGAGGACTCGACGACGAGGACGCACTGCTTCCCTTCCTCCAGGTGGCGGTTCACCTGGGCCACGTGGTGGGTGCATCTGGAGAATCGGTGGCGTTGTCCGAGCTGAGCTCGGCGCTCGGTGGAAATCAGGATGCCGGGACGCCGATGGTCGCTGTCGCCGGAATGCGCACCGACCGCATCGCGGACCTGCTTGCCCAGCTGGATGGGGATCCGGCCCGCGGAGAACTCGCTCTGGCACCCAGGGAGTCGGCCCGAATAGCGCTCCACCACGGTCCCTACCGGGCCGTTCTTTCGGGTTCTCCCGCATCGTTGGAGGGTGCGCGCCGTGTGCTGGCTGATGACATTGCCGAGAGCCGTAGTGGTACCCGTCTGGTCTGGGAACCACTTGCCGTCTCGGCTCCCTGTCACCACCCGATGCTCGGCGCGGTCACGGCGTCACTGATGGACGCACTCAGCGCCTCCGATGTTGCCTGCGTGATCCCGGCTGAGGGACTCGAGGTGTTGAACCCGGCGGGACCGGCACCGTTCGCACGCGGTGTGGATGTGACCGAAGCCTTGGTCGCGTCGATGCTCACGAACTCGAGCCACTGGTACCAGACGGTGTCGGGCCTCGCCGACGGCTCCCTGGGAACGCGCCCTGCTGACTGGATCCTTGACCTGGGCCCGAGCGATGGCATCGCGAAGCTGACCGAGGCCGGCGTGCGCGGTTCGGGTGCGCGGGTGTTGGCCCTGAGCGACGAGTCGGCGAGGCGCAAGCTGGTAACAGCCGGAGCGACGCCACAGCAGCCGGAGCGGACCTACGAGTCGTATGCGCCGACGGTGGTCCGTGTTCCGGGTGGCCAGATCAGACTTGAGAACGCCTTCACCCGGGCGACTGGTCGTTCGCCGATGGTCTTGCCCGGCATGACTCCAACGACGGTGGACGCACCGATTGTCGCCGCCGCGGCCAATAGCGGGTTTCTCGCCGAGCTCGCCGGTGGCGGTCAGGTCACCCGCGAGATCTTCGCTGAACGACTCGTCGAACTCGGTGAGCTTCTCGACCCCGGCCAGGAAATCGTGTTCAACGCGCTGCACCTGGACCCATACCTGTGGAACCTGCATCTGGGGGGCACACGGCTGGTCCAGGAAGCCCGTCGCGCCGGTGCACCGATCTGTGGTGTGACCGTCTCGGCCGGAATCCCCGAAGTCGATGACGCGGTCGCGCTGCTCGACGAATTGGCCGGACTCGACATGTGGTGCAACGCGTTCAAGCCGGGGACCGCGGCGCAGATCCGCCAGGTGCTCGCCATCGCCGATGCGGCGCCACGTCACACGGTGTTCATGCACGTCGAGGGTGGGACCGCCGGCGGTCACCATTCATGGGTCGACCTCGAGGACCTTCTGCTAGGCAGCTACCACCAGATCCGCACCCGCTCCAACGTCGTTCTCTGTGTCGGTGGCGGTATCGGGACACCCGAACGTGCGGCAGAAATGTTGACCGGCAGATGGGCGTTGAATCACGGCGGTCGGGTCATGCCGGTCGACGCCGTCCTGCTCGGCACGGTCGCCATGGCCACAGCCGAGGCGACCGCGACCCATGGCGTCAAGAAGGCTCTGAGATCGGCGACGGGAACATCGGCGACTGGAACGACGGTGACGGGAAGCTCGGCTGGCCAAACGAGTCATGGCTCGGGCAGCGGCGCGGGCCTCGGGGACGGCTTCATCGCTCCGGGAGAGTTCCACGGCGGAGTCACCTCAGGGCGTTCGGGGCTGGATGCCGACATCCACTTTCTGGACAACTCGGCGTCGCGTTGCGCGGCGCTTCTCGACGAGGTCGCAGGCAACTCCGAAGCGGTGGAATCCCGCCGGGATGAGATCATCGCCAGCCTGGCCCGGACCGCGAAGCCCTATTTCGGTGACGTGTCCGCAATGACCTACGAGGCCATGTTGCGACGCTTCGTGGAACTCGCAGCGATCGGACGCCAAGGCCGCTACGAGGACGGCGCCTGGCTGGATGCTTCTCACCGCCAGCGGTTCATAGCGCTGCTACAACGCGCGGAGGCTCGACTCGACCCTGCCGAGACAGGTGACGTGGCAACACTCTTCGACGCTCCCGAAAGTGTCGATGACCCCGCCGGTGCCATCGGCGCGCTACTCGATGCGCATCCGTCAGCTTCCGACACCCCTCTCCACCCAGCAGACGCAGGGTTCTTCGTGGCTGTGTGTCGTCGGCCCGGTAAGCCTGTCCCGTTCGTACCGGTCATCGACGCCGATGTGCGGCGCTGGTACCAGTCCGATTCGCTCTGGCAGGCCCAGCACCCGCACTTCGACGCCGACGCGACACTGGTTATTCCGGGACCGGCAGCCGTCGCCGGAATCACCACGGTGGACGAACCAGTCGCCGACCTCCTGACCCGATTCGAAGCGCACGTCGTCGAGACCCTGTCCACCGAAGAACCCCGCGAGGAGTCCGTCGACATCACGAGACTGCGGCGACGCGGCCCGACTGCCGAGTTGCGTGGGCCGGTCGCAGCGCTGCTCGAGGCGCGCACGGTGGTTGTAGGAACCTCGAACTGGTCGAACCCTGTACTTGCCTTTGGTGCTGTCGAGAACTGGCATCTGGTCACCGACGAGAACCAGAACCTGACCAGGGCAACGATGCGACTGGATGGCCCCGGCCGAACTTCGGAGGTGGTCACCCTGGAAGTCTCGTCAGAGGATCCCGATGAAGTAGCGGTGCTGACCATCGGCCTGCCGACGCTGCAGGGCTACGGCGAGTCCGAGGCCGACGGCACGGCTTCCGCTAATTCGCCAGACAAGCTCACCCTCGAGTTTCGACATGGGAACTCATCCGGTGTCGACATCATCCAACTGGATGTCGCAGGACGGACGGATTCGCTGCGACGCATGCTGAACGATGTCCTCATCGGCATTTCGATACCTTCGGAAGGCCTGACAGGTTCAGCTCCGGCTCCGGTTCCGCTCGGCAAGGAGGTGGTCTTCGCCGCCACCGACGACCCGCTTCGCCGGGCCGCGCACTCCCGCTTGCTGGGAGCTTCGGGCGGATCGACGCTGCCTGACGGTTGGCTCCCAGTCGTGTGGCCCGCAGTCTTCGCCGCTCTTGGCGCCGACGAAGTCGTCGGCAGCCTGTTGGACCTGGTGCATCTGGAACACGCAGTGACCATCACCGCGCCCGCGGGCCTGCGCCGACGGGTGTCGTCAGCATCTGACGAGCCAGCGTTCACTGCGGCAGGGTTCAACAACGCTGTGTCTGGCCGGGGCGAAGCTGAGGTCGCAGGGCCAGAGAAGTTGTCGGTTCGAGCATCGATCACGTCGTTGAGCGTCCACGATGCCGGCACGCGGGTCGACACCGTCGCAGAAATCGTCCTCGACGACATCGCGATCGTCAGGGTCGACGGCGCGTTCCTGTTGCGTGACACGAATATCGCCGGAGCAGCTGGCGGTGCCGACGAGCCGTCGGAAACTCTTGTCAACGAACGACCGCGCAAGACGATTGCCCGGGTGCAGGTAACAACGCCGCCGTCGATGGACGCCTTTGCCGCCGTCTCCGGTGACCACAACCCGATCCACCGCTCGGTGGCCGTTGCCCGACTCGCCGGCCTCGACGCCCCGATCGTCCACGGAGCCTGGACCTCTGCAGCGGCGCAGCAAGCCGTGGTCGAACACGCTGCCGGCGGTCGAGCCGACAGGGTCACATCGTGGCGGGCTCGCTTCATGGCGCCGGTCGAACTCTCCGAGAAGCTGACCGTGACAGTCGTCAGAACAGGGGTCCGCGACGCGCACACCGTTGTCGAGGCGACGGTCGTTGCCAACAGGGAGGACGGGCCGGTCCCGGTTCTGTTGGCGACCGCCGAAATTGCGCCGCCCCGCACGGCATACCTGTTCCCGGGTCAGGGGATTCAGCGCCCGGGAATGGGCATGGATGGCTACGACCGGTCACCGGCTGCCCGTGAGATCTGGGATCGCGCCGACAAACACACCCGCGAACGACTCGGATTTTCGATCCTCACGATCGTGCGCGACAACCCGACCATCATCTCGGCCGCTGGAGCCGACGGGTCGATCGAAGTGCACCGCCACCCACTCGGAGTGCTGCATCTGACCCAGTTCACCCAGGTTGCTATGGCAGCGCTCGCTTCGGCCCAGGTGGCGGAGCTTCGCGAGGAGGGTCTTTTCGACGAGGACTCGATCTGCGCCGGGCATTCTGTCGGTGAGTACAACGCTCTCGCTGCCGTCGGTGGGGTCCTTCAGCTAGAAGCCGTCGTCGAACTCGTCTTCCGACGGGGGCAGGCAATGCACCATCTTGTTCCGCGTGACGAAGCCGGCCGTTCGGATTACCGACTCGGGGTAGTACGCCCACACCAGATCGGGATGGATCATGCCCAAGTCGAGGAACTCGTCGGTGAACTCCGGGACGAACTCGGCCAGACCCTGGAGATTGTCAATTACAACCTCCGCGGCAAGCAGTATGCGGTCGCTGGGACCAACGCTTCCCTTGCTGCGCTGGAGTCGGCTCTCGAATCGCGGGCGACGAAGGATTCACGCCCCGCGTTTCTGTACGTGCCCGGTATCGACGTTCCGTTCCACTCGAGCGTCCTGCGCAACGGGGTTGACGAGTTTCGGGCCCACCTCGCCATGGGTCTGCCAAGTCGAATAGACCCGGACCTTCTGGTCGACCGGTATGTGCCCAACCTGGTCCCTCGCCTGTTCTCGCTCGAGCGTGACTACGTCGAAGAGGTCTGCGCACATGTGGACTCCGAATCTCTCACCGAGGTGCTGCGGGACTGGGACGACTGGAAGGATGAGCCCGAGCGGCTGTGCCGTGAATTGTTGATCGAACTGCTCGCGTGGCAGTTCGCGTCACCGGTCCGTTGGATCGAAACCCAGGACCTTCTGTTCGCGTCGGTTGAGTCTGGCGGCGTCGGCGTGGAGAGAGTTGTCGAAGTTGGCCTCGGGTCGGCGCCAACGGTTGCCAACCTGGCCAAGGGAACTCTTGCCCTGGACGCAGGCTCCAGCGCCGTCGTCGTGCAGAACATCGAGGCCGACAGAGCCGTTGTGTTCGCAACCGACGAGAACCCCGAACTTGAGGACCTCGATGTTGGGCCCGACTCTGGCGAATCGAACGCTGCCGGTTCCGACTCTGGCGGGTCCGAGTCAGATGGCTCCGGGTCTGCTGGGCCCGAAGCCGAGCTGCCTGACCCGGCGAGTTCCGCCCCGGCTCCAGCTCCGGCGGCTGCGACCCCAGCGGCTGCGACCCCAGCGGCTGCGGCGCGAGCCGTTGCGACCGCTCCTGCGGGATCCGACGTGGCCGTGGACGACCTGCCGATGACTGCGGGCGACGCGCTCAACCTGCTGATCGCACTGCAGCTGAAGGTCCGACCGGACCAACTGCTCGGCTCGGAATCCATCGACGACCTGGTCGACGGCGTCTCGTCGCGCAGAAACCAGTTGCTGATGGACCTGGGCGCAGAGTTCAACATCTCAGGTGTCGATGGAGCGCGGGAGTTGCCGCTAACCCAACTTGCAATCGAGCTTTCCGGGCGGGCATCCCGCTACACGTTCCCCGGCCCCGTCCTGCGCGATGCCAGGGATTCGGCCCTCGCTCGGGTGCTGGGACCGCTGCGGCTGAAGCCACGCGACGTTGCTTCGCGTGTGGCCGAACACTGGCACCTGAGCGACGGTTGGTCCCAGCGGGTCCTGACCGCCCTCGCATTCGACGGGCGCGAGTCCGACAGCGCCCGCGGTGGCGCCCTCGGCCGCCTCGTTCCGCTGAGCTCGAAGGGCAACGACGCCGTGGATGCTGCGGTGCAGTTGGTCGCTGCCGACGCCGGGGTGACGTTGAGCAGCCCGCGGGAGTCGGGCGGCACGGTGGACGCCGCTGCGGTGACAGCCCTCGAGGAACGAATCGCAGGCCCGAGCGGGCTCATTGCGGACGTCGCCCGCGGCATTCTCGACAAGGTGGCGCCCGATGCGAGCGAGTCGGAGCCGGTCGACTCAAGCGTCGAAGATCGTCTTTCGGCGCTCGACGACGAACACGGAGAGCGGCGGGCGAGTGAGATTGCGGGCATATTCGATCCTCGCCGTCACGTGGCGTTCACGTCCTGGTGGGCGACTGCCAGACACGATGTGTTGGCGCTCCACCATGCCGGCCTGCGCGGCGAAAGCTCCGAGGACGACCTTGACGCCGAGGCACGACGGCTGGCCCGCCATGTAACCGATCCCGGTGTCCGCGCCCATGCGCTGTACTACGCCGAACGAGCTGAACTTCGTGGCGATCATGCTGCCGCAAGACGTTTCCGGACGATCCTCGAGGGTGCGAACTGGCCGATCCCGGTGCCATCGACTCGACCTGGCGTCGAGTGGGTCGACGGTGTGGCCAATGCCGTCGAGCTGCCGACGGGTGAGGACCGACTGACGACTCTGTTGACATCGCTGGGCCTGGACCAGTCTGAGCCGGGCAAGCCTGGGCTCAACGCGTCGAATTTTGAGGGGGAAGTCGCCCTGGTAACCGGAGCATCACCGGGTTCGATCGCGGTGGAGGTGGTCCGCCATCTGCTGGCGGGCGGCGCAACCGTTGTCTGCACAACTACCAATGCGTCTTCGGCGAGGTTGGATTTCTACCGCGAGCTATATCGAACGGCTGGCGCCCCGGGCGCCGAGCTACACGTGGTGCCTGCAAATCTGGCTTCGTTCGGCGACATCGACGCACTGGTCGACTGGGTTGTCTCACCGGTTATCGACAACACGGCCGGAATGGCTCGCACGCTGAAGGACCCGATGTCGCCGACACTCGTCCTGCCGTTCGCGGCTGGACCAGTGGCTGGCGATCTGGCTGACGCCGGGCCGACGTCCGAAGTTGCGATGCGGGTACTTCTGTGGGGAGTCGAGCGTCTGGTCGGCGCTCTGGCCGAACATTCCGCGAGTAGCGGTTCAGCCGGACGTCGGTTCAAGGTGGTGCTACCGCTATCGCCGAACCACGGTGGATTCGGCGGTGACGGCGCCTACGGCGAAGCCAAGGCCGCACTTGAGGTATTCACCGAGAAGTGGGCCTCTGAGCAGGTTCGTTGGGGTCAACGGGTCGATCTGATCGCAGCGACGATCGGTTGGGTGCGGGGCACCGGGCTGATGGACGCGAACGACGCCCTGGCGGCCCTGGTCGAACGGGACCTTGGCGTTCGGACCTTCTCGTCTGCCGAGATGGGCTGGCTGATAAGCGAACTCTGCCGTAACGCCGCCTCCCAAGCAGCGAATGGCGAGTCCGGTCGGATAGGTCCTGGAGGACCCGTTCGTGTCGACCTTTCTGGCGGTCTCGGCGGTATCGGTGGTCTGAGGGATGCCGTGGCGCCACTGGTGGCGGAACTGACCGCGTCGGTCGGAAATGAAAGCGATGCGGTCCAGGGAACTGCCGTCGCTGGAGGTGCGACGACCCGGGCCAAGACAACTGTAGTCAGCACGATTCCGGCTCTGTTGTCTCCGTTGACCCCGACCGAGGCGAGTTCTGTGCCCAATCTGTCGGACGAATCCCGACCGAACGGCGGTGTGCCGTCACGGAGGTTGGACGACATGGTCGTGATCGTCGGAGCCGGAGAGGTCGGACCTTGGGGAGGAAGCGCAACGCGCTTCGACCTTGAGGTTGACGGCGAACTCGCCCCCGGTTCCGTCGCCGAACTGGCGTGGACGTGTGGCCTCATAACGTGGGACCCGGAACTCGACGGAGGGACCTGGATCGATGTCGACAGTAACGAGCCGGTAGCCGAAGGCGAGATCGCCGATCGTTACGGTGACGAGGTCGCTTCACGCTGCGGCATTCGCACCTATGGCGCCGACGGACCCCTCGAACCGGCCGGCATTTCGCTGATGGCCGAGGTCTTCATCGAGTCGGATGTCGTCATCTCCGTGGCCGACGAGGCGGAGGGCCGGGCGTTCGCTGCGGCCGACCCCGAAAACACCAAGGTTCGCCGCAACGCCGATGGCGACTGGCAGGTTCTGCGCAAGGCGGGAAGCAGCGTCCGGGTTCCCAGACGGGCGAAGCTGACTCGGCGGGTGGGGGCCCAGATTCCGGTCGGATTCGACCCCACACGCTGGGGGATCCCCGCCGAGATGGCCGCGTCGGTTGACCGACTGTCGTTGTGGAATCTGGTGGCGACCGTCGAGGCCTTTGTGGACGCAGGCATGGACCCCGAGGAGCTCATGGCCCGGGTGCATCCGGCCCGGGTGGCCAACACCCAGGGTTCCGGCATGGGCGGGATGACGTCGATCCAGACCCTCTACCGTGACGCCGTTCTCGGTGGCGAGCATTCCAACGACCTGCTCCAGGAAGGCCTTGGCAACGTGATGGCCGCCTACGTCGTCCAGAGCTACGTGGGTAGCTACGGGCCGATGATCCACCCGGTTGCGGCCTGCGCGACGGCGGCGGTGTCGCTGGAGGAGGCGGTCGACAAGATCCGCGCCGACAAGGCCGATGTCGTCGTCGCAGGAGGCTGGGACGACCTGGCACTTGAAGGCGTGCTCGGATTCGGTGAGATGTCCGCCACCGCGTCGACCGACGACATGTTGGCAGCCGGTCTAGAACCGTCGGAGTTCTCCAGGCCCAACGACCGGCGACGCGGCGGGTTTGTCGAAGCCCAAGGAGGGGGCACGGTGCTTCTTGCCAGAGCTTCAGTAGCGGCAGAGATGGGCCTTCCGGTCAGAGGTGTCGTTGCGTACGCAGCGAGTTTCGCGGACGGGATCCACACTTCGATCCCGGCGCCCGGACTCGGTGCGCTCGCCTGTGTGAGCGGCGGCCAGAACTCCCCGCTGGCACGGGCCCTTGCCGATCACGGTCTGGCGGCCGACGACATTGCGGTCGTCTCCAAACACGACACGTCAACCGCTGCCAATGATCCCAACGAGAGTGACCTCCACCAGCGAATCGCCGAGACTCTCGGTCGCTCGGAAGGAAACCCCCTGGCAGTCATTTCCCAGAAATCTGTCACCGGGCACGCCAAGGGTGGCTCTGCTGCATGGCAGACGATCGGCATGCTGCAGATTCTGGAAACGGGCCAGATCCCGGGGAACCGCAACTTGGAATGTCTGGATGAGACACACCGGGACCACACACATCTCAGCTACGGGTACCGCTCCATCGCTGCGGGTGAACGGCTGCGAGCTGGTCTGGTCACCAGCCTTGGCTTCGGCCATGTCTCGGCAGTGCTGTGCATTGCCGATGCCTCGACCTTCCACCGAGCCCTCGTTGCGAACGAAGAAGTGCAACCCAACCGAGCTGAAGCAGGCCAGGCCGGAGCACTGGAGCGATACCTGGAGGCGGTCGGGGAACGTCGATTCAAAGCACTTCAACGACGTCTGGCCAGTCATTACGGAGGGGAGCCGCTGTATTCCAAACGAGTTGATCGGCGCTTCAAAGGCGAGGAGAACTCCGAGGAGAGGCACCACGAAGAGGCGACGATGTTGATCGACGCAGGGTCACGACTCGGTGCGGATGGCAACTACGTCGCGGCAAGTGCTGTGGGTGGCGTCGCGGCCGGTACCCGGAATGAGAGCGACTCGTGAGCATCGTCGGAGTTGGCCTGGACGTGGTTGACATTGGGTCGTTCGCCGAGCAGTTGCAGGTGCCGGGTACCCGGTTTGTGGCAGATGGTTTCAGCGTCGGTGAACGCGGGGATGCCGGCGACAGCCCTCGTCGCCTCGCCGCTCGATACGCAGCGAAGGAGGCGTTCATCAAAGCGTGGTCGAGCAGCAGGTTCGGCCAACCTCATCTGCTCGACACCTGGCATCTCTGTGATGTCGAGGTCGTTTCGGACTTCGTGGGCCGCCCGGTGCTGCGTCTGCACGGCGCGGTTCTCGCCGCAGTGAACACGCAACTTGGAGATCAATGGAGAACACACGTGTCACTCAGCCACGACGGAGAAGTCGCCGCAGCGGTAGTCATCCTGGAATCAGTGGGTCCGGACGACGTTGCCGTTGAAGGGATCGACCCGGGCCAAGTGGGCCTGCAACTTGCGCGCATGGAAGTGGTGTCGGCATGACCTTCCAACGTGTTGCTGTTCTCAATCGTGGCGATGCCGCGATGAGGTTCCTTCGGACGGCGAGGGAACTCGCCGACGGAGTCGGACCGGCGCTGGAAGTCGTCTCGGTGTTCACAGAACCCGACCGCAATGCCCCATTTGTCAGGCTGGCCGACGACTCGGTGTCTCTCGGTGCCGCACTCCAACTGAGTCCCGACGGCATCATGAAACCCGCCTACTGCATGCCACAGAAGGTGGTGCAGCGCCTGGTCGACGCGGGCTGCGACGCCGTGTGGCCCGGGTGGGGATTCATGTCCGAGGATCCTTCATTCGTTGAACTCCTCGACGCCGCAGGCATCACGTTCATCGGCCCTCCGGCAGCGGCGATGAGGAGCCTCGGAGACAAGGCTGAGGCGAAGCTGTTGGCCGAACGCTGCGGAGTCCCCCTCGCGCCCTGGGTGCGTCTAGACCTGGATGACGAACCGGCTCGGTGGATCGAGGCCGTGGAACGTGTCGGATACCCGGCCATGGTCAAGGCGTCCAACGGTGGCGGGGGACGGGGCATCAGACGGGTCGAGAGATCATCCGATCTTGCCGTGGCCGTAAGGGCTGTCAAAGCCGAAGCCAGCGCTGCCTTCGGCGACGGCGACGTCCTGGTCGAACAGTGCATCGAGAGCGCCCGTCACGTCGAGGTCCAGTTCGTCGTCGGGGTGGATGGCAGGGCCGAAACCCTTGGCGTGCGTGACTGCTCGGTGCAACGCCGCCACCAGAAGGTGATCGAGGAGGCGCCTTCGCCGGTTCTGTCGCCTGTGGAGGAGGAACGGCTCACCTTGGGAACAGCACGTCTGGCCGAGGCCGCGGGCTACAGGGGCGTGGGAACAGCCGAGTTCCTGTATGTACCAGGGTCGCGGGTCGCCTCGTTCTGCGAGGTGAACGCTCGGCTCCAGGTCGAGCACACGGTCACAGAGATGGTCTGGGGCGTGGACCTGGTCCGGGCCCAGATAGAGATTGCCCAGGGCCTTGCCCACACCCGTTCGCCAGGCCCGCGTGGCTGGGCAATCGAGGCGAGGATCACAGCCGAGGATGCCGAGCGAGGTTTCGCACCCGCCCCCGGCCGGGTTCTGGTTCACAGACCGGCCGCCGGTCCGAACGTTCGGGTCGACTCGGGCATCCGAGCAGGCTCGGAGATCCCAGCCGAGTTCGACTCGATGATCGCCAAGGTCATCGCGTGGGGGCCCACCAGGGACCGGGCACTCGCAACCCTGACCCGAGCGGTCCGCGAATACGAGATTCTGATCGAGGACGGTGCCACCAACCGCGGGGCGCTGCTCGACTTACTGGCCCTTCCCGAGGTCAGGGACGCGACCGCCAGTACCTCATGGCTCGAAGGTGTCGATGACCTTGGTGTAGCCGGTCGTGAAAGCAGCGCCGGTGTGGCTCTGGCCACCGCGGCAATCGAACTAGCCACCGCCCAGAGAGACGCAAGCGTCCAAGGGTTCCTTCGCGACGCCCGTTCAGGGGTGCCCACTGCCGACACTTCGGCGACCCGCCCCGTCGAGGTCGAACTGTCGCTTCGGGGCAACACCCACCGCATCTCGGTCAAATACAGGGGTGACTCGGCGTGGACAGTCGAGGAGTCGGGCAGGTCAGTGGATATCCGCGTTGAGCGCCTCGACGGCACGGCGGTTGTTGTCGAACTTGGCGGCCGGACACTCAGGGTCCTGGTCCACCGCGGTTCGGGCGCGGTGACCGTGGATGTGGAAGGGACGCTCCACCGGGTCATCGAGACCGACCTCGGGGCGGTCAGGGCCTCGGGTCCGGCGCTCGTTGTTGATCTCGCAGTTGCGGTCGGTGATCAGGTCCAGGCGGGTCAGCGTGTCGGCACGGTCGAGTCGATGAAGACCGAAGCTCCGTTGATCGCCGAAATCTCGGGCGAAGTTGAACGGATCCTCGTGCCCGTCGGAACCCAGGTGAGCGCCGGTGAGGCGGTCCTTGTGCTTCGACCACATGAGACCGCCCCAGATGCGAACTCGAAAATCGGCAATGGCAATGGCAATGGCAATGGCAATGGCAATGGCAATGAGGATTCCTCGACAGTTCTGTGGCCCGAACGGATTGTCCCCGCAACCGAGTCGACCCGACTTGTGGTCGACGCCGTGCTTCTTGGCCGCGAGTTCACAACAGAGGAGTACTCCGACGCGCTCGATGCACTCGAGGAAGTTGTTCGGGATGCACACGCATTTGATGCGGCCGAGGCGCGCAACTGGCTCTGGACTGCTGAGAATCTTGGACGGTTCGTCGACACCGAGAACCTCTTCGAGCGCAACCTGTTGCTGCTCGATGACCACTCGGCGGCGATCAGTGCAGAGTCGGCGTTCCATGATTTCTGTCGGAGCCAGGGAGCCGATTTGGATGCGCTGCCGGAGCTCCGGCCGCTCCTGAACGCTGCGCTGGCCCATTACGGAGCGAGCCTCGATGCATCTTCCGGTGCTCCTTCCGGTGGGACCGGAGTTCGAGACGTTCGCAACGCCCTGTGGCGTCTGGCGTCGACCCGGGCACGGCTCGTCGAACGTGAGCGTCTTATGGTGGCGATGATTCGAGCGGTTGCAGCACTAGTGAGAGCCGGTCATGTCTCTGCGGACCGTTTCCGATTCCAGTTGGTGGAAGTCGAGAGTGCCGCGACCGGTTCCATGAGGGCTCTTGCCGAAGCGGCTGCGTTGTTGCGCCTCGACATCGGCGCTGCCGGTTCGAATGCAAGAGTTCTGGTGCCGACCGAGGTGGACACGGAATCGATCGTGGGTCTCGACCGCTATGACGACGTGAGCATCGAGGTGCTGGATGCCATCTGCACCGACGCGGGACGTTCCGTGGTTGCACGGATCACATCGTGTGAGGAACCGTCGGACATTCGCACCGTTCTCGTCGTTGAACTGACTGATGCCCCGGTCGATCTGGGGGCTCTTGCCGAGGCCCAGGTCGAACCCTTCGCAGAGCTGTTCGAGGTCGGGGTCGGGCTGCTCAGACGGCGACGCGAGGACCGCAACATGACCCAAGACCGTGACTCCTGGTGGGCTGCTCTCCACATCGTCGTCCACGGAGCCCACAGCGCCGATCCGGCGTCGATGCTCCAGCTCTCACATCGCTTCGAACCGGGTACCAGGGGGCTCGCACTCCAGGAATTCACCGTCGCGTTGGTGCCCGACGGCGCACACATCACCGACGAGACGTCCGTCGAGTACTCGATACGGCGCCGCGGGCACGCACGACTCGAGGTCGAAGGATCCCACGGCATGCTTCCGGCCCGTGTTCGCACGAGTCTGGATCGGCGGACGTTGACCGCAAAGCGCCTGGGTGTGGTCGACCCTTGGGAAATCATCGGTCTGCTCGAAGGTCGTGTCAGCGCTGAGGACCTTCCCCATCCATCGCTCGCCCACGGGAGGTTTGTCGAGCTCGACCTGGATGCGGATGGCGTCGACGGGGGAGCCAGCCTGGTGCCGATTGATCGCCTGGTGCCGGTTGATCGACCACCTGCGTCCCACGACTGTTCGGTGATCGTTGGTGTCGTCCACAATCCGTTGCCCGGGCGAGAGGTCTGGGCTGAGCGGGTGCTCATCGCCGGCGACCCTCTGAAGGCGATGGGCTCGTTGGGCGAACCGGAGTGCCGACGGATCGTGGCGGCGATCGATCTGGCCACGGAACGTCGCGTGCCGATCGAATGGCTGTCGGTGTCATCTGGTGCGCGCATCGCGTGGGATTCAGGCACCGAGAACCTGGACTGGACCGCCGCAGTGCTGCGTCGGATAGTTGAGTTCACAAGTGCCGGTGGCGAAATCAATGTCATCGTCGCCGGGGTCAACGTCGGTGCCCAGTCCTATTGGAACGCTGAGGCGACGATGCTGATGCACACCCGTGGCGTTCTGGTGATGACTCCCAACTCGTCGATGGTTCTGACCGGCAAGCGCGCCCTTGAGTTCTCGGGAAGCGTCGCGGCCCAGGACGAAATAGGCATTGGTGGTCACGACCGGATCATGGGTCCCAACGGCCAGTCCCAGTACCGGGCCGATGACCTCGCCCATGCCTACGCGATCCTCCTTGACCACTATTCGCTGACGTACAGCTCAGCGACAGGCGGATCGGGCGCGACAGGCGGAGCGGGCGGATCGCGTGCAACCGGCGCACCGGGCAGGACGTCGGAGATTTCCGGTCCAGCGCCGAAGCTCGCGACCGACGACCCGGTCGACCGGGATATCCGATCGACGCCCTACAAGGGAGGGGACGAGGACTTCGCCACCGTCGGCGAGATCTTCGACCCGAACTCCAATCCCGGGCGCAAGCGTGCCTTCGCCGTTCGATCCGTCATGGACGCAGTGGTCGATTCCGATGCGCAGCGGATGGAGCGTTGGCGCACTATGTCCGATGCAGACGGAGCTGTCGTGTGGGAAACCCGGATCGGGGGTCACCCCGTTTCGCTGATCGGTATCGAGTCGCGCAACAGGTCACGCAAGGAGCAGGGACCCGTGGATGGGCCGAGTGAATGGGCCGGCGGAACGCTCTACCCGGCCGCTTCCAAGAAGGTGGCGCGTGCACTCAGGTCCGCTTCGGGAAACAGATCGGCGGTCGTGTTGGCCAACCTTTCCGGGTTCGACGGGAGCCCGGAATCCCTGCGACGCATGCAGCTCGAATATGGAGCCGAGATAGCCCGAGCGGTCGTCGAGTTCCGTGGCCCGATCGTCTTCGTGGTGATCGGCAGATACCACGGTGGCGCCTACGCGGTGTTCTCCAAGGAACTCAACTCCAACCTGACCGCGCTCGCGGTCGAGGGCAGCTTCGCTTCGGTAATCGGTGGAGCACCGGCGGCGGCGGTGGTGCTGACACGCGAGGTTCGCGCCAGGGTCGATCAGGATCCTCTGGTCATTGCCGCAAGGGCAGCCCACGCTGATGCCTCCGGTGTACATGGAGCGCTCAGCGCGGACCGCAAGGTCATTTTGTTGGAACGCCTGGACGAGGTCACAACCGAGGCGACTGCCAGAACCCGCGCAGTGGTGGCCTCGGAGTTCGACTCGGTCCACACGGTCCAACGGGCCGTCGAAGTCGGCTCCTTGGACGAGGTGATTCCCGCGTCGCGTCTACGTCCCGCGATAGTCGAGGTACTCGCCCGCTACCAGTAATCGAGGAAAGCGACGCCGCGAACTGACAACATCAGGAGATGGACCGCCCCAAGCGTGAACTTTCCGACCAGCTGCGACGTCATCGTGTTCCAGCGTGGTGGAGCGACGCGAAGCTGGGAATCTTCATCCACTGGACTCCGGCTTCGGTAGCCGGCTGGGCACCGAGGGATCACGAGGTGGGGGAGCTGTTCGCCTCAGGGCGATCAGACGCTCTGGCCGAGATGCCATATACCGAGTGGTACCAGAACTCGCTGCGGTTCCCGGACAGCTCGGTGTCGAAACACCATCGCGAGCTTCACGGAGACGCTCCCTACGACGACTTCGTCGGACAGTTCGAGGCTGGCCTTGCGCAGTGGGACCCGGCGGAGTGGGCGCGCAGATTCCGCGCCTCGGGTGCGCGATACGTGGTGCTCGTCTCCAAGCACCATGACGGCTACTGCCTCTGGCCATCGGCGGTTCCCAACCCCCGCAAGCCCGGGTGGTTCTCACAGCGGGACATTGTCGGTGAGCTTGCCGAGGCGGTCCGGGCAGAGGGTCTGCGCTTCGGTCTCTACTATTCGGGCGGGCTCGACTGGACCTTTGACGATCGACCGCTCGGATCGGTAGCCGACGGCGTGGCAGCGATGCCCAGGGGTGACTATCCGGACTACGCAGAAGCCCAGGTACGCGAGCTGATCGAGCGCTACCGCCCGAGTGTGCTGTGGAACGACATCACCTGGCCGACCGACCGGCAGCGCATGTTCGTGCTGTTCGCCGACTACTACGCGACGGTTCCGGACGGTGTCGTCAATGACCGTTGGATGCCCTGGTCGCCGGTGCTCGGTGCTGCACAGTTCGCTCCGGTCCGTCGCCTGATCAACGCGGCGACTACCCGGGCCTCCCGCTCGGCCGGGGGGATGGTTCCGCCCAAACCACCGCATTTCGACGTCCGCACCCCCGAGTACGTGACGTTCGACGACATTCAGCGTTTCTCATGGGAAACGGTAAGGGGAATCGATCGGAGCTTCGGATACAACTCCAACTCGGAGCCCTCGGATCTGCTTCAGCGCGACGAGCTGACCGACCTGGTGGCCGAGGTCGTCTCCAAGGGTGGAAACTTGTTGCTGAACGTCGGCCCCCGAGGTGTGGACGCCACAATTCCCGACAACCAGTTGGAACGCCTCGACTGGCTGGGGGAGTGGACCGGAGGAGACGGTGAGTCGATCTTCGAGTCCAGGCCGTGGGTGCGACCGAACGCCACTTCACCCGAGGGGGTGGAAATCACCTTCTGGGCACGCGGTGAAGACCTGTGGGTGTCGTTCCGCCAGGGAGATCGACTCGCGGATGGTTCGATCACGATCCCCGGGGTCCGCTCGGGGGCAAAGACCTCTGTTTGGGATGCGCAGGGCAAGACGTTGGAGTGGTCGCCCGACGCAGATGGAATCAAGGTCGAATTCGGTGCCGGCGTGACGGACTTGTCGAGCGGGCCGACGGTCATTCGACTGGAGCACGTCGAGGCCTGCTAGCTCGGTCCTTGAAGTGTCGGGGACGGTTTTTCGACGGGAGCACGTCGAGGCCTGCTCGCTCCGATCGGTTCAAGTGTTCTCGGTGATCCGCTCGATGATGAGCGGTGGTGGGACGAAGGGGTCCTCGCCGATCTGGATGGCTCTGTCGATCGCTTCCAGACCCAAGGGCATCAGGGCCGGATCGTCGCAGTGCAACTCGAACACGACGTCGCCCTTGGAGACCTGATCTCCAGGTCTCACCTTCCAGGTGACTCCTGCTCCGGCTGACACGGAGTCCTCCTTGCGCGATCGGCCGGCTCCGAGACGCCAGGCGGCCTCTCCTATGTGCATCGCGTCGAGCCGATGGACGAATCCTGACCGGTCCGCGGTCACGATCTCGACCTCTCGGGACTTTGGGAGCGGCACCGACAGGTCTCCCCCCTGGGCTTCGACCATCGCCGACCAGACGTCGCGCGCCCTGCCATCGAGGAGCGCCTCGGCAGGATCCTGGTCGGTGATTCCGGCATGGCGCAGCATCTCGCGTGCGAGTTCGACCGTTAGTTCCACAACGTCAGGCGGACCACCTCCTTCGAGAACCTCGATCGACTCGGCAACCTCGAGCGCATTCCCCGCGCTATTGCCCAGCGGGGTCGACATGTCAGTGATCAACGCAGACGCTCTGACCCCGTTGCGCTCGCCTATGTCGATCAGCGTGCGGGCCAGTTCGACGGCCCTGGCCTGGTCCTTCATGAACGCGCCCGTACCGGTCTTCACGTCGAGGACCAGGGCGCCGGTTCCCTCTGCGATCTTCTTCGACATGATCGAACTGGCGATGAGGGGAATCGATTCGACCGTTGCGGTGACGTCGCGCAGGGCGTAGAGGGCCCGGTCCGCCGGCGCCAGGTTGTCGCTCGCTGCGCTGATGGCGCCGCCGATATCTCTGAGCTGGGAGACGAAGTCGGAGGTGCTCAACCCCGAGCGCCAACCACTGATGGATTCCATCTTGTCGAGCGTGCCGCCGGTGTGGCCGAGACCTCGGCCTGCGATCTGGGGAACCGCCGCTCCGTAGGCCGCCACCAGGGGAACCAACGGCAGCGAGATCTTGTCGCCGACGCCACCAGTTGAATGTTTGTCGACTGTCGGTCGACCAACCGTCGATAGGTCGACCCGCTCGCCGCTGTCGATCATGGCCGCGGTCCAGCAGGCAAGCTCGGCTGAGGTCATTCCGACGAACAGGATTGCCATCAGCAGAGCGGAGGCCTGCTCATCGGCCACCGAGCCCGACGTGTAGGAATCTATGAACCACTTGATCTGGGAGTTGGAAAGCTCGCCGCCATCGCGCTTGGTGCGGATCACGTCGAGGACGCCGATCGACGTTCCCATCAGAGTGCCCTCGCTGCGACGTCCTGGGGACCAAAGGCTTCGGGAAGAAGTTCGCCGAGGGTGGCCATTCGGTCGTCGAGTTCGATCAGCAGATCGGGTCCTGCGAACTCGTAGAGAAACTGTCGACAACGTCCGCAAGGGGCGATTGGGCGGTGGTCGCCAGCCACGACCGACAGAGCTACTGGCCGTGCAAGTGGCGCTTGGGGACCGTCGCGTTTACCGGGGGAGCGCGACGCAACGAGATGCCCGCAGAGATTGACCTCGGCGCAGATTCCGATGCCGATGCTGGCGTTCTCGACGTTGCAGCCAGCGATGACCGTCCCATCATCACATAGCGCAGCGGCGCCAACCCGAACACCGGAGTACGGCGCGTAGGCCCGATCAGCCATGGCACGGGCCTCGGTCCTCAGAACTTGCCAGTCGATCTCGTGTGCATCCGCGTGTGCATCCACTTGCTGGTCGCCCTTCATTGTGCCGATGGGTCCAATTGTGATTGGAGTGGTCGTATGACGACCACTCCACTACTACTTCACCGGTACCGTAGGGTGCCACGTGCTTGAACCGGGAGGATGGACGTGAGCCGGGGAGGATGGACGTGAGCGACAATGGTGGCCTCAGATCCGGGTGGCACCGCGACCCGCTGGGGCGTTACACGTATCGCTGGTGGAACGGACAGAGTTGGTCCGACCAGGTCCACCAGGGATCGGGTGAGGCGTTCACCGACCCGATGGGTCTGAGTCCCGGCCCAGCAGCTTCCCCGGGTTCGGCGGGGCAGTGGCCATCCGGCCCGGTAGCTTCCCCCGGTCCGGGCCTGCCAGTTCCGCGGGATTGGACGGCGCTCGAGCAGCCCAACCCACAGCCCGGGTACCCGAGAGATCTGCAGGCGCAATACCCGCAGAGCCCGCAGTTCCCGTTCGCACAGCCGCAGTATTCGCAGCCGCAACAGTCACAGTCGCAGTATTCACAGCCGCAATATTCACAGTCGCAGTATCCGCACGGCCAGGGCTTCCAGCAGTCGCTTCCTCAACAGCTGGTGGTGACGAACGCAACCAAGACTCCCGGCATCTCGGTTGCCTCGCTCGTACTGGGAATCGGCGCATTTTTCGTGTCGCTGGTTCCGGTCCTCGGACTGGTTTGCCTGCCATTCGCGCTGGTCGGCCTGGTGCTGGGATTCTCCGGAATCAGCCGGGCCAGACGCGGCTTCGAAGGTCGAGGTATGGCAATCGCCGGGGTGGTGGCCAGCGTCTTGGCGATTCTCGTTTCGTTGGTATGGGTGCTGACATTATTTGCTGCTGCCGACTCGGTCCCGGATTTCGACCAGATCGATATCGACCGGAGTAACGGTGTCTGCGACGAGTCCAGATATCTCCAGGATCCCGACTGCTGAACTCGCGGCTGATATCGACGAAGTCCGACGGACAACGGGGAACCGGAAGTGTGCGACGGGCGGGAAGAAATTCAGCCCTTGACGTAGGGGACGCCGTCAGCGGCTGGAGCCCGTGAATGGCCGACGAAACCTGCGACCACGAGCAGCGTCACGGCGTAGGGGGCCATAAGTAGGAACTGCGAGGGGATCGGTGTGTTGATGATCGCCAGCTTCGTCTGCAGCGCCTCGGCAAAGCCGAACAACAGCGCCGCGCCCAGGGCGCCGACTGGATTCCATCTACCGAAAATCATCGCCGCCAGGGCGATATAGCCCCGTCCGGCGGTCATGTTGCTCTCGAAGGATCCGAGAGACCCGAGCGAGAGGAACGACCCTGCGAGCCCGGCCATCGCTCCGCCCATGATGACGCTGCGGTAGCGGACCCGTAGGACGTTGATTCCCACCGTGTCGGCAGCTTTGGGGTGCTCGCCCACGGAACGGATCCGTAGCCCCCAGCGGGTTCGCACCAGAGCCCATGTCAACAGGGGTACCAGGATGTACATCAGGTAGACGAAGATGTTCTGGCGGAACAGGACCGTGCCCAGAACCGGGATCTGGGAGAGCACCGGAATTTTCATCTGACGGAACGTCCCTGCCCGGTTCAGATCGGGGTAGTTGCGGAGCAGTCCGCTGGCGAGAAATCCGGTTATCCCGAGTGCGAAGATGTTCAGCACAGTTCCCGAGATGATCTGGTCCACCCGGAAGGTGATGCTCAGCCCGGCGTGGAGGTAGGCCAGCGCCGCGCCTGAGGCCAGACCGAACAGCAGGCCGACCCACAGGTTTCCGGTGGCGCTCGCCCCGATTACTCCTCCGAACGCAGCGAACAGCATCATCCCTTCGATGGCGATGTTCACGACCCCCGCCTTCTCGCACAAAATGCCGGCCATTGCGCCGAGCGCCAGAGGGGTGCTCCGAGAAACGGCGGTCTGGAGCATTCCCACGAGCGAGAAGTCGGCACCACGGGTGGCCCAGACTAGGAATGCGAATGTGGCAATGGTTGCGACCGCAATCGTTGCCAGCGACCTTCGGGTAAAGTGGACCTTGATCTGGTAGACGCCGATTGCGATGCAAACGGCGCCGAGGATCAGAAGTGTCGATCGCGCGGGGAGCGTGAGGTAGAACGCGCTGTCGCGGTCACCGCCGCTGAGACCGAACGCGCTGTTCAGTCCGGATCTGGTGCTCAATCCGAATATGAACGCGATGAAAGCTCCGACAGCCACGTACGAGATGCCGGCGATCCTCTCCCGGCGGTCTTCTCGGATCGCGATGGCGCTTTCGGCAGCGACAGTGGCCGTTGTGGCCGTCGTGGCCGTCGTGGTAGTGGCGGTCGTGCCGCCACCGGCCTTAGGGGGCAGGTTCGAGGTGGAGTTCGAGGCGGAGTTCGAGGTGGAGTTGTCCATCACTTCCCCCAGTTGGCGGTGAAGGTCGGGGTGTCACTTCGCGCGGCTTTGACCCGGTAGATGGCCCGCACGAGTTCGGGCGCCGCCACGAACACAATGATCAGCGCCTGGATGATTGTCACGATGTCACTGGGCGTTGCGGTCTCTGCCTGCATGTTGAGCGCACCCGCCTGCAGCCCACCGAAGAGAAGTGCCGCGCTGAGGACCCCGACAGGATGTGACCTGCCCAGAAGTGCGACCGCGATGGCGTCGTAACCCGTGGCCGAAAGCCCGCCGGTGACAAGTGGCGTTATCCCGAGTACGACCGACGCTCCCGCGAGTCCTGCCAGACCACCGGCGAGCGCCATGGTGGTGATGATCAGAAGTGCCGTTCTCATTCCCGCGTATCGAGCGGCATCAGCGTTCAATCCCAATGCCTTGACCTGAAAGCCGAAGGTCGAGCGGTCAAGAATCCACCAGATTGCGATGACCACCGCAATCGCCACCAGGATCCCTGCGTTGACGCGCAGGTCGCTGGTGAAGCGCGGCAGGCGGGCCGAGGAGTGGACCTCCTTGGAAACCGGGTTGAACCGGCCCTCGGGCAGGAACGCGGATGTCGTCAGGAGCCAGTCCAGGAGCCGCAGCGCGATGAAGTTCAACATGATTGTCGTGATCACTTCGTGGGCGCCGGTGGTCGCCCTCAAGGCACCGGCAATGCCGGCCCACAGCGCACCTCCCACGAATCCTGCGAGGACCGCCAGTGGAAGGTGAATCACCGCGGGCAGGTCGAAGGTGAAGCCGACGAAGCCCGCGAAGACGGTACCCATGAGAATCTGGCCCGAAGCGCCAATGTTGAACAGCCCACCACGGAAAGCGAACGCTACCGAGAGCCCGGCAAGAGCAAGAGGAACTGTCAGGGTCAGAGTTTCCGAGATTGCACGGGGGCTGCCGACGGCACCCATGAACAGCGCCGCATATGAGTCCCACACGATATTGAACGAGCGTGAGAACGCCCGTCCCGGGTCGTTGAAGAAGCGGGCCCAGGCGTACAGGGTGTCGCTGTCCGTGAAGATGATGAACAGAGCACCGACGACGAGCGCCGACAGAAGGGCGAGCGCCGGAACGGCCACTGCACGCAGGCGGGCCCGCGTACTGTCGCTGTCGGTCGGGTCCAGTGCCGTGTCAGACATCGTCACCCGCAGTCGCGCTGCCTGCCATCATCAATCCGATCTGTTCGCGATCGGTCGAGTCCCGGTCGACCACCCCGATGAACCGACCCCGGAACATCACCGCGATCCGGTCCGCGAGTGCCATGACCTCATCCAGTTCGGCCGAAACGAGCAGAACTGCGGAGCCGTTGTCGCGTTCGTCGACGATCCGGCGGTGGATGTACTGGATGGAACCGACGTCGAGACCTCTTGTCGGTTGCGCGGCGATCAGGAGCTTGTCGGAGTGGCTGAACTCACGGGCGACGATCACCTTCTGCTGATTCCCACCCGAAAGCGTCGACATGGCAACGTCGACCGAAGGTGCCCGTATGTCGAACTGCTCTCTGAGCGTTTCGGCGTTCTCGCGGACTGCGGCGCGCCGACGAGCTCCGCGGCGGGCGAAGGGTGCCCGGTTGAAGCTGTTGAGCACGAGGTTGTCGGCGATCGAGAACTGACCGACCATTCCGACCCGCTGACGGTCCTCGGGTATGTGACCGACTCCGGAGCGGAACAGAACTGAAGACGAAGCACCGGTCATGTCGACCTCATCTAGGCGGACCGTGCCCGACACAGGGCTGCGTAGCCCCGTGAGAGCCTCGACCAACTCGTTCTGGCCATTCCCTTGGATTCCCGCGACAGCCAGAATCTCTCCGGCTCTGATTTCGAATCCGACGTCGTCGACAGCGATGTGCCCACGTTCATCGGTAACGACCAGGCCCTCGACACTGAGGCGCACCTCCCCGACGGTGGGAGGGTCCTTGTCGACAACGAGCTGCACGGACCTACCGACCATCATCGTCGCCAGCTCTTGCTGGCTGGTCTCGGCGGGAGTCGTGTGTCCCACAACCCGACCACCACGGAGTACAGCGATCTTGTCTGCCAGGCGCATCACCTCACCGAGCTTGTGGCTGATGAAGATGATCGACTTGCCAGCGTCGGCGAGAGATCGCACCACCGTTTCAAGCTCTTCGATCTCGGCGGGCGTCAGAACGGCGGTCGGCTCGTCGAGAATCAGACAGTCGGCGTCGCGGTAGAGGGCCTTCAGGATCTCGGCACGCTGTTGGACCCCGACGGAGAGGTCCTCGACCATCTCGTCGGGATCCACGGCGAGTCCGTACTTCTGGGAAAGCTCGAGGATTCTCGAACGAGCAGATTTCAGGTCGAGGCGACCGAAACTCGAGGTCACCTCCTTGCCGAGCATCAGGTTCTCGGTCACCGTGAACACCGGGACCAGCATGAAGTGCTGGTGGACCATCCCGATCCCTGCGCTGATTGCGTCGGCGGGTGAGTCGAACGAAACCGGTGAGCCGTCGACGAAGATCTCGCCCTCGTCAGGCTGATAGAGGCCGTAGAGAACGTTCATCAGCGTCGACTTGCCGGCGCCGTTCTCACCCAACAGAGCGAGGACCTCTCCGCTTTCCACAGAGAGGTCCACGTCCTGGTTTGCCACGACACCGGGGAACCGCTTGGTGATACCCCGGAGTTCGACCTTCATCGAAGTGTGTTGCTCCCGACCGTCAGTTGGGGGTCAGCGTCTGGGAGCCGTCGATAATGGAGGTCCGGTACTCCTCGATCTTGGTCTTCACATCGTCAGGAACCTTCGAGTCCCAGTCCTGGAAATCGGCGATGTCGACACCCTTGTTCTCGAGAGTTCCAACGTAGAGGCCTCCCTTGAAGTCGCCATCGACCACGGACTTGATGGCGTCGAACACTGCGACGTCCATCTTCTTCTCAACCGAGGTGAGGAAGTACTGGCAGTCGTCGGGCAGGCTGGAACAGCCGTCGACGTCGACCCAGACAACACCGAGGTCCGGGTTGTTGCGGCTCTTGACCTCGCTGAGGGTTCCCTTTCCGACAGGTCCTGCGACCGGCATGATGATGTCGGCCCCCTCGTCGATCATGTCCTTGGTGTAGTCCTTGCCCGTGTCGGTGGAGCTGAAGTCGCCCACGAAGAGTCCGGTCTTGCCGTCCCAACCGAGGACCCTGACGGTCTTGTCGAAGTCCTTGTTGTACTGCTGGACACCGGCCAGGAAGCCGTCCATGAAGATGGTCACGGTCGGAATCTGGATGCCGCCATAGGTTCCGACGATTCCGGACTTGGAGGCGCCCGCCGCCGCATAGCCGGCCAGGAACGCTGCCTGGTCGGTGGCGAAGGTCAGTTCCTTGACGTTGTCGTAGCTGATGTCCTTCTTGGCATCGGAGTCGAAGAAGTCGACGTCGACGATTGCGAACTTCTGATCAGGATGAGCCTTGGCACCATTCTGGGTGGCTGAGTCGAGCAGGAATCCCACGGGGACGATCAGCGTGCAATCGTCGTTGAGGAACTTGTCCATGTTGGGCTCAAAGTCCGTCTCGCTCGTGGACTCGAGGATCTTGGGAGTGATACCGAGTTCCTTCTGTGCATCGAGCACCCCCTCGTGGGCGGTCTGGTTGAAGGAGCGGTCATCCACGCCGCCGGTATCGGTTACCTGGCAGACGGTCACATCGGACTTGGCCTCGGTCTCGTCAGTATTTGCTGCGCCGTTGTCCTCGCTTGCGCATCCGGCGGCGAACGCCACCGCAGCTGCTGCGAGTATGGCCACTGAATAACGGGTACGTCGTTTCACGAACTGCCTCTCGGAGTGGAAATGGTCACCAGACCATACTCTTGGCCTAGGTTTGACCACCGTGCAATCCGACGCAACCACCAGTTTTCAGCCACATGAGCACCAGGAGTTCTCGCTCCGGGAGTCAGATGCCCAAGGGGTGGTCAACGATGTCGTTGGGATCGGTAACGCCCTCGTCGACGTACTGAGCCACGAATCCGATGCCTTTGTGCAGTCGATCGGGGTCCACAAGGGCGCCATGACCCTTATCGAGGAAGATCGAGCCACCGAGCTGTACGAGATGATGGGGGCAGGGGTCGAGATTTCGGGCGGCTCCGCGGCAAACACGATCGTCGGTGTAGCAGCGCTCGGTGGTCGGGCGCAGTACCTGGGCAAGGTACGTGACGACCAACTCGGCGGAGTTTTCGCCCACGACATCCGTGCAACGGGCGTCGCCTACGAAATTCCGCTCGCCACGTCGGGTCCGTCGACGGGATGCTGCCTGATAATGGTCACCCCCGATGCCCAGCGCACGATGAACACCTATCTGGGTGCCTCGGTCCATTTCTGTGCCGATGACGTCGATGCCGAGGTGATTGCCGCCTCTCGGGTCCTTTATCTGGAGGGCTACCTCTTCGATCCGCCCGCCGCGCAGGAGGCCTTCTTCGTGGCTGCCCGATATGCCCACGAGGCGTCCCGAACCGTTTCGGTGACACTTTCGGACAGCTTCTGCGTGGAGCGTCACCGTGACGGTTTTCTCAACCTGATCGAGAACTACGCGGACCTTGTATTCGCAAACGAGACGGAAATCTGTGCGCTCTACGAGTGCGAATCGATCGAAGAAGCGATCGTCGCGGCACAACGACACGAGATCGTGTTCGCGGTGACGCGCTCCGAGAAGGGCTCTGTGGTCGTCAGTCCCGATGCGGTGATCGAGGTTCCCGCACATCCCGTCGATGAACTCGTCGACACCACGGGTGCCGGGGACCTCTATGCGTCGGGGTTCCTGTACGGCTTCAGCCAGGGCGAGGATCTGGCGACGTGTGGGGCGCTCGGCTCTCTCGCTGCAGCCGAGGTGATCTCCCACCTGGGTGCTCGTCCGGCGGCCGACCTGCGCCTGCTCGCTGCCGATATTCTCGGCCGCTGAAGATTCAGTCGAACGAGTCGAACGAGCCGAACGAGGATCAGATGTCACCGCGAGAAAATCTCACTGTCGTCGACCATCCACTCGTTCAGCACAAGCTGTCGCTGCTGCGCGACGAGACCACTGGTTCGGGAGAGTTCCGTCGACTCTGTCGTGAGATAACCCTGCTTTCGGCCTACGAGGCGCTCGCAGATCTGCCCGTCGAGCCGGTCACGGTGAAGACCCCCATTCAGGCCACCACGGCCAAGCGCCTGCGTTCGCCTGCCCCCGCGGTCATCGGGGTTCTGCGGGCAGGACTGGTCATGGTCGATGCCGTGCTCGAACTGCTGCCCAACTCACCCGTTGGTCACCTCGGGATGTATCGCGATCCCCACACCCACGATGCTGTCGACTACTACGCGAAGCTGCCGGACCGGATCTCCGAACGCGAAGTGTTGCTGGTCGACCCGATGCTCGCGACCGGCGGCAGCGCGGTGAATGCCATTTCGATCCTCAAGAAGGCCGGAGCCAAGAACATCCGGCTTCTGTGCATCATCGCCGCCCCGGAGGGTGTGGCTGCCGTTCACGGTCCCCATCCCGAGGTTCGAATCACGGTCGCAGGAATGGACGAACGGCTCAACGAACGCGCCTACATCGTGCCGGGACTGGGTGACGCCGGCGACCGGATCTACGGGACTCTATGAGCTGCCGGTCAAGGCTGGAGTTCGATGAGAACCTCGGGAACCTTGGCGATCGAGTCGATAGTCGGAAATGAGTATGTGGCTTCCGGGTCATCGTCGTGGATTTCCAATGCCCAGGTGACCTCGTAGGGAACGTGGATGGCGTTTCCACCGAGTTGGAGGACTGGCAATACGTCCGAGCGGACGGAGTTGCCGATCATCACGAATTCGTCTGAGCGGACGTCGTGACGACCGAGGACCCGGTTGTAGGTCTCGACATCCTTCTCGCTGACTATCTCGAGCCCACCGAAGACCTTGTCCATCCCGGACATCGCAATCTTCGCCTCCTGGTGGATCAGGTCTCCCTTGGTGATCAACAGCAGGTCGTAGGTCTCTGCGAGCTTCGCAACGGTGTCCTCGACTCCGTCGATCAGTTCGACCGGATGCATGATCAGCTCCCTACCCCACGCCATTATCTGCGTAAGGGCGTCGGGGCCGATCTCGCCACCCGAGACCTCGATGGCGGTCTCGATCATCGACAGCGTGAACGACTTGACCCCGTAGCCGAAGTAGTTGAGGTTCCGTCGCTCGATGTCGAGCAGGCGGGACAGTGACGTTGATCCGTCGGCGGACTCGAGCCTTTCGGACCAGGGCGACAGAAGGTCGACCAGCCGGTCCGTGGTCAACATGAAGTAGTTCTCGCTGTGCCACAGCGTGTCGTCCCCATCAATCCCGATCGTCGTGATTCCCATGTTTGCCTTCTCGGTCATGATCGTTCAGATGGCTTGGACCCGGCGTCGGGAGCTCACCTGTTGGCTGCTCCGGTTACGCTGACCATGTGTCCTCAACCGCTGAACGTGTCGGTCATTCGAGTTCGGTCCAAGGTATTCAACTCACCCGGGACCTCTCTCGGCGGGCCCCAAAGGTACTACTCCACGACCATCTCGACGGCGGGTTGAGGCCGGCGACGATCATCGACCTGGCCGCCGAGTACGGCTACCCCGCTCTACCGACGACTGACGAGGGTGAACTTTCGGAGTGGATGGTCAGGGGAGCCAATCGCCGCGACCTGAGCCTGTACCTACAGACCTTCGCCCACACCGTCGGCGTGATGCAGCATCGCGACGCGCTGCACCGGGTCGCGTCTGAATGCGCACAGGACCTTGCCGCTGACGGTGTCGTCTACGCCGAGGTGCGCTTCGCGCCCGAGCTCCACGTCGAGGCTGGACTCGATCTTGACCAGGTGATGGTCGCGGTACTGGAGGGCTTCCGACACGGCGAGGCACGCGCCGGTGAAGCAGGAAACCAGATCCTCGTGCGCACGCTTGTGACCGCTATGCGGACCGCAGCCCGCTCAGCAGAGATTGCCGAGTTGGCGCTGCGCTACAGGGACGAAGGTGTGGTCGGGTTCGACATTGCCGGCGCAGAGGCGGGCTACCCGCCGAGCAGGCACATGGAGGCCTTCGACCTGATCCGTCGTGAGCACTTCCACCTGACGATCCACGCCGGAGAAGGCTTCGGGCTACCGTCGATTTCCGAGGCTCTCGGGTGGTGCGGCGCCGAGCGTCTCGGTCACGGAGTTCGAATAGTCGACGACATAACCGCTTCGCCTGATGGCGAGACCAAGCTCGGCAGGCTGGCGGAGTATGTGCGCGACCGTCGAGTGCCCCTGGAGATGTGTCCCACATCCAATGTCCACACCGGCGCCGCCGACTCCTATGAGAGCCATCCGATCGGTCAGTTGATGGACCTGCGGTTCAGGGTGACGGTCAATACGGACAACCGTCTGATGAGCGGGGTGTCGCTCAGCGACGAGTTCATGCATCTGGCAGACGCATTCGGAATGTCGCTCGAGACCATGCAGTGGTTGACCATCAACGCGATGAAGTCCGGCTTCAACCACTTCGAGGAGAGGCTCAGCCTGATCGATGAAGTGATCAAGCCCGGCTACGCGGTCCTCGAATCAGGAATCGGCCAATGAGCGTCGCAGATCGACCGACACTGCCGACCCGGGCGGAACTCGCATCGAGGATCGACCACACGATCCTGAGCCCCGAAGCCACCAGGGCCCAGGTGGAACTGACCGCGGTCGAAGCCGTCGAGTTCGGGTGCGCGTCGGTCTGTGTCCAGCCGGACCACGTTGCGTTCGTCAAGCACCTGATAGGCAACCGGATCGCGGTCTGTTCGGTCGTCGGGTTTCCCCATGGAGCGAATCTGGCCAGGACCAAGGCGGCGGAGGCCGCTGGTGCGGTGGCGATGGGGGCTACGGAGATCGACATGGTTCTGGGACTCGGGGCCATCGCCGACGGGGACTTCGACCAGGTGCGCTACGAGGTGGCGACGGTTCGTGAGGCCGTCCCGGATTCTCTGCTGAAGGTGATCGTCGAATCAGCCTTGTGGTCGGCCCCGGTGCTGCGTGAACTCTGTGGCGCGGCGGTTGGAGCAGGCGCCGACTTCGTCAAGACCTCGACGGGTTTCCATTCCTCGGGGGGTGCAACCGTCGAGTCCGTAGCGACGATGCGCGATGCCGTCGGGCGCCGGGCGATGGTAAAGGCGTCCGGCGGAATCAGGACACTCGAGGATGCAATGAGGATGATCGACGCCGGCGCCGATCGACTCGGAATGTCCTCCACGTCAGCGGTGCTGGACACGCTGTCGTCCTGATCCGGGACTACAGTCCCGCGCCTTGATCATTGCTAGCAGCCTCGGCGTTGGCCGCTCCCCGAAAGGCGTCAGAGAACAATGAGCGAAGGATCAGAAATGGCCGAACTGAACGTCTTGGGCGGGGAACTCGAGCCGTGTGGAACCGACCCGGTGACCGGCTTCTACCGGGACGGCTGTTGCTCCACCGGGCCCGAGGACCTGGGCAGCCACACGATCTGCGCGGTTGTCACGGCCGAGTTTCTCGAACACCAACGCCGAATCGGCAACGATCTTTCGACCCCGATGCCGCAATACCGTTTTCCTGGTCTGGTGCCGGGGGACAGGTGGTGTGTGACCGCGGCAAATTGGCTGAGGGCACATATGGATGGTGCGGCCGCCCACGTCGTCATGGCATCGACGCACCAGCGGGCCCTCGAGATCGTTCCGCTCGACATACTGGCGAGTCACGCCGTCGACGTTCCGAGTGATGTGAGTTTCCTCGACGAGGAGTGAGCTGTCGGCAGCCCGAGTCGATCGCGACCCGGCGCTGGTCGCCCACAGGTGCTGATGACTACCGAGTAGCGGGCGCTGAGCCGTTCAGAATTCTCTCGATGACCTGGGCCACCCCATCGTCGTCGTTGGACGCGGTGATCTCGTCGGCCACTTCTTTAAGTCGGGGATCTGCGTTGGCAACCGCAACTCCCAGACCGGCCCAGCGGATGAGCTCGAGGTCGTTGGGCATGTCGCCGAACGCGACCACGTCCGCCGCAGCGATACTTGAATCGAGCAGGAGCCGCTCGACCGTCGCGGCCTTGTGGACGCTGGGGTGTGAGAGTTCCAGGAACGACTCGTCGGTGGAATGCGTCACCAGCGCCCTGGTCCCGGCGACGCCCTGCACGGAAACGGCGGTGCCCGGGGGAGCGGGATAGGGCATCCGGACGATCAACTTGAGCACGGATTTGTCCAGGAATGACCGGATGGGCCCGACCTTCAGCCCGGGAAGGAGCAGGCTGCCGGCGCGTTCAAGGTCGCTGTCCTTGATCGAATCGTCCACCGAGAAGTCGAATCCCTGTTCGAGTCCCAGTACGGCCTGGGGGAAGGCCGCCTGCAGATCGTCGATGAGCGTCTCGGCCACCGCCGCCTCGATCTCGGTCGTCGAGACCAACTCGTCCCTGGAGGGGTCGAATACGGCGGCGCCGTTGGCGCAGACCACAAGACCCCGGTCCCCGAGAGCTTCGACTATCGGAGCTATCCAGCGAGGTGGTCGACCGGTGGCAATGACCACTGTGAGACCGGCGTCCTCGGCTGCGAGCACTGCGTCACGAGTTCGGGTCGAGATGGACTTGTCGCTTCGGAGCAGGGTTCCGTCGAGGTCCGTTGCAATCGCCCGATAGTCGCTCACAGCGCCGAGGCTACCGGCGGGATCAGGGGAGGTATACCTCAGTCCTCGTCGGCAAGGAGCCGTCGGAGATCGGCTTCGACAAGATCGAGTCGTTCGCTCGCGACTCGACGGGCCTGCTCAACGGCCTCGTGGACCGCATCGCTCGGTTCGGCGGCATCGACTCGCCCGAATGGTTCGATCGCCACCGGTTTGATTGCCACCGGTTTGATTGCCACCGGTTCGATCGCCGCCGGTTCGATCGCCACCGGTTCGATCGCCTCGCAATACAGCTTCACCTTGGGTTCGGTTCCGGATGGCCTGACCACCACTCGTGTTCCTTCGGCTAGGAAATACCGGAGGACGTCGTCTGCCGGGCGGTCCGAGTCGATCACCGGGTGGCCGCCCAGAGTTGTCGGAGGTGACCCGACGAGTCGATCGATCCTCCGTGCGACCTGATCCGCCCAGTCGTAGCCCTCGAAACGGATCGACGAGTTCCGCTGGATATGCGCCCCGTGCTCCAGCGCCAGGGCATCCAGGATCTCCCACACGTTCGTGTGGGATTCCGACAGGCCTTGGGCGAGGTCGACCAAGACCATGGCAGCGGTGATGCCGTCCTTGTCACGGGCCCTGGGTCCGACCGCGTAACCGAGTGCTTCTTCATACAGGAGCACCTGGTGGATCGAAGGGTCGGCCAAACCCGGTCGGCACAGCCATTTGAACCCGGTCAGCGTCTCTCGGAAGTCGACTTTCGCCGAAGCGGCCATGCGTGCGGTGAGGCGCGACGAAACCACAGTTGTGGCCAGAAGCCGGTTCGTCTGCCCTTCGGTGAGAGCGAGCAGGTGGTGGGCGAGAAGTGCCCCAAGTTCATCTCCCCGCAGAACGCGCCAAGCGCCGGACGGGTCGGGGAAGGCTGCGGCCAGCCGATCGGCATCCGGGTCGTTGGCGATGGCGATATCGGCATCAACCTGGCCGGCGAGCGCCAGCAACTGGTCCAGCGCTCCGGGCTCCTCCGGGTTGGGAAACGAGACGGTCGGAAAATCCGGGTCGGGAAACCTCTGCGACTGGACCATGTGGATGTCGTCGTAGCCGGCATCGCTGAGCAATCTGTGCAACAGGACCGCACCCACGCCGTGCAACGAGGTCGCGGCAATCCTCAGCCCCTGGTTCTGCTTGTCGCGGGCCGGCGGGATGAGCAGCAGGCCCTGGCGGACGTATTCACGGACCAGAGGGTCGTCGGATCCGGGTCCGCCGATGCGGTTGACGTCGACGGGCTCACGTCGGCGGTCCTCGCCGGGAAGGCGGCCAGCGAGTACCCGCAGGAATCCGGCGATGGACGCCGCTGATGTCGTTGTGTCGAATCCGGATGCCAGCGACTCCTCGGTGACGGCAGCGACGTGGCGGGCGATCTGACCATCCACCGGCGCGATGATCTGGGCGCTGTCCTCCCAGTAGACCTTCATGCCGTTGTCAGCCGCAGGGTTGTGGCTGGCCGTGACCACTATCCCGGCGGCCGCATGGAGGTAGCCGATCGCGAAGGCTACGAGCGGCGTGGGGACCGCCTCGCCGAACACGTGCGCCACAAAGCCGTGGGCACGGAACACCTCGACCACGTCAGCCGCGAACTCTGGGGAACCGTGCCTGGCGTCGTGGCCAACGACCACCCCTCTCCGCTGGGCCTCCGGAACAGTCAACAGGAGTTCTCTGGCAACCCCGACGGCGGTGTGGCGAACGACGACGCGATTCATTCCCAGCGGCCCCGCCCCGAGGGGACCACGAATCCCTGCGGTGCCGAAAGTGATCTGACCGCTGAACAGTTGCTCCAGCTGATCGAGCGAGCCATGGCCCAACAACTCATTGAGGGAGGCGCTCGTCGCCGGGTCAGGATCGATTTCGACCCACGCCCTGACCCGTGATTCAAGCTGATTATCAGGCGTCACCGGATCCTCAGCAGGCCCTGATCGCGGTGGAGATGATTTCTGTGAGCAGCCCTGAAGCGGCGCTTCCAGCACTGAGGACCGCAGTGTGGTCGAGGTCGGACTGCAGCCCGGCGGCCAGATTCGTCACGAGCGACAGCCCGAACACCTCGGCGCCCAGGTGATGCGCTGCTATCGACTCGAGCACGGTCGACATGCCGACGAGATCCGCCCCGACGGTTCGGAGCATCCGAATTTCGGCGGGTGTTTCGTAGCTGCCGCCTAGCACTCCCGCATAGACACCTTCGGCAAGGCCTGGGTGCCTCTCGCCGACCGTATCTATCAGGCGTCGGGAGTAGAGCGAGGACAGGTCCACGAACCGGCCTCCATACTCCCCGGGCGGTTCTGCACCGCAGAGGGGATTGGCTCCCGAAAGGTTGATCTGGTCCGAAATCATCACCGCGGAGCCAATCCCGATCTCGGGCCTGAGGGACCCGGCGGCATTGGTCAGAATCACGCTGCGACACCCGTGCAGCACTGCTGTGCGAACGGCGTGCACCACGGTCGCCGGTGAATGTCCCTCGTAGAGATGGGAACGGCCGGCCAGAACGAGGACCCGCACCGGCTCCCCGTCTGGTATCTCGACCGACAGCGAGCGGATTGAACCGAGGTGGCCCGGAACGGTCGGCGCCGGAATCCCGGACAGCTCCGTCATCGGGATCACTTCCGATGTGGCTCCGATTGCCTCGCCGATTTCGGCCCAGCCCGAGCCGAGGACGACGGCGACACTGTGTTCGCCGAGTCGATTCCCGAGGTCGTCCGCATCCCTTCGGGCCTGGTCGAATGGGTTGGCTGCAGAACTGTGTGGGGTCATCACCGTTCGATTCTGACATCTTGGGTGACGTTGAACCCGTCCGGCTCTGTGAATCAGCTTGACCGCCGGTACGCTTGCCAAGCTGGATCGCCCACGGGCGTAATCAACTCCCGGGGGAGTTTTGCAGACCATCGAAAGACCGTCGCAGGCAGAGACCCCACGACAGCGGCCGTCGTGGGGACCCGTCGCGCTGGCGGTGCTGGGGGTTGCTGCGCTTCCACTACTGCTTTTCGCAATCCTCAACCGTTGGGGCGTGTTGATCCTGATCCTGGTCGCCATGACCGCGGGTCTGGCCATGTGGGTCTGGCTACGGGGCTTCATCCTGATCGAAATCGTGGCGTTCCTCATCCATTTCGACGGGGTCGGAGTAGGACCGATTCGAATGGGTCGGATCGTCGCCGGCATCGTCGCCTGCATCATCGTCTACAAGTTGGTGGTGGACCGCTGGCGCCCCCCTGCGATTCCACTGTGGAACTGGCTACCGATCTGGACCCTGACCGTCTGGGTGGTCATCACAGGGATGTGGTCCCACAAGATCGGTGCCTGGATCCAGACGATGTTGATGTTCGGACTGGCTCTTGCCTTCTTCTGTGTGACGGCGATGCTCGTCGACTCCCACAAGGCGATCCAACAGTTCTTGCGGGCCTACTGGGTGGGAGGCCTGTTCGGATCGGGAGCCGGAATCCTTGCACTGGTACTTGGCACCCGCTCGGTCGGATTCGGCGCGGACCCCAACTACTTCGGCCTGCTAGAGGCATCCATGATCCCTCTGACCGTCTACTACCGCAGGCACGCGACCGATCCCCGGATGAAGGCCCTCTACACCTTCGCTCTGATCTTCGTCCTCGGCGGCGCCGCCGGAGCAGGCAGCCGCTCAGGATTGATCGGCGGCTCAATAGCCATCGTTGCCACCATGGTTACCCGGCCGGGTCTGACCCCGAGGAAGCGAACCAAGGTGGCAGCGATCGCGATGCTGCTCGCACCTCTCGCCTTCCTGATCGGCTTCATCGCCAACCCGAACAACCTTTCTCGTGGACTCGTCGCCGACAGGGGTGCCGGCAGGCTCGACCTGTGGACGGTGACGATCGACTTGATAAAGGAGCGACCGCTCATCGGACACGGCTTCGGTCAGATCCAGTGGATCATTCCCGACCAACTGCTGGTCACCCCCGGCAGCCAGATGCTCAACGAGTCCCGCGATGCCGTCTCATCGCACAACACGTGGATGGACAGCTGGGGAGACCTCGGCCTCATCGGCCTGACCAACTTCATAGCCGTGTTCGGAGTGGCGGTCTTCTGCCTGGCGCGGCCTCGATGGCCGTATACGAAAGAACTCTCGACGACGATTCTGGTGATGTTCCTGCCGGTGTTCTCGTCGTCGCTGTTCCTCCCGCTTCTCAACAACAAACTCGCGTGGGGAGTGGTGGGCCTCGCCGCAGCCATGCAGGTCCCGTCGGCCAGCGCTCGCTGGTCCGGTCTGGCGGGTGCCAGGTCCGCGGAACAGGAACACAAGGAGCTCACCAGGGCGCGAGCTGCTCGCTCAAGGGGAGCGGACCTCGTCCGGGTGCCCGGGGTCGCTATGCAGCCGATCGGGACGCCGGCACCGGCGGAGCCGACGATCGACCCCTATCAGGTTGAGCAGATGCCCGAGGTCGAATTCGCCAAATGGGATCTGCGAGTCTCGGCCGCTGTCGTCAAGGGCGCATTTGCGGCTGCGGCTATCGCCGGAATTTTCGCTTTCGGGATCGCCTCGAGTTTCCCCGCCACCTATACCGCCACCGCGGGCGTCATCGCCCCCAGGCTGGACACTTCGGTGAGTCCCGAGGCGCTTGCCCTCGACCGGATCCATATGCAGGGAGTGCTGACGCTTCCAGTGTCCGAGGCCTACGCCGCAGAACTGAAAACCCTTTCTGGCATCGACATGGATATCCGCGACGTGCAGAAGAGGATGGCCGTAGTCAGGCCCAAGATGAGCGCCCTCATCCAGTTCACATTCAGCGACACCGATCAGGCCAACACCAAGGCCGTCCAGCCGTTCCTGATCACCGCGCTGAACAACGTCTATACCAGCGCCAGGGAACTCGCTGGACCCAGACTCCAGAACGAGGCCCGGCCAACCCGTCCCGGCGAGCAGCAGTACTACTCCGGACCTGCGTTCCTGCCGATGGACGAAGAGATCCAGATGGATGTGGCAAAGCCGAGCGTCGTATGGATATCTCTCATGGCGGCAACCGCTACGGGTCTGATCGTCATCGGCGTTGCGTTCCTGGGAAGCCGTCGACCCCGTATCACCGCCACCGATGATTTTCCCGAGCACACTGGTCTGCGGGTGGCGACCCGCGTCGGTGGCGGTGGGAGCAGAAAGACCCGTACGACCAAGGCTCAGCTCCAGCAACTGGTCCTGGCGGCGACGACCGGTTCGGACGTCGACAGGGGTCAGCGGATCGTCCTCGCGCCCACGGCTCGTGACTCGATCTCGCGGCGAACCGCCATGGGGCTTGCAGCTGCCCTGGTCGATCAGGGACGCAGAGTGGTCCTGGTGGACGCCCAGGTCGACCGCCCACTGCTGAGCCTCAGGCTCGGCGGCTGGAACTCGTCGGGGATCTCCGCTGCGGATGAGCAGCCGTCGCTTGATCTTCGAGAAGTGAACCCGGCGCGTCTGCCGATCGAGGCGCGGGCGCTCCTCGGTGGTCGCACCGGGGAGTTCCGTTTCGTCAGCGGGGGTCCGTTCAAGTTCGGCACCACCCCAGCGATCGATGTCGAGTCGCTCGACCTTCTGGACTCAACGGTGACGGTGCTGGTGCTGGCACCCCCCTCAGGAGGAGCCGTCGCCGTCAGCCCACTCTACGAATGGGCCGACACGGTGCTGGTGGCCATGCGGAGCGGCAGAACCACGACCTTTGACGCCGAGAACACCGCTGCGACCGTCCGAATGTTTGGGGACAGCAGCAGCGCGATCGTCCTCGCCAACGCCTGAGCGGCTGCAGCGGGTCCGGTGCCACGGGCTACCTTGAACGTGTGCCTGAGTTCCCTTCCACTTCTCTCTCCACTGCGTTCGAGTCGGCTCGTTCCAACGGAGGACCCTGGATCGACAACCACTTCCACATGGACGCCGATTCGGACCTTGAGGTGATCGTCGCTGCAGCAGAAGCGGCCGGGGTCGTCGCGATGGTGTGCGTGGGCACCGACGTCGCGAGTTCACGACACTGTCTGGAACGTTCAACGCAGAGTGGGCGCATCTGGGCCACCGCAGGCGTTCATCCCCATGACGCGGCGGGTGGCACCGAAGGGCTCCGGGAGATTTTTACAGAGGCGGTCGACGGACAGCTCCGCCTGGTGGCGGTGGGAGAGTGCGGACTCGACTTCCACTACGACCATTCACCGAGGGCGGAGCAGCGCAAGGTATTCACTGAGCAGATCCGACTCGCACACGAGTTCGCCCTGCCGCTCGTGATCCACACCCGCTCGGCTTGGGACGAAACCTTCGAGATCCTCGATGCCGAAGGCGTCCCGGAGCGGACGGTGTTCCACTGCTTCACGGGTGGTCCGAGCGAGGCGGCGGGCGCGCTCGAGCGGGGTGCCCTGCTGTCGATAAGCGGGATCGTCACGTTCAAGAGTGCCGACGACGTACGGTCAGCCGTAGAGGTGACTCCGTTGGAGAATCTGATGGTGGAGACGGATTCGCCGTTCCTTACTCCGGTACCACACCGAGGTCGGCCCAACGAACCGGCGATGGTCGGGCTCATCGGCGAAGCCGTGGCCAAGGTCAAAGGGCTTGATGTCGCCACGGTGGCCGAGGCGACCACCGCAAACGCGTCTGCCTTCTACGGGCTGTCGCTCACGTGAGAGGCCTTCCAGCGAGAGTGCTTTTCGCTCTGGGTATAACTGTCATTGCGCTGCTGGTTCTGGCCGGCATGGCGATCTTCGGTGGGTCCGAAGGGTCGGACGGGTCCGGCTCGGCGGCGAAGTCGGGTCCCGAGGCTGGCCAAGTGGGGACCTCGACGTCGACCACCGCTTCAACATCGACCGTGTCCGTCACCACCACTTCGCTTGAGATTTCGGTGGACTGGTATCCGAAAGGTTCGAGCAGATACTCCAATCGGAAGCCCCCGGTGACGGTCACGACGATCGCCCCGCCGACCAGTTCCGAGGCCACCGAGACCACCGATACCACCGAGACCACCGAGACGGAAGGCTGACGATGCTCAGTCGCGTCGAGGTGAACCAATTGCTCGATACCCACGGGCTCGCAGCACGAAGGGCCCTGGGACAGAACTTCGTGGTCGATCCGGCGATTGTCCTGCGGATTGCCGACTTGGCCCATCTGACAACCGGGGACCATGTAGTCGAAATCGGCCCAGGCCTGGGTTCCCTCACACTGGCATTGCACGACACGGGGGCAACGGTCCTGGCCATCGAGAAGGACGAAAGCCTGGTTCCTGTGCTCCGCTCGGTCCTTGAATCCAAGGGAGCGGCTGACGTCACCGTTGTCCAGGGCGATGCACTCGACAGCGACTGGGACCAGTTGCTCGATCCGCACCCGAGTTGGTCGCTCGTGGCGAATCTTCCCTACAACGTCGCGGTCGCCATGGTCATGGATGTCCTTGAACGGGCGCCCATGATCGAGCGGCTGTTGATCATGGTGCAAGCAGAGGTTGCGGACCGGCTGGTCGCGTCACCCGGCGGCCGGACCATTGGCATCCCTTCGATCCAACTCGGCTGGTATGCCACAGCCGAACGGGTCGGGACGATCGAGCCCGAAGCATTCGTCCCCAGGCCAAATGTGACCTCGGCGCTCGTCGAGATCGTCCGGCGGGAGCCGCTCTCGACCCAGGTCACCTGCGACGAGATGATGTCCCTGGCGGTCGATGCGTATCGCCATCGCAGAAAGATGCTCCGATCGACCCTTTCGCGCAGGGTCACCGACGATGAATTCCAAACTGCAGGAATCGCGTCGACGTCACGCCCCGAGGAGTTGGGCGTCGATGATTGGGTACGTCTGACCGAGGCAGTGCATCGCACCTAGTCTCGCCTCGTGTCCGACAGCCCTGCCACGAACCCCTCGCCCTCGCGACCGTCCCCCTCGCGCGGGTGCGCGTCCCCTTCACCCACGTCCTCCTCGCCAGGGTCCGCGTCGAAGCCCGAAATTCTTGAGGCGAACGCCAAGTTGACGCTGTCGCTGCGGATCACCGGCATCCGCGACGATGGCTACCACCTGATATCGGCAGAAATGGTGAGCCTGGATCTCTGCGACCACCTGGAGATTCGCGAGGGTGGTGACTCATTCACGATCGTGCGCGACGGCGTCGCTGTAGCCGGGACCGATGATGATCTGGTCCAGCAGGCGTTGCGCTTGTCGGGGCGTAGAGCCGATGTTGTGCTCCACAAGAACATTCCCGCAGGCGCCGGCCTCGGCGGAGGTAGCTCCGATGCTGCAGCCGTGCTCCGCTGGGCGGGAGTCAAGGATCCGCTGCTCGCAGTATCACTCGGCGCGGATGTCGCGTTCTGTCTGTCCGGAGGCAGGGCACAGGTGACCGGGATCGGGGAGGGCATCGAAGCGCTTGAGCCGGTCGACCGCACCTTCACCCTGATGACACCACCTATCCACTGCTCCACACCCGTGGTGTACAGGATGTGGGACCAGATGGGTGGTCCGGTTGGCGATCACGGCAATGATCTTGAGCCCGCCGCTCTGGCCGCCTACCCGGAATTGCTTCCTTGGCGCGACAAGATGGCTCAGGCCGTCGGTCTTCGTCCGCGGCTTGCTGGCAGTGGTTCGACGTGGTTCGTCGAAGGAGCATTCCCGGGTACCGGGCGTGTAGTTACCAGGTCGATCGGGGCCCGGAGTTGAACCGACAGGCGGTTCGGGGCCCCTAGATCACTTGCCGCGAGCGCGGCGCTGGTGACGAGTACGCCGCAGCAACTTCTTGTGCTTCTTCTTCCGCATGCGCTTACGGCGCTTCTTGATAAGTGAGCCCATGGCGTCGGAGAGACTAGATCCTCGATGCCCCAATACCCAAAACGTCGAGAGGGAGATTTCGAAACGGGTAGGGGCACCGGTACACTTCAGCGACGTCAAGCGTGAGTGCCAGGGGCCGTAGCTCGGTCCGTGGCGATCGATGGAGCAAATCGATTCGACTGTCGTCAAATCCCGGGTTCGTTGACAGCGTCCCGACCATCTAGCAGGAGACGATCGGCCGAATGACACCAATGCGACCAATGTCCGCAGCGGTCGAGTACGGAGAAATCCCTACCGCCCAGCCAACTGAGGTCAGACAATCCCTGCGACTGAGCCGGGGTCAGACGGTCATCGTTGTGGTGTCGATGCTCGTCACCGCACTTCTGGCTGGCGTGTTGGCGTTGACGCGACCCCCCATCTACGAGACGAGCCGCTCGGTCCTGGTTCTCACCGGTGGTAATCCGAGCGACAGCGAGGTCATGACAATGGCCCTCGAGAGTCTGTTCACATCCAAAGGTCTGGCCGCCGAGGTCAAGCGTCGGGGTGACCTTCCGCAGTCCATTGACCAGATCAGTTCGATGATCAGCGTGGAACGCAAGCCAGAGTCACCGACGATGACCGTGGTGGTTTCAAGCCCGAGCCGCGAGGAGTCCGAACAGATCAGCGCCCAGGTGGTACCCGCCCTGACCGCCGTGTTCGAACGGGCCCAGGATCCGCTCGCGGTCGAAAGCCGCCTGCGCGGGCCGATCTTCCAAGAGGTCTGGCAGCCCCTGCAGAGCACTTCGACCTTCCCTCTCTGGTTCGCCCTGGTATTTGGTCTGCTGCTCGGCGGGCTGGCGCCTTTCCTGTTCTTCCTTGCCCGCAATTTGAGACGTCCGGTCGTGGAGTCCTCCGAGGACGTGACCAATGCGATCGACCTGCCGATCCTGGCGAGGGTCTCGGCACTCAGTTCCAGGGGCGTGAACGCACAGGACACGATCGCAGGAGTGGTCTCGTCGATCGAGCGTCTGGCGCTCAACGAGCCTGTGCACCGCTTGGTTCTGGTCGGTTCCGATTCGGGAGCGGAACGTGCCGAGATCGCACTGGCGCTGGCATGCACCGTGGCCAGAAGCTTTGGTCAGCCTGTTGCCCTTATAGATGCCGATCTCGACGGCGGGGTCCTGACGAACCTTCTGGGAGTCGGCGAAGGCGCCGGACTCGCGGAGTGCCTGTCGGGGAAGATCAATCCCGAATCGGCGCTGCGTTCATTGTCGGAAGCCAGCGTCCCGGCGGCCATAGAACCGATGCGGCCACCCGACGGCATGGTCAGGTTCCTCGGTACGGGCGTGGACACGAGCCGAAACGTTCTGCGCATGCGGTCCTCGTTCAACCGGGTGCTGGAGGCTCTTGCCGGCCGGTATGTGGTCATCGTCAACGGGCCGCGCATTCCGGGCCCCGTCCCGACCGCACAATTGCTCTCCCTCGCTGACGCGACACTCATGGTCGTAACCGAAGGTGAGACGAGCCTGACGGACGCACAGTCTGCTGGCGATACGCTCCGATCCTTCAGCTCCGGAGCTTCCGGAATCATTGTTCTCCGTCGTTGATCAATTCGGCGTTGACCAAATCGGCTGAGTTGGAAAAGTCATCCGGGGGATCGGACTTCCATGACAGATGGTGAGAGTTCGGAATCTGTCGGAACCGCGGCCAGTCGCGGGTTCCTCTGGGCGAACGTCGGAGTGTTCACCCGCTACATGTCGGCGTTGGTGCTCGCCGCGGTTCTGGCCCGTGGGCTGACGTCAACGGACTACGCCGTGATGGTGACGCTGATGATCGTCACCTTCTATTTCGACAATGCCCTGGACCTGGGCATGGGTGCGGCACTGATCTACGAACAAGAGACCGGCATCAGCGAGCGTGTTCAGGTCGCGTTCACAGCCAACGTCGTCATAACCGGGATTTTGGCGGTACTGGCATTCTTCGTCGCGCCGCTGATCACCGGCTTCTACCACCTCGACGGATACGACACGGTCTTCCGTCTGTTGGCCGTGGTCGTGATCCTTTCCGGGCTCACGACGATCCCGTGGGCGCTGTTCATGCGGGGCATGAACTTCAAGGCACGTGCCGCGGTCGAGGTCGCCCGCGATCTAACCAGATTCTTCGTGACGATAGGGCTGGTGGCGCTGAACTTCGATGTCTGGGGTGTCATCTCCGGACTGATCGCCGCCTATGCAGTCTGGTTCGTCCTGACCTGGACCATCATCCGGTTCAAGCCGGTGCTGCGTTGGAACGGGGTGATCGTGCGGGAATTGTTCTCCTACGCGTGGCGAATGGCGGGCACCAGGTTGCTGGGAGTGCTCGCCCTCAATGGCGACTATCTGGTCGTCGGTAACAGGCGCCGCGACGAATACCCGCTCTACTACCAGGCCTTCCGGCTTCCCGAATTCATCATGGGTGCCCAGCTGAACGCAATGTCCGCAGTTCTGTTCCCCATGTATTCACGCATACGTGCCGAGGGAAAGACCCCCATGTCCCAGGCGCTCTACAAGGCGCTCAGACTGGTCGCACTGTTCTCCATTCCCACTGGCATCGGACTGATGCTGGTTTCACGCGACGCGATCTGGGTCATGTACGGAACCCACAACCATGTTGCCGTCCGGACGATGGAGCTGTTGTCCCTGGCGGGATGCGCAGTGGGCATCGGTTTCGCTAGTGGAGACCTGCTCTTCGCTCTCGGCCGTCCCGGAATCATGGTCAGAATCAACGGAGTGATGGTCCCCACAATGTTGACCGCCATGTGGTTCGTGTCCCCTCACGGGATCATCTGGGTCGCGACGGTCCATCTGGTCACCCAGGTCGTGTTCCAGGCCATCCGTCAGGTGGTGGTCGACCGCATAGTCGATGCGAGCACCACGGAGGTGATCCGGTCGTTGCTCCCAGGGGTGACCATTGCGGCCGCGATCCTGGCCTTCGCCCTGCCCGTGAGGCTCTTAACCTCATCGGGCTTCGGCTCGCTCGTGCTCATCGTTCTGGCCGGGGCCATCGGCGGAGGGGTAGGACTCGCTCTGAGCCCTACATCTCGATACGAGGCTCGCGACGTCGTGGCCAAGGTGCGCGGCTGATCGTCTCGCGAACCGCGGACCTGAGCCTCAGGAGTCTCGGCGCCGAGCGCTTCCATGTATTGGCGGTTGTGGCAAGTACCTTTCCGCCGGGCCCGACACCGAATCTGCACCGGAGTAGGTCCCTCTCACCTGTCGCCCAATCAGCCTTGTACGACTCGTTGCCGCGCAGCATGTCGTATTCCGTGCGACCCTCGTCGCAAATCAGGGCAATTAGGTCAGCCCTCAGGACGGTCCCACAGCCGCGCCATTCGCGCTCGGTGCGCCGACCTGCCTGATAGAAGCAGGCCCGGCTTCCAGCGATGAGATCCACTTCGATCGCCACCACTCCGGTTTCGCTGGACCCGAGGGTGTGGATCAGCACTTCGCCGTTCGCCGACCCGCTAAGTGCAGCCGCGCGGAAGTGCTCGAATGCCTCCAGGAAGCTCGACTCCTCCGACCATCTTCCATCATGGAGTTCGGCGAGAGAGTCGAGAGCCCGTTCGATCTGATCGATGTCCGTTGCGGGGACCCTGCTGGACGTCACGCCTTGTTTGGCGAACCTGTTGCGGCCGCGCTTGATGGTGCTGCGCATCTGGCCGGGCAGGCCGGCAAAGTACGCCGAGGGCTCCGCGGGGAGCGAGGCAAACGGCGCGGAGATCCGTTCGATCTCGTGGGTCGACAAGGCCCGGCCCAAGGATCCCTGAGCCGACACGCCGGCCAGGTCGACGACCCTGGATCCCGGGCGGTGCAGCCACTCCAGTGTCGCAGCCAGGACCTCGGATCGGCGCTCCGGGGATGCGATCACGTCGAGATGGTCGGGTGCGAGAACTCCCTGGCCGACTGACCGCACTCTCTCTACGCCCAGTCGACCCCGACCCATCCGATCGACTTCGAAAGCGGCGCCGCCGACCAGATCTTCGCCATCGAGGAAGTAGAGAATTTCGATCTTGCCCACTGCGACGTTCTCGATCCACCAACTCTTGAGGAACGGCGAGGGCAGTGGCTGCTCATCTACCAATTGGTCCCACGCCCGGGCCAGCGGTCCCAGTCGGCTCACGACCTTTACCGGCAGCGCCGGTCGCAAAACTCCCTCGGGCGACATGGAGCGAAGTGTGCCTGAAGCGCAACGTTGGCGCCAGATCTCACCGCCGTCTGGCGTGTTTCAGGCGTCCTAGCGAAAATACCTAGAACAGATTCTCGTTAAATCCTTGACGAGGTCGAGTGTCACACGTTTACTTGTGGGTGCGGGTTCGACCGACTGCCGGGGAGTTGGCCGAGCAATAAAAGCGGTAGATTCCTACTGGGTTGGAGCTTTTCTGACACGAATGGGGACTTGATGTTGGGGTATTCCGAGGTGCATGAGCTTTCCGCTGGATGGCGGAAGGAAAGCTCTGTTATTTCACCCGGCACGTCAGAGAAGTCAGGCGGGTCGGTGGTAATCGATCTACGCACTGGGGCCGCTACGGCTCAGACGGCGGTCAGGGAAGTTTCCGAGCAGCCGTTGCCCCGCCAGCAACGACAGGCCGTTGGACGAACTCTCCGTTTGATGAGCCATGGGCTGGACTTCGCCGCCGTGTTCCTTCCGCTGGCCGCCGGAGCGATGATCATCTACCCGAACTTTCCGGGCAAGATCGTTCTACTTTTCGCCCTAGTGGCAACAGTCCTCCTGTGGCCAACCTCACGGCGTGGCCGCCTCGCCCTCGGGCCGAGCGAAGGCCTGGCCTCGATCATCGCCCGGCTCGGACTCACTCCGGTCGTAGCGGCGATGATCGTCTCGGTCGTGCAGTTCAAGCAGTTCGGAGCGGCGCCCACCGACATCAGCCCGCTGGCAGTTCTTGCCATCGTCCTCTGCACCGTTCCGGCGGTCATGCTCGGCCGCTTGATTTCGTTCCGGCTCACAGGCCTTGCCCGCTCACGAGGCTTTGATGTCGAAGACACCCTCATCGTCGGAATCGGCCCGATCGGGCTCGACGTTGCCAAGGCACTTCAGGACAACCCCGACTTCGGTCTGGTTCCGGTCGGTTTTGTCGACCGTTTCATCGACGAGGTTCCGCTGCCACTGGTGGGCCGCCCGGAAGACCTTCCGGCGATTCTCGAGGCCACCGGCATCAAGCACGTCATCTTGGCCTTCGGTGCCGCTGACGAACAGGAGCTTGTCGGAATCATCCGCCAGTGTCAGGAACGCCTCGTTCAGTTCTATGCGGTTCCCCGCCTCTTCGAACTCGGAGTGTCTGCCGAGCAGGTTGGACACGAGGTCTCGGGACTGCCGGTAGTTCCCCTCCGGCGTCCCGGCCGTTCCGCAGGGCTTTGGCCGGCGAAGCGGGCCTTCGACCTGGTCACCTCGGCCGTCCTCACGACGCTCGCCCTTCCGGTCCTGATTGGCTGTGCAATCGCGGTGAAGCTGACCAGCAGGGGTCCGATCTTCTTCCGGCAGGTACGGATCGGCGTCGGCGGTCGACCCTTCGAGATCCTCAAGTTCCGCACAATGCGGGTGAACGATGACTCGGCGACGCAGTGGTCCGTGCAGGACGACGACCGCGTAACGGCAGTAGGCCGGATTCTTCGGCCGACCCACCTCGACGAATTGCCCCAGCTGCTCAATGTGCTGAAGGGCGAAATGTCGCTCGTAGGGCCACGTCCGGAACGGCCGCACTTCGTGGAGCAATTCAGCTCCGAGATTGACGGTTACGAGTTCCGCCACCGGGTCCCGGTCGGCATCACCGGTTGGGCACAGGTCAACGGCTACTGGGGCGATACCAGTATCGAGACCCGGGTACGTCTGGACAACCGCTACATCGAGAACTGGTCCCTGTGGCGGGACCTGGTCATCGGGCTGCGTACCATCCCGACGCTGCTCGGAAAGCGGCGTTGAGGGCGGTCACGTCCAGCCCGGACCAGTTGGACAGTTCGCCCGAGCCCGATGGTTCGGATCTGGTGACAGTCGTGATTCCCGCCCGCAACGAGGAGCGGACGATCACACACCTGTTGGACAGCGTCGTCGGTCAGACCTACTCGAACCTTCAGATCATCGTCGTGGACGGCATGTCCGAGGACCGCACTGGCGATCTCGTCCGGGACTATCAACGTCGCGACGAACGGATCGAACTGGTACTCAACCCCGACCGGGTCATCCCACTTGGTCTCAACCTGGGGGTCGACCGCGCCGAGGGGCGCTGGGTGGTTCGCGTCGATGCCCACTCGGAGATTCCCGCCGACTACGTGCAACGGCTGGTGGACCACCTTGGTACGGGTCTGTGGGGAGGCGTTGGTGGACGAAAGGACGGGGTCGGTCACACCCCCGCAGGGCGCGCCATCGCTGCTGTGATGGGCTCCAAGTACGCCCAGGGCAACTCGGTGTACCACTACGGAACCGAGGTCCAGTCCGTTGATCACGTGCCCTTCGGGGCGTACCCCACCGATGTGATCCGTGAGCTGGGTGGGTGGTCCGAGGTTCAACTCGTCAACGAGGATTTCGAGTTCGACTACCGGCTGAGGAAATCGGGACGAGAGTTGCTTTTCGACCCGGCCATCCGGATCCAGTGGGATTGTCGACAGCGGGTCGGAGACCTGTTCAAGCAGTACCGACGTTACGGTGCTGGAAAGGTCCAGACGTTGCGCACCCATCCCGAATCAATGGCTCCGCGCAATCTGGCCGCACCCGTTGTCGTCGCAGGTCTGGGAGCTGCTGCCGTCCTGTTGCCGTGGCGCAGAACCCGCCGGCTGGCTGTTCTGCTGAGCGCGCCGTATCTGGTTGTGATCGCGGTCGGTACCGCGACGACTGCACCCAAGCTCGAAACGCTCGAAGAGAAGAAGTGGATCGTTCCGGCGTTCCTGGCGCTCCATCTTGGCTGGGGGACCGGATTCTGGGGCGAGGCGCTCGGAGGTCTCCGGCGCAGGCGTTCGGTCAGGACGTGGCACGCGGCAAGCTCGGGTCACTCCCGAGGCTGACAGTCAATTGACCGATCGCAGTTAACCGATCGCAGTTAGTAGTCTGACCGGCGGTTGCTGGGGCGCTAGCGTTGTCCGGGACGCCTAAGGCGTCCTTTCAGTGGCGGGTAGTTTAATCGGCAAAACGCCTGACTTTGGATCAGGAGGATGCAGGTTCGAACCCTGCCCCGCCAGCATGAATAGCTCTTCAACTCACGGCCCCCTCTCGGCGGTAATTCTTGCCGCCGGCGAGGGGAGTCGTATGCGTTCAGAACGGCCCAAGCCTCTGCACCGGCTGTGTGGACGCCCGATGCTTATGTACGTGCTCGACGCCATCAGCGCGACCGATGCCGAGAGAGCGGTAATCGTTGTCGGCCACAAGGCCGAATGGGTCACCAAGAAGATGCAGGAACTGTCCCACGGCGTGCACATCGAGTTCGTCGAGCAGCGCGAGCAACGTGGGACCGGTGACGCGACTCTGGTCGGTCTGGTCGGACTTCCCGATGATGCAGATGAGTCGGACGACTACGACGTCCTGGTCCTTCCCGGAGATGCCCCACTGTTGCGTTCCTCGACCATTGCCGCGCTTGTCGAGCAGCATCGCGGAAGTGGCGCAGCCGCGACCCTGCTTTCGGCGGTGATGGACGACCCGACCGGGTACGGCCGGGTGATTCGGGGCAAGGACGACAGCGTCGTCGGTATCGTCGAACAGAGCGACGGTACCGACGAGGAATTGGCAATCGACGAGGTCAACACGTCGATCTACGTCTTCCGGCGAAATCTTCTCGCTCCGGCTCTACGTCGGGTCGAGCCCGACAACAAGCAGGGCGAGTACTACCTGACCGACGTGATCGGAGTGCTTTCTGGCGCGGGACACCGGGTCGATTCGATGATCGTCGACGACTCGGCCGAGGTTCAGGGCATAAACGACCGGGTCCAGTTGGCCGCCGCCGAAGCCGGACTCCGCTCGCGCACCAACGATGCGCTGCTGCGTTCTGGGGTGACGATCGTCGACCCGTCGGCCGTCTACATCGACACCACCGTCGAGGTCGCCCGCGACGTAACCCTGTTCCCCGGAGTGATTCTTCAGGGCGCAACCGTCGTCGGTTCGGGCAGCGAGGTCGGGCCCAATACCCACCTCGTCGACACGGTGGTGGGCGTCGACTGTCAGATTCGCTCGACAACGGCAGTCGGTGCCCGCATCAACGACCGCTCGGTGGTCGGCCCGTTTGCCTCGCTGACGACCGGCGACGAAGTTCCATCTGACTCGAATACCGGGCCGTTCTACACTGCCTGAGATGGGTCAGTGAGGCCCGACTCGACGGCGGGATGTCGAGCGGCATTCAAACAGGAGGCGAACGGTGGAACTGGTCACCAAGAAGCGGTTGACGATCGTCGCTGGGAGAGTCAACCGAGAGCTCGCCGAAGAGGTGGCCGAGCGGCTGGGAGAGACTCTCGGCCCCGTCCAGATTGCAGAGTTCGCCAACGGCGAGCTCCACTGTCGCTACGGCGAGTCGATCAGGGGCGCAGACCTGTTCATCTTCCAGGGGCACTGCTCCACCAACGAAATGTCCGTCAACGACGCGCTGATGGAACAGCTGATCATGGTGGACGCCGCCCAGCGTGCGTCGGCAAAGCGCATCACGGTGGTCGCCCCGTTCTACGGATATGGGCGTCAGGACCGTAAGGCCGAAGGACGCGAGCCGATCACGGCGAAGCTTCTGGCCAACATGTTCACCGTGGCAGGAGCAAAGCGGATCGTCAGCGTCGATCTGCATTCCGGCCAGATCCAAGGATTCTTCGACGGCCCGGTCGACCATCTGACGGCCATGCCTGTCCTCATCGACTGGATGGCGAGAACGCTCCCCGACGACCTGGTTGTCGTATCGCCCGATGCCGGTCGCGTGAAGGTTGCCGAGCGCTACGCCAACCAGCTCCACGCAGACCTGGCGATCGTTCATAAGCGTCGTGTCCGCGGGGCCAAGAACACCGTCGAAGCCAAGGACGTCGTCGGCGAGGTCGCCGGTCGGCCCTGCGTTCTGATCGACGACATGATCGACACCGCCGGGACCATCTGCGCCGCCGCGGAACAGCTGAGCGAGCGTGGAGCCAGCGCGATCTATTGCGCAGCGACCCACGGGGTCTTCTCGGGACCGGCCATCGACCGGCTGAAGAACTCCGTCATCGAGAAGGTCGTGGTCACGAACACGTTGCCGTTGCCTCCCGAGAAGCGCATCGACAAGATCGAGGTGCTTTCCGCCGCACAGATCATCGCGGATGCCATCGACGCCGTGTTCGAGGACACGTCCGTGTCAGAGATCTTCGACGGACAGAACCAGAGCTGAGTCCGTCCTTCCCCCATAGGGCGCCGCCGCGGTCTGGCGGCGCAGGGCTTTCCACAAGTACAGTTTCCCTTCGGCCCAACGCCGCTTCACGTCGCGAACCGGCATCTGTAGTCCCTTCCCAGGAGTTGTTCCATGTCCGAGGTCACCCTCACCGCCTCTCTAGGTCGCAAGACCGGTACTTCCGACTCACGGCGTGCCCGACTCGAGAACAGCGTTCCCGGCGTTGTGTACGGAGCCGGCAAGCCGTCGCTGTCCATTTCGGTTGCCAGAGCTGAGCTCCGTAGGGCGATGACCACCGGTGCCGGGTCAAACGCTCTCGTGGCCCTGACCGTCGACGGCGATACCGATCAGGTTCTCGTCCGTGAGGTCCAGCGACACCCGGTACGCCGTGACGTGATCCACATCGACTTCATGCGCATCAATCCGACCAAGCCGGTCGAGCTCGAGGTGCCGATCATTCTCGTCGGCGAGCCCAAGCAGGTGACAGTCAACGGTGGAATGACCGAGCAGCGCCTCAACAAGCTCAAGGTCCGAGTGCGTCCCGACGCGATTCCGAACTCGATCGAGGTCGACATCTCGGGCATGACCCTGGACCGCTCGCTGCTGGTCAAGGACCTGGAGCTACCCGAGGGGAGCGTCTGTCTCTCGAAGCCGCAGCAGGCTGTCGTCACCGCCGAGCTGACCAGGGCCGCAGTGGTGTCCAAGGGCTCCGGCGACACTGAAGAGGCCGAGGCCACCGAGGGCTGAGGCGGAACGGCCGGCTCACGATGAAGCTGGGCGGAACTTCCAGGCGGGACCGAGACGAACGGCCGGGTAACCCCCGCGACCTCTTGGTGATCGGTCTGGGCAATCCGGGCGAGACGTACGCCAACACTCGTCACAACCTTGGCGCTGACGCTGCTCGGATTCTGGCAGGCAGGTATCAGGATCGTCTTCGCGACGATCCCAAAATGAGCGCATCGGTCGCCGATATTCGTATAGGCGATCGTCGCGTGGTCGTTGCGGTTCCGATGACCTGGATGAATGAATCCGGTCAGGCGGCGGCGAAACTTCTCCGCCGCTACGACATCTCCGACTACTCCAACCTGGTCGTCATCCACGACGAACTCGACCTGCCTCCGGGGCGTATCAAGGTCAAGTCCGGTGGTGGCCTCGCAGGAAACAACGGCCTCCGCTCGCTCACTCAGCATCTGGGCACCCAGGACTACTCGCGGGTGCGCATCGGGGTGGACAAGCCGCCCGGAGGTGCCGCCAAGGGAGCTGACTGGGTGCTGGCCAAGATCCCCAAGTCGCTACGGACAGACTTCGACATTGCCTGCGAGCGCGCCGCAGACGCGGTTGAGCTGATCCTGGCGGGCGGAGTCGAAGCCGCAATGCAGACGGTCAACGCCACACCCGAGGACTGAACTAGCCGCTCCGCTGGGCAACCGGGCGGCGCAGGCTGCGGTAGCGAGGGGACTTGGCAGCGCGGGCCACTGCGCGCCGAACGGACGATTCGGATGGTTAGGCGGCGAGGGCGATGAGGGTCACCGCGAGGCCGGCTATCACCAGCCCGAGTATCTGGTGTCGGGCCATCCGCTCCTTGAGCACCGATCGCGCGAGCAGGACCGTTGATGCCGGGTACATGGCGCTCACGACTCCCACCAGGATGATGAGTCCTCGTCTCGTAGCGAGCAGGTAAAAAGTGTTTCCGACAACGTCCAGACACCCGGCTCCGGCTGCCAGGAGTAGGCCAGTCTTTGTCGGCATGCTCACCCTGGTCACGAGCGCTGCTGCGGTCACGACAATTACAGCGGTGGCGCGGGCGCTCACGATTGGCCAGAGCCCGCTGTCGTTCGAGGCTTCGTTCAGGAATACGAAGAAGAACCCGAAGCAGACACCGGCCACCGCCCCGGCCACCACCGGGAGCCCTCCGATCCGGCTGAGCATGGTCCTCTGGCGCGACCCGGACCCATCGCTTGGAGCGCTACCCGCCAGAATCTTCTCGGGTTCGCTCGGTTCGCGGCTGATCAACAGGATTGCGGGCACCGCCACGATGATGCCAAGGAGCGCAAGTGGGGCCGGTCGTTCACCCTTGACGAAACCCGCGAGGACTGGAACAAAGGCGTTGAGCAATGCCGATACGGGCGCGATGACGCTCATCGGGCCGACCGACATTGCCCAATAGAACATCGTCAGTCCGCCGCCCCCCGCAGCCCCAGCGAGCGCGCCCATCCAGAAGTCCCGACCTGTCGGACTGCCGGTGACCACCAGGCAGACGGCCAGAATCAGCACCAGTCCGACGAACTGGGCGGTGATCGTGGCCACTGCCGCCGACATCCGCTTGGACGACAGGCCTCCCAGAAAGTCTCCGGTGCCGAAAGTGAGTGCCGAAAGGGCAGCCAGGAGCACGGTCATAGGGCGTCGATCCTCGCACACGAAATGGCGATGTCCCCCACCCGCGGTAGCTTTCCAGAAATGAGTGGATCCGACTCCGTTGGCGCGCCCCAACCAGCCCTCGGTGGGCTAAATCAACTCCTCCGGGACGAGCCGGGAGTGCTCGCTGCACTCGGTCGCCGCTCGACGGTGCTCGTCGTGCCGGAAGCGGCCAGGGCGTTCACGGTCGCGGGGCTCCACGAAGCGTCACGACGATCACCCGTGCTCGTCGCCACGCCTTCGGTGGCCGATGCCGAGCGACTCGCTGCAGATCTTGCCAACTTCCTGCCAGCGGAATCGGTGGAGATGTTCCCTGCGTGGGAGACACTTCCGTTCGAGCGCGTAAGCCCGTCGGTCGAAACTATGGGACTGCGCCTACGCACCTTGTGGAGACTGCGCAACGCCGACCCGACACTCGCGATCGTCGTGGTTCCCGCCCGTGCCTTGGCCCAGCGCCTCGGTCCTGGCCTCGACGACCTCGAGCCGATTCAGGTTTCGGCGGGAATAGAACTCGATTCCCTGAAACTCATCGAGGATCTGGTCATGAGCGGCTATCGCCGCGAGTACCAGGTCGAGCACCGTGGCGAGATTGCGGTGCGGGGTTCGATCATCGACATCTTCCCCTCGACCGGTGATCGACCGGTCCGGCTGGATTTCTGGGGGGACGAGGTCGAACGCCTGACCGAGTTCTCACCCGGCGACCAGCGTTCGACCACCGACGTCGATCAGATCCAGATATTTCCGGCCCGTGAGCTTCTGCCGGACGAAGCGGTGGCACAACGGGCCGAGAAGCTCATGGCCACCGAGCCCTGGGGTCGTGAGCAGTGGCAGCGTTTTGCCGACGGAGAGACCTTCGAGGGCATGGAGGCCTGGCTGCCGTGGTTGATCGACGACGAACGTGTCATTTTCGACCTCATTCCGGCAGACGGGCAGGTGCTGCTGGTCGACCCCCGCCGTCTGAAGGACCGTGCCAACGACATAGTCGACGAGGAACACGATCTGGCCCTGTCGTTGTCCCGAACCTGGGGTCTGGACCCGGATGAGTCCGAATCCGGCCTGCCCAGACTGCACCTGGGTTTCGACCGACTGCTGGCGCGGACCGACGCCCCCGTCTGGTCACTCGCAGGTGTGCCGGACTCACCGGACTCGCCGGCTGTATCGGCACTGGCGTGGCCCCCCGCAGTAGGGGAGGGCACCGCACTCGTCACCCAGTTGCGACAGCTGATCAACGAGGGATACTCCGTTGTGGTCTGCGCCGACGGGCGCGGCTCCGCCGGTCGGATCGACCGCCTCCTGACCGAGCACGGTCTGTCGTTCCCGGCTCTGATGCCCGAGGACGGCTCGGCCGTACCGGGTGACCGCCTGCGCCAGCCGGGTGGTCGCATAGTCGTCGCGCCGCTCGAACGTGGCTGTATCTTTCCGGCGTTGAAGCTGGCCTTCCTGGCCGAGGCGGACCTGTCCGGTAGGCGCCGGACCCATCGCGCGGCGAGGGCGCCAAAGCGCGATAGCCAGCATTTCTTCGAGGACCTGAAAGTCGGTGACCACGTCGTGCACCAGGTGCACGGTGTTGGCAGGTTCGACGGGATGGTCAAGCGGGCAATGGGCGGAATCGAGCGCGACTACCTGCTGCTGGAGTACCGCGGCGGCGACAAGTTGTACGTGCCCTCCGATCAGATCGAAACCGTCCGGCTCTACTCGGGTGGAGAGACGCCGCGACTCAACAAGATGGGTGGGGCCGACTTCTCGCGGGCCAAGGCCAAGGTCCGCTCAGCTGTCGCCGAGATCGCCCAGGAGCTAGTGGTTCTCTACCAGACCCGAGTCTCGACCCCGGGCCACGCCTTCGGACCGGACACGCCGTGGCAGCGCGAAATGGAACTCTCTTTCCCGTTCCAAGAAACAACCGACCAGCTCACCGCTATCGATGCGGTCAAACAGGACATGGAGTCGACGGTCCCGATGGACCGGCTCGTCTGCGGCGACGTCGGTTTCGGCAAAACCGAGGTCGCCATCCGCGCAGCCTTCAAGGCGGTCCAGGATGGCTTCCAGGTGGCGATCCTGGTCCCTACGACACTGTTGGCCCAGCAGCACTATCAGACCTTCAGCGACCGCTTCGCGGGATTTCCGGTCAGGGTGGAATCGTTGTCACGCTTTCTCACTCCGGCCCAGTCCCGTTCGGTGGTCCAACGACTCGCCAGCGGTGAGGTGGACATAGTCATCGGGACCCATCGGCTCCTGTCCAACGACATCTCATTCAAAAAGCTCGGTCTATTGGTGGTCGACGAGGAACAGCGCTTCGGTGTTTCGCACAAGGAGTCGATCAAGCAGTTCAAGGCTGCGGTCGACGTCCTCACCCTGACCGCAACGCCGATCCCCAGAACCCTCGAAATGAGCCTCACGGGGATTCGTGACCTTTCGTTGCTGAACACGCCACCCGCGGCGCGACAGCCGATTCTCACCTATGTAGGTGAGTACGACGAACGGGCCGTAACCGAGTCGATCCGACGCGAGCTGTTGCGTGAAGGGCAGGTCTTCTACGTCCACAATCGGGTCCGTGACATCGACCTGCAGGCGGCACGACTCCAGGAGTTGGTGCCCGAGGCCAGGATTGCGGTCGCACACGGGCAGATGGACGAAGGCAGCCTCGAGAAGGTCGTCGTCGACTTCTGGCAGGGCGAGTACGACGTGCTTGTATGCACAACGATCATTGAGTCCGGTATCGACATGCCGACGGTCAACACCCTGGTGGTCGAGCGCGCCGACCTGCTCGGTCTGGGGCAGCTGCACCAGCTGCGCGGCCGTGTCGGACGTGCTGGCCAACGGGCCTACGCCTATCTCTTCTTCCCCCAGGACCGTCAGTTGAGCGAGGACGCCTACGAACGCCTCAAGACGATCGGCGAAGCCACCGAGCTGGGCTCAGGCTTCCGGATCGCCATGCGCGACCTCGAGATCCGCGGCGCCGGCAATTTGCTGGGAACAGGGCAGTCCGGTCACGTGGCTGCTGTCGGGTACGACCTCTACGTGCAGATGGTCAACGAGGCGATCTCGGAACTCAACGGGGAAACCAAGGAGGAGCCGGACGAAATCGTTCTGGAACTGCCGATGCCGGCGTTCCTTCCTCCGGACTATGTCGAACGCGACGACCTCCGACTCGATGCCTATCGGCGGCTCGCCTCCGTCCAGTCCGACGCCGATGTCGATGACATTGCAAGCGAGTGGGAGGACCGCTTTGGAGCGGTTCCGGCTCCGGCTTCGGCCCTGCTTGACGTCGCACGTCTACGTGCCGAATGCGTCCGCACTTCGATCACGAACGTCACTGTCACCAAGAATCCGGCGCTCTCGGGCGGTGGTCTGGTTGCCCAGATTTCCCCGGTGGTACTGCCGCAGTCCAAGCAGATGCGACTGGCCCGTCTCTACAAGGGCAGCGCATACCGTGAAGCTGACAGGGAGCTGCGACTTCCGGTCGCCGGCGGACCGTCGACGGCCACAGACATCGTGAAGGCGCTCCGGGAACTGGTTCCCCCTGAGAAGCCCGAAGCAGTGAGTTCATCGCTGACGGGCGAGTCCGCGTAGCATCGGTGCCCATGCGAGGGACTAGAAATCTGGCGGTAATCATCACGCTGTGCCTGTCGATCGTGGCGGTCGGATGCGGAGTGGCCGCCGACGACACCGCAGCGACGGTCGGGGGCCGGTCGGTATCGATCGAATCGGTCAACGACATAGCGCGTGACCCACTCTTCTCACCGGGAGGACTGCCTGATCTGACGGACTATGTCCTACCGGGCGACATGTTCCGTTCGGCGTTGGCTTTCGAGATCACCAGGTCCGCCTGGATCGCCGAAGCCGAGCGGTGGGGACTCGACCTGGATTCGGTTCACGACGAGGCGACCAGCCAGCTTGACTCCCAGTTGGCCCAGAGCCCTCCCGACAGCGAGATGTCGGCTTCCCTGAGGAAGATGTTCGTCGAGTACTACGCCGCGCAGATCCTCTTGGGCCAGCGGTTCCAGACGCTCGACCCCAAGAGCGACTCGGACCTCCGCCGCCTCTACGAAGGCGTTCCCGGTCTGTGGGAACGCACTTGCGCATGGATCGTGAGCGTTCCAGACGGAAGCAGCGAGAAGGTCGCCAAGGCGATCAAGTCCGGGAAGTCGCTCAAGGACCTGCCAGCCGAGGTCGAGGGAACAACGCTTGCGGCCGATCCTTCGCAAAGCTGCATCTCCGATTCCAGCATGCCGCCCGAGTTGAGCGCCGCAATCCGGGCGCTGCCGCTCAACAAGGTCAGCGACGAGTTGTCCCTGACCAGTGGCGGGGTCACCCAGGTGTTCGTCGCCGAGGTAGAGAGCCGCGAGTCGTTGTCCTTCAAGCAGGCCAGGACCGACCTGGAGGGCATCGCAACGTCCCTCGCTTCACAGGGTGCCCAGCCGTGGGTCGAACTCGTCGCTGCTGCAGCGAAGATCGATTCCCGTTTCGGATCGGGAGTGCAGAGCGGTCAGTCCGGGCCTTCGATCACGCCGCCCTCGGCCCCGGTTGTCCCAGCCGCACAGGCTGGACCGTCCACGCTGCCGCCTCCCACGGCCGGCGCGAGTTCCGATGGCGCTGATTCCGGCGGCGCGAATTCCGGTGGCGCTGATTCCGGCGGCGCGAGTACTGACGGTGCGAGTTCCGGCGGCGCGAATTCTGGTGGTGCAACCAGCTCAGGTGCCAGCGACACAGGTCGGTGAAGCCTCAGATACACGTGATCGGACTGGGCCCCGGCGGTCCCGATCTGGTCACGGTTGGGGCACTGGAGCTCATCAACTCCATCCCCACGCAATTCCTGCGGACAGAGCGGCACCCTGCCGCATCGGTCATGCCACACGCCCAGTGGTTCGACCTTCTCTACGAGTCGGCCGATTCGATGGACCAGGTGTATCCGGCGATCGTCGAGGGGCTGGTGCGTTCGGCCGAGGCGAACGGCGAGGTGCTCTACGCCGTGCCGGGTTCGCCAGTCGTTGCCGAGCACACCGTCGAACTGCTGATTCGCGACGAGCGGGTCACCACGATTATCCATCCGGCGCTGTCGTTCCTCGATCTGACGTGGGCCAGGCTCGGGGTCGATCCGGTCGAACTCGGAGTTTCCCTGATCGACGGACATGACTTTGCCGTTGCCACCGCGGGGGCGAGTGGACCATTTCTGGTCGGGCAGTGTGACAGCCGATTCGTGCTTTCGGACATAAAGCTCTCGGTCGAGCAGGAACCGACCGAACCGGTAACGGTCCTGGCCCGACTCGGTCTGGCGGACGAAGCCATCTTCACCGTCGACTGGGCGGAATTGGACCGCAGCTTCGAGCCGGATCACCTGACATCTCTGTGGATCCCCGAGATGGGCTCGTCCGCCGCCGGCGAACTGAACAAACTTCTCGGCAAACTCGCACAGCGGCGCTACGCGCCCAGCTCGCAAATGGATGACCAGATAGTCCCGGATGGAACGGACCTAATGGACCGTTCCAAGTCGGTGGCCCGTTCGCTCCAGGGCTACGACCCCGAGACCGGGGAGGGCTCAGATGAACTCGAGGCCCGCCTCGGCGAGCTGCTCGCAGAGTTGGTCCAGGTGGCCGATGGTGTCGGGTCCGATGGCTGGTCGTCCCTGGCCGAAGTCATCAGGAAGGCCGGAGATGCGCTCCTTTCCGAGGGCTGAGGGCCGTTTCCCGAGCGGTGAAACCTGACACATGTTTCGGCCCGCAGAGGAGCAACATGGGGTTGGACCCAAGTAGGGCGTAAAGTCGCCAGCATGCCTGAACCTCTCCAGATCGCTCCCCCAACTGGTCGTCTCGGAATTCTCACACCCGGAATGGGTGCCGTTGCCACAACGTTGTACGCCGGAGTGCTCGCCGCCAGGCAGGGAATCTCGAAGCCCTACGGCTCGTTGACCCAGATGGCACACATCCGTCTCGGTGAACGCGACGAAGGCCGCAACCCGATGTTGAAGGACTTCGTTCCACTCGCCGGCTTGGACGACATCGTCTTCGGCGGTTGGGATCCCATTTCGTCGAACGCTCTCGAAGCGGCAAGAACCGCCGGAGTGGTCAATGAGACCGATCTGGCACCGCTTTCGGCCGAACTCGAGGGTGTTTCCGCGATGCCGGCGGTGTTCGAGCAGCGCTGGGTCCGCAACCTGGACGGAGTCCGGGTCAAGACCGGCGAGTCCAAATGGGATCTCGCCCGCCAGTTGATCGCCGACATCGAGACGTTCAGGATCGAGAACAATTGTGACCGCATCGTCGTGGTCTGGTGCGGCTCGACCGAGGCCTACCAGGAAGCAAGTGACGTCCATCAGAGCATCGAGGCGTTCGAAGCGGGACTCAAGGCCAGCGACCCGAACATTTCGCCCAGCCAGATCTACGTCTACGCGGCTCTCGAGAGCGGCGTTCCCTTCGCCAACGGCGCACCAAACCTGAGCACCGACCTTCCCTGCATGGAGGAGCTGGCGCTTCTGAGGGGTGTGCCGATCACGGGCAAGGACTTCAAGACCGGTCAGACCCTGATCAAGACCATCCTTGCGCCGGGATTCAAGGCCCGCATGTTGGGACTTCGCGGCTGGTACTCGACCAACATCCTGGGTAACCGCGACGGCGAGGTTCTCGACGACCCGGAGAACTTCAAGACCAAGGAAGTTTCCAAGCTCGGCGTGATCGACACGATCCTTCAACCCGACGTCTATCCCGACCTCTACGGCAACATCGACCACGTGGTGCGGATCAATTACTACCCGCCGCGTGGCGACAACAAGGAGGGCTGGGACGCCATCGACATCTTCGGATGGATGGGTTACCCCATGCAGATAAAGGTCAACTTCATGTGCCGGGATTCGATCCTTGCGGCGCCCCTGGTGCTCGACCTTGCCTTGTTCCTGGACCTCGCCCACCGCGCCGGACAGTCGGGCAATCAGGAGTGGCTCAGCTTCTACTGGAAGTCGCCGCAGGTGTCGGGCGAGGTGCACCCGGAGCACGATATTTTCATTCAGCAGATCAAGTTGAAGAACACACTTCGCGAATGGATGGGTGAGTCTCCGGTCACCCACTCCGAAGCTGACTGATCATCCGCGAGGACTCATGGGTAATGGCTCCAGCTAGCGACTCAAAGCCCAGAAAGCTGGGATATCAACCGTCACTCGACGGTCTGCGGGCCGTTTCGGTTATTGCAGTCATCCTCTACCACGCCAATGTGTCCTGGCTGCCCGGAGGCTTCCTGGGTGTCGAGGTCTTCTTCGTGGTCAGCGGATTTCTGATCACGTCTCTGCTCCTCGAGGAACGGTTCCACAACGGGCGGATAGATCTAAGACACTTCTGGATCCGCAGGGCGCGGCGGCTCCTGCCTGCCCTCTATCTGTTGATCTCGGTCGTCTCGCTGCTGGCGCTGGTGTTCTACAAGGACGCCGCCGGTCGACTCGGCGGCGATGCCCTTGCCGCGCTCGCCTATGTCAGCAACTGGTGGAACATCTTCCTGAACGAGTCCTACTTCGCTCAGGCCGGCCGGCCACCGCTGCTCCGCCACCTCTGGTCCCTGGCGGTCGAGGAGCAGTTCTATCTGATCTTCCCACCCATCTTCGTCTTTGCGATCCGGCGTTTCAGCGCCCAGGCAGTCAGAATCGGGCTGGCGGTTGTGGCACTGGCCTCGAGCATCACCATGGCGGTGCTGTTCCAGCCGTACGCGGATCCGTCGAGGATCTACTACGGAACCGATACCCGACTGGCAGGAATGCTCGTCGGCGCGCTGCTGGCGCTCGGGTGGGCACCATGGCGCTCCGCTCGCCAAGCCGCTCCCAGAGCGGGAATTGCACTCGACGCGGTTGGAGCGTTCTCGGTCCTGGCCCTGGTTTGGTTCCTCACGCGGGTCAACGAATTCGATCCGTTCATATATCGCGGTGGATTCCTGCTACTCGACATCGTGTGCATCGTGGTGATCGCAGTTCTGGTCCATCCCGCGGCGAGAATGTCGAAGCTCTTCGCTTGGAAGCCGCTTGTGTGGGTCGGTCTCCGGTCGTACGCGATCTATCTGTGGCACTGGCCGATCTTTCAGTTCACCCGTCCGGAACTCGACATCCCGCTGGACGGCCTACCCCTACTTGTCCTCAGGATCGGGCTTACGGTGGGCGCAGCGGAGCTTTCCTACAGGTTTGTCGAGCAGCCGTTCCGCAAGGGTCTGCTGGGCAATTGGTGGCGGAGATACCGGGCGAGCAAGGGCGAACTTCGGGCGGTGCTGATGCGCCAGGGGACCGTCTTCGGCGGCGGTTTCGTCGTTCTAGCGCTGCTGATCGGCGCCGGCCTGGCCGGAGCATCGAGCAGCAGCAAGCGGGATGCACTCGAGGTCGAGGCGATGTCCGCACCCTCGCTCGACCGCAACGCGACGGGTAGCGGTGACACTTCAGATTCGAACGACGGCGGATCTGATCCATCCCGGTCCGGCGAGGACCCGGTATCCGGTACTTCCGGCAAGGACAAGGGCGAGTCGAGCGACGGAAAGTCCGACGGGACCGATCCGGCTGATTCCGGAGCCACGACTTCCACCGCTCCTACGGGTACCTCTACCGCATCTCCGTCGACCACGGTCAACCCGACTCCGGGTACGGATGTCGTCGCCGTGGGCGACTCGGTCATGCTGGGCGCTTCGGGAGCCATTCGCGCAGCGCTACCGGGTATCCGGATCGACGCCAAGGTGGGACGACAGTTCAGCACGGTTCTCAGCGTCGTCGCGTGGTACGTCAAGGAGGGCTACGTCCCCGGCCCCCTCGTGGTCCACGTCGGAACCAATGGTGCATTCGGTGATGGCGACCTGGACCGACTGTTCGGCGCGGTCGGGGACCGCAAGGTCATTCTCATCAACGCCAAGGTCGCCCGGCCTTGGCAGGACTTGGTCAACGAGCGACTAGCGGCGGCGGCCAAGAAACACCCCAACGCAGTGCTCATCGATTGGCACGGTCTTTCTTCGCAGCACCCCGAGTGGTTCGCCAACGACGGCGCACACCTACGTCCTGAGGGGGCTGCCGCCTATGCGGAACTAATTAAAGCCAGCCTGTGAGCCCTAGAGTGAGCGCCGCCCATGGGCGCCATCATGTTGCGTGGTTCGTGGGGACATTAGATTCGGGCGTTGCTGTACCGATCAGGTCGGCTGCCAATATCAAGAACCGACCGGCTCGGGTACAAGGAGAGCAGTGAGCATCATCGAAGGCATCATCGGTCGTGAGATTCTCGATTCCCGTGGGAACCCCACCATCGAGGTCGAAGTCGCGCTGGACTCGGGAGCAGTCGGTCGTGCCGCAGTGCCGTCGGGGGCTTCCACCGGAGCCTTTGAAGCAGTTGAACTGCGTGACGGTGACTCGGACCGCTATGTCGGCAAGGGTGTCCGGAAGGCCGTTGACAACGTCAACGGTGCCATCTCTGACGCGATTCTGGGCTTCGACGCACTCGATCAACGCGACATCGACCGTCTGCTCATCACACTGGACGGCACCGACAACAAGGCCAACCTTGGGGCCAACGCGATCCTGGGCGTCTCGCTCGCCATTGCCAAGGCAGCTGCTTCCGAACTCGGACTGCCGCTCTACCGTTACGTCGGTGGCCCCAACGCAGCGGTGCTGCCGGTGCCGATGCTGAACGTCATCAACGGTGGAGAGCACGCCGACAACAACGTCGACCTGCAGGAATTCATGTTGATGCCGGTGGGGGCGGCGTCCTTCTCGGAGGCGCTGCGTTGGGGAGCCGAGACCTACCACACGCTCAAGAAGGTTCTGACAGACCGCGGGCTTGCGACGGCCATTGGCGACGAAGGCGGGTTCGCTCCGAATCTGGCTTCGAACGAAGATGCGATCGTGCTGCTGATGGAGGCAATCGAGCGTTCGGGGCGAACCCCGGGCGAGGACATCGCCCTTGCGATGGATGCGGCGTCGACGGAGTTCTTCAAGGACGGCAAGTATGTGCTCGCCGGAGAGAACCGTTCGCTCAGTTCCGTGGAGTTTGCCGACTACCTGGTCGATCTGACCGATCGCTACCCGATCGTGTCGATCGAGGACGGCATGGCGGAGGAGGACTGGGACGGCTGGGCCGACCTGACACGCAAGGTCGGGGACCGGGTCCAACTCGTCGGGGACGACCTGTTCGTGACCAACAGCGAGAGGCTCGCTCGGGGAATTGAAACTGGAGTCGCAAACTCGATCCTGGTGAAGGTCAACCAGATCGGGTCACTGACCGAGACCCTCGAGGCCGTCGAATTGGCTACCCGCCACGGCTACACCTCGGTCATGTCGCACCGCTCCGGCGAGACCGAGGACGTCACTATCGCCGATCTTGCGGTCGCAACCAACTGTGGGCAGATCAAGACCGGTGCGCCGGCACGATCCGACAGGGTCGCCAAGTACAACCAGCTGCTGCGGATCGAGGAGAGCCTCGGTGATTCGGCGATCTACCGGGGTGCCGCAGCGCTCGCTCCGCTGAGGTCGGCGGGCTGACAGTGGCGACGCCGCGCCCCGCCGCCAAGCGTCAGACGGTCGAGGACCGTCGACCGGCGGCCAAGCGCGCCCGGAGCGTTCCGATCCGGGAACGCGCAGGATTGGTTAGGGCTCAGCGCATCGCGGTGTTCGGGGCGTTGCTGATTGTCGTTCTGGTTGCTCTCGCCGTGCCTGCCCGCAGCTACATCGCCCAGCGCTCCGAGATTGCCGAACGCGACGCCGAGCTCAAGGAACTGACCCAGCGCAACGATGATTTGGAGGCTCGTCGTGACCGCCTCGACGAGCCAGAGGAGATCCAGCAGATCGCCCGTCGGGATTATGGCCTGGTCCGTAAGGGCGAAGAGTCGTACATCATTCTTCCCTCGGCAACCGCAGGTCTGGTTCTGCCCCAAAGCTGGCCCTTTGACGTACTGAGCGCCCCGTTGGAGAAGGTTGCGTCAGGCGGGTCGTGAGCCGATGAGCGGAAAGGACGCCGAGCCAGTTTCGGCCGTCAGGTCGGTGCAGGACGAGCGCGATGAAGAGGCAGTGGCCGAGTTGCTCGGTCGTGCCCCCAGGGGACAGTTCGAAGTCGTTGTCCGATCCGACAATGGAACGCCGATGGTCATCCGTAACGCTCCGCTGCTCGATGACGGGACCCCTATGCCGACGATGTTCTGGCTACTTGACCGAGATCTGAACAAACGGATCGGTCGGCTTGAATCGACCGGCGGTGTGAAGCAGGCCGAGGCCGAGGTCGCTCCGGAGGAGTTGACGCGCGCCCACGAGGCCTATCGTGCCGAGCGAGATGCTCTGATTCCGCCCGGATGGACCGGCCCACGACCATTCGGTGGTGTCGGAGGAACCCGACGTGGGGTCAAGTGCCTCCACACCCACTACGCCTGGTACCTCGCGGGCGGTGACGACCCGGTCGGGCGGTGGGTCGAAGAGCGTCTTGGACAGGCTCGATCCGAAGCGCCGGTGGTGGATGAGAATGCAGTCGAATCGAATGGAGAACTGTGATGGGTAGCGAGAAATTCGCAGCGATCGACTGCGGCACCAATTCGACCAGGCTGCTGATCTCCGATGGGACAACCACACATGAACGCCTGATGCGGATCACCAGAATGGGTGCCGGAGTCGAGAAGACCGGCCGACTCGATCCCCAGGCGATCGAGCGCACCATGGAGGTATTGCGCGAGTACCGCACAGCCATGGATTTCCACGGTGTCGACGGGGTCAGGATCGCAGCAACCTCCGCGGCGCGTGATGCAGTCAACCGCGAGGAGTTCTTCGCCCAGGTGGAGACCTTGATGGGTGCTGCCCCCGAGTTGCTCTCGGGTGATGAGGAGGCTGCGCTCAGCTTTGCCGGAGCGACGATGGGGCTGGAGGATTCCGATTCGCTGACCATGGTGTTCGACATCGGCGGAGGGTCGACCGAGTTTGCTGTCGGGTTCGACGAGGTTCTCGAGTCGGCGTCGATCAACGTCGGCTGTGTGCGTATGACCGAGAAGTTCCTCGAACACGACCCTCCCAGCGCCGAGGAGTTGACCAACTGCCTCAGCGTCGTTGAGCAGTATTTGGACGACGCCGCCAGAGCCGCGCCCCTGACCAGGAGCGCAGTGCGCTTCATAGGTCTTGCCGGGACCGTGTCGACGGTTGCCGCGGTCGAGATAGGCCTGGCCGAGTACGACAGGGACAAGATCCATCACTTTGCGCTGACGAAGACCGCCGCCGAGGACGTGTTCCGGACCTTGGCCACCGAGAAGCTGGAGGACCGTATCCACAATCCAGGCCTGGAACCCGGGCGGGCGGACGTGATCGTGGGTGGCTGCTGTGTCCTGGTTTCGGTGATGCGCTACTTCGGAATCAGCGAATGTCTCGTGTCCGAGTCGGACATCCTTGACGGGTTGATCCAATCGCAGGTCAAGTGAGCCAACTTCGGCCGCTCCGATCTGGGGTGAATGCCGTCGCATCGCTAGGGTTGGCGATGTGCTGCGCCGCAAACCTCCGAGCGATATGAACGCCACCCCAGCGCTGCTACACGGTCGTCGGCTCCTGTTGCGGCCCCTTACCCTCAACGACTTTGACGAGTGGCGCGAAGTCAGGCGCCGTTGCGACGGCTGGTTGACCAAGTGGGAGCCCATGAGGATCCCCGGTCAGCCCGACACCGTCGAAGATCGGCAGGCCTTCTCGGCGCGTTGCTCGGTAAGAATGCGCGAGATCCAGATGGGCAGCGGCTACGGATTCGGCATTTTCGTCGACGGTCAGTTCTCGGGTGAGATCAATCTGAACTCGATCCACCGGGGAGCGCACCAGAGCGCCTACGTGGGCTACTGGATCGACGAGAAGAAGTCCGGACAGGGCTATATGCCCGAAGCCCTGGTGGCAGTTCTGCAGTTCGCCTTCGAGGAGCTGATTCTTCACCGGGTTCAGATCGCGATCATCCCCCGGAACTCCTCTTCGCGACGTGTGGTCGAGAAGCTTGCGCTGCGTGACGAGGGGATCGCCGAGCGCTACCTGGAGATCAACGGCGTGTGGGAGGACCACATCCGTTACGCGATCACGGCAGAGGAATGGGACGAGCGGCGTAACGAGCTGCTGAGCGACTGGGTCCTGTAGATCCTGTAGCCGGTCTAGCCTCGCCAGCAGCTCAGGACCGTGAGATGCGGGCCTGGAGGGCAGACAGCTTGGCCGCGAATTCCGGCTGGTCCATCGACCAGACCTGAACGTCCAGTTCCGCTTCGATTGCCCGAGAATGCTCGGCTACAGCCGGCATCGCGAGGAGGGTCTGCTTCAGGCGGAGAGCCAGTTCCCGAGGGGCTCGGGCCGCCTTGGAGGCGACTTCGATGGAAGTCGACAGAAGTTCATCGTCAGGGACGCAGCGCCACGCGATCCCGGTCCGCTCAGCCTCTTCACCATCAAGGACTTCGCCGAACAGGACGGTGGCCATGGCGGTCTGCATTCCCGCGACGCGCTGCATCATCCACGTGTGTCCTCCACCGGGGTGAATCCCTAGTTCCAGGAACCGCGTGTCGAAGCGGGCTGACCTGCCAGCTATCCGCAGGTCGCACGCAAGCGCCAGGTTCATGCCTGCCCCGACTGCAGCGCCATTGACGGCAGCGATCGTCGGAAGAGTCGAATCCGCGACCCGCAGGAATCCGCGGTAGATGTTCGACAGGCCATCCCGCTTCGATTCGCCGAGTTGACTCAAATCTGCGCCGGCACAGAAGGCCGGAGCTGCGCCGGTCACCACTATTGCTCCAACCGTGTCATCGCTCTCCAAGGCTTCGACAGCGGCTATGAGTTCCTCGTTCAGGTCTAGATTCAACGCGTTGCGGTGAGCCGGATCGTTGAGGGTCAGAACCGCAACCCGGTCGTGGCGGTCGATGAGAATCTGCGGCAATGGACTGCTCCCGGATCGAGGCTGTGGTTGATGGTCCTCCGGAGCGGGTACGGTCCCCGGCGTGAGAACTCTGGTGGTGGCTGAACAGTACCCATGGCCATCGATCGATGGGTACCGACGGCGTATGGACCACATGGTCCGGGGACTCGCCAGAGCCGGAGCGGTCGAAGTGGTGGCGCTGCACCGTGAAGGGACCGCCACGCCGGTGGAACCATCGATTCCCGGCGTCGAGTTGGTCGAGTGGCTTCCCGTCGGAGGCGAGGCTCCGATAAGGGAGTGGGGTCCCAAGTGGGTGCGGGGCGGGGTGCGGAGTGGTGTACCCCGTCGACTCCTGGGGCCCGACTGGCGTGCGCTACGCGAGCACCTCGAGTTCCGGGTCATGGCGGGGGAGCGTCCGAGTGGAAAGCAGATCGACCTGGTCTGGTTCTCCCACGTCGACACATGGTGGCCGCTCCAGGACGTCTTCGGGGACACTCCGGCCATTGTCGACTTCGACAATCTCGAGAACCTGGCGCTCAATCTGAGGCGGCGGATGCCACCACGGTTTCCGCCGGAGTCGTCGGTCATCGAGCGCGCAAAGATCGCTGCCCGATGGGCAACGTCGAGGGCATTCGACCTGGTCGATGAGTCGAGGTGGGACAGGATTCAGAAGGACTGCTCATCGAAGGTCGACCGGGTCGTCGTCTGTAGCGCGCTGGACGTCGAGCGTTCGGGATGTACCAACGCTGTGGTCATCGGTAATGGGGCAGACCGGGTGGAAGATGCGGACCTGGACCGGTACGGCTTGCGCTCGGAACGGCCGACGCTTCTGTTCATAGGCGCGCTGGACTACGAGCCAAATACCGAGGCGGTCGAATGGTTCGCCAGAGACGTCATGCCACTTCTGGCGCAGCAGGTCCCCGACGTTCGTGTGCGAATTGTCGGCAGGGGTCGCCACCAGGTCGAGTGGGTTGGCGATGTCGATGGAATGGAGCTGGTCGGCTCGGTGGACAGCGTCGAACCGGAACTCAGGTCCGCGGACGCAGTGATCGTCCCGATCCGAGTTGGGGCCGGAACGCGGTTGAAGGTGGTCGAGGCCCTGGCCAACCGACTGCCGCTCGTGACGACTTCGATCGGTGGTGAGGGCATCGACCTGACCGACGGTCTGGACGCACTCATCGCCGATGACGCGTCGGGGTTCGCTTCGGCCTGTGCCCGGGTTCTGACCGACGGGCAATTGCGTCAGAGGTTGGCTGACCGGGGCTTCGAGTTGTTCGCTGCGCACTACGACTGGGACAGGATCGAGGCGGACATTGCCGACCTGGCCCGCGAAGTCGTTAACGAACACCGCTGACCGTCTCAGAGACCGTGGCGCGCGTTGCCCAAGGTCGTCGTGGTGCCGCTGGAGGGGCACTCACCGTCGAGTGTGAAGGTCGAGCCATTAGTGGTGTAGGTCCACTCGAATCGAAGTGGGCCGTCAAGCCATTCTGGAATCAAATCAGAAATGGATTCCGGGTAGGCCCCGGTCTGCGCACGGTAGGCGCCGATTGCAGTCTTTACGGTCCGGCCCTCAATTTTACATTGAGCCTCCCCTGCCTCGGGAGTGGTCGTTGTGGTGCCGCTGGAGGGGCACACACCGTCGAGTGTGAAGGTCGAGCCATCAGTGGTGTAGATCCACTCGAATCGAAGTGGGTCCCCAAGCCATTCTGGAATCAAATCAGAAATCGATTCCGGGTAGGCCCCGGTCGTCGCACCGTAAGCCTCGATTGCGGTCTCCACGGTCCGGCCCTCAACTTTACATTGAGCCTCATCCGCCTCGGACATGGTAGTGGTTGTACTTGAATGGCCCGGTTCATCCGGCGAACATCCCACCAGCAGCAACGCACCGAACGTAACCATCATGACGACCGCAACTGAACGACTCATGACCGACTCCCCCGCTGTGAAAACGCGAACACCTGACGACAGTAGGTCGCAATCGGGGTGCTCTGCTACAGAGTCGACCGGCCGCACCCGCCGCCTGCAGACACGTTTACTTGAGGAAGAGTCGTCCCTACTTCATTTCATCTGGAGCAGCGCCAACCCGCCCCATGTTGATGGTGGTCATCGATCCGACGATGACAGGCTTACTCCTCGTCTTCGAGTCCTGGAAAGACTTCGGGCTGGGGACGCTCACGCACGACGGCTGGTGAGTGCCGGAAGAACTGCTCGACGTCGCGCTCGTAACGGTACGACGGCTGATGGTCCCCGATGGTCCGCCGGAGGCGAACTGACTGGATGAAGGCGTTGATGGCTTCGGCCGAGGTGTGCTCGTACTGGAAACCCACGTCCTTGAACCGCTGGTTGTCGACACCTCGCCCGTACTTCAGTAGTCCCTCATACTCCTCGGGCAGATCAACGATGCCGAGTTGACGGAGCGGACCCGTTATCAACTGGGTTCCGTACGGCGGAAACGGCATTGTGCGCTTCCCGCAGATCGCAGCAACCTCGGACCAGGGCAGTTGACCGTCGCCGGCGACGTTGTAGACGCCAGCAAGGTTGTGGTCGAAGGCGAACAGCAGCGCCCGCACCACGTCGCGCTCGTGGACGAACTGGAACCGCGAGTCGAAGCCGAAAAGCGACGGAACCATCGGAAGCTGCAACATCCGGGTGAGGGGCGTTTCGATCTCTGCGCCGATGACGTTGGAGAATCGCAACAGCGCGACGTTCACATGCGGGTTGTCCTCGGCGAAGTCCCGTACGTAACCCTCGACGGCCTCGAGGCTGCGTTCGACCGAAGTATGGCCCCGACGAGACCGCGGGGTGTCTTCGGTGAACCAGGTGGGATCCTCGGGTGCGCAGCCGTAGACCATCGTCGATGACTTGACGATGACGTTGCGAACGGTGGAGTTTGCCGACGACGCCGCCGCAAACAGATTCATCGTGCCGATCACGTTGATCTCGTGCATCGAGCGTCGTGACATCTGGGTCGGGTCTACGACGAGGAACGTGTGGATGATCGTGTCGACCTGGGTGGCCCGCACGATCCGCGAGAGGATCGAGTAGTTCGCGTCGACCCGCACATACTCGGTTCGTTCGAGTTCGACGGTCGGTTCGAAGACGTCCAGGCCGACGATCACGTCGACATTCGGGTCAGCCTCGAGCGCCTGGGCGACACGGCCACCCCAGAAGGTTCCAAGTCCAGTGACGAGCACCCGTCGGCCCGTCTCGGGCCGTCTGTCGGCGACCGACTCCAGCGGTGTGTGAGCGAGCCTACTCATGCGGTCCAACCATCCTCTTCAGCATCCCCAAAAGTCCTTCGCACCGACAGCCCCAACCGCTCCTCATCCGAACCAGACACTGTTTCGCTTGCGCAGCATCTCATAGAGCGCCGACTGGATCTTGTCCCGTATCGCTTCCGATTCGTCCATGACGCGTGACCGCGAGTAGCGCTCCTGGTCCGGTGGAACTTCGAAACGTACCGGGTCGAGCACCTTCATCTTGAACTTCGCCGGGAAATAGGCCACGGTCCCGAGCGGCCCGGCGACCAGCATGTTGGCGGTCAGGGGGACATAGGGCAGACCGAACGCCTTGGCCAAGGTCGGCAGCCGCACGATGGTCGGCATCGACTCCTCGGCGCCGACCACCGCGATCGGTACGACCGGTACGCCGGCGCGCATGGCGATCTCAACGAATCCGCCTCGGCCGAAGCGGCGCAGCTTGTAGCGCTCGTTGAACGTCTTGGCCGGACCCTTCGTCCCCTCGGGGAACACCAGCACCAACTGGTCCTGCTGCCTCAGTAGCCGGTAGGCGTTGTCCGGGTGGGCCGGAAGTCCACCAAGACGGTTCCACAGTGTTCCGACCACGGGGACGGTGCGGAAGAAATTGTCGGCCAGCCCGTAGATGGGTCGTCCAAGCTCGGTTTCGATGCCGTGCATGATGGCCGGGGCATCGGAAGGGATGGCCCCGGCATGGTTTGCGACGAGGAGAGCACCCCCGGGCGGGATCTTCTCAAGGCCCTCCCATTCGACCCGGAACCAGTGCTTGTAGATCGGGTCGTAAGCCCGTCTTACCAGCGACCGCATGTGCTCGGAGCGGCCCCACTCGTTGACGTCGCTGACCCGACCTTCGCCCAGATCATCTGGATCGTCACGCGGTTCGCGTCGCACCGGCAGGCGCGCGTCACGCTCGGCTCTGGAGTCCCTGACCAGGTCGTCGAGCGCACTTCCGGCGGCGGGTCCTAGCTCGGCGTCGACAGTGACGGCGTCTGAAGGCGACCGTCCAGCCGTTCTGGTGCGTCCGGCATTCGTGCGCCCGGCGTTTGTGTCGGCCGGGGTGCGCTCGGATGCGGTGCGCTCGGCCCGCTTGTGATCCGACTTTCGGCGGGCGCTGGAGAGGATTTCTCGTTCGGATGTCCTAGGAGTGACACGTGTGTTGATGCGAGGATCCCGAGGAGGCTTTGCCGACTCTGACTCGGGTGTCTTCGTGGACCGTGATCCGGTCCCGGCGGCGCGGGAGTTGCGGGGCGGCTGGGTCGTTCGCGGACCCTTCGGCCTGGTCTGCTTCGGGGCGCCTCCAGCGGAGGAATCTGAGTCGCTGGACGAGGTCCGACCTGTGGGCATGCGGCTCATGCTAGGACCCGTTTCTTGCCGACGAGCCGAATTCGCGGGCGAATCTGGTGGCGAATTCTCAGCTGGACATCCCCAATGCTTCGGCGACAGTTGGGTTGGTGACAGCGCCTGCGTGTGTGTTGAGCCCACCGGCAAGCGCCGTGCGGCTCTGACTCATGTCCTGGTGGTGGCTGGCAAGGTCCAGGAGATAGGGGAGGGTCGCGTTGGTCAGGGCGTAGGTCGAGGTGTGGGGGACGGCGCCGGGCATGTTGCCCACTGCATAGTGGACGACGCCGTGCTTGATGAACGTCGGTTCCGTGTGGGTCGTCTCGACCGAGGTCTCGACACACCCACCCTGGTCGATCGCGACATCGATGATGACCGAACGCGCTTTCATGGAGCGGACCATTTCTTCATCGATGACCGTCGGGGCTCTTCCGCCGGCTACCAACACGGCGCCCACGACGAGGTCGGCCTCGGCGACGCAACGTTCGAGCGACCCGCGGTTGGATGCGAGTGTCGTGACGGAGGTCCTGCGGACCTGGTCGACCCAGCGCAACCGTTCCAGGTCCTTGTCCAGAACTACGACGTCGGCGCCCATGCCAGCGGCGACGTGAGCCGCATTCCAGCCGACGTTGCCGGCGCCGACCACGACTACCTTGCCGGCACGCACACCGGCCGACCCGCCAAGGAGTACCCCTGATCCGCCGTTGGGACGCTCCAACAGGTTTGCTCCAACCTGTGCGGCCATCCGACCGGCGATCTCCGACATCGGAGCGAGCAGCGGCAACGTCCCGTCGGAGCCTTGGACGGTCTCATATCCGAGTGCCGTGACACGACGGTCGACCAGTACCTCGGCGACCTCGGGGTAGGCGGCCAGGTGGAGGTAGGTGAACAGTCCAAGCCCCTCGCGCAGGTACTGATACTCCGACGGTTGGGGTTCTTTGACCTTGCAGATGACCGAAGCGTTTCCCCAAACCTCGTCGGCATTTGCCAGGATTCTGGCGCCAGCTGAGCTGTACTGGTCGTCGGTGATCGACGACATTTCGCCGGCGCCGCTCTCCACAACGACCTCTACACCGTTGAGGACCAGTTCCCGCACACCGTCGGGGCTGATGGCGACCCGGTATTCGCTGTCTTTGACCTCTGCTGGCACTCCCACGATCGGGGACTTCGTGGCGTGGGACGTATTCACAGGGTCTAACTCCAAATCGGAAAGAACTTCGACGCCGGTAACAGCTCAAGAACAATGGGCGGGGGACACCGCAAGCTAGAGCGCTAGAGCAGGGCCCGCCATGTCGCCAGCGGTGTCTTATGCCATGTCGCCGGCCATGTCGAAGAAGCGGGCAGTCCACTCGATCAGGAGTGCATGGTCCAGCGGTTCGTCAAGGCTGGCGAGGGCGTCGCCGGCTGTCGGTTCACCTAGTTTGGATCGACGCTTCTCGATCAGCAGGCGGTTCAATTCCGGAACGAACTCGGGATGCCCTTGAACGCAGAACACGTGCGAGTCGACTCGGTAGGCGCCTACGGGACAGTAGGGAGCGGCAGCGATGGTCTGTCCACCTTCGGGCAACTCGACGACCTGGTCCTGATGACTCATCAGAACTCGGAACCGCTCACTCGCGGGCTGCATCCACGGGGCAGAGTTGATCACCTCGAACTCCTTGGCGCCGACACCCCAGCCAGCGGCCGAACGTTCGACACGTCCGCCGAGTGCCTGGGCGATCAACTGGTGTCCGAAGCAGATTCCCATGTGGGGCACGCGGTCGTTGGCCGCGGCGACTGTGAATTCGGACAGCGCTGCGATCCACGGCTCGTCGTCGTAGGCCGAGTAGCGCGAACCCGAGGTGATCCAACCGCGGCACTCGTCGGTTGAGCCGGGCAGGTCTCCCTCGGTCACCTCATAGATCCGTAGGTTCACCCCAGCGGGCAGGAAGGCGTCGGGAAACAGTTCGGGGTAGTCACCGACAACAGTGGCGACGTCGTCGTCAAGGTGATCGCAGAGCAGCAGGCCAATCTCGACCGACTTCATGAGTCTGACTTCATTTCTCGTCCATCCAATTGTTCACTCAGGTGCCGATCGAGATTGTCACACCGGCGCGGGACAATCGTCCCATGAACTCCCGCACCCCAACATCTCTCCGGCGCCAGCCGCAGCTCAGGGCAGTTCCTTCAGCGGACCAGCTGTCGAACTCGCCGGTCACCGTGTCTACACATGACCATTCAGCCTCGGCAGCCGACTTTTCCGAGAGCGTCCGCCTCGTCCTCGCTGTTGCCAGGCGCCTCGACCTGGACACGCCGGTTTTCCGGTCCCCTCCGCGCACTGCCGACCTCGACCGCACGATCCAACGTCGTGGCGACTCGATCGTCATCGCAATCCGTCGCGAAGCCCGGCCACTGGCAGCAGTCCAGGCCGACATCGTCGAAGGCGTGGTGGTGGCCAACTATCTGGACCCGGAAGGGGCCAACGAGTTTCGACGACTGAGCTGGTCCGCGATGGACTCCCAATCGGCGCTCGAATCCATCTCGAGCGAGGCTCGGGAGGCCAGGTCCACCGGGGAAGTCGTCCCAGTGGTGGCAGAACCGCAGCAACGACACGCGGCGTAGGTCTGAAACTTTGATTCTCAGCTAGATTCTCTGCGGGCCCGGGTGGCGGAATCGGCAGACGCAGAGGGCTTAAACCCCTCGGCTCCTAGGAGCATGCGGGTTCAAATCCCGCCCCGGGCACCAAGTGTTTGCAAGGGTCTGTTGGGTGGCTAGCAGTGCCTCGGAGGGGCTGCGTCCACGAGTCGGCGTTTGGGGGGGCAGCCGACCGGAAAGCGGCACTGGTTAGCTGCGGGCGAGTCGGTCGCTGACGAGCCTGTTCAAGCTGACGCCCTCTTGTGCGGCGGAAAGAGCTAGCTCACGATGGAGGGACTCGGGAACGCGAACATTGAACTTGCCCGAGAAACGCCGGTCGGCGATCGGCTCCGGGACCGGTTCGCTGTCCGCTTCCAGGTCGGAGACGACGTCGGTGACGAGATTAACCAGGCCCTGAAGCGCCTTGGCTTGGTTGGACGAGTCGTCGAGATCGTCGACGGACTCATCGCCTGGCGGGACGATCCAGCGGAGCGATCCTTCGACCGACGAGTCGGGTCGCCGACGATGATGGCCAGATCGTCGCGGTAGCCGCTCATGAACGTGTGGAGCACGAACGGGTGGGCGTGCCCTCCGTGCACAGGTACTTGATGGTCGTGGCTGTTCGTCAGGATCGTCAGCGAGCCGTCGTCACCTCTCGGGAGCGATTAGCGACAAAGCCGGGAAGTACGTTCGGTACCGGCCGACGTCTCTGGTGAGCAGGTCGAGTCCGGCGACTGCTGCGTGGGCGCCGATGAAGAAGTCGGGCAGCGTCGTCGACCGCGTGCCCTTGTTTCGTCGGTAGTCGACGAAGACCTTGCCAGCGAGGAATGCAGCTGCCCATGGGATCGGCTCGCGCCGGTAGTCCTGGGGTGGGAGCGCATCCTCGAGGGCTTCGACGGTCGTGAAGCGGATCGACACCTCTGAGTACACGATGGGGTTGATGTAGAGAGGGCCGGCTTCGGCGGCGTCGGCCAGGGCGGCGGTTGACCAGTCCTCCCACACCGGGTCCTCGGTGAGGATGTCGAGTAGGACGTTGCTGTCGATGAGCGTGCCCTCGGCCATGTCAGGCGCCGCGAGTCAGGGCCATGATCTCGTCGGTCGTCATAGCGATGTCCCCGCGTCCCTTGAGACGTTCGGCGAGCTGGCGACCGCGGGTGGGTTGGCGGTCGCTCTTTCGTACGACGATGGTGTCCTTGCGGCGTTCGAACTCGACCTCCGTTCCGGCGCCGATGCCGAGGGCATCTCGGAGCTCCTTGGGGATGGTGATCTGACCCTTCTCGGTGACTTTCATGGTAGGAATCCTACCAGTCCTACTCCTACCAAGTGTCGCAAGATGCCATTGTGTCGAGGGGCGGGGACGGCGTCACCAATGTGCCGCTATGGGGCAGTCCAGAAATAGTCGCGGGCTAGTCACGGACTGACGTCGTGGACCCGGACGAGTACCGGTCGACTCAGACACGCAGGTCTGGATCCCAATGAACACTAGGGATTCTGGACGGGGCCGGACGAGCCAACACGGGCAATCTGCGACTTAAACCCCTCGGCTCCCAGGAGCATGCGGGTTCAAATCCCGCCCCGGGCACCCAGTGATTGCAAGGGCTCTGGCGATTCACCGTTGCGCCAAGGTCGTCGCAAGAGCACAGGCGGCTTTCTGAACGAGTGGCTCGAAGGCCTAGCGTCGAGCCTCAAGCCGACCACCGTGTCTGGCTACCGGCGGTCGATCGTCAAGGTTGAACTCGAAGCTCGGCCACGTCCGACTCCAAGAGGCCCTCGGTCTTGGGGTCGTAGATCGGTCCGGCGGCTTTCTCGAACGCCATCTGTACCTAAGCGGCCCTAGCGGAATGTACGCTTTGCGCATGGACGTCGCAGTTACGGAACTGAGAGCGAACCTTGCTCGTTGGATTGACGCGGCACGCGAGGGCGACGATGTCGTGATCACCGAGCGCGGAACGCCGATTGCCAGGATTGTCGCCCTCGACTCCACACCGGTCATCGAACGCCTCACGGCTCAGGGTGTCATCAGCCGGCCGACCGGTTCAGCCCGACCGGTAGCTGGGGGTCAGCATCGGCCGAAGCCGAAGCGACCGGTTGCGGACACCGTCAGTGATCAGCGTCGCTGAACGTGGCCATCGTCTATTTCGACTCCAGCGCACTCGTCAAACTCGTGCTCGATGAGGTCGGGTCGGACATCGCCGCTGTCCTGTGGAACGAGTGCGATGTGGCGCTGTCGAGTCGGCTTGCCTATCCCGAAGTCTGTGCGGCGCTCCCATCTGCTGGTCGTAACCACGACCTGACCGGGTCTCAGGCGTCATCGGCCAGGTCGGAATGGGAGCTGTTCTGGGCATCGATGCGCCCGATCGAGCTGTCATCTGACGTGGAGCAGAGGGCCGGTTCGCTCGCGTCTACGCATCAGCTTCGAGGGGCCGACGCTGTCCATCTCGCCAGTGCGCTGGCGCTCGGCGTGACAGAACTCATTTTCTGCGCGTGGGACAGGCGCCTTCACGCCGGTGCCGTCGAAGTTGGCCTGACGGTCGCTCCAGCGGCCCTCGGGTGACACCTCGTTCAGGTTCCGGTCATCTGGTACACCATGCGAGCGGGTTCGCCGTCGAGCCCCACACCACAACTGCGCCCAGACACTGGCTCATTTCTGGCCGCACTCTTCCGCTGCGGCCCGCTCGAACTCAGAGCGTGACACAGAGATGGTCGGACTTTCGATGATTCGGTCTGTGTCTGAGTAGAGCAAAGTTCGAATCTCGGTTTCGAGTTGCATCTCGCGTACCCGTCGTCGCTGTGTGTCGCCGACAGCCGAAAACTGTGGCGGGAGGTGATCGGAGGCATCCCGCCGATCTCTGAGTGGGGCGAGTTCGGCTCACCGGCTTGGCCTCACCACTGCGTAGTGAACAGATGAGATCGATGGAGCAAGTTTCCACGAAGGGCACTGATAGTGAACGGCACCGAGCCTGCGGAATGGCGCTGATTGCCTGGACCGAGAGGCTGGCAGACTTGTCGGATACCTGCTGTCACGGCGAGCTTCCACGCGTAGGTAAACCTTCGATGGCGCTCGGGGCTGTTAGAAGGTGTGGAAGGTCCGACGGCGCGCGTCGCTACGGGAGGAAAGGTGGGACGGAGGTGGCGATGACGGGCTTCGACGAGTTCTATCGAGCGGAATTCGCCGGCTTCGTCGGTCTCACAACCGGGCTGATCGGGCGCCGAGCTGGCGCCGAGGACCTGGTGCAGGAGGCCATGATCGAGTTGTACCGACGTTGGGACCGCGTTGGAGCGTACGACTCGCCCAGAGGGTGGGTGCGTCGAGTGATAGTCCAGCGTGCGCAGAAGGTCGCGAAGAAGCGCTCGAACGAGCGGGTAGCACACCTCCGAGCAGCACCACTTCACGAGGGTAATCGCTCAACCAGTGACTTGATCGACGAGGACCTGCTCGACGGGCTGCGGGGGTTGCCGCATCAACAGCGGGTCGCGGTGGTCCTGCACTACCTGGAGGACTGCTCTGTGAAACAACTTGCGGATGAAATGGGTCTTGCCGAGGGAACCGTGAAGGTGCACCTATTCAGAGGTCGTACAGCACTGGCCGAAGTGCTGAGCCGTGATTCGACAGGTGGAGGTGTCGCATATGGCTGACGACATCGAGTCAGAGTTGCGGACTGCGCTAAAGGGTTTACGCGACAACACAGCGGCAGAGGTCGATGTGGAACACGGCCTTGCTGACCTGCACGAGCGGGTCCGGGTCCGTCGTGGGTTGACGCGGCGATCAGGTTTGGCGCTGGTTGCGGCGGCAGTGGTTGTCGTGATGGTCGGTTTGCTCGCGGTGCTTCTGGGTGGAGGCCCGACAGATGTGGTGGCAGTGGGCGACCAGGCCAGGTCTGAGTCGCCAAAAGTCAACGATCCAGAGGCTGCCGCAGCACTGGTCGCTGCGGTGCAGGCGACGCGTGATGCACCCGGTTGGGTAGCCGAGATATCCGGCATCATCGGTCACGTACGTGTCGTCTTCCAAGCTCCAGATCGCATCGACTTTCGACAGGAAGTAGGGAGTGAACCCGACATACAACAGGTTGTAATTGGCACCGACTCCTGGTCGACCGATGACGGCAGTTGGGTCAAGGGTCAAACCGACTGGCGCACTGTCGCCCCTTTCACATTGTTGGATCAACTCGGCTCGGCGTGTGTGGTTCACACCGATGAGGGGTTTATTGCTCGGGTCGTCGCCAGTGGTTGCGCGAAGGGCCAATTGTCGGATGACGACACCGAGTGGCACATCAATGTCGCGGCTGGTCGCCTCCACAGCGTTGAGTACGGCACTGCTGGCACAACGGTTGCGGAAGAAACTACATCGACAGGTCGATCCGATGAGGTGATCGACCGACCGGACCTCGGGAGAATGGTCGTCACCTTCACCTACAACAACGTTCCACCAGTCACGGTGCCGGCGGGTGGCTGACGTCCCGTTACGACCCGGTAGTTGAGAGTGAGGTCGTGATCGCAGTGGCCGCGAACCCCAAATCTCGCTGGAAGCGATGGCTCGCCGCCGCCTCTGTCACGCTCGTGATTCTCGCTGGGCTGTTCGTCTGGAGGGTCTCGCCCCTGCCGTCGGCCACCTGGACCGTCAACGAAATCCTGGTGGACGGCAAACCTGTCGACCCGCTGGGGAGCACGATCAATACAAGGCTGGGACTCATCACCTTTCACGGGTGTAACGAAATCTCGGATCAAGTCGGCGGGTTGCCGTGGAAACCGAGGTTCCGCTCGGAGTCTTCAACAGCCGTGGGCTGCCTTGGGACGAACCGTGAACTTGATGCGAGCTGGTCTCGTCTAGTGCGATCATCCGTGACATTCGAAGGAGCGTGGCGTAGAACCGCCACCCTCCGCGGAAGTTCCGTGGAGATGCGGCTTACCCGAAACTAATGAGGCGAGAGCGGGCAACGGGCCTTGCCGCCGGGGACCGGTGTCAGAGATTCAAGACTTGGTCCGATTTGTGGGCCCCGCGTTCTATTCCGGATGAGCCCCTATGGAGTCCAAGCCGAGCTCAGCCCGTCCAACGATGTCGCCGGAATGGGATGCGACTGGACGCGAGAAGAAATCTCGATCATCGAGTCCAACGGCATCGTGCACACGATCCCGGCAACTGTCTTTACCGGTGGCCGCCGACTAACTCGGACTGCACCGTCAGCCTCAGCTAGCCCATTTCTCCGTAGGTGGGCGCTCCGGCGAATTCGTAGGTGAGCTGGATCACCCCGTTTTCGTACGTGGCGGAGTCGACCAGTCGCAGCGCCGCAGGAATGGTCCCGTCGGCGAATACCTGCTTCCCGCTGCCCAACAGAATCGGGTACACCCACAGCTCCAGTCGGTCGACAAGGCCAAGACGCAGCAGCGACTGGACCAGGTCGAGGCTGCCGATCAGGTGAACCTCATCGTGTTGTCCCTTCATGGACGCGACGCTCTCGGTAATGGGGTCGCCGAGGATCGTCGAGTTCTGCCACTCCAGGGGACCCGAGAGGGTGCGGCTGGCCACATACTTGGGAACCGAGTTGAGCAAACCCGTGAACGGCATCTCAGCCGGAGCGCTCGGCCAGTAGTTGGCGAAGATCTCGTAGGTCCGTCGACCAAGGAGCAATGCGTCCATTGCCCTCGCCTGTTCGAAGACCCGCGCCCCGGCGGCCTCATTCATCAACGGGGCCTGCCACCCGCCGTGTGCGAAACCGCCCGCGTCGTCCTCGTCCCGACCTCCTGGCGCCTGTGCCACTCCGTCCAGTGTCACGAACTCGGTCACGATCAGCCTGCCCATTGTCATCCCCCTCACTTCGCTTTCGCTCTTCCTGAGTCCGGGAGTCAGATCGACCCTCGTCTAGATTGACGTTCTGCGCGTAGCGCCCGTCGGATGTGCCCGGAGCGCTCCATCGGCCGCTGCCTTTCCCAGGGCAACAGTCGACTCTGGCAAGAAAGGAAGCTGTTGTCGAGCACCGAGTTGGACATAGAACCAGCGCTGCAAGTCGTCCGCTCGCGCCGCCTCAAGACGGAACCTCTGCATCACGTTCCAGCTCTCGATGGCCTACGTGCCGTCGCGGTTGTTCTGGTCCTGTTCTACCACGCCGACTTTTCGTGGATGCGAGGTGGATTCCTCGGCGTTTCGGTGTTCTTCACCCTCTCGGGCTTCCTGATCACTGCACTTTTGCTGCGTGAATGGAACGGCTCTGGCACCGTCGACGGGCGCCGTTTCTGGTCGCGTCGCCTGCGACGACTTTCACCCGCCTCGTGGGTGACCATCGGCGTCGTCGTGGCGCTCGGCGCGGCCGGGCTCTGGGAGAACTCGCAGCTCCGAGACCTGCGTTCGGACGTCCCGTGGTCGCTCGTCGATCTGATCAACTGGCACTTCATTGCGTCGGACACTTCCTATGGCGATGCGTTCTCGGCGTCTTCACCGCTCGAACATTTCTGGAGCCTCGCGGTCGAGACCCAGTTCTATGCCCTGCTGTTGATCATCGTCTTCGCGGTGCTGGTCACCGGCCGTCGGGTCTCGCCCCGGGTCCGTCTGAACCGCCTGACGATTGTCCTTGTGGTTGCAACCAGCCTTTCTCTGGTTGCCAACCTGGTCCTTGCCCGCGGCTCGATCAATCGTGCCTATTTCGGTACCGACACACGGGCCGCCGAGATGCTCATCGGTGCGCTGCTTGCCTGCGTGACACTGCGCAGACTCACGCTGCCGGTTGGTTGGGCCAGATCACTGCTGGTTGCACTCACCCCGATGGCGCTCGGGGTGGTCATCGCGATGTCGTGCCTGGTAACCCTCGAAACGAAGTGGCTCTACCCCTGGGGACTCGGTCTCACTGCAGTCTGCACTGCGACAGTTGTCGCCGGGCTACTCCATGGCGGAGCCCTGGCCGGGTTGTTGTCGAAGTGGGCTTTCGTTCAACTTGGCCGGATCAGCTACGGCGTCTACGTGATCCACTGGCCGGTGTTCCTGCTGCTCACTCCCTACCGAACCGGCCTGTCCCAGTGGCCGCTGTTCGCAGCGAGGATGCTGGTCGTCCTGGCGCTCTCGGCCGTCCTGTTCCATTACGTCGAGACGCCGGTGCGAACCAAGCAGTGGCCCTCGACCCGAACCGCGAGGCTGCTCGCACCGGCCACGGTCGTGGTCCTCTTGGTGACTGCCGTGTTGGCCACCCGTGGAGTCGCTGCCCCGAGTTCGTTCCTCACCGAACGCGCCCAGGGAGACATCGATGTCAACGAGGTAGGCCCGGCCAAGCCGGACGCAAGCACAACCACCATCCCGGAACAACCAGTGCGGGCGACCCGGATCCTGCTCATCGGTGACAGCATCGCCGCGAGTCTCGAGTCGGCTCTGTCAGCAGAATTCGCCTCAAGGGGAGTCTCGTTCGCATCCATCGCTACGCCCGGTTGTGGTGTGATCACAGGCGTACCGGCGAACGGTCCCGGCGACCCGATCCGTGAAGTGAGCGGCAAGAGCGTGGCGGAGTGCCCGGATACGATTCCCCAGCGTCAGAGCGAGGCAGTCGCATCGTTCCACCCGGACCTGGTGGTCGCCATCTCGACCTGGGAGAGCTTGGACCGAATCGTCGACGGCACCTGGTATGGCTTCGGTGACCCGGCAGGTGACCAGGTCATTGTCGATCTCTACCGGCAGACGCAGGCCCGGTTGGCGGTCGACGGAGCGGCTGTTGCATGGACACTCATGCCGGACACCGTCATCGGCCGGACCACCCGGGCAGGCGTATCGCTCTCCACCGATCGGGCCGAGCACCACCGCTCGCTGTTGCGCAGTGTGGCGTCGCAGCTACCTGGAACGACGACGGTCGACCTCCAGAGCGTCGCCTGTCCGACGTTGCCGTGTCCGAGTGAAGTCAACGGGCTGGAACTTCGACCGACCGACGGCATCCATTTCGACACCCCCGATGGCGCCGCTTACGTAGCCCGGGCCTTTGCCGACCAGGTCATGAACATCGACCTGTCCGACCTGGTGCACTGACCTGGTGCACTGACCTGGTGCACTGACCTGGTGCCCTGGGTTGGACTAGGCCGGCTGCCTGGCTCCCAGGAGGCCACGGATGTCCAGCAGGTCGCGCCAACCGGCATGCTCGCCGATGTCGTCGACCAGCATGGCCGTGAGCGCGATTCCGAAAGGCCAGAAGAGCCACGCTGTACGCAGCGTCAGGTCTGTCGACGCCATCGAATAGATGTTTACGAGCACAAACATTGCAAGCCCGACGAGTTCCGGGCCGGCCCTGTGCAGGGCAGCAACCAACCCTCCGGAGCGGATCAGCCGAACAGCACAGATGGCCGCGGGAATCATGATCGGAGCGCAGCCAACGATGAAGAAGGCGCTGCTCTTCATGTTGCCGAGGTTCCCACCGAAGTAGCTCAACTTCGGGCCCAGACTGAAGGTGAAGGTCGGGTCGGGCGCAATCACCCGAACGAGGACCGCGGCTGCGACCCAACCGGCGGCCGACAGGGCCGCTCCTATGACAAAGGCGCGGTCCTTGAAGGATCTGCCGGCGACCCACCAGGCGATGACCGCGGTCGGAGCAAGGAACACGATCGCCTCTTTGAACGCATACGACAACGGGAAGAAGAGCGCGATCGCCCACCAAAGCCGCCGCGCCACCAGCCAATAGCCGATGACCATGACCGCCATCGCTCCTCCATCGATGTAGAGGGCGGAGCTGAATACCAGGACCGGCAGGGAGATGGAATAGAGGAGTCCACCGATCAACTGGGCCCGCCGGGAACGCCCCTGCACGGCGAGCGCGTCGAGCATGAACCACAATCCGACGACTACCAGGACCAGGTTCACCAAAGCGAAGGAGTCACCGCTGTCGAAGGGCAGCAGCGAAGCGATGAACGGAAGCGCCGGACGATGGATGAATGGAGCGACGGGACCCATGAGCACCCCGTCGCTCGCCCCGAACTCTGGGTAGGGGACCATCTTGTAGAACGCTCCGTCGACACCGCGGCGGTCCTCGATCATCGCCAGGTAACTGACGATGTCGATGTTCAGGTGTTCGAGGTGGGCCCCGCCGTCGGTGGTGAGTGTGTAGTACTCGTCGGTTGCGAAGAACGACGTTCCGGCAAGGTCGGCCCTGGCGAATCTGAGTCCACCGATGACCACCGTCAGCAGCGTCAGTAGTACGACAACCCAGATTTGGAGCCGCTTGCGAGACTGGGTGGGAGACGGGTGGGTGGAGGTCATACCGCTCGGCTCCAGAGCGGTCGAACCCTGTTCAAATTCAGACACGATTGCCTCTCCGAGCGACTTGGGGATGCACAGTACACCGCTGCAGAATCAGCCCCCGTTGATAGAGGGGAGCCACTTCCGACAGGGGCTGCCGGTCGAGGGGCATGCCTCGAACGCCGCCGGATAGCCAGTCTGTGGAGCAATGGTGAGAGTCACCGACGACGGCTTTGATCCGCCCAAGTGGATCGTGTTGAGCGTCGAGCCCCCCTTGGGGTCGACGGTGTTGTATGCCCAACGTTCGGTGTCGCCGCCGACCGCCTGAATCGCGATGCGGATCCGGCTACCAGCACGGAACACGTGCCCCATTGGCAGTATCTGCACAGGAACGGTGACTGTCGATCCGTCGAGTGGAACCTTACGGTCGTCAGTGAACGCCGGCCTGGTAGCTGTCGACTTCGCCGAGTCCACGGACCGGAGTGATGCGCGCTGCACCCCGGTACTGACCAGCATCTCCTGCCCGTCGGGTCGCACTTCGCTCACGGTGATGCCGATGTCGGTGTTGACGGCGGACGAGGACAGCTGAATCTGTGCGGCACCTGGACCAAGGGCAACGAGTCCCTGGGTCAGGGGACCGCTCACGAATCCGAGGCCGTTCCCCTGGGGAACTTCGCTCCAGACGATGTTCTTCGTCGGTTCGTAGGTGCCCTGGTCAGCGGGAGCCGAGGTCTTTGGTCGAACGCCCGGGTCGGGGCGGTACTGGACACTTGAAGCAGCTCCGGGATTGGAGCTCAGGGTGCCGTTGTCACCAAGGAACCAGGTCTGATCGGTTGAACCGGCGATGGGGAACGACGAAGCACCGAAGTTCCAACGCGCTCCGGTGTTGGTGCCCTCGTTCATTCCCTTCTCCAGGCCCAAAAGCACTCGGACCCGAGGTTTGGCCTCGAACTGCTCGACGGCCTCATCAAGTGTCCAGGTGAAGATCGACGGCAGCGGGGGAGCAACACTTCCCTCGCCGAAGATTGCTGGTGCAAGTAGTGAGATCAGCATCTTCCACTGCGGTGGTCTCTTGGCAACATATATGTCCAGGAACTCCATCAAGTCTGTGATGGTGTCCGGAGTGACAGAGTCGCGGTGGTGGCCATTGGAAAGGTTCAGCCAGACCCGGCTGTTCGCGTTCAGTAGATCCTGTGAGGAAAGGATTGCGTAGGCACCGGTCTCTTCGTCGTTGAACTGCAGCGAGGCGAAGGTCGGAACCTTGATCTCTTTCATCCATTTGCGGAAGTCGCGCCGGGTGTAGATCTCGTCGACCAGGTCGCTGTCCTTGGTCATGGCGATTCCGTCGCGTGTCTGTAGCCGCATCCGCTGGTTGTAGGCACACTCGGAGTCGGTGTGGACCAAGTAGTTGGCGTATGGCAGTGCGTCCGGATCCGGTGCGGGCTTGGCGTTCTTCTGACGCTCTGCCAGCCACGAGTCTGCGAAGCCGTCGTTATAGATACCGCCCGGGTGGGCGAGGTCGTAAAGGCTTCCGACGAAGGACAGCGGAACGATCGCCGAGAGGTGCGGAGGGTGGGTGGCTGCAACAGCGATCTGCGAAAAGCCGGAGAACGAGATCCCGACCATGCCGACGGTCCCGTTCGCCACCCACGGCTGCGCGGCCACAGTTTCGACCGCGTCGTAACCGTCGTAGCTCGTCGGCAGGTCGAACAGGTCTGACTCCCCACCGGAGCAGCCGCTGCCGCGAATCTGGACCGAGACGACGGCGTATCCGGCCAGCCTCACCAGCAATCCGCCGACGTCGGTCGAATCCGCCGGCGCGAGCGGATCACCGGGAAGCCCGAGAAGCGAACGGATCTTGGCTTCGACCGGTTCATCCGGCGCGGCGACCTGGTAGCCCGAATACTCGATCAACGTGGGGAATGGACCGTCCGACAGTGACTGGCCGATCGGCGGGCGGACCGTTGCGGCCAGGGTGATGCCGTCACGCATCGGTATGTAGTTGAGACCTTCCTTCATAGTCGTCTGTTCATAGAACGACCGAGGTGGATTGTCCGTGGCAACTAGGACCTTGATGTCCTTGGTGACCTTCGACGTCTGGTTGGTGACCCGGTAGGTGACGCCCTGATCGAGTTTGCGTATCGCCAAGCTTCCGAGTCTGTCCGCCACACCGGTCTGAGTCGCCTCGCCCGGGGCCGAGACAGTGATCCTGTCGCCAGGGGTCGCGCCGAGGACATAGATCTGCTCGATTCCGCCAAGAACCCGATAGTCGATCGAGGGATAGTCGATCGTCATCGCCGGTGGGGGTGTCGGCACGCACGAGGCGACCATGGCCATGACGCTCAGCGCCAGGAGCATGCCGGCCAAACCCCGGTGCCGTCGACCGAGTGATCGACCGGCTAGGCCGACGAGGCGGCTTCGGCGAGCCCCCAAAATTTGGGTGGTCGGTCCGACCACCCACGTGTTCCGTCCAAACATCTGCTTCCCCCGCTCGAAGGCTGCTTGCAGCTTTGCCTGCAAATACGGTGCCCACAAGTTGATCGGTCGGACATGGCGCCTTGAGCCTTTCGGGCGACCATCGGACTGGCTTGAGCGGCCAGCAGCTTGGTTTGAACGCAATTGATGAGAACTAGTGCGGAAGTGGTCGACATTCGACCACTTCCGCACAGGTTGGTCCTCCAGGACGGATCGAGTGGACGAAAATTGCTTCGTCACTCTCGGGGATATTGCTGAGTCCGATTCCCCTTTGGCGCTCGCTCCCCGACGAGCACTTCAGGCGGCGGGTCAGGCGAACGGGTCAGGCGAGCGGGTCAGGTCGGAATTCGGTCGGGCTTGGCTTCGGCGAGCATCGCCTCTCGGTCCTCTGCAAGGACGAAGCCGGCATCGATCGAATCGTCGGTTGAAGACTCGAAAGCCTTCAGATAGTCAGCACGGGTTGTGTAGAGGGTCGCCAGCTGCGCGTCGGTCAACGGAACCGTCGATCCCATCAAGAGGCACATGGCCGATCCATTGGGTCCCGGAACGCTCGACAGGATGTCGACCGGCTCGTCCACCTGGGGAGTTCGGATTCCACCCTTGACGATTCCGAGTCCGTCGCGTTCGTAGGAGGCGCCGGTCGGGTTGGTCACAAATCGATCGGCCTTGGCTGGTGCCTTCCCGTCGCGGACCCAAGTGTCCAGCGCTCTGAGCGCCGCCTTCGCTATGAAGTGGTGAGGTCCGGAGTTGACCATTGCGCCACATCCCGCCGTCTCGGCGATGGGACCCAGAATGTGCAGGTCCACATGTGCGGTCCCCGCCATCTCCCAGACCCGGATCAAGTCGGTGTCGTCTTGTTCGGCAGCCTTGTAGTTGAGGACCGACACGACGTCGGACTCGCTCTCCAGGACTAGAACCGGCGTACTCAGATCGGTGCGGATCTTGACCGGGTCACCGAGAATTGTCGTGGCAATCTGAATGCCCTTGTCCGGCTCTCCCAGTGGGGCTGCGGCACCACCACGGCTGTGGATCAGGTATCCGTCGAACATATGGGTCAGCGGTTCGACTCCGTTCACATAGGTGGTCAGCATGAATCCGGACTGAGATTCTCCGACAGCGAGCAGGTGCTTTGGCCTCAAATCTCCCAGAACGCCACCTGCGTCGTCCTCCCGAAGTGCGCGGCCGACCTGGGTGAATATGTCCAGCGCATATGCATCACCGGGATGGTGCAGCGACCCGTAACGTTCAGGATCGAATCGCGAAAGGCCTGACCCTGCCAGAGCGCCTGCCGCCGGGAGCGCCACTGCCACCTCGCCACCCTCGACACCGATGTGCTGGGCCGAGACTCCGACCCAGGCGTAGCCCCTGCGAGTTATCTCCTCGACGGTGTAGGCCCAGTCAGGATTGGCATCTAGGCCGCCGCTCACGTTCAGCCATTCGACGACCACGGTTCCGTTGAAGTCAGCTGTCCTTTCGGGGCGCCGCACGATGACCCGCGTCCTGTAGTCGGCGGTATCAGCGGATTCCAGTTGGAACCGGCCGTCGCTGGGAAGGTCGCCCACGGATCGGTAGGAAGTTGCCGTTCCCTGCGCAACGAACTCGTGTTGGACGTACCCGACAGTCTTCAGGTCGAGGGCGCTCAGATCGCCGATCATCACGCCCTTGCCCCCTGTCAGTTCCTCTGACAGATCGGCCGAGGGGCCTTCTGGGCGCTCGACTTCCACAGGATCCTTGCGCTGTGCCGCGTCATCGCCACCCTGCCCGGATGCCGCCTCGTCCGATGACCCACCCGAAGTGCAGCCGATCATGGTGACGATGAGCGGCGCCACGAGGGTCGCTCCGATGACCAGTTGCCAAGGTCGGCTAGGTGTTGACCCGGTTGTCCTCTGGCGACGACTCGGATTCTGCGACTGCCGATTCACGAATTGTCGCCTTACGGAGTTCCAGTTCATGTGCGCCCTTCATCTGGTGACAGATCCGCGATGTGATCAGCCCAGAAACTATCGGCGCAACGATGACCAGCACCCGGAAAGTGTTCGTAACAGCCGGAACTGATACGGAGAGCTTCTGGGCGATGATGTCCTGGGATCCGGCGAGGAAGAGCACCACGAAGAAGGCGAGCCCTCCGACGCCAATCGCAGTTCGTACCGGTCGATCCCGCGGGTTGTCGAGCAGCTCGTGGTCGCGGTGGTCACCGGTCACCCGGGCTTCGATGAATGGCCACAGGTACAGGAGAGTGAACGCCGCGCCCGGGACGACCACGGCGGGAATGAACAACTCCGACACGGTGTAGCCGAAGATACCGAACCTGGTTGGAGGGAAGATTCGTAGCGACCCCTCGAGCCAGCCCATGTACCAGTCGGGCTGGGCGGCGGTGCTGACAGCACTCGGGTCGTAGGGGCCGTACAGCCAGATCGGATTGATCTGGAACAGGCCTGCAAAGAACGCGAGCAGGGCACCCACCGCAGCGAGTAACCCGACCGAGCGGGCCGTATAGGTGGGCCAGAGCTTGGAACCGACGATGTTGTGCTCCGTGCGTCCAGTTCCTGCGAACTGGGTGTGCTTCTGTCGCCACAGGATTGCCAAGTGGGCACTGAGCAACACGGCGATGGCGACGGGGACCAGCAGCACGTGGGTTATGAACAGCCTGGAGATGATCGCCTGTGACGGGAAATCGCCGCCGAACGCGAGAGACACGATCCAGGTGCCGACCACCGGTATGGCCAAGGCGATCGAATAGGCGATACGCAGACCGGTTCCTGAAAGCAGATCATCGGGCATCGAATACCCGCTGAAGCCGTTCACCATCACCAGGATCAGCATGGTGAGTCCGATCAGCCAGTTCAGCTCACGGGGCCGCCTGAACGCGCCGGTGAAGAAGATCCGGAGCAGATGGACGACGATCGCCCCGGTGAACACGAGTGCAGCCCAGTGGTGCATCTGGCGAATGACAAGACCGGCCCTTATGTCGAAGCTGATGTGGATCGTTGATGCGTATGCCTCCGACATGGAGACGCCATTGAGGGGCCCGTAGCTGCCGTTGTAGATGACCTCACGGCCGCTGGGGGTGAAGAAGAAGGTCAGGTATATCCCGGTTAGAACCAGGATCACGAAGCTGTACATCGCGATCTCGCCCAACATGAATGACCAGTGGTCGGGGAAGATCTTGTTGAGCGCCGTACGGGCGAAGTGCGACGCGCCGATTCTCTGGTCGAACCACCGCCAGAGTCGGAACCCGCCGGCCTCGTCCGCCCCCGGGTCCGGTGGTTTGTCCACTTCCTTCTTGCTCACTGTTGACCTCCTCCTCGCTGCCGAGCTCAGGCGTTCTGGGGTGCCATTGCCTTCTGGACGCCTTCTGTGCGCTCATCCATCCGGCTCAACCACGAAAGGAACAACACGACAGCACCGGCCAGATACACAGCACCCGCGACCGACCACATGATTGCGCCGGCAACCTGTTGATCCTGCAGGTCGGGATAGGCCGGGAACCAAGGTTGGGGGGCCAGCATCAGAGCGGCCCCAAGCGCGGTGCCCGGAAGCGCAGCTATGAACACAACCAGTGCCGCCATACCGTTGCGGCGTGACCCGGTTGCGCCGATTGCCCACCAGAACCAGATTCCGGACCCGAGAAAGGTGAGGTGTTCGATTGCGTGAACTCCGTCGACCCGCACCGCCAGGTCGTAGAGGGCAGGTATGTGCCAGGCCCACATCACCAGGCTCTGCACGACGGTCACCAGAATCGCTACCCACGTCCACGTCCACGTCCAGGGCCACCTCCACGTCGCCAGCGTTACGTGACGGCGAACGGGTTCGTGGCCTGGTCCATGGTTTGGTCCATGGCCTGGGCTAAGGCCAGGTTCATGGCGGGGTCCGTGCCGTGCGCCCACTGCGTCGTGCGCTTCCGGGGTGGCGAGAGACGATCTGGCGGTGGGCTGTCGGGCTGTGGCTTGAGCACCTGACCCGAAGTTACGCACCCGCTCGGGTAGTCCGACAACGAGGGTCTCCCATGGATCGGCGAGGACCAGGAACAGCGGCGCGATGGCCATGAGGATCACGTGCTGAGCCATGTGGGCACTCAGGCTGCGCTCGGCGTAACTGTCGAGCGGCGGTGCCATCGCGGCGATTAGCGCAACGAGCCCGAGGTAGAACCACAGGCCTCGCAGTCGATGTCGACGAAGTTCAGCCCCGGCGCCATTTGCCCTGTCGGTGCCCCCGCCGTCACCGCTCGCTCCCACTCGATGAGTTCCCTTTTGATTCGGTCCCTCTCGGCGGAGCCTGGACCGACCGACGGCGTAGATCCCTCCTGCCACAAGGATGAGAGCGACAGGAAGTAGTGACTGCTCGAGCGAGGAGATCTCAGGCACAGGTCGTGCTGTGTAGCGCCACGGCGTACACCTCCTCCATCACGATCAACAGGGCGCTGATCGCACCGATCAGAATTCCGAAGCGACCCATGAAGACGAGCCGCTCCGGCGGTGTCGATCCCGAATCGAAGTCGTCCGGGTGGAAGTCGTCCGGGTGGAAGTTGCCCGGGTGGAAGTCTCCCGTCCCCAGCTGTTCCTTCCCGAGCCGAAGTAGCCGAACGGATAGGACTATGGCCAGAACCGTTCCGGCCAGGGTCACGGCGGTGACCATGTGGGTAATCCACTCGGTCCCGGGACTGTTGCAGGCGAGCTGAACCAAGGATGACAGCGCGACGAGATGAATGGCCCACAACAGGATTCCGGCCAACATCGCATACCAGACGAGAAAGAAGTCTCGGATTGCCGACACGATGCTGTGGCCGCGGCGTCCCTCCGGATGGAGGTCCGCTCCGGAGGTCGTGGATCGAGTGCTCATGGTCGCCTCATCGGATATGAGGTCCTATGAATAGCGCCGGAAACACGAAGATCCAGACGACGTCGATGAAGTGCCAGTAGAAGAAGTAGACCTCCGCACTGTTGTGGTGACCGCTGTCGTAGCGACCCATCCAGGCCTTCAGTTGAACCACGACACTCATCAACAGTCCGACGACCACGTGCAGGCCGTGCAGTCCGACGATCACGTAGAAGCTGGACGCGTACGCGTTGTCGGTCCAGGTGAAGTCAAGACTGTTGAAGTCATAGAGGGTGTAGCCGAGGAAGGCGAGGCCCATTACGAAGCTGATGGCGACCCCGGCTTTGAACCGTGCCATATGGCCGTTGCGGATCGACGACTCGGCCCAGATGATCGGAATACTGCTCGCCCACAACACGATGCTGAACGGAATGGCGAGACCAAGTTCGGGTGCCTCGATCCCACCGGGTGGCCAGACCTTCGACGATGCCCGCAGAAAGAAGTAGGCCGACAACAACACTACGAAGACCGTTGCCTCGGTCATGATCATGACGGCCATGCCCCACCAGGCCGTCGAGTAGCTCCGCAGCTGCGATGGCCTGAGCAGCGTGTCGTCGGCAGTGCTCATTTCAGGTCCTCGTCAGTTCTCCAGGTCCACCACAGAATTGCCACGATCATCACCACGACGCCGACCGCGGCCACTAGGAGCGCGTTGATCAGCAGTCCCAGGAATCCGATCGCGATGCCGAGCGCCACGAAGAGGGGCAGGTAGGTCTCGCCCGGGATCCTCATGGACCCATCGGGGCGAGAGTCGACTCCCGCAGTGGTCGGAGTTTCGCGGATGATCGCCCCGCGTCTTCCCAAACTGCGTGTCTCGGCCTCGCTACCCGAGGGTGCCCACTCAAGTGGGGCCGAATCCCACAGCGGATGTCGGCCGCTGACTATCGGGATCGACTCGAAGTTGTAGTCGGGAGGGGGAGAACTTGTTGCCCACTCAAGACTGTCGGCATCCCAGGGGTCCTCTCCGGCGATCGGTCCACGGAATCTGCTCCAGATCCAGTTGCCGAGCGTGATCACCGTTCCAAGCGCGAAGACGCCGGACCCGATGCTGACCATCATGTTCAGCCCGTCCCAGCCGAGCCCGTTGTTGTAGGTGTACACGCGGCGTGGGAGCCCAAGGAACCCGAGGATGTGCATCGGGAAGAACGTCACGTTGAAGCCGATGAACATGACCCAGAAGCTGATCTTGCCGGCCTTCTCAGAGAGCATTCGACCGGTCATTTTCGGCATCCAGTAGTAGATGGCGCCGAATATCGGGAACACCACCGCTCCGTTGAGCACGTAGTGGAAATGGGCGACGACGAAGTAGCTGTCTGTCACCTGCCAGTCGAAGGGCATCACGCCGACCATCACGCCGGTGATTCCGCCGAGCAGGAAGATGAGCAGGAACCCGATGGCGAAGAGCATCGGGGTTGTCAGATGGACATGGCCCCGCCACATGGTGACGATCCAGACGAAGAACATGACGCCGCTCGGGATGGTGATGACCATCGAGACGCCCGAGAAGAACGCCAGCGCAAGTGGCGGCATACCGGTCGCAAACATGTGGTGCACCCACACGCCGAAGCTGACGAAGCCGACCGCGACGAGTGACGATGCAACCCAGATGTAGCCGGCAAGTGCTCTTCGGGAGAACACCGGGATGATCATGCTCATCATCCCGGTTGCGGGGACAAAGAGTATGTAGACCTCGGGGTGCCCCCAGAACCAGAAGAGGTGTTGGTAGAGAAGTGCGCTTCCACCAAGTTGCGGAACGAAGAAAGATGTTCCGAAGAGTCGATCGAGTTCCAGGAGCCCGGTGGCCAAGCTCACGGCAGGGACCGAGAAGATGGCCATGAACGAGAAGACCAACATCGACCAGACGTACATGGGCATGCGATTGAGGGTCATTCCGGGCGCACGCATCTTGAAGATCGTCACAATGAAGTTGAGCGCACCCACTGTGGTCGAGATTCCGACGAAGACGATCCCGAGTCCCCAAAAGTCGATGTTCAATCCGGGAGCGAAAGTCCGACCTGTTAGTGGTGTGTACCCGAACCAGCCACCGTCGGGGACCCGCCCCACGAAGAAACTCGAGTACATGAAGATTCCCGATAGGACGAAGATCCAGTAGCTGAAGGCGTTCAGTCGCGGGAAGGCCATGTCGCGGGTGCCCAGGTGCAACGGAATCAGGTAGTTGCCGAAGCCGGCGAGGATCGGTGTGTTGAACAGGAAGATCATCGTCGTCCCGTGCATCGTCATCACTTCGTTGTACGTCTGGGCGCCGAGAATTGTGCTGTTCGGTGCGGCCAGTTGGGCCCTCATGAGTAGGGCCATGACTCCTGCGAGGAAGAAGAAGAAGAACGACGTGTAGATGTAACGCATGCCGATGCGCTTGTGATCGACGGTCGAGAAGAATCCGACAAGTCCGGGCGCGTCCTCCCACAGTTGCTCCAACTGAGCACCAGAGACCCTGGCCGACAGGTCGTCATCGAGACCGGATGGAAGGTCGGATCGTTCCTCGGTCGTCGTCACTTCAATGCCTCCAGATATGCCACGAGGGCCGCCAACTCGTCGTCGCTGATGGTGATGGGTGGCATCAAACTTCCGGGCTTGATGAGGTGTGAGTCCCGAATCCACTTCTTGAGGTTCTCGGGCGTGTTGCGGACCGTCACCGACCCGATCCAGTCTCGGCTGCCGAAGTCACTCAGGTCCGGCCCGATCTCTGCGGTCGCTGTCGTGCCACGGACTGTGTGACAACCCGAACACGTTTCGCTCATGAACACCCGCTGTCCTTCCGCCGTGTCCTCACTGGTCGGTCCGCTGGCATCACGCTCTCGACGGACGAGCCAGCGCTCGAAGTCGGTCTCGGACTCGGCGACGATCATGAACGCCATGCGGGCGTGGCCAATGCCGCAGAACTCAGCACACTGACCCCGGTAGCGGCCCGTCGCGGTGGCCTTGATCCGGAGGCGGTTGGTCTGACCCGGCATGACGTCGAGCTTCCCGGCTATCTGAGGTACCCAGAAGCTGTGCACCACGTTGTCGGAGTGCAACTCGATGTTGACCGTTCGGTCGACGGGAATGTGAATCTCGTTGGCGGTCCGGACGTCCCCGTCGGGATATCTGACGTCCCACCACCACCGCTGACCGTGGACCACGATTGTCACCTCATCCGCCGACGGCTGGCGCGTTGTCTGGACAACTCTGATTGTCAGAACGGCGAGCGTCGTGAGGATGATGACCGGCACGATGATTCCGCCGATCCAGATCCAGCGCGCGTCCGCGGGGTCGCGCTTGGTGACCGGAGTCATCGGATCGGACTCGACCAGCTCGTCGGTGTGGCGGGGTCGGCGAAGGACACCGGTGACGATCAGTGATGCAACCACCACGTACACGACGATGGCCACAATGAACATGAACCACCAGACACCGGCGATCCTCTGTGACTCGACTCCATGGTCATCGATGATCGATGGCGATGACTTGGAACATCCCGATGCGAGCCCGAGCAGCGCGGTACTTGCAACGGCAAATACCGTGGATGCGGTCCCGTGGCGAAGGGACGGCCGTGGGACTCTCATTGCCGGTGCCAGAACGTTGGGCCGACCGGTTCGGTGAAGTCACTCTGGGCAACTATGTGACCGGCTTGGTCGATCTCGAGGGGCAACTGGGGGAGAGCAGCCGCTGCCGGACCGAAGACCGGCTCGGCTTGCTGCAGTACGTCGAAGGTCGACTGGTGACACGGACACATCAGCTCGTGGGTCTCTGTCTGGTAGAGGCCCACAGGGCAGCCGGCGTGAGTGCAGACCTTTGAGTATGCAATCAAACCCTCCGGAGACCAGGAGGCCCGTTCCGGGCTCGGGTGGAGCTGTCCCGATGCGACGCGTATCAGGACGATCTGGCCCGTTGGCGAGTCGGGGTGACCTTCGGGAAAGGCGGTCACCAGGCTCCCGACGGGCACGTCGGCTGCCACCACCGGGCGACCGTCCGAGGTGATCAGACGGCGTCCCGCTCTCCACGGAGTGTGGAGCATGCCCGGACCAGGCCGTGGGCCGAGTGACCTGAGTGGAAACACCATTGCGACTCCAAGCGCAACCGCCGCAGCCCCGAGTGACCGGACAACCATCTTCCGCCTGGTCAGGACCCCGCCTCGCTCGACGTCTTCCTCGAGCGCCTGGATGGTCGACTCGCGACTGGTCAGGTCGTGACGGCTGTCCACGAAAGGCCCCTGCGGCATGAGCCTGTTTGCCCAAGTGACTCCGCCGACAGCCAGTCCGCCGAGTGCGCCAGCGAGTAGTACACCTTCCAATTGCGGTTGACCCCCGTTCCAGTAGACCGCCGCGAGGCCGACCGAACAGATCGCGCTCACCAGGAATGCCAGGGTGATGCGTCGTTCCGCCCACCTACCCGGGTCGGGTGCCGAGCCCGGTCCAGTCTCCGGCTCCATGTCCGGACTTCTCTCGGCCGGTTGCTCCGTGTTCGCCTCGCTCACGCCCTGTCTCCTATCCACCTGACGAAAATGAGCAACGCCAGGATTCCCAGAAGTGCGACTGCTCCCTCGGCTACTGGTCCGATGTGCCCCAGGCCGTGTCCACCGCGGTCGTCGGGGTCCCGTAGGTACTCGACATATGCAGCAACGTCGGCCACCTGGTTGTTGGTCAGCGCGGCTGAACTGAACCTGGGCATCTGGCCGGGGCCAAGGCGAATGGCCTCTCCTGTCTGGACCGGGGTTGCCTGGTGCAACGGCGGCGCCTCTCTGTGCAGGAGTGCCCCGCCGTCGCCGGACCACGAATGACACGCAGCGCACTGTTGGCGGTAGAGGACGCCGCCCTTGGCAACCTGGCCACCCGCCACTGTCGGAATGTCGGGTCCACCTCCGGTCAATTCGCTGACGTAGGTCGCCAGAGCCGAGATCGTCGCGGGGTCATACGCGGGCTTGCTGCGGTTCAGCGTCAGGTTTGCGTCACCCTGGCTGATATTGGGTAGCGGTTGAATCGGCTGGTTCGGCACCGTGCGCCGACCTGGTTCGACCAGGGGCATCCGGCCCGTCGAGACCATGAAGTCCACACCGCTCCGTCCGACGCCGACAAGGGTCGGAGCCCGGCTGGTCCCGTGTCCGTCCACGCCGTGACAGACAGCGCAGTCTGATCGGAAGAGCTTCTCGATATTCGCCTTGGAAGCGCCGGAGCCAGCTGCGACGTTGTCGCTTTGGGGTCGTGGATTTGCAGACACTCCGCCCGACAACATGAACGCCGTCGCAACGACTGTTATAGCGGCCAGACCTGTGATCTGGCGGACCACAGTCCAGCGTCCCGGTTTGTCCATCCGCCACCCCCGTAGCGTCCCTCAAAGGCCTTGCTAACCGGCTCCGAGGGTGGCTGTCAACGGTTTTCTAGGAGTGATTTTTGAGTTCGGATCGGACTTCTAGAAGCGCGGCATTTGGGGAAGGGACGTCACGTCAATTGTTCGTGTCGAAGCGATCTCGGGCATCTCTGGGGGGTCAGGAAACCGTGTCGTCCGAGTGGTTCCGCTCATCCAGATCAACCAGATCTCCCAGCGCGTCAACCAGTCGTTCGACCCGAGTTTCGAGTTCTGTCACCCGCTGTTGCAGTTCCTGTACGACGGTCGCAGCACCGGCTGACAGCCGGGCGGCGTTGTCTGCAGTGGGGATGCTTGCGGCCCTGGCCTCCGGATCGACCTCGAGCATCTGGATCCACCGCTGTTCCTTCTGACCCGGCTGGCGTTCAACCACTGCAACAACGGACGGGTCCAATGTCGCAAGTTGGTTCAGAACCGTTTCGACCTCGGATGCGGAACCGAAATTGAAGATGCGCTCCGATCGAGTCTTCAACTCTGCGACGGTCTGGGGCCCGCGAAGGAATAACAAGGCGGTGACGGCCAGTTGAGCGGCAGTCAGATCGAGGGCCTCATCGAGTACGTGGCGGTACTTGGTTGCCCGCTCTCCGTGGGCAGGATGCACGATCCGGATGAGCGCCTTTCCCTTGAGCGCGTGCAGCGTGGCCTCGACGAGCGTCGGTTCGTACTGCACAACAGGGAAGCGACTCGAACTCTGGTTGCAGGCCGTGGTCAGGGCCTTGAGCGTCATGGGATAGGAATCGGGAGTAGTCGCCTGCTTCTCCACGAGGCAACCCAGGACCCTGGCTTGTGGAGCTGTGAGCGATAGTTCTGCTGGTACCTCGGGCATCAACTCAGAGTGTCACAGCGCACCGGTATGGTCACCTCGAGTCGATGAAAGGTGTCCTGGGGTGCTTTCGGTTGTGGTGTCAGAGAAGCCAGAGGGTCTGCTCGATGAGCTGAGCGCCGACCTGTCTAACCCCTCGGGCGACCCGTTTACCCCCGAGTGGATGTCGGTCCCCTCGCTTGGCATGGCCAACTGGGCAAAGAAGCAGCTTTCCCTGCGCCTGGGGGCACGGCATGGGCGTGACGGAATTGTCGCAAACGTCGAATTCGCATCTTCGACTTCGCTACGCCGAAGGCTGATCCGTTCCTATCGAGAGTCTGTCGATGGACCTGAAATTGCGGATTCATGGCGGACCGAGGAGCTGACTTGGTCGATCATGGAAGTGCTCGAAAAGTCGGGGGGAATGGTTGATCCGGCTCTGGTCGGTGTCGGCGGGGTCTCACCGAACGTGGCCCGAGCGGCCTCCATCGCACGACTGTTCGATCACTACAACCTCAAACGGCCCGAGATGATCCTCAACTGGGTTCGGGGCGTGGATGTGGACCCAGAAGGCCAGCAACTCGAAACCTCCACACTCTGGCAGCCGAGGCTGTTGCGAATGGTCAAGGACCACGTCGCAAGTACGCGAGGCGTCCAACAGACTCCCGCCGAGGCCTTCCGCGATGCCCTTCTACAACTTCGGTCAGGGGTGTATCTGGCGGGAGCCGGTCCCGACTGTCTTCCATCTCGGCTGTTTGTTTTTGCCCAGTCAACGCTGACAGGGGACATGGGTCCGCTGCTCCAGTCGCTCGCTGTCAGCCGCAATGTAAAGGTGCTGCTGCTGACGCCGTCCTCCAAGATGACCCGGACCGCGGCCCGTGCGGTCGCCGAGTCCCCGGTGGGGCAGATTTGGGGGGCCGATGCCCCAACTGATGGTCGGTCCGGTGACGGAGCATCTACATGGTCCTTCCCACGTTCAGAAGCCCCAGCGCTCCTGAGTGGACATCCGCTTTCCCAGACGTGGGGTCAACTGCAGCTCGACGCCGCGCGGCTACTGGGTGTGGGAGCAATAATCCCCGAGGACCGCGGAACAACCAGCTTTGCTACCGGCTCCCCGAGAGGCGCCGCCTCGTTCGGCGGCGCCGGCTCGTTGGGAGGCGCCACCTCGTTGGGCGGCACCAGCTCCCCGGCCAGCACCGACGCCAACACGCTGCTCCATCTGGTCCAACGTGGCATCACTGCGGACCAGCCGGGCGAATTCGTGGGGCGTATCGTCGAGCACGACAATTCCATCCGAATACACGCAGCGTCCGGAGCGACACGCCAGGTGGAGTCGCTACGAGATCAGATTCTTGAGCTACTGGTCCAGGACCCTTCGCTCAACGAGGACGAGATTGTCATCTTGTGCCCACGCCTGGATCTGTACGCGCCGATTATCACGGCAGTCTTCGGGCCTTCTGCTGCACGGGATTCCGAGCCTGAACCCGAACGGGTTCCGAACCTCCGTTACACACTCGTCGATCAGAACGTAGGGACGCTGAACCCGCTCTCGGGGGCGCTCGCCGAGCTGCTCGACCTCGTCTCCAGTCGCTTCACCTTCTCCCAGATGGCATCTCTGCTGCGCGCAAGGGCCGTGCAGGACCGCTTCGAACTTGTCGACGAGGACCTTCGGATACTCAGTTCTCTCGGCAAAGAGGCACGGGTCCGATGGGGTCTGGACGGAGAACACCGCGCCGGATGGAAGGTTGATCCCAGCTACGGTGCCAACTCGTGGTCATGGGGAATCGATCAGCTGCTCATGGGGGTCGCCCTCGGCGACGATCTTCGCCTGGCGCCGCTCCCGGGGGATGACAACCCACCGATCGCGACCTCCGATGCACTTGCAGTTGGAGGCATTCCGCCGCTCAGTCTGGGCGAGGGAGCCATCGCCGCTGCGGGCCGTATCGCTGCTGCGGTCGCTGCGATACAACAGGTGCAACAACTGCTCGGCGACGGCCAGAACCACACGATCGATGAGTGGTGTCAGAAGGTTGGGGTGGCAGCTGATCTGATGCTCAGACCAGAGCGGTTCATGGAGTGGCAGCGCAGCTCGCTCGACCGGACCCTTGAATCTCTAGTTCTGGCGTCGGTTGATGCCAGCGGATCCCCGAGCCAACTCAAGATCGCATTCGACGATTTTCGTCAGCTGATCTCACCTGCGATCGAGGGCCATCGGCCTAGGGCCAACTTGGCACACGGGGCAATTCTGGTGTCCCGTCCAGGGGTTCTCGCAGGGGTGCCGTACAAGGTGGTTTGCATCCTGGGCCTGGACGCCGACGCGTTGCCGACGTCCTCCGAATCATCCGACGATCTAGGGGCAGGAACGCAGTGGGTGGGAGATCACGACCCACGGCTAAGAGCGCGGGCGGATCTTCTCAACGTTGTCATGTCGGCCAGGAGCCATCTGGTGATCACCTGCACCGGCTCCGATGTGCGCAACAACCAACCTGTACCTCCGGCAGTTGTACTCGAAGAGTTCATCGAGACGGTCGCCTCCGCAATCGATTTGACCCCCAAGATGGTGCGTGAGGGCGCTCACGGCATATTCGTGAGCCACCCGAGACAGGCCTACCATCCACAGAACTTCCAGGTCCGAGGTGGCCGACCACGTCCCTTCAGCTATGACCCGATTGCGTTCGAGGGTGCCTTGGCGCTGCAGGTCGAGGTTCAGCGCCAGCCGGTGGCGCACCGGATTCTCCTCGAGCGCCAGCTGGCCGTTTCATCTCGCGAATCCGACTTGATCGACCTGGCAGAGCTCCTCTCTTTCTTTGCCCACCCGGTGAGGAAGTTCTTCAACACGACCTTGGGGGTGACCCTGCCGGATCGTGAAGATGCCCACGACGAGGAACTGCCGACTGCGATCTCCAACCTCGACATCCATGCCATCGGTCAAGCTCTGCTGACCGCAGGGCTGCTCGCCGAAGAACTGGAAGAAGGCGCGACAGACGACAGTGCGTCGGCCGATATCACCGGCAGCCAACTGTGGAAGCTCCTCGACTATCAACGGGCAGCGGGCGTCCTGCCCCCGCCGGCCATCGCCGAACGTGAACTGCCAGCGATCAGCGACGAGGTTCGCTCATTGCTTGACCTTGCCGAACACTGGGACGTGCGGCGAGCCGTTTCCGCCGCGCATTCCATCGACCTCATACTGCCCTCGGGTGCCCGCCTGGTCGGAAACGTAGACGGCTGTGCAGATGGAGCGCACCCGGGTCCGGTCGATATTCGTTTCACCAGATCCAAGCCCTTCCATCGGATCCGCCAGGCGATTCAGCTGCTCGCCCTCACTGCGAGCAGCCCACACATCAACTGGCGCGGCGTGGTGATCACCCGCGGAGCAAAGTCCGGTTCCCGGCCGTTCCAGAGTGTGGGCACCGTTCTTGGTCATGATCCCGAGATCCGCCGGGAAGCAGCTCTGGACGCATTGGATGTCCTTGTTGGCCAGTACCGGGACGGGCTCAGCTGCGCACTGCCACTGTTTGAAAGGACATCGATGGCCAAATTCACCGGAGCGAGTATCGCCTCAGCCTGGGGCTCGGCCACCGGTGCATACGCACGAGGCGAAGCCCTCGACCGATACCACCGCAGAGCATTCGGCTCCTTGCAACCCTCGGATCTGGGCGAGGTTTCCATCGATGGCTTCACTCTCGACTCCGAAGCAAAGCGCCTGTGGGGGACTATCGACGGTGTCATCGTGGACCCCGCCGAGGATGGGCAGAAATCATGACTGCCGAAAATGCCTTCAACCTTCAGGACCCACTTCCCGTTGGCACCACGACGCTGATCGAAGCCAGTGCAGGCACGGGCAAGACCTTCACGCTCGCAGCGTTGACGGTCCGCTTCGTCGCCGAGCAGGGCGTGCCGATCTCGCAAATCCTGCTGGTCACGTTCACCAAGGCGGCAGCGGCCGAACTTCGCGATCGCATCAGATCGGCGCTGATAACTGCGGAGGCGCACCTGCGTGCGCCGTCAAAAACTGCCGATGTGGTTTTCGCCCAGTTGGCTGACGTTCCTGATGGCGAGCGAGAGGCGAGGCGCACCCGGTTGGAACGAGCAGTCCGGGACTTTGATTCTGCAGTGATCTCCACGATCCACGGATTCTGCTCGAGCGCCCTTGCGAGCCAGGGTGTCCTGAGCGGTCACAACTCGGGCCCAGCCGTTGTCGCCCCAGAGGCGGCGATTATCCGCCAGGTCTGCTCCGATGTTCTCTTCTCCGAGGCATCCCGGGCGGACAGCGGGACTGAGCTACCCACCATTGGTGATCTGCAATCCGCAGTTGCGAAGGTCCGGAACCTGGGCGAGTGCCTGGTCACAGCCGAGTCGGGCCAGGACCGCGATCTGCTTCTGGCGGATCTCGTCGAGCGATCTAACACCGAAGTCGCCCGGCGACTACGTGAAAGCGGCGCTGTCAGTTACACGTCGATGGTGACGTCCGTCAGGGACCTTGTGCGCAACGATCCGCAGTCCCTCGCCGAGCTGCGCAAACGGTTCACCGTCGCTCTGATCGATGAGTTCCAGGACACCGATCCCATCCAGTGGGAGATATTCCATGACGTGTTCGGTAGTGGAGAACCACGCCCAACGCTCATCCTCGTCGGCGATCCGAAGCAGGCCATATATGGCTTCAGGGGTGGCGACGTCTACACCTACCTCGAGGCACGCGGAAGGGTCGAACCCCGGGTGCTGCTGACCAATCATCGTTCGGTTCCCCAGGCGGTCAACGCTATGAACTCGATCGGCGCAGGTCAGTTCTTCGGCGAAGAGCACATCGCCTATCAGCCGGTCCAGATCGCGCCGGCAAACAGCGGTCGGCGACTTCTACTTCAAGACGCCCGCGCCCGCGGGGACGCCCGCGCCCGCGGGGACGCCCGCGCCCGCGGGGACGTCTCGAACGACGGGGCTCAGATTGATGCAGGGATTACGCGTAACGCCCCTGGGCTGCACATCCGTTGTCTAGATGGTTTCCGCTCATTTCGAGAGTTCGACACGGAACAGAAGAGGATCGCCGTTGAGAAGTACCACCGGAGGATCGCCGAAGATCTGGCGGACATGGCAGTAGAGCTACTCGGCAATGGACTCTTCGTGGACGACGCCAAACGAGAGAAAGGCACACCCAGACGGGTTGGGCCTGCAGACATCGCGGTACTCGTCGGGTCGGGAGCGGCCGCGGATCCGGTAGCAAAGGCACTGGCCAGCCGAGGTATTTCTAGTGTGAAGCTGATCAAGGACAGCGTGCTGGTCAGCGAGGCGGCCGAACAGTGGCTCACGCTGTTGAGAGCAATGGAGCGGCCGGCCGACCAGCGCCTCGCTGGAGCCGCCGCACTGACCTGGTTCTTTGCCTGGACCGCTGAAGAACTGGCGTCGGCTGTTGACCCGCAGAGCAGGACCGCAGATTCCGAACTCACCATCGTGCAGTACCAACTCGCCTCGTGGGCAGAGGTGCTTCAGAGACACGGAGTCTCGGCTCTGTTTGCCGAAATTCGTCGCACCAGTGGACTGATTCCTCGCCTGCTTGGGCAATGGCAGGGAGAACGGAATCTCACCGACCTGGAGCACGTTGCAGAACTCATTCATGCAGAGTCGACCCATCGATCCGGAGGGCTGACGGCATCACAGGCGCTCGAGCTTCTGGAGCAATGGATGCTTGACGCAGCCGACGAAGATGCGGCTGAGGCAATGCAGCGCCGGGTGGAGTCCGATGACGATTCGGTGAGAATTCTGACCATCCACACCGCAAAGGGGCTTGAGTTCCCCGTGGTTCTGCTGCCCGATCTGGCAGGGGGCGGCAACAGGGTGACGGCCAAGGGCGAGCTGTCGTATTTCGATGGCGACCTAGGTCGGAGGGTCCTTGATGTCTCCACCGCTCAGAGCGACTCAAATGGAGCCAGGGCAAGACAGCGGCCCAAGATGGCTCCTCGCTCGACCAGTGAGACCAAGCGTCAGAACTGCGGTGATCAACATCGTTTGACCTACGTCGCATTGACTCGGGCGTCCCACCTGACAGTCACCTGGTGGGCACCGCTCACAGGGTGCGAGCTCACCGGACTGGCTCGACTCCTCTTTGGGGTCGAAGACGCCGCGGCGTCCGATGTCGCCGTCAAGGTCCCACCAATCGAGGAAGCCGCGGTTCGACTCACGGAACGAATCGATCATTTGGGGGCGAGCGACTCGATTCTTGTCAGCACTGTCGCTCACGAAGTAGCCCATCCCGCGAAATTCAGTCCCGATCGATCCGCCGAGGCGAGCACCGCCGAGCCATTGGCGCTGGCGCTTCTCGAACGCCCAATGGAGCGCTCATCCAATCGCTGGTCCTTCTCCAGCCTCAAAGACAACGTGCGCGTCCCCGTTTCGGGCGCCACAACCGGTTCGTCCTCGACGAACGTATCTGCGTCGATGAATCAGTCGCGAACCGACCCGGGCATCGAGAACTCCGACGACAGGGGCGCAGGCGACGAGGGGCTGGCGGAAATGCCGCGCCGCTCATCCGACACAAACGCCGCGAGCTGGCCCTCTACCGCGGCGAGGGGCGACTGGCTGGCTCCGACCCTCTTCGGTGGTCTCGGCGCGGGTGCCGAATTTGGAAGCATGGTGCATGAACTCTATGAAGTGGTCGACTTCACCAGTCCCGACCCGGTCGAGGCCTTCAGCATGGCGCTGCAGAAGCAGGGCCACTTCGCCGTCACACCAGAGCAGCAGGAGCGTCTACCCGAGGCTCTGACCCAGACACTGCTCACCCCGCTCGGGGCGAGGTTCGGGAACATCCGACTGGCAGACCTCGGTCCCGGTGATCGACTCAACGAACTGGACTTCTACATTCCAGTTGCGCCCGATCGAACTCTCGCCGCCAAACGCATTGGTGAGATCGTCGCCGAGCACCTCGAGCCCGACCATCCGCTGCGGCCGTGGGCCGAGAAGTTGAGCCTGGGGTTGTCGCACGTTGACCTGACCGGATACATGAGCGGTGCGATCGACCTGATCTTCCGGTATCCGGTTGGAGGCCAGGTCCGATATTCGGTACTTGACTACAAAACGAATCAGCTCTCCGGAGCTCAAGATCAAACGGTAGGGGACTATCACCCCGACCTACTCGCGGGTGCGATGGAACACCATCAGTACTTCCTGCAGGCCCTCATATATTCGGTGGCTCTGCATCGGTACCTCCGACTCCGGCTCCCGAACTATGACGCCGCCAGACATATCGGTCCGGTCGCATACGTATTTCTCAGAGGAATGGTCGGTCCACTCACCCCAACCGCGGAATCGGGGTACTGGGCAGGCTCGCCTGCCGGCGTTTTCACCTGGTCGGTTCCACCGGAACTCGTTGAGTCCCTGAGCGACGCGTTTGATCGTGATCTTCACCAAGAGGTCGTCCTATGAGTCGTGAAGTTTTCATACCGGATGCGGTGGAATTCCTGCGACCCTTCGTTGCGGCCGGAGTGTTCGGCGTCACCGAGGTCAACACGGCCGCAACTTTCGCCAGGTCATCGCCAGCGGAGTCTGAATCGGTACTGCTGGCGGCTGCATTGGCTGTGCGGGCACCGCTGTTGGGGCACGTCTGTGTCGATCTCGCCACTGTCGCCGCGACAATTGTCGCATCGGTCGATTCTTTACCCGATGCCGAGGCGATCGACGTCGGCCATGTCGCGGCCGACGAGGTCGCCATCGATCGAATTGCTGCAGACGCAGGCTCTGTCGACCAGATTGCCGTCGAACGAGATGGGCAAGGTCCAGTCGGACTCGACCTGGGTATCGCTGAGCTTCCCTGGCCGGAGCCGGTGCCCTGGGAAGAAGAAGTTGCCCGATCCAATCTGGTCGCACGGGTAGGTGAGCATCGTGGATCGGGTGCAGCGGACGCCGAGGGCGCGGCCGACTCTCACCTCAGGCCCTTGGTCCTCGACGGTGGGCTTCTCTACCTGAGTCGCTACTGGTACCTCGAGAGATATGTCGCCGCAGATCTTGTCCACCGGACCAACTCGGCCGCTGCGGGGGAAGGCTCCCGGAATGAGGAGTCGATGCTCGCAGCCGAGGCTCATGTTCGCCGACTGTTCGGCCAAGTGGCCGGTGCCACCGGTGGCAGCGGTGCCAGCAGCAGCGGTGCCAGGGTCGGCGCGAATGGCGGGGACGGTGCGAATGGCGGCCCGGACAGCGACCAATTGGCAGCAGCGCTGGCAGGACTGCAGCGGGACCTCGTTGTCATCTCAGGAGGCCCGGGAACCGGAAAAACGACCACGGTCGCCCGCTTCCTGGCGGGGCTTCTCAGTGGCCTTCACGATGCCGGCTCCGACCTGCAGATAGCGCTTGCGGCGCCGACCGGGAAGGCCGCCACACGTATGACCGAGTCGATCCGGGGAGCCATCACGGCCCTTGGCGCCGACCTAGTTCCAGAAGTGGTCAACTCGCTGCAGTCCGTTGAGGCAACAACGATTCATCGGCTGTTGGGGAGCCGAGGGGAAGCAGGGTTCCGTCATGGGCCCGAGAGTCGATTGGTCCACGACGTGGTGATCGTCGATGAAGTCTCCATGGTCTCGGTCTCCCTCATGGCGCACCTGCTCTCTGCGATCAAACCCGAGGCGAAGGTCGTCCTGGTAGGCGATCCATATCAGCTCGCGAGTGTCGAGGCGGGCGTCGTACTGGGCGACATCGTGGGACTCTCCGGAGTGAGAGCTGACGCGGCCGAACCTTCGGTTGATCGTTCCGGTCCAACAGAGCCGGTAGCGCCCGCAGCGATCCGTTCGAGCGTCCGAACCTTGCGTACCGTGCACCGCCAAGCCGCAGGATCTCCGATCCTTGAACTTGCGGGAGCGATACGCCTGGGGCGCGGTGACGACGCCGTTTCGCTACTTCGATCCGGTCTGCACGACCTGGTCTGGGTCGAACAGGTCGACGAGTTCAGCCGCAGCCGCGCTCCTCAGAAGTTCACCTCTGTAGACCGGTTAAGGGTGGAATCTCAGGTCGTCGATGCAGCGGTGGCGGCGGTCAAGGCGGCGGTCGACGGCAATGTGGCACAGGCGCTCGAACACATCGGTGGAACCAAAGTCCTATGCGGTCTGCGGGTGGGTCCGTCAGGTGTCATTTCGTGGAACAAGCTGGTCGAGGACGCGCTCCGCGAGCGGGGCTTCATCGGATGGAATTCCTTCTATGCAGGTCGTCCGGTCATGGTCACCGAGAACGACTATTTGAACAACGTGTTCAATGGCGACGTGGGGGTCGCGGTGGCCAACGACGACCATTTCCAGGTCTGGTTCCCCAGCGCCGATCGTGACCGGGTGATTGAGGCGGCACGTCTGGACCGCATTGCGACCCAGTGGGCCATGACCATCCACAAGAGTCAAGGGTCCGAGTTCGGCCACGTAATCGTGAGCCTGCCTCCCGCCGGGTCCCGCATACTCACCAGGGAGTTGCTGTACACCGCCGTTACCAGGGCAAAGTCGCGATTGACCGTCATCGCGTCCGAGGGAGCGATCAGAGACGCGATCGAACGTCCGGTCACCCGCTCGACGGGACTGGGTCGACGGTTGGAACGCGCCGATGTCGACCCCGAGAGCCTCTTTGCGAGACCGCTGTGATCCAGAACCCCAGAGCCGTCTCCTTATGAGCCCGACCCCATGAGCCCGACCCCATGAGCCCGACCCCATGAGCCCGAACGATCGCGTCTACATCCACGAACTGATCGACATAACCGGCCACAACCGTGCCCGGTACCAGCACCACATGACCGCAAACTGGTGCCCGATAGCGCGCGAGGAGCGCAATCAACTCTGCTACGGAGTCTGGTCGACCATCGGGTCCACCGGAGCATGGCCTCAGGTCGTCAACATGTGGGAACTGCCGGGATGGGATGGGCTGGTAGCCAATCTCGAGCACGAGACGGGTGGCGGAAGGGATCAGGATCCTTCGCTTGCAAAATGGTGGGCGGAAGCAGCGTCCATGCGTCGCGGGGGATTCGACCGCATCCTCGTGCCGGAGCCGTGGACATCACCGATAGAGACTCTCTGCCAGCTAGGGGCTGGCGGGGCGGCATACGCCCACGAAATCGTCACGGTGTCAGCAGGACTGGCTCCGAAATTCCTGGCAGAAATCGCAGAGGTGAGTGACGACCTCTACGACTGCAGTGCCACCCTGATCGGAGCTTGGCGGGTCGCCGGGGTGAACGACTCCGAAGCAGTGCTGTTGTGGTCATTGGGCTCCTGGTCGGACTGGGCGGCGATGGAGCAGGCGTGGCTGAATCCCAGCGGTCCACTGGACACTTGGAGGTCGCGCTGTATCGAACTCGGAGCTGACTGGCGGCGCACGGCGCTGGTCGACAGCCCACTCGCACCACTGCGGACCGGACGTCAACCGCAAGTGAGCGATCGGTTACCCCTCGATCAGATGTGACCTGCCCAAGTGACCGGAAGGAGGGAGCCCGCTGAAAAACAATCACGCGTCATTGATTTGTCCGAGGTGATGTGTAACTCTGCCGACGTGGCAGATATCGGATCGCTTCTCGACGACCTGACGGCAGAAGGAAGGGCGCTCGATGGCGTGGTTTCGGGTGTCAGCGACGAACAATGGACAGCACCGACTCCCGCCGAGGGATGGAGTGTCAGTGTCCAGATAGCGCATCTCTGCTGGACCGACACCGTTGCGATCCAAGCTGCAACTGATCCAACGGGCTTCAACGCCTACTTAGAGAATCTGCTGGCGGGGGCGACGGCCGAACAGTTGGCGAGCTTGGTCGATGACGAAGCCTTCGCCCTGGCCAGGACCCCTCGGCCTGAGTTGATGCAGCAGTGGCGTGACGGCCGTCCGAAGCTCGTCGAGGCGCTCCGAAACGTGCCGTCAGGTCAACGGGTTCCATGGTTCGGACCTCCGATGAGCTCAGCATCAATGGCCACCGCCCGCCTGATGGAGACCTGGGCCCACGGCCAAGACATCGTCGACGCGCTAAAGATTGAGCGGCCGGCGACACAACGGCTCCGCCATATCGCCCACATCGGCGTTCGGACCCGGGATTTCGCGTTCGCCAACCACGGCATGACACCGCCAGCCGCGGAGTTCCGAGTCACCTTGGACGCACCCGACGGGACCGAGTGGAACTGGGGTCCAGAGTATGCAGATCAGTCGGTGACCGGTCCGGCCCTGGATTTCTGTCTGCTGGTGACCCAGCGTCGGCATCGCTCCGATCTCTCCCTCGAAGCCGATGGCGCCGATGCCGATGTCTGGCTGGGAATCGCCCAGGCCTTTGCAGGACCGCCCGGGGGCGGCAGGAGGCCAACCGAATGAGCGACGTTCTACGAATCGCAAACGCGTCCGGTTTCTACGGCGATCGTTTCTCGGCAGTCGCCGAAATGCTCGACGGCGGCGACATCGACGTGTTGACCGGGGACTACTTGGCCGAACTCACCATGTTGATCCTCGCCATGGATCGCTTGCGCGACGAATCACTCGGCTACGCCAAGACCTTCCTGCGGCAGATGGAGGACTCCCTTGCCGTCGCCGTTGAACGCGGGGTCAAGGTCGTGGTCAACGCCGGAGGTCTCAACCCCGCCGGGCTGGCGGTCAAGGTGCGAGACTTGGCGACGCGACTCGGACTGGATGTTGCTGTCGGTCACGTTGAGGGCGACGATCTGTTGGCGCGTGCCGACGAACTGGGGCTCGGTTCCCCCATCGCGGCCAACGCCTATCTCGGTGGTTGGGGTATCGCAGAACTGCTCAGACACGACATTCAGGTCGTGGTGACTGGCCGGGTCACCGATGCCTCATTGGTTGTCGGTCCGGCCGCGGCCCGGTTCGGCTGGTCCATCGATGACTACGACAAACTCGCGGGTGCAGTGGCCGCTGGCCATGTCATCGAGTGCGGCACGCAGGCAACCGGTGGGAACTTTGCGTTCTTCACCGAAATCGCCGACCTACAGCACGCCGGGTTCCCGATCGCCGAGGTCCACGCTGACGGTTCGAGTGTCATCACTAAACATCCCGGGACCGGGGGAGCGGTGACGGTCGATACCGTTACGGCGCAGTTGCTCTACGAGATCGGCGGTGTTCGATACCTCGGTCCCGACGTCACGACCAGGTTCGACACGGTCACACTCGAAGACGCCGGGCCTGACAGGGTGCGACTCAGCGGAGCGGTTGGGGAGCCTCCGCCTCCGACTCTGAAGGTGGGGGTAAACAGCCTTGGCGGATTCCGCAACGAGGTCACTTTCGTGCTGACCGGTCTGGACATCGACCGTAAGGCGGCGCTGGTACAGGCCCAGATGGAATCAGCCCAGATGGAATCAGGACTGTCGGCTGATCTGACGTGGACACTCGCACGCACCGACAGCCCCGATCCAAATACCGAGGAGACAGCAAGCGCAATGCTGCACTGCGTGGCACGAGGGAGCGACGCCGATTCGGTTGGCAGGGCGTTCTCCGGAGCGGCGATCGAGTTGGCGCTCGCCAGCTATCCGGGATTCCACGTGACAGCGCCTCCGTCCAAGGGGTCGCCCTACGGCGTGTTCACCGCCGCCTACGTGCCGGCAGCGGTCGTCGCCCACCGTGCAGTCTTCCCAGACGGGTCGATCAGCCCCATAGCGATCGACCCGGATCTGTTGACGGCCGACCCGAACTCGGCCGACCCGAACTCGACCGCGACAGACTCGGCCGACCCGAACTCGGCCGACCCGGACTCGATCAATTTGATCGAGAGGGGCCTCGTATCGTCAGGCGCAACTCGGCGAGTTCCACTCGGAACCATCGCTGGTGCCCGTAGCGGTGACAAGGGCGGCTCGGCGAACATCGGCGTGTGGGTCAGGAACGCCCAGGCATGGGAGTGGCTCCACTCCTATCTGGATGTCGCCGAACTCAAGCGTCTACTCCCCGAGACGGCAGAGTTGGTCGTCACCCGCCATGTGCTGGCAAACCTTCGGGCGGTCAACTTCGTCGTCGAAGGACTTCTCGGCGAAGGCGTCGCATCCAATTTCCGCTTCGATCCGCAGGCCAAGGCACTCGGCGAGTGGCTCAGGTCCCGCCACGTCGACGTTCCGGAGGAGCTTCTGTGACCGTACTGAAATCAGTAATAGACACTGGCGACGAGGCGTTCAGGTCCAACGCTGACGCACTTCTCGAGCAGATCGCCGCAGTGGATGTCGAGCAACGTAAGGCTGTCGACGGCGGCGGACCCAAGTACATCGAGCGTCATCGCAAGCGGGGCAAGCTTCTCGCACGTGAACGGATCGAGTTGCTGTTGGACCGTGACTCCCCATTCCTCGAGCTTTCGCCTCTGGCGGCATGGGGAAGCGACTTCGTCGTTGGGGCGAGCGTCATCAGCGGCATCGGCGTGGTCAACGGCGTCGAGTGCATGATCAGCGCCAACGACCCGACCATCAAAGGTGGGGCGAGCAACCCCTGGACGCTCAAGAAGATCCTTCGGGCCAATGAGATTGCCCGCCAGAACCGTCTGCCGGTCATCGGCATGACCGAGTCCGGCGGTGCGGACCTGCCTACCCAGAAGGAAATTTTCATTCCGGGTGGAGCGATGTTCAGGGACCTCACCAGACTTTCCGCGGCCGGGATCCCCGTGGTCTCGATCGTGTTCGGAAATTCGACCGCCGGAGGCGCCTACGTTCCCGGGATGTCTGACCACGTGATCATGATCAAGGAGCGTTCCAAGGTATTTCTCGCAGGACCGCCCCTGGTCAAGATGGCGACGGGTGAGGACTCCGACGACGAATCCCTCGGTGGCGCAGAGATGCACGCCCGGGTGTCGGGACTTGCGGACTACTTCGCTCTTGACGAGCACGACGCAATCCGAACCGCCCGCCGGGTCGTCAGCCGTCTCAACTGGCACAAGGCCGGACCGCACCCATCCCAGGATGTGCTTGAACCCCGCTATGACCCTGACGGGATACTCGGGCTCGTTCCCACCGATCCGAAGGTGCCTTTCGATCCTCGCGAGGTGTTGGCCAGGATCGTCGACGACTCCGACTTCGATGAGTTCAAGGCCCTCTACGGATCGTCGCTGGTGACGGGTTGGGCCCGTTTGCACGGCTATCCGATCGGCATTCTCGCGAATGCCCGTGGCGTGCTGTTCAGCGAGGAATCTCAGAAGGCCGCACAGTTCATCCAACTGGCCAACCAGACGAATACGCCGTTGCTATTCCTCCAGAACACCACCGGCTACATGGTTGGAGAAGAGTATGAACGGGGAGGCATCATCAAACACGGGGCGATGATGGTCAACGCCGTGGCCAACTCGAAGGTTCCCCACATCACCGTCGTCATGGCCGCGAGTTACGGAGCGGGTAACTACGGAATGTGCGGCCGGGCCTACGAGCCCCGATTCCTGTTCACTTGGCCCAATGCCAAGTCGGCCGTCATGGGCCCACAGCAACTCGCCGGTGTCATCTCCATCGTCGCCCGTCAGGCCGCCGAGTCTCGTGGTCAGATCTATGACGAGGAGGCGGACGCTCAGCTGCGCGAAATGATCGAGGGACAGATCGAGGCCGAGTCTCTGGCTCCATTCCTGTCGGGTCGTCTGCTCGACGACGGGATCATCGACCCCAGAGATACCCGCACAGTTCTGGGAATCGCACTCTCGGCGATCCACTCCGGAACGGTCAAGGGCGCCGACGGCTTCGGCGTCTTCAGGATGTGATTGTGATGATCAAGTCAGTACTGGTGGCAAACCGGGGCGAGATCGCTAGACGGGTGTTCAGAACCTGCAGGGATCTGGGGATCGGAACCGTCGCGGTCCATTCCAATTCCGACGAGGCCTCGCCCTATGTGCGCGAAGCGGACGCAGCGGTGCACCTACCCGGTGACACGGCTGCCGACACCTACCTGCGCATCGAACTCCTCATCGAGGCAGCCCTGCGCAGCGGTGCCGACGCGGTCCATCCCGGCTACGGCTTCCTCTCGGAGAGTGCCGAGTTCGCAGAAGCTGTTCAGAACGCTGGACTCACGTGGATCGGACCATCTCCCCAAGCAATCCGCTTGATGGGTTCGAAGATCGAGTCCAAGAAACTCATGGCGGAAGCCGGGGTGCCCGTACTCGCGCAACTCGACCCGGCGTCCATAACTGAGGCCGACCTGCCAGTGCTGATCAAGGCATCCGCCGGAGGCGGAGGTCGTGGCATGAGGATCGTCTCATCGCTGCAGGACCTGCCCGGTGAAATCGATCTGGCCCGGGCAGAGGCACAGTCGGCCTTCGGTGACCCCACGGTGTTCTGCGAGCCGTACCTGGCGTCGAGCCACCACGTCGAGGTCCAGATAATGGGTGACACGTCGGGCGAGATCGCAGTCCTGGGTGAGCGCGAATGTTCCATCCAGCGGCGTCACCAGAAGGTCGTCGAAGAGTCACCTTCGCCGCTGCTCGAGCGGATCGATGGGGTCCGCGAAGCCATGTTCGAGGCTGCCCGAAAGGCCGGCCAGGCGATCAGCTACGTCGGTGCGGGAACTGTCGAGTTCATCGCCGATGGCCAGGGTCGCTTCTTTTTCCTCGAGATGAACACCCGACTTCAGGTCGAGCACCCGGTCACCGAGATGGTCACGGGCCTCGACCTGGTGGCGCTGCAGATCCAGGTGGCTCAGGGCCAGAGCCTCGAACTTCAAGAGACCTCCTCGGCCGGTCATTCGATCGAAGTTCGCCTCTATGCGGAGGACCCTTCAGCCGACTACCGCCCGAGTTCCGGGACACTGCACCGATTCGAACTGGATCGGGTGACGGCACAGTTCCAGAATCCGGTCGGAGCCGGAGTACGCCTGGACAGCGGTGTTGAAACCTCCAGCGTCATCGGTACGAGTTACGACCCGATGCTCGCCAAGGTGATCAGTTGGGCACCGAGTCGGGACGAGGCCATAGGTCGCCTCCGGGCGGCTCTCGAATCAGCGACGATCCACGGTCTGGTGACCAATCGGTCCCATCTGGTTGCCATACTCGCCCACGAGGCGTTCGCAACAGGCCAGACCGATACCGGGTTCCTGGTCGACCATCACGATGACCTGGTAGGACCGGGCTCCGATACTTCAGCCGACGCTGTTTCCGCGGTCGAGGTTTCCGCGGTCGCTGCTGCGCTGGCGATGGCGGCGGCCGCGAGGAGAGCGGCGCCGGTGCTGCGTGGTATCCCGAGCGGCTGGCGCAACGTGCGGTCCCAGCCACAGTTCCGGGCGTTTACGACTTCCGCTGGCACGACGGTCGACGTGGCCTATGACCTCACTCGGAACGGCTTGGAGCTTGTCAACCCGGATCTGGGTGACCCGTTGACGCTGATTTCGGCGAGCCCGAGTGAGGTAATCCTCGAGGTCGCCGGGGTCCGTGAGAGCTTCAGGGTTTCCAGCTACCCCGGGATGATCTGCATTGATTCCCGCCGTGGCAACGTCAGCCTCGAGCCTGCGAGTCGGTTCCCGGAGGCCTTGGAAGAGGTGGTTCCCGGTTCGCTGCTGGCACCGATGCCCGGGTCGATCGTCCGGCTCGCGGTCGAGGTCGGCCAGACAGTCGCCAAGGGCGATCCGCTGATGTGGCTAGAAGCAATGAAGATGCAACACGAGATTCGTTCACCGTCCGATGGAGTGGTCGAAGCTCTTGGGGTCTCGGAGGGCCACCAGGTCGAGGTCGGGGCGGTGCTGGCGATCGTCGCGGACTCGTCACGGGCCCAAGCCGACACCCAGACCGAAACGTAGACCGACCTCTCAAAGCAAAGGACTAAACGACATGGGTTTCACCGAGACCGAAGAGCAACTCGCCCTACGGCAGGCGGTCAGTTCGCTCGGCGCAAAGTACGGATACGACTACTGCGCAACCAAGGCCCGCGCGGGTGAGCACATGACCGAACTCTGGCACGAGGCGGGCAGCCTCGGATACCTCGGAGTGAACCTGCCCGAGGAGTACGGCGGAGGCGGGATGGGCATGTACGAGCTGTCCATAGTCCAGGAGGAGCTGAGCGCCTCCGGCTGCGGGCTGCTCATGATGGTGGTATCGCCAGCGATCTGCGGAACCGTGATCACCCGTTTCGGAACCGATGCCCAGAAAGCCCGATGGTTGCCGGGCCTCGCTGACGGCTCCTCGATCATGGCGTTCGCAATCACCGAGGCGGACGCTGGGTCGAACTCCCACCGCATAACCACCACTGCCCGACGCGATGGCGACGACTGGGTGCTGAGCGGCCAGAAAGTATTCATCTCCGGGGTCGATGTGGCCGACAATGTGCTGGTCGTCGCCCGCACCGAGGATGCGACAAGTGGTCGACTCAAGCCGGTCCTGTTCATCGTCCCCACCGACAGTCCCGGCCTTGAGAGAACCAAGATAGAGATGGACATCGTTGCGCCCGATGACCAGTTCGTCCTGTTCCTCGACGACGTCCGCCTTCCCGCGGATTCGCTCGTCGGTGACGAGGATGCGGCCATCGAGCAGTTGTTCGCCGGCCTGAACCCGGAACGGATCATGGCGTCGTCGTTCGCTGTGGGGATGGCTCGTTATGCAATCGACAGGGCAGCCGGTTATGCCAAGGAGCGGGTGGTCTGGGGTGGCAAGCCGATCGGTACACACCAAGGAGTGGCCCACCCACTCGCGCAGGTACACATCGAGGTTCAGTTGGCCAGACTGATGATGCAGAAGGCTGCGACGCTCTACGACTCGGGTGATGACATGGGCGCTGGAGAGGCCGCCAACATGGCCAAGTACGCAGCCGGTGAGGCGGGTACCCGAGCGGTCGATCAGGCGGTCCAGACTCTCGGGGGTAACGGGCTCGCCAGCGAATACGGCCTCGGCACCCTGATCGCCTCATCCCGGCTCAGCCGGATAGCTCCGGTCAGCCGTGAGATGATCCTCAATTTCATCGCCCAGTTCAGCCTTGGACTGCCCAAGTCCTACTGACCTGATCGATTGTCCGGACGTAACTGAAAGGTCGAACAGATGTCACTCGAGAACGGCCAGCACGACCAGCAAAGCGGATCCCGACGCGACGGCGACGGCGACGGCGACGGCGACGAGCTGGTTCACCTGAGTGTTACTGGAGGGGTTGCGACGATCACCCTGGACTCACCGTCCAACAGGAACGCCCTGTCGGCCAGGCTCGTCGCGGACCTGATGTCGCACCTGTCCGGATCTGCAGCGAACGAACGCGTGCGACTCGTCGTTCTGACCCACACCGGCAACACGTTCTGCGCTGGGGCCGACCTGGCGGAAAGCGCCAGAGAAGGCGGCCCCTCCAAGGGCACCGAGCGCCTCGTCGAGCTGCTGCGGACGATCCTGGAGCTACCGAAGCCCGTCGTTGCGACCATCGACGGGAACGTCCGTGCCGGGGGACTCGGACTGCTCGGGGCGTGCGACATCGTGGTCGCATCCGACACGTCGTCATTCGCATTCACAGAGGCCAGGCTTGGTCTGGCTCCGGCGATCATTTCGCTGACCCTGCTCCCCAGACTCGATCAGCGCGCTGCGGGTCGCTACTTCCTGACGGGCGAGAAGTTCGACGCAACCGTCGCCGCCCGGATCGGGCTGATCACCGAGTCGAGTCGAGACGTGGTGGCAGCCACCGACGACATCATCGGTGACCTGATGCTGGGCTCACCCCAGGGTTTGGCGGCTTCGAAGAAACTGAACACCGATAGATTGCTCGCAGACTTCGATGCGGAAGCCTCTCGGCTCGCTGCTGAATCCGCACGGCTGTTCACATCCGAGGATGCTCAGGAAGGGATCGCGTCGTTCCTAGAGAAGCGGCCACCCCGCTGGGTCGAAGGCAAATAGCGGGGTGGAGCCACAACAGGAACGGAGTCGCGCGACGCGACTGGGCCTCCTCGTTGCAGCGGTCGAGTGCCTTGCCGAGAGCGGTTGGTCAAACTCCACCGTGACGGTGGTCGCAGATCGCGCGGGGGTCTCGCGCGGGGCGGCCCAACACCACTTCCCGACACGCGAGGACCTGTTCATCGCAGCTGTCGAGTACGTCGCCGAAACCCGCGCCGCCGAGGTTCGTGAGTTCGCGTCGCAGGTCGGCTCCGAACCACTTGAGACCAGGAGGGTCGTCGACATCGTCGTCGACTTCTACACGGGCACGCTGTTCCGAGCCGCGCTCGAGTTGTGGGTCGCCTCGTCGGCAGAGCCGCAACTGCGCGAGAAGGTCGTTCCGTTGGAGGCACGAATCGGTCGGGACGTCCACCGACTGACGGTTCAGCTCCTGGGAGCCGACGAGTCGCTCCCCGGGGTCAGAGAATCGATTCAGGCGACGCTCGATCTGGCGCGGGGACTTGGACTGTCGAACCTGTTGACCGATGACCGTCGACGTCGGGAGCCCATTCTCGCCCAGTGGGCGATTCAGCTGGAGGCGACAATTCGGCCGACCCGACCATGAGCAGCGCAGACTAGATTTCCCGCAATGGCCGGCGACTCCACGTTCAAGGTGCTGAATTCGCTGCACCGCATGACTCTCAAAGCCACCGGCGGTCGCTTCGGCTGGAAGCTGCGGGGAATGCAGGTGGTGGAGTTGACCACCCTCGGTCGACGCTCCGGGGAACCCCGCACCGTGATGCTGACATCGCCGCTGACCGAGGGTGACGCCATCGTGATCATCGCCTCCCGTGGCGGCAATGATCATCACCCGGCCTGGTACCTCAACCTCGTCGCCAACCCGGAAGTGTCGGTTTCACTCCGTGGACGGCCAGCCGTACCGATGACGGCCCGAGTTGCGTCCGAGGCCGAGAGAAGTGCCCTTTGGCCGCGGATCGTGGCCAAGTACAAGCCGTACGACGGTTACCAGGAGAAATCGGCCCGTCAGATTCCGGTCGTCCTACTCGAAGCTCGCTGACGGTTCCCTTCCTGTTCTGTCCTGTTCTGTTCTGCAGAATGGCGCCTCTGGGAGCCATTCTGCAGAACAAATCACTGGGCCGCGGATCGACGGGTCGCCTCTTCAAAGAGCCAGACGACCTCGGCCCGAACCTCGGCCCGTTCGGTGATTCGCCCACGCCAAGGCACACGCAGCGGAGTATCTCGGCCATCGACCGACGTTTCGAAGTCGGCGCCTGTCTGGTCGAAATCCGTCATGGACGCAGCTGTCGCGGTCGGAGCTCCGAACTGCTGACAGATCAGCAGCGAGTCGCTGCCGTGGTCACCGTTCATGTGTTTGACGATGGCCGCCACGACCTCGTCGGGAAAGCGGTTGTCCAGACTCATATCAGGGCCCCTAGGTATCGAATGATAGGCATACTTTACATTTAATTCTCGGCCGGGCTAACTTCCTGCGTTGTCAGAAGCCACCCACGATTTGGGAGTTGGATGTCGGAGGAATCGAAGCGCATTCGGGAAAAACCTTCCACCTGGCGTGTCCGCCTCTGTGTTGTCGGCGCACTGCTGGCCGCAGTCCTGGGAGTCGACCTCGCATCACCATCGTCTGCCGGTGCCGCAGGCAGGCTGAGCGTGTCCCGCACAACCGGACTTGAGCCCACAGGGGCAGTTGTGAACGTCCGGGGGAGTGGCTACGACACCAACAAGGGCGTCTACGTCGCGCTGTGTGTGATTCCCCCGACGGCCGCTGTGGCGCCCGGTCCTTGCGGAGGCGGAATCGCCTTGGAGGGCTCCAACGGCTCGTCGCAGTGGATCTCGTCCAACCCACCGTCCTATGCCGAGGGTCTGACGATCCCATACGGGCCGGGCGGAAGCTTCGACGTGAACCTCACGCTCAGTTCGGCAATCAGCCCCACGATCGACTGTCGCAGCACGCCGTGTGCGATCGCCACACGCAACGACCATCTCCGCTCGGGTGATCGCTCGCAGGATGTTCTGGTTCCGGTCAGCTTCGCCAGGCCCCAGACGCCCCCACCCACCACCGCTCCCCCTAAGCCGACCACACCCGTCCCCACCAGCCCGACCAGGCCGGCCATCACTGCTCCAGTTCAGTCAGGATCGGGACCGGGTCAGCCGAATTCGGGGGTCCAACCCGGGTCTTCCGGCGCTCCGGCGGGATCGCCCGACGCGACCGGATCGGCGGGTGGAGGAGCTGGGGGACCGTCAGTGAACGGACCCGGATCGAATGGAGCCAGCGACCCTTCAGCGCCGTCGACCGTCGACCCCGACGCTCCTTCTGCGGAGGTCGAAGCACAGATGTTGGAGGACGAGGACAACGCAGACGCATCGGACCGCAAGCGCGGCGACGGCGGTGCCCATGACGAATCCGCCGAACGCCGTAGCGCTGGGGCCGGGTCGGGCCGAGAACAAGACGGGAGCTCGACCGGATCGGGTGTTGCACCCTGGCTGATCGCCGGAGCGCTGTCGCTCTCGCTACTCGGAGGTGGCGGCGTGTACCTGAGCCGCCGATCCGGCCGCGTCGGGAGTCCCGAATGACAGAACTTCGCTCGGGGTGGAGGGCACGGCTGCCGGCCCTGGTCGACTGGCCGATGCTGTGCGCGTTGTTGCTGTGCATGGTGCTATTGGCCACCAGTTGCGTCACCACGACAAGTTCGGCGCGGTCCGCCCCGGAACGATCCGACTCGACCAGGTCGGATGGCGAGAACCCCGCCTCGGACGCTGCCGGTGACAAGGCGGAGACGTCGGCAAAGGCCGGTTACTCGCTGTCGATCGACGCCGACAAGCCCGAGCCGAGGCTCCCGGTGACCTTCCAATCTGCGGACGGGACGACCGCCGAGGTGACAGATGTAAGTCGGATAGTTGTCTTGCGAGGGGCGATCGCCGAGGTCGTGTACTCGCTAGGGCTGGGCGACAACGTCGTGGGACGGGATGTTTCGACGACCTTTGCCGAGGCAGAGGGTGTCCCGTTGGTGACCCATGGTCACGACATGTCGGCCGAGTCGGTCATGTCGCTCAAACCCAGCGTCGTGCTGGCCGACACCGACTCCGGCCCACCCGAGGCGATCAACCAGCTCCGATCCATCGGCGTCCCGGTCGTGACCTTCGATCCGGTGACCAGCGTGGAGGCGATCCATGGGCACATGACAGAGGTCGCATCCGCCCTTGGACTGGCCACAGAGGGTGCCGCTCTCGCCGAGCGGACCATGAAGAGCATCGCAGATGTCGCGGACCGCGTTCCGTCGTCCGGCGAACACCCGCACGTCGCGTTCCTCTACCTGAGGGGAACGGCCGGTGTGTACCTGCTCGGCGGTCCCGGATCGGGCGCCGATTCGATGATCGCCGCAGCAGGCGGAATCGACGTGGGAACGGAGATGGGTCTGACGAAGCCGTTCACTCCCTTGACCAGCGAAGCGCTGGTACTTGCGGCTCCCGACGTCCTGTTGCTCACGACGACCGGGCTCGAATCGGTGGGCGGCATCGAGGGGCTTTTGGCAACCCCGGGGATCGCACAGACGCCCGCCGGGGCGGCGCGTCGAATCGTGACCCTCGAAGACGGCCTGCTCTTCAGCTTCGGAACCAGAACACCCGCGGTCGTTGCAGATCTTGCGACCAAGTTCGCTGCGGAAGCAGGCCGGGGATGACCGCGCAGGTGAAGAGCACCGAGGCGCCTTCGAGGACCCAACCCAATGCGCAGCCCGCGCCGTCGGGCGGCAGCGCTCGTCGTGCGCAGGTGAGCGGCCCGATCCTGCTTGTTGGTCTCGCCATCTCGCTGTGCGTTGCTGCCCTGGTCGGCTCCGGAATAGGTGCCTTCCAGGTTTCCTCGGCCGACGTTCTGACCTCGATCCTTCGACATGTCGGATTCGGTTCGATCGAAGCCATCGACCCGACGGCAGATGCCGTTCTCTGGCAGATCCGATTCCCCCGGGTCGCGCTCTCGATCATCGTCGGTACCTGTCTCGGCTGTGCCGGAGCGGCGATGCAGGGCACCTTCGCCAACCCGCTGGCCGAGCCAGGAATCGTCGGAGTGTCCGCGGGAGCGAGTCTTGGAGCGATCACCGCAATTGTCGCCGGAGCGACGGTGCTCGGAGCCTGGTCGGTTCCCGCCGCGGCGTTCCTCGGTGGCCTCGCAACCGTGATTGCGGTCTACGCCTCGGCCCGCGCCAACGGAAGAACCGAGGTCGTAACTCTGGTTCTGACCGGTGTGGCGGTGAATGCGCTGGTAGGGGCCCTGATCGGACTCGCGACCTTCATGTCCAACGACGCCGAGTTGAGGTCGATCACGTTCTGGTCCCTCGGCTCGATGGCCCAGGCCAGTTGGACCAAGGTCGCCGTGGTAGCGCCCCTGGCGGTGGTGGGATTGGTCGCGTCGTATCTGCTCGCCCCAAGGCTCGACCTGTTGGCACTTGGTGAGCGACAAGCCGGTCACGTCGGCGTCGACGTCGAGAGGCTTCGAGCTGTGATGCTGGCCGTCGTCGCTGTTCTCACTGCTGCTTCGGTGGCCGTCAGCGGAATGGTTCTGTTCGTCGGCCTGGTTATCCCGCACCTGATGAGAATGGTCGGTGGCCCGCGGCACCGTGTTCTTATCCCAGCATCTGCTCTGGCGGGCGCTCTGGTGGTTGTGATCGCCGATCTGATCGCCCGGACCGCAGTCTCTCCCCAGGAACTACCCCTGGGTGTTCTCACTTCGCTGGTCGGAGGCCCCTTCTTCTTCTGGCAGCTCCGACGTACCCGCGCAGCCCAGGGCGGCTGGGCATGATCGAAACAAACCCTCTATCGATACGGGCCAGGCAACTCGAGTGCTGGCTGGGGGAGCGGCGCATCATCGGTCCGGTGGACCTGGACGTTGGGGCCGGTGAGATCGTGAGCATCGTTGGACCCAACGGAGTTGGAAAGTCGACGCTGCTTGGGGCGCTTTCAGGTGACCTGGATTTCAGCGGATCGGTCGAACTGCTCGGGGAACCGGTGCGTGGGATTCCGCCGTTCCTTCTGGCCCAGCGTCGTGCAGTCCTGCTGCAGGATTCGACCGTCAGTTTTCCGTTCCGAGTTCGCGAGGTGGTTGCCATGGGAAGGGCTCCGTGGCGCCGCAGCGATCGGTCTGAAGATGACCAGGAAGTAGTGGCCGGAGCCCTTGGCGACTGTGATGTCGCACACCTAGCGGAGCGCAGTATTCAAGAACTATCTGGCGGAGAGAGGGCACGCGTGGCCCTGGCGAGGATTCTCGCCCAAGAGGCTCGGGTCCTGTTCTTGGACGAGCCCACCGCCGCGCTTGATGTCCATCATCAGGAGCGGACCTTCGAGCTGTTGCGCAAACGTGCCGAGAACGGGGCCGCGGTTGTCGTTGTGGTCCACGACCTCGGACTCGCGGCTGCACATTCGGATCGGGTCGTCGTACTGAGCGATGGGGTGGTGGTCGCCGATGGTCCCCCGGATGTTGCTTTCGATCCAGACGTTCTGAGTCATGTCTATGGCCATCAGGTGACGGTGATCCGGCACCCCGACAGCGCGAGCCCGATCGTCGTGCCCGTCCGAACGGCCCACGCCACTTCGACAACCCACGCCACTTCGACAACCTCCGCCACTTCGACAACCAACGCCACTTCGACAACAAGGAGAAATCAATGAATGTCACGAGTCCACCAGAACCTCAGCGTCGCACGCCCGCGCGTCGCGGGCCCAAGCTGTTGGTGTCGCTGTTGGTTCTTGTCGGAGCCGCAACGGCCCTGTCCGGGGTCGCCGCAGGGGCCGAGCAGACCGACGGCACCAGGACCGTCTCGGGTCCGACGGGACAGACCCTGACCGTCACTCCGGCTGATGGTCTGGCTCTTACCGGAGCTGCTGTGAAGGTCACCGGAACTGGATACGACCCGACGATCGGCGTCTACCTGGCTCTTTGCGTGGAGAACGGTGCCGGAGTTTCGCCGGGTCCGTGTGTTGGGGGAGCATCGATGGCCGGGGGAGCGGGTGCATCGTTCTGGATCTCATCCAACCCGCCTTCCTACGCGGTTGGTCTGACGACCCCATTCACCGCGGATGGCGCCTTCGATCTGACGCTGTCGCTGTCATCAGGCGATGAGTTCGTCGACTGCCTCGACCCGCAGGTCCGCTGCGTCGTGGCCACCCGTGCCGATCACACCAACCCCGGCGTCCATTCGGCAGATGTGACGGTTCCGGTCAGCTTCATCGGGCAGGCCCCTATCGTCGATGATCCGCCAGTCGGAGGCAACGACGACACCGGCAACGACGACACCGATGACACTGACGGGACCGATGACACTGACGGGACCGTCGTGCCACCGGCGCCCAACGACGAAGCTCCGGGCAACCCGAGCGTCACAACGGTGCCGACGACGATCGTTCCAGCGCCAGTCGTCAAGTCGGACACCCTGACATCAGCCGCCCCGATAGCCGCAGATCCGTCGAACGCACCTGCCGCACAGGCGCTGGCGTTCACCGGCTCAAGTTCGTGGTGGCTCACCGCGCTGGCGCTCGCCCTGATGGCATCCGGATTGCTTCTTACTCGGACCGCAAGACCGGCCACGGTGACATCACCCTCTGCCGCGACCAAAGGAAGTGCACGATGAATTCCACAAATATCGCAGATCACCTATCGGTGGTCGACCCTTCCTCGCAGCCGTTCTCAAGCCAGATCCGTAGGGGAACGACCTCCGCTCACAGCAACGCCGAACACTCTTCAGCCATGACGGATCTGATCAAGGGAGAGCTACCAATCGATGGGTTCGTCCGGATGCAGACCCAGGTCGCGTTCGTCTATCAGGCGCTCGAGGATGCGGCCGATGCCCTGAAAGAGGACCCGATAGCGGGTCCGTTCATCGATGACCGACTCCGTCGTACGCCATCCCTACGACGTGACCTGGAACTGCTCGGTGCTGGTGACATCGCAGCGGTCGAACCCAATCCATCCACTCAGCGATACTGCGAGCAAATCACCGCAGCTGCGGCCAAGTGGTCCCCGGGCCTGATTGCTCATCACTACACCCGCTATCTGGGTGACCTCTCCGGAGGTCAGCACATCTGTCGAGTGGTGGAACGGACCTATGGAATCGACCGGACCTCGGGCAGTTCGTTCTTCCACTTCGTCGACATCGAGGATGCCGATGACTTCAAGAAGGGCTACCGCACCCTGCTGGATGCGATGCCCCTGAACCCCGAGGAACGCGAGATGTTCATCGCTGAGGTTTCGACCGCATACGCAATGAGTACGGAACTCTTCCTCGATCTCGACTGATACACCGCCAGCTCATTCACCCGGCCGACGCTCGCGGGACCGCTCGCTAGCGTTGGCCGGGGGACGATCGACCGATTCCCCGGACCCGTTTGGATCATCGCCCAAACGGGTACCTGATCGGAGTACGACAAACAACAGATGGGAGTCTTCTGATGGAGGAACGAACCGATCCGCCCGAGAAACTGGAGCCGGGAGTTCCAAAGTCGAACGACCATACGATCGCCTGGTTCTCGTCCATCGATCAAGCAAGGCACGCGGTTCTGGCCTTGGAGCGAAACGGCGTGGATTCGAGCTACATCGAAGTCGCCACCAAGCCGACGAGTGAGGACCGAAATTTGGTCGACAAGCGAAGCATGGCCTGGATGGGAAAGCTCGCCGTCGTGGGAGTGATCGGCGGAATCCTGATCGGTGCAATCATCGCGGTCCTGATAGTGGTGATCGTCGGAGCCGAGGGCGTGGGACTGGTTGCCGGCGTCATCGCCGGGGCAGTCTTCGGAGCCTTTGCCGGTGGCTTTTATTCCGTGGCAGTCCAACTCCCCGTTAGCGAGGGTTCCTTCGACACCTTCGGAGGCGAGCCAACCGGATCGGACTGGGTGGCGGTTGGTGGGCCAAGCGAAGTGCAGCAAAAGGCCTCGGCTGTCCTTGGGGACCTTCATCCGCTCCAGCTGAAGGACGCCGCCTGATTCAGGCTGTCGCGCTAATCAGTCTTCGGGCAGCTAATCAGTCTTCGGACAATAGAAAGACTTCGTCCATCCGGGTCACCCGCAGGACGGTACGGACACAGTCCGAGGCGTCCTTTACCGTGATTTCGAACCCCGCTGATCGCATCTCGGCAAGTTCCCGCAGCCCGGATGAGTCCATGAAGGTGACCTGCGACATGTCCAGCACCAGATTGGGATGCTCCAAGGAAGCAGCCTCGGCCATTGCGGCGCGGAACTCGCTTGCCGAATCGAAGTCGAGTTCGCCGCTTATGGAAACGTGTCCGGGTGAGACAGAAACACGGATCTGTGACGTCTCGTCCGTCCCTGTCGAATCGTCCCATGCCGGGACCGAGGACTGGACTGCGTCGGTGGACGTGTTATCCCCAGTTTCGCCGCGGGCATCTGCAGTTGTCGCATCTGAGTAATTCATGTCGGTCACTAGACCCCCTGGTGCGATTTTCCATTGCAATCTTACGCTCGCCAAACGACTGCCCTGACCCTGCCACGCGTGATCTCTTCGGTCAACGCGGCAGGGCAGATTTGGAGGTGATTCAGTTCGGGTCGACGTTGTCCTGATCATCGACAGGACAGCCCGAGCTGGCACGGACCCGGCTGTTTCAGGGCTCCATGCTGTGGCGAAGTGCAATGAGCGCGCCTCGGATAAGTCGAGACACATAGGACTGCGATACGCCGATCAACTCCGAGATCTCGGGCTGGGACAGCTCATCGAGAAACCGGAGTCGCAGAACGTGTTGTTCTCGAGCGTTCAGCGTGTCGATTCCTATCCGCAACGCGATCCGAAGCTCGGTCAGATCGAAAGCGCCGTCGATATCGCCGAGCTCAATGGGCGCCTCCTCCTGCTGACCACGCCTGATCGTTCGATTCAGGCTTTCGCTGTCACGCACTGCTGCGGCCGCGAGGCCTTGGATGACGCGCTCCTCGTTCAGGCCCAGATGGGCCGACAATTCCGCCACCGTGGGTGACCGGTGCAGCGACTGGGTCAATTCCTCGGTCGCCCTCCTGATACCCAGGTGCGCTTCCTGATGCGATCGGGGAGGCCTGACCGTCCAGGTTTTGTCCCGCAGATATCGCTTGAGTTCGCCTTCCACGGTTCGTGACGCAAAGGTCCTCAAAGAAGCACCATGGTGCTCATCGAATCTCTCGACGGCCCCGATCACGGCGATGAGTGCGGCCTGTCGAAGGTCTTCCGGACTTACTCGTCCTGACCGGCTGTATCGAGCTACATAGTGGTCAACGAGGTGAAGGTGGGCTTCGACGATCTGATTACGAATACGCCGGTCGCGGGTTTCCTTGTACTCCGCTAGGAGCTGGTCGACGTCGGCCGGCGGGTCGTGTGAGAACCGCCGAGATCCTGCATTTGCGGTGCCCATCTCTGCTGGATACCCAGATCCTCACAAGATCAACCACGTACTTGACGGATCCTCTGCTACTGGCGGTAACTGGGCTACTGGCGGTACTGGGCTACTGGCGGTAACTGGCCAGAAAGTTGCCGATTCTCTGTATCGCGATGGCCAGTTCGTCGACGCTCGGCAGAGTCACGATCCTGAAGTGCGTACTCAGAGGCCAGTTGAATCCGGTGCCCTGGACGACCAGCAACTTCTCCTGCAGCAACAGGTCGAGTACGAACTGCGCGTCGTCATGGATCTCGTGCACTTCTGGGTCAAGCCTCGGGAAGACGTACAGCGCGCCCTTTGGTTCCACGCAGCTCACTCCCGGGATCGAGTTGAGGCCGTCGACGGCGGCTTTGCGCTGGGCGTGGAGCCTTCCTCCCGGGCGGATCAACTCTTCGATGCTCTGGTGTCCGCTCAGGGCGGCCTGGACCGCGTGTTGGCCTGGCACGTTCGGGCACAGGCGGGATGACGCGAGCAGGTCGATGCCCTCCAGGAAGCTGGTCGCGTGGGACCGGGGACCGGTTACCGCAACCCATCCGGAGCGGTAGCCGGCGACACGGTAGGTCTTTGACAGCCCGTTGAAGGTCAGGCAGAGAAGGTCCGGAGCAAGAGTCGCCAAGCAGATGTGTTGGGCGTCGTCGTAAACGATGCGGTCATAGATCTCATCCGCCAGCAGCAGGAGTTCATGCTCGCGGGCAATCTCGACCAGCTGCTTGAGTACACCCGGGTCATAGACGGCACCGGTCGGATTATTGGGGTTGATCACCACCAGTGCTTTGGTGCGGGGGGTGACCTTGGAAGCCAGGTCCTCGATGTCGGGATTCCAGCCGTCTGACTCATCGGTCAGATAGTGGACCGGTGTTCCCCCGGCGAGACTTACAGCGGCAGTCCAGAGCGGATAGTCCGGAGCCGGTACAAGAACCTCGTCTCCGTCGTCGAGGAGCGCCTGCATAGTCATGATGATCAGTTCCGAAACACCGTTGCCCAGGTAGATGTCATCGACATCAATCTCGGGAAAGCCCGGGATCACTTGGTAGCGGGATGCAACTGCCCGGCGGGCCGACAGGATTCCCCGTGATTCGGAGTAGCCGTCGGCGTTCGGCAGGGCGGTGATCATGTCGCGGACGATCTCGTCCGGAGCGCTGAAGCCGAACTGGGCCGGACTGCCGATGTTGAGCTTCATGATCCTGTGGCCCTCGGCCTCAAGGCGAGCTGCCTGGGCATTGGCGGGACCACGAATCTCATAGACGACGTTGCGGAGCTTCGTCGACTGAAGAAGTGCCTTCATCTGATGGCTCGGCTCGGGGTGTGGGACTGCTTGGTCACTCTGGGTCCTCGGTGGTGACTGGCTAGCACCAGCTGTCAGGTGCTGTTTGAACTGTACCGACCGCAGACCCTTCCGACGCAGCCTATTGGGCCTCTGGGGCCGTCACCTCTGGGCCACCACTGTCCGGGTTGCTGTCGCGAAGGTATAGATTCAGGTCCATGGCAGCGCCGACAGTCAGTGAACAGAACAAAACCAACAGCAACGACGACGGTCGACCACAGCAGAGGTCGACCCTCATCCGGACAGTTTCGGTGGCATCGTTCGTAATGCTCTTCGGAGTCGGGATTCCTCTATCCCTTTACATGGACTCGTGGGTCAACGGCTTTGCCGTCGGAGCCTTCACTGCACTCTGGGGTGGTCCGGGATTCGGGTTGATGGCGGGCATGGCGCTCCACACTCTTCACACCGAGAATTGGGAAAAGAAGCACGGCATCGCCCACTGAGCGATCCGGCCGCCGCTGTTTAATATCTGACCAAGGGGCATTGCCAACCCGGTCACTATAGGATTAGGGTTGCCTAACACTGCTTTGGCGTTAGGGGTCCCGTATGGCATTGGCAATAGACGGACTGGGCGAGCATCTTCCAGGCCAGCATCTTCCGGGGGAGGCTCTTGACTCCGCTCGGATGCCTGGTCACTGGCTTCTTGCCCGGATGGGGAAGAAGGTTCTTCGGCCCGGGGGAGTCGAACTCACTCACAAGATGTTGGCCTCGCTGGACATCACCTCCAGCGACGATGTCGTCGAGTTGGCACCCGGACTTGGGGCCACGACACGTCTGGTCCTCGACAAGAATCCCGCCAGCTACCGCGGCGTCGATCGCGACCCGGTTGCGGCCGAGCGGGTGGCCGACCTGATCAGTGGACCAAACCGGTCGGTGTCCGCAGGGTCCGCAGCCGACACGGGCTTGGATGATGCAAGCGCGGACGTCGCATTCGGTGAGGCCTATCTCACGATGCAGCCTGCGTCGCAGAAGGCGCGAATCGTCGCCGAGTTGCACCGTGTGATCAGGCCCGGAGGACGTATCGGCGTTCACGAGGTTTCGTTCAAGCCGACCGTAAGTGGGCCGGATCGTGAGCGGATTGTCGAGGAGCTACGAACGAGCATCAAGGTCCACGTCAGCCCGCTCAGTGACGAGGAGTGGCGCGACCTGTTGGAATCGGCGGGCTTCCGAGTCGTGAACTCGGCGTTCACCCCACTCCACCTCCTCGAGCCCAGACGACTGATCTCGGACGAAGGATTGTTCGGGGCACTGAGGTTCATCGCTCGGGTGCTCGGCAACCGTGAGTCCCGCAGCAGGGTCCTTGCCATGCGAAGGGCCATGAGCGGCAACGACGAGTTCCTGCAGGCAATCATGATCACGGCTGTCCGGCCGATCGATTCCTGAGCCTGCCCGAGTCGAAATGAAGCGAAAGATGCTGCTCGGGTTGGCGCTGGCACTGCTGGTCGCCGGTGCTGCCCTGGTATTCCTGTTTCGTCCGACGGGAGGTACAGCAGTCGCAAAGAAGGATGCGGTCGACAGCTTTCGGAAGAACCAGAAAGCTCCGGACGAGGGGAGTCGAACACGCGATGCCGGCGGACGGCCCGCCGCGCATGACCCTGTGGCACCGCCGGTCGGTGTCTACACATACATTGCGTCGGGCCAACAGAAGATCAAGCTCGGGCCACTGCCCGAAGAGACCCGGACTCTGCCGAGCGAGATAGTCGCCGGTGTCATCGCCGATCCGGGGAAGGCATCCGGGGGAGCCGCCGTCGACGACTGCTTCACGTTCGAGTTGAACCTGTTCGTGGAGCACATCGAGAGAACCAGGTACTGCCTCGATGGTGGCTCTCTAAGGCTCGACGAACATGACAAGGCCATGAAGATCGGACCGGTATCCGCTACAGCGGATCTCGACTGTTCGCCCAAGATGTCCATCGCTGTCGACCAGCCGATCAGCGGTAGGTCCTGCCAGCTGAAGCTGTCGGGCGGCCCAATGAGCGTCGAGGCAAACTTTGAGGGCTCAACTGAAATTGGCGACGAGACCAGTCTCGAGATCGATGGAGGGTCGGTTGCAGTACGTCTGGTGACAATTACCTATGTCGCTTCGGGAAGCGTCACCGGCACGTGGGTCGAGCGATTCTGGCTGTCCACCGCCGATTGGCTGCCGGTACGGATACAACGCGACGTGGCCCTCGTCGGACCTACAACGCTCACCGAGAATTCCCAGCTGACTCTGAAGTCCATGGAGCCTGCAGTCTGACCCTGCAGTCTGACCCTGCAGTCCTCAAGTCTGACCGTCAAGGCTTCCTCTGCGAGTTGTTGACGAAGTCAGCGGCCGCTGAATGTGCTGACCGCGGCGATTGCGAAAATCAGCAGCGTGACTCCAATGATCAGCAGGGTCGCTGCTCCGCTCGGATGCTCGGGGCGTGGGCCCTGGGGTTGGTGTCCCCTCGCCGGACCACGCGCTGTCCCGCGCCTCTCATTTCCCGGGATCGAGGCCTTGGACCGCTGACCAATAGGCGAATCCCGCCCAGGCTTCTGCGGCGTCTTGTCATCCATCGATTGCCTCGAGTCGGACGTCATCCATATCGAGAGGCTAACTCCCGCCGGCCGGTGGGACAGCACGGCCGACGGGACCCCTTGTCGATTGACCAGCTACTTGACCTGCTGTTCGGCATGGACCCAAACGGGCAGGAGCCCGGCGCAGGAGCCTGGCGCAGGAGTCCGGTGCAGGAGTTTGACCGGTGCAGGAGTTTGACGGGCGCAGGAGTTTGACCGGTGCTCAAGCGGGATTGAGTTTGGCTTCCAAGTCCTGCACGGCCGGGAACAGGAGGTTGTTCTCCTTGTGAACGTGGAGTCGGGTGTCCTCATCCAGCTCGCGCAGTCCCGAGTACAGCGCTGCGAAACTGGCGCATCCATCCGCCGGAACCGAGTAGCCGTCTGTGACCTCGATGAGCCTGTCCATGACTCGACCCTGGTTGTCGTGTTCCTGCATGAGAACCGAGATCGGATTCGTCACGCTGCCGAACGGAAACCTGGGCATTGCCGTGCTGCCTGCAAGTTCCCTGATCGCCGGGAAGACGACTGACTCCTCCCGGGTCATGTGTGGCTCCAACTCCGAGCGCATCATCTCGACGAGGGTCAGAACCTCGCCGAGCTCTGCGTGCCTTCCGCCGTGTACCGAGTTCACCTTCATGGCAAGGGCATGCATGCGTGGAAGTTCTTCCCACAGGAGTGCGTGATGGGTCGACACGATGTGTTCGGTCATCTCGGCCGGTCCCATTCCAGCCCAGTCAGCTGGGCTAGTGGCCCCGAGGGCTTCGAGGTCTGCGATCACCGAACCGCTGTCGATGCCCAGTGCAGCAGCAGCGACAGCTAGCGAGCGCTTCCCTTCGCAGCAGTAGTCGAGCCCCCAGCGGTCGAAAACTCTTGCGGCTCCGGAATGCTCGGTCACGAGACTCGCAAGTGTGCGTTCTGCGCTGATCACGGAATTGTCGATCTGGTCCACGTCGCTCATCGGTCCTCCAAGGGAACATAAAGTCCAATAGTGAAAGACTAGACGACCGAGTGCGTTTGCGAAATGGGCGTGACGAATGTCCGATGGATGGGCCCTATCGTTCCTTGCGGGCTCTAGCCCTTGACGACCTGAGCGCTGATCGTCGCCTTCGCAACCTGTTCGCTTGTGAACTCAGCGGTCTTCCAGTGCTTCTCGGAGAACTGCTGGGTCGCCCTCAGAAAGCTCGGCGCTGACTCGTCGGCGACGTTGCCGTAGGTGAGGAAGGTCTTGGCCTTCGGGCCGTCCTCGGTGAAGTGGAGCGCCATCAAGAACGACGTTCCGAAGTCGATCGGGTAGCCGGTCCGGGTCGGTCCGTCGCCAGCGATTTTGATGGCGGTGATGTCCTTGCCAAGGTCGGTAGTTGTGATTGCGGACCTGTCGGGGTCCATCGTGGTGCCCGCAGATCCCCAAGTCACGACGTTGGTGGTGCCGTCGCTGCCGTTGCCGCCGTGGATGGGAACCAGCGTGCCGTTCCTGTTCGACGTCTGTACCTTGCCGAGTTCGACGTCGATTGGGACGTCCATCTTCTCGAGTGTTTGAACCGATCTGGCCAAGTTCACCAACACCGGATCGGTGCCGCTGGCAGGGGCTGGGGTCAGGCCGGAGGGCGTGGCCACTGGTTCGCTCGGGTTGAACGGCTTGGACCACAGAGTCCCGGAATCGAGTAGGTCCTCGTAGGGGAACTTCGACATGAACTCGCGCCAGATGACCGGCCCGGAACGGTCGATGTCATAGACGCCGTCCCAGTCGGCCAGAACCTTGCAGGCAGGACCAAGATTGACCGTTGCGCCGGGAAGTATCTCCTTGCCGTCCTCGACCAGGGGTTCGACGGTCACAGAAGCGCTCCGCGTGCACCGTCCAACCAATTCGGCGAGGAGTTCCCGCGAGGTGAAGCCCCGGTTCTGCAAGGCGGCTCTTTCGAGCTCACGCAGTGAGAAGAGCCCGTCGCCACCCGATGGGCCATCGGCGGATACGTCGGCCAGGACAGTTGCGTTCTCACGCGTCCGTGGCGAACGGGGAGTGCGCTGATCGCCGTGGAGGAGCGAGTAGTCACCCTCGATCATCTCGGATGCGTTCGGCATCCAGAAGGAATCGTTGGCATTGAAGACGTAGTCGCTTCGCTCGACCATGGGCATCTTGTCGAAGGGCACTAGGCCGGGATCGCGTGCGCCCTTGGCGGTCTGCCATTCGTAGAGCGGATTCGAGCCGTCCAGAAGGATTGCCCCGTTTTCATGGGCGATCTTCACTATCGGATCGCTGTCGAGTGACTTCGTGTAACCCTCGAGGGCTTCCTTGGACAGATTTGGGGTCGCCGCGGTATCCGCATACCACGCCCTGCCATCCTTCGATACGGCGATGGTGTTGAAGAGCGGGACGCCGGTGTACTTGCGGTTCAACTCGATGAGGCCGTCTAGGTCGGTGGTCTTGAGCGTTTGCATGTACTGGGTGATGAACTCGTCATTGTCGATGTTGGCGTCACGGAAGGAGATTGTTGCGTCCGTTGTCCAACCGAAGCCTGGAAAGTCCAGTACGGGTCCGTAGTGGCTGCGCCACGTCGTACGACTGGTACTGGTGAGCTTGCCGTCCTTGCCGAGGACATCAATGGTGAGGTCGGTCGGTGTCAGATCGCGTTTGTCGTTGCCGTACCGGTAACTGGTGGGGGAGCCGGGAACCAGGTCGAGCTTGTAGGCCGTCATGCGGTATCCAGCTGAAACGGTGTGGGTCCACCCGAAGTTCTCGTTGAAGCCGATCGCGACTCCGGGCAGGCCGGACAACTGAACGCCGTACATGTCGACCTGTCCTGGAACGGTCAGGTGAACCTCCCAGAAGCGCAGTTCGCCGACCCAGGGAAAGTGCGGATTGGCCAACAGCATGCCGCCGCCGTCTTCGGTCCGGTCCTTACCGATGGCCCAGCCGTTCGAGGCCAGAGTCGCATCGGAGGGTGCCTCTGTCGTATTACCCGGCGTCGCGCTACCCGGTGTAGCGACATCCGGAGCGGCGGGAAGTGCGGCCTCGGAGCCTTCACCAGCGGTCGCGTCACTCGGAGATCCGGCGGCGCTGGGCGGCTGGGCAGTTCCGATCATGTCGATTACCGCACCGCTCGATGCCAGTACACCAATCGATCGTGCGTACACGTAGACGTCAACCGGCTTGAGTTCCTGGAGCCACGGCTCGCCGGCGCACCAGTCCGGAATCGCATCTGGTCCGACGTCACGCAGATGGGCGTTCCATCCGTCGGTGTAGGCAGTGATGAGCGATCGAACCTCAGCATCCGCGTTCTTCCAGTCCTCGGACGCGGTCTTGGCGATTCCGACGGTCAGCCACGCGAAGTCCGAATCGATATTTGCGTCCTTCTCGCCGGGGCCGAAGTATTTCGCACGCTGGCTCGTCACTTTCAGTATCTGATCCGCCAGGTCACATGTGCGGTCCTCGCCGCTCGCCCAGCCCTGTCCGAACGAGACATCTTTCAGGCTGTCGGCTGTGATGTGGGCCACCTGGCCCTCGGTCCGGCGGATCGTCGCCGAGTAGCCCTTGTCGTTGACCCCAGCAACCGGTATGCCATCGTCGGAACCGGGTCCCTCGGCGCTCGGGCCTGCCCAGTCTGGGTTGTCGTAACAACCCGTCGCCAGAAGTGCGACTGCTGCAGAAGTCAGCAGCAGTCGAAAGATCATGCCCTTGCGTGCCATCACGTACCCCCGGGTCGAGCGCCTGACGGCGGCGCACGAGGCCGAGAGTACCTTCGCCGGCCGGACGATCGCGCCGAACTTCGTGGCCTGTGACGTTTCGAACTTCGGATCGCAAGCTTCGTTTACCGACGTGCTACTGAGTGATCGCTCATGTAGGTTCGTCAGCCTCCTATGTTGCTCCGATTGCTACGTGAATTTCTCAAGCGTTACAGGTGGCTACTTGTGGCGGTTGTAGGTCTGCAGGCTGTTCAAACGGTCGCTGCCCTGTTCCTACCAACCCTCACCGCCGACATCATCGACAAGGGTGTTCTACACACTTCCAACGGGGTTCTCGACCCGGACCTGGACTTCATCTGGCGCACGGGTGGATTCATGTTGGTGGTCACCTTCATACAGGTCGTGTTCAACATCGGTGCGGTCTACTTCGGATCGAAGGCGGCGATGGGTTTCGGCCGGGACGTGCGCAAGTCGATGTTCCACTCGGTCACCGGCTTCTCGACCCAGGAGGTGTCAGTCTTCGGTGCGCCCTCGCTGATCACCCGCATCACCAACGACGTCCAGCAGGTCCAGACGCTCGTGGTCATGTCGTTCACGTTGCTGGTGGCCGCACCGATCATGATGACGGGTGGGGTCATCATGGCGGTCAGGGAAGATGGGCCGCTTTCGCTGCTGCTGCTCGTCAGCGTCCCGGCCCTGGTCCTCAGCGTCGGTGCTGTGGTGATCCGTCTGGTGCCCCAGTTCGCCGAGATGCAGGAACGGATCGACCGTGTCAACGAAGTGCTGCGCGAGCAGATCACCGGCCTCCGGGTGGTTCGGGCCTTCGTACGTGAACCGCACGAGACCAAGCGGTTCGGCACTGCCAACAAGGACCTGACCGACACCTCGCTCAGGGCAGGCCACCTGATGGCGATCATGTTTCCGACGGTCATGTTCGTGCTAAACGCATCCAGCATCGCTGCGGTCTGGTTCGGCGCCAATCGCATCGGCTCTGGCGAGATGGGTGTCGGAGCGCTCGTTGCGTTCCTGACATACCTGGTCCAGATACTCATGTCGGTGATGATGGCGACCTTCGTCGTGGTCATGGTTCCCCGCGCTGCGGTCTGTGCGGACCGGATCCAGGAGGTCCTCGATACTCCCAGCACCGTGAGGGCGCCCGCCGTTCCTCGATACCCCGCAGCGGGTCCGAGTTCTCTCGAGTTCCGTGATGTCGGTTTCTGCTACCCGGGAGCTGAGCTGCCGGTGCTCTCCGGTATTTCATTCACGGCGCATGCCGGTCAGACCACCGCAATCATCGGGAGTACCGGATCGGGAAAGACCACCTTGCTCAATCTGGTTCCACGTCTGTTCGATGCCACGGAAGGATCGGTCCTCGTCAACGGCGTCGATGTGAGGGAGATGGACCCCGAGGCACTCTGGGCCAGGGTCGGACTGGTGCCCCAGAAGCCGTATCTCTTCTCGGGGACCGTCGGGAGCAACCTGCGGTTCGCCAAACCCGATGCGAGTGAGGCTGAACTGTGGGAGGCGCTGACCACCGCCCAGGCACGGTCCTTCGTCGAAGACATGCCCGATGGCCTCTCAGGTGCCGTCACCCAGGGTGGAGCGAGCGTTTCCGGCGGGCAACGGCAGCGTCTGGCGATCGCCAGAGCGTTGGTCCGCAAACCTGACATCTTCCTGTTCGACGACTCGTTCTCGGCTCTGGACCTGACGACCGACGCGAAGCTCCGGGCCGCGCTCGAACCCGTGACCCGAGAGGTGGTTTCGGTCATCGTCGCCCAACGGGTGTCGACCATTGCCGATGCTGACCAGATTCTGGTGCTCGAGGGTGGGCTGCAGGTCGGACTCGGAACCCACGATGAGCTGCTCGAAACCTGCGAGACGTATCGGGAGATAGTTGAGTCCCAGCAGACCGAGGCGGCAGCATGAGCGACAAGGCCTCCAGCGATCCCGACAGCAACACCAACGGCAGCAACACCAACGACAGCAAAACCAACGGCAGCAACGACGAGCCGACCACGGTGGTCCGACCCGAGGATGCCCGGTCGCACTCCAACCGTTGGGCTGCAGCGGGGATGCCGGCCGAAAAGTCCAAGGACTTCAGCACTTCGGCAAAGCGGCTCCTGCGACTGCTCGGTCCACACCGCGTAGGTGTAGCGACCGTCCTGGTCCTGGCCCTGTTCAGCGTGACGCTTTCGGTGCTCGGGCCGAGGCTCCTCGGCAACGCGACCCAGATCGTGGTTGATGGCGTGCTCGGCGGGGGCATCGACTTCGGTCGGCTGCACCGCCTGCTCCTGGTCATCGTCGCGCTCTACGTCACTTCGTCACTGTTCTCCTATGGTCAGTCGTACCTGCTCGCGACGCTGGTGCAGCGAACCATGGAAAGGTTGCGGGCCGAGGTCGAGGCGAAACTCCATCGTCTGCCTCTCGGTTACGTAGATGGACAGCCCCGGGGCGACATGCTCAGTCGGGTCACCAACGACATCGACAATGTCGCCCAGAGTCTTCAGCAGACCCTTTCGCAGATGCTCAGTTCGACTCTGACAATCGTCGGCGTTCTGATCATGATGTTCACGATCTCGCCGATTCTGGCGGTGATCGCTCTCGTGACGATTCCGATCTCGCTGTTCACGGTCAAACAGATAGCGAAGCAGTCGAAGTCCCGCTTCATCGCACAGTGGAAACACACCGGCACGCTCAACGCCCACGTCGAAGAGGCTTTCACCGGACACTCCCTGGTCAAGGTCTTCGGCCAGACCCACGACACCGAGGAGCGGTTCAACGACGAAAATGAACTTCTCTACGAGGCAAGCTTCGGTGCCCAGTTCATATCGGGTGTCATCCAGCCAGCGATGATGTTCATAGGTAACTTGAACTTCGTCATCATCGCCGTGGTCGGGGGACTGAGGGTCGCGTCGGGCAACATGACGATCGGCGACATCCAGGCGTTCATCCAGTATTCGCGTCAGTTCACCCAGCCGCTGACCCAACTTGCGTCGATGGCCAACGTCTTCCAGTCCGGGGTTGCATCGGTGGAACGGGTCTTCGAGCTGCTCGACGCACCCGAGGAAGTTCCCGATTCCGCCAGTCCGCTGGTCGACAGCGATCCGGTCGGCCGCGTCGAATTCGATAAAGTCTCCTTCTCCTACAAGCCGGATGTCCCGCTGATCCAGGATCTTTCACTGACAGCGGAGCCGGGGCAGACTGTCGCCATCGTCGGTCCCACCGGTGCTGGCAAGACCACACTGGTCAACCTGATCATGAGGTTCTACGAGCTCGACAGCGGAGTCATCAGGCTGGACGGACTCGACATTTCCAAGATGGGACGTCACGACCTCCGCTCCAACATCGGCATGGTGCTGCAGGACACATGGATGTTCAAGGGCACCATTCGTGAAAACATCGCTTACGGCAACCTTGGGGCAACAGAGGAGCAGATCCTTGAGGCCGCAAGGGCCACCTACGTCGATCGGTACGTGCGGTCACTTCCCGAGGGATATGACACGATCGTCGACGACGAGGGTGGCAGCGTCAGCGCCGGCGAGAAGCAGCTGCTGACCATCGCCAGAGCGTTCCTGGCCAATCCGACGATTCTGATTCTCGACGAGGCGACCAGCTCGGTCGACACCCGAACCGAGGTTCTGATCCAGCACGCGATGGCGGCGCTCAGGTCGAACCGGACCAGCTTCGTGATCGCACACCGGCTCTCGACCATTCGTGACGCCGACACGATCCTGGTGATGGAGTCCGGACGGATCGTCGAGCAGGGCAACCACGAGGCGCTGCTAGAACGAGGCGGCGCCTACCACGCTCTCTACAACGCGCAGTTCTCGGCGCCGGCATCCGAAGTCGCCTGACGCTGGCGCTCAGTTGGTTTCGGCCGGCTCGAACTTCGTGACGGCACCGTGGATCGCGGAGAGCAGGGACTTCTCCAAACGACTTTCGGAAGCTTCGCCCTCGGCAACTTCATCCTGGGCCTCTGCCGTTGAGCCGGCACCGACCATCGCTGCCACCAGACTCGCCAGCAGATCTATGTCGGCGCCACCTTCTCCAAGGTCGGGTCGTAGCGAGAGAAGGACCTGCTTCAGGGGCCGGTAGACCCGCTCGTGGCCGACTGAGATGTGGGCCTGGGTCTCGGGTGAGAGGTCCGAGGCGGATGCCACCGCATTGATCATTTCCCGGTGTCCCGGGACTCGTAGGTAGCTCAGATGCAGCTGTACCCAGCTGTCGAGCTGGTCCAAGGGTGGCCCGCCGCCCTCGACAATCTGGTCACAGGCATTTGCCAGCGGGGCCATCTCGTGGTCGAACCAGGCAACGATCAGGTGGTTCCGATCTCGGAAGTATCGATAGATCGAGTTCCGCGCGAGCCCCACCTCGGCCGCGATGTCAGCCAGGGAAACCTTTTCGACTCCGTGCTCGGTGAACAGCCGGACCGCGGCTTCAAAGACAGCGGCCTCTTGCTGTCGAGCGTGCTCCGCCACGGTGTCGGCGGTGATGCGAGGCACGTTGAGTCACATCCCGGAAGCCGACACCGGCTCGACGAGATTTCCGGCTTTCAGGTGCAGACTCCTAGTCGCCTGGGGCAGTTGTTCCGGGGCGTGGGTAACCACGACGGTCGCTACCCCCTGCTCGTGGGCCTGCTGGGCGAGGATCGCCATGATCTCGCGCCCTCTCGAAGCATCGAGCGCGGCGGTCGGCTCGTCGGCAAGCAGCAGCGAAGGTTCGTTCATCAACGCTCTGGCGATGCCGACACGCTGACGTTCACCGCCCGAAAGTTGTGCCGGCCGCGAGTTGTGACGCTTGGCCAGCCCTACGGAATCTAGAAGTGACACGGCACGTTTGCGGGCCGACTTATCGAGTCGGCCCGCGATATGGGCGACTAGCTCGAGCTGTTCCAGGGCAGTGAGTGCCGGAAAGAGGTTGGAACTCTGGAAGACCAGACCGATCGACTCGAGCCGGATCCTGGCCAGAGCGGATCGAGATAGGCCGCTCGTGTTCCGGCCCGCGATCGTCACGGTTCCGCTCTGGGCCGTACGCAGTAGTCCCGCGACACCCATGAGCGTCGATTTGCCGGAACCGGAGCTTCCGGTGACACATACGAGGTCACCGGACGCAACTGTCAGATCGACCCCGTCGAGGATGACGAGGGTCTCTTCGCCGTCGGGTACCGCGACGCTGAGGTTCTCTATCTGGAGCCCGATGCTGCCGGAAGCGCCTGGGCTGGTGTTCTGTGAATCAATGCTGCTGGTGGACATCACTCAGCTCCCATCGCGATTATCGGGTCGACCGAGGTCACCCTTCGTATAGCCACAAGACTCCCGATCATTCCGAGCACGATCAGGATCACCGACGAGGTGATCACCGGCCCGGCCTGCAACGAGAACGGAGCCTTGGGACCTACGAACTGTCCGGCGAGGGTTGCGAGGAGCGCTCCCACGGCGGTTGAGACGACGAGGATCACGGCGAGTTGTCCGAGGGCGTCGCGCAGGATGTACATGTTGGACGCCCCCAGGGCCTTCATCAGGCCGATCTGACGGGTGCGCTGCACTGTCCACACGGTGAAGAACGCACCGACGATCAACGCCGAGATGGCAAGGAGAAACACCCGGATCAGAGACATGGTGCCCTGCTCCTCCGAGAAGCCGGGAGACCCGGAGTATGCAGCGATCTTCGTGCTGGTCTCAGTGTCCGCAGCGTGGTCTATCGTCGCAAAGTCGGTGCTATCAGGGGCTTTGATGGCCACGGCAGAGAATCTGCCCCGGGCGTCATTGCCATAGAGGAGTTGTTGCCATTCCGTGAGTGAGGTGAAGGCAATCTCAACATGGCCGTAGGAGCCGGTATAGGTGAATCCGAGGATTGGCAGGACCAGATCGGGTCCGACGATCGTCAGCTTGTCGCCGACCTTCAAGCCTTCGTCCTTGAACTCGTCACTCAGGACTATTCCTGGGGTTCCGGCCAGAGAATCCCGTGCCTCACCCTCCGGCGCCAGGAAGCTACCTGCCGGGACGCCGAAGAGAGCCAGGTCAATCGTCGAGTTCGAGGGAGTACGTGCGTTGAAGAACGACACTCCCAGAGCTGACGCCTCTGCGCCCTTTAGGTCTTGCCAGGGCTTCAGATTGCTCTCGTCCAGACTCGACCGGGTGAAGCTGTCCTTGGCGCCGGGCTGGAATGCCAAGTGGGTGAGAGGCAGACCGCGGAGGCCGCTGATTCCGTCGTCCACCAGGCCGTTGGCCAAGCCCGAGAGCAGCGTGGTCAGAAGTGCGATGAGGGCGATTACCACGCCCACCAGAACGAACCGGCCCTTTGCGAAGAGCAGGTCTCTCCATGCCAGAAACACATTGCCACCTTGGGATGCCGGTTCGAGAAGTTGTCGACACCCTGTCGGGATCATATCGACGGGGCGTCGCTATCATCAAGATCCCGGAGTTCGGAAGTGGTGGGGAAGCTAACTGATACGTCGACGCGGCGAGGAGACCGCCTTGGACAGGGCGTCCGATGTCAGCGACGACAGCGGGATCTTTCGCAACTCGCCCAGCATCTGGCTGCGTGCACGCTGCCATGGCTGGTGCATGACACAGGGCGTATCGTCGGAGCAGGTCCGGTCCTCGAGTACGCATTTTCCGCTTTCAGTCGGTCCTTCCACCGCCTCTATGACCTGCAGGACGTTCAGATCGTCAAGGTCGACAACCACCGAATAGCCACCGGTGGGTCCGGGCTCGGATCTGACCCAGCCGCGAGAAATGAGGGGGGTCAGTACCTGCGAAAGAAAGCCAGAACTCGTGCCAACCAGTTCTGCGAGTTCGGCGGCCTTGGCCCGCCTGTCGAGCCGACTCATTTCCAGAATGGCCTTTGTCGCGAGATCAGATTTGCGCGTTACTTCTAGTCGCATAGTTAAAGACTATTGGAAATTAGTGGGGGCAGAAAGCTTTCTGAGTGTGAACTTGGCCCACAATTGGTGGATGCTCCGCAGCACCCGGGTACAAGCTCCGCACGATCAAGTCACAAATCTCGACGTTGTCGATGTCGAGCGGATGGAGTCCATCATGCTGGATGACACTCTTTCCGACCGCATCGAGATGATTGTACGGCCGCTGGGAAATAACGAGTACCGCGCCGCGGCCCTTGACGGTTGGGTGGAGTTCGAGCGGAAATCGGTCGGCGGTCGCTACCGGTATTCGGTAACGGCCAGCGCCGGGCGCGACCCCCTGGCGCAGCAGACCCTTGACGGTCACAGTTCCCACCAATCCGAGAAGGCGGCGTTGTTTCCCTCGCGCTCCGAGAACTCCTACCCGCACGCATTTGACTCGATCGCGCAGTTCTTCGATTCCCCCAACGCGCCGGACCTGGTGATAACCCATACAGCGGCCCACGACACCGACGGCAACCTTGGTCAGCACGGTTCGCTCTCCATCACCCAGGCGAGGGCACCGTTCATTGCGTCCGGAGCCGGGTTGCGGTCCGACGGCGTCGTTGACGGCTCGGCCAGGATGATCGACGTGGCTCCAACGATCGCCAGACTACTGGGCCTAAGGGCACACCCGAACGGAGTCGGGCCGACCGGAGAGCCCCGGCAGGATGCTCTGCTTGCCCGTCAGGACGGCGACGTTATCGATGCCGTTCTGACCGGGGAGGTTGCCGATCACGTCGTGGTGATTCTTCTCGATGGTTGCAATGCGAACCTTCTCCATGACGTGATCGACGCGGGGGAGGCCCCCAACCTCGACGGTCTGCTCAAAGATGGCACGTCGCTTCGGCAGGGCCTCTTCGCCTCACTTCCAACCGCAACGCTTGCGAATCACACGACTGCAGTCACCGGTGCGCATCCGGGCCATCACGGGATTCTCAATCACACCTGGATGGACCGCACCACCGGAGCTGTCCCCGAACTGCTGTCCATGGAGGAGATGTTCTGGGCCACCAGACACCTGTCGGACGGGGTGGAGACGATCTTCGAGGCGATCGGGCGTAGCCGTCCCGGAGCGTTTACCTCGGCGACGTTCGAGTTCTGTGACCGGAATGCGACGATGTCCAGCTTCGCGCTTGTACGCGAAGGCGCCGCCAAGGATCTCCCGGGCGAGGCCGAGACGTCCTTCATGGATGCAGCGTCCGCTGCGGCATCGGGGAACTACGCGTTCATGTCGGCGGTCGATCACCTGAGCATGACCCACACGATCGAATGCTGGGACCGGGTGGCCGGCAACCCGCTACCCACCCTGAGTTGGTGCAGCCTCTCCCTGACCGACGAAGCGGCCCACGAGAGCGGGCCCCACGGTGCCCTCGCCCGAGCGGCCGTCCGTGACTCCGACGCACGTGTGGGAGAACTCATCAGTGCCGTGGAGCGGGCCGGAGTCCGAGCACGGACTGCGTTCTTGGTGATCTCGGATCACGGCATGGAACAGGCAGATCCAACAGTCGTCGAGCCATGGGGACCCGCTCTGGAGGCGACCGGTGTCGAGCACCGGGACATTGGTGGAGGCCTGATCTATCTCAGGCCGCGCACCGACTTGGCGCTCGACTAACGGGTTCCTCCTAGTCCGACCTAACCCTCCGACCCGCAGAGGGCAGAGGCAGAGGGCAGTAGCAGTGGTTGGAAAGCCGTGGTTCAGACGAGGCCGAAAGCGTGCATCGCCCGGGCAACCCGGCCGAAGCCGGCGATGTTTGCGCCGAGGACATAGTCCCTGGGGCGGCCGTACTCATCTGCGGTTTCAAGGCACAGCGTGTGGATACCGGCCATGATCTCGGACAGGCGTCGCTCGCTGTACTCGAAGCTCCAGGAGTCGCGGCTGGCGTTCTGTTGCATCTCGAGCGCGGAGGTGGCAACGCCGCCTGCGTTCGCTGCCTTGCCGGGTCCGAACAGGACCCCGGCCTGCTGGAAGACCCGAACGCCCTCGGCGGTCGTGGGCATGTTTGCGCCCTCGGCAACAGCGATGCAGCCGTTCTTGACCAGTGTCCGTGCGTCGTCCTCGTTCAGCTCGTTCTGGGTCGCACATGGCAGCGCCAGATGGCAGGGGATGGACCAGATGGACCCTGCCGGCAGAACCTTGGCCGACGGGCGACGCTCCGCATAGGTTGCGACGCGCCCGCGGGCGTCCCCCTTGATCTCGGTGAGAATTTCGATGTCGATTCCATCGGGATCGTGGATCACCGAATCTGAATCGGAGCACGCCACGACGATTCCGCCGAGCTGTTGGAGCTTGGCGATGGCATATGTCGCCACATTTCCGGAGCCCGACACGACACAGGTCTTGCCGTCGACCTTGTCGTTGGATGCCGCGAGCATTTCCGAGAGGAAGAAGACCGTTCCGTAGCCGGTTGCCTCGGTGCGAACCAGCGCCCCGCCCCAGTCGGTGCCCTTGCCGGTGAACGCCCCTGACTCGTAGCGGTTGGTGATCCGCTTGTACTGGCCGAACATGTAGCCGATTTCACGTCCACCGACGCCGATGTCGCCCGCGGGAACGTCGGTGTTCTCACCGATGTGGCGGTAGAGCTCGGTAACGAAGCTCTGGCAGAAACGCATGATCTCGTCCTCGGAACGACCCTTGGGGTCGAAGTTGGAACCACCCTTGGCTCCTCCGATGGGCAGGCCGGTAAGGGCGTTTTTGAAGATCTGCTCGAACCCCAGGAATTTGACGATTCCTAGGTTCACCGACGGATGGAAGCGGAGCCCACCCTTGTACGGTCCGAGGGCGCTGTTGAACTCGACCCGGTAGCCACGATTTATGTGGACCTCGCCTTTGTCGTCCTGCCACGGGACCCGGAAAATGATCTGACGTTCGGGCTCCGCCATGCGCTGGAGCATCTTCAAACGAGCGAATTCGGGGTTCTTCTCGATGACCGGTGCGAGGGAGCTGAGAACCTCGCGAGTGGCTTGGTGGAACTCGACCTCACCTGCATTAATTCGGACGATTTCGTTCCAGATTGTTTCTAGCCGTTCATTCATCACGGGTCGACCCTAGCGAGGTCTGGTGACAGATTGGAAAGGCGGAGTGGCCGACGGGGACACGTCGAGCGGTGGGTTGTATCCTTCGGGCAATGTCATTTGACAACGACCAAATTTCCCCCCATCAGGTCGATGGGACTCCGAACGACAGCTTGGCGACCGTTGAGCAGGCCTCAGTAGCGGCCAGGGTCGACGCAGCGACGGTCCTCGAAACCGTTGATGCCTACGGACATCGGCCTCTAATGCGGGGATGGCTGCACTTCGCAGCTTTTCTCGTTGTCCTGCCAGCCGGCCTCTACCTGCTGACGACCGCGGACACCGCCGCCGCAAGAGTGGCCGTGGCTGTCTACTGGGCGAGCCTCGCCGGGCTGTTCGCGACGAGTGCCAGTTATCACCGCCTGGCCCACTCACCCAAGGCCGTTCTGTGGATGCGGCGGGCCGACCACTCGATGATTTTCACGCTCATCGCGGGAACCTACACGCCGATCTGCCTGGTTGTGTTGCCAGCAATCTGGGGAATCCCCATGCTCGTGGTCATCTGGGTGACTGCGCTGGCGGGAATCATCATGAAGATGGTGCGACTGGGGACCGGGGGAGGCAAGAGTGGCTCTTGGCTCTACATCGCCATGGGCTGGGCGGCGATCGTCACCATGCCGGTCCTGTTGACCCGCCTCACCGCCCTGCAGACAGCGCTGCTGGCAATCGGCGGACTTCTCTACACCGTCGGAGCCATCATCCTGGGAACTAGGAAACCGGATCCGTTTCCCTCTCGGTTCGGCTATCACGAGGTGTGGCATGCGTTGACCATCGCTGCGGGGGCATGCCACTTCGTGCTGATCGCAACCGTCGTTTCGTGAGCCAGGTCCCCGATCCACCTTCGGGGTCATTCGCGAGCGACAACTTCTCGGGTGTCCACCCGGCCGTGATGGATGCGATGGCCAGAGCGAATTCGGGTCACGCAGCGGCCTATGGCTCCGACCCGTGGACAGCACGCGCCAAGGCCAAATTCAACGAGTTGCTCGGCTGTGAGCCCGAGATTGCGTTCACCTGGGGCGGCACGGGAGCGAACGTCGTCGGGTTGCAGTGTCTGTTGAAATCCTGGCAGGCGGTGATCTGTGCGAGTTCGGCCCACATCGCAGTTGACGAGTGCGGCGCTCCGGAGCGATTTACCGGATCCAAGCTGATCGAGGTCCAGACTGAAGACGGCAAGCTCACCCCTGAGCTGATCCGTGCCCAGATGCACGGCATCGGCGACGAGCACCACGTCCAGCCCCGTGTCGTGTCCATAACCCAGTCGACCGAGCTGGGAACCTTGTACTCGGTCGGTGAGCTTGGGGACATTGTGGAAACGTCTCACGAACTGGATCTGCTCGTGCACGTCGACGGCGCTCGAATCTCGAACGCCGCCGCCGCACTCGACTGCTCGCTGGGCGAGTTGATCTCGGGTACCGGGGTGGACGTCGTGACCTTCGGTGGCACCAAGAACGGCCTCATGTACGGCGAAGCGGTGCTGTTCATGAGCGACGGTCTGGGGAACGACGTCCGGTTCGTGCGGAAGCAGGCTGCGCAACTGCCGTCGAAGATGCGTTTCGTCGGGGCACAGTTCGAGGCGTTGCTGAGCGACGATCTGTGGCTGGCGAACGCAACTCACGCAAACGAGATGGCGGCGCAGCTTCACCGCAGCGTCGCATCCGTGCCTGGGATCGAGGTGCTCGGCAAGCCCCGGGTCAACGCTCTATTCGTGAAGCTTCCGCCATCGGTCGTGCAGCCCTTGATCGACTGGTCCCCATTCTGGGTATGGGACGAAGCTGAAGACGTGGTGCGTTGGATGTGCAGCTTCGACACCACCGCCGAAGACATCGAGCGCTTCTCTGCAGGAGTCAGGTACTTCGTGGAAAGTCACGCCTGAACCCTGTCAGCGCTACGCGTCGTTGATGGCGTCGAGCATGTCGAGTCTTGTGGCACGCCTCGCCGGCAGAAGCGATGCGATCACACCAACGGCGATTCCCGCGACGAAGATGAGTCCGACCCGAGCCCAGTTGAACGACAGGTCGATTGCGCCGTCGCCGATGCTCGAGATGATCACCCAACTGAGCAGGATTCCGGCGCCCATGCCGATGATCGTCCCGAGTAGACCCATCAGGACCGCTTCCAAGCGGACCATACGCCCAACCTGTTTCCGGGTCATGCCCAGAGCTCGGACCAACCCGAGTTCTCGCCGTCGCTCGAAGATCGACAGCGTCATCGTGTTGACGATTCCGACAAGAGCCACGACGACGCTCATCGCGAGCAGTGCGTTGACAGCGCCAATCAGGAAGTCGAAAACGTTGCCGACGATTTCTCCGATGAAGTTGCCAGGCTGAACCTCGACTCCGGTGTATCCCTGCAAAGTCTTCTCAAGGCGCTGGCCAACGGCGTTCGCCTGCCCGCGCTCGACCCTGACAAAGATCTGGTTGACCGGCTTGTCGCCACTGATCTTCTCAAACACCTCGGGGCTCACCACGTAGCCGAGAAACAGTGAATCGAGCTTTGCGTCAAGCAAGGCCGTGACCGGCAGAGTCAGTGTGTCTCCACTCACGGTTCGGAAAGTAAGTTCCGTGCCGAGCTGTTCGGAACCGGGCCCGCCGCCGCCGCCTTCCCCGCCTCCGAGCTGGGCGAAGTCAGGAACAGCGACGCCCTTACCGGCAACGACCGACTCGGTGGAGCCACTGCTCAACGTCAGGCCGGCGGTGTTGGCGAGTGCGTCGAAGTCTGCCGACGAGATGAAAGTCGTCTCACCGTTTCCGTCGACCGCAAGTGAGGACCGCACTGGTGCTGTGTCGCTCACACCTTTGACCTTGGCGACCTCGGACACCAGATCCGGGGCAATTGCGCCTTGGGACATGATGATGAAGTCCGATGACGAGAGTTTGTTCAATTCCTGGACTACCGAGGTCTTCATCGCCTCACCGGAGACGGTCACCAGGGTCACCAGGAACAAGCCGATAACCAGGGCGTTCGCAGTTGTGGCAGTTCGCTTCGGGTTGCGCACCACGTTGTCGGCCGAGATCCGACCGACAAGGCCGAACATCGACATCGGAACCCGGAGTGCCCTTCCGAACACCCTGGCGAGAAGCGGGCCGCCTATGAACAGTCCGATGAACAACAGCAGGGAACCGGGCCCGAGCAGGTACCACTCCACCCCGTTGAAGCGGTTGATCAGCAGCAGTGTGATCGACACGGCCAGGAAGGTCCCACCGAACGCTGCGCGTACCTTCGACGTGCCCGAGGTGTCGACAGCTGAGGCTCTCATTGCCTCGACCGGCTTGGTCCGCCCAGCCCGGAATGCGGGGACGACAACGGCCAGGAGAGTGACCACAGTGCCAACGATCATGCACAGCAGGATCGTGCCGACCGTTATCTTCACTCCGGTACCCGGCAACGCCAGGTCGAACTGACCGAGAATCGCCTGGAGACCCTTTGCGAGTCCGGCCCCCAGGACAACGCCGATGGCGCTGGCGCCCACGCCGATGCCGAGTCCCTCGACCATGACCGAACGTCGTACCTGGGCGGGGGACCCACCGATTGCGCGGATCAGGGCCAGTTCGCGGAAGCGCTGGGTCACAACGACCGAGAACGTGTTGAAGATAACGAAGGCCGATACGAACATCGCCAGATAGGCAAACCCCTGGAGGATCGGCCGCAGGAAACTGATGAACGACAGAGCTGATTTGGAGGCCGTTTCGATGAACTGGTCTGCGGTCTGAACCTCTACGGAGGAAGGCAGCTTGGCCCGCAGAGCTGTCCTGACCTCACCGGAGTCCCCGCTGGTGCGGATGATCACGTCGGTATAGCCCGGCGTACCTGTGTTGAGGATCTGGGTCGCGGCACTGGATGCGAATGAAACGGTGCCGCCATCATCGATGGCGTTCTGGTCGCCGAATTCAGAGATTCCGACGATCGTCATATCGAGCGTCCCCGAGGGAGTCTCAACCTTGACCTTTGAGCCCAGCTCAGCGTCCGCCTCGTCGGCCAGTTCCCGGTCGACGACAATCTGGTCCTTCGCCTCCGGCGCCCGGCCCTTGGCGAGCGTCAGCGGATTCAGTTCGGAGTCATCGATCCAGTTGCGTCCGAAGGTGCGCAGATTGGCTGTCGTTCCGTCGGGTCGCAGGACCCGGACATTTGCCTGCAACTCGCCGGCAGCAGCCGCGACGCCGGGCGTCTGCTGGACCAGGGGCAGGATGTCGGCCTGGACGCCCTGTGCGAACTCGGCACCGGCGGTGTCCGATACCGCGACAACAGCCAGGTCGACGTTCGCGTACTGCTGTTCGACGTTTCCGGTCAGTCCGGCCTTAACGGCGTCGGTGAGCATGAGCCCGGAGGCCAGGAAGGCGATGCCGAGGATGATCGCCAACGAGGTGGCGATCAGACGTGTGAGATTGGCCCTAAGGCTCTTGAGTGCGTATTTGAACATGCGGTTCGACTCAGTCCCCGAGCAGACGCATGCGGTCGAGGATCGTGTCCCTCGTGGGTGAGAGGAGCTCGTCGACGATCTGGCCGTCGGCGAGGAACAGCACCCGGCTGGCGTGCGAGGCAGCCACAGGATCGTGGGTGACCATCACGACCGTTTGGCCGAATTCGGTGACGGCGCTTCTCATGAAGGCGAGGATCTCGCCCGAGGAATGGGAGTCGAGGTTGCCGGTTGGTTCATCCGCGAAGATGATCTCGGGCCGCTCCACGAGGGCCCGGGCGACGGCGACACGTTGCTGCTGTCCGCCGGAAAGCTCCGAGGGCTTGTGACTGAGCCTGTCCCGTAGTCCGACGGTCGTGACGACATGGTTCATCCAGTCGGCGTCTGGGGAGCGACCGGCGAGGGTCAACGGGAACAGGATGTTCTCCTCCGCCGTAAGCGTGGGCAGCAGGTTGAACTGTTGGAATATGAAGCCGATCCGCTCGCGGCGCAGCAGGGTCAGCGCCTTCTCGCTCAACTGCGAGATGTTCACGTCGCCCACGATGGCGTCTCCGGCGCTGAGCTTGTCCAGACCTGCTGCGCACTGCATCAGAGTGGACTTGCCCGATCCGGAGGGGCCCATGATCGCCGTAAACCGACCCCTTTCGAATCCGACGGTGACACCGTTGAGAGCTCGGACCTCGTTCTCGCCGGACCCGTAGATCTTGTATGCATTCAGGACCTGGGCGGCCCAGACGACTTGTGTGTTACCTGGTGTCGGGGCTGGCGACTGGAATGGCGGTGGGGTGCTGCTCACTCCGGTCACGGTAGCGGCTGAGGTCCGGGTCATCGGGACCCGTTTATTTCTCATGAGCCACTGCTCAGTCCGAACAGTGGCTCCGACCGCTCAACCACCTCGCCCGATCTAGCCTGACCGCATGTCTCGTTGGCAGGTTGTAGTCCTCACCGTTCTGGTCGCCGTTGTCAGCGGATTCGGCGCCATCGTGGTCAACAACGCGCTGAGCACGCCCGGCGAGGAGTCGGTGGATGTCGGGTTCCTCCAGGACATGATCACCCACCATCAACAAGCGGTTCAGCTCGGAGCGGTGGGTGCCGAGATCTCAACCGATCCGACGACTCGTCACTTCGCACAGGAGGCGCTGATCTCCCAGCAGTACGAGGTTGGTTACATGACCGCGATTCTCGAGAGCTGGGGATATGGGACCGGAAATTCCGATCGCGACGCCATGGTCTGGATGGGCGCCCCGATTGCCCTTGCCGACATGCCCGGGATGCTGGACCCCAAGCAGATCGACGCCTACAGGGAGATGAGCGGCGACGAGGCCAACAGGGCGTTCCTCGAACTCATGTCGGAGCACCACCGAGGCGGACTCCACATGGCGCGCTACGCGGCGAAGCATGCCAGTGACGACCGGGTCAGAGGGCTTGCCGCCCGTATCGTACGCAACCAGTCTTCCGAACTTGCCGAATACGCCCGGGCGGCGGAGTCACTCGGATTCAATCTCTGAGCCGATGGGGGCGACATCGGGGGAGGCGGCATCGGGGGAGAGCGAGGTCGAAATCGAAGGAGATGGTGAACGCGAACGCGAGCCCGAGCGCCAGGTCGCCGACGATCGCGAAGGCCGGAGCCCTTCCGGGTCAGCCCTGACAGGCCGAATAGAGCGCGTGGTGGATCGCGTCGATGGATTTCAGCGGCGAGTGCCTACCGTCGCCGTACCGTTCGGGATCATCAAGAAGTTCGGTGAAGACCGGGGTGGTCAGCTCGCCATGCTCATCGCCTACAAAGGCTTCTTCTCGATATTTCCGCTGCTGCTGGCGTTCGTGAGCATCCTCGGGATAGTGCTCAGGAACAACGAGTCGCTGCGGGAGTCGATTGTCGACTCGACGATTTCGAGCATCCCGGTTCTTGCCACCGACATTTCGGCAGGTACCGAGAACCTCAGCGCGAGCTGGGTGGTTCTGGCGGTATCGGTCGCCGTGTCGGTCTGGGCGGGCCTGGGGCTCCTGGCGATGCTCGGCAACGCGCTCGACACGATCTGGGAAGTAGCGGTGTTCGATCGCCCGTCATGGATCCTGCGACAACTTCGCTGTATCAGTGGAGCTGTCCTCGTCGCCCTGTGCGCGGTTCTATCCGGTGCCGGCCGATGGATCCTCTCGGCCGGTTGGCCGTCAGCGACACGGGTCGTCGCCGGAGTGGTATTTCCGCTGGTCGCGGGCGCGGCCGCCTATCTGGGTCTTCACCAGGCTCTTTGTGTCCGCAAGGTGCCGTTCAAGTCGCACATTCCGGGCATGGTGGCGACGGCCCTCGCGTGGTGGGGGATGTTGTCCCTGGGTGGGTTCTACTTCGATCGGGTCGTGAGCCAGTCGTCGGACACCTATGGGGTGTTCGCTGTGGTTCTCGGCCTGCTCTCCTGGAGCTATCTGCTGGCGACGCTGTACCTGTACAGCGTCACGCTCGCTGCGGTCCTGGCCGATCGTCGTTGGCCACGGAGCCTGTCGGGACGGAATCTGACCGATCAGGACCGCGAGGCGGTAGAGGCAATGGTCCAGCGAGGTCTGCGCGTCCGCGGAACCGAGTTCGACCTCCAGGTCCCGCGCAATCCAGAGAAGTAAGCCCAGAGAAGTAGCCGGAGCGCTCAGCCCTCGGTTACGAAGCGGCTCCGGGCATCAGCGATCGCTGCGATAGCGACCTCACGCGCACCCCAGTCGCCAACCTGGCTCCTCTTGCCGGGCTCCAGGTCCTTGTAGACGGTGAAGAAGTGCTTGATCTCGGCGAGCATGTGATCGGCCACGTCCGAGACGTCCTGATAACAATCCCAGCGCTTGTCCCCCGAGGAAACGCATAGCACCTTGAGATCCCGACCGGCCTCGTCGTTCATCTCGAGAACAGCAATCGGTCTGGCGCGGATGTGGCAGCCCGGGAACGTCGGTGCCTCGAGTAGAACCAGCGCGTCGAGCGGATCGCCGTCCTCGGCGAGTGTGTCGGGAAAGAACCCGTACTCGGTGGGGTAGACCGTGGTCGAGTAGAGGTGACGGTCGAGCCACGCCGCGCCGTTGTCGTGATCGATTTCGTACTTGTTGCGGGATCCCTGGGGGATCTCGACGATCACTTCATACCAATCGGGGCCGATTCCCTCTCGCTGTCCCTGGACGGAAGAGGCCTGGGCGTCAGAAATCGGTGCGGAAGAATCACTCATTGGCCCAACCGTAGAGTTCGATCCCGAAACCCGCCAAGGCGGACAGTGCGTCGAGTCCGAGTTGCTCTCAGGCAGGATTGGCAATGCCGCGCATTCCCGACCATGCCAACTGGGAAATCTGCTGCGCGAGGGTGTCGACATCCGGTTGACGTTCGTGTGCGAGCCAGTGGCGGGTCGCAGCTTCGGTCATGCCGACGATGCTGTTGGCCAGGAGCAGACTGTGTTCTGCGGGCTGTCCTTCGACCACGATCAACTCCGAGATCGCGTCTGCGATGGACTGCTCCACCGCCGAGGCGAAGGATGCGAACTCCGGATCTCTACGAGCACCGGAGCCGAACAGCACGGTGAAGGCGCTGGTGTACTCGTTGGCGAACATGAAATAGGCGCGAAAGCCCTGCTCGATCTGCTGACGAGGTCCGCCGGCATTGGACGTCGCCTTCGAGATCGTCCCCCGAAGGTCGGTCCCGATCTGGGCGAGAAGTTCGATGAACAGGTCACGTTTGGACATGAAGTGCTGATACAGAACAGGCTTTGTGACACCGGCCGAGTCAGCGATATCGTTCATCGACGTCGCATGGAATCCCTTTTCGGCGAAGACCTCTAGAGCGACCCGCAGCAGTTGTTCTCGTCTCTCCGGCGCAGGCAGCCTCATGTTACCCAAGGGTAACAAGCGTTCAGGGTGGATACCTCACCGGGCAGGGTGGCCATAGTCTCAGGCCATGCCCGTTGAATCGAGTGTTGTGTTCTCCAACCTCCGATGCGCTCCCTTTCACGAGGCGCTAGAGGTTGACCCGATCGGCTCGGGTGGTTGTTACGACGCCTATTTGTGTGTCGAGATCCCGCTGCCATGGGAGCGAGATATTTCCGGCAACGAACCATTCGTCGGCCTATGCAAGGCGCCGGCAGCGTCGATAGTCGGGGCGGATGGCAGGAAGTGGCGACCACAAGGACTGGTTCCGGACGCTGGCCGCGGCGCCCTGGTGCAGGTGCTGGCCTTCGAACAGCCTGAGCGGGCCAGGACCGGCCGGGCAGGATCGAGCTTCGAACGGCGAGAGTGGTTGGTCCCTCCGGAGATTGTCTCCGAGTTGTGTGCCGCCCTGCTCGGTGCCAATGACGACGCAATCGGTCGCTTGGACGAATTCGAAGTGACAGGGAACGGCACCGACCGGGCTGGGAGCGGTGAACATGGCGGTGGCGCGGGCCGTGAGCACCGGACATCAGAGCTGTTCGTGTGTACCCATGGGCAACGAGATGTGTGCTGTGGCGGTTCAGGAACTTCGCTATACATGGACCTCACTCGGCTGACCGGCGATGGCGGTGGCGATGGCGATGGCGGGGGCGAAGATGGCGACGGTCAATCCGGTGAGATGCCCAGCGTCCGGCGTGTCTCCCATACTGGCGGGCATCGGTTCGCACCCACGGCGCTGAGCTTCCCGGACGGCTATGCCTGGTCCCATCTGGACCGGCGCATGGCCCTTGCCGTGGCTACCCGAACCGTCGAGCCCGCCGAGGTGCTGGGCCACATCCGTGGCTCGACACTGTTCAAAGGTGGACCTTCCCAGGCTGCTGATCGCCACGGGCTCGGGGAAGTTGGATGGGCCTGGGCCGACGCCCATCGCAGCGTCGAGTTGATTGGATTCGATCGCCGAACCATGGCTACTGACGTCCTCGTGCAGGGGGAACTAGCAGACGGAACACGTCGTGCCTTCGAGTTGCGGGTTGGCATCGAGCGGCACGTTCCCCAGATCACCTGCGGTGTCATCGATTCTCCCGAGTACAAGGTCGAGCCCGTCTGGCGGGTGGAGGAATCCCGGGCGCTCTGAGTACCTGACATGCCATGTGCAGTTGGGTGAGGTTCGACAACACTGTGGCGATGGAGACTGTGGCGATGGAGGCTCTGTCGATGGAGACTCTGTCCATGGAGGACACGCGCGTCGATCAGTGGTTGTGGGCGATCCGCCTGTGCTCGACCCGGAGCGAGGCGACGAAGCTCTGCAAGGCGGGTCACGTGCGGGTGAACGGTCGACCAGCGAAGGCGGCCACACGACTGGTGATCGGAGATTCCGTCGATGCCTACGTCCACCAGGTCCATCGCCAGGTCGAAGTCCGCAGACTGATACAGAAACGTGTGGGCGCACCCGTCGCCGTCGAGTGTTACGTCGACAACACCCCGCCGCCTCCGCCGGTCACCGAGGCCGCGCCTCTCTGGCAACGCGATCGCGGTTCGGGTCGCCCTACGAAGCGTGATCGCCGTCGCCTCGATCGACTTAGGGGACGCGACACCTGACCAGAATCTCCGCTCCGGAACGCGCCCGTGGAAATTGTCCGTCGCTATGGTTGGCAGATGGACCTGGAGCTGGACGACAAGGTGTTCCTGATCACGGGAGGGACCGATGGACTCGGAGCCGCCCTTGCTGAGCGCCTCGTAGTCGATCGAGCCCGGGTCGTCGTCTGTGGACGTAACCAGGCGAGGGTCGACGCGATGACCGCCCGCTTCGACGAGCTTGGCGGTGATGCCCTCGCCATCTCGGCTGACGTGACCGTCAGGGCCGATCTGGAGCGCATGGTCAACGTCGCCGTCGAACGTTGGAACCGCATCGATGGCGTCGTCAACAACGCCGGCACGGCGGCAGCGGACAACTTCGAGGCGATCACCGACGACCAGTGGATCGCAGACATGGACCTGAAGGTGATGGCCGCGGTCCGGCTGACCGAACTCGCCCTGCCGTACCTGAGGGACTCGGGCGGGTCGATAGTCAACGTGTTGTCCATTGCCGCCAAGGCACCGGGAGCGCGCTCTCTGCCGTCCGCGGCGTCCCGGGCAACGGGCATGGCGATCACCAAAGCACTTTCCCAGGAATTGGGTCCCGACGGCGTGCGGGCCAACGCGGTTCTCATCGGTCTGGTCGAGAGCGGCCAGTGGCGTCGCCGGGCGGAAGCTGCCGACAGACCGGTCAGTGATATCTACGCAGGGCTGGCCAAGCTGGTTCCCCTCGGCCGGGTGGGTCGCGACGATGAGTTCGCCGATCTGGTGACGTTCCTGCTCTCGAACCGTTCTTCCTACGTGACCGGTTCGGCCATAAATCTCGACGGCGGGATGAGCCCCGTCGTCTGAAGTCCCACCACTCAGATAAACGCCGCTCAGGCGAAGGCTTCGCCGAGTAGGGCCTTCTCGGCTTCACCGAGATCGATTCTGTCGATTGCGGCAATTCCGGCCGGACTCATCTTTCGAGCGGTCTTGCGGATCACGACGATCAGGTGGGGCCGGTCGAGTCGCGCGGACATGTCGGCCAACTGGGTTTCTAGGAACACCAGACAGCTTGCGTCCTCAAGTGCTTGGCAGTCGGCGTCACCGTTAGCCCGGCCCTTGTTGCGGATCAGCTCCTGAACCCGGTCGATCACCCCGGCCGGGTAGCCCACCGAGGTGAGGATGTCGCCGACGTCGCTGCAGTGCCGCGCCTTCTGGTCCTGGCGCCAGCGGAGGTATCCGGAGCGACCCTCCGGATATGTCGACCTGGGGAGCTCCCACCTGCGTAGGTGGTGCGCCCGGGCTGCGATTATCAGCGCGTCGCCGGGATCTGCCACCAGATGATTGATCCACTCGGTCGCGAGCTGGCCGTGGACCAGGGCGAGTGGCCGGACAGTGTTCCTGATGGTGACCTGGTTGGGGTCCGCGCAGTTTGAGGCGTCGATTCGTGCCAGCGCATCCTGCAACATGTCGTTCACAGCGACGCTCAGTATCCGAACTTCTCGCCCTTGTCGTCGGCATCCGCTGCCTTTACCCCGTACCCGAGGACGATTGCGGGAAGCAGCACGATCGACCCGATGAGCATCGACGCCAGGATGATCGTCACTGTCCACGTTGGGAAGTCGGCTATGAACGCCACGACGAACATGACGACCGCGATTGCGAAGCACGTGTAGCCCACCTGGGATCCGACGTCACAGAACTTCCGGATCTTCTCTCGCTTGGCGAGCACCGGATCAGTGGTCGTGGTGTCATCTGTGGGATTCATGGCAACCAACCTGCGTCCTCGAGTAGTCGTCGCAAAGACTCACGCATTCTTCTGATGGAAAAGTGCGTGTGGGCGACCCGTTCGTTGGTGTCAAGCATCGCACGGACAGACTCCGAGTGCGGATCGCGTATCGCCTCGGCGATGCCCGAAAGGTCGTTCGATTCGAGCCAGTTGAAGCCGAGGCTTCGGAGCTCTCGTCCCACCGGATAATCGCCAACGCTGACCGTGCGACGCTGGAGCGCGGCTTCGACCGGGGGATTCCCGAAACCCTCCCATGTCGATGGAAACAGAACATGGTCCGCAGCCGTGTAGATCGCATCGGTGCTGTCGCAGCGCTGATGCACGACTCGGCAGCTGGCCGAAGCGAGCAGTCGTGTGAGTTCCGGCCCGTAGTCCTCCTCGGCGGGACCCAACAACCAGTAGATCCCACCCAGAAGTTCGGCGGTGCGGATGGCCGCCGGGATGTTCTTGCGTTCGATCGCTCTGACCGGGTGGGCCAACAGCAGAGCGTCGTCTGCGACGTCGAGCAGGTTGCGGGTCTGCTTGCGAAGGAGGTCCCGCCCTGCGACATCAGCCAGGTCCGGTGCCGCAAAGCCGTTGTAGATGAGGGTCGACTCAATTCCCCGGGCCAGCAGTTCCGACTGCAACAAGCCGTTGATCGACACGTGTCGCCAGGCCAGATCTGTCGCAGGTAGTTCGGTGATGTGGGCGAAGCGAGCACGGTGCCACGGTGGATCGTGATGGTGGATCAGTGCTGGTCGACCCGCAAGCGCTGCGGAGACTGCCCGAGCTGCGGTCAGGTTGATGGGGATCGTCAGCAGATTTTCCACCACAACCAGGTCCAGGTCGTGGGTGGCCTCGCGCACTTCACTACTGATCCGGTTGAGGTTCGTTCCGTCGGGGGTCGGCTCAACGAGGCCGAGTCCATCGATGACGACATCTGAGCCAGTCTCGCCGGTGACGGTCCTGACCTCGTATCCGAACGACTCAAAGGCTTTCATCCAAGTTCGCGCAACGGCCGAGACGCCGTCGCTATTGCCGAAGCGAAAGGAGAGAAAGCCGACACGGGGGGACATTGGGGCCACACGTTAGGGTCAACTCCATGTCCTCACCGAGAGACCTGGCCGGCCCTGTCACCGGCGAATTGCTCGAACGTGGCGCCGAAATCATGGAAACTCACTGGCGTCCCCAGGGCTTCACGTGCCCCAACAGTGGGACCTATCCGTGGCTCTGGCTCTGGGACTCGTGTTTCCACTCCATCATCTGGGCGCACCTGGGCAACGACGAACGGGCCGTGGTCGAACTCGAAACGGCGTTGTCTTCCCAGGACGCGGACGGGTTCATACCGCATCTCGCGTATCTGGACGGCTACGACGGACACGCCGGTTTCTGGGGTCGCGACGGGACCTCATCGATTACCCAGCCACCCATCTACGGCCACGCCGTCGCAGAGCTGACAAGGATGGGCATTGACGTCCCCGAGCGGCTGCTGACCCAAGCAGCCGACGGAATCAGATTTCTGCTCGACCGCCGTCGCCGCAGCAGTTCGGGGCTGGTCGAGCTGGTTCATCCTTGGGAATCCGGGTGCGATCACAGTCCCCGCTGGGATGACCTGATGCGGCTCGATGGCACACAGGCTGACCATGACCCATACGACGGGGAGATCTGGTTCAACCGCAAGGGGGAGCTCCTCGAATCCATAGTCAGGAGCCCCGCGGGCGCGCCGCTGTCCAACCCGGACTTTGCGGTCGGCTCGGTGGCGTTCAACGCCATCGTCGCGTTCTGTGCACAGGAGCTTGCTTTGGTCACCGGCGATGACGAGCTGGACAGGCAGAGCCGTGAGCTTGGTTCGATTCTCCGAGGTCACTGGAACGCGGATCTGCGGACCTGGACCGACGACGGACCGACAGCCGCCGGTTCCGGCAGGATCAGAACCCTTGAATCGCTGCTTCCCCTGCTGGTCGAGAAGGACCAGGCGATCGTCGCCGATGTGCTGGCACAGTTGATCGACACCGATGCCTTCGGTGGTCAGTTCGGCCTGTGGCAGGTCCATCCCGATGAGCCCCGATTCCGGAGGGGCAGCTACTGGAGGGGGCCGACATGGCCACAACTGGACTACCTGATGTGGCTCGCCATCACGCGGGTCGGTCGTGCCGACCTGGCGGCCGGGGTTGCGGGGCGAACGCGGCGGGGGATGGACACCTCGGGCTTCGCCGAATACTGGGACGCCGATACCGCTCGGCCTGGCGGTGCCGTCCCGCAATCTTGGGCGGTGCTTGGCACCTGTATGGCTGGCTCACCAGCCAACGGAGCTAGTTAACTGGATGTAATGAAAAGCATCGAAAAGGTAGCTAATATCCTGCAATGCTTCATAAATCCTACCAATCGACTGCCCGCGACTGCGAAGTAGCCACTCTGTCCCGCTCGACCTCTGATTCGGAGGGAGTCCGGCGATGACCCAGAACCTGTACCTGGAATTCTGCGGCGAGGAGTTCACGCTCACCCCAGATCAGGAGCTCACCTTCGGTCGCTGCGGTGATCTTGTCATTGACGAGAATCCCTATATGCACCGGATCGTCGGACGGTTCGTCTGTACCGACGGCGCCTGGCGGGTTGAGAACATCTCACGCCGACAATCGGTCGAGGTCCGGGACCAGACGGGGCCCAGTTCGGCACTGGCTGCGCCGGGCAAGGCTGCGGCCCTGCTCTACGGACAGTTCACCTGTGGTTTCACCGCCGGGCCCACCCGCTACGAGATCAGTGGTGAGCTCGAAGAATTCGAATGGGACACCGACCTGCTGGGGCCTGACGGGATAGGCGGCACCGAGACGATCGACTGGGGTCGTGTCGACCTCAACGACGAGCAGCGACTGTTGCTGCTCGCAATGTGTGAGGAGTCCTTGCTGAATCCCAACCGGGCCGAACCGTCGGTTCTGACCAACCGACATGGTGCGTCGCGTCTCGGCTGGTCGATCACGAAGTTCAATCGCAAACTCGACCACCTATGCGAGAAGCTTCAGCGAGCGGGAGTGTCCGGGGTCCATGGGGATCTGGGTGCCAGCGCAACCGACCGGCGTCGTCGGCTTGTGGAGCACGCTCTCGGTGTTCCCCTAGTCAGTCTCGAAGAGTTGGGCCTACTCGACACCGTGACGGGCAGGGCCGCCTGAACTCCAGGGCTCCGGGGCCGTCAACCTCGGAGCCCAACGGCCGATTAACAGGCCGTTGGATCAGGCCGTTGGAGCAGCGGAGTCAGGGGTGGGCGAGCTGGATCGGCGAGGGCTGTGAATCGCTGACCAGCCATCCTCGTCCCGCCATCGGCCTGAGCTCGTCGCGGCGGGGGATGTCGCAATGGGCGATCGAGCCGTGAACATCCGGATCGGGCTGGATCAGGATGGCGGTTCGACCGGCTCGCACACGAGTCAGAGTGCTGCTGAAGGAGCGGCTGATGGCGTCGACCTCACCGCTGAGGACGATGCGCAGCGGAGCCCGTTCGGATAGTTCCACTAGGTCCGCGAGACCCGATTCGACAGCGCCTTCCAGAGGTGAATCGAGTAGATCCGGGAAGTCGTCGACCGCGAGAAGCGTCGGTGTTCCCCCGAGAGCGCTCGTCGAGACCGTCTCGAAGAAGCATCGGAGTTCGGCGAGGCGATGCCCGGAGTCACCCTCGGCGTCCGCCAAGATGCGCGATTCCGAAGCGTTCAGCACTCCGGTCCACCTGTCCGGGCGCTGCACGGCTCGGGCGCTCAACAGGTATGACCCAGCCGCGCGAGTTGTGCCCAGCGCCGGTGTCCGTCGTAACGCCGAGGCTTCGAGAACTGCGGCGAGTAGTTCAAGAGTCGTGGTGCGGCCGCTTCGTCGAGGGCCGGCCACCACCAGGTGTGAGTGCTCCAGATTCAGTCTGGTGGGAGTCAGGTCGTCGCCGTTCACACCCACCAGGAGCGAACTCCAAATTGCGGCACCCGATTCTGTAGCTCCAATTTCGGTGGTTCCAACCTCGTTCGGATCATGTTCGGCGATTCCGGGGGCCTGCAGTAGGTCCGCGAGTTCCACGCGCTCCGGAAGCGAAGCGATGCGTGACGCGGCGGACGGGCGTGCGAGCCCGTCTGGGGCCGACCGAGGGAGGGCGATCTGGACGACCTCGCCGTTGACATGACCTCGGCCGGGGGGAAGGTCTTTCGATGCTGCAGCTACGTCCAGTCCGAGCATCGAGGCATCGTCCTCGGTCGCGCATCTGAGCAGGATGTGCATTCCCAGGCTCGACGCCAGCGCTGGGGGGACCTCGATGCGGCGATGGGCCGAAATTGCGATGTGGACGCCAGCTGAGCGGCCCTCTCGCGCGATCCGGTTCACAAGATCAAGGGCTTCTCCCCGGTTGACCCTCTCGTGGAATTCCTCGAATGCTGAATAATCGTCGAGGAGAATGAGTCGCGTGCCGGGGCCGTTCTGGTCCACCTGACCCGCTTCGGGCCGCGTGTCACCTGTCGTTCGGTGCTCGGCGATCTGAGCAACCGCTGATCGGAGCAGCCTCAGGGTCCGCTCGGCATCCGTTGGATCGATCGCGTCGCCCAGCCACTCAAGCTCCGAGCTGTCGGCGTACACGCCGCGCTGCGGACCGATCAGATGTACCTCTGCCTTGGACGAGCAGCCGATGGCCGCCAATGTGCTTGATCGACCCGAGCCACCTGCGCCGATCACCAGCACTCCGCCACAAGCCGACAAGTCGACCACCAGCGGATCGACGCTCTGTCGTGATGGTCGATCGATCAGGCCGATGGCGAATGTGCCCCAGGTTGCTCCAGCCAGTCCATCCACCAGGCCATCCGACAGTCCATCCAGTTGAACCACCTCGGGTAATGGTGGCACCCAGGGTCGCAGGGGCGGAGGTGAACCGTTGGCAGCAGCCGCGGCCCGAGCAGTTGCTATCGCAAGGGATAGCTCCGTCGAACCGTTGGCCACGCCGCCCGGCCCATGGGGGCCACCTGTCGGAGCGACTCCGTTCACCTGGGCCGCTATCGGACCCGCCCCCAGGCTGGTGGTAGATACACGTGGGGGTCGCTCCGAGGGGGCCGCCGAGTAGGCGAACTGCACCTGAACGGACGGTGAGGACCCGATCCGCACCAGCGCTCGGCCAGGTGAGGTGCGCGGTAGGTCGGCTGCGTCCGGTGAGTCGACGACATCGGTGCTGTCGTCGGGGTCCGCAACGCGAAGTGCCACCCTCAAGGAAGTGTTGGCCCGGATCGAATCGGTTACCACGCCGGCTGGTCGCTGAGTCGCCAAGATCAGGTGGATGCCGAGACTCCGACCCCGCTGGGCTATGTCAACGAGTCCGTCCACGAAGTCGGGGAGCTCACGGGCGAGGGTTGCGAACTCGTCGACGACAACCACGAGCGAAGGCGGAACAGGAGCGGACGACAATCCGCCGGTTGCGGACGCCGCAATGAAGGCTTCGTCCAGATCGACGAACCCCAGCCTTGCCAGGACCTTCTCACGACGCAGAACCTCGGCCCGGAGGGATACGAGCGCCCGCTCGGCCAATTCGGGGCTCAGGTCGGTGATCATCCCGACGGAATGGGGGAGTTGGTCCAGAGAGTTGAATGCCGCGCCGCCCTTGTAGTCGACAAGTAGGAATGTCAGTCGATCGGGCCCATTGTGAAGCGCCAGCGATGCAACCATCGAACGGAGGAATTCACTCTTGCCTGATCCGGTCGTTCCGGCGACCAGGGCGTGGGGTCCATCGGCTTTCAGGTCGAGGTGGATAACCCCATGACCAGCTCGGCCGACGGGCGCGCCCAGACCGAATTGTGGCCCCGAAAGCGACCACTGATCGAGAACAGCATCGGCCGAATGGAGCATGTCCCGATCGGCGAGGACGTCTCCGAGGCGCACACTGTCGCCAAGATTCGGGTCGCTCATGCGGTGATCGAGAAGCGATCGGGACGGCACGAGCGGCGCCAAACAGCGCGCCAACGGCAGTGCCTGGTCGTCCGTCATGTCCTCTACGTTCAAATCTTCGACCGGCATCCGACGGGGAACCTCGCCCGAGTGGGCAGGGTCGGTAGGAACGACTTCACCGGACGGGTGGGGACTGCTCACCTGGAGAGTCGGCCGATTGCCGAGGTCGAATACCTGATTGAGTCGTTTGGGAATTCCTGCGCGGGTCGGACTCAGCCAGAGAAGTCGGGCTGAGCCCTCGGGTAGTAGGGACAACGCGGTTTCGACCTCGGAGTCGGTTGCTCCATCGACCACAACGATGCTGCGTTGGGTCACGCCTGCGTGTTGGACATGCGGTAGCCACGACGACCAGTGCCACGCCGATTTACGGAGCGCGTCGCAGAGCACGATGATCCGCAGGTCGTCCGGCGCCACCAGAGCAGCCAGTTGAACGAGGATCCAGCGGGCAACATCGGTGGTCACCTCACCACGCCCGATCAGTGCCAGGCCGCCACCGGCATCCATATCGACGGTAAGTGGAAGTTCGGCGAGAGATCGATCCTCGGCGATCGTCGCGAGTTCCCTACGTAGATCCCTCCTGCCGTTGTGAGGAACCTTGATGTGGGTGGAGGTGGTTGTGCGCCCCCGACCTACCCGGATGCTGAGTGGCCTCTGGTCTGCCTCGTCACCGGGGCGCTCCCAGACCCTTTCCGATCGCGACAGGATGAGCGAGGTGAGGTCCTTGACGGTTGGGCAGTGATTGGACCGGTGCTCCTGTTCTTCGCGGTGGCGCTGTGAGATCAGCTCCTCGGCCTCTTCAAGATCGGCGCGGAATTGCTCGAGGCGGAACTGCTCGTCGGCCCGGGCCTCGCGCCGGGATTCGAGACCTGAAGCAACTACGTAGACGAAGCTGAAGACGATGAACACCGAACTGGCAGCTGAGCGCGTTGCGAGCCAGAGACCTGCGCCCATCAGCAGTGGTACGACGGCTGACAGGACAGGAAATCCAGGCAGCCGAATGTGTTCGGGAGGAGTCGGCAGATCCAGATGGACGGCGCTGAGGTCCAGCTCGACCCTGCGGGATGACCGGTGAGGAATGTGAGGGCCCGCGGTTGCCGGAGGCTCCAGCGTGTCGGTCACATGGATGACGAAGGCGCCCTCCGACCCGTAACCGGAATCGAGTGTCACCAGGTCGCCACTGCTGAGTCGACGTGAGCCCAGAACGCGTTGACCGTTGACCAGAGGCGTAGTCGCACCGGTGGAGCGGACCTCGACCAGCTCAGAGATGTGGATCAGGACACCGGCCACTTCGTTGGACCCGTAGCGGAGGGACTGGGCAGTTCCGTTGACTTCGGGATCGGTGCCGCGGAGCAGCACATGAACAGGTGCCCAGGCCACCGATTCGGCGAGCTCAACCGGTTCGACGAGTCGAACCGTGGTGCCGGACCGGGGGCCATGGGTGACTACCTGCGAGCTGCGGTCAAGGCCATCCAGGGTTAGACCGCCAACCTGACCGGTCATTTCGCTCAGGTGATCTGCGAGTTCACCGACCGTTGCATCATCGGCGAGGGTGACTTCCAGCGCGATAGGAGCACCGACGCTGTTGTCGAGTCTCAGGAGGAGTCTCATTGCGATCAGCTGAGGGGAAGATGGTTGGGACCGTCGTCGGCCGGATCAGCCCTGACTGGCCTGAGTCTGTTGGGTGACGTTGGTTGCGACCGTCTTGGCTGCACCTTCGAGGGCGGCTGAGACTTTCTCGAGTTGCGCCCTGTGACCGCCGTCCCATTCGGATCGGAAGCGGTCTGCGTCCTTGCCCTTCCACCAGGCCGACTTCAGCTGGCTGTCGAGTTGCTTGGCGAGTGCACGAATCGTGGTGGCTTCGCGCTGGAGCGCCTTCTGCAGTACTGCCATCTGTTCTGGATCAAGTCCGAGTTGGGCCATGGAGTTCTCCTATATCGGGCCGGTGTGTTCCGGCCTCGATATGAGACACCTACTGGCCGTGGCTGTCACCGGGTCGGTGTCCCCGCGAAGCGCTCTGCGTAGGACGGCGGGCGCCTAGCCCTAGCCCCTAGCGCCTAGCCCTAGCCCCTAGCCCTAGCGCCTAGCGCGCCCGACCATTACGGCTGCGGCCGGAGCCGCCCAGCTTCGTGCCCGGCTGCTGGGCTCTGCGTTCTGGCGGTCGTCGCTGCGGTCCACGCTGGGGTCCGCGTTGTGGTCCGCGTTCTGGTCCGCGTTGTGGTCCGCGCTGGGGTCTGCGCTGGTTCATCCGGGAGGGATGCAGTCCCGGGCCCCGGCGAGGAGCTGGCCCGCGCCCAAGGGCTTCCATGGCTATCGAATAGTCCTGGGTTCCTCGGCGCCCGCCATAGCCCCGACGTCCGCCTCCGACCTGGTAGGCACGAAGGACATTCGCCGTCACCAGGCAGGTCCCGACCAGTAGAAGTAGGTCTCCGATCGAAATCACCTGTCCCCACGGGAGAGGGATGACATCGCCCAGGAATCCGAAAACTGCTCCTCCTGTGATCGATCGACCACCGCTGAGCACCACGTTCGGCAGATCTTTCTCTTCTACGATGTTTGCACTAACAAGGGCATTTGCCCGCACCGGCATACCCCAGTTGAGAAGGGTGACCAGGAAATTCAGTCCGACCCCGGCGACCAACAGAACCATCCCGCCGATCCGGACATTCACCACTGCAAATGCGAGGACTGCAGCGGTCGCGACCAGAACGACGAAGGCCGCGAACCAACCGTCGAGGCCGACGAGGTCGACCAGAGCTAGTACGACGACTCCTCCGACAAGCGCCTGCCACAACGGAGGGCGCCACTGCAACGCGTTGTCGAGGCTTCCACCCCAGCGCAACCCGAGCACTGCGCCAATCGCAATGGCAAGAACGGTCAGGACGAGGGCCACGGCCGCGACGCTAGTCGGCACCGCTGGACGGGCAGTGTTCTGTCGGGTCGACTAGAACCTCCGGCGTGGATATTTGGCTGTTCCTTCATATTTTGTCGGCAATCGTGGCGTTCGGAGTCCTGTTCTCGGAGCCGATAATCGCCCAGACGGTACCCGGAACAGGAGCGGCCTTCGCCAAGGTCGGCACCTACATCCAGGCCCCGGCGCTACTCGTCCTGATCGCAACCGGAATTGGTCGGGCCTACTCGATGCGGACTTCTGGTCGAAAGGTCTTCGATGAGGCCTGGATCTCGGTCGGATTCACGGTGTGGATCATCACGGCGGCGGTGCTCTTCTTCCTCATCCGTGCCCAGCGCAACGAGTCGAAGTCCGCAGCTGCGCTCACGGGTGTCCTGCACATTCTCCTGGTCGTAGCCCTCTGGGCGATGATCTGGACTCCGGGCTCACCGGGCTGATTCCCGGTGGCGATCATCACCTACCGGTCGACCGCGAGGGTCGGCCACGTCCTCATCGACCGGCCGGACCGCCGGAACGCCATCAATCGTCAGGCACTCGATGAACTCGCTGGGGCGCTGACTGAGATCGATTCAGACGACATCCGCGTTCTGGTGATTTCAGGGTCCTCGGATCAGTTCTGCAGTGGCGCCGACCTGAAGGAACTCGAGGACCTTGAGTTCACAAAGGTGCTGCGTGGTGTTCTGGATCGTCTCGCCGGTCTGGAGTTTCCGACGATCGCAGCTATTTCCGGTGCCTGCATGGGACTCGGTATGCAACTTGCGATGGCGTGCGACCTGCGTGTTGCTACGCCCGAATCCCGCTTCGCTGTCCCAGTGGCGAAGCTCGGTCTGATGGTGGACCACTGGACGGTGCAGCGCCTGGCGTTGCTCGCGGGACACTCGACCGCCCGACAGATGCTTCTTACGGCTGAACCGATCACCGCGGGGCGCGCCCACCAGGTGGGCCTGATCCACGAGCTAATCGACGGACCAGACGCCGAGGAGACCGCTGGGGCAGACGCCCAAGATGGCCCGGGCACCCGGTCGCTCGCAGCCGCCGATTCGTTGGCCGAGAAGATAGCGAAGCTCGCTCCGCTAGCTCTCGCAGGCTCGAAACTGGGCCTGAATCTCCTGGAACAGGCCCCCGAAACCGCCGATCCCGACGGTGCATACGTCGCAGCATTCACCAAGGCGTGGACCTCGGAGGACCTCGTCGAAGGCCAGCAGGCATTCCGGGACCGCCGTCCGCCCAATTTCAGCGGTAGGTGAGCTCGAAAGCTCAGTGCTTTGAGCCCCGCTCGGTGCCTGCAAGTCGTGATCCGTCGGTCGACATGACCGTGCAGAGAACCTGTCGATCGCCCTGGTCCCACGACTCGTTCGAGGGCCACCAGGTCTTTATGTCGAGTTCCGAGATGGTCCAACGGACTCCCACGAACGGCTCGAACTGGGCATAACACATCTGCTCCGACCAGTCCTGAACCGCGGGGACGCCCGGATAGGGCATGCCTCCTCCGGAGCCCTTGGCGTCGTAGTCGATGACGGCGAACACCTCGTAGGTGTGGGGATCGCCACAGTTGAGCTTCCATACGGCCCGGTCGGAGGAACCCGGGTCCGTCACTGGGTCGAAGCAGTTGCCGGAATCAAGGTCGACGATTCCGCCCAGTTCGGACCCCGGCGGGGGCCCTGTCCGCACGGTGGTCGACGTCGAACTCGGCGTCGACGCGGGGGTATCGGCGGCGTCCGAGTCGTTTGGGCTGGACCCACCACAGCCCGTCAGCCAGGCGGTGAGACAGATGGTCAGCAGCAGCATTCCCACCAGAATGGTCGGCCTCGCCGGGCGTGGCCTCACAGCGTCGGAAGGTAGCGGTCCATGTAGACGTATCCGAACCAGATGAGGACCAAGATCGCCGGAGTGGCGACCACCCATGCCGCCCAAGGGTTTGTGTACTTCTTTATAAATGCTGCCAGCCCTGCAACGACTGCCGCCCCGAGTCCGAACAACAACGCAGGTAGCAACGCAGAGGAATCTCCGCTCAGACCTTCATCGAACTGTTCGGCGGTCCGCGAGACCGTGTCGGCACCCGAGGTGGGCTTGGCAGTCGTCGATGCCGGTACGGCCGCCACGGCCGTCTGGGCTGCGGGCGTCTTCAGTACGGCCTGCACGATGATGCGCTCCTTGGCCGAGTACTTCGGATGGCAGGCGGTGAGGGTCAACCGGTTGTCGCCCATGTTGTCGAGAACTTCGACCTGGTTCGGCTTGACCGCGTACCAGGCCTGCTCCTTCTGACCTGGGGCCGGGATCACCTGGTAGGTGAACTCGCCCTGGCGGGTCGAAACGACGATCTCGTCGCCGGGGATCAGTTCGTCGATCCTGTTGAACGGTGCTCCGTAGGTCGTTCTGTGGCCTGCGATTGCTGCGTTTCCGGCCTGGCCGGGCATCGGAGTCCCCGGATAATGACCCGGACCCTTCTTCAGATCCGCACGACCCACCCCCGAAATGATGATCTGCTTCAGATCGATTCGAGGGATCGAAATGACACCGAGAGCCTCGCCCTCGGGCGGTGCCTCCATCGCGGGTGCAGTCTCGGGCTCGTTCTTGGCGAGCGCCTTGGTCAGGTCCGTCAGATTCACGCGTGACACATCGGACTCGCCGAGATCAGCGGCGAGCGACACCTTGAGGTCCGACTGCCCCCGCGATGCCTCGACGCTCGTTCCCCAGAGCTGATACCCCACGAAACCGAGGACGAGTACCCCGGCAATTATCAAGGCCCTACCCAAACCACTCAAAATGCGTCCGAACACGCGCCAACCGTACCGGTATTCGAGCGATTTGCTCCACACCGTCCGCAAGTCTCCTCAGGCGCCTTGGCCCCCGACACTGCCCAGCCGGTACCGTGTTGTGGCTCTGGAGGACCATCCCGGTCTGCGTAGCGCCCCCTCCTGCTTTGGACCAGTTGTCTTGGACCAGATAGTCCGTCTTCGATCCGCGGTCGCAATGATCGGCCGTTTTCCTGCACTTGCAGGCGCCGACCTTGATGTCTTCGCTGGCCAGGTCGTGCTTCTGCGCGGTCACAACGGCGCCGGAAAGACCACGCTGCTCAGAGTCTGCGCCGGGCTCATGCCGATTTCGTCTGGGACGGTCGAGGTGCTGGGAGAAGATCTGGTGAAGAACCGCAGCGCAGTTCGCCGCCGGGTCGGCCTGCTGGGACATGCGACGTTTCTCTACGAGGACCTCACGGTGGTTGAGAACGTCGACTTCTGGGCGCGGGCATCGGGAGCCTCGGTTTCGGACGGCCGTGCGGCACTCGATCGGCTCGGGGTGGCCTCGCGGCTGTTGGACCTGCCGGTTCGCGCCCTTTCGGCGGGACAGAGGCGAAGAGTCTCGTTCGCGTCGATGGTCTGTCGTCGTCCGGAACTCTGGTTGTTGGACGAACCCCACGCCGGACTCGATGCCGCCGGGCGCGACACGATCGATGACCTGATCAGGGAGGCCGCAGCAAGTGGCGCGACGGTCTTGTTCGCCTCCCATGAATTGGACCGGGCCGAAGGCGTGGCTGACCGCACCGTCAACCTTTCGGGCGGCGTCGTACTGGATCCCGACTCGATCGAGTCCGAGGTGGTGGCCCCATGATCAGGGACGCGCTACTGGTGGCCGCCAAGGATCTGCGCCTGGAGCGTCGGTCCCGTATCGGCATCGCCCAGGTACTGCCGTTCGCGGTACTCGTTCTGTTGTTGTTCGCTTTCGCTCTGGATCCGGACAGGGGAGTGCTCCGCAAGGCCACCCCTGGCCTGTTCTGGGTGACTGTCCTGTTCTCGTCGGTACTCACACTTCAGCGGAGCTTCGGTGTAGAGGCGGAGGACGGAATCCTCGAAGCCCTGCGACTATCGGGCATGGCTCCGGCATCGATCTTCTTCGGCAAGGTCGCGGCACTCGTGGTGCAACTGCTCGCACTCGAGGTGGTGCTGGCCTTCGGTGTGGCAGTTTTCTACGACACCGAACTGGTTGGCCTACCGCTGTTGATCGTGATCGCGATCGTCACGACAGTCGGAATTGCGGCGTCCGGATCCATCTACGGCGCACTGGCAGCACGTCTACGGAGCAGGGACACGTTACTGCCTCTGCTGCTGCTGCCCCTATTGGCGCCTGTGTTGATCTCAGCTAGCCGTGGGTTCGAAGTGTCACTTGAGCGCGAAGCTGTCAGTGGCTGGCCATGGGCCGCACTTCTCGCCCTGTTCGCCCTGTTGTATCTGGCGCTCGGTTCAATCCTGTTCCGACCGCTTCTGGAGGATTCATGACATCACCAGCGGTTGCCGATCGTGGCAAGGCCGCGTCCGGTACGGGTTCGGTCGGGACACGCGCCCTGGGAATCGCCGCCCTGATCGCCGTGGGTCTGGGAGGGGTGTACGGGTTGATAATCAGCGCCCCCGACGCCCAGCTCGAGAACACCATCCGCATCATCTACCTGCACGTGCCGACTGTCCTGGCCGCGTACATGGCGTTCATCGTGACCGCTGTCGGCTCGGTGATGTACCTGTGGAAGCGCAGCGAGTTCTGGGACCTGTTGGCCGCAGCATCTGCCGAGATCGGCGTCCTGTTCTTTGCGGTGACGATCATCGACGGTGCGCTCTGGGGCAAGGTGACCTGGGGCGTCTTCTGGCGCTGGGAGCCACGCCTGACCACATCAGCGGTGCTGCTGATCATGTATCTCGGCTACTTGGCGGTTCGCCAGGTTCCAGCCGACGCCCGCACCCGGGCAACCAGGTGTGCTGTCGTCGGGCTTGTGGCCGTGGTCAATATCCCCATCGTTCACAAGGCGGTCGACTGGTGGCGGGGACTCCACCAGGCCGAGACCGTGCTCGGCACCATCGATCCCAACATGGGCGGTACCCAACTGTTCGCCATGTACACGTCGATGATCGCCGGAATCCTGGTGTTCGCCTGGCTTCTGGTCCATCGGTTCCGGGTCGCCTTCCTCGCAGAGCGCGCGGCCGACGTCGAATTCGAAGTTGCCTTGGCTGAACGCAGACTTGAAAGCACCAACCCGAAGGGAGTCTCTTCGTGAGCACCAATCTGTACATCGCACTCGCGTGGGTGGTTACGTTCGGAGCGGTCGGGGGCTACGGGCTCAGCGTGATTCTCCGGGGACGCAAGCTGTCCCGGGTCGTCCCACCCGAACAGCGGAGGTGGATGTGAACCCCCGGTCGCCGCTCGGTGGCGGTGCTGATGACGAGGAATCGCAGGACGCGACCTCCGGGGGCCTGGATGTAACTCCACGGCCAGCCAGCAAACCTCGGGGCGGTTCGGTTTCGAGTGGCCGCAAACTGATTGCCATCGGAGGAATCGCGATACTGATCGCAGTTCTCGGCGGGATCATCTTCAAGGGTCTGAGCGATGCTTCGATGTTCTATTACAACGTCGATGAGGCAGTCGTGAAGAAGGCCGAGATCGACGGCAAACGCTTCCGCATGCAGGGCAACGTGATCGAAGGATCGATCAAGCAGTCGGCCGACGGAGTGGACTTCACCGTTGCGTACGGCGACGCACAGGTGCATGTCACCCACAAGGGGGCTCCGCCGGAGTTGTTCTCCTCCGAGATTCCCGTGGTACTCGAGGGCGAGTTCGTAGGCGATGACTTCCACAGCGACGAAATCATCATCCGCCACGACAACAACTACGACGAGAAGCATTCGGATCGGCTTAAGGACGCCGAAACGGACGTCAAGAACCGCAACGGGTCCGCAGGGTGAACAGAGCCCTCGGACTGGCCGGAGTGATCGTCGCCTTCGGCGGCTCGATCCTGGCCATCATCATGCTTGTCGGAGCAGTGCGAACCAAGCGCTCAGACCTTGCGAAGATGGGCCGGTCGTACTCGCTGATCGTCGCACTCGGCGCCGTTGTTGCGGTCATCGCCATGCAGCGGGGGCTGATCCAGCGTGACTACACGCTGCGCTACGTGGCCGAGAACGGTTCGTCGACAACCCCGCTGCTGTTCAACATCGCGGCTATGTGGTCCGCCCTCGAAGGGTCGATCCTGTTGTGGGGAATCATCCTCGCCGGGTACATCGTCGCAGTTGCACACAAGTTCCGTAAACGCCTCGATGACCCGCTCGTAACCTGGGCGCTCATCACGATGTACTCGGTCGCCGTGTTCTTCTTCGGACTGATGCTGACCGCCGCCAATCCCTTCGCTCCCAACTCGCCGGCACCCGGCTTCGATGGACCGGGCCCCAATCCCCTGCTCCAGAACCACGTCCTCATGGCGTTCCACCCTCCGATGCTCTACCTGGGTTACGTCGGCTTCACCGTGCCGTTCGCGTTCGCGATCGCAGCCCTGGTCACCGGAAGGGTGGGGGAGGGCTGGCTGGTGGAAACCCGTCGCTGGACCCTCTTCGCCTGGGGATTCCTTACCGCCGGAATCATCCTCGGCGCCTGGTGGAGCTACGAGGTCCTTGGTTGGGGCGGATTCTGGGGCTGGGATCCCGTCGAGAACGCCTCGCTTCTTCCGTGGCTAACGGGGACCGCCTTCATCCATTCCGTGATGGTGCAGGAGCGTCGAGGGATGCTTCGGGTATGGAACCTCTCACTGCTGTGTGCGACGTTCTCACTCACAATTCTGGGAACGTTCCTGACACGCTCCGGAGTGGTCGAGTCGGTGCACGCGTTCTCCGCGGGTGCGGTTGGTCCCATCCTGCTGGGATTCTTTGCGTTGATAGTCGTCGTATCGGTCGGACTGATCGGGTGGCGCGGCGATCGACTCCGCTCGGTCGGTGGCATCGATTCCCCGTTGTCGCGCGAGGGGGCTTTCCTGGCCAACAACCTCGCCTTTGCAGGGCTGGCATTCGTCGTTCTGCTGGGGACCGTATTTCCCTTGATCATCGAGGCGATTACCGGCGAGGCACTCTCGGTCGGACCTCCCTACTTCACCCGTATGACTACGCCTCTGGGCCTGGCGTTGCTGCTGCTGATGGCGATTGCCCCGGTCCTGCCGTGGAGGAAGGCGTCGACGGAACTCCTACGTGATCGGCTCTGGTGGCCGGCTTGGGCAGGCGTGGGGGCAATTGCAGTAGCAATTCTTCTTGGCGCAACCGGTGTCACGCCACTGCTGGCCTTCGCGCTGGGTGGGTTCGCCGCCGGATCGGCGTGTCGCCAGATCGCACTCGCGACCAGACGACAGGGATGGCGTGGATTTGTAGGGCGGACCAATGGCGGGATGGTCGTCCACATCGGCACGATCATCCTGGGTGTCGCGCTGGCAGCTTCGATGAGCTTTTCGAGCCAGGGGGAGTTCTCGCTCGAGGAGGGCCAGTCCGCAGTGGTCGCAGGGCACACGCTCACCTACCTGAACTCCAAGACGGTCGACTACGACAATCGCCTTTCGATGATCGCCCGTATAAAGGTCAACGACTCCCAGGTGTACGAACCGAGGCTCAACAGGTTCAAGCAGTCCGGCCAGACGATCCCGACGCCCTCTGTCAAGGCGGGTCCCCGCTCCGACATCATGTTGGCGATCACTCGGGCTCCAACGGACTCTGACGCCTCACTCGGTCTGCGGGTCATCGTCTGGCCGATGGTCACGTGGCTGTGGATCGGGGGTCTAGTGATGCTCATCGGAACAGTCCTTTCGATCTTCCCGGGACGTCGACGAGATCCTCTCCAATCGGTCTCGGAGCCCTCACCGATAGAAGCGGTGGTGAACGCATGAGATGGCGCGCCCCGCTTGTCGCAGGAATCGTCGGAGTGGCAGCGCTAGCGCTCGTCGTGGTCTTCGCAGTCAGCCCCAAGGGCGAGGATGCGCGCAAGGTCACGAGTCCGCTTTTGGGCCAGTTGGTGAAGCCCTTGGCCGGAAAGACCATCGATGGGGAACAGTTCGACATCGACAAGCTCCGTGGCGAATGGGTACTGGTCAACTTCTTCGCCTCATGGTGCCCGCCATGTGTCGTCGAGCATCCCGAGTTGCGCAAGCTGTCCAAGGACGACGGCGGACCGATCCAGATAGTGAGCGTGGTTTCACAGGACTCGGAGGCCAACGCCAGGAAGTTCTTCGCCGACAACGGAGGTTCCTGGCCGGCGATAGGCGGCGACACGGGGCCGATCAGCTTGGACTTCGGACTTAAGAAGCTGCCCGAGTCGTTCCTGGTCGACCCGTCGGGAGTCGTGGTCGTCAAGTACGCGGGGCCGGTGACCTACAAAGAGGTCGTAGGTCAGATCCAGAAGCTGACCAGTGCGTCTGGGGCGGACGGTTCAGATGGGGGTGGATCGTGAGTCGACCCGATACAGAAGCTCTCGCCCCCGCAACGCCTTCTGCAACTCCGTCCGGCAAGAGTGCCCACGGTCAGCGTCGTCGTTGGGTCTGGTGGGCCCTCATGGCGGTCATCGCATTGGCGCTCGTGGTGTCGTCGGCCGGTTCGCCACCAACTGAAGGTGTCAGCCAGAACCGCCTGTTCAACATCGCATCCCAGATCAAGTGCGTCGAGTGCGTGGGGGAGTCGGTGGCGAGTTCGTCGGCTCCTGTGGCGGTGCAGTTCCGACAGGAAATCACCGAACAGATGGGCAAGGGCAAGACCAACGACGAGATACTCAACTTCTTCGCGTCGCGCTACGACAACATTCTGCTGACTCCTCCCTCGAGCGGAATCGGGGCGCTGGTCTGGGTCATCCCCGTCGTTGCCGTCTTCGCCGCGATGCTGTTTCTGGGTATGGCATTTCGGAACTGGAGTCTGGCTCGATCCGATCGCGTTGCAAGTGTCGAGGACGAGGACCTGGTGGCCGCAGCGCTCGACCCATCGCATTCTCACCAGGAACTGAAGGACTCGGCCGGTGGCTGACGGTACTTCTGAATCCCGCCGCGTAGATCTCGATGAGCTTGCCCGCCTTGAGGAACAGCGCGACCACCTGTTGTCGTCGCTCAAGGACATAGAGAACGAACACGCCGTCGGCGATATGGACGATGTCGACTACCAGGCATTGAAGGACGACTACACGGTACGGGCGGCCGATGTGCTCCGTGCCCTCGACGCCGGCGCGTCCAGCCTCGACCAGGCGCGCCGGCCCACGATGGGTCGGGCACGTGCGGCCCTGATCTTCGTCGGCATCCTGGGTTTCGCCGTCGTCGCCGGAATAACTGTCGCAAAGACCTCAGGTCAGCGCGGTGACAACGCCATTACGGGTTCCGCCGGACCTCTGAGGGAGCAACTCGCCACCTGTCAGCCCCTGTCCTTCCAGGAGCCCGAGAAGGGCATCAAGTGCTACGAGAAAATCCTGGAGAAGGCACCCGACAACCTTGAGGCCCTCACGTATCAAGGGTGGGCACAGGTCCGAGCAGAACGGGTTGATGAGGCGACGAAGAACTTCGATCGTGTGGTCGAACTCGACCCCGGCTATTCGGACGTCAGAGTGTTCCGGGCAGTCGTTGCGACCCGCCAGGGTGACTTCGCAGCGGCAGCGGCAGAGGTCTCGAAGTTCTACGCCAACGACCCCAGCCCGATGGCCATACAGGTTCTCCAGTCGCAGGGACTTGAACAGAAGATCTTCTTCGGCGACATGAGCCCTGCGACGACCGCCTGTTGGAAGGCGGCAGCTGCCGAGAGCGAAGGCAAGAAGCAATTGGATTCGGCCTTCTACGGGACGCTTGGCAGCTGCCTCGACGTGGTGCTCACAGCTACGCCCCGGGATACCGATGCGCTGGTATCAAAGGCCTTCACCCTGGTGGGAGCGGAGAAGCCGGACCCGAAGAAGGCCTTGGAACTGCTCGACCTGGCCATCGGCTTCGAATCCGGGGACACGAACGCCCTATTGATGCGGGCATCGCTGCGGACTGCCTCGGGTGATACCGATGGAGCGCGTGCCGATCTTGCAGCTCTGAAGGGGCATGATCGCCCGACCATCTCGTTCTTGACAGGTGGACCCGAGCAGGTCCAGGCCGTCCTGGACCAACCCGAGCCCACGTCAACTGAAGCCGGGACGACCCCACCTGACCCAAGCGCACCCAACGTGCCCAACCGTTCAGGCGGCTGATCCGGTTCAGATCTGTCCGGTTCAGGCGGCTGATCCGGTTCAGTTGGTGATCGAGCTGACGTAGGTGTAGTCGACGCCGGGTGAGGTGAAGCGGAAGTAGGAGTTGGACGGGGTGATGGTCCCGACCTTGATCTGCAGGCTCGAGGGAAGTCCGTCGACGGGAATGAAGCCCTGGTCGAGGCCGGGGGCGAACAATCCGCCGATGGAGAGCCCGGTGTTGATCAGGTCGGTGAGCGCTCCCGAGGTGGGCAGATGGATCTGGGCTGCAACTCCGATGATGTCGTCAGGATCGCCCAGCCCCTCGATGACGGTTCCGACCAAACCTGCTGCCGCTTCGAGGAAGTTACCCAGATTGTTCACGATCAGGTTGACCAGATCCTCGGTGGTCGGCGGAACGTCAGAGCGTGCGATCAGGAGCTCCATCGCATCTTTGACCGTGCCCGACAGTGCGGCCCGGAGGGCATCGCTCATTGCGCAGCTCTGGAAGACACCATCACGTTCCGCAACGAAGGTGAGCGTCCCGATGATTTCGAGCGGAGCAGTGTCGAGAGCGACGTCACCAAGATCGAGGCGCTGGACATCGCCGAGGTTGATGTCGGCGGACCCGGCCGGCAACGTGATGGTCGTACCCGACGGGGCGGCATCCTGTGCCGGGAGCTTTCCGCTGTAGCACTGCGAGGCGAAGGTAGTCGAGGCCGAGTTGGGAACGCCGAGCTTGGCGCGGAACCCCAGCTGCATCACGTAGGGCTCGTCACCGGCGTCGAAGTCCTCCTGGTGGTGGACGGTTATGGAACTGGGCGACACCTTCCAGTTCGTGGGGGGCGGTCCGCCGGGGCTACACGCAGCGGCCAAGAGGCCGGCCATGATCGCAAACACGGCCAAGGCTGACTTTCGCGTTGACAAGATTTTCTTCATTGGTCTCCCCCACTGGCCACTGGCTCTCCAACGACCAACTCGCGACCTGATCGACACTAGCGGTCCCAGGTGGCCCGGGACCGGAAAAGTTCACTAGCAAAATCAATGGCAAAAATCAGTAGCAAAACAAGTCAGGGACGGATGACGATGTAGGAGCCCGAGTCGAATCGTTCGCCATCCCAGCCGGCGAGTTCCCATACCGATCCCTTGGAGAATCCGGACTTTCCGTGGATTCGCATTCCTCGAAGTTGAAGACGGCGAACCAGATCGGGAATGACGTCCCCGTGGCTGCAGAGGACCACATCCCCTTGCGATCGGACGCTCTCGTCGGATGAAGCGCTGAGGGACTTCCACGCCTCCTCCACATGAGTGGATTCGGCAAGTCGGTCATCGGTTTCGATCAACAGGCCCAATGCCTTTCCCAGGGGAGCCACAGTCTGGGTGCAGCGCAGATAAGGGCTGGACACAATGTGCGAAATAGTCCTCTGGCTCAACCAGTCGGACAACAGCTCGGCCTGGGCGAGACCGGTTGAGTCCAGAGCACGGTCGGAGTCTCGACTGTCAGCCGGATTGCGGGTACCGGCACTTCCGTGTCTGACCAGATAGACCGTCACGTCAACTGCTCAGCTCGCGAAGTCCCGCGAGGACCGCGGGTAGTGAATCGAGGAGACGACCGACCTCGATGTCGGACGACGAATGACCGAACGAGATGCGAAGCGAGCGGTGGGCGTCTGCCCCCATGGCCTCAAGCACCGGAGAGGGCTCGAGCGACTCGGTGCTGCAGGAACTACCGGAGTGGACAGCCACTCCTCGCTGATCAAGTCCTAGAAGAACCGGCTGCGGTTCGATGTCGTCGATGCCGAGACAGACGATGTGGGGAAGTCGGTCGACCGTGTCGCCGTACACACGAATACCCTGAGCCTCGTCGGCCCACCGGATGACCCGGTTGCTGAGCTCTCGTGACCGCTCGGCCTCGCTCGACATCGTCGTTCCGAGTTCTTCTGCCGCAGCGCCCATCCCCAGAATGCTGGGCACGTTCTCCATGCCGGCTCGACGTGCCCGTTCCTGGTCCCCTCCCAACAGTAGGGGAGCGAGCCTGAGCCCACGCCGGACCAACAGCGCACCGGTTCCGGGGGGACCTCCGAATTTGTGGCCCGAGATCGACATCAGATCTGCTCCGAGGCCGACGAAGTCGATCGGCACCCGCCCGGCGGCCTGGGCTGCGTCGACATGGACCATGACGCCCGCCTCCCGGCAGCGGGAGACGATTTCGACCACCGGCTGCAGAGTCCCGACCTCGTGGTTGCCCCACTGGACATGCACCATGCATGTGTCATCGCGGACCGCCGACATCAACTCATCCGGATCCACCCGGCCCAGTCTGTCGACACCCACTTCGGTGTGGCTGGCACCGCTGACCCAGGCCCTGGAGGCGGACTCACGGACAGCTGAATGTTCGACCGCGCTGAAGACCACGTGTCGGCGCTCGGGGTACTTGTTCAATGCGCCCCAACAGGCCATGGCGATGGACTCGGTGGCCCCCGAGGTGAACACGACTTCACGGGGGCGGGCACCGAGGAGTGCAGCGAGTTGCTCTCGCGCGCTCTCGAGTGCGACACGGGACTCCATCCCTTCGGCGTGGATGCGACCCGGGTCACCGGAGGTGCTGCGGAGCCAGCGGACCATCTGATCCACAGCGACGGCTCTGGTGGGCGACGTGGACGCGTGGTCCAGATAGGCGCGCATTGTCAGGTTGCTACTGGGCCTCGGCTCGAGATGTGCCGGTCGGTAGGGGAGCGGCTTGTCCTGCGCCGATGGGAGAGGTACTCGTGAAGACGGTGACGCAGTGATCGCCGCCGGTTTCAGTGGCGGTTGAGAGCGCAACATGGGTTTCGCTGTGGAGGTTGTCCATCAGCCCCTTTGCCATCCCGCGATCCAGGGCGCAGATGACGGGATGTTCAACCGCCAGGTCCCCGAAGGGGCAGTGCTCGGTGATGAGCTTGAGGGAGTCCCCCTGAACCTCGGCGTGTGCGCCGAAACCGTGTGAGGACAGTGCGTCCGCGATGGCGTGCAACGCGGAGCGGAACGAGCGTGCGGACTGGTCACCCATGGACGCTGCCATGGAACTGCCGTATTCGATTCCAACCTGCTCGGCCATTGCCGTTGACCGTTCCAGACCTAGTTCCTCGAAGGAACGTCCCAACAGTTTCATGAGCAGGTCGTCCTGGCGGACCGGCACATTGATGGCCATGTTCTGCTCGCGTGCCCTGTAGCGCTTCGACGGCCGACCAGCTGCGCCCGCGGGCCTATCGGTCGAGATCTCCAAGTATCCGCCGGCGCACAGTTTGTCGAGATGGTGCCGAGCGACGTTGGCGTGCAGAGCGAAATGCTCGGCCACCTCAGATGCGGTTGCACCCGGTTCGGACCCTTGGACGAAGAGGTAGATATCCCGTCTGGTCGGATCGCCGAAGGCGCTCGTGATCGCCGTAACAACGGACGCGAACTCCGTTGGATCGAGGGTGTCCACGTGGCACAGCCTAACCCCATGCCCCACACCGGCATCCCTATGACCGAGGTCACGATAACGGGTGGCTTCTTGCCCTTCTGTCCAGCGCTTGGGAAGCTCGCCCCATGCCGATCACCGAACAGGACGTCACAGCAGCACTGAGCAAGGTCCGCGAGCCGGAACTCCACCGGACCCTTGCGGAACTGGGGATGATCCGCTCGGTGCGCGTGGACGACTCCTCGGTGGGTGTGCTGATAGCCCTGAGCGTTCCCGATAACCCGGTCAAGGAAGACATCGAACGCGATATCCGTACCGCGCTTGCGGCACTGGTTCTCAATCAGAGGGTGGACGTCGAGTTCACCGCTCTGACCGACGAAGAACGACGGGACCTACGCATCAAGCTCCACGGTGATCCGGCGGCGACCGCAGGCTCCCAACAGGCCCACGGTCATGCCGAGGGCCGCAGCATTCCCTTTGCCGATCCCGGCTCGCGCACCCGGGTGCTGCTCATCGCATCGGGCAAGGGTGGTGTCGGCAAGTCGTCGGTCACTACCAACCTCGCAATTGCGCTTGCGCAGCGAGAAGGCAAACGAGTCGCTGTTGTCGACGCCGACGTTTGGGGCTTCTCGATCCCAAGGATGCTCGGAGTAGAGCGGCCGCCGGTTCTGATCGACCAGATGATCGTCCCGCCGCTCGCATACGGGGTCAACTGCATCTCGATGGGCTTCTTCGTCGACGAGGACCAACCGGTCATCTGGCGTGGCCCGATGCTGCACAAGGCGCTGGAGCAGTTCCTGACCGACGTCTACTGGGACGAGCCCGACTACCTGGTGGTGGACTTGCCTCCGGGGACGGGCGACATCTCGATCTCGCTCGCACAGTTTCTTCCTCGCGCGGAACTGTATGTGGTCACCACGCCACAGGACGCGGCCCAGAAGGTCGCCCAACGCGCCGCGTTCATGGCCGAAAAGGTCCGCCTCGATGTGAAGGGCGTGATCGAGAACATGTCCTGGTTCACAGGAGATGACGGCAAGCGTTACGAGATCTTCGGAGCAGGTGGCGGCCAGGCGCTCGCGGACAAGATCGACGTTCCGCTGCTGGGTCAGATACCTCTCGTTCCAAAATTGCGCGAGGGCGGGGACCAAGGTTCTCCGATAGTCGCCGTCGACCCGGATTCTGAAGCCGCTCAGGCTTTCGCCAAGATCGCAGAGCAGATCGACGTCGACCTTGCCCCGACCCGCCGTTACAACCCGGCGCTCAAGATTCTCTGAGATTCCAAGGCATAAATCGCAGGGCAGCGACGCCCCACTGTGATGGACGGGCCCGTGACATAGACGCTGTCCCTGCCGGTCAATACCATGAAGCCTCACCCCGCCGAACTCAACCGGACGAAACGGGGTCAATACATCAGGAGATGACCCAGTGGACGTACGCATCGGCGTGACCTACTCCCCGCGTGAGATCGAGTTGCAATTGGCCGACGACGCCGACCGGGACGCCATAAAGGCGCAGGTCGAAGCTGTAATGGGCGACGACGACAAGGTCCTCTGGTTGACCGACCGCAAGGGTCGTGAAGTCGGAGTTCCCTCGGCCCGAATCTCATTCGTCGAGATCGGCAGCGCGGCCGAGAGCCGCGCGATCGGATTTTCAAGCTGAATGGCCCACGGGCTGCTTGATCGGCGCCTCCTCTTCGTCACCGGCAAGGGGGGAGTGGGAAAGACCTCGGTTGCCTCGGCAATCGCGATGCTCGCCGCGGATCAGGGCAAGCGCACCCTGATCTGCGAAGTGGACTCCAAAGGCGATCTGGCCGAGTTTCTCGGCGTAGGGCCACTCAAATTTCAGCCGGTCGAAGTCCGCAAGGGCCTCTTCGCCATGTCCATGGACACCGAGGAGTCGCTCAAGGAATACCTTCGACTGTTCCTCAAGGTGCCACTGGTTTCACGTCTGGGTGTTCTGGCGTCGACGTTCGACTTCCTCGCCAACGCGGCCCCGGGAGTCAAAGAGGTCCTGACCGTCGGCAAGCTGACCCACGAGGTCCGCGAACGCAACTACGACCTGGTGGTGGTTGACGCTTCCGCCACGGGCCACGTCGTGGGGCAACTCGCGTCGCCGGTGGCGATCAACGATCTGGTCAAGGTCGGCCTGGTGAGAAACCAGACGGACTGGATGATCGAAATTCTCACCGACAGCGACCAGACCGGCGTGGTGGTCGTCACTGCACCGGAAGAGATGCCTGTGGCCGAAACCCTGGAGCTGATCGAGCGTCTGGGTGACGAGACCGACATCGCGATCGCGGCGGTGGTGGTCAACCGCGTCCTGCCCGAGTTGTTCTCCCGCGACGACGAACAACTCTTCGCGGCGCTTCGCGACACTGCACCCCACGAACTGCTCCGCAAGGACCTCGGCGAGGGAATCGACACCGTTCTGGAGGGTGCCGACATGGCTGTAAGCCTGCGTCGTGGTCGAGTGCCCCATCTGATGCGCCTGCGGGACGGGTTGCCGGCGGCGATCGAGTTGCTGTATCTGCCCTATCTGTTCCACAGGACCCACGGAATACGTGCAACCGCAAGAATCTCTGAGGAACTCGGCGCGGAGCTCGGATTCTGATGGCTAAATCCGCATCGAAGTCGACGATCAAGACGCTCGAGGAACTCTGTTCGACCCGGGAGGTGGTCATATCGACGGGCTCGGGCGGTGTCGGTAAGACGACAACCGCCGCAGCGCTCGGAGCTACTGCAGCCACCCATCTGGGGATGAAGGTCCTGGTTCTGACCGTCGACCCAGCCCGGCGCTTAGCGAGTGCGTTGGGTCTCGAACAGTTCGGCAACGTCGAAACCCGGGTGCCGGACTCGGCGTTCGAGGCAGCAGGGGTGACGCCGCAAGGTGAACTCTGGGCGGCGATGCTCGACACGAAGCAGTCCTGGGACGACCTGATCCGACTTCACGCGCCCGACCCCAAGACCCGGGACGCGATTCTGCGCAATCCGCTCTATCAGAACATCACCGGAAAGTTCATCCAGAGCCATGACTACGTGGCTATGGAGCGCCTCTACGAGATTCACTCCTCTGGTCGCTACGACCTGGTAATCGTCGACACGCCTCCGACCCGCAACGCACTGGACTTCCTGGATGCCCCGGAACGGATGGCGGACTTCTTCTCGTCCCGACTGCTCCGTTGGCTGATCGCCCCGTACCGGTCCAGGATGGTCGGCTTCGCCTCGAAGCCCTTCTACATGGTTGCGGACCGAATTCTCGGGACTCAGTTCCTCGAGGACATCGCCGAATTCTTCATCCTGTTCCAGACCATGTACGACGGTTTCGTAGAACGGGCCGATGCGGTCACGACCCTGATGGCAAGTCCGAGTACCTCGTTCGTGGTGGTTTCGACACTCGAGGTCTCCCCGTCCAGAGAAGCCGAGTTCTTCCTCGAACTGCTGACCAAACGCGGCTACCACGTCGGCGCGTTGGTACTGAACAAGGTCCTGCCCGAGTACTTCCAGAGCGCCGAGGGCGCCGAGGCTGCACTCCTTCTCAAGCGCGATGCGTCGTCGCTTGCCAGGCAGGTTGCCCCACTCATCGAGGGTCAACCGGTCGATCTCGAGCCCCGCCTGGAACACATGCTCAGCGAGATCGGATCCAGTTTCCTGAACTACCAGGTCGTTGCCAGGCGTGAAGAGGAGCAGCGCGAGCAGCTTGGTCGTTCTGCGGCTCTGACCAGGTCTGTTCCATATTTCGAAGATGACATCCATTCGATCGAAGGTCTGCTGGCGCTTGGTGGCAAGATCTGGAAATGAACGGGTCCGAACATCCCCGCACCAGATATCCCAAGCCTGATTTCGGTCATCCTGATTACGACGCCCCGGACGCCGTCGACGAGGAAGAGGACGACAGGGACTTCACAGCCGAACACGTCGGCTTGGTCGTACCTCCGGTCGAGGCGGACGCCGCCAGGCATCTCAAGCGTCTGGTCGCCAGTTGGGGAATGCTTGCTGACCTTTCGTTCTCGGACCTGTTGCTGTACGTGCCGATTCCGACCGGTGCCGGCGAGGCATCCCGGTTCCTGGTCGTGAATCAGGTGCGTCCCAATACGGGACAGACGTTGTTTCCCGATGACGTGGTGGGACGCAGTCGTGACGAGACCCAGCGTCCAGCCGTTGCCGAGGCCGCGCGCACAGGCCGGATGGTCGAAACCGAGGTCGAGTCGGCCGAGTCCGTCGAACGGATAAGGGTCACCGCGATGCCTGTGGCGTTCCAAGGCAAGGTCGTGGCCGTGGTCGCCCGAGAATCCAGTGTGTGGCTGACCCGCCCCCTCGGCGAACTTGAACTCGTTTATCTCGAAACGTTCGACCGCCTGGCGAACATGATCGTGGCGGGGGAGTTCCCCTTCGCCGACGAGGAGGTTCTTTCGGCAGGCGGCCCACGAGTGGGTGACGGGTCGATCGTTCTAGATGACATGGGTCGGATCAACTTCGGTTCACCGAACGCCATTTCTGCGCTGCGGCGGTTGGGGGTGACCGGGCGGATCGAACAACAGACGCTGGCTGATCTGGGGGCCGAATCTTCAGCCACCTATCGGGCGTTCTTCAGTGCCCGTCCGGCGGCCGAAGAGGTCGAACGCGACGACGCCTGTGTGGTTCTGCGGTGCATCCCATTGATCAACGATGGTCGGGTCGACGGCGCTCTGATGCTCATCCATGACATTTCCGAGCTTCGGAGCCGAGACCGCCTGCTGGTGTCGAAGGACGCGACCATCAAGGAGATCCATCACCGGGTCAAGAACAACCTCCAGACGATCTCGTCGTTGCTCCGCCTGCAGGGGAGGAGGCTGACAGAGCCCTCGGCCAAGGCGGCCATCGAGGAGTCGGTCAGGAGGATTCGGTCAATCGCGCTGGTCCACGAGGTGCTGTCGCGTGAGGACGGTGACGAGGTTGAGTTGGCAGAGATCCTCCGGCCGCTGTCGAGGATGGTCGAGGAGGGGCTCACGTCGCCGGAGCGACCACTTCGGGTCCTGATCTCGGGTGATGCAGGCAAGTTGCCGTCGCCGGTGGCCACCTCCCTTGCCGTGGTGCTGGCCGAACTGCTCCAGAACGTTGTTGACCACGCCTACCCACCCGGGCAGAACGTCAATCCCGCCGAAGTGCGCGTCGACCTGGCCAAACGGGTCGGATTCATCGACATCGCAGTTTCCGATGATGGGGTCGGCATGGATGCAACTGCCGACAAGGCTGGTTCGGCCAGTCTGGGTCTGTCGATCGTCACCGGTCTGGTTTCGGAACTCGGCGGCACGATCAGCTTCGGGCCGACCCGGGGAGTGACCCCATCCGAAGCCGGTCCGACCCCCGATTCCGCTCCCAAGGGTCCCGGCACAAGGGTCAAGTTGAATGTTCCGGTGACACTCACCCCTGACGCGGTTCGGCCCCCCGGTGCGGGAGGCCGAACTGTATGAATCGAACTTTATGAATCGAACTGGATGAAGCGAAAAGGGCCTGGCTCAGGACGCCGCGGCAGCCCGACGCTGCTGCGCCACCCATGCCCGACGGAGCTTACGACGCTCTTCTTCGGAGGTTCCGCCCCAAACGCCGGAGTCCTGGTTGGTGGTGAGCGCAAATTCCAGACACTCGGTCTTTGCATCGCAGGTGTCGCACACGGCCTTGGCCGCTGCAATCTGCTCAAGCGCCGGCCCGGTAGTGCCCACTGGGAAGAACAGATCCGGGTCGGTGTCCCGACACGAGGAATTCGCTCTCCAGCTGTCAGTAGCAGTATTCAGGCTTCGGCTCGAGGTCAGCGCCACGATTCCTCCGGGGTTGTTGGGACGCGAAGAGAGCCGCGTCCGATTCTCGAATGGGATAGGGGGGATACTTAAGTCGTTCGAATTCCGAGTTCCCCGCATTCCCTCGGCGGCTGTCCTTCGGTGCTGAACACCGGTTGGATCAACTCATCAGGAGAGAGTTTGCTGGAGACTTGTGAATTCGTGAACAAAGTCCACGCTACCGCCGGTGGATTCCCGAGTAAAGGAAAAGTTTCGAGAAGATGGTGAAAAAGCAAATCGTGGACATTTGTGCCCATCGCGGCGCCTCCTGGAACCAGCCGGAGAACACGGCTGCGGCCTTTCTGGCAGCCAAGGAGGAAGGGGCTGATTGGGTCGAATTGGACGTCCGGCTGAACCGCTCGGGCGACCTGATCGTCCACCACGACGCGGCGTTCACCGATGGCAGGGGAGTGTGGGCAACACCCTCGGATGCCACTCCTTCCGGGGTTCTTCGGCTTTCGGAGGCCCTCGATGCATGTGTGGGGATGGGGGTCAACATCGAGATCAAGAACTCCCCGGGCGACCTGGGTGATGCCGAGATCGCAGGCGACGGAGGTGTTCCACACGATCTGGTGGTGGCGGACATGGTCGTTGAACTTGTGGCTTCGAGGTGCTCTAACGAACTCGACGGAGCGTCAGAAGTCACATCCCGGATGACCGGCTCAGCCGTCCAGCCGATCCTTGTTTCAAGCTTCGACGAGGCGACCCTCACCCGCGTCCGGTCGCTTTCGACCGGGATCGCGGTCGGCTACCTGATATTCGATCTGAACAACGATCCGTATCTACCTGAGAGAGCGGCGGATTCGGGCTTCAACGCCATCAATCCGTGGGACCCGTTTGTCGACGGGACGTTGATGGAACGTTGCTCGGCCCTCGGGCTCGAAGTGAACCCCTGGACGGTCGATGACCCGATCAGGATTCGACAGCTCGCAGCTCTGGGTGTCGACAGCATCATCACCAACCGGCCCCGAGCCGCTCGGGAAGCGCTCTCCACCCACTGAGTTGTTACCAATGGGTAACGCGCGGCATGCTCTGAGTATGAACGTCGTCGTTTGCGTGAAGCAGATCCCGGACCCGGCCGACCCGGGTGCGCTGGATCCCCAGACCAAGACCCTCAAGCGTGATGGGAAGCTCATTCTGGACGAGTCCGACAGCTACGGCGTCGAAATGGCTCTCCAGCTCGTCGACACCGCTGGTGGCGGCGAGGTGACCCTCGTGTCGATGGCCCCCAACGGTGAAGTGAGTGGACTTCGTACCGCTCTCGCCATGGGTGCCGCCAAGGCAGTGCTCGTCAGTGATGATGCCCTCGCCGGTTCTGACGCACTCGGAACCTCGAAGGTGCTCGCCAAGGCGATCGAGCGTGCCGGTTCGGCAGACCTGATCCTGACCGCGACCGAGTCCTCCGACGGATACACCGGGGTCGTGCCCGAGCAGATCGCAGAGCTGATGCAGCTCCCGTCGGTGACCTTCGCCAAGGAGATCACCGTCGATGGCGGCACCGTCAAGGTGCAGCGCCAGACAGAAGCCGGATATGACGAGGTGGAGTGCCCACTCCCCGCCGTGGTCTCAGTGACCGCCGGCGTGGTCGAGCCCCGCTACCCCTCGTTCAAGGGCATCATGGCCGCCAAGTCCAAGCCGGTCGATCAGGTCACGATCGCCGATCTCGGGATCGACGCAGCCAGCGTCGGATGGGCCGGTGCCGGCCAGGAGATCATCGAAGTTGCGCAGGCCGAGGCCCGCGAAGCCGGAACCGTCATCGAAGATGATGGTGAAGCCTTCCAGAAGATCGTCGACTTCCTCGGCGACCTCAAGGTCATCTGAGTCCAACACCGGAACGAAAGAGAATCACATGGGAATTTCCAAGATCTGGGTGTTGGCAGACGCCACTGAAGGCAAGGTAGCCAACACGACACTCGAGATTCTGGCCAAGGCCCGCCAGCTCGGCGACACGGTCGAGGTAGTGAGCACCAACGGTGCCGCCATTGCCGCCGAAGTCGGAGCCAATGGAGCCACAAAGGTCCTGAACGTCGCGATTGACGACTCCAAGCTCGTCGGACCACCCGTTGCTGCAGCAATCGCCGCCGCTATCGAGGCCGGTAACGGTCCCGACATTATCCTTGCCGGGACCAGCTACGCCGGCCGTGACATTGCAGGTCGCCTGTCGGTCAAGGTCGACGCACCCGTCATCACCAACGTGGTTGACCTGGTCGAGCGCGATGGCGCCCTCACCGGTGTCGAGCCCGTCTTCGGTGGATCGACCGACGTGTACACGAAGTTCTCGACCGACAAGGTCGGGATCTTCCTGATCCGTCCCAAGTCCTTCGCTGCAGAAGAGTCCGGTGGCGGCGCAGCTGCAGTCGAGGAACTCGCGGTTCCGGACACCGGTGCATCCGGCGCAGCGGTCGTAACCAACCGTTTCGTCGAGGAAAAGACCGGTCCGAGCCTTGATGACGCATCGGTCGTCGTCGCTGGCGGCCGTGGTCTTGGCGAGAAGGACAAATTCCAGATGGTCGAGGACCTGGCCAAGCTGCTCCACGCCGCTCCGGGTGCCTCACGGGCGATCGTCGACGCCGGATGGGTTCCCTACTCCTACCAGGTCGGCCAGACCGGCAAGGTCGTCAAGCCGACTGTCTACATCGCCGCCGGCATCTCGGGTGCAACCCAGCACCTGGTCGGGATGAAGGGCTCCAAGAACATCATCGCGATCAACAAGGATGCGGAAGCACCGATCTTCTCGGTGGCAGACCTCGGGATCGTCGGTGACGTCCACAAGGTCCTGCCGAAGCTGATCGAGGCCCTTCAGGCCCGAGGCTGACAGTCCAGGACGAACTGAGGATGAACTGAGGGAACCCCCGGTCCGAAAGGGCCGGGGGTTCTTCGCTTTTCGGACCCCCGACTCAGACGAGAGGCCAGGGATACCGACGACCCGATGGGTCATGCGGGAAATATCCGCCGGCGAGGAGGCGTTCGGCCCGGATGATCATCGCAAGTAGCTCACCCTGAGTCAGCAGTTCCGCCAGTGCGTCAGGCGCGCCTCGGTCGAGAAGGTCGCCCAGTCTTGTGGCAACCGCCTGGGGCAGCGGTTCACCGGCATAGTCCCATAGGACCGTTCGGACCTTGAACTCCTCGTGGAACGTGAGCCCGTTGTCGATCGCCCAGAGTCGATTGGCTGCGTCCACGAGACAATGTCCCGACTTTCGATCAGCTGAGTTCGCAACGAGGTCGAAGGCGCACAATTCTCGCAGGGGCTGTCCCAGTTCGGGGTCGTCGCGAAGCGTGAAGTAGTGCTGGTCGAATCTTGCAGGCACAAAGGCCTGCAGCGATCCGCGACCGAACGGCGCCGAGAGCTTGGCCACAGTTGGTGGAACCAGGTCCAGTCCCATGTGAGCTGACAACTCGTAGGCCGCGACCTCTCGGCGCCACAATCCGCCCGGGAAGTCCCAGAGGGGTTGCTCGCCCTGCTCAGGCTTGTAGATGGCGGGTGCATGGTCGACGCCGTGGGTCACATCGACGAGGTACGTTCCGTTGCTCGACCAGGGCATGAGGCCACGCACCGCGACCTCCCCATGACAGAGCAGGTCGACAATCGCCGCATCCTCGGGTGCAACGGTTGCCTCGTAGACGAAGGGGGTCAGGTCACCATCGCCAGGTCCATCGCCAGGTTCATCGCCAGGTTCGTTGTCGTCCAGCGCTTCGTCCGTCATCTAGTTCCAGCGCGGGCAATTGTGTCCCTCGGGACCGATGGGACGGCCGCACAGGCGGCAAGGGGGACGACCGGAAGAGATGAGCTCCTGCGCCGCTTCGGCGAAGGCCGCCGCCTGCTCGCCCCGTAGGGTGAATCTGGCTGAGGCCGGAGCCTGGATCTCGTGTTCGTTCAGGAGTGACTCGATGTCCTCCTCGGTGAAATCGTCGCCGACCTCGAACTCGATCTGTTCGGGCACCAGTTCTTCCGCTGTGACCTGGATGAGTCCGACGGAATCATCCAGGCCGACGGTAATGGTGCCCACGATCCATTCCGCCACCACGGGCTCGATCAGACCGGCCACATCCCGGTCCGGGTCGGGTGAACCCATTGCCGTCACCAAACTGTCGAGATAGCCCCCGAGCATGCCGACCTGTTCCTTCTCGAGTCGGAACGACACGACCTGCGTGCCGCGGCGGGCCTGGATGTAGAAGACCCGATTTCCGGGCTCGCCTATGGCGCCGGGTATGAAGGAATCCAGTTCGTCGAACTCAATCGGTTCATCCATCTGAACTAGAGCCTAGGAGGGGGCGAGGGTGCTCAGGTCATCGCCGGTGCTGTTCACCGCCAGGATGATCGGCCCACCAGCTGTCATGAGAATCGGAGTGACCGAGCAGGGCGAAATAACGATCCTCTGGAAGAGGTCCAGGTGGATTCCCGAGGCCATCGCCACGGCGGCCTTGATCGGATCGGCATGCGATACCGCAACCACGGTCGATCCGGCGTGGGCGGCAGCGAGTCTCTGAACCTCACCCCAGATTCGCGATTGCATCTCGTCGAAGGATTCGCCACTCGGGAAACGAAATGTCGACGGGCTGTTCTGGACCTTGGACCAATCCGGCAGTTTGCGCAGGTCCTTGAGCGCGGACCCGGTCCAGTCCCCGAATTCGCACTCGATCAGACTCTTTGAGCTGCGCACCTTCAGGCCGAGGGCCTTGGCGATCGGAGCTGCCGTCTCCCGGGTCCGCTCCAGCGGCGATGCGTAGACGGCTGCCACGTTCTTGAGGCCTGCGATGCGGGCGGCGACGTGTTCAGCCTGTTCGATCCCCTTATCGGCTAGGTGCAGGCCCTTTGCCCGGCCCGGTAGCAGTTCCCCGGTGGTGGTTGTCTGTCCATGACGTACCAGCAACAACAGGGCTGAAGCGGAATCTTTTGAGCTCTTTCGGCGGGCCATCGTCTTGATCCTAGGCTTCACGCAGATGACCGACCTCACCTCCGTCCCCACCACACTCGAGGAACTCGAAGCCCAAATCATCATCTGTCGAAGGTGTCCCCGTCTCGTCGAGTGGCGTGAGCGGGTGGCACGTGAGAAGCGGGCCTCATTCAAGGACCAGAAGTACTGGGGCCGGCCAGTGCCGGGCTTCGGTGACCCGGCCGCCCGTCTGTTGATCGTCGGCCTGGCACCAGCAGCCCACGGAGCAAACCGGACCGGACGGATATTCACCGGGGACCGCTCGGGTGACTGGCTGTACCGGGCGCTCTGGCGCGCCGGTTATGCCAACCAGCCTGTCGCCGTGTCGCTCGACGACGGGCTTGAGTTGACCGACGCGTACATAACTTCGCCCGTTCGTTGTGCGCCCCCGGCCAACAAGCCGACGATTGCCGAACGCGACGCCTGTCGTCCGTTTCTCGACGCCGAGTTCGACCTATTGAGCGAGGTGAAGGTCGTCATCGCCTTGGGCGCCTTTGGCTTCGGTGAGGCGTCACGGATCCTGAAGTTCAAGCCGAAGCCCAAATTCGGTCAAGGGGTCGAGTACATCGCACCCGGCGGACAGACGCTCATCGGCTGCTACCACGTGAGCCAGCAGAACACCTTCACCGGTCGATTGACCGAGGAGATGCTCGACACGATCTTCGAGCGGGCAAAGCAGATCATCAACTAACCGGGGCAGCTGACGTGTGGGTCCGCGCGGCGACCAGAACCACATCGTCGGCAGTTCCACCCGAAGTCATTTCTTCGAGCACGGTGTCGGCGAACTGCTGGACCGGATCCGCCCAATGTCGCTCGGTCAGCATTCGAAGCCGCCGCAAGCCGCTGTCGAGGGACTCGCCACGACGTTCCACCAAGCCGTCGCTGTAGAAGAACACCAAGTCCAGGTCAGCGAGTTCTGTGACGGCTTCACGTCGTTCGTCGAATCGCACCCCGAGAGGAGTGCCGGCGGCCAGGTTCAGCCATGTGGACCGACCATCGCCCAGCAGCAATCCCGGTGGATGGCCGGCGGAGGAGTAGGTGATCTGGCCCCTTGTCGGATCGAGAATCGCACACACCATGGTCGAGGCCATCCCGTCTATGGCCGCCGCGAAAAGATCCATGGCGTGAAGGACCTGCGCAGGCGTGTTGCCCTCGATCAGTAGAGCTCGACTGGCGCTGCGGAGCTGGCCCATGATCGCTGCGGACTCGAGGTCGTGTCCGACGCAGTCCCCCACAGTGAGGGCTTGGAGCCCTCCACCCAGGTCGATGACGTCGTACCAGTCGCCTCCGACCACCAGTCCTCCAGACGCCGGTACATAACGCGCCGCGACCGTGGGGGAGTCGGTCGCCGGTGAGAGCATCGCCAACTGAAGTGTCGTCGAGATCTCCTGTTGGGTCTGCAGCTCTTCGGAATGTCGGGCAGCGGCATCGACAGCGGCACTGATCGCCTTGGAGCAGAGGTCCACGAAGGCCAGATAGATCTGGTCCAGCTGGTGTTTTGGATTCAATCCGGCAACGAACACGCCCGCGATCGTCTCGAATCCGAGCGGCGCTATATAGGCGCTCGCCTGGCTGGCAGACCCAGTTCGGATATCGACCACTCCGGCCTCGCCCTGGATGACTCTGGATTGTCCGCTGCTGATCACCTGGCGCATGGTCTCATCGCTTTGTCGAACCGACCCGCGCTCGCGTGTCGTTGCGATGCAAATGATCTGCTCCTGCTCAAGTAGGTGGAACTCGGCCCACGGGAGTGACTGGGTGCCTGCAGAGAGCATCCGTGCGGCTCTGACACACACGTCGGTCAGGTCCGTGGCGTCGAGCAGGTCGGTCGCAAGGTCCCGCAGGCAGATCAGATGACGCTCGGTGACGATTCGGTCCGTTGCATCCAGAGCCATGACCAGGATGCCGCTGTCGGAACCCTGACCGCGAATACGGCTGCACGAATACTCGATCCACCGCTCCAAGTCCTGATCTGGACCGGCCCTGGTGAAGTGACGCCTGAAGACGGCTCCGTTCGACGTTCCTTGTTGGAGATCCTCCAGTACGGGGCCCATCTCGCCCCATGTGTCGCTCCAGATGTATGACATGGCAACGCCCAATGATCCCGAAAGGTTCGCTTCACCGGCTAGTTCTGCGTAGGCCGCGTTGAATATCCGGACCAGATCCGGGCCCCATGCAACCAGTACCGGCGCCGTGCTGGCGAGGCATACCTGCACGGTGGACCTGAGATCGTCGCTCCACGACTCAAGTGGGCCGAGCGGCGTCATTTCCCAGGGAAAATCGGCGATCTCCCGGGCGGTGGGGGACGAGGCTACGAATGGATCAATCCAAGGCATAGGGCACTGATCCAGTCACCGTGTCCATCTCGACCTCCGAGCCAGTAGCTGGACCGACCCTACGCTGCCCGGTGGGACGGGACACCGAAAATTGGACCGGATCAGGTGGACGACGTTCCGAGGGCCCGGTTGACCCGAGTGTCCCAGCGCTCGATCTCTGCCAGGTCAGGCGAGAGGGGATGGCGGCCTGCAACGCGACCGGCCAGCTGACTTCTCAGGAGCATCGGAAGTATCTGGGCGGCCAGGCGCGGAGTCCGGCCCAACCGTGGTGCCATGCTCGCGGTCTCGACTATCGGAGGGGTGTCCCAGACCTGGTTCAGTCCGGATCGGGCCATCGATTCGGTCAGGAGTCGGGAAGACAGCATAGTGCCGACGCCTGTGGAACCGAGCGCCGTAGTCATTCGCCGCAGGCCGTCGTATGCGGCGAGAGCCCCGCCGAACTCCCGCTGGAAGTCTGCCTGGTAACTCCAAAGCGTCGTTTCGTCGCCGATATCGGCCGGCGGACTGGAGGCCGTTACCGCTTCGGCCAGCATCCGTCCTGCGATCAGTCCGAAGCCGATACCCGACCCATGGGCCGGGAACACCTGGCAGGCGGAGTCGCCAACCAGCGCCAGCCCCGGGGCGGTGAATCGTGAGTACGGCCGACGCAGTGGAATAACACCGGACCCGCCGCTACGGGGTTCGCCAATCCATGGATTGGATCTTCTCACCGCGTCGAGCATCCTCGGCCCGGTTCCGTATCGCCCGTTGGCCAGGCAGCCGACCAGAATCGAAACCTGATCCAGTCCATCGGCGACGGTGATGCTGATGGTGGAGAACCCGCCGGCGTTCCCGACGCTCGTGATGGTCTCGCCCGGGGATGCTCCGTGGCGGTCAAGAAAACAATCTGCTCCGGTCCGATCGGCAATCTCGAACCGGAAATCCGAAGCAGAGCACAGCTCATCCCCGCGCACAGTCGGACACCAACGCTGGAGAAGTGGGGAGTGCTTTCGCAGCGCACCATGTCGTCCCGACGCATCGACGAACAACGTCGCGTCGAATTGGAGCTTTTCGCTGGTTGCAGAACCATCGGCAGTGCTCAGTTCGGCCCCCGGCTCCGCGTTCCTCGGCTCTGCGTTCCTCGCCCGCAAACCAATGGAGACGATCCGATCGCCTTCCAGGCGCACATCCATATCCGTTGCGTTGTCAAACATCTGGACGTCATGATCAGCCGCCAGAGTCCGGAGCCGGTCGCCGAGTAGCGACATGTTGGCTGCGACCGTGGGTGGCTCCTCCATGGTGAAGGCATGGCGACCGGCGGAGTCGAACATGTGGAGTCGGGGGACCGGCGTTGAGCGCTCGGGCGGGGCTGAAGGGCGGAGTCCGGCCCGTTCGAACTGCCAGTCCAGAACTCCGTTGTGCCACTGGGCTCCGGCGCTGGCCAGAGTGCGGCGTTCGATGAGAGCGACGGAAAGTCCACGCATTGCCAGTTGATATGCGGCATTGGATCCAGCGGTACCCGCGCCAACGACCACTGCATCGAATTCCATAGCCATTCTCGTGACGCTACCTGCTGACGGTCCGGTGCTTGGCTGTGGTGGTGTGATTGTGCAGGGACAGGATCCGATCTGGGTGCTCCACGTGAACGTCGGGTCCATCGAGCCAGCGTGCGGTTGAGTCTCTTGCCTCGGTCAGCAATCGGTGCGCCTGGCCGAAGTCACTCGACGACACTGACAGCGGGCAGAGGGGTGGAACGACTCGGATGTCCGCGTCCTTGGAGTAGTGGGCGACATCGAGAATCAACCGTTGCTCGATCATCAGGGTGAGTGCGTGAACGGCGCTCGCAAGTGAGGTGCGTGGCGGACTTGGAAGAGCACACGAATAGCCGGTCGGCAGGACGTAGACGGTCTGAGCACCCATGTCGATTGCCTGGGAAATAGCTGCATTGTCGGCGATACCACCGTCTACGAGGTCCAAGTCGTCAACGCGGACCGAAGGGAAGACGGCTGGAATGGCCGAGCTTGCCAGAATCGCATCAACCGCGTTTCCCTTTGACAACAGGACTTCCTTGCCGCTCGTAACGTCGGTGGTGACGACGTGCAGCGGGATGCGCGCATCCTCGAGTCGATCAAAGCCGATATGTGAGCTGATCAGCCGACGGAGCGGGCCATTGGAACACAGTGAGCTGGACAGCCCGGCAGCGGCTGCCAGCAGACGCTGTGGGTTGAGCGGGAACACGTCTTGTCGGCGGAGTTTGGTCCAGATGGCGGCCAAATGGTTGAGGGATTCGAGGCTGTCGCCATTGCCGGCAACGTAGGCGGCGTTGAGCGCACCGACCGAGGTTCCGACCAGAACGTCGGGGTGGATGTCCCGGGCTGAAAGGGCACGGAGCATTCCGACCTGGACTGCTCCCAGGCTGCCTCCACCGGATAGGACGAATGCTGTCGTCATGGCGATCCCCTCTAATAGAGATTAGACCTGACTTTAGAAACTATCCGCTCTTGCGTCAAAGGATCTTTGTTTTAGAATCGAGTTATGGCCGAGTCTGATGAAGCCGATCGTCGAATAGCCGGGATTGCGTCGCTTGAGCAGCCGCTGCGGCGGGACCTGTACCGCTTGCTCGCTCATTCCGAGCGTTGGCTGACCCGCGATGAGGCGGCCGACGCCCTTGACATGGCCAGATCGGTCGCGGCCTTCCATCTGGAGAAAATGGTCGAAGCGGGAATTCTCGAAACCCGATTCGAGCGTCTATCAGGACGATCAGGGCCCGGGGCCGGACGTCCCTCGAAGCTGTACCGCCCCAGCGGCGCCGAGGTCTCGGCGTCGGTTCCTGACCGTCACTACGATCTGGCAGGGTCGCTGCTTGCTGCTGCCGTGGTCGAATCGACCACGTCGGGTGTAGCGGTCGACGAGTGTCTGCGTTCGGTGGCCTATTCAGCCGGGAGCGATATCGCTGCACGGGCGACCGCCGATGGAGAAGAGGGTGCGGATCAGCTTGAGGACCTGCTGGATGCCCAGGGGTACGAGCCTCAGGTGATCGCCGGGGACGAACCGGACCGGTCGCAATGTAGTGAGATCGCACTGGCCAACTGTCCGTTCCACCGCCTGGTAGAGGAACACCGTGAACTCGTCTGCGACATGAATCTGAACTTCCTGTCGGGGGTGATCGAAGGACTTGATTCGCCGCCGACGGTGGCTGCTCGTCTGCAGCCCGAACCTGGCTACTGCTGTGTTCGGATCGGCGGCATCCGGGCTAGTTCACCAACTCCACAAGAGTGAGCACGGCGAGTCCGGTGAAGACGGCTGCGCCGATGTAGTTCACCTTGTTCAGGGGCACGCGTGCGACGAGTTGTCGGCCGAAGCTTGCTGCGATGGCTGCGACGCTTGCCAACGCAACTAGTGCGCCGATTCCGGTGGCAACTGGATTGCCGCTACTGGCGGCCAGACTTGCGGTGGCCAGTTGTGTCAGGTCGCCCCACTCGGCCAGGAGTATGAGCCCGAAGCTGCCCAGAACGGTCGAGCGGATCGTGGAGTTGGCCACGACCAAGTCGTCGGTTTCTTCCTCCTCGGACTGGCGGGCGGCCCGGAACAACAGCAGCGCTCCAATGGCGAACAGCGCCGTCACCACACTCTTGACGATCACCTCAGGGAGTAGGCCGATGGCGCTTCCCGCCGCGACCGCCACCACGACGTGGATGCTGAACGCGCTAACCGCCCCAACCCAAACCCAGAGCGGTCGTTTGTAACGGGTTGTCAGGACAATCGTGGCGACCATCGTCTTGTCCGGAAGTTCCGCCGGAAAGACGGTCAGAAATGCTTGCAGAATTGCTCCGAGCGACATTGGGGCTGATTTGTAGCAGGTGCCCAGCGTCTGAGCGGAACACGGCATATCACGGCAGACCACGCAGACCACGTAGACCACGACAGGCCGAGCCGGATCACGACCGACGGCCGGGACGATCCGATGGAAGGTCGTAGAGTTCAGCCATGGCACACACCGACGTAGCGTCCGTTGAAACCGCCACTTCCGAAGACCCCGCCGTGCTCATCGTCGGCGGAACCGTCTTTGATGGATCGGGACAGCGCCCGGGAATCGTCGCCGACGTGCTGGTCCGCGACGGAATCGTCGCCCAGATAGGACTGGACCTGACTCCGCCCAATGACGCCGTGATCATCGACGCCACAGGCAAGTGGGTGACCCCCGGATTCATCGACCTGCATACCCACTATGACGCCGAGTTGGAGATCGCCCCGGCACTCACGGAATCGGTCCGCCACGGTGTCACCTCGGTGCTGGTCGGATCGTGCGGCCTGTCCTTCGCCATCGGTAGCGCCGAGGATCTTGCCGACCAGTTCTGTCGGGTCGAGGCCGTTCCACGAGATGTGGTGTTGCCTCTGCTCGAGAAGATCAAGGACTGGGAAGGGCCGGTCGAGTACCTGGATCACCTCGAATCACTTCCGCTCGGACCCAACGTGACCGCCATGTTCGGACATTCGGCGGTCCGGGCAGCGGTGATGGGTCTAGGGCGCTCCGTGGACGAGTCGGTCAAGCCGACCCGTGGCGAATTGGCTCAGATGACGGGGCATCTCCATGACGCACTCGATGCGGGCTTCCTTGGCATGTCGTTCAACACCCTGCCGTGGGACAAGCTCGATGGGGACCGGGAGCGGTCGAAGTCGACACCGTCGGTCTATGCCAAGTGGAGTGAGTACCGACACTTCGCCAAGGTCCTGCGTCGTCGGGAGCGGCTGTTGCAGATGGTGCCCGATCTGCAGGGCCGCTGGAACATCCCGGTCATTGCCGCCATGTCGACGGGGATCGGTCGCAAGCCGTTGCGCACGATGGTCATTTCGATGGTCGACTCGATAGCGATGCCCGGCACACACCGAGTCGCGGGCTTCATGACCCAAGTCGTCAACAAGGCGCTGAACGGGGAGCTTCGTTGGCAGTCGCTTCCCCAGCCGTTCGAGTTGTGGGTCGACGGGATGGAAGTACCCGTCATGGAGGAACTTGGAGCAGGAACCGAGGCGCTCCACGAAGTGGATATCGACGCCAGACGAGACCTGCTCGGAGACCCCGAGTTCCGGGAGCGCTTTGCCAAGCAGTGGAGCAATCCGTTCTCGCCCAAGGCCTGGCACAGGGACCTTCATGAGCCGAAGATCGTGGGCTGTCCAGATGAGTCGCTGGTCGGTCTGAGCTTCGCCGAAGTCGCTGAGCAGCGCGGTGTCGACCCGCTCGAGTGCTTCTTGGATCTGCAACAGGAGTACGGGAACGACCTGCGTTGGTACACCGTGGTCGGCAACGGACGTTTACGGGAGTTGGAGTACGTGGTGACCCACCCGGGCGTCTTGGTGGGCTTCTCCGACGCTGGTGCCCATCTTCGCAACATGGCCTACTACGACTTCCCCCTGCATTTGCTGCGCATGGTCGTGACCGCTGAGAGCGAGGGTCGAGTTCTGCTGGCACCGGAGCAGGCGGTGTATCGACTCACCGGTGAAATTGCGGACTACCTCGGGATCGACGCCGGTCGACTCGAAGTTGGTCAACGGGCAGATATTGCAGTGGTCGACCCGGCCACACTCGATGGGCGCCTCGATTCGATCGATGAGGAGACGATGGTCGGGATGCCCGAGATCCAGCGTCTGGTCCGTCGCCACGACGATTGCGTTCCAGCGGTGCTCATCAATGGTCGCGTCGCTTGGAACGACGGCGAGTTTGCCAGCGGGTTCGGGGACCGTCCCGGCTACGGACAAGTCCTTCGCAACAATGTCTGACCTTCACCCTGTGCGACGAGCCTGAGTTGCCCGGTCCGACCCCGCCCGGTGAGGCACGGCAAGGTCTCTGCGGCAAGGTTTCTCCGGCAAGGTCTCTGCGGCAAACTCAGGGGTTCAGAGCTTTGCCTTCGGTGAACCATGACCAGGCTTTGGGGCCTTTGCCGAAGCGCGACGAGACCTCCACCAGGTCGAAACCTGCAGCTTGGACGAGTTCTGCAGGATCCCGGGTCAGGTGACACCCTCCGGCGAGTCTCACCTGGAGGGGGTCGAATTTATGCTGCTGATTGGCGACCTTCGCATCAGGCGATAGCCCATGTTCCAGGAAGTGGAATCGCCCGCCTGGCTTGATGACCCTACGGAGTTCGGCGAGGGCCGCGTTGACGTCTGGGATCGTGCACAGAGTGAAGGTGCACAGTGCTCCGTCGCAACTGTCATCGGGGATCGAGATGGATTGACCGTCGAGCCCTACATATTCGATGGGTATCGCGGTTGCGTCGATCCGCTTCCGGGCTAACTTGCGAGCCAACTCTGCCGGTTCGACCGCGTAGACCTTCGTGATCGCCGAAGGATACAACGGGACGTTGTGACCGGAACCGAATCCGACCTCGATGACGGTTCCTTCGAGCCCCTCGGCGACTCTTGCCCTCCACCGGTCAAGTGCGCTGGAGCCGCACGTCAGATTGACCAGTCGGGGAAGCACACGTTCGCCATATATACCCATTGTCGAATCCTACGGCCGAGCTCGAAGATGCCATATACATGGGGTCGAAAGCGGAGGCGCAATGAGTGAGATTCGGACGAGGGTGTATTCGGCGGGAACTCTGATGAACGAGAACTTTCCCGTCGATGATGTTTCGGTCCATCTGGAACACACCGACCGAATCGTCTGGATCGATCTTTGTGATCCGTCCGAGGAGGACCTTGATGGTCTCTCAGAGGAGCTCGGACTGCACCACCTGGCGGTGGAGGATGCCTTGGGCCGACATCAGCGACCCAAACTTGATCAGTACTCAGGGCATCTCTTCCTTTCGTGTCATGCCGTGCGTCTGGAAGGGGGCGTCCTTGCCGAGACGGAGATCGACGCCTTCATCGGCAAGCAGTGGCTGCTGACGGTACGAAAGTCAGACCATTTTTCGATCGATGACGTAGTTGCCAACTGGGACCACTCGCCGGTCCTCGTCGGCAAGGGAGTGGGGTTCTTGCTCTATGGGCTTCTCGACGTTGTGATCGACGGCTACTTCCAAGTGGTAGAGGCATTCGAGGACTTCTACGACGACGTCAGTGACAGCATCTTTGCGGAACATCCGATCGAGCCGTCCGAGCAGCGCCACTGGTTCGTAATGGGGCGGGCGCTGATCCGCTTCCACCGGTTGGCTATGCCACTGCGAGAAGTGATCAGCGGTCTGATGCGTCGCGAGGAATCCCTTGTCTCAGAAGAGATCCATCCCTATTTCCAGGATGTTTATGACCACGTGCTTCGAGTCGAGGAATCTGCGGAGTCGCTTCGTGACCTGGTCTCCACGATCGTCGAGACCAATCTGAGCCTGCGTGATTACCGTCAGAACCAAGCCATGAAGAAGGTGACGGGTTGGGCAGCCATCATCGCCGTGCCAACGCTGATCACGGGCTTCTACGGAATGAACGTGCCCTATCCCGGCTTCAGCAAGGAGTCGGGGGTGCTCGTGTCCGCCCTTCTGATCGTGGTGGCGTCGATGTCGCTCTATTTCATGTTCCGCCGCAAGGACTGGCTCTAGCAACATACGCCCGGTCCCCGGCCTGAGGATGAAATTTCGGGCGCGCGAATGTGACGGCGTGTCCCGGGTTGTGGTGGGTTCCGGGGGTTGCCGTCTCATTCGTGTTGGCCCGGCTCCGCTGCTTCAGCGGGGCCTGGGGCTAGTTGTCCCCGCAACAGGGTGGATCTGTGCCGGGTGGTCTTGCCTCGGGCGGCCTCGCCTCGGGTGGGTCTGCGCCGGGCGGGTGATTGTCTGGCGGGTCTGCGCCGGGCGGGCTTGCCTCGGGCGGTCTGGTGCCGGGCGGGCTGTTTCCGTTGCCGGCTTGGCCGGTGCCGTTCCCGTCGCGTCCGCTGGGACTGCGTTCGTCGTTGCGGCATTGACCGTTTTGACTCGTGAGTCCGTTGCAACTGACGCTGGTTCCCTTGCCCCCGCCAGTCCGGCCTGTCTGGCCGGTCTGGCCGGTCTGGCCGGTCTGGCCTGCCGGTGTGCTGGTTGAGGCGGGTTGGGTGTGGTGGCGTTGGCCGTGGAGGTGTCGCCCGTTGGGGGTGTTCCAGTGGGTCCAGCCGTGTTTGTCGAGGGTGACGTTCCAGCCGGTCATGTGGGCTACGCCGTGGTGGCGTCTACAGAGGCTGATGAGTTGGTCGATATCGGTTGTTCCGCCGTTTCGCCACCAAGTGACATGATGCGCGTCGGTCCACGCGTGGGGCATGTCGCATCCAGGGAACACACATCCGCCATCCCGGCTAGCGAGAGCGCGGCGTTGCTCGGCAGTGGCGTAACGGATCTGTCGTCCCCGCTCGAGTTGCCACTTCGTGTGTTCCCAACTCGCCGGCAGAGCCGCCTCGAACTCGTCGAGCAGGCGGGCATACTGGTCACCGGTGACTCCGAACCCGCCTGTCGGCTGGGGTGGGATCGAGAACGGGAACCCGGGGCCCATATGTTTCGGGTTGCCGTGGGTGTCGGTGAGGATCGTGACGAGATCCGCCACACAGAACAAGACACTGTCGCTGATGGTGAC
>JBARXY010000010.1:0-26334 GCA_049647585.1 Microthrixaceae bacterium | reverse complement strand
CCAGGCCCGGTGATTTTGATGACACATGGATGGGCGGACACTCCCGGCCCCTCGAACACGCCGCCGGTTTGCAGCCCGTAATCGAGATGGGAGCCCGCCAATACCACCCCATACTCGGACGATTCCTAGAAATCGACCCCATAGAAGGCGGCACCAACAACGACTACGGATATGTGACCGACCCAATCAACTAAACCGACCTAAACGGCCTCTTTTGCCTAGCGGGTCACAACTCAAGCGGTGGATGCCGGGGTGCAGGCCTAACAAGGAATCCAATTGTTCAAGGAGTACTAGTCCTATCAGCCTGCTCACTTGCTAACGCACTGGGTTGTGGACTGGCATCTTCAGCGACTGCATCATAGAATATCCATAATGATGCACGCTCCTGGGGAGGATACGCCAAGGCCATTAGGCAACCGGGCTTTCTCATCGGGAGCACGATCGAGTTGGCATCGATAGCGCTTCCTTTGAGGTCGGCTCGTATTCGCCCAAACTGAGCCAGCGATATCTCTTGACTACTAATCCAGCCGCAGGTGTCTGGGGTGACTATCTACTCAACTCAGCTGCCCGCCAGCAATTTATGAAAAACCTTGGATGGGTAGGGGCCGGAGTCGCTGCGTCGCAGATTGTGAAGTAGTTGATCCCATGCACACCCATCAGCGACTCAACTACGGCTTAAGTATCGCCAGACTCGAACACTGTCCTGAGGTCCTAGTACTAGCCCTCTTGAGCGGGTCAATATACTTGTTGATTCGGCTGATCTCAGATTCACTAGCTCTCCAAATTTTGCAGCTAAACCTCGGACTACTCGCCACCACTCTGGCATTCATAAATATTCGTGCAGTCTGCTTCGTATCATTTGATATTCATGGGTCGGTCCTAACCGTCAGAAACGTTTGGCGCCGCCACCAGCTGGACCTATCAAAGCCGTTTGGAATGCGAACGGTATACGGTAAATTCATGCACGTCGTGGAGATCCTCCCGTCCGAAGGCGAGCCATTCGTAGTTGAAGCGATGCCGTTTGAAGATGCTCAGCTCTTTCTCCGCCAGCTCATCGAACATTCAAATGGCAACTGGAGTCGGGTGAGGAGCGAACAAATAGTGTCGAGTTCACACCCCATCCGTAGCTGGTGGCAGAGGATTATTCGGATATATTGATGGGGTAGCCAGTCACACACCACGGCCGCAGCTGGACTGGACTGATGCACGCTTCCTTGTCAAGCCGCGATCGGTTGTTGATTCTGGCGGCGCTTGTCATCACGCCACATCCGGCGGATGACCCGGTTGGCGAGGTGTCCTTTGTGGGCTCGCCGGGCCTCGCGTCGAGTCTTCCCTTCGGCGGTTTTCCGATCGAGGTATGACTGTGCTTCGGGTTGGTCTCGTCCCTTGGTGGTTGACGCTATGTAGAGCATCGAGTTCACAGTCCTGTTCCCTCCGAAATCGAGGCGATGTCGAGTTGGCAGACCGGAATCTTCTGCTGAAGGAAGCGGGCTCTTCGGATTTCACCGGGGTGCAACTGTCGCGAGCAGGTCCCAGTTGGGTTTGCCGGTGTAGAGCAGGACGCGGGTCCGGTAGTTGTTGAAGTGGCGGAATCCGAAGCCGACTCTCTTGGTCCTTTTGATGAGGTTGTTGGTGGCTTCAGTCGGTCCGTTCGAAACGCGGGCTTGATGCCAGGCGAGGATCTGTTCTCGCCAGGTTCGTAGTGTCCGTCCGAGGGCTTGGACCTCGACTGGGTGAGCCTTGTTGAGAAACTCGCTGATCAACTGATCGATGAGCTCCTCGGCGTCGGCGGGTTCCTCGATCGGGTAAATGCCACGGAGAGTTTCTTTCGCGTGCCAGGTCATGCGGACCTCGCCTTTCGGGTCGCCTACTTTCCAAGCTGTCCAGGAACGGCAGTGAGGAGCGGCGTGCGTCGGTCCCATGGACTTATCCGCAAGTTGTGGACATCTCAACAAACACGCAGTGCCGATCCAGCCCTATTGAGTGTCGGCGTAGCGGTTCAGTTCGGTGCGGGCGACCTGGCGACGGTGAACCTCGTCGGGGCCGTCCGCGAAACGGAGGGTGCGTAGCCCGGCATACATGCGGGCCAGCGGGAAGTCGTCCGAGACACCGCCGCCTCCGTGAGCCTGGATGGCCCGATCGACGACCCGCAGAGCGGTGTTGGGGGCGACGATCTTGATGGCCGAGATTTCGACGGCAGCGCCCTTGGACCCGGCGGTGTCCATCAGCCACGCGGCCTTGAGCGTCAGGAGTCGGGCCTGTTCGATTTCGATGCGGGAGTCCGCGATCCACTCGCGGATGACTCCTTGATTGGACAACGGCCCGCCGAACGCAACCCGGCTGGTGACACGCCGACACATGAGTTCGAGTGCCCGTTCCGCGATTCCGATGCAGCGCATGCAGTGATGGATCCGGCCGGGGCCCAAGCGGGCTTGGGCGATTCCGAAGCCCCCGCCCTCTTGGCCGATCAGGTTGGTCACCGGCACACGGACGTTGTCGAAGTCGACCTCGCAGTGACCCTCGCGGTCCTGATATCCGAAGACCGGAAGGTTCCGGACCTTGGTAACCCCGGGGGTGTCGAAGGGAACTAGGATCATGGACTGTTGCAGGTGTCGCGGTGCGTCCGGGTTGGTTTTGCCCATGACGATCATCACCTTGCAGCGCTCCGACGCCGCGCCCGATGTCCACCATTTGCGGCCGTTGAGTACGTAGGAGTCCCCGTCGCGTTCGATGCTCATCGAGATGTTCGTGGCGTCCGAGGACGCGACGTCGGGTTCGGTCATGGCGAACGCCGAGCGGATCTCACCGTTGAGCAGCGGAACCAGCCACTCTTCTTTCTGGGCGTCGCTGCCGAAGAGGGTCAGCACTTCCATGTTGCCGGTATCGGGTGCCGCGCAGTTCATGGCTTCCGGAGCGAGCCCACTCGAGCGCCCCGAGATCTCGGCGAGGTACGCATAGTCCAGGTTCGAAACCGGGTCCGGGGTCCACTCGGTCGCATGCGGCATGAACAGATTCCACAGTCCACGGTCACGGGCTGACGCCTTGAGGTCCTCGATGATCTGGGGGTGACCGTGCACGTCACCGAGTTCCGCCATCTGCTGCTCGTAGGTGGCTTCGGCCGGGTAGACCTCGGAGTCCATGAAGTCCTCGAGGCGGGCTATCAGGTCGCGACCACGTTCACTGGGTTCGAAACTCATGCTGTTGAACCTATCTGAGCGCCACCGGCCGTGGACCCGATCGAAGACGGATTGAAGAGTTGTTTGACATTGGGCCCAGCGCTTCGTTAGCTGTCACCCGTGGGAAACCCGCTTGTCATCGTCGAGTCACCAGCCAAGGCCCGAACCATCGCCCGTTTTTTGGGTGATGGTTACCAGGTCGAATCCTCAATCGGTCATATACGGGACCTTCCGCAGAACGCGGCCGAGATCCCCAAGGAGTACAAGGGAGAGAAGTGGGCCCGTCTCGGTGTGGACACCGACAACCACTTCAAGCCGATCTACGTCATCAACGCCGACAAGAAGGACCACGTCCGACATCTGAAGGCCCTATTGAAGGACGCCGACGAGCTCTATCTCGCGACGGATGAGGATCGCGAAGGGGAAGCCATTGCCTGGCACCTGCTCGAAGTCCTCAAACCCAAGGTGCCGGTCAAGCGGATGGTGTTCCACGAGATCACCGAATCCGCGATCCTGAACGCGATCGCCAATCCCCGCGACCTCGACCGAGATCTTGTCGACGCCCAGGAAGCCCGACGGATCATGGACCGGCTCTACGGCTTCGAGGTCTCGCCGGTCCTCTGGAAGAAGATCATGCGGGGGCTGTCCGCAGGTCGTGTGCAGTCGGTGGCGACCCGAGTGATCGTCCAGCGTGAGCGAGACCGGATGGCCTTCCATTCCGCCGGTTGGTGGGACCTGCAGGCAAGAATGCGTCACGCCGCTCCGGCCAAGGATCAGACTCAGTTCACCGGAACGCTCATCGAACTCGACGGGGCACGATTGGCGACAGGCAAGGATTTCGGTTCCGACGGGCAGCTCACCGCCTCATCTGGCGGCCAGGCTCCTGAGGCGGACGGGAAGTCTTCCGGCTCGTCAGCCAAGCGGCCACCGCTGCTGCTCGACGAGGCAGCTGCCACTGCGGTGCGTGACGCGTTGCGTGACAGGCCGGTCAAGGTTCGTTCCGTCGAGCGCAAGCCCTATACACGTCGACCGGCCCCGCCGTTCATGACCTCGACCCTGCAACAGGAGGCCGGTCGCAAGCTGCGCATGTCGGCCTCACAGGCGATGTCGACCGCGCAGCGTCTGTATGAGAACGGTTTCATCACCTACATGAGGACCGACTCGTCGAGCCTGTCCGAAACCGCCTTGAACGCCGCCCGGTCACAGATCCTTGAGCGCTACGGCCAGGACTATCTGCCGAGCAAGCCGCGGGTCTACGCCAACAAGGTGAAGAACGCCCAGGAGGCCCACGAGGCGATCCGCCCGGCCGGAGATACCTTCCGAACCCCCGAGCAGGTTTCGGGACAGCTGAACACTTCCGAACTCAAGCTCTATGAGCTGATCTGGCAGCGCACGGTCGCCTCCCAGATGAACGACGCCCGCGGCGAATCGGTGCAGGTCCGCCTGGTCACCGCGACCGCCGATGACCGAGAAGCGGTCTTCGCCGCGTCGGGTCGGACGATTCTGTTCCCCGGGTTCCTTCGTGCCTACGTCGAAGGATCCGACGACCCCGACGAAGCACTCGATGACCAGGAACGAGTCCTCCCGAACATGGCCGAGGGCGACGCGATAGCGGTCGATTCACTCGACGCGAACTCCCACGAGACCCAGCCCCCGGCACGTTTCACCGAAGCCTCGCTGGTGAAGCGTCTTGAAGAGATGGGTGTCGGTCGGCCCTCGACCTACGCGGCGACGATCTCGACCATCCAGAACCGTGGCTACGTCTGGAAGAAGGGCACAGCGCTGATCCCGAGCCTCACCGCTTTCGCGGTCGTGGGTCTGCTCGAACAGCATTTCGAGCATCTGGTCGACTACGCGTTCACCGCTCGGATGGAAGCAGAACTCGACGACATCGCCGCCGGCTCAGCCCAGCTCGAGGCGTGGCTCGCTCGGTTCTACTTCGGTATCGAGGTCGACACCGGCGAGAAACTGCAGCCGGGGCTCAAGGCGATGGTCGAGTCGAACCTGGGAGAGATCGACGCTCGTGCGGTCAATTCGATCCCGCTGGGCATGGATTCCGAGGGACGGCCGATCGTTGCCCGTGTTGGCCGCTATGGCCCTTATCTGGAACGGGTCATTAGCGAGGAGGAGAGCCAACGGGCGAGCATTCCCGACGACATCCCGCCGGATGAGCTGACCGTCGAGCGGGCGGTCGAATTGCTTGAGGCTCCCGCCGGCGACCGTGTTCTGGGTGTCCACCCGGAGACCGGGCTGGAGGTCAATCTCAAGGCCGGCAGGTTCGGCCCGTATGTCCAGGAAGGCGTCCATGATGACGCCAGTGATACCAAGCCGCGTACCGCCAGCCTGTTCCAGGACATGGATCCGGCGACCGTCACCCTTGACGACGTGCTTCCCCTACTGGCACTGCCACGAAGCGTCGGTGTTGACCCCGCGGACAACGAAGAGATCGTTGCTCTCAACGGCAAATTCGGTCCTTATATAAAGAAGGGGACCGACAGCAGGTCCCTGGAGACCGAAGCGCAGATCCTGACCGTCACGCTCGATGAGGCGCTGAAGATCTTCTCCGAGCCCAAGCGTCGCCGTGGTCAGGGAACCCCCAAGGGCCCGTTGCGTGAGATGGGTGAGGACCCTGACTCCAAGAAGCCGATCGTGGTCAAGGACGGTCGCTTTGGACCGTACGTGACCGATGGCGAAACCAACGCGAGTTTGCGCAAGGGCGACTCCGTCGAAGAGCTGACCATGGAGCGGGCGCTCGAGCTTCTTGAGGACCGTCGGGCTCGTGGTCCGGCCAAGAAGAAGAAAGCTGCGGCCAAGAAGAAGGCTCCGGCGAAGAAGAAGTCAGCCGCCAAGAAGGCCGGTGCCAAGAAGTCGCCTGCGAAGAAGGCAGCGGCCAAAAAGAAGTCGGGCACCGCAATCACGCCGGCGAAGCTGGCCGAGGCCTCGGACCTCGGCGGTGGCGAGTCGAAGTCCGACAAGTGAGTCGCGGTCGGCTGATCGTCTTCGAGGGCGGTGAGGGGACCGGCAAGTCAACCCAGGCCGAGCTTTTGGCAGGCGAGCTCGATGCGCTGCTGACCCGTCAACCGGGTGGCACCGACTTGGGCGCGCGGATTCGAGAGATAGTGCTGGCGGCGTCGGAGAACGGGTTGAGCGACCGTGCCGAGGCCCTGCTGATGGCAGCCGACCGAGCCCATCACGTCGAAACAGTCATCGAGCCTGCTCTCGTCTCTGGGCGCGACGTGGTGTGCGACCGTTTCATCGGATCGTCGGTCGCCTACCAGGGCTATGGGCGCGGCTTGGATGTCGACATGGTGCGGGCGATCTCGGGTTGGGCGGCAGGTGGACTCTGGCCCGACGTGACGATCCTGCTGACCGTTCCTCAAGGGGTTGCTGATCAGCGACGCGGAACAACAAGTGACCGGATCGAAGCAGCTGGTGAGGAGTTCCACCGTCGTGTTCTCGACGGGTATCTCGCACAGGCCGATGACGACGATGACAACTGGGTCACGGTCGATGGCAGCGGGTCCATCGAGGAAGTAAGCGCCAGGGTTCACGCCGCCCTTTTCGAGATGTTGCGGATCGAACTATGAGCTTCGATTCAGTCACTGATCTCTGGGCCGAGGTGCCGGGTCAGGAGGACGCCGTCCGCCGCCTGCAGTCGGCAGTCGATTCGCCCACTCACGCCTACTTGATCAGCGGGCCCGAGGGGTCGGGTAAGCGGGCCATCGCGAGGGCCTTCGCTGCTGACCTGTTGAGTCGGCACCTGACCGGGGACGCGGCCGAACGTGTGCGCCACCAGGTTTCCGTCGAGGGCTATCCGGCGCTCGTGGTGGTCGAACGCGAGGGACCATTCATCAGCGCGAAGGATGCCCGTTCAGTCGTCGAACGGGCATCACGTTCTCCGCTCGAAGGTCCCCTTCAGATCATCCTGATGATCGATTTCCATCTGGTCCGGGATGCGGGACCGATGCTTTTGAAGAGTCTTGAGGAGCCTCCGCCGACCACGATGTTCATCCTGTTGGCCGAGGAGTTGCCGATCGAACTCGAGACGATTGCGTCGCGTTGCGTCAACATCACCCTCGACGCCGTGCCGACGGAGGTTCTGGCCGAGAGGCTTCGCTCCGAGGGAATCGATGCTGAGCTTGCTCAGGTGGCGGCCGAAGGCGCAGGTGGAAGCCTTTCTCGAGCCAGGCTGCTCGCCCGCGACCCGCTGGTCATGGAGCGCCGCACCCTCTGGTACACCGCTCCCGAACGGTTGGACGGACGCGGTGCGACAGCCTGCGCGGTCGTGGACGAAATTCTCGGGTCCATCGACGAAATGAAGGCTCCCCTCGAGGCCATGCAGGAAGAGGAAATTGCTGAATTCACAGCCAGAGCCGAGGCCGCGGGAGTGGATGTCCGCAAGGGGGACCTGACCAGACTCAAGGAGCGCCACAAGCGCGAAGCCCGCCGGATGCATGTCGACGAACTGCGTATTGGGCTCGGGGTTCTCGTCGGTCGCTACCGTGACGAGATGTCCGATGGTACGGCGGACGGAAATGTCGGAGGGCCGCCGAATGGTCCCGGGCACTCCGCGGCCGAGTCGTTCCTGAAGGTCGCGGACTCCGTACAGGAACTCTGCGACAACTTGGCGTTCAACGTCGGTGACTCGCTGGCGTTACAGGCGCTGTTCATCACGCTGCCACCGCTTGGTAACCACTGAGCCTCGAACCGGCCGAGCAACTCCGAGCGAGTCAGGCGGGGCGTGGACATCGGCTGCTTCCGGGTCTTGGCCCTACTCGTTGTGGGAGACCGGCCGGGCAGCTATATGATCTGCGGTTCACGTGCGCGCATGTGAAGACGCCCGGGTAGCTCAGTCGGTAGAGCAATTCACTCGTAATGAATAGGTCAGGAGTTCAATTCTCCTCTCGGGCTCTGGTTCAATTCCGCTCGCCGCCGAGAGCATTCTTGGTGGTCGTGAAGCGGATCATCGCTCCGGTGGGCTAAGTCTTTCCATCCCGTCTTTCGTGACGACGTGCTCAGCGAGGCCAACGTTCATCTTGTGGCGACCGGCCAGTTCCATCGCACCCAATGAAAGGATGAAGAGATGGCTACTTCCACAGTTGGACTGACCGAGTTTGGAGTGAACGTAGAGGCCAAGCGCCTAGTGGAACTGTGTGAACGCTACGGCGTGGCCGAACTGCTCGTGTTCGGATCCGTTGCCCGTGGCGTAGCCCACAAAGACAGTGACTTCGATCTCCTCTACGTGCTCAAGCCCGGTCACCATCTGGGGTTCTCCATAAATCGACTAGAGGACGAGCTATCGGAGTTATTCAAGAGGCGGGTCGATCTGGTGGGCAAGGCGTCTCTCCATCCCGTTATTCGTGACGTCGTGCTCCGCGAGGCAAAGCCGCTATATGCAGCGTGACCAGTAATCGCGTTGTTCACGGGTATTGGTCGATCGACATCGACGTGCTGATCTCAACTGGTCGTAATGATGTCCCGATGCTGATTGACGCAGTACGCGCCCTTCACCGGGCGGTCTAGCCCTTCCTTCGAGAAGCCGTCGATGGGGCCTCGCGACCAGTTGGACTGGGCGGTTGGGCTGGAAAGTCGGCCGGCCCTAAGATGCCCTCATGCTTCTTCTAGCCACAGAGAAGGTCTGGCACTTCTGGATCGCCGTTCCACTCGCATTGACGGCGGTCCTGATCGTTGCGGCAATCGTCGGGTTGTACGTCACCAAGGTCAGCCGCACTCGCTACCGCGATTCCCACAGCTGAGCCGGTAGGCAGACGGTGAGCGGAGCGGTCGACTGGTCCCTCGCCGAAAGGGTCGCGACCAAGGTGTCGGGCGCCGAACCGTTCGCCAGGTCGTACCACTTGGCGAGCATGGAACGCGACTTCGCCGAGATGACCGAGCAGGCCCAGGTCCATGTCGAGGCCGAGACGGGCTTCACCTCTGCATCCGGTAAGGCACGAGCCAGGGTCGTTGATCGCAACGACTGGATCAGAGCCAATCTTTCCAGTTACCGCCGACTGTTGCGCCCGGTCCTGGACCGGCTCGAGAACTCCGTAGACGGCGTCACGGCGACACTCGGCGGCAAGATGGCAGCCGTTGAGCTAGGTGGCCTGCTCGGCTGGATGTCATCGAGGGTGCTCGGCCAGTACGACCTGTTGGTGCTCGAGGACGAGGATCCGGACGATCAGGATCTGGTCTATTACGTCGGACCCAACATCCTCGGTCTGGAAAAGCGCAATGGGTTTCCGCCGAGCGAGTTTCGGCTCTGGGTCGCTCTACACGAGGTGACACACCGCACCCAGTTCACCGGAGTTCCCTGGCTCCGCCCGTATTTCTTGGATCAGGTGGGCGAGTTGATGGGCGCGGCGGACCCGGACCCGAGACGTTTGTTTACGGCGGTCGGGCGAGTGGCAGAGGGCCTTCGAACCCGATCGAGCCCACTGAGCGACGGTGGAGTAGCGGGACTGTTCGCAAGCCCAGACCAGCGACAGGCGATGGACCGCGTGGCTGGCTTGATGAGTCTGCTCGAGGGCCATGGTGACGTGATCATGGATCGCGCCGCGAAGGAACAGGTTCCCTCGGCCGAGCGGTTCGCTCGAGTGCTACGGGCCCGCCGCAACAACCTCAACATGGGGGCAAAGCTGCTGCAGCGGTTGATCGGGATGGAAGCCAAACTGGCCCAATACGAACAGGGCGAGCGCTTCATCGAAGCGGTCGAGAAGGTCGGAGGCCCGAAGCTGCTCAACCGCACCTTCGAGGAACCGGCGAACCTTCCCACCCTCGAGGAGATCCGCAAACCTGAGCTGTGGCTGGCAAGGCTCGGCCCATCCGTCTCGGCTGCGTGACCGTCCGGATTGAAGCGGATCTTCGCCGTGACCGGTGATGGCGGGCGGGAGTCCGAGGCGCCTAGGGGACAGGGGCCCGAGGTCCGTAGTGGACGTGGAATCGGGGCGTATAGCGGGCAGGAGTGCGAGGTGCAGGAGCGGCTCGGAAATGATCCGTTCGTTGCCGAACTCCTGGGCCGCTGTCGGTTCCCCGCCAACGCCGAAACAGTCACATGTGGGGTCTCTGGAGGCGCGGACTCATCGGCACTGTTGATCCTGGCGGTCGCAGCGGGATTTAACGTGACGGCGGTCCATGTGGACCACGCCCTACGCGACGGCTCCGAGCGCGAAGCCGACGTGGTCCGGTCCCTCGCGACGCGTTTCGGAGCTGACTTCCGTTCCCTCACCTGCCCGGTGTCACAGGGTCCCGACCTGGAAGCGCGCGCCCGCGAAGTTCGTCTGGGCGCACTTCCCGACGACGTGCTGCTCGGGCACACCGCCGATGATCAGGCCGAAACGGTCGTAATGCGTCTGCTCCGCGGTACCGGTCCGTCGGGCCTTGCGGCGATGGGTTGGGACCATCATCCTCTGCTCGCAATTCGTCGCAGTGAGGTCGAAGCTCTCTGCCAGAGGCTCGACATCGTTCCGTTCGAGGACCCCAGCAACAATGACAAGAGGTTCCTACGCAACCGGGTTCGACACGAAGTCATGCCGCTTTTGTCAGAGGTCGCCAACCGTGATGTCGCGCCACTGATGTGCCGTTTGGCTGAACTGTCCGCGGCACAGGCCAGCTTCATTGAGGAGATGGCAGAGAAAGTCGACCCGACCGATGCAAAGAATTTGGCGTCGCTCCATCCGACGCTCGGCGCCGCGGTGATCAGGCGTTGGTGGCTCGAAGCCACCAAGCTCGACCACCCCCCGGACGCTGCAGCGATCGCCCGGATCCTCGACGTCGCGGCGGGCCGGATCCCGGGCTGTGACGTATTGCGCGGCTGGAGCGTGAGGCGAAGCAAAGGCCGTCTAGCCCTCATTGGTCCAAGTGACTGATCGCCGATCCATGTGGGTACCGATCCTCGTCAGGACTAGGGTCGGCCGCTGATGAGCGATATCCGAGCCGAACCTGGTGAACATGCGCGCCTTACCGAGGATCCCCGGATCGGTAGGGTCCTCCTGACCGAGGAGCAACTGACCCGTCGTATCAGGGAGATCGGAGCGCAGATCACCTCGGAATACGAGGGGCGTCGGCCGCTGATGGTCTGCGTGCTGCGCGGTGCCTACGCCTTTACCACCGACCTGGCCTTCGCCATCGACCTGCCGGTCGAGATCGACTTCATTGCCGTCTCGTCCTACGGCTCTGCGACGAGGACCTCGGGAGTCGTGCGGTTGGTCAAGGATCTCGACGTCGACCTGACCGACAGGGACGTCATCCTGGTCGAGGACATCGTCGACACAGGCCTCACCCTTCGCTACCTGCGACGCAGTCTCGAGGCCAGGGGACCGGCATCGTTGGAGGTCTGCACCCTGCTCGCCCGCGAGGCTGCTGATCTTGAGGGATTAGGAGTCAAGTACGTCGGGTTCACAATCCCAGGAGACTTCGTCATCGGTTACGGGCTCGATGTTGGAGAGAAGTATCGCAACCTTCGCTACCTTGCGGTGTATGACGATGCGGCGCCCGCAGATTCCTGAAGGAACGATTGATGGCACAAACCGGTGAGCAGTCCGCAGAGGTGAACAACTCCAATGGACGAGTTTTCTCCGACGATCTTTTGGCCATCGACCCCAATCCGGAGCGACCCGCCCTGGCAGAAGAAGTCGACCTGGGTCGTATAGAGAAGGCTGTTCGGGAGATTCTCATCGCCATCGGCGAAGACGTCGACCGCGAGGGGCTGGCGGACACGCCGGCGAGGGTTGCCCGGATGTATGCAGAAACCTGCGCGGGTCTGCACCAAGACCCGGAGCGTCACCTGAAGGTGACCTTCGATGTAAACCATGACGAGATGATCATGGTCAGGGACATCTCGCTGTATTCGATCTGCGAGCATCACCTGGTGCCGTTCCACGGGATGGCACACGTTGCCTACATACCGAACACCGATGGCCGCGTGACGGGCCTGTCGAAGATCGCCCGCTTGGTCGACGGTTACGCGCACCGACCGCAGGTTCAGGAACGGCTGACCGCCCAGATCGCCAACGCCATCGAAGAGACTCTTGAGCCTCGCGGGGTGCTGGTCGTTATTGAGGCCGAACACATGTGTATGGCAATGCGAGGGGTCAAGAAGGCGGGAGCCTCGACGGTCACCTCCGCTGTCCGTGGAGTCTTCCGCGAGGACAGCGCCGCTCGGTCAGAGGCGATGAGACTTATCGCCCCGTCGCGCTGAGAATCGTCGCTGTGACAGGCCCAGAGTCGGAGGCTCAGCCGCTGCCTCCAGCGGCGGCTGTCGAAATTGACGCGACCCGGGTCATGGGCGTGCTGAATGTAACTCCGGACTCCTTTTCGGACGGCGGGCAGCATTTCGACACGGCCGCAGCGATTTTCCGGGCTCGCGAGATGGTCGAACAAGGTGCTGACGTAATTGACGTCGGTGGTGAGTCGACCCGCCCGGGAGCACAGCCGGTGGACCCTCTCGATGAGCAACGGCGGGTCATTCCGGTCATCGAAGGCATCATCGAAATGCTGGGCTCGACGTCATCGAACGCTGGTCCGCCATCAGCCGGGTCCGGATCGGTCAGGTCCGGATCGGCCGGGTCAGGATCGGCCGGGTCCGGATCGGTCGGGTCAGGATCGGTGAGGCCGATAGCGCTCGGGCCCAGATCAGCCGTCCGCATATCGATAGACACGCGAAATGCCGACACGGCGCGCAGGGCAGTTGGCGCGGGAGCGACGTTGATCAATGACGTCAGCGCAACACTTGCAACCACCGCGGCAGAACTCGGCGTCGGATGGGTCGCCATGCACATGCTCGGGGACCCACGCACGATGCAGGCCTCACCTCTTTATGACGACGTGGTCGACGACGTCAAGGCATTCCTTGTCGAGCGCGCCAGCGAGGCGGTCAGGCTTGGAGTGAAAGAGATCTGGATCGACCCGGGAATCGGCTTCGGCAAGACCATTGCTCACAACATGGAGCTGCTGAGTCGCCTTGACGAGATCGTGGCGGAGGGGTTTCCAGTACTGATAGGGACCAGCCGGAAGCGGTTCTTGGGCGAGCTAACGGCTCGCTCTGACGCACATTTGGCACCGCTGCATCCTCCGGTCAGGTCGGGCTCGACCGTCGCAAAGGGCACGGCGGTGGAGACTGAGAATTCGACTTCTCCCGCCCCATCGGACGTCCCGAGTCGGCTCGATGCCTCACTCGCCACAGCGACTTGGGCGATGCTCAAGGGTGCCAAAATGGTGCGGGTTCACGACGTGGACGCGACCGCTCAGGCGGTCGCCGTGATCTCCGGGAGCATCCCGGGTCGGTGACATCCTCTACGATCAGGCATTGACGCCTCTAGACCGCTCGTGATGAGAGCGGCTCAGAGCACGAACTTGCGCGATTGAATCCGACAAGGCGTCGGAAATTCCCCTAGAAGGTGACGTATGGCAGCCAAAGGCAAATGGGCGCAGGGCATCCAGCCCCGTCATTTCCACTGGGTGATCAAGGATCAGCTGGCCATCTGCGAACGGCCCGGCGGTTTCGGGGCGAACCACCGCAAGGTTCGCCGCCAAGAAGAGATCATCTGGATTCGTGAACAGGCCTTTGATCTGGTGATCTCGGTATCGGCGGCGCCGAACAATCTGCACAGCTATGACGAACTGGGGGTCAAGTGGCGCCACTGGCCCCTGGCCAGCGGCGAGGATCTTCCCCGATACCTGCAGCAGTCCTACACCGAGCTTCGCCGGCTGCTGACCGAACGCAAGCGCCTGATCTTTCACCAGGATGAGTTGTCGGACCGCCTGATCGGCTTTCTGGCCGGCTATCTCGTCTGGAACTCGATGGTCACCGAACCGCCGAAGGCGATTGCGCTCACCGAGCACATCGCTGGGCGCCAGATCGGCGCCGATGGTCGCCACATCGTTGGCGAAGCTGCTCGTCTGCTCGAACAGGCCGAACTTGCGAGGCAGTCCGTTGCCGCTGGTGGTGGGACTTCCGCCCAAGCTGACCAGACTGGCCCGGCGACGGATATTGGGGCGGAATCCTCCGAGCCCGAGCAGGCCGAGCGCCCGGAACCTTCCTGACGGGTCGAGTCGTGTCGTCAGAGAGCACAGGGCTTCCCCCCGACGTCATCCGTCTGCGTGGGCTGAGGCACAACGCCATAGTCGGTGTTCTTCCGGAGGAGCGGACTCGGGCCCAGCCTCTGTCCATCGATCTGGAGCTTCAGGTCGACCTGAGCGCGGCCGGTGTCAGCGATGATCTCCATGACACGGTCGACTACGGAGCGGTCTGTGATCGTGTGGCCAAATCCGTTGCCGAATCAAAGCCGCAACTGCTGGAGCGTCTGGCCGCTCAGATCGCCGGCCAGATCCTGGACCTCGATGCGCGGATCGAGGTCGTTCAGGTCTCCGTCGACAAGTTGCGACCACCGGTTCCCTACGGGCTGGATACTTCGGGTGTGCGTATCTCCCGGCGTCGCTCGTCATGACTGGCAAGTCATGAGTGGGGTTGATCGTGGAGTGGTGCCGACGAGCGGTCCAGACCCGCGTCCACGCCGGACATTCCTCTCGATCGGATCGAACCTCGGAGACCGGCGGGCCTACCTCCGCCAGGCGATCGAATCGTTACCCGACGTGGTGGCGGTCTCACCGGTCTACGAGACGGATCCCGTGGGAGGACCCAGCCAAGGCCCTTATCTGAACGTGATCGTCGAGTTGACCACGACCCTCGGACCGAACGCTCTACTGGGAATCTGTCATCGGATCGAGACAGCAGCGGATCGGGTGCGGGCGGTGCGGTGGGGTGCGCGGACACTCGACATCGACATCATCTGGATGGACGGAGTCGACGTCGATGATGAGCAGTTGACGATTCCCCACCCGCGCTGGAAGGAACGACGGTTCGTGCTCGCTCCGTTGCGAGATCTTGCGGAGGATCTGGTGTCCGAAGCAGACGTCCAGATGGCCGACGGATCGGTCAAACTCGTCGGCGAGCTTTGAACCAGATATCCCCGACGGTTCGGATCATCGGCGCCGGCCGAGCTGGCGGTGCCTTCGATCTTGCGCTGCGACGAGCGGGCTGGCAGGTCGAGTTGATCTCGCACGCCCGGATCACCGCCGAGACGTCGGCCACCGATGGAGCGATTCCCGCACTCGAGGATGTTGACGGTGTCGACCTTGTCCTGCTGTGCGTACCGGACCGCGTAGTGGCCGATGTGGCGCGCTCGATCACCGTTTCAGATTCGGTAGTGGTCGCGCATTGTTCGGGATCGCTCGGCCTGGATGTCTTGGCGCCGGCCCCCCGCCGGGCATCGATACACCCTCTGGTGCCGCTTGCGGATCCGACCACCGGCTCGGCTCTACTGCGTGGCGCCTATTTTGCCGTGTCCGGAGATCCGATCGGCCACGAGCTTGTGGCCAGCCTCGATGGTCACCCCGTGGTGGTCGCCGAGTCGGACAGGGTCCTGCATCACAGTGCTTGTGTAATTGCGTCCAACCATCTGGTGGCGCTCATGGCGCAGGTCGAGAGTGTGGCGGACAAAATCGGAGTGCCACTCGATGCGTATCTGCAGCTGGCTCGGCTGGCTCTGGACAACGTGTCGGAGTTCGGACCGAGCGCTGCGTTGACCGGCCCGGTGGCGAGGGGCGACTGGGGCACCGTCGAACGGCACCTCGAAGCGCTACCCGCTAGGGAACGTGAGGCCTATCTCGCTCTCGCACGCCGGGCGGCAGCCCTGGCAGGACGCGAGTTCCCAGATATCGGACTTGAGTTGCCCGAAATCTGAACGGCCTGAGTTTCTGCCGGCCGGATTTCGGGTGCGACCGTGGAAGTGCGACCGTGGAAGTGCGACCGCGGACTGTCATTGGGGAAGTGTTATTGGGGAAGTGTTATTGGAATGGTCGTAATGCGACCGTTCCAATGACACTTCGCTTTGCCTGAACGCTCAGATGCGCCGTTCCGGGGTAGCTGAGACGGTGTCGAGTGGATCCCGTGTGGGAAAAGCACCGATGCCCCGTTCCTGGGGGGAACAGGGCATCGGGCGGTTCCCGCCGGAACTATCAATCCCATCGGCCGCTTGGGCAGCGAACCTGAGGCTTTGTCAGCCAAAGTTTCCCGACAGGGTTCAGTCCGAAGGCGGCTGGCCCTGACCGATTGTCGGGAGTTCTAGGCTGCCGACAGTGGAAACCATCTCGTCGATCGCAGACCTGCGCGCGCTGCTGAAAACGAAGCGGGAGAACGGTGCCGAGGTGGGCCTGGTTCCCACCATGGGCTACCTCCACGATGGACACGTTTCGCTGATCAGCCAGGCCGCTTCGGAATGTGACGTGATCGTTGCGACAATCTTCGTCAATCCGCTGCAATTCGCGGCGGGTGAAGACCTGGACGCCTATCCACGAGACCCGGCCGGAGATGCAGCGAAGGCGGAAGCGGCCGGAGTCTCGATCCTATTTACCCCTGACCTGACCGAGATGTACCCGCACGGACGGGATTCGGTCCTGACAACCGTTGCGGTCCCGGCGCTCGCCTCGGTCATGGAGGGCTCTTCAAGGCCGACGCACTTCGCTGGCGTGTGCACAGTCGTCGCCAAGATCTTCAACATCGTTGAACCGAATCGCGCGTATTTCGGAGAGAAGGACTATCAGCAGCTGGCGATAATCCGGCAGATGGCCTCAGACCTGTCGTTTCCCGTTGCAGTCGTCGGCTGCCAAACCCTGCGGGAATCTGATGGCTTGGCCATGTCGAGTCGCAACGTGTATCTGAGTCCCGAGGAGCGGAAGGTCGCGACGATTCTGCGGGAAGCTCTGGGCCTTGGAGCCAACGCGATCCTGGGCGGAGAGAGGTCCTCGGCGCAGGTCAAAAAAGTCATGGAACGTCACATTGAGACCCAGACGCTGGGAGCGCTGGACTATGTGGAAGTGGCCGATCCAGACACCCTGCAACCGAGAGAGATTGCCGAGTTGGATGCCCGGCTCTTTGGCGCCATCCAATTTTCGAAGGCTCGACTCATCGACAACCGCGCGGTCGTTGAACGGTCCGTGGTGGACCACCAAGGGAGCGCACACGATTCTGGCGGGCAAATCGCCACAAAAGCCGCCGCCGGGACCGGCGAATCGGCTGACAAGGGAAGCGCGGGAAAGTGAATTCCAAACTGGATCCAGAGGCAGACGAACTGGACCTGTTGGTTCTCGGCTCCGGAGTCGCCGGGCTCTCAGCAGCAGTCCGAGCAGCGGCCGAGCACGGACTGCGGACCGGTGTGCTGACGAAGGGTGGCCTGGACATGGCGACCACCCGATGGGCTCAGGGCGGGGTGGCGGCGGCGCTTTCGGGTGACCCCGAAGAGATCGACCTGCATCTGAACGACACTCTCTCGGCCGGTGCCGGACTGTGCGACGTCGATGCAGTGCGGGTGTTGGTGGACGAGGGCCCACGACGGGTAGAGGAACTGATCGCCCTGGGAGCGGAGTTCGACCGTGATGAACGGGGCAACCTGGAATTGGCGCGAGAGGGTGGACACTCCGTCGCGAGAGTCGTCCACGCTGGTGGGGCAGCGACCGGAGCTGAGATAGAGAGGGCTCTGGTTGTGGCAGTGAGGCGGACTGCAGCTGCGATCTATGAACACACCTTCGCCCACGACCTGCTGATCGACAACGGCCGCTGTGTCGGCGCTCGGGTTATCAACCAGGAAGGTCAGCTCCACGATGTCAAGGCACGCAATGTCCTCATGGCTACCGGGGGAGCCGGCCAGCTGTTTGCGGTAACAACCAATCCGTCCGTGGCAACCGGCGACGGAGTCGCGATGGCGCTCCGAGCCGGCGTGACCGTCGCGGACCTTGAGTTCTTCCAGTTCCACCCGACGGCTCTGCACCATCCTGCGATCCCGAGACCGCTCCTGTCCGAGGCACTTCGGGGTCACGGGGCTCTGTTGCGCGACGCCAACGGTGACCGGTTCATCGACGAACTTCTGCCCCGCGATGTGGTCTCCCGAGCGATTCTGGCGAAGATGATCGAGCAGGGAACAACCAATGTTTGGTTGGACGCGACCGGACTGGATCATTTCGCGGAGCGGTTTCCAACTATCGCAGCCGACCTTCAACAGATCGGACTGGACCCCCGAGTCGATCTTTTGCCGGTAGCGCCGGCGGCTCATCACCAGTGCGGTGGTGTGCTGACCGATTTGGACGGGGCGACCTCGCTGCCCGGACTTTGGGCTGCGGGAGAGACGAGTTGCTCCGGGGTCCATGGAGCGAATCGGTTGGCTTCCAACTCGCTGCTCGAAGGAATGGTGTTCGGTCCAAGGGCCGTCGAGGCCATCAGCGCCGGGCAGATCGGCCCGCGCCCAACCGGAGCCATGCGGGCAGTGTTGGATCCGCAGTTCGGTTCCGAAACGCCCGAGCACGGCACGCATTCAGCGGAAGCGAATCCCGGCCATACCGACATCTCGTTCCAGATCAGCGGAGTGTGGCTGAAGATCCCACCGGTTCTGTCAGCGGCAACTCCAGCGGCAACTCCAGCGGCAACTCCAGCGGCAACTCCGACTGTGGAAGACATACCGACAGCGTCAGGTCAATCCCCGGTCACCGGGAGTGGAGAAAGTCCAGTGGCACATGACGGGGATCTGGGGCTGGACGTCGCAGCGGTGGTCGCTGATCTTCGTGACCAACTCCAGCTGACGATGTCGGTCGAAGCCGGAGTGCAGCGGAGTGCCGAGACCCTTGATCGTGCTTCATGGGTGATCGCCAGAACCTTGGAAGCATTGGCGCCTATGGATCCCACTCGGGTCGATGTCGCGGAGTTGAAGAACCTTGCGGAGATCGGCTGGGTACTGGTCAACGCTGCTCTAGCCAGGGATGAGAGCCGGGGAACGCACTCGCGGGTCGACCATCCGGACACCGATCCACTCCAGGCGCACCGGCTACTCGTCTGAGGTCCGGAATCGGCTCCGGGGTTCAGCCGTGCAAAGCTTCCGCCGTGTCGAATTTCAATCACGATTCACGATGGATCCACCCTCCGATCGCTGCGGTGCGCGCCGCGGTTGGTCTTGCGCTCGCCGAGGACCTGACCCCGTTGGGCGATCTGACATCTTCACTGCTGCCGTCCGGACCGGGTGAGGCGTGGATCGTGGCCCGAGAACCCGGCCGCCTTGCCGGAACCTTGTGTGTCACCGAGACTTTCGCCTCCCTGGACCCGACCGTGGATGTGTCCTGGTCCGTCGAGGAGGGCGCAAAGCTGTCAGCCGGAGAGACCATCGGGATCGTCCGTGGCCCGTTCGCCACGGTTCTCACCGGAGAGCGCACGGCCCTCAACTTCCTTGGTCACCTGTCTGGAATCGCTACCCTCACTGCGAGTTTCGTCGACGCCGCGGCGAGTCAGGGAGGAGCCGCACGGGTGTGGGACACCCGAAAGACGATCCCAGGCCTGCGGGCGCTCGCCAAGGCGGCGGTCCGGGCCGGGGGAGGGCGGAACCATCGGGGCAACCTGTCTGACTGGATCCTGATCAAGGACAACCATCTGGGGGGAATGGGGATTACCGAGGCAGTCGCCGTCTCACGTGACCGCTGGCCGGCCCGAACGGTGCATGTCGAGTGCGACTCCTTCGATCAATGTGTGGAGGCACTCGATGCCGGAGCCGATGCTCTGCTCCTGGACAACATGTCCCCGGAAGAGGTGTCTGCTTGTGTCGCTGCTGCAGAAGTCCGTCAAGGTGGCCAGACCCGCCGGTCACTGCTGGAGGTCTCGGGAGGGATCACGCTCGAGACGATCGCCAGCTACGCGAGCACCGGGGTCGACATGATTTCGGTCGGGGCGATCACCAACTCCGCGCCGGTTCTGGACATCGGCTTCGACCTGCGTTGAGTCGTCCAGTGCCCCACAGTCGCGTTCCACGCAGTCGGCTGCCAACGACATTGCGGCCCAGATGTGCGCCGACACAGCAGCGGGAGCCATTATTGAGGCATTGAGCCCGCGGAGCTCCACCTATGCGGAGGGTTACCAAGGCGGGCATATCAGCTAGGAGACGATGTGTTCGCAGGACGCTTTGACCTCGGGGAGTCGCTGTGCTTCTCGTGATCGATGTCGGAAACACCCAGACCGTTGTCGGGCTCTACGACACCAGCGATCCATCGCCGACCCTGGTCGATCACTGGCGTATGGCGACAAGGGCGGAACGCACGAGTGACGAACTCGCCCTATTCATCCGCCACCTTCTCGCAACCCGCGAACTGGAACTGTCGACCGACATACGTGGCGTGGCGATTTCCTCAGGTGTGCCGAGTGTGACCTTTGAGTTGCGCCACATGTGCGAGCGCTATCTGAACGTCATCCCGGTCATCCTCGGGACCGGGGTCAAGACGGGAATGCCCGTCCTCTACGACAACCCTCGAGAGGTCGGTGCGGACCGGATCGCCAACGCTGTAGGAGCCTTCGATCTGTACGGCGGTCCGGTGATCGTTGTGGACTTCGGAACTGCAACGACCTTCGACGTGATTTCCGCCCGGGGTGAGTACATGGGCGGAGCGATCGTCCCCGGTATCGAAATCTCGATGGATGCGCTGTTCGGCAAGGCCGCGGCGCTGCGCCGGGTCGAACTGGTCGAGCCCCGCAGTGTCATCGGCAAGACCACGGTCGAGTCGGTGCAGTCGGGGGCGGTCTATGGCTACTCGGCCTTGGTCGACGGCATGTGTGACCGCATCGAGGAAGAACTAGGCGACGCGACGATCATCGCGACCGGCGGGCTGGCCTCGCTCATCGCGCCGATAACTGAATCCATCGAGCACGAGGAACCGTGGTTGACTCTGCACGGCCTGCGACTGATTTGGGAGAAGAACCAGCATCGTGACTGACTCCGAAAGCCCAACCGAGCCGCGTATCTCTCCCGACGTCGCCCGCGTCGAGGGTTTCGAGCAGCCCTACACCTACGACGTGGACGCGACCGCTGCCGAACTTGCAGAACGTTTCGGCGACCTCGAGCCCGGCTCCGAAACCGGTGAACGCGCCAGCATCGCTGGGCGGCTCATGTTGCGGCGCGTCCAAGGGAAGCTCGCCTTCGGGACCCTCGCCGACTCGAGCGGACGAATTCAGCTCTTCGCTCCTTCGGCCAGCACACCCGACTTCGAGCGGTTCTGCGAACTGAACCTGGGCGACTGGATCGGAGTCGCCGGCGAGGTCATGACCACCCGGCGCGGCGAGTTGTCGGTCAGGGTCGACGAGTGGATTCTCCTCGCACCGACTCGTCGGTCCTTTCCGGACAAGTGGCACGGAATCACAGACACCGACACCCGCTTCCGCCAGCGTTACGTAGACCTGTGGGTGACCGACGAGGCGCGCCGGGCCTTCCAGCTGCGCTCCCGCATGGTGTCGATGATCCGGTCCTTCCTTGAGGGCCGCGGCTACCTCGAGGTCGAGACACCGGTGTTCCACCCGATCCCGGGAGGAGCGCTCGCCCGTCCATTCACGACACATCACAACGCTCTCGATCAGACGATGTATCTGCGGGTGGCGCCCGAGTTGTACCTCAAGCGGCTGGTGGTCGGAGGGTTCGAGAAGGTCTTCGAGATCGCCCGGGTGTTCCGTAATGAGGGACTCTCGACCAGGCACAACCCCGAGTTCACGATCCTCGAGTGCTACGAGGCGTACAGCGACTACACGGTGTACATGGAGATGACCGAGCAACTTGTTGCCGGTCTCGCACAGGAACTCTGTGGTTCGACCACGATCACCTACGACGGTCGTGATCTTGACCTGTCGGTTCCGTGGAGGCGAGCGCCATTGGCTGAACTCACCTCGGAGCAGGTGGGCGAGGACATCGACATCCACACGCCGGTCGAGCGGCTGCGACAGATCTGTGACCGGGTGGGTGTTCCGTGGAAGGACAGCTACGGACCCGGCAAGCTGCTGCTTGAAATTTACGAGAAGACGACCGAGCACACGCTCTGGAACCCGACCTTCGTGATCGACTACCCGGCCGAGGTTTCTCCACTCTCGCGGAGCCACCGGTCCAAGCCCGGACTAGTCGAACGCTTCGAGGCGATCGTCGTCGGTCGTGAGCTGTGCAACGGATTCTCCGAGCTGACCGATCCTGATGAACAGCGCGGACGGTTCACCGATCAGGCCGAACAGAATGCCGCAGGCGACGACGAGGCGATGCTCGTCGACAACGATTACCTGCGTGCGCTCGACTACGGACTTCCGCCAACAGTCGGGCTGGGCGTCGGAATCGACCGTCTCGCGATGCTGCTGGCAGACGTCCAGACGATTCGAGATGTTGTCCTGTTCCCGACTCTCAGGCCTGAGCAGAACCCGGGGGAGTGAGTGGGTGACCCGGCTGTCGTTGCAGGTTCGGTCGCTCGGAGTAGCCAGCTACGGGTCGAGGGAGTTGGCAAGACTTTCGATGGCACCACACCGGTCCTGGCCGGGGTCGATCTTCAAGTGGCCAGTGGGTCGACGGTGTCGCTGCTCGGTCCGAGCGGATGCGGCAAGACGACGCTGCTGAGAACTATCGCCGGTCTCGAAGTTCCGGATCGAGGCATCATCGAATTGGATGACCGGGTGTTGAGTGGCCCGAGCGACTTCATAGCTCCGGAATCTCGCCGGATCGGCATGGTGTTCCAAGACTGGGCTCTGTTCCCCCACCTGAGCGTCGGAAAGAATGTCGGTTTCGGGCTACCCCGGAGTGAGCGGAAGGACTCGACCCGAATTCGCGAGGCGCTGGACATGGTCGGACTCGGGGGAATGGAGGATCGTTCGCCCGCGACACTTTCCGGAGGGCAGCAGCAGCGTGTAGCTCTGGCACGGGCACTCGCGCCCCGCCCTGCCATGTTGTTGCTGGACGAACCATTCTCCAACCTCGATGCCTCGCTCAGAAGCCAGGTTCGCGGCGAGGTCCACCGTCTCTTGACGGACCTCGGGGTAACAACGATCTTCGTCACCCACGATCAGGACGAGGCGTTCGTGCTGGGTGATTCCGTGGCGGTCATGTCAGCAGGTCAGATTGTCCAGGTCGGATCTCCCGAGCAGATCTACCAGCAACCGGTCACTCCCTGGGTCGCCCGGTTCGTGGGCGACGCAAACTTCGTGGCGGGGCGGGCTGACGGGAACGTCGCAGAGACGATTCTGGGCCCGCTCGAACTCGGACGCAGTCTGTCCGGACCAGTCGAGGTCCTGATCCGGCCCGAGGATCTGGCAATCCGGCCGGGCGACACCAACACGTCTACCGGGACCGTGACCATGGTCGAGTATCTGGGGCACGCAACCCGTTACTTGGTCGATTGTGATGGCGTGAGCCTTGCGGTCCGACGTCAGTCCACTCCGATCCTCGAGCGCGGACAGCGTGCGGCTGTGGAAATTACGGCCGCCCATCCACTGGTGGCCTTCCCGGTTCACTAGCTAGGACGATTCGAGCTGCCGGCCAAAGCCCCTCCGGACGCGATAGCTCCATGCCGAGGGAACGCTGTCCCAGCTCCGGGGTAGCGAGTTGCTCAGTCCTCCTCGTGGATGTGCTGGGCCAGATAGTGCTCGATTCCGACGTCGGAGATGATCTTCAACTGCGCCTCTGCCCAGTCGAGGTGTGCTTCCTCGTCGACCACTCTCGACTCGAGTAGTTCACGGGTGCCGTTGTCGTTCTTGGACCTGGCGAGTGCCACGCCTCTGTTGTACCGCTCCACCGCGGCCACCTCGGTGTCGAGTACCAGTTGCAACTGCTCCCGGACGTTCTCGCCGACGGCGACCGTGCCGTAGCGCTGCAGGTTGGGAATGCCGTCCAGATAGAGAATGCGCTCGATGATCTTCTCGGCGTCGCGCATCTCATCGATGGAATCGTCGTAGAAGCGTTTGGCAAGTCGCTTGTAACCCCAGTTCTCGTTCATCTTTGAGTGAACGAAATACTGGTTGATGGCGGTCAGCTCGGCAGTGAGGACCTCATTAAGTAGTTCAATGATCTCTCGGTCACCTTGCATTTAGTTCTCCTCGTGCGGGTCCAACTGACACTAGAGCCACGCCGTGACATTGTGCTCCGCCTGTTTGCTCAAACTGTTTGGCGCTGACCGCTCCGGAAGCGGATCAGGGAACAGCGACGCTCTGGTTTGACTGCGCGCTCAGGACCGTGAAGCAGTGCTCAAAGTTCGGTCTCGCCCTCGACGGGCGGTCACCGACCCGATTCTGACGGACGATTCGACCTCGACTGCAGCAACGGTGCTCTGGTTCATGAGCGCAACCAACTTGCTCTCGAGGATGTTCTCGATCAGCGGGATGCACCCGCCGCAGTTGGTTCCGGCCCCGCAGCGCTCACCGATGTCTTCGACCGATGTCGCGCCGAGGAGCATCTCGGATTCGATTCTGCGGTCACTAACCCCGTGACAGTGACAAACGATCACGCCACGATGTTAGGCATGCTGAACCCAAAGAGTCCAGCCTCCTCACCAGATTTCCTCAGGGACCGTAACCCGAGTGATGTCGAGCGGCTTTGGACATCATCGACCCGAGGTGCCCGGTACTGTGCTGCCCATGCTGATCGTCTCGGGAATAATCACATTCGACCCCTCGAAGCAGGCTGACCTCGTGGCCCTGGTCGAACCACTGGTTGCTGCCACTTTGGCCGAGCCGGGCAACATCACCTACGGGTTCTGGCTCGACCCTCTGGATCCGGGACGCACCCGGGTCTACGAGGAGTGGGAATCAACCGATGCTATGGATGAGCACATGGGATCGGCGCACATGGCGACCTTCCTCGAAGGCATGGGTGGCATCGGGGTCAACGGCGTGGAAATCATCCAGCACGAGGTCACCAACTCCTCAAAGCTGATGTAATCGGCTTGATGTAATCGGGTTGATGTAGCGGGGCCAGAGGGTCGGGCGCATACCCGGCCGAATCAACGCGCGGCTGCCTCGACGCTCGCCAATAGATAGTCGGCGGCGGCGTGCAGCCCGGTGACTCCCGGGCTCGGTGGCAGCAAGGCGAGAGCCTCTCGACCTGAGTCGGCGAATGAGCGGGCCTTCTGGATTGCGGTAGGTATTCCGTCCCCACCACGGACTATCGCCGCGGCAGCATCTCGCGTCGAGACGTCAACCGGGCCGCCGAGCATCGAATGGAGTCTCTCCCCATCCGGTCCCGTCAACGCGACCAGCACCGGCAAGGTATAGACACCTTCCTCGATGTCGTGCCCCGTCGGCTTGCCCATGGCTTCCTCGTCTGAGACCAGATCCAGAACGTCGTCGACGATCTGGAAGGCCATGCCGTAGCTGTAGCCGAACTGTGCCAGCGCATCGATCTGGCTGCGGGGCAGATCCGCGATGATGCCGCCAATCCGGCAACTCGACGCAAGAAGAGATGCCGTCTTGCCGTCGATGGAGCGCAGGTACAACTCCTCGCTCCGGTCGACCGAGTAGGCGTGTTGCAGCTCCAGGAGTTGCCCTTCGCACAGGCGGGCAATCGTGTTGGCCAAGAGCCCGGCGACCTCTACCCCGAGCGAGGCTGCCAGCTCAGATGCCCGGGCCAGTAGGTAGTCGCCTGCCAAAATGGCCTTGAGGTTTCCCCAGCGGGCGTTGACGCTGTCGACGGTCCGCCGAACGTCCGCCTCGTCCATGACGTCGTCGTGATAGAGGGACCCAAGGTGGACAAGTTCCACCGCAACTCCAGCGGTGATTGCTTCATCGGACGCCGGACGGTCCCCGGAGTGGGCCACCGCTGCCGATGCAATGGTGAATCCGGGTCGGACCCGTTTGCCGCCCGCTGCAATCAGGTGGGTCGAGATCTCGGTCAGATAGGAATTCTCGGATTTCACCGACGCGGTTAGGGCGGCCTCGAGGCGTGCGAGGTCGTCGGTCATGGTCGGCATGACCTGCAGGGGGTTTGATCGGGTCACGGGACCAGAACCTAGTTGGCCGGTCCGGGGGCGGCACCATACGAGGCTTCTCCGATGGCTCACAGACACCCGAAGGCCGGGCCCCGGTCCCCCTTCGGAAGCCTTTTCCTGCCGCGACATTTCCACTTTGATTGCGACAATCCTGTGAAATCGACGGGGTTGGCCGATTGGTGTCCAGGAAACCCGGGAACGCCGAAGGAGCCCACGGCGTTACACTCATCTACACAGTCCTATATGGAGGCAGCCACGTGTTTGAACGCTTCACCGACCGGGCCCGCCGAGTCGTTGTGCTGGCTCAGGAGGAGGCTCGTCTCCTCAATCACAACTACATCGGTACGGAACACAT
>JBARXY010000009.1:0-48410 GCA_049647585.1 Microthrixaceae bacterium | reverse complement strand
TCTCAACGACAGCCAGAACGTGGGGATCGGACGTGAGAGCGAGCGTTCACCCGTTAAGTGCTGCGCCAATCATGGCCTTCGACCACTGACCGCTTGGAACCTAACCACCTAGTTCTGGGCCAGGCGGCCGGCCACGTGGCCGGCGAGACGGTCCGCAACATTCTGGGCGACGGTTGCGTCGACGGCCTCGACCATCACCCGCACCAGAGGCTCGGTTCCCGAGGCACGAACCAGGACCCGACCGTCAGCACCGAGTTCGGCTTCGGCCTCGGCCACGTGGTCGACCAGACCCGCGACCGCCGTTGCAGCGTCGCCGTCGACCGGAACGTTCAACAGCACCTGGGGAAGCCGTGTCATGGCCGCCGCCGAGCACTCGGCGAGTGTCCGCCCCGAGCGCTTTAGTAGGTCCAGGAGCATCACCGCGGCGAGCAGACCGTCGCCAGTGGTGGAGACATCGCTGTAGATGATGTGGCCCGACTGCTCCCCGCCGAGCGAGTACCCGCCCTCGGCCATCGCCTGGAGCACGTGACGGTCCCCCACCGGGGTGGCCACGACCTTGATCCCCGCCTCGTCCATCGCTCGGAAGAACCCGAGGTTCGACATGACGGTGACGACAACGGTGTTGCCGGCCAGCTTCGAGCGTTCTGCCAGATCGAGTGCGCACAGGGCGATGATGTGGTCCCCGTCGACAACTGCACCGGTGTGGTCGACGGCAATGAGCCGGTCCGCGTCCCCGTCGAAGGCGATGCCGACGTCGGCGCCTGTGGCCAGCACCCGCTCGGCGAGTGGCCCGACATCGGTAGACCCGCACCCAGCGTTGATGTTCACCCCGTCCGGATCGTCGCCGATCACCTCGACCTGTGCGCCAAGTCTGCGCAGAAATCCGGGAGCCAGTTCGACGTTTGACCCGTTTGCGCAGTCCACGACCATGTGCAGGCCGGCCAGGGAGCGACCATCCAGAGCCGCCGCGACCTCATCCAAGTACAACGAGGAGCGGTCTTCATCAATCTGCACCACGCCGATATCCGCCCCCGAGGGGCCGGCATGGACCCCCTCGCGGAGGAGTTCGGTAATCTGGGTTTCGACCGCATCCTGCTCGGCGTCGCTCAGTTTGAGCCCACCGGGTGCGAACAACTTGATTCCGTTGTCAGCAAAGGGGTTGTGCGAGGCCGAGATCATGATCCCGGTGATCTGTTCCCGTGCCGATGCGGCTGCGACCGCTGGAGTCGGTGTGACCCCCATGAGGATCGCGTCGGCACCCTCGGCGCAGACGCCAGCGGCGACAGCCAGTTCCAACATGGATCCCGACCGCCTGGTGTCGCGACCGATCACTACCGACGAAGTTGGGAAGACCCGGACAGCGGCGCGGCCGATGGCAACGGCCAACTCCACGGTCAGCGCCGTATTGGCAACGCCGCGTACGCCGTCCGTACCAAAACCGATATGCATCTTGCGGATTGGCATCCTGCGCAGGCCGAACCCGCGCCGATCAGCGCTTGGAGTACTGCGGAGCCTTACGGGCCTTCTTGAGTCCGTACTTCTTGGATTCCTTCTCGCGGGCATCGCGGGAGAGGAAACCGGCACGCTTGAGAGCGCCGCGCAGTTCGGGATCGATGGCGATCAGCCCACGTGCAATGCCCAGACGGATGGCTCCGGCCTGGCCGGTGACTCCCCCACCGTGAAGGGTGGCGTCGATGTCATAGGTCTCGGCGGTCTCGGTGAGCCGGAGGGGCTCCGAGAGGATCATGCGGTGCGTTGCGTTCGGGAAGTAATCCTCGAGCGGACGCTTGTTGATCGTGATTGCGCCTGCACCGGGACGGATGCGGACACGGGCAACGGCACGCTTGCGACGACCGGTGGACTGGGAAAGAGGCTTGGTCATTCGACTGATCTCCGTTACGAGCGTGCGCGGGCGTGAGGAATTTCGAGTGTCTGGGGCTTCTGCGCCGCATGGGGATGCGTCGGGCCCGGGTACACCTTGAGCTTGGTCAACATCTGACGACCGAGGCGATTCTTGGGAACCATGCCCTTGATCGTGCGTCGCACAGCCTCTTCGGGCTTGCGCTCCATGTCGGCGGCATAGGTCGTCGAGCGGATTCCGCCGATGTAGCCGGTGTGATGGTGAACCATCTTCTTCTCGGCCTTACCCGGGGTCATTGCGACCTTGGCGGCGTTGATGACGATGACGTGGTCACCGGTGTCTATGTGCTGGCTGAACGTGGGCTTGTGCTTCCCTCGCAGGATCCGAGCGACCTCTGTGGCCATGCGGCCCAGCGTCAGTCCTTCAGCGTCAACGACGAACCATGAGCGTTCGATCTCTGATTCTTTGGGGGTATAGGTGCGCACTGCGCTCACTCTTTCTGCCTCTGTTGCGGGCGACGGCTGCTGCCTGTTGCGCCCGACCGATCTTGCGGACGCGCTCGCCAATGGGCGTACGGCCGACGTGACACAGTAGCGGTCACCGTTTCGACACGGCAAGTGGGCCCGCACTGAGGTCGCTGTTCACTGCGTGAAGGACCGCAGCCAGGGCGGTTCCGGATCACCCGGGTAGCCAACTTCCCAGAGGCATAGTCCCTGGGGTGGGGCGATATTTCCCGACAGGGACCTGTCGCGCCCTTCGAGGATCTCATCGACCTGGTCCACCCGGAAGTGTCCCCGGCCGATGTCGATCGAGAAGCCGACGATGCTGCGCACCATCTGATGGCAGAAAGCCGAGGCCGCGATGTCGAACTGGAGGACCGGGGGTCGGCCTTCGCCGGTTGAACGTTCGGTCCATTCGGCCAGCAAAAGCCGACGCATCATCGTTGCGTTGGGAGTCGTCGCCTTACGACAGAAGGTCGAGAAGTCGTGGAGGCCGATCAACTTGGACACCGCCTGGTTCATTGCGTCGAGATCCATCTTCTCGTGCACCCACCAGGCCGAATCGGCCATGAAGGGGTCTGGCAGCTCGGTGTTGAGGACGCTGTAGCGGTAGCGGCGCCAGAGCGCTGCGTAGCGCGCATCGAAGCGAGGATCGACAATCTCGACCGAGCGCACTACGACGTTGGGCGCCAGGAACGAGTTGAGCGACTTGCGGAGCCTCGCCGGTTCGACGAGGGAGTCAACCACGTCGAAGGTGACGGCCTGATCCCGGGCGTGTACGCCCGCGTCGGTTCTGCCGGCGCAGGTCAACACGATCGGCTGGCGGTAGATCTTCTCTAGCTTGGGCCTCAGCTCGCCAGCAACGGTGCGGACGTCGCGGTTCTCGGCGAAGCCCCGGAAGGCGCCACCGTGGTAGGACATCCGCAGACAGACCCTTGTCTTGCCGGACGCGCAAGAGCCGCCCACTTCGGGCGGCTCTTCACAGTTCTGTTCACACATCCGTGAGTAAGACGAGTTTGCTGAAATCAGACGAGTTCGAGCTTCGCCATCGGAGCGTTGTCACCCTGGCGTGGACCGAGCTTGAGGATGCGGGTGTAACCACCCGGACGATCCGAATAACGGGGTCCGACCTCGTCGACGAGCTTGGCCACGATCTCCTGGTCACCCAAATAGGCGAGGAGTTGACGGTGGTTGTGCAGGCCGCCCTTGCGGGCCTTGGTGATCATCTTCTCTGCGATCGGACGAACGGCCTTCGCCTTGGCCTCGGTGGTCACGATCCCCGTCGGGGAAGCGACCAGCGAACAGACAAGGTTGGCCATCATCAGGCGCTGGTGTTTGGCGTTGCCGCCGAAACGACGACCCTTCTTGGGAGTTGCAGGCATTGAAACAGTTCCTCTTTATCAATCTCTGCCACTGAGCGAGAGACCCAGCTCGTCGAGCTTCTCGATGACTTCATCGAGCGACTTCTGGCCGAAGTTTGTAATGGCAAGTAGGTCGTCCTCGCTCTTGGCGAGAAGTTCGCCGAGCGTGTTGACCTGGGCGCGCTTGAGGCAGTTACGGGGACGCTCGGACAGGTCGAGCTCCTCGATCGAGCGTTCAAGTTCGGGTGAACTCGTCGGTGTGGCGACGGCCTCGGTGAGGGTCAGACCCTCGGGCTCGTCGGACATTTCTTCGACCAGCTGGACCAGCGCCCTCAGCGTCGCCCCGGAGGAAGCCAGAGCTTCACGAGGGGTGAGCGAGCCGTCGGTTTCGATCTCGAGCACGAGGCGGTCATAGTCGGTCGACTGTTCGACACGGGTGGGCTCGACGGTGAAGGACACACGGCGGACCGGCGAGAAGATCGCGTCGATCGGAATCACACCGATCGTGGTCCCGGTCTGCTTGCTTCCCGACTGGTAGCCCTTGCCACGCTCGACGGTGATGTCCACCGAGATGCGGCCTGCATCGTTGACGGACGCCAGGTGGAGATCGGTATTGAGGATCTCGATATCGGCGTTCGGAAGGATGTCGGCAGCGGTGACCTCGGACGGACCGTTGATGTCGAGTCGCAAGGTGACCGGAACGTCCTGGGTCGAGGTCAGCACGACATCCTTGAAGTTAAGGATGATGTCCGTAACGTCCTCGGCCACACCAGAGATCGTGTCGAACTCGTGGAGGGCTTCGTCGAAACGAACCTGGGTGATGGCCGCGCCCGGAATGGACGAGAGCAGTGTGCGGCGGAGGGAGTTGCCGAGCGTGTGGCCGAAGCCTGGCTCGAGCGGGCCGATGGCGAACCTCTGAAGGTTGCCGTCTTCCTCGCCGATAGCCTCCACGGTGGGGCGCTGAATGACGAGCATCTGTTACGTACCTCGGATAAACGATTTGCGGACGGGGTCGGTGTGGGCGGAGCCCAGGAATTACTTGGAGTAGAGCTCTACGATCAGCTGCTCGCGGACAGGCACGTCGATGTGCTCGCGCAGCGGAAGTTCCCTGACGGTGACTTCCATGCCGCCGTCGGCAGCTTCGAGCCACGGCGGAGGTGTACGACCGAGCGTGTCCATGTTGTGCTGAACGATGATCATCTCGCGGGACTTCGTCCTGAGAGTGACGACGTCGCCCTTGCGGACCCGGTAGCTACAGATGTCGACCCGACGGCCGTTGACATCGACATGGCCGTGGTTGACGAACTGACGCGCCTGCGGGCGGGTTGAACCCCAACCGGCCCGGTACACGACGTTGTCGAGACGGAGTTCGCAGTAGCGCAGCAGGTTTTCACCCGTGACGCCATGACGACGGTTTGCCTCGGCGTAAAGATTGCGGAACTGGCGCTCGGTAAGTCCGTAGGCGAACCGGGCCTTCTGCTTTTCCTGCATCTGCAGGAGGTACTCGCTGACATTGCCGCGGCGGCGGGTACGACCGTGCTCCCCGGGAGGGTACGGACGATTCTCCATCGCCTTGTTCTCGCCGGCGGTACCCCAGATGTTGGTGCCGAGGCGTCGTGACACGCGTGCGCGTGGTCCTGTGTAACGGGACATCTCTCAGAGCCTCCGACGCTTCTTGGGGCGGCAACCATTGTGCGGAACCGGGGTCACGTCCTTGATTCCCGTGACTTCGATGCCGACTGTCTGGATCGAACGAATCGCTGTCTCACGGCCCGAACCCGGACCCTTGACAACGACATCGACCTTGCGGACTCCGTGTTCCATTGCCCGACGTGCGGCCTGCTCGGCTGCCATCTGAGCGGCGAACGGAGTGGACTTGCGTGAGCCCTTGAATCCGACGTTCCCGGCCGAGGCCCAGGACAGGACGTTGCCGTCCTGGTCGGTGATCGAGACGATCGTGTTGTTGAAGGAGGACTTGATGTGCGCGACGCCGTATGTGACGTTCTTGCGCTCCTTCTTACGGGGACGACGACCCCCGGGAGGTGGCTTTGCCATTACTTGCGGACCTTCTTCTTACCGGCGACGGTCTTCTTTGGACCCTTACGGGTGCGGGCATTGGTGTGGGTGCGCTGGCCGTGAACGGGAAGGCCACGACGGTGACGTAGGCCCTGGTAGCAGCCGATCTCCATCTTGCGCTTGATGTTCTGGGACACCTCACGTCGGAGGTCACCCTCGACCTTGACGTTCTCCTCGATCCAGCCGCGAAGTCGGGTGACTTCGGCGTCGGTGAGGTCCCGAACACGGGTCGACTCGTTGATCTCGGTCGCAGCGCAGATCTGTTCTGACTGCGTGCGGCCAATTCCGTAGATATAGGTGAGCGAAATGACAAGACGCTTTTCACGCGGGATGTCTACGCCGGCAATGCGTGCCATGGTGTCCTTCCTAGCCCTGACGCTGCTTATGGCGCGGGTTTTCGCAGATGACCATCACACGCCCGTTACGGCGGATCACTCTGCACTTTTCACAGATTTTCTTGACGCTGGGTCGAACCTTCATCGGTCTCTCCGGGCTGGCGTGCAGCCCATTTGATCGCCTGGGGCAATCACTTGTAGCGGTAGGTAATTCTCCCGCGGGACAGGTCATAGGGAGTCAGCTCCACCTGGACCCGGTCCCCGGGCAGGATTCGGATGTAGTGCATCCGCATCTTTCCGGAGATATGCGCCAACACCTTGTGTCCGTTCTCGAGTTCCACCCGGAACATGGCGTTTGGAAGCGGTTCGACGACCGTACCTTCCAAGACGATGGCGTCTTCCTTGGGCTTTGCCAGAGCTGGGTCCTCCTGATGCGGCCCCGGGGGTGGGACAGTTGCGGGAACGAAATGACGCGCACCGGCACTAAGGCGCGGCGCGGGCCGACGGACAACAATAGTGGACCGTGCCCGCGCGATCAAAGGCGGGGGCTCGGGGCTCCTGAAACCACTGCAGATCCACTGTTCCGATGCCTGCGGGGACGCAAGTGCGAAAGCCGCCGACGTGGACGTGATCGTAGCTGGACGCTTGGTCAAAACGGGGTCACAGGTGAGAATCGATCAGGCGGATCAGGCCGCTGGTGATCTCGTCGGGTTCACCGACACCGTCGACGACTGCGAGTAGGCCCTTTGCATCGAAGAGCTCGAGGAGCGGCTCGGTCTGCTCGTTGTACAGGCTGAGACGCTTCCGCACCGACTCCTCGGTGTCATCGTCACGCTGGACAACCTCTCCCCCACACTTGTCACAGACACCAGGAGTGCTGGGTGGCGACTTGACCGAATAGATGGCGCCGCAGTTCGAACAGATCCGCCGGGAGGAGATGCGTTCGACGACGATGTCCTCGGGAACCTCAAGATCGATTGCCAGGTCAATGCCGCTGTCCCCAACCATCGACAGCAGAGCCTCGGCCTGCGGAGCGGTCCGGGGAAACCCGTCGAGCAGCCAACCGGGCTTGGCATCAGGCTGGGCCAGGCGCTCCTCGATCAGTCCGAGCATGATCTCGTCGGAGACCAGTTGCCCGGCGTCCATCACGACCTTTGCCCGCTTGCCCAACTCGGTGCCTTCCTTGACAGCTGCGCGCAGCATGTCTCCGGTCGAGATGTGCGGTATTCCGTAGTGCGTCGCCAGCCGAGCGGCCTGAGTGCCCTTACCAGCCCCCTGCCGACCGAAGACGAGCAGTCGGATTGCACTGTCAGTCATCGAGTCCATCTGTGATTCTCCCCCTGCGGAAGGACAAACCCGCCCGCAGAAATCGCTCTGTTCATCGCTGTGCCCGTCGCGCCGGTTTCCGACGCGACCGTCACTTCTTGCTGAGGAAGCCCTCGTAGTTGCGCATCATCAGCTGGCTGTCGACCTGCTTCATGGTCTCAAGGGCTACACCAACGGCAATGAGCAGTGATGATCCTCCGAGGGCGTACGCAGCGCCGCTACCCGAAGATCCGAGCAGGAACCTCACCAGAACCGTCGGAATGACTGCGAGCATGGCTACGAACAGCGCTCCCGGAAGCGTGATCCGGTTGAGCAGACGGCCCAGGTAGGCCTCGGTCTGGGGACCGGGACGAATACCGGGAATGAATCCGCCCTGCTTGCGAAGGTTGTCCGCCTGTTGAACCGGGTCGAAGGTGATAGCCGTGTAGAAGTAGGTGAACCCGACGATGAACAGCGCGAGCACGGCCAGATAGATGGGATTCAGTGTGTTGGCGAGGTTGTTGTTGATCCAACTCGACACCGATCGCCCCCAGCCTTCGGCCGGCAGCACCTGCGACAGCAGAACCGGCAGGTTGATTACAGCGGCTGCGAAGATGATCGGGATAACGCCGGCCTGGTTGACCTTCAGCGGGATGTAGGTGCTCTGGCCGGAGTACATACGACGCCCGACCACCCGTTTGGCGAACTGGACGGGAATTCGCCGCTGCCCAAGTTCGATGAACACGATCGAGATGAGCATGAGTGCGAAGGCGACCAGGAAGATCGCAAGCTTCTCGAAGCCGGCTGCATAGATGGCCGTGAAGGCGCTCGGCAGGCTGGACACGATGGAACAGAAGATGATCAGCGACATGCCGTTGCCGACACCACGGGTCGTGATGAGCTCGCCCATCCACATGAGCAACGAGGATCCGGCAGTGAAGGTCAGCACGATCAACAGGACCCGCATGGGGCTGAAGTTGGGAACCAGGTCGATATTGCCCGACCCACCCGAAACGAGTCCGCCACCACCGTTGTGGAAGAGGAACACCAGACCTGTGGACTGCAGGATCGAGATTCCGATGGTCAGGTAGCGGGTCCACTGGGTGGTCTTGCGCTGACCGACCGCACCCTGCTCCTGCCATTCCTGCAGCTTCGGGATGACCACAGCCAAGATCTGCATGATGATCGACGCCGTGATGTACGGCATGATCCCGAGTGCGAAGAAGCTGAACTGCGTCAGAGCCTGACCGGAGAACAGCTGCAGGAATGCGAGAACTCCGCCCTCACTGGCCTGGTTGCTGATCGACGCGACAGCGTTCTGGTCGACCCCTGGGACCGGCAGGTAGCAACCGAACCGGTAGACGACCAGCATGAACACGGTGAAGAGCACCTTGTTCCTGAGGTCCGCCACCTTGAAGATGTTGCCAATTCGGGACACTGATGCTCCTGCGACTCAGGTATATGCGGTGCAAGGAAGGTAGCCGATTCCGACGTCCCGACCATGCTGATCTTGCCAGGCGAACCTCAGCGGTTCGTGTGGGCGCTTCCGTGGAACGCTGGGCGAACCTTGAATGGCAGCTGAAGCTTCTCGACGCTCCCACCGGCCGCGGTGATCGCTGCTTCGGCGGAGCCTGAGAACCCGTGGACCTTGACGGTCACCTTGCGAGTGAGTTCACCACGGCCGAGCACCTTGACCAAAGAGCCCTTGGAAACGAGTCCCTTTGCATACAGCGTCTCCGGGGTGATCTCGTCCAGGCCGCTCTCCTCGATCGTGTCGAGGTTGATTGCCTGGTACTCGACCCGGAACGGGTTGTTGAAGCCACGGAGCTTGGGTGTCCGGATGGCGAGAGGCAGCTGACCACCCTCGAAACCGACCGGAACCTTGCTACGGGCCTTCTGACCCTTGGTACCACGGCCGGCAGTTTTGCCGCCCTTGCCACCAATACCACGTGCGAGCCTCTTGCCCGACTTGTGCGCGCCTTCAGCAGGCTTCAGATCGTGAATCTTCATTTCAGTTCCCCTCGGCGGACGGAGTCTCGCCAGACAGATCCTCGACGGTGACGAGGTGGGGCACCTTCTGGATCTGGCCGCGGAACTCCGGAGAGTCGGTGTGGATCCTCGACTTGCCGATACGACCGAGACCGAGAGCACGGAGCGTGCCTCGCTGCTTCGGCTTGGTACCGATCGAGGACCCTGTCTGGGTGACTTTGATCTGGGACATCATGCAACCTCGAAGGGCTCAGGCGCAGGACCGCGCTCTGATTCCTGGTATGCCCGGAGCAGACCCTTGGGGATGCAATCCTCGGGATCGAGTCCCCGCAGAGCTGCGATCTCGTCAGGACGACGAAGGTCCTGTAGACCGGCGACCGTTGCACGAGCAACGTTGATGTAGTTGGCGGAACCGAGCGACTTGCAGAGGACGTCGGTGATACCGGCCTCTTCGAGAATCGCACGGGCAGCACCACCGGCGATGACGCCGGTACCGGGAGCGGCGGGCTTGAGCATGACCCGACCGGCACCCATGATCCCGATGACCGGGTGGATGATCGTGCCGCTGGCCAACGGGACCGTGAACAGGTTCTTGCGAGCCTCTTCGGTGCCCTTCTGAATGGCCAAGGGAACTTCCTTGGCCTTGCCGTAGCCGAGCCCGACACGGCCGTTGCCGTCGCCGATGACCACTAGGGCGGTGAAGGAGAACCTACGCCCACCCTTAACGACCTTGGCAACACGATTGATGTTGATGACTCGGGATTCTCTCAACTGGAGATCCGAATTGTCCTTGTTGCTCACCATCAGAACTCCAGTCCAGCTTCACGTGCAGCTTCGGCGAGTGCGGCGACCCGACCGTGGTAGTGGAAACCACCCCGGTCGAACACGACCGTCCCGACGCCGGCAGCCTTGGCCCGCTCCGCCAGCAGGGTCCCGACCTTTGCCGCTGCGGCACAGTTCGAGGTTCCCTCCGAGCGAAGGTCGGATTCGAGGGTACTCGCCGTAGCCAGAGTCACTCCGGCGCGGTCGTCGATCACCTGTGCAATGACATGGCGGTTGGAACGGAACACCGACAGGCGAGGACGCTCCGCGGTACCAATTACCGACTTGCGCACCCGCACATGGCGGCGCTTCCGGGCTGTCTGCTTCTTCTTCGTCTTGTCGCTCATGGTCGTCTCACTTACCGGTCTTGCCGGCCTTGCGGCGGACGTGCTCGCCTACGTAGCGAACACCCTTGCCCTTGTAGGGCTCGGGCTTGCGCCACGCCCTGATGTCGGCGGCCACCTGGCCAACCAACTGCTTGTCGATTCCGTGGACCTCGATGCGGGTCGGTGCGGGCACGACGAAGGAGATTCCCTCGGGCGCCGACACTAGGACCGGGTGCGAGAACCCGAGTGCCAACTCGATGTCAGAACCCTTGGGTACTGCGCGATAGCCGACGCCGACGATATCGAGTTCCTTGCGGAACCCATCGGACACTCCGATGACCATGTTGGCCACCAGCGAACGACTCAGGCCGTGAATCGCCCGGCTGTCCCGATCGTCGTTCACCCGCTCGACGAACAACCGGTTGTCCTCCTGGCGGATGGTCACCTTGTCGTCGAGTTCACGGGCGAGTTCACCCTTGGGGCCCTTCACCGAGACGCTGAGGCCGTCGATGCGAACCTCTACCCCACCGGGAATCTGGATTGGTTCCTTGCCGATACGTGACATTGTCTACGCCCTCACCAGACGTGGCAGAGCACTTCACCACCGACCCGCTGGCGACGTGCCTCGCGGTCGGTCATGAGACCCTTGCTCGTGGACAGGACAGCTATGCCGAGGCCACCGAGGACGCGTTCGACCTCGTTGTGCTTGCGGTAGACCCGCAGACCCGGCTTGGACACCCTTCGGATGCCGGAAATGACACGACGGCGTTCCGCCGAATACTTCATGTCAATCTTGAGCACCTGGCCAGGACCATTGGCGTTGTCTCCGATGGAGTAGCCAACGATGTAGCCCTCTTTGACCAGGACACCGGCGAGTGCTTCTTTTTGTTTTGATGCCGGCATGAGGACCTCGTCGTGCATCGCAACGTTTGCGTTGCGAAGACGGGTCAACATGTCAGCGATGGGATCGGTCATCGTCATGTTCGGTCTCCTGCCCTCACCAGCTCGCCTTTGTGACACCCGGGATTTCGCCGGCATGGGCGAGCTCCCTCAGGCACACACGGCAGAGGCCGAACTTGCGGTATACGGAGCGCGGACGCCCGCAGCGGCGGCACCGGGTGTAAGCCCGGACCTTGAACTTGGGCTTGCGCTGCTGCTTCTGCTTCAGAGCTTCGGTAGCCATGTCAGATCCCTTCCCGACGGAATGGGAAGCCGAAGGCGTCTAGTAGAGCCTTACCCTCGGCATCGGTTCTTGCGGTGGTAACAATGGTGATGTCCATGCCTCTGGCGGCATCGACCTTGTCGTAATTGATCTCGGGGAAGATCAGCTGTTCGGTGACTCCGAAGGTGTAGTTCCCCCGCCCGTCGAAACTCTTGGGAGAAAGCCCACGGAAATCTCGGATGCGTGGGATCGAGATCGTCACAAGACGATCGAAGAACTCCCACATCTGGTCACCCCTCAACGTCACCTTGACGCCGATCGGGTTGCCTTCACGGAGCTTGAAGCCAGCGATGGACTTCTTCGCCTTGGTGATGACCGGCTTCTGACCGGCGATGGCAGTGATGTCGGTAACGACCTTCTCAAGAAGGCCCTTGTTGTCGACGGCACCGCCGACTCCGACGTTGATGATGATCTTCTCGAAGCGGGGAACCTCCATGACGTTGCCGAGCTCGAGCTCGGAACGGAGCTTGTCCCTTACCTCTTCGTTGTACTTCACCTTCAGCCGGGGAACGATTGCAGTGGAACTCACAGTTCACCTCCGCTTCGCCTGGCGATGCGCTTCTTGGATCCATCGCTGTCGACCTTGAAGCCGGCACGAACGGGCTTACCGTCCGAGTCGAGCAGGGCGACGTTGGATGCGTCGATCGGCAGGATCTTGTCGATGATCCCGCCCTGTTGCATGGCTCGGGTGGGCTTCTGGTGGCGCTTGGCCACGTTGACGCCCTCGACGGTCAGCTTGTTGGTCTTGGGGTTGACGGAGAGCACTTCGCCCTCCTTGCCACGGTGCTTACCGGTGAGGACACGGACACGGTCTCCCTTACGGATCTTCATGTCAGATCACCTCCGGTGCGAGCGACACGATTCGCATGAACTTCTTGTCGCGCAGTTCACGCCCGACGGGCCCGAAGATGCGGGTGCCTCGGGGCTGCTTCTGGTCGTTGATGAGAACGACTGCGTTCTCATCGAAACGGATGTAGCTGCCATCTGGACGACGACGTTCCTTCTTGGTCCGGACGATGACGCACTTGACGACATCGCCCTTCTTCACGGCTGCGCCGGGAAGTGCGTCCTTGACGGTTGCGACGACGATGTCGCCGATCCCCGCGTAGCGGCGCTTGGAGCCGCCCAGGACCTTGATGACCAGAATCTCACGTGCGCCGGAGTTGTCAGCCACCCGTAGTCGGGATTCCTGTTGGATCATCGTGCACGCTCCAGCACTTCGATGATCCGCCAGCGCTTGAGCTTCGACAGGGGGCGGGTCTCGGCGACACGAACCCGGTCGCCGACATTCAGGTCGTTCTCTTCGTCGTGGACGTAGAGCTTCTTGGCCCGCTGAACGGTCTTGTTGTACCGGACGTGACGTACACGCTCGGTCACGGTGACAACTGCGGTGCGGTCCATCTTGTCGGAGGTGACTATTCCCTCACGAACCTTGCGGGCGCTACGTTCGGGCGTCGTCGGAGCTGTCTCGCTCATTACGCCTCACCTCCCGCCGCCGCTTCAGCGGCTGCGATCTCACGGGCCCGCAACTCGGTGTTGAGTCGGGCGATTTCACGTTTGGTAATCGTCAACCTGGCGTGGTTCTCGAGCTGGCCGGTAGCGAGTTGGAACCGGAGCTTGAACAGCCGGTCCTTCTCTTCCGCTATGCGTCCGATCAGTTCGACGTCACCGAGGTCACGTGGTGATGCGGTCTTCGCCATCAGAACGTCTCCTCCCTGGTGATGATCTTCGCCTTGATGGGCAGCTTCTGAATGGCACGGTTGAGTGCGCCACGGGCAATTTCGTCATCCGGATATGAGAGCTCGAAGAGCACACGTCCCGGACGAACCACGGCAACCCAGCGCTCCGGGTTGCCCTTGCCGGAACCCATACGGGTCTCGGCCGGCTTCTGGGTGATCGGCTTGTCGGGGAACACGTTGATCCAGACCTTGCCGCCACGCTTGATGTGACGAGTCATCGCAATACGTGCCGCTTCGATCTGACGAGCGGTGATCCAACCCGGCTCAAGAGCCTGGATGCCGTACTGGCCGAAGCTCACCTCGGTAGCGCCCTTGGCGACTCCCTTGATGCGACCACGATGTGTCTTGCGGTGCTTGACCTTCCTGGGCATGAGCATGTTCAGTCACCGTCCCCGGGTCGGAAATGCGGAGTTTCGTGATGATCCTTGGTGGAACGCTCGATCTCTTCTTCCTCGGCGAGAAGACGTTCGAACTCGGGATCAGCCTCGCCGAGCAACGGCTTGAGGTCTTCCTCGGTCTCGGTCGCAGCGGTCGGTGCGGCTGCCGGATCGGCCTGCGCAACGGGGGCGGCGGGAGCAGCGGGAGCAACCGGGCGACTGGAGACGACACGAGGTGTCTGTTCCCCGGCGGCCTCGCCTGCGGCAAGAGCTGCCTCCTTGGCGATCTTCTGCTCGTCGACGTGCTTGTAGGGCAGGATATCACCCTTGTAGATCCAGACCTTCACGCCGATCCGGCCGTAGCTGGTCTTGGCCTCGCGGAAGCCGTAGTCGATATCGGCCCGCAGCGTGTGCAGCGGAACCCGGCCTTCGCGGTACCACTCGGTGCGGGCCATCTCTGAGCCACCGAGGCGGCCCGAGCACTGGACACGGATACCGAGGGCACCGGCCTTCTGAGCGTTCTGGACCGCACGCTTCATCGCACGACGGAACGCGACGCGGTTTGCGAGCTGGTCTGCAACACCCTGGGCGATCAGTGCAGCATCAAGTTCTGGATGCTTGATCTCCTGGATGTTCAGCTGGACCTTGGCGTTGCCGGTCATCTTGGTCAGATCACCACGGAGTTCGTCGGCCTGGGCGCCACGGCGACCAATGACGATTCCGGGGCGGGCGGTGTGGACGTCGATCCGCAGGCGGTCTCGGGTACGTTCGATCTCGACCCGGCTGATGGCTGCGTTGGGCAGCTTGTTCATCAGGTAGTCGCGGATCTTCCAATCCTCGATCAGGTAGTCGACGTATTCCTCACGCGTGGCGAACCAGCGGGATTTCCAGTCGGTGGTGACACCAAGTCGGAAACCGTAGGGATTTACCTTCTGACCCATCAGTCGTCCTTCTCATCGGAATCGGCTTCCGAATCGTTCGCTTCTGCTTCGACACCGTCAGCGGCATCCACTGAGGTTGTCTCGTCGGTCGTGACCTCGGTGTCGGCGGCCTCGGTCGTGACCTCGGTGCTTACCTCGGTGTTGACCGACTCTTCGAGAACCTCGGCGGGAACATCTTCGATGGACTCCTCGGTCTCGACCGCAGGCTTCGCAGACTCGCCGGAACGGCTGCGAGCGACTCGTCTGGCACGATCTGCCGACGGGCTGGAAGTCGTCTGACCCTTGGCGGCCAGGCGAGCACGGCGAGTGTCGAGTTCGGTCTGCGTGAACCGACCAACGATCACGGTGATGTGACAGGACCTCTTGCGGATCTTGGTGGCTCGGCCACGAGCCCGTGGGCGCCAGCGCTTCGCAGTGGTGCCTTCATCGGCGTAGCAGGCCGAGACGAACAGTTCCTCTGGGGGAATGTCGTTGTTGTTGCCGGCATTGGCGACGGCTGAGTCGAGAACCTTGATGATCTCGTCAGCTGCTGAACGCTCGCAGAACTGCAGAATCGTGCGAGCGTCGCCGACCTGCTTGTTGCGGATCAGGTCGAGGACCTCACGCGCCTTGTAGGCAGACATGCCGGCACCACGGTGCACGGCACGAACGCCGGGGCGCTCGTTGGTCTTGCGCTCGTCGAAGGTGATCGTGGCCATCAGCGACGACCCTTCGCCGACTTCTCCTGGCCCGCGTGGTACCGGAAGGTACGGGTGGGAGCGAACTCTCCGAGCTTGTGACCCACCATCGACTCGGTGACATACACCGGGACGTGCTTGCGTCCGTCGTGGACGGCGATGGTGTGGCCGATCATCTCTGGAATGATCGTCGACCGGCGTGACCAGGTCTTGATAACGGTCTTCTGACCCTGTTCGTTGAGGACGTCCACCTTTTTGAGGAGGTGGTCGTCCACGAAGGGGCCCTTCTTGAGGCTGCGTGGCATCGTATTCCTCGCTCAGATCACCGGCGCGAGCCGCGGGTGCGGCGACGACGGACGATCAGCTTCTGGGACGGCTTGTTCTTGTCTCGGGTACGGCCTTCGGGCTTACCCCACGGGGAAACCGGGTGGCGACCACCCGATGTCTTGCCCTCGCCGCCACCGTGTGGGTGGTCGACGGGGTTCATGGCCACACCGCGTGTCTGGGGGCGAACACCCTTCCAGCGGTTACGGCCAGCCTTACCGACCTTGATCAGGTCGTGTTCGGGATTGCCAACCTCGCCAACTGTGGCGCGGCAGTCGATCGGGACTCGGCGCATTTCGGTTGAGGGCAGACGCAGCGTGGCGAAATCCCCCTCCTTGGCGACGAGCTGGACGCTGGATCCGGCAGAGCGGGCCATCTTGCCGCCCGCTCCCACCTTGAACTCGACGTTGTGGACGACTGTACCGACCGGGATATAGCGCAGCGGAAGTGCGTTACCCACTCGGATCTCGGATCCCTGGCCCGACTGGACCTTGTCTCCGACGTTCAGGTTCTCGGGAGCGATGATGTAGCGCTTCTCACCGTCTGCGTAGTGCAGGAGGGCGATGCGACAGGTCCGGTTGGGGTCGTACTCGATGGTCGCGACCGTGGCGGGAACGCCATCCTTGTTGCGCTTGAAGTCGATGACGCGATAGCGCTGCTTGTGACCGCCACCACGGTGACGTGATGTCTTGCGGCCATGGTTGTTGCGACCACCGGTGCGGGTCTTCTTGGCGAGCAGGGACTTCTCGGGCGAGTCAGTTGTCAGCTCTGAGAAGTCCGAGACCGTCTGGAATCTGCGGCCCGGGCTTGTGGGCTTGCGTTTGCGTACTGCCATGTCACTTCACCTCGAAGAGATCGATCTGATCGCCGGCAGCATCGAGGGTGATGATGGCCCGCTTGACGTCGGGACGGCTACCGAACGTTGGGCTGCGACGATTGCGCTTGCGCTTGCCCTTGCGGTTGAGAGTGTTCACGTTCTTTACCTTCACGCCCGGCCAGATGGCCTGGACGGCATCGCGGATCTCGGGCTTGGAGGCCTGGGATGCGACTTCGAAGGTGTAGACCCCGGTGTCGAGAAGCGCATATGACTTCTCGCTCACCACTGGTCGCAGGATCACGTCGCGAGGGTCTTTCACGAGTTCGCCTCCGTCTTGGGCTCAGCACTAGGAAGTGTGGCGCTGGTGAACACGACGTAGTCGCTGACGAGCACGTCGTAGGTGTTGAGCTCGCCCGGGGTGATCACGTGGACACCCGGAATGTTGCGGAAGCTCTTGTAGGAAGTTACGTCGGTCGGATCGATCACCACGAGGGATCGACCGACAACACCGAGGGAAGTCAGTGCAGCGACCGCGTCCTGGGTCTTGGGGGCATCGAAGCCCCACTCGGACACGACGATGACCTTGTCCTCTGCAGCACGGTCCGACAAAGCCGACCGAAGCGCCAGGCGCTTCATCTTCTTTGGGGTCTTCTGGTCGTACTTGCGGGGCTTGGGGCCCAGAGCCACACCACCACCACGCCATTGCGGCGCACGGATGGATCCGGCACGGGCGCGGCCGGTGCCCTTCTGCTTGAACGGCTTGGCACCGCCACCCGACACCTCGGCGCGGGTCTTGGTGGACTGGGTGCCTGATCGCTTTGCGGCGAGCTGTGCCACGACGACCTGGTGCATGACCGGAACGTTAGGCTCGATACCGAAGATCTGGTCATCGAGGGTGACCTGTCCGTCTTCACCACCGGTACGAGTACGGAGCTTGATGGTGGACATCAGGCTGCACCTCCCTTGGCGCCGGAGTGGCTCTTGACGGCGTTGCGAATTATGACCAGCCCTCCACGAGGACCGGGAACGGAACCACGAACGAGCACGACCTGCTGTTCGACGTCAGCACGAATCACCTCGAGGTTCAGCGTTGTCACCTTCTCGGCTCCCATGCGGCCCGCCATACGGGTCCCCTTGAACACCCTGGATGGTGTGGCGCACTGCCCGACCGCTCCAGGCTTGCGATGCACTCGGTGGGCACCGTGGGATGCAGGCTGGCCAGCAAAGCCGTGACGCTTCATGACGCCGGCAAAGCCCTTGCCCTTGCTCGTGGCGGTGACGTCGATGCGCTCCCCTGCTTCAAACAGGTCAGCTGCGATCTCCTGGCCGATCTGATACTCCGAAGCGTCCTCCAGGCGGAGTTCAACGAGCTTCACGCCAGGCTCGACCGAAGCGGCTGCGAACTGCCCTGCAGTCGGCTTGTTGAGCTTGCGTGCGTCTCGCTGTCCATAGGTGACCTGGACTGCGCTGTAACCGTCACGCTCGGGGGTCCGGATCTGAACGACCCGGGCCGGGGTGACGCGAAGCACCGTCACGGGTACGACGTTGTTGTCGTCGTCCCATATCTGGGTCATCCCCAGCTTCTGTCCTACGATTGCCTTTTGCGCCATTTGGCTTTGTCCTTTTGGCGTGTCCATCGGCGGGGCTCGCCGGTGGGTCTTGCGACCGGTGCGGAAAGATGCCGCTCACGCGGGCGCTCCGCTCGGGCGAACCCGGCGGAGCGATGTCTAGGTTTTGCCGGGTGGTTCCTGTGGGCTACTCGCGCAGCCATTGGGCCTACTCGGACGTCGGTTGATGCGAAACCTGTCTTGTTTCGATTTCGGTTCCGCTGGACGGACCCGGTCTCGAAGCATCAAGGCTGAGAATCTCACTGACCGCAGAGCGATCTGTGACGACTGGGAGAGATTAGCAGCGGGGTGTGTGCCTACCAAATTGGGGCAGACACCCCGCTGAACTAGGCGTTCTGAATCTTGATCTCGATGTCAACGCCAGCCGGAAGGTCCAGGCGCTGGAGCGAGTCGACGGTCTTGGGCGTCGGCTCGATGATGTCGATGAGACGCTTGTGGATCCGCATTTCGAAATGCTCGCGGGAATCCTTGTCCTTGTGGGGTGACCGGATGACCGTGAAGCGGTGCTTCTCGGTCGGCAACGGCACCGGTCCACGGACCTGGGCCTGGGTGCGGGTGACGGTCTCGACGATCTTCTTGGTCGACTGGTCGATGATCTCGTGGTCGTAGGCCTTGAGGCGAATTCGGATCTTCTGCTCTGCTGCCATTTGGGCGAACCTTCTCTGTGCTCGGTCGAATAATCCGACCGGGGGGCTGTCATCGACTGTCAAGTAGCGGTCCGGCTGAACCGGAGCGAGAGGAAATGTTACCCGCAGGCTCGGCCTGCTGACCAATTACGGCCCGGCCAATTTCGCCAGTCCTGCTCCGAAAATGCGGAAAGGGGACGCCGTGGCGCCCCCTTTCCAACTAACAACCGCCAAGGGCGGCTCAGATCACTTGAGGATCTTGGTGACGCGACCAGCGCCGACGGTACGTCCACCCTCACGGATGGCGAACTTGAGGCCCTCATCCATGGCGATGGGGGCGATCAGCTCGACCGTGACGGCGGTGTTGTCGCCGGGCATGCAGATCTGGGTGTCGGCCGGCAGCGTGATAGTGCCGGTGACATCCGTGGTACGGAAGTAGAACTGCGGGCGGTAGTTGGACTGGAACGGCTTGTGACGGCCGCCTTCTTCCTTGGTCAGGACGTATACCTGAGCCTCGAAGTCGGTGTGAGGGGTGATCGATCCCGGCTTCGCCAGAACCTGACCACGCTGGACCTCTTCCTTGTCGATACCGCGCAGCAGTGCGCCGATGTTGTCGCCCGCCTGGCCCTCGTCGAGGAGCTTGCGGAACATCTCGACGCCGGTGCAGGTCGTCTTCTGGGTTGCCTTGAGGCCGACGATCTCGAGCTCGTCGCCGGTGTGCACGACGCCCTGTTCGATCTTGCCGGTCACTACGGTTCCACGGCCGGTGATCGAGAAGACGTCCTCGATCGGCATGAGGAACGGCTTGTCGAGGTCACGCTCGGGCTCGGGGACGAAGCTGTCCACCGCGTCCATGAGCTCCATGATCTTGTCCTGGTATTCGCTGTCGCCTTCGAGGGCCTTCAGCGCCGAGACACGGATGACAGGAGTATCGTCGCCCGGGAAGTCGTACTGGTCGAGGAGCTCACGCACCTCCATCTCGACGAGCTCGATGAGCTCCTCGTCGTCGACCATGTCGACCTTGTTCAGTGCGACAACGATTGCCGGCACGCCGACCTGACGGGCGAGCACGACGTGCTCACGGGTCTGGGGCATGGGGCCGTCGGCCGCATTCACCACGAGAATGGCACCGTCGACCTGGGCCGCACCGGTGATCATGTTCTTGATGTAGTCGGCGTGGCCGGGCATGTCGACGTGTGCGTAGTGGCGATTCTCCGTCATGTACTCCACGTGGGAGACGTTGATGGTGATGCCGCGCTCGCGCTCTTCAGGAGCCTTGTCGATGTTGTCGAAAGACGTGGCGGCGTTGCCGGGTACCCGGTCGGCGAGGGTCTTACTGATCGCAGCGGTGAGCGTCGTCTTGCCATGGTCGATGTGCCCCATCGTTCCGACATTGACGTGAGGCTTCGTGCGCTCGAACTTCTCCTTGGCCATTTGGCTTGCCTTTCGTGACTTCTACTGCGTGAGTTGGTGGATTACTGGGTGACCCTGCAACTCGCTGAGTCGCTTGCCGTGTACCACGGCTGGTCTGCTGACCGGGTGACATGGGTCCCCGCGGTAAGTCTGCGTCCGGACCCGGTGCAACAGACTAGTGCGCCGGATACCGAGGAATGTCTAGTGATTAATCACCTACCGGTTACCCGGGCGACGATCTCCTCCTGGACGTTTCGAGGTGTCTGCTGGTAGCTGTGGAACTGCATCGTGTACTGGGCCCTACCCTGCGTCTTTGAGCGCAGATCGGTTGAATACCCGAACATCTCGGCGAGGGGAACTTCTGCGGCAACAACTTGGAGCTTGCCGCGCTGTTCCATCTTGCCGACCTTGCCGCGACGGGAGTTGAGGTCGCCGATGACATCGCCCATGTATTCCTCGGGCGTGACGACCTCTACGGCCATGATCGGCTCCAACAACACCGGCGAGCCCTTTCGGACCGCTTCCTTGAAGCCCATGGTTCCGGCGATCTTGAATGCCATTTCCGAAGAGTCGACGTCGTGATAGGCGCCGTCGATGAGCTTGACCTTGATATCGACCATCGGGAACCCGGCGAGAGTTCCGTTGGTCATGGCGTCGACGACACCGTGACCGACAGACGGGATGTATTCCTTCGGAATACGACCACCGGTGATCTCGTCGCTGAACTCGAATCCTCCGCCGGGGCCAGCGGGCTCGACCGTGAGAATGATCTTTGCGAACTGGCCGGTTCCACCGGTCTGCTTCTTGTGCAGGTAGGTGTAGTCCTCGACAGACTTGGTGATCGTCTCTCGATAGGCGACCTGTGGCTTGCCCACGGTGGCCTCGACCTTGAACTCGCGCATCATGCGGTCGACCAGCACCTCAAGGTGCAATTCGCCCATTCCAGCGATGAGGGTCTGGCCAGTCTCTTCGTCGGTCTTGACCCGGAACGTGGGGTCCTCTTCGGAGAGGGAGAACAGGGCCTTGGACATCTTGTCCTGATCGGCCTTGGTCTTCGGCTCGACGGCCACCTCGATGACAGGCTCTGGGAACACGAGCGACTCGAGAACGATCGGATTCGAGGGATCGCTCAGGGTGTCACCCGTGCGGGTGTCCTTCAGGCCGATACCCGCGACGATGTCGCCGGCGAACACGGTGTCCTTCTCGATCTGGGCGGCGGCGTGCATTTCGAGCACACGCCCCATCCGCTCCTTGTTGCCGGTACGGCTGTTGTAGATCGAGTCGCCCTTGCCGAGCGTGCCCGAATAGACACGGAAATAGGTGAGCTTGCCAACGTGTGGTGCTGTGGCGATCTTGAATGCCAGCGCCGAGAAGGGAGCCTTCTCATCCGGGGCTCGAGTGATCTCCTCACCCTTGCGGTCGGTACCGACCACTGGAGGCAGTTCTGCCGGAGATGGCATGTACCAGCAGATCGCGTCGAGGAGCGGCTGGACACCCTTGTTCTTGAAAGCAGTTCCGTTGAGGATCGGGACCACTCCGTGGTGGACCGTCGCCTCACGCAGGGCGGAACGGATCTCTTCCTCTGAGATCTCTTCCTCGCCGAGGAACTTCTCCATGATCGAGTCGGAGGTCTCACCCAGAACGTCCATGAGCTGTTCGCGATAGGTGTCCGCCAGCTCGACCATGTCCTCGGGAATGTCGATTACGTCCCAGTGGGCACCGAGCTCTTCACCGTTCCAGATCCAGGCCTTCATGGTGATCAGATCGACGATGCCCTGGTAGTCGGCCTCTGCACCGATGGGCAGCTGGATGACTGCAACCTTTGCCTGCAGACGGTCCTTGATGGAGTCGAGCGCGGCATAGAAGTCAGCACCGGTGCGGTCCATCTTGTTGACGAAACACATGCGGGGCACGTGGTACTTGTCAGCCTGACGCCAGACGGTCTCGGTCTGGGGCTCAACACCCGCCACGCCGTCGAAGACGGCAACGGCGCCGTCGAGCACGCGCAGCGAACGCTCTACCTCGACGGTGAAGTCCACGTGTCCAGGCGTATCGATGATCTGGATGCGGTGCTCGGTGTTGTGGACGGTGTCGGTCCAGTGACAGGTCGTCGCGGCGGAAGTGATCGTGATGCCGCGCTCCTGCTCCTGCTCCATCCAGTCCATCGTGGCGCCACCCTCGTGGGTCTCACCGATCTTGTACGTCTTACCGGTGTAGAAGAGGATCCGCTCGGTGGTGGTCGTCTTACCGGCATCGATGTGGGCCATGATGCCGATGTTGCGGGTGCGGTCTAGGGGGAACTGAGACATCGTGGTTCTCGTGGAGGTGTGTTGAGTGAATGGTTGAACGGGTTCGAGGCGAACCGGGGTGACTGCGACCTGGACCGACTACCAGCGGTAGTGGGCGAAGGCCTTGTTGGATTCGGCCATCTTGTGGAGGTCTTCCCTGCGCTTGATGGAAGCACCGACACCATTGCTGGCGTCGAGAAGCTCGTTGGACAGACGCTCTGCCATGCTGCGTTCACGACGCTGACGGGAGTAACCGACCAGCCAGCGCAGGGCGAGGGTGTTTGCCCGACGCGGGCGCACCTCGACCGGCACCTGGTAGGTGGCACCACCGACGCGGCGGCTACGAACTTCGAGCTGCGGCTTGCAGTTGTCGACCGCACGCTTCAGCGTCGCAATCGGCTCCGAGCCGGTCTTGGCTTCAATCTGGCTGAGTGCGTCATAGACGATGGCCTCGGCAGTGGAGCGCTTTCCGCTCAACATGACCTTGTTGACCATCTGGCTCACCAGAACCGAGCGATAGATCGGATCGGGCAGCAGTTCACGCCGTGGCGCGGGTCCCTTACGGGGCATATCAGGACTCCTTCTTGGCGCCGTAGCGGGAACGAGCCTGCTTACGACCACGCACACCCGATGTATCGAGAGTGCCTCTGATGATCTTGTAACGAACGCCCGGAAGGTCCTTCACACGCCCACCACGGACAAGAACAATGCTGTGCTCCTGCAGGTTGTGGTCCTCACCCGGAATGTATGCGGTGACTTCGACGCCGGTCGAGAGACGCACACGGGCCACCTTGCGAAGCGCCGAGTTGGGCTTCTTGGGTGTGGTGGTGAACACGCGGGTGCAGGTGCCGCGGCGCTGGGGCGCGCCCTTCAGGGCTGGCGTCGACTCCTTGCGGCGCTTGCTCTGACGGCCCTTGCGGACCAGCTGCTCAATCGTGGGCACAGTGAAACCTCGGAACTTCTGTCTTCGGACGTAATGGGGCGGGCGAACAACCGTTGAAGGCCTGTTCTGAAGCGACCAGCGCGCGGATGCGCGGCCTACAGCCGAAGAGACACTCTACGACCGCTGTATGGCACCTGCAAAAAGGCCAGGGCTGGAAGGTATTTGTGGATGGATGGGACTAGATGTTCAGGCTCTCTGGATCAACCGGCGGAGCCGGGAAATCCGATCACCTCTGCCTCGGGCAACCCGCTGACGGGAAGTGACGCAAGGTACTCGTCAGGGGACGGGGCCTCTTCGGAGCTGTAGAAGTCCAATGGCTGGTATTCAGGCGCGAAGGGCTGAATGTCCTGGTAACGCTGCATGCCTGTTCCAGCGGGGATGAGCTTGCCGATGATGATGTTCTCCTTGAGTCCGATGAGGCCATCGGACTTGCTCTCGATTGCGGCCTCGGTCAGGACACGTGTGGTCTCCTGGAACGAAGCTGCCGAGAGCCAGGAATCGGTAGCGAGGGATGCCTTGGTGATTCCCATGAGCTCGGGACGACCGTCGGCCGGCTTGCGGCCTTCTTGGACCAGGCGACGGTTGACGTCGGCGAAGACCCTCTGGTCGACCCGCTCACCCGGCAGGAAGTCGGATTCGCCGGCTTCCTGGATGGCGACCCGACGGGTCATCTGGCGGACGATCAACTCGATGTGCTTGTCGTGGATCGACACGCCCTGGTCGCGGTAGACCCGCTGGACCTCGGCGACGAGGTACTGCTGGACCGCACGAACGCCCTTGATCTCGAGGAGTTCCTTCGGGTCACGGGGGCCTTCGACGATTGCGTCGCCCGCTATGACCTCATCACCGTCACGAACCTCGAGACGACGCTCACGTTCGATCGAGTACAGGTCCTCTTCACCGTCATCGCTGATGACGGTGACGGTGTGGACCTTTCCGTCCTCTTCGTCGATGCGAACCACACCCGAGGTCCGGGCGAGCACGGCCTTGTTCTTCGGGCTACGGGCCTCGAAGAGTTCGACGACCCTGGGAAGACCACCGGTGATGTCACCACTTGCCCCTGCCACACCACCGGTGTGGAAGGTACGCATGGTCAGCTGGGTACCGGGCTCACCGATCGACTGGGCGGCGATGACGCCAACCGCCTCGCCGGGTTCGATCGTCTTGCCGGTGGCCAGAGAGGTTCCGTAGCTCGCCGCGGAAATCCCGCGCTCGCTGTCATCGGTGAGTGGCGAAAGAACGCGGACTTCGCTCACGGCCGGGTCGTCACGCAGAACGCCCATCGTGTAGTCGTTGATCTCGGTGCCCTTGGGGACGAACTTGCCATGGACCTCGTCCTCGGCGCTGAGCTCCACGTCCTCGGCGAGGGTACGGCTGTAGAGCCGGGTCTCGAGGTAGTAGCGCTTGCCGGCCTCATCGGGACGGACGTCCTCGATGATGGTGCTGCGCAACGGCCCGTCTTCTTCGATCGGGTTGCGGTCGTTGATGATCAGTTCCTGGGAAACGTCGACGAGTCGACGGGTCAGGTAGCCCGAGTCAGCGGTACGCAGCGCAGTATCGACGAGTCCCTTACGTGCGCCGGGAGTGGCGATGAAGTACTCGAGAACCGAGAGTCCTTCACGGAAGTTCGACTTGATCGGACGTGGAATCATGTCGCCACGTGGGTTGGCGACGAGACCACGCATACCGGCGATCTGGCGGACCTGCATCATGTTTCCACGGGCGCCCGAACCGACCATCATGTCGATCGGGTTGAACTTGGTTGCCAGTAGTTCCTTCTGCATGGCCGCCGTCACCTGCTCGGTGGCGGTGGTCCAGATCTCGATTTCCTTCTGCTTGCGCTCACCGTCGGTGATGATGCCTCGACGGAACTGCTTTTCGACCTTCTCGGTCTCGACCTCGTGGCTGTCGAGGATCTGGTACTTGTTGACCGGAGTCTTGACGTCGTTGATCGAGATCGTCAGACCAGAACGCATTGCGTAGTTGAAGCAGAGCGACTTGATCGCGTCGAGCGAACGGGCAGCTACGGCCTTGGGGAATTCGATGGCCAGACGATCGACGATCGCGGTCATCTCCTTCTTGTTGACCCGCTTGTCGAAGTACTCGAACCCATCGGGGAGGGCACGGTTGAACAGGAGGCGACCGGCGGTCGTCTTCTTGTAGGTGATGGATCCGTCGTCGGCGGTCTCGACGAGTTCCGCGTAGCGGTCACCGTCGGACTTGCCACCGCGGTATTCGATCAGCGTGTGCAGACCCAGTTCGCCGGCGTCGACCGCCCGCTCTACCTGGTCCATACGACGGAAGACCTTGCCTTCGCCACCCTCACCCTCGTCCTGTTCGGTGAGGTAGTAAGCGCCGATGATCATGTCCTGCGTCGGTGTCACGAGCGGCTTGCCGTGGGCGGGGCTGAGCATGTTGTTGGCGCTCAGCATCAGCACGCGGGCCTCGGCCTGGGCCTCAGCGGAAAGTGGCAGGTGGACCGCCATCTGGTCACCGTCGAAGTCGGCGTTGAAGGCGGTGCAGACCAACGGGTGCAGCTGAATCGCCTTGCCCTCGACCAAGGTGGGCTCGAAGGCCTGGATACCGAGGCGGTGCAACGTCGGCGCACGGTTCAACAGAACCGGGTGCTCCTTGATGACATCCTCGAGGACGTCCCAGACCTGGGGACGCCGACGCTCGACCATCCGCTTCGCGGACTTGATGTTCTGTGCCTGCTCGCTGTCCACGAGAGCCTTCATGATGAAGGGCTTGAACAGCTCCAGTGCCATCAGCTTGGGCAGACCGCACTGGTGCAGCTGCAGCTGGGGTCCGACCACGATGACCGAACGGCCCGAGTAGTCGACGCGCTTGCCGAGCAGGTTCTGGCGGAACCGACCCTGCTTGCCCTTGAGCATGTCCGAGAGCGACTTGAGCGGCCGGTTACCCGGTCCGGTCACCGGACGTCCACGACGACCGTTGTCGAAGAGAGCGTCAACGGCTTCCTGAAGCATGCGCTTCTCGTTGTTGACGATGATCTCGGGAGCGCCCAGATCGAGGAGTCGCTTGAGCCGGTTGTTCCGGTTGATCACACGACGGTAGAGATCGTTCAGGTCCGAGGTGGCGAAACGGCCACCGTCGAGCTGGACCATGGGGCGCAGGTCCGGAGGGATGACCGGAACTGCGTCGAGGATCATGGCTCGGGGATCGTTGATCCTGTTGCCGTTGTCGCCACGGCGGTTGAACGCCGCGACGATCTTGAGGCGCTTGATCGCCTTCTGCTTGCGCTGCGCCGAAAGCGGCTTGACGCCCTCTTCGGGGTCGATGGCGGCGCGGAGCTTGACCTCTTCCTCGTCCAGGTCGATGCGATCGATCAGCAACTTGATGGTCTCGGCACCCATGCCACCCTCGAAGTACTCGCCGTAGCGGTCCTCGAGTTCACGCCAGAGCATCTCGTCTTCGATGATCTGACGGGGGTACAGGTCGCGGAACTCGTCCCAGACCCGGTTGACCAGGTCCAGTTCTTGTTCGTAGGTGTCGCGAATGGCCGCCAGATCCTTGTCAGCCGCCTTGCGACGCGAGGTCAGATCCGATTCCTTGGCACCCTCTGATTCGAGGGTTTCGAGCTCAGTCTCGAGCTCTTCCATCCGGCGGGCGAGTTCGAGCTCGCGCTCCTTCTCGATCGCCTCGCGCTCACCGATCAGATCGGCTTCCAGGCTGTCGAGCTCGCCGTGGCGCTTGTCCACGTCGACCCAGGTGACCAGGTTCGCGGCGAAATAGATGACCTTCTCGAGCTGCTTGGCCTTGAGCTCCTCGCGGGTCTCGGTGCCCGAGAGCAGGTATGCCAACCACGAACGGGTGCCACGGAGGTACCAGATGTGGACCGCGGGCGCGGCCAGCTCAATGTGGCCCATGCGCTCGCGACGGACCTTGGAACGGGTGACCTCAACGCCACAACGCTCGCAGATGATGCCGCGGAACCGGACACGCTTGTACTTGCCGCAGTAGCACTCCCAGTCCTTCTGAGGACCGAAGATCTTCTCGCAGAAGAGTCCGTCCTTTTCAGGCTTCAGGGTGCGGTAGTTGATGGTCTCGGGCTTCTTGACCTCACCGTTTGACCACGTGCGGATCGCGTCGGCGGTAGCCAGACCGATCTGGATCTGATCGAAGTTATTGACGTCGAGCATCTACTTGCCTCTCAGCGCCCGGCCTGGCGGCGGGCATCGTCTTCGTCGGTTCCACGTTCTGGACGGGACAGGTCGATACCGAGCTCTTCAGCTGCTCGGAAGAAGTCCTCGTCGAGCTCTCGCATCTTGATCTCTTCACCACTGCGGTTCAGGACCTCGACGTTCAAGCAGAGCGCCTGCATTTCCTTGATGAGAACCTTGAAGCTCTCGGGAATGCCGGGTTCGGGGATGTTCTCGCCCTTGACGATCGCCTCGTAGACCTTGACGCGGCCGAGGGTGTCGTCGGACTTGATGGTGAGCAGTTCCTGGAGGCAGTAGGCGGCGCCATACGCCTCAAGGGCCCAAACTTCCATCTCACCGAAGCGCTGGCCACCGAACTGCGCCTTACCACCGAGCGGCTGCTGGGTGATCATCGAGTACGGACCGGTTGCACGGGCGTGAATCTTGTCGTCCACGAGGTGTGCGAGCTTCAGGATGTACTTGTAGCCAACCGTGATCGGGTTGTCATACTTCTCGCCGGTGCGCCCGTTGTACAGGTCGACCTTGCCGTCACGGCCGATCAGGCTGGCAGAGTCCTCGCGATCCTGGAGGGTCTCGAAGATCTTGCTGATAGTGGGGTGCTTGGCGGCCTTTTCGACCTCATCCCACTGCGCACCGTCGAACACCGGGGTGGCGACGAGCGTCGACGGTGTCGTCGTCGGACGGGTCTTGGTCTCGGTGCCCTTGATGGCCGGGGTACCGACCTGCTGGCCGTTGTTGGTCCAACCCCAACGGGCTGCCCAACCGAGGTGGGTTTCGAGGACCTGACCGACGTTCATACGGGACGGGACGCCGAGCGGGTTCAGGATGATGTCGACCGGGGTTCCATCCTCGAGGAACGGCATGTCCTCGCTCGGCAGGATCCGGGAGATGACGCCCTTGTTTCCGTGACGACCGGCGAGCTTGTCGCCAACCGAGATCTTGCGCTTCTGTGCGACGTAGACCCGCACCAACTGGTTGACGCCGGGCGGAAGTTCGTGCTCGTCCTCACGGCTGAACACCTTGACGTCGATGACCTTGCCGACCTCGCCGTGAGGGACCTTGAGCGAGGTGTCACGCACTTCGCGGGCCTTCTCACCGAAGATCGCCCGGAGCAGACGCTCCTCGGGGGTCAGCTCGGTCTCGCCCTTGGGCGTGACCTTGCCGACGAGCACGTCGCCGGGGTTGACCTCGGCGCCCACCCGGATGATCCCCCGGTCGTCGAGATCAGCGAGGATCTCGTCAGACAGGTTGGGAATATCACGGGTGATTTCCTCGGCACCCAGCTTGGTGTCGCGGGCGTCGACCTCGTGTTCCTTGATGTGGATGGAGGTGAGAACGTCGTCACGGACGATGCGCTCGTTGAGGATGATGGCGTCCTCGAAGTTGTAGCCCTCCCATGGCATGAACGCCACGAGGAGGTTCTTGCCCAAGGCAAGTTCACCGTTGTCGGTCGAAGGACCCTCGGCGAGTACGTCGCCGGCCTGGATCTTGTCGCCGGCGTGTACCCGGGGACGCTGGTTGATGCAGGTGTCCTGGTTGGAACGCTCGAACTTGTGGAGTCGGTAGGTCCGCTTGCCGGACTTCTTGTAGTCCACGGTGATGTGGGAACCGTCGACCTCGACGATGACCCCATCCTCTTCGGCGAGCACCATGTCGGCCGCATCGCGGGCGGCGCGGCTCTCCATTCCGGTACCGATGTAAGGAGCTTCAGCACGCAGAAGCGGCACGGCCTGGCGCTGCATGTTGGCGCCCATGAGCGCCCGGTTGGCGTCGTCGTGCTCGAGGAACGGAATGAGCGCCGCTGCTACCGAGACGATCTGGCGGGGCGAGACGTCCATGAGCTGGACCTCTTCGGGCGGAACCGCCGAGATTTCGGTGGTGGCGCCGAGGAACTCGTCACGTTCGAGCTGCAGACGCAGGTCGGACAGCGAGGCGGCCTGGGGCGAACGACGCACCAGGATGCGCTCGGTCATGAAGGATCCGTCGTCGTTGACAGGCGTGTTCGCCTGGGCGACGACGTATTCCTCTTCCTCGTCGGCGGGCAGCCAGAGGATCTCGTCGGTGACCTTGCCGTCGATGACCTTGCGGTACGGAGTTTCGATGAAGCCGAACTCGTTCACCCGACCGAAGGTTGCGAGAGCACCGATAAGGCCGATGTTCGGACCTTCAGGGGTCTCGATCGGGCACATACGGCCGTAGTGGGAGAAGTGAACGTCACGAACCTCGAAGCCCGCACGCTCTCGTGAAAGACCACCGGGGCCGAGTGCTGAAAGGCGACGACGGTGCGTCAGACCCGACAGCGGGTTGACCTGGTCCATGAACTGCGACTGCTGGGAGGTTCCGAAGAACTCCTTGATGGCGGCCACGACCGGACGGATGTTGATGAGCGTCGTCGGCGTGATCGCCTCGACGTCCTGGGTGGTCATGCGCTCACGGACCACACGCTCCATCCGGGACAGGCCGATACGGACCTGGTTCTGGATGAGCTCACCCACGCTGCGGATGCGGCGGTTGGCGAAGTGGTCCTGGTCGTCCAGGCGGTAGCCGTGGGTACCTGCTGCAAGGTTGAGCAGGTAGGTGGTCGATGCGAGAACCTCGCAACGACTGAGGACGGGCTGGTCCTCGGCGGGCTCGTCGAGCTTGCCGGCGAGCTGGGGGAAGAGCTCCTGTAGACGCTGGATCTCTGGGCCGAGCTTGCGGTTCAGCTTGTAACGACCAACTCGTGACAGGTCGTAACGGCGTGGCTCGAAGAAGGCGTTGTTGAAGTAGTTGCGCGAGGAGTCGGGGGTTGCGGGCTCACCGGGGCGGGCACGCTTGTAGATCTCGATCAGCGCTTCTTCCTGGGTCACGACGAGGTCGCGATCCTTCTCCCACTGGCCTTCGAGGAAGTCGAAGTGACGCACGAATGCGTCGAGGAAGCCGGGGAAGTTCTCCTCGTCGTAGCCGAGGGCACGAATCAGCAGGAACAGCGAGAGCCGACGCTTGCGGGCAACTCGGGTGCCAGCGGTCGGGTCCTTGCCGGGCTTCTGCTCGACATCGAACTCGATCCACTCACCGCGGTAGGGGTGGATGGTTCCGGTGACCAACTGGTGCTTGGAGAGGTTACGCAGACGGAACCGCTCACCAGGCTGGAAGATGACGCCGGGTGAACGCACGAGCTGCGAGACGACAACGCGCTCGGTCCCGTTGACGATGAAGGTGCCCTTCTCGGTCATCATGGGGAAGTCCCCCATGAACACCGTCTGCTCCTTGATCTCGCCGGTGTTGGCGTTCATGAACCTGGCCCGCGCGAAGATCGGCGCGGAATAGGTCATGTCCTTTTCTTTGCACTCCTCCACGGTGAACTTAGGCGGAGGACGCAGATCCTCGTCGTTCGGATCGAACTCAAGTTCGAGACTCAGGGTCTCTGTGAAGTCTTTGATCGGCGAGATGTCCCGGAAGGCATCTGCAAGACCGTGGTCTACGAACCAGTCGAAGGACTTCCGCTGGATGGCAATGAGATCCGGGAGTTCTAGAACCTCATCGAGGTTCGCGAACGAATAGCGATCGCGGATATTGGCGCGAGAGGACAAGGACTTACTCCCCGTGTACACCTGCGAGTGGTGGGTGTGAGCTGGACCCGGGGCGCGTTCGGCTCCTTGAACAAGTTTCTGGTGAACGAGTTTCGGAGCAGGACGGACAGCAGGGCACGGCGACCGACCAATATATGCCGTCGACCGCAACAGGTCAAGGCGACGGCGCTCTCGCGGCGATGATCGTACGAATTCCGAATACCCGGGTCAAGCATTCTCACGGGATATCTGTGCCCACCGGGGCCAGATCTGGTCGAAAACGGCGACAGGGAGCCGCCGAAGCGACTCCCTGTCGGAAAATTCCGGACTGCCCGAAGTTCGGGGATCTACTTGATTTCGACCTTGCCGCCGGCGCCTTCGATGGCCTCCTTGGCCTTCTCGGCTTCGTCCTTGGACACGCCTTCGAGGACAGCCTTGGGGGCCGACTCGACGAGGTCCTTGGCTTCCTTGAGGCCCAGGCTGGTGAGGCCGCGGACCTCTTTGATGACCTGGATCTTCTTGTCGCCGGCGTCTGCGAGGACGACGTCGAACGAGGTCTTCTCCTCGGCCTCTTCAGCTGCACCGCCGGCGGCGGGGGCTGCTGCAACTGCGACGGGGGCCGCAGCGGTCACGCCGAAGCGCTCTTCGAAGGCCTTGAGCAGTTCGGAAAGCTCGAGGACGGTAAGGCTTGCGATGGAATCGAGAATCTCTTCAGTTGTTGCCATGTTTTGTTACTCCTGTTCAGCGGCGGCGTCATCGGCCGACGTGTCTGCGTCTGTTGTGTCTGCCGATGCAACGGCTGGGTCTTCTGTGGTCTCTTCTGCTGACTCTGGCTCCGCTTCGGCAGTGGCTTCGTCGCTTGCTTCGTCGGGGGCCGGGGCCTCCTCGGCGGGGGCTTCTGCCGCTGCCTCGGGTGCTCCGGAAGCTCCACCGGCTTCGATGAGCGCCTGCAGTCCATAGGCGAAGCTCGCCGGAACTGCCTGCATGAGCGCTGCGAATTCGCGCATCGGTGCTGCAAGACCGCCGGCGAAACGTGCCAGCAGTTCTTCACGAGGCGCAACGTCGGCAAGTGCCTTCGCTCCGTCAGCATCGAGGACGTGATCGCCCAGTAGACCGCCCTTGACGATCAGCTGGGGATTTGCCTTTGCGAACGCCTGTAGTGCCTTGGCGACCATGACTGCATCGCCGGGTGTGCCATCAGGCTTGTTTCCCACGAACGCAATCGCCGTGGGACCCGCCAGATCTTCACTGAATTCAGAAGTAAGGCCTTGGGCCTTCGCAGCCAGGCGGACGAGCGAGTTCTTGTAAACCCGGTATTCGCCGCCGTTGTCACGCATCGATGCACGCAACTCTTCGAGTTGGCCCACCGAGAGACCTCTGTATTCGGTGAAGAGAACAGCATCTGCGGAACCGAGCTTCTCTCGAACCTCGTCCACGACCGCCACCTTTTCAGGTCTTGGGTTATCCATTGACACCTCCTATCAATCAGCTCGGGAGAATCGGGCTTCGCACAAGCGGAAGCCCCATCTCGACCAAACCGGCCGGGTGTCGGAGTATCCACCTACCCAGGCGGACCGGCTGGTCCTTTCAGAATCGAATGGCTCGACTCACCGTGGGGTCTCTGGCGTTGCAGATCCTCGGTTGTAATTGCGCCGCACAGAGTAAGGGATGCCGACGGGCCAGGACAAGCTGGCGGCGATCGCTTGAATACGGCGACTACGTTGAGTCCGTGCACGCCATCGGAATCGACGTCGGGTCGTCCAATGTCAAGGTCGTGATTGTGGATGAGAGCTCGGCGATCGTCTCGTCGGCTTCTCGGCCGCTCATGACCGACCACACCGCTGACCCCGGTTCCCAGGAGCCCGCCGTTACGCAGAATCCGACTGCCCTGTGGGACGCCGTGGCCGACGCGATCCGTGAGACCACCTCGCAGGCGCCCCTGGCTGCCCAGGATGTCGGGACCATCGGGGTTTGCTCGCAGTACTCCTCGCTCGTCGGAGTCGACGCCGAGGGTTCAGCGGTCACGGACCTCATCATGTACATGGACACCCGCGGCACAGACCGGTGTCTGGCGATCATGGACGCCCATCCTGATGCTTTCGAGCTGTTCGTCGAACGCCACGGCATCCCACCGATCGGCTCCGGGCTCACTCTCGCCCATCTGTTGCACTTCCAGCACGACCAACCCGCAGTCCACGAGCGCACCTCCAGCTACCTGGAGGCGATGGATTTCGTGAATCTGCGCCTGACCGGCCGGGTAGCCGCAACGCAGGCCACCATGTTCGCCTCGCAACTTTGTGACAACAGGACTGTGGGTGTCACCGAATATGACCGGGAACTGATCGATCGCGCCGGCGTCGACCCGAGCAGGCTGCCGGAGCTGATCGACATCGACGGAACGGTCGGCGAAATCGACCCACGTCTGGCGGCAGACCTTGGCCTGCCGACACGCGTGAAAGTTCGCTCCGGCATGAACGACACCCAGGCGGGTGCGTTCGCCACGGGCGTCCTGGGGACGACCCACACATCGCCGGCGAAGGGCCCCGTCCATCAGGGCCGGGTGCATCAGGGCCGGGTGCAGGGGATCATGATCGGCACCACCGCGGTGATCATCGATACCGCCGAGAGCCACCGGGTGGATCTTGACCACGAGGTCCTGACGATGCCCTCCCCTGTGCCGGGCCGACATCTGGTGATGGCCGAGAACGGCATCGCCGGCCGTGCGGTCGAGCATTTCCTCGGTCTGCTCTATCCGGACTCGCCAGAGCGTGGATTCCAGGATCTGACAGACGCGCTCGACCGATCTACTCCAGGTGCATCGGGGCTGATCTTCCTGCCATGGCTCGCCGGGTCAATGTCACCGTCGGCCAACACCGCAATGCGAGGCGGGCTTCTCAACATGTCGCTCACGACCCGACGCGAGGACCTGTTCCGCGCCGCTGTCGAGGGCACCGCCTTCAATCTGGCATGGCTCGCGCCGGCGGTGAACAAACTGAGCGGCAACGTTCCCGAACGGATCGTCTTCGGCGGCGGGGCAGCTCGCTCTGCCGGCTGGGCCCAGGTTCTCGCCGACGTTTTCGGAACCCCGGTTTCTGTTCTCGATCGACCGGAGTTCGCGGCTGCGACGGTCGTAGCAATCGTTGCCCTACTGCGCGAGGCCGGAGAAGACCCACTCGAAATGGACATGCCGATCGGAGATGGGCACCTTCCCGAACCTTCGGTCCACCGTTACTACCAGAGCGTCCAGGCTCAGTTCGAAGCTGCGTTCGAGAGCACCCGTTCGATCTGCGAAGCTCTTGGCCATGAGTGACTTCCCATACGCCGAGCGCTTTCCCGTCAATCGCACCATGCCGGAGAGCGGCAGGGACCGCTCCGAGATCCTCGACGAACTGACCCAGATGGCCCGAGAAGAGGACCGAACCTGGGAGTCAGGTCAGATCTCGGGGTCGTACTACTGCGGCGACCATGATCACTACGACTACATGAACAAGGCCTTCGGGCTGTTCGGCCACGTCAACGCGCTCCAGCGCGATGTCTGTCCGAGCGCTACGAAGTTCGAGGGTGAGATCATCGCGATGACTCTCGACATGCTCCATTCCGAGGCCGTCACCGACACCACTCCGGCCGGGATCGTCACTAGCGGCGGGACAGCGAGCATCACCCACGCCATGCTCGCCTACCGCGAGCAGGCTCGCCAGAACCGTGGCATCACCTCACCGAACGTGATCAAGCCTGAGACCGCGCACGCAGCGTTCGACAAGGCGTGTCACCTGTTCGGCATCGAGCTGCGGATCGCACCGATCCGACCCGAAACTGCCACGGTCGACCCCACGGTGGTCGCATCGATGATCGACGAGAACACGATCGCAATCGTTGGTTCCGCGTGTAACTACGGATACGGGACGGTCGACCCAATTCCCGAACTGGGCCAACTCGCGCTCGACCGCGGCGTTGGCCTGCACGTCGACGGCTGCCTTGGTGGCTTCATCCTGCCCTGGGGACAGGAACTCGGTTACGACATCCCGCTGTTCGACTTCCGGGTGCCGGGTGTGACGAGCATCAGCGCCGACACCCACAAGTACGGCTACGGCCTGAAGGGGTCCTCGGTATTGGCGGTTCGGGACAAGGAGCTGCGCAATTCGCAGTACTTCTACCTGACCGACTGGAGCGGCGGTAAGTACTGCTCGCCCGGTATGGACGGCTCCCGGTCCCTCGGGCTTCTCGCTGCGACATGGGCGTCGATGGTGGCCTACGGCAAGGACGGATACCGCTCCCACGCCAAGGAAATCTTCGAGACGGCGGACAAGATGAAGGCCGCCGTGAACTCACATCCCGAGCTCAAGATGATCGGCTCGCCCACATTCTGTTTTTCGTTCAACTCCGATGAGTTCGACATCTACCACATCAACGACTTCATGCGGCTGAGGGGCTGGCGCTTCAATGGCCAGCAGTATCCGAACTCGATCCACATGGCGGTCACCGGACCTCAGACCCAGCCCGGAGTGGCCGAGAAGTTCGCCGCCGATCTGGCCGAAGCCGTGGTGTATGGCATGTCCAAGAAGGACGAGCCGGCTGGCAGCGCTGCGATCTACGGCGGTGTGGCAGGCGGGATCACCGACGAGGCGGACGAGTTCATCAAGATGGTCATGGCCGACATGATGGACACCCAGCAGTCGGTTCCACCGCTCGGCTGATCCGAAGCTTGACGCCTAGCCGACTGTGTTGACCGCCACTTCCGGGTCAGCAGCGTTGATCCCGTCGACTCCCATGTCGATCAACTTGTGGTAGCCGGCCTCGTTCTCCCATTTGCGCTCATTTGGCCAGATCCAGAGGACCAGGCCGTCGGCGTGGGCACGCTTGACCAGTTCGGGGGTGAGCACCTCAATGCCTGTGTACTCGGGTGGAATCTGGACCACGGTGCGGCCGGCGGGAAGCTTTACGTCGGCAAGGACGTACTGCGTCATCGCGTCAAGACCCGGGGTGATGGAGACCTTCGGCTGCATCTGGTGGAACGCTTCGGCGAGCTTGTCGTCAAATGCCGTGACGATCGATGAGTTCAGCTTGTGGTGCTTGGCGAGGATGCGCGAAAGCTCCTCGGCCACCGGGATCGATTCCGGATAGCTCCCCTTGATCTCGATGTTCAGGACGAAGTCGGGATACTTCTCGACCATGTCCTCGAACCTCGTCGGGGCGAAGTCATCAGCCTTGTAACCGGTCGGTGGGTCGACCTCGCCGGTGCGGACTCCGCGGAGCAGGTAGTCGTGGTCGAGTTGATCGTCACAAGCGCTGCAACTCAGTGAGAACCAGTGGGCCGCGTCGAGAGCGTGGAGTTCGCTCCAGGTCATCTGGTCGACCCTGCCACTGCCGTTCGTTGTTCTGTCAACGGTGTCGTCATGGAAAATGACCAGAACGCCGTCCTTGGTCAGGCGGACATCGAAATCGAGGATGTCCACCCCCGCCTCGACCGATTCGGCATAGGCGTAGGCCGTTGAATGCGGGTGGGCGTTCTCACCACCGGCATGAGCCAGGATCAGGGGACGTTTGCTCTTGATCGCCTCGGCAACCGTCAGAACAGAGGGCTTGATAGTCGTTGTGGTGGTAGATGTAGTTGTTGCCTCAACCACATCAGCCGTGCTGGCAGCGTCGGAAGCATCGTCGGTCGAGCTGCAGGCGAGCGGAATGAGTAGCGCAAGCACCGACAGGAGCGGGGCGAGCAGAAACGCCCTGCGAGTGGTCCGTCGGGTGGTCAGCCTGCTGGTGCCGGGGTCGATCCGCATCGGTCCAGCGTAATTCTGTTCAGCGGGCACGATGGACGGTGGCGAATACGGCCTTGAGATAGGCACCTTGAGCGAAGCCGACGGGATGGTCCACGCCGTGACCGGTCTCGGCGAGGTCGTCCAACAAGAAACCCGCGCCGTGGGCCGCTTCGACGACAGCGACGTTGAACTCGTCAGCGGTCACACGGGCTGAACAAGATGCCTGGACCAGGCGCCCTCCGGGGACCAGAAGTTGGCAGGCCATCTCGGTCAACTTTGCGTAGGCACGAAGCGCGCCTTCCACCTGGGACTGCTTCGACGCGAACGATGGCGGGTCGACGATCACCATGTCGAAGCTTCGTCCGGCGGTGATCATCTGGGACATCACGGTCATGGCGTCTCCCACTGCCACCTGGTGTGAGCAGGCCCGAACCTCGGGACGTGAGCCGTTGAGTGCCATGTTCCGCTTGGCCGATGCAATGGCTGCTTCGCTTATGTCGACGCTGTGGACGAGCCGTGCCGCACCGGCCGCCGCGTTGACCGAGAAGCCTCCCGAGCATGAGTACACGTCAAGAACCTTGGCTCCGTGACTCAGACGTCTGACCCGCGCCCGGTTGTCGCGCTGGTCCAGGAAGAAGCCGGTCTTCTGACCGTGGATCACGTCCGCTTCGTAGCGAAGCCCGTTCTCGACGAACCGGACCGGCCCCCCGGGGATCTCGCCTGTGAGTACCTGGCCGTCGCTGACGCCTGCGCCGGGTCTGCGTCGGACGGTCTGTGAAAGCCCGCGCGAGAGCCGCAGGACCAGCGAAGCCGGCTGGAACACCGTCTGGATCCCCTGGACGAGGTCATCCAGATGAGGTAGCCAGGCAGCCGAGTAGAGCTTGAGAACATGGACGTCCCCGTACCGGTCGAGCACGAGACCCGGAAGGCCATCGTTCTCTCCGTGGACCTCCCGGTAACCGTTGGTCCGCTCCGGGTCGAAGGCATTGAGGCGAATCTGTTGGGCGGCCTCGAGGCGTTCCTGCCAGAAGGTCCCGTCGATGGTGCGAGGCTTGCCGTGGTGGAGAACCTTGATCCGGATCGGCGATTCAGGGTCGTAGAGACCGACCGCCATGAACTGTCGCTTGTCGTCGAAAATCACCGCCAGGTCGCCGCTGGAACCTTCGGGCTTTATAGAGACGATCGAGTTGTCGAACACCCATGGGTGGCCGCCCCTGATCTGGCGGGCCGCGTCCTTGGTGACCCTCACTGCAAGCCGCCGTGACTCAGGTCGCCGGGCCGAGGGTTCCTGGGCCGAGGACGGGTCGCCTTCTTGCGCAATTGCCATCCGCCCAGCCTCGCATCTTCGGGACCCCGGCAACCAAGCGTAACCGTTGACGTCCCGAGGTGGTCAGAGATGGTGCACGACGGACTCCCCCCGACCTGAGGTACCAAATGACATCCAGCGTGACCAATATCGAGCGGCACGGCGACCGAGTGACCGGCAAGGCGACAGTCCGCCCGACGGCCGAAGAGGTGCGCAAGCAGATCCTCGCCGAACTCCCCGAGGAGACCTTCACGCGTGAGCCCCAGCGGGCGCTGTGGTTCATCCCGCTGACCGTCACCGCCATCGGAGCGGGTGCCACGATCATCAGCGTCCGACCCGCCTGGTACATCTGTCTTGCACTCGGGCTCGTCATGGGTCAGTGCTTCGCCGCCATGGGGTTCCTGGCACACGAGGTGCTTCACGGGTCGGTGGTCAAGTCCAAGGGACTCCAGTATTTCCTCGGCTACCTCGGTTTTGGACCGATGCTCGTGTCGCCATCGCTGTGGAGGGTCTGGCACAACCAGGTCCACCACGGCAAGACCAACATGGGAAATAGCGATCCCGACAGCTTCGGCACGGTGTCCCGCTACGAGAAGGCACCTTCGACCCGGTTCGTAGCCAAACTCGCCCCGGGTTCGCGTCACTGGTCCTCGGCGTTCTTTTTCGCCTACTGGTTCACGGTCCACGGCCAGATCGTGCTGTGGATCCAGGCCAAGTACATGCGCAGCTTCGCCCGCTTCAACCGTCGCCGTGCCATCATCGACAGTGCCGTCTGCCTGGCACTGTGGATCACCGTCGGAGTTCTGGCCGGCCCGTTCTACGCGATCTTCGCAGTGCTGGTTCCGATCGTGTTCACCAATGCGATCGTCATGGGTTACATCGCGACCAACCACTTCATGCGGCCGATGACCGAGTCGAACGACCCGATCGAGAACTCGATGAGCGTCACGTCGCCGGCGATCGTCGATCGTTTGCACTTCAACTTCAGCCACCACGTCGAACACCACCTGTTCCCCATGATGAGCGCGAAGAACGCACCAGCGGTGCGGACCTGGCTACAGGAGAACGAGGGCGACCGTTACGTTTCGCCGTCGCACATCAAGGCCTTCATCCATCTATACCGGACGCCACGGGTGTACCTCGACGCCACCACGCTGGTGAACCCGTCGCGGCCCAACGATGTCAGCATGGACATCGCGGACATCACGGCCGAACTGGTCGCCTGATCGCATATCCCGGGTCGGTAGCCCAGCCCCTGTCACGGCGCCCGAGCACTGTTCTCGGGCTGGCCTAGCCTTCGGGCCATGACAGCGCTCAGCCATCCGAAATTTCGTCACCCCGAATTCAGTTCCGCTCGACGAGTCGGGGCGGGGATCACTCTCACGACGGCCATTCTGGTCCTGATGGCGGTTCTGTTCCCCTCGATCGCCTCTGCCCACAGCGACGCTGGAACCATGACGCTAACGAAGTTCGAGCAGATCGGACCGGAAAGAGTCCGCCTCGAGGTCGGGCTCGTCTACGAGGGTGACGGACACCTCGCCGAGGATGCCACCGTGTCGGCCACCCTGATGTCGGCATCCGGTGAGACGGTCGGCCCTGTCGAGCTCGCCAGGGTGTCAGATGAGAGTTCGCTGTACGGGGCCGAGATCGAACTCAGCGGAACCGGATCCTGGACGGCCACCGTCACTTCGACCGACCCGACCGCCACAACGGAAGCGACCGTCGAGGTGGCAGCCGAATCCACCACCACCACGGCCGCCAATCCCACGAGTACCAGCCCTGAGAGCACGAGCCCGCCCAGCACCACCGCCACCACAGCGCCGGCGAACACGGCCGACGTTTCTACTGAGGACGATGGCTCGGACAACACGGGGCTCTACATCGTCCTTGCGGCAATAGCGGTGATAGTCCTCGGTGGACTCGGCGTACTGCTCACACGCCGGGACTCCGGACCCGCTGACGGACCACCAGACGAAACTGACCTGACCTGACGTGACGCTGACCTGAACTGGCACTGACTGGTACTGACGGGGTCTGGCCGTTCGCCTAGAGCAGCACGGCCTGGGTCTGGATAGTCAACGACAGACGCCGGGCCTGATCATCCCGGATATCGGTCTCGACGACGACCGTTCTTCGCCCGATGTGCAGCGGTCGACTCACGCAGTTTGCGTGGCCGCTGCTGAGCCCTCGGAAGAAGTTGGTTTTGGATTCGATCGTCGACGTGCCGGCTCCGTCGGGCAGATTCAGAAAGGCACAGATCGCACCGATGCTGTCGGCAAGAGTCATGAGCGCCCCGCCATGAATCGATCCCCCAACGGTGCAGATCTGGGGCGACCACTCCAGTCGTCCGTGAACCTCGCCCGGATCGGCACTCATCAACTCGATGCCAGTTGCGACCGCAAACGGCATGGAAGCGACCAGCTCACTCAGTTCCACGTCGATCTCCCTATCCAGTCAGCCCCGGGAGGAAACTCCGCCGTCGAGGGGAATGATCGCACCCGTCAGATAGCTACCCGCCCGTGAGGCAAGGAACAGAACCGTTCCGGCTACATCTTCTGGCCTGCCGATGCGACGGAGCGGCACACTCGACGCGACCATCTCCTCGCCACCGTCGGAATCGAGAATGAACGCCATCATCTTCGAAGGGAACGGCCCCGGGGCGATGGCATTGACGGTGATGTGGTCCGGGGCGAGTTTGTGGGCGAGCTGTCTGGTGACCATGTGGACGGCCGACTTGCTGGCTGCGTAGGCAAAATTGTCGGTATCGGGAACCCGGATTCCGTCGATGGAACCGATGTTGATAACCCTTGCAGGGTCGTCGGCCGAAGCTGCCGCACTCAACTGTGGGACGAGCGCCTTGGTCAGTTCGAACACGCCTTTGACATTCGTCGCCAGGACCTTGTCCCAAGCGGCGTCCGGGTAGTCAGCGAGAGGCGCGCCCCAAGTCGCTCCGGCGTTGTTGACCAGGATGTCGACCTTTGACTCACGCTCACTGACAGCCGATGCAAGCGCCAGAACGCCCGCTTCGGTGGATAGGTCGGTGGGAAACGCAGTGCATGAACCGAGCTGCGACAGATGCTCGGCCGCCTCGGCACAGACGTCCGCTTTGCGAGACGAGATGTACACCTTGGCTCCGGCCCGGACGAGCCCTTCGGCGATCATCAGACCAATTCCGCGGGAGCCTCCGGTGACCACGGCGACCTTGCCCGAGACGGAGAAAAGTGTTTCGAGATCCATTCGTGGACCCTACTCAATCGGGCACAGCTAGCGTTCCGGTGGTGACCAAAGACGAGTCGGCAGAGAACGTTGAAAGGAGCCAGGTGGACCCCACGATCCGGCCGGTCGCCAATCACATCGATGCCACCCTTTGGAATCAGGTCAAGCTGAGGCTATTGCTCGCCGGGGTCGACGCAGGCGAGGTCGATCGTCTGGACGCCGCACATTCACTGGGATCCCACGATGGGATCTCCAACGGACCATCCGAAACGATCGAGGTCCTCCGCTCCCACGTTCTCTGGGGAGTCGAGTCGCCGATAACGATCGAGGAGCTGGCTCACAGCTCTGGCCTCGATGTCGATGTCTGCCGCAGGGCACGCATGCTGCTCGGACTGCCCGACCCGGGCGACGAGGCGGTCTGTCGCGTCCAGGAGGTAGAAGCCTTCAGAAGCTTCGCCGCCGGGATGGCTCTCTATGGAGAGGAGCCGACGATGCACTTCACCCGTGTCCTCGGCTCGGCATTGGCATCGATTGCGGAAGGCTCGCTGAGTGTGTTCGGCAGGACCCTGACCGAGCTTGCCGACACCGAGAGCCAACTCCCCCAGGGCGAGGCCTACACCCTTCTGGCCTTCGATGCGATCGAGTCCTTCCAACTCGTTCCGACGGTCATGCAGGTCGCGATCAAGTTGCTGTTCGACCAGGCGGTCAGTCGTTTGACCGGGGATCCCGGGGCTGCGCGGATGTTTGCCGTCGGCTTCGTTGATCTGACCGACTCCACCACCTCGACCGAACGCCTTGGCATGGACACCATGGCTGCTGCGCTGACCCGGTTCGAGGAGTGGTCCGCACAGTTGGCGGTGTCCAACGGCGGTCGGGTGATCAAGTACATCGGCGATGAAGTGATGTACTTGGCCCCCGACCTGCATGCCGCCGCAGAAGTGGCACAGTCCCTACTGCAGAGGATCTCCGATGATCCCGTGCTGCGGAGCGCCCGTGGCGGCATTGCCTACGGCGAGGTGCTCAGCCGCGACGGAGACTGGTTCGGTACGACGGTGAACATGGCGGCGCGGCTTGTCGACAAGGCTCGTCCGAACACGATCCTGCTCGCCGGCGAGGGTGCCGGTGACTGTGAACATGCCGTGCACAAGGGAAAGAAGCGTCTTCGCGACATCTCTGAACGTGTCGATGTCTGGCGGATCGGCTAGCTGGCGGATCGGCTAGCTGGCGGATCGGCTAGCTGGCGTCGGCTAGGCGGAGGGTCTCCTGATGCGGCGACCCGGCTGGCGCACGCCACCGTTGCGAGTCGCGTCCGAGAAGTGTCTGCCTTCGGAGTAGCCGGGCGCGGTGTCAGGTCTGCCTCGACGGGAACTCCACCGCCATGTGACCGAGATCCGCGGCCGGGACGTGTCGTGGGCAGGCACGCCGTGAAGCCAATCCCGTTGGGCACGACCTCCCATCACGATCAGGTCACCGCGTCCGGGGTCGATCTCGACATCGTTCGAGGGATCACCACGATGTTCCCGATCCAACCAGTTGCCGCGGGGCCTCAGCAGGAACGGGCGTCGCTCCCCAAGGACGAGGATCGCGATGAGTGTCTCATCGAGCCACTTCATCTCTCGATCGGCGTGTAAGCCCTGGAAGTCGTTTCCGTCCCGATAGAGGATCGCGGCGACGCCGGAAAAACTGACCCGATAGCTGGACTCGAGGTGCAGTCCGGTCTGGCGAATCGCCGGTTCAAGGTCGTCGGGTTTCAACCATGCCCCGAGCCGCTTCTCCTCGACGTACTTCTCATAGCGCCAGATTTCACTCGTGGCCCAAGGGGTCTGTTGGAGTGTCCGGGTGAAGACCCCGTCAGGATCGACCAGGAAATTTCGCCTGACATCGACCCAAGACTGACCGTCGCCCTGGTCGTCGCCCTGGCTGTCGCCCTCGCCGCCGGCGGTAAGGAAGATCCGCTCGACCTCCGTTCGTCGGTTGATCTCGAGTTGAAGCGGCTCGCTCAATCGCAGCCCTCGATCCACACCTCGCCACCGACCCGGAGCTCCTTCTTCCAGATCCAGCTTTCGGACTTGACCCGGTTGATCAACTCCTCGGCCGCCTTGAATGCGGCACCGCGATGAATTGCGATCGCAACGACAACTACCGCCGCCTCCCCGACCTCGACCCGGCCGATCCGATGCACGGCCAGGGCAGCCCCCAAACCGTGTTCACCGGCCACCTCTCGGGCGAAGCGTTCCAGTTGCGCGGGCGCCTTGTCCTCCCACGCCTCGTATTCCAGCGCCAGAACCTCGTGTCCATGGTTGGGCGAGCGAACAGTCCCTTCGAATACGACCACTCCCCCGCAGTCGTCCCGTCTGACCGAGTCAACCAACGATGCAACATCGAGCGACTCTCGACTCAGCCTCCCGACGGCGATCGCATCGGAAAATCCCCGGGCCGTTGGCGGATCTGACAGACCGGGCATGGAGGACTGGTCCGATTGGAGAGTCACCAGACCTCGGTTCGAGCCATGAGACAGGCGTGGGGAAGGATGGAAGCGATGGCCTCCAGACTCTCGACCGCACCTCTGGTCGAGCCCGGAAGATTGACCACGATGGTGTTGCCACGTCGCCCGACGACCTGTCGCGACAGAGCCGCAAGTGGCGTACTACGCAATCCCGCAGACCGCATCAATTCAGCAATTCCTGGTGCCTCAACGTCGACGATCTGTCTGGTCACCTCAGGAGTGACATCACGCGGCGACAACCCGGTCCCACCGTTGGTCAGGACGAGGTCGATGGCTCCCGAGTCACACCACTCGATCAGTGTCCCGGCAATCGCATTCCAATCGTCCGCGACAACTCGACGGTCGCGCACGGCAGTATCGAGCACGGAAGTGTCGAGCACGGAGACATCGGATCCGCCCGGAACTCCGAATCTTTCGAGCGCCGCCTCGATCGCCGGACCCGTGCGATCCTCATACGTTCCGACCGACGCTCGGTCGGACACCGTCAGCACAGCAACCCGCAGCTGAGGATCGCCCGTCCCGTGACCATCATGCGGCTCACAACCGTGCTGCGACTGGCCGTGCTGCGAGTGGCTCCCGGCGGGACCGACCTCTTCTGAACCGCCCGAGACCGGAGGAAGCACAGCCATCTGGTCACCAGCTGGGTGGCTGGCGTGCTGATCGCGGCGAATCACATCGTCATCGACCATCACCGTGCACGATTCGAGCAGCTCGGCGAATTCACTGCCGTACTGACGAGAGGCAGTTTCGAGAACCTCGGCAACCGTGTCGCCGGCAATCGCCTGAGACTTCGCCCCGACCAGCTCGCGGGCACGGGCGAAGAAGAGAACAGTGGTCATCCGCCGATCCTCGACATGAATCTGACCGGCTGCTCGAACTCCCGAAGCCCGATTGCATGGCCCGGACCTTTTGCCAGGACTGAGGACCTGATCACTCCGGCAAGGACTTCGTCGGATGCTCCGTCCCTCAGCAGAGTCCTCAAATCTGTTTCTTCATGGGCGAAGAGACACGTTCGAAGAAACCCGTCCGAAGTGAGCCTCAGGCGGTCACAGGTCGAACAGAACGGCTGAGTGACACTAGCGATGACTCCGATGCGGCCGGGAACGCCATCGGCGAACTCGTAGCTACTAGCCGGCTCGGAACCTCGTCGCTGCTCCCGCAGTGGATAGACGGAGTTGATCAGGTCAACTATCTCGGATCCGGGCATGACCACCGCCGAGGACCATGTCTGGTCAGCGCCTAAAGGCATGTCTTCGATGAATCGGACCTCGGCCCCGGTCTCTCGTGCGAACGCCACAAAATCCAGAATCTCGTCATCGTTGGTTCCGCGGACGAGCACACAGTTGACCTTGACCGGCGTCAGTCCAGCTGCCTTCGCGGCTTCTATACCTGCCAGAACCTTGTGCAGAACATCGCGTCGGCTGATCGCTAGGACTCTCTCGGCCACCAGCGAATCGAGGCTGACGTTCACCCTCTTGAGACCCGCATCAGCGAGCTTCTGTGCATGACGGGCGAGGGTCGTCCCGTTCGTGGTCATCGACAGGTCGTAAAGACCGAGCGCCGACAGTTCGGAAACGAGGTCGGTCAGACCCGGCCTCATCAAGGGCTCACCTCCTGTCAGTCGCACCGAGGTGATGCCCAGATCAACGAGGACTGAGGCGATACGGACGATCTCGTCGAATGTCAGGAGACTGGCTGAGTCGAGCCACTCCAGCCCAGCTTCAGGCATGCAATAGGTACAACGAAGATCGCATCGGTCTGTGACAGAGATCCGTAGATCACGCGCGATACGACCGTAGGAGTCGACGAGCGTCTGTTCCCTTGGGTCGCGGAGCACGCTCCAACCATAGCTACTCAACTATCGAGGTCTATTGCGCCAGGACAGCTGGTTCAGATATCGACGAAGGCCAAACGGTCCCCGACACGAACCGCTCCGGGCGAAGTGACGTTCACGTAGACGCCAAGATGGTTGGCCATGTCGGGGCGGAGTTCATTCATGGCCCGGAATAGACCCGGCTCGCGGGCCAGTTCTGGACGGTCGGAGCCGAGGGATGGTTGGGCCCGTAGGGGCATTGCGCAACGGACCGTGCCCTGTTGAACCTCGATGACGAGGTCGCTTCCGATGCGAATCGGCCTGCCCACCCAGGAATCCTCGACGTAGGGCTCGGCGTCGATGTCGATCAGAAGATTCGGCCGGAACCTGCGGATGTCCCAATCGAGATCAGGCCGGCGCGTCCGACATGCGTCAAGAGTGGCCGTAGTCATGATGTGGAGCGGAGCCAAATCCAGGAAGCTGCCGGGAGGCATCGGAATGTCGTAGTACTCCGACGTGTCATCGGGTGGGTCGAAGGTCATCTCGTAGGTGAGTTGCTCTATGCCGAGTTCCGGAATTTCGTCGGTATTGCAGAGCCGCACCGGGCGGTCGAGCCAGGTCGACAGGATGTTCGACACCTCGGGATGTTCGTAGTCGACCCGCTGCCCGTCCGGAAGCGTCATACCCTGCTCGTCAGCCAGTGCCGTCAGTAGGACCCCAAGGCGCTTTGCCGACAGGATCCGCTGACTCCCAAGGTCCATCAGCGCCCTATAGCGATCGCCCCGAACCCCGAACAGCTCAACATCGAGCTGGTTGACCTGGGCACCCTGCATGGACTTGACCGGATAACGCCAGCACTGATCCACGGTGCCGATCGCTGTCACTGGTCCAGGACTCACGTCGACATCCTAGCGATCCAGATCAGCCGAACCCGGCTGTGTGGCTGTTTGCTGATTTCGGGCGCGCGAATGTGACGGCGTGTCCCGGGTTGTGGTGGGTTCCGGTGGTTGCCGTCTCATTCGTGTTGTGTCCGGCTCCGCTGTTTCAGCGGGCCCTGGGGCTAGTTGTCCCCGCAACAGGGTGGATCTGTGCCGGGTGGTCTTGCGCCGGGCGGGTCTGCGCCGGGCGGGTGATTGTCTGGCGGGTCTGTGCCGGGCGGGCTTGCCTCGGGCGGGCTGGTGTCGGGCGGGCTGGTGCCGTTGCCATCTTGGCCGGTCTGTCCGGTCCGGCTGCTGGGCCTGGTGCCGTTGCCATCGACGCTGGTTCCCTTGCCCCCGCCAGTCCGGCCCGTCTGGCCTGTCTGGCCTGTCTGGCCTGTCTGGCCGGTCTGGCCGTTCCGGTTGGTGGTTGCGGGGTCCTGGGTGGGTTGGGTGTGGTGGCGTTGGCCGTGGAGGTGTCGCCCGTTGGGGGTACTCCAGTGGGTCCAGCCGTGTTTGTCGAGGGTGACGTTCCAGCCGGTCATGTGAGCTACGCCATGGTGGCGGCGACAGAGACTGATGAGCTGGTCGATATCGGTTGTTCCGCCGTTTCGCCACCAAGCGACGTGATGCGCGTCGGTCCACGCGTGGGGCATATCGCATCCAGGGAACACACATCCACCATCCCGGCTGGCGAGAGCGCGGCGTTGCTCGGGGGTGGCGTAACGGATCTGTCGTCCCCGCTCGACTTGCCACTTCGTGTGTTCCCAACTCGCCGGCAGAGCCGCCTCGAACTCGTCGAGCAGTTGTTGGTACTGGTCACCGGTGACCCCGAACCCGCCTGTCGGCTGGGGTGGGATCGGGAACGGGAACCCGGGTCCCATCCGTTTCGGGTTGCCGTGGGTATCGGTGAGGATCGTGACGAGATCCGCCACACAGAACAAGACACTGTCACTGATGGTGACCGTGTCGCCCCATCTGGTGACGCCATGACCGAAATTGTCGGGTCCGACGCTCAACGACACCTCAGGCCGGCCAGGTGTTGTCGACCCGACCGGTTTCGCTGTCGCACGCCTACATATTTCGGTCAACGCCAACGCCCGCAACGTTGCCCGGTCAGGGATCTCAAGCTCCCCGCCGGTCGTTTCGGCGTCTCTCTGGCGGGATCTGAACAGTTCATCGGTGACAGCTTCGATCGCTTCGGTCACAGTCGCCGCGTTCGCAGCGTCCAACTGGCCGTTCAACAAGGTGAACGCATCCGAGACCCCGAAACTCAACCTGTTACGACCCTCACCGCCGTCAGGTTCGGAACCGTCCTGATCGAACAGTTCGCCTGCGAGACGCACTTCTTGTTTCCACCGGTAGAACGACAACACCCTCGCCCGTTCAACATGCAACGGTGCGAGTACTGCCATCTGGTCCCGGTTACGACTGTTCGTCACCCTGGCGAACACCTCGACATGGGCCCAACCAATCACCCCGGCCGACAAGGCCTCATCGACAACCGGTGCGAGAGTGCCGTCAACCAGCACAGCCGACACCCGGAACCGTGACCGTGTCACCCCCGAAGGCTGTTTCACCCGGTCAGCCA
>JBARXY010000008.1:0-80272 GCA_049647585.1 Microthrixaceae bacterium | reverse complement strand
TCCTTGGGAGTCGTTCCGTCAGACATCTGTGTCAGCCACGCCGGTGTCAGACATTTGGGCCTTGACCAGGTCAGCCAGAGTCGTCACGTCACCGGCTCCGATCGAAATGCACATGTCCCGGTCTCGGAGTTCACCGGCCAGGTACCTGGCTGCATCGCCGAGCCCGGGTTGCCAGATCACCCGGGCAGAAGGGTGCGCCGAGCGGACCGCGTCGTACAGCAGTCGGCCGGTTACCCCCGGTCGGGGTTCTTCGCCCGCCGGGTAGATGTCTGTGAGGACAAGCACATCGGCATCAACGAACGCATCGGCGAATTCAGCCCACAACGCCTCGGTCCTTGAATATCGGTGAGGTTGGAATGTCGCCACGACCCGGCCCCACCCGCCACCTCTGGCAGCTGCGAGGGCAGCCCGCACCTCGGTCGGCAGATGGGCGTAGTCGTCGACGAACTGCACACCCGCCCTTTGTCCACGCGACTCGAAACGTCTGGCTACGCCTGTGAACTGCGACAGACCAACTGCCGCTGCAGCCACATCCATGCCCAATGCTCCGACCATCGCCAGCGCACCGGACGCGTTCGTGGCGTTGTGCAGTCCCGGTACCGCCAGATTCACCTGAAGGCGCAGTCCCGGCCCGACAAGGGTGAAGGTCGAACTCAGCCCCGTGGTTACGACGTCGGCCATTCGGTAGGTGGAACCTGCGGAGGTGCCGTAGGTGACGACGTCGAGGCCGGCGGCGACTTCCATCGCGACGGCGTCATCGGCGCAGACGACCCTGGGACCGTCGGTTTCGATGAGGAACCTTCGAAACCCGGCCTTGAGTGATTCCCAGGAACCCCAGAACTCCAGATGGTCCGCTTCGACGTTCGTGAGGATCGCTCCACAGCGAGGCCCAGCCATGAAGCTGCCGTCGCTCTCATCGGCCTCAAGGACCAGATACGCGCCCGGCCGGTAACCGGCGGCAGCTCCAAGTCGCGACACCATTGCGCCGATCAAGAAGCTGGGGTCGGCACCGATCGAATCGAGTGCCACCGCGAGCATCGATGTGGTCGTGGTCTTTCCGTGGGTCCCCGTAACGGAAAGGAAAGGTTGCACCTGGGCGAGCGCAGGTAGAAGGTCGATGCGTCTCAGGACCGGAATTCCACGGCGGCTGGCTTCGAGAAGCTCGATGTTGTCGTCGGAGACCGCGGTCGAGACCACCAGCATTTCGGCATCGGCGACATTGTCGGTCCTGTGGCCAACCTGGGTCGACACTCCAATTTCGCTTAGTCGACGTAGAGCTTCACCATCCCGCTGGTCCGAACCGCTGACAACGTGACCCTGCTGGACCAGCAGTGTTGCGATCGCGGACATTCCAGCCCCTCCAGCAGCGACGACGTGAATCCGCCGCTGTCGGGACAGATCGGGCACCTCAGGCGTCATCACGCCGACTCCGCAGGTCCGCCACCGGCACTTCTGCCAACGCTGCCCCGAGAACTCCGAGCATGTAGATCGACCAGATCCGCCACGGCGGCCGCCGCGTTGCGACGACCCAGTCGACCGGAGGAAACCGCCATGTCCGCCAAGTGTGACTTGCCGCGCTCCTGAATTTTGGCAACCTCGGCGACGAGCCGATCGGCGTCGAATTCGTCATCGCTCACCAGGACCGCCCCTCCAGCCTTGACCAGTTCGCCAGCATTGGCCCGCTGGTGGTCACGGGTTGCGATGGGCAGGGGAACCAACACCGACGGAAGACCCATGACTGTCAGTTCCGCGACCGTGGTTCCCCCGGAACGGCAGATCGCCAGGTCTGCAGCGGCGAGAACGGTTGCCATCCGTTCCTCGTACGGCACGACCTGATAGTGGATTGCCGACGTCGACGGAGTCCGGCGGGCTTCCCAGTCCCTGGTCCCGATCACGTGGTGAATCGCAAGATCGGCCCTGTCGGACCACTGCTCCACGGCACCGATGACCGCCTCGTTCAGCCGGCGCGATCCCAGAGAACCTGCGAAGGCAACTATCACCGTTCGATCCGGTGGCAACCCCAGGGCCCGTCTCGCCCCAACAGGATCTCGGTCGAGCGCGGCATCGAGAATCTCCTGGCGCACCGGATTTCCGGTCACCACAAGGTTAGGCAGGTCGGTGTCCTCAAAAGGTACGGCGCACACCTTGGCGAACCGACCGAAGATCCGGTTGGAAGCTCCCGCCCGCGCGTTCTGCTCCGCTACGACCAGAGGCACCCGCCAGACAACTGCGGCAAGGGAACAGGCGAGACTCGCGAATCCGCCCAATGCCAGGACTACCGCGGGCCTACGCCTCCGGACCAACGCAACAGCCTTGAACACGGCCCGGGTCAACCCCCAGATGGCAGCGAAATTGGCGGCGGTCAGCTTTCTTTGGATTCCGCGTCCGGGGAGGAGTGTGATTTCGAAGCCGGCCTCGGGCACCAAACGTGACTCGATGCCACGCTCGGCCCCCACGAAGTGGATCGATGAGGCGTCGTGGCCGCGCCTAGTCAACTCATGGGCTACTGCAATGCCGGGAAGCACGTGACCGGCTGTGCCGCCACCGACGATCAACGCCCAAGTGGATCCGTCCCCGCTGACGGCACCGGACACGGACCCCTCGGCGGGCCCTGCACTCATGTTGCTTCCCTGGCCACCGACGCCATGACGCCGACTGCCAACATGCACATGAGCAGCGACGAACCGCCGTAGGACACGAATGGAAGGGTAATGCCCTTGGTCGGCAGAGCCCCGACAGTCACACCGATGTTGATGAGGGCCTGGACCCCGACCCAAGTTGTGATGCCCAATGCGACCAGTCGACCGAAACGGGACCTGCACCGAAGGGCGATCCGCACACCTGCGAGCATGAACACCAAGAAGGCTCCGACGACCACGAGCGAACCAATCAGTCCCAACTCCTCACCGATGACGGCGAGAATGAAGTCGGTGTCCGCTTCGGGAAGGTATCCATATTTGGCCCGCGAGTTGCCAGGCCCGCTTCCGAAGAGCCCGCCGGACGCAAGCCCGATCTGTGACTGGAGCAACTGGTAGCCAGCGTCGGCCTGGCTCTGCTCCGGGTGCATGAACGCAGCAATCCTCTTGAGGCGAAAACCTTCGCCCAGGAAGAGGAAGACCGTGGCCAGCAGGCCACCGACGGAGGCGATGGTCCCGACCTGCCTCAGCGGTGTGCCTGCAAGGGTCAGCATCGTCAACATGATCACGCCGAGCAGAAGGGTCGTTCCCATGTCGTCGCCCGCCATCACGAACATGGCAAGGACACCGGTTACGACCAGGATCGGATAGAGGGCATCCCATGCCCCGATGCGACGTCTGCGGTCATCGAGGTACTTCGCCAACCAGAGGATCAACGCAATCTTCACCAGATCCGACGGTTGGCCCTGCAGTGGGCCGTAGCCGACCCAGCGGGTCGCGCCGTTGCGGGTGATGGCGAACGGCAGGTCGGACCCACTCACCTTCTTGACGAGTGCGCCGACGGCGAGAAAGCCCTGCAGGCTCACTGCCAGCACGATCAAGGGGGTGGCCAACCGGTTCTTCCATGTCGACAGCGGAATTCGCGAAGCCGCGTATCCGCCGCCCAGTCCAGCCACCATCCAGATGAACTGCCTGAACACCTTGGCCCAACTCGCACCCCCGTCCTGTACCGAGGACACCGATGAGGCCGAGTACACCATGATCAGCCCGAGCAGGCAGAGCACTACGACCGAGCCGATCAGCAGTTGCTCGGCCGTTGGGCCGCGCTGGATCACCTGTACGTCGGCGCGCCGCAGTGCCCCATTGCGAGAAGTGGTCGAGTTTCTCCGGGCCGCTGCAGTCATCGAAGTCCTTCAAGGTGGATGAACTCGCGGTAGAACAGCCCGAGTCCGAATGCCGTGCAGGCGGCCGTCAGCATCCAGAGACGGATGATCACTGTTGTTTCGGGCCAACCTGAAAGTTCGAAGTGGTGGTGGATTGGTGCCATCCGGAACACGCGGCGTCCGGTCGACCGGAAGCTGATGACCTGGATGATGACCGAGGCAGTTTCCAGGACGAAGAGCAGTCCCAGGATGGGTAGCAGCAGTGCGGTGGATGAACTGAGGGCGAGCGCCGCGAGCGCCATCCCTATCGCCAGGGATCCGGTGTCACCCATGAAGATCTGGGCCGGGGCGGCGTTCCACCAGAGGAATCCGGCGCAGGCTCCCATCATTGCTGCCGCAACGACTGACAGATCGAGCCCGATGTTGATTCCGTACAGGCCCGAGTACCGGAAGATCCAGTAGCCGATGATCACATAGCCGGCGAAAACGATTCCGGCCGACCCCGCTGCCAGGCCATCAAGTCCGTCGGTCAGGTTGACTGCGTTCGTGGTGGCCGAGATCAGAAGGATCGCGAAGATCACCCATCCCACCTTCCCGATGTCCCAGCCGAGGTCGTTCCACTGGGCAAAACTGATTGTGGTGTGAACATGTGTGCGCCAAAGCATCAGCGTCACGAAACCCACCGCAACCAGAAGAAGACCCAAGGTCTTGGCCCGCTTGTTGAGACCCAGATTCTTTGATCTGGAGACCTTCAGCCAGTCATCGAGGAACCCGACGAATCCGGCGGCGGCGATGGACAACATCGTCGCCAAGCCGGTCCAGCTGAACACACCCTCCCAGAAGTTCGAGACCGTGTAGCCGACGAGTGCACCCACCACTATGGCAATGCCGCCCATTGTCGGGGTTCCGGCCTTGAGCATGTGACCCTGGGGAACGTCCTCGTGAATCGGCTGTCCGATGTCCCGTCTGGTGAGCCAGAGAATCAGGACCTTCGTCCCCAACACTGAGACGATCGTCGATATACCGGCGGCAAGAAGAAGCGCGATCACTTCGTGTCCCGCAGTCCAAGAATCTCCCGCACCACTTCACGGTCATCGAATGGCTCGACCCTGTCGGAGAAGATTTGGCCACGCTCATGACCCTTGCCAGCCACTAGTACGACACCCTGCTCACCCGCTTCCGATATCGCACGGGAGATGGCCTCGCGTCGATCCGCGATCACATCGGTTTCGACCACGTGGTCGGGATTCTCGGATCGTCCGGCGTCGAATCCGTCGCGTATTTCATCGATGATTCCGGCGGGGTCATCGGACCGAGGATTGTCATTTGTAAGGATCACTCGATCTGTGAGCCTCGCCGCCACCTCGCCCATCATCGGCCGCTTGGAACGGTCACGGTCGCCACCGCAGCCGAACACCACGGTCAACCGCGCTCCGGAAGGGGTTATCTCGCGAGCAGCTTCGAGGGCGCTCTCGAGGGCGTCCGGGGTGTGTGCATAATCGACCACTACCGAGACGAACCCGCCGGAGCCCGGGTTGGACCTGAAGGTCTCGAACCTTCCCGGCACCACATCTGCGTACTTGAGAGCTTCGGCCACCTCGGCCGGGGCGACGCCGAGTTCGACACACGCCTCGGCCGCCAGCAGAGCGTCGATGACGTTGTAGCGACCAACCAGAGGCAGATCGACCCTTTTGTCGCGCCAGATGAAGTGCGAGCCGGTCCCGTCGCTGACCAGTTCCTTGGCATCGTCGACCGATACAGCGCTGAACGTCGCGCCGCTCGCGTCATAGAGAAGTCGTCCGTGGACATCGTCGACGAACACGATTCCGACATCGCTCTGGGTGGGTTCGAACAGTCTGGCCTTGGCGGCGAAATAGGCCTCGGGCGTGCGATGGAAGTCCAGATGGTCGGTACCGAGGTTGGTGAACACCGCAATATCGAATCGCACTTGGTCCACGCGGTGTTGGACCAGTGCGTGCGAAGACACCTCGACCGCCACGTGGGTCACTCCGTCGGCGACCATTTTGGCGAGTTCACGCTGGAGATCAGTCGACTCAGGAGTTGTCCGCTCGCCGGTGAGGGTCCCGATCGACCGGGCTGAGTGACCGGTCCTGGTCAGAATCCCGGTAATCAGGGTGACGACGGTCGTCTTGCCATTGGTTCCGGTGACGCCGACCAGTTTGAGCTTCTCCGAAGGTCGACCCCAGAAGATGGCGGCTGCTTCGGCCATTGCGATCCGCGCGTCACTGGCGATGATTTCTGGAACTCCGAGGCCCAGAGGCCTCTCGCACAGCAGTGCAACAGCGCCAGCGTCGACTGCTGCGGCTGCAAAGTCATGGCCATCCCTTGTGGCCCCGGTAAGACAACAGAACAGTGACCCGGGTGCGACATCAGCCGAATTGTGGGTTACGTCGAGAACTTCGGGATCGGCAATCTCCAGTGACGAGCCGGCGTCGCCAGTCGACTCTGTTGGAGACATCCGGGCGCGAAGTTCGGAGAACCTCATCACGTTCCGTCCGACCTGCCACTGCTGCTGGAGCTGGAGTTCGTGGAGCCGGAGCTCTTGGTATCGGAGCTCTTGGTATCGGAACTCTTTGTGTCGGAGCTGCCCGACGTCGACTGATCGTTGTCGATCGCCGAGTCCGAAGCTGCTGCCGCGGGGGTTGTCCTGATGCGCCCATCCTCGCTACGCGTTGTTCCCGGAAGAAGCGCCAGGTCTTCGTCGGCACCGGAGGTCGCCGAAGGAGCGATTCCGAGTTCACGGATCGAGAGTCTCGCCAGATTCGAAAAGATCGGGCCGGCCGCGCTGCTCCCGTACAGTCCAGCCTTGACGTCCTCGAGCAGCACCGTGATCGACACCTGCGGACGTTCGGCGGGCAGGAAACCTGTGAATGCGGCCATGTGGTGGTACCGGCCGTCGGCCCAGCGATAGCCGTCGCTCCGGTCGGTGCCGTTCGGCGCCGCCATTCTCGAGGTTCCGGTCTTGGCAGCGACCGAGTAGCCCGGAAGGGACCATTGCTTTCCGGTTCCCTCGGCGACAACGGCCTTGAGCATCCCCGTCACCGATGTGGCCGTCTTCTGTGAGACGACTCGTCTGGGCTCCAGGACACTCGGAGAGTTCCGGTTGCCGTTCGCATCGATGACCGACTCGACAATTCTCGGCTGAACGTACATTCCGCCGTTGGCGATCACGTTGTATGCACCCCACAGCTGAAGGGCAGTTGCCGCTTGGTGCGTGCCGATCGCCGATGCGGCCAGGTCGGGACGTGTCCACTTGTCGACGGCTGGAAGGATTCCCGACGCCTCCGCAGGATGGGCGGTGCCGGTCCGGGCACCGAAGCCGAAATTCTTCAGCGCGTCGTAGAGCCCCTGCTTTCCGACGCCCTTTGCGATCATGATGGTTCCGACGTTCGATGACTCGGCGACCACATGAGTGACGCTCATCTTCTCGGTCGGGTGCGGTTCGTTGTCCTGGAAGGTCTGGTCATCGACCTGGATGTGGTCAGGAACATCGAGCAGCGTGTCGGCTGTGACCTGACCAGCTTCGACCGCCGCGGCCACGGTCACGAGTTTGAAGACCGATCCGGCCTGATAGGCGTTGGAGAATGCGAGCGGCCCCTTCGACAGTTCCACCTTGCCTGTCTCGGCGTTCCTTTCGACTGAGGCGACGGCCAGAATCTCGCCGGTAGCAGGCCTACCCACTACGGCGATGCCGCGAGTTGCCGTCGCGTTGCTCGTGCCTTCCGCCAGAATCCGTTCCACCTCGTGCTGCATCGTACGGTCCAGCGTGAGTTGCACAGTGGACCCGGGCTTGGCCTGCTTCAACACCCGGACGCCACCCAGAATTGTCCCGCCGTCGGTCGAAACTTCGACCATGCGCTTGCCGTCGGTACCTTTCAGCAGACCGTCGAACGCCTTCTCGACGCCCGCGTTCTTGCCTGGCCCATCGACACCCAGCGTTCCGATGACGCGCAAAGCGGACTCACCGGCAGGGTGAAGTCGTTCGCTCGAGTCCTCGAGGGTCAAGGCACCTTCGATGCCCGTGGCCTCAACCTTGCGAATCGCCTTCTCGGCAGTTTTGATGTCAACCGTCTCGGCCAGGTTGACCCAAGGGTCACCGGCGCGGGCATTCACCAGTTTGTCGGAAAGTCCTGCTTCATCGACATGGATCAGCGGCGCGAGCAGGGCTGCGAACTGCTGAAGGTCAGCCCGGTCTTCGACGCCTTCCGCCGACAGGACCACCATGTTGGCCACGACCCTGCGTCGGGGAACGGAAATCGCCATTTCGACCCCGTTGCGGTCGATGATCGCGCCGCGCTGGCCTGGGGTGACGAACGTCTTGGACCGCTGGGTACGACCACGCTGGGCGAGGTCGGAACCATCGCGGTACTGGACCCCGAACATCTTCCAGGTGAAGACGGACGTAATGGCGACCACAACGAGACCGATGCCCAGAAGTCGACGTCTGATTGTGTGCGTCTCGCGGTTCGGGAACGATCCCCCCTGGCTCACGGCCTCACGCCCTCCGCCTCGACACTCTGTGCGATGGAACCCTCAAGCTGCGAACCATTCTTGGACTCGAGCACCCCAGCCGTCGGCGTTCCCGACGACAACGGCGCGACAGGTCCCGGGTCGATCATCCCGAGGTTCCGGGCCTCAGACATGATCCTTTCCGGTGACTCCCGCTCGGCAACGGCGGCGCGCAGATCAAGGCTGCGGGCGTTCTCGATGCCAATCTTGTTCGATGTCGCGTCCAGGTGACTCTGTCCTTCGATTCGGAGACTCTGGATCATCACCGAAAGCAACAGGACAGAGAAGGCGGCCACTGCCAAGAGCCACACAAGTGCCCGTAGGGACACGAATTTTTTCGAATGGACCGAAAGCCTGACTTTCGACTGCGTCCTTGCGTTCGTCCTGGCCCTTTCGGTGGTCGTCGTCCGGGCGCTGGCCGTGCGAGACGCGGATGCCTTACCTGTACCGGTGGCAGCGCGACGGGAATTCGGACCCGCGCTATTCCTACGGGCCTGAGCCGACTTCGGTGCTTGCGGTCGACGAGCGGATCTGGTGGAGGTCCGTGCCGGAGCAACCGCGGTTCTTACAGCCGTCACGATGCCTGCTCTGCAAGTCGTTCGGCCGCTCGCAGGCGCACACTCTCGGCACGCCGGTTGACTGCGATCTCCTCGGCACTCGCCTTCCAAGCTCCACGCTTGAGTAGACGGACCGTCGGCACCGCCCCACATGCACAGGGCAGACCGGGTGGACAGACGCATCCGCCGGTCTCGGCCTCGCGCAGGGTGGACTTCACGATCCGATCCTCGAGGGAGTGATATGACATGACCGCGAGTCGACCGCCCGGAGCAAGCGATGCAAGGGCCCCGTCGAGCGCCGTGGTCAGCTGTTCGAGTTCCCGGTTCACTTCAATTCGGATTGCCTGGAACGATTTCTTCGCCGGATGGCCGCCAGTTCTGCGGGCAGCTGCAGGGATTGCGGTACGGATGATGTCAGCCAGCTCTTCGGTATCGACCACCGGGCGGGCATCGATGATCGCTCGTGCAATCTTCGATGCAAACCGCTCCTCACCGAATTCACGTAGAACCCTCGCCAGCTCCGGGAATGAGTAGTCGTTGACGACGTCCATCGCACTGCGCGTCTGGCGTCGATCCATTCGCATATCAAGCTGCGCAGCTCCTCGGTACGAGAACCCCCGCTCCATTTCGTCCAACTGAGGGGACGACACTCCAAGATCCATCAACACGGCAATCGCTCCCTCGGTAGTTCTTTCGCTTACAAGTTCTTCGATCCGGTCGAAACCGGTGTGGACCAACTCGGTCCGGTCGCTCATCCCGGCGAGCCGTCGGGAAGAGGCATTCAATGCCGTCTCGTCACGATCCAGGCCGAGTAGACGCAGCCTCGGATTCGCCTCAAGTACCGCCTTGGCGTGGCCGGCACCTCCAAGCGTTGCGTCCACGTACAGCCCGGCCGGAAGATCAGCGAACAGTTCGACGACCCGGTCGAGAAGTACCGGGACGTGGTGGAAGTCCGGGGACTCAGCTGAACCGGCTCCATGTGTGACATCACCGGTCATTTGGGCCCCCCATGTGGTCTCCGGGTTCACCTGAACGGTGGAACCCGTACGGGGACTCGGCTGAAAATGAACAGCTAGACCGGACACAAGGGAGGACAGCCTCCCGGCCGCGCGACAACCGCCGGGATGTCTCCCCGGACGGTCCGAACCGACACGGACGGAACTCTGGGTCGACCCTCGCGTCGACCGGGAGGCTGCCCACCGTTGTGGCCGGTGGTGTGGAGTGGAGTGGAGTCACCTGGACCCCCCTGAGGAGCGCGGCATGCTGCGGAGCTTGTCGCTCAAGGACATCCCGCCGTCAGACTTGCCGAGCAGGCGTTCCTGATGCGCAGCCCACTCGTCCCGATCCCAGATCGACAGACTGGAGCCATTCCCTACGAGGGTCACCAGCTCACCGAGACCGCTGCGTTCACGGATCTTGGCGCTGAGAACTATCCGGTTCTGGGCATCCGGCATGAACTCTGTTGTCAGGCCCAGGATCAAGTCGAACTCGTCGGCGTCCAAGACGTCGTAGTTGCGAAGGTCGGCCTCGTAGTCCGCCCAGCCCTGCGGCGTGTAAATCACCGTGCGGGGCGGCCGAATGCTGATGAACCCACCGTTACTGAAATCGGCCTTGTACTGCGCAGGCAGGTTCATTCTTCCCTTGGGATCAATCTTGTGATCGAAATCTCCGTAGAAGCCCATGCCACCGCTCGCTAGGTAAACGAAATGCGGAAGGGAAGCAGGCGATCACACACTCCACTCCAACTCCGCTGCGGGACAATCTAACCCACTTCACTCCACCAAGCGAGGAGTTTCGCGCGTCTGAGAAGGAAAATTCGCGCCAATCGCGCGATCTTCACCGCTGACAGCGCGATTTTACAGGCTCCTGGGGAGCGAAGAGGAACATTTGGGGCTCTCTCATCCTCCCGGAGTCAACGATTCAGGGCAGATGGGAGAGCAGGCACTCCACCATGCTCCACCCGTCATCCACCCGGATTTCAAGGGATTCAGCCGGCAAAAGACGAAGAGCGGCCACGTTGTGGGTCAGACGACGCTCGACTTCCGCTGCCGCCGAGCCCAGATCCACCAGGTCGAGGATCATCGTCGGATCCCAGTGGAGATAAACGATGCACTGGAACTTCGCACCTTGACGGGTTCGTCTCTGGGAGATGCCCACGAGCTTCGTGGACCCTTGACTCACTTCACCGGGACCCAGCGCGGCAAAGCAGACGAGCTTGGACAGATCGGCATCGGAGATTCCGCCGGTGTGCACCGTCGTGTCCGACCAGCCGTATGCAGCCGCTACGCGGGTCCAGCAACGTCCGATCCACAGCGATGAATGCGTGACGTCGTCGACCCAGAGGGGGTCGTCAGAGGGTATGAAAACGTCGACCCAGCACTGGGCATTGGGCCGCATACTCACCACACCGCCACCCGAACGACGTTTCGCGACCTCGACCCCGGCCGACCTCGCCCGGGAGGGATCAATCAATTCAGGACTCTGGGTGCTGCCGAGCACCAGTGAGGGCGAGACGACCTCGTTGACCCGCACGAGCCGTCCGGAAAAGTCGGGCTCGGCATCGTGCAGTTCCTGGGCCGATCCGGTCAGCCGTTCGACTTTCCAGTGCAGGTCCGTTTCGTCCTTACTCCCCGCAGGGCTTCCCGCTGCCATTCGAGCTCCATCGCCGACCGGGCACATTTCACCGGTACCGAAGGCTATCGTCGCCCTCGATGCCGGGTTTCGCGTTCCCCACCTCCCGCCGACGACGGGCCGCCCGAGCCGTCGTTCTGGACCCCGAGGACCGGATTCTGTTGATCAACGCCAAGGATCCCGCCGGACCGACCAGCGCCGACTGGTGGGAGATTCCTGGTGGAGGTGTCGACCCGGGCGAGAGCACTGCTGAAGCTGTCAGACGTGAACTCTGGGAAGAAGCCGGAATCGCCGAAGCCGAGATCGGACCCTGCATCTGGATCCAGGCGGTTGAGTTCACCTTCGGCGGGTGGCACTTCGAACAGGACGAATGGGTACACGTGGTCCGCTGCGACGGAACGGCCGAGGGGCCCCGCGGACTCGAAGCCCTTGAAGCACTCGCTTTCGGAGATCAACGGTGGTGGCACCTCGATGAGATCATGGATGCCCAACCGCGCACCATCCCCTACAGGATGACCGAGTTCCTGCCCGATCTGATCGGTGGGGCGCTGCCATTGGATCCGATCGACATCTCCCCTAACGCCGAACACATAGCCAAATGGCGGGGCTTCACCTCCTGAGCAGAACCTCGCTCACGGTGAACCGTTCGAGAAGTTCGGTTGTCGGCGTCCTGCCGATACCGACACCCCGGGGAGCAGCGATCCCTCCTTCGTCATCGCACTCGATCGGCTCGCACACATCGACTGCGAAGTAGTTGCTGCTGGGCCCCAGATCGGTGGGAAGAGATGGGTTCAGGACTGAAGCTGATGCCGCAGCTTGATCCGACATAGGTTCCGACGCAGATTCAGTAGGTGAGGTGCTCAAGGCCGACGCCACGGCAAGCCCTCCGGCACGGCCGATTCCGGTTTCGAGCATTCCTCCCACGAACACTGAAAGCCCCATGTCCATTGCGGCGCGCCCGACGGTCACCGCAGCTTCGATTCCACCGAGACGAAGCGACTTGATCGAAACGATCGCGCCGGCCCGGGCTCGGGCCAGATCCTGAAGAGCTGCCAGCGAAGTGACGGATTCGTCGAGTGCCACCGGAGTTCTCAGCGCGGCGGCCTCCTCCCCCAGCTGTGCCGGCGTCAGAGCAGGAGCGAAGGGCTGCTCGATATAGGCCAGGGACAACTCATCGATCCACCTAATCTGGGCCCCGGTCTCATAGGCGCCGTTGGCGTCTGCGGCCACCGGCAGCGGGTGGACCGCCTCGATCACCGCCGCTAGGACCTCGCGGTCGTGCCCGGGAGCGATCTTCACCTTGACCATCGAAGCCCCGGACCTTGCCTGGTCAACAGCTCTTTCTGCGATCCGCTCCGGGGTCCCACCCACTGCAGCGATGACTGCGCAGCGCTGTAGTGACCCATGGGTCCCACCGAGGTGAGCCACCAGCGACACTCCTTGTCCACGCAAGTATGCGTCCAGACGCGCGTCACTCATCGCCGCGGCGGCAGCGGGGGCGCTCGGCGAGGTTTCGATCGCCCCGGGAGATGGCTTGCCCAATGCCCTGGGACCGATGGAGTGGACCAGCGAGTGCCATGCCTCGTCGGTCGTCTCGGTCACGTAACCGGATCCGGTGAGCGTCGCGCACTCACCCCAACCCCGGTCACCTTCAACGCCGGTCCACTCGATTAGGACCACATCACGTGTGGACTCCGATCCGTGGGACGCGTCGTGGGAGTGGACGAGCGGCAGAGCCACTCTGACCAAGCGGATTGACGATGCCAAACCCGCTGAGACCCCGATCGGGCCCATCAGTGACGTGGGGTCATCAGGGCTGCGAGGTCACGCCCGGCCAGGCCCGGCACCACCGCAGATAGGTCAGCAGATCCTCGGGCTCGGATGCACGGCGGCCGTCGCCGCCATAGGCGGTGACCATGCGGAAACGCATGTACGCCGGGTCCGGCACGGGAAGAAACGGGAACCGTGTCCACCAGCGCTCAGGTGCGAGCACGACAAGTTGTCGCACTGCGGTGACCCAGAGGCCCGGATGGGCCAGGACAGCAGTCACCATCGCGAGGCTGAGGCCGGTTCTGGATCCACGAGACACCTGTTCGCACTCCCTTTCAGACTGCAGGGCTTTCAGACTGGACGGTCGATCAGTCATAGCCTAGTGCCGCCCTTGCTACTGCGGCTGCCCCCAGAATTGGCCCATTGGCACCATTGCCCGAAGGAACTATCTGAAGGCCACGACTGAAGTCCAGCCGGGCGCAGCGGTCTGCCTCGGCCTGGGCCGCTCGGAAGAAGTCGTCGCCGAATCCCAGAGCTACCGAACCGGCGACAACCGCCAACCGAAGATCCAGGAGGGACGCTGTCGATGCCAGCGCTCTTCCGACGAGCAACCCACACCGGTGTCGAAGATCCCTCGGGGCGAACTGGGCTGCTGCACCTGTGGAAGCAAGGATCGCCGAGCCGGAAACCTGCGCCTCAAGACAACCTCTCGACCCGCACGGGCATGGTCGACCAAGGGGATCCACGATCACGTGCCCAAGGTGTCCGGCATTACCACTGGCACCGTCGAGCAGCTTGCCGTCCAACACGATTCCGCCTCCGATGCCTGTCGATACGACCAGCGAAATGAAGTTGTCAATCGAGCGACCCGCTCCGAGCCATCGCTCACCCAGAGCAAGAGCCTTTGCGTCGTTGTCTATATGAACGGGAAGACCAAAGGCGTCGACAAGGCGGCTACGCAGTTCGAACTGTCTCCACTGGGGAATGTTGAGTGGGGAAACGGTGATACCCGAGCGTTCCATCGGACCGCCACACCCGACACCGACAACCTCTGGGGTCAGTCCGGACGATTCGATGGCCGAATCGAGGAGCCCACGGAGCTCCTCGAACAAGCCCTCAGGACCCTCACCTCTGGTCGGACAGGTTCGGCCACCGACGATGTCACCGTCGGGCGTCACCACTGCCGCGGCCAACTTCGTTCCTCCGATGTCCACCGCTGCGACAACCGGAGCCGACGATCTACCGCCGGCCCGAAATGAGTGCTCCACCATCGGCGCAAGGTACAGCCTCGGTGGACACGGGGGATCTCGGGCGCGGGGCGGTGGTCCACCGTGCTCTGGCAGACTTGGGTTCTCCCGACCCCGGAAGCGACCTGATCGGTGGTTGGGCAGCCCATCTCGAAGGGATCCCCAGAGTGACTACGACCTCGATCGACCCGCCCGAGTCGCGGATCTTCACCGAGATGTTCGATGCAATATGCGCGAACGTCGAGAAGGTCATCCATGGCAAGAGCGAGACCGTCCGGCTCGCGGTCACCTGCTTGGTCGCCGGTGGACATCTGCTGATCGAGGATGTCCCCGGGGTGGGCAAGACGGCGCTCGCCAAGTCGCTCGCACGGTCTATCCACGGCGAATTCGGTCGAGTGCAGTTCACACCGGACCTGCTTCCCTCCGATGTCCTTGGGACTTCTGTGTGGAACCAGAACGCGGGCACTTTCGAGTTTCGCACTGGGCCTGTCTTCTCCAACCTGCTCCTCGCAGACGAGGTCAATCGGGCTTCACCCAAGACCCAGTCGGCGTTGCTCGAGTCCATGGCCGAGAATCACGTGACGATCGACGGAGCCACCTACCCACTACCGGACCCGTTCATGGTCATCGCCACCCAGAATCCACTTGAACACCAAGGGACCTATCCCCTGCCTGAAAGCCAACTGGACCGATTCCTGATGCAGCTTTCAGTCGGATACCCCGATCGGAAATCGGAGCTCACCCTGCTCTTGGACCCCGAACAGCCCGAGTCGCTCCCAAGGCTCAAACCGGTAGCCACCACCGACGATGTGACCATGATGAGCCGTGCTGCCTCCTCGGTTCATGTTTCCGATCAACTGGCCGGCTATCTGGTTGATCTGGCCCACAATTCGCGACGGTCCGGCGATCTTGCGCTCGGCATCTCGCCACGTGCGCTGCTCGGGCTGCTCAGCGCTGCCAAGGTGCACGCCGCCGCCTCGGGTCGCAATTATGTGACACCTGATGACATCAAATATCTGGCCGTCCATGTTCTGGCGCACCGCGTCGTTGTCTCGGCCAATGCCCGACTAGCCGGAGTCGATGCCCGTCACGCCCTTTCCGAGTTGCTGTCGAAGACCGCCGTCGTGAGCTGAATCAGATGGTCCTCCGGTTCCGCCTCATCCAGATGCTCGCGGTAGCGGCTCTGCTCGGGATAGCCGGAATGCTTTTCGGGCTGACCGAGGCAAGCGCCCTGGCCATCGGGCTACTGGGTTTAATCCTCGCTTCGACATTCAGATCGCTTCTGCTCAAGCCTGACCTCGAAGTCGAGCGGGTCGTAACACCGTCGAGGTGCAACGTCGGTGATGGATGCACCGTCGAGTTGGTCGTGAAGAACAATTCCCTGCGGCCAAGCCCGGCGGTTGTATTCGTCGACACCATCGACGGCCAGAAGACAGCGAGCATTCAGGTTGGCCCGCTTCGGCCGGCCGAAACGGCATCCTGTTCTTTCTCACTTGCGACAGACCGCAGGGGTCTTCTGAAGCTGGGTCCGATGCAGGGCGCGACGATCGATCCATTCGGATTGACCACTCGCCGGATGAACAATCACACAGCCGACATGATGGTGGCCGTTCGCCCAAAGATCTGGGCCCTCACGGATGCCGGCCTGAGCAGCAGGTCCGGAAGTGATCAGTTTCGCTCCACCGGAGTCGACCACCGCACGGGCGACGACGAGTTCTCATCGCTGAACGAATACACCCCGGGCGACGATGTCAGACACATTCACTGGCCCTCGACGGCTCGAATGCGCCGACCGATCGTTCGTCGCAACGAGCCGATGGCCGAGCGGCATTCGACCATCGTCATCGACGCCCGGCCCTACCCGAGCGACGCAATGGCATTTGAGCGTGCCCTGTCGGTGGTAGCGAGCCTGATCCACGTCTCGAGGGAGGAACGGACAAGAGTCCTGGTGGTGAGCGATGGCGAAGGGGACATTGCCCTGCGGGACCTCGCCAGCGACATCACGCTCGGTAACTCAGACCGGGCCGAACACTTACTCGATCAGCTGTGTGTTCTCGATCAGGGTCAGGGTCAGGGTCAGGGGCACCCGGACGCGATCATCGGTGGCGGCTCGCCCACTGCTTTCGGTGTCAGCGCCCAGTTGGGAGGGAACCAGTTGGGAGTGAACCAGTCGGGAGGGAGGCTGGTCGTGGTGACGCCACGGGCCACCAGCGACGTCGCCAAACAGGGTGACCATTTGCGTCGTGAGATGGAGCGCTTCGGCGACGTTCTCCTGATATCGACAAGCTCCGCGCCACCAGCGCCGACGGCACCCGCCGCTCCATCCTCCGCCTCGCCGGCATCAACCACGCCGTCCTCCACCACGCCGATACCGCCCCCGACCCGGCTATCGTGGCCGGCTCATTTCGAGGTGATGTTCTGGGACGGCACCAAGTCGCTCACGTCAACGTGGTACGAGTACATGTCGAGTGGCGCTCTCGTCGGTCGCACCCGGTCAGGTGGCCTGTGAAGGTGGCACCGAGGTTGACACCGGGACGCCGGACTAAGGGCGATAGGCCTGCCAAGGAACCAGCGCGGACCTTCGATACCGGAGACGGCTCGAACTTCCTTGCCGAGGTGGGACTTCTGGTTCTTGCGCTCGGGACGGTCGCCGGGTTCATCCGGTTGTTCGACAGTTGGGCATTCTTCGTTCCACTTGCAGTAGTCACGGTCCTGTCGTGGACGACGGCGTTGCTGCTGCGACGGGCCGGTACACACATCGCGCTGGCAACACTTGTGCACACAATCATCGGCATCGTCGTCCTCGGCGTCACCTTTGTGCCCGAGTCGACCGTGATGGGCGTTCCGCTACCCAGGACGCTTTCAACGGCATGGCTCGAAATAACGAATTCATTCATCGAGATCAGAAGTCTGATCCCCCCTGTCGAGGCCACAACCGGGTTTCTGATTGCTGTCGCGGCCGGCATCTGGACCTTGGTGCTGTACGCCGACACAGCAGCCATGCGGGTCGACGCCGTGGTTCAAGCAGCCGCGCCTTTCGCCCTCGTGTTTCTGGCGGCAGGGATTCCGGCCCAAGAATCAGGCCGGACGACGGCGATCGTGTTCTTCCTTGCCTCCTTGGTCATCTATGCCATCACAACGCAGTTCGATCGTTTTGCAGATCTGCGTTGGGCCGACCGATCCCCGTCGCGTGGAGCCAGTTCGGTGGCACGATCCGCTGCGGCCATCGCAGTCGTGGGCGGAATCTTCGCCCTGGTTGCCGGGGTGGCACTTCCTGATCAGTCCCGCCGAATCGATCTTCGCAAGATCGGTCAAGGTCCCGGAGAACGTACCGTCGTAAGCCCTTTCGTCGGAGTCACTTCCCTGCTCGGTCCCCGGAGCAACTCCGAGATGTTCAGAATCCGCTCCGACAACCCCTCCTACTGGCGCCTCACCGCCCTCGGATCCTTCGATGAGAAACGCAATATCTGGGTGTCGCATGGGACCTACTCGCCGATCAGGGGCCGCATCGAGCGCAGTACGGCAAGATCGCTACCCGTCACCCGTCTACGCCAGGACTATCAACTGCTAAATCTCTCGGGCCCCTGGCTGCCAGCGGCGTTCGAGCCCGGACAGATCGCCGGCGACGTGACCGCAACCTACGATCCGGCGTCGTCGTCACTCATCAACGACGATGAGGACTCGCGTGAATTCACCTACACGGTCGATTCGTACATTCCCGACTTCTCGACGATCCAAGAGCGGGGCTCGGTCGGTGGCGGTGACAACTCAGCCCTGGATCCAGAACTCCTGGAGGTCCCCGAGATTTCACTCCGACTGCGGCGCACCTTCGACGGCGTCACGGGACAGACCCGTGATCCCTATCAGAAGATGGTCCTGCTCCAGGATTGGTTCAGGTCGACGTTCACCTATGACGAGAGCGTCGACTACAGCAAGGCTGCGGACCCACTTGAGCAGTTCATCGCCCAGCGGAGGGGCTTCTGCCAACAGTTCTCGTCCACGTTCGCCCTACTCGCCCGCTATGCGGGCCTGCCCAGTCGGGTCGCAGTCGGATTCACCCAGGGAGATCTGGTGACTTCGGATTCGAGCGGCCCTGAAGGGTCTTCCGAGTTCGAGTACTCGGTCCGCGGCAGGCATGCCCATGCTTGGCCCGAGGTGTACTTCGCAGACTTCGGCTGGGTCCCGTTCGAACCCACACCGGGTCGAGGCAACCCTGCGGCAACGACTTACACGGGAATTCAAGGAGCCCAGGCCCCACTCCCGGCACCGGGGAACGAAACTACAGAACCGTCGACCTCGGTCCCGTCCCCGACGAGCACTCCTCCAGCGGCACCGCCGACAACGGTTGCTGCTGACGATTCGGGTCCAGATTCGCGACAGACGCCGGTCGGCGGTCTGGTTTCGCAGCGAGGTGTCGCCGTATTCGCCGTGGCCGTCCTGCTGTTGTGTGGCGCGGCCCTTCATCGTTACCGCAAGCGCCCACGTGGCGGGTCGACCGATATCTGTGGACCAGCCCAGAGGGTACGGAATTCGTGGGAGGACTGCCTACGAGCACTCACGCTTGCCGGTATTGACAACCAACCGACCGACACGCCGCTGGAGTTCGCCGGGCGCGCCGAGGTCCGCCTGATGGAGATGGCAGAGGCCCACCCAGAGCTTGTCTACGTCGATCCCGAATCCGGGGTCTCGGCAACTCCGGATTCGGACCTTCGTCTACTTGCCGACGCCGAAACCTTCCGCCGGTACGGCCCGGAAGCCGATTCAGAAGTCGATTCAGAATTGACCCATGAACGGACCAATGCGGAGTCTCGCGATACCGATCAGGTGGAACTGGCAGCCCGGAGGATCATCTCCTGGACCAGACGCTTGTCGAATCGCCTGGAGCGTTTGGAACGCCTCATCAGATCCTGACCCGGCGGCTTCGGACCCAGCGGCTTCGGACCCGGCGGCTTCGGACCCGGGGCGCTCGAGACCTGTGGCCCCGAATCCGGTCCGTCGGCTCAGCCTTGTTCTTCGTCCTGGTCTCTCTTGAGACGGTCCTTGGCGCGGTGTCCGGCATCGTTGAAGTAGCCCTTGAGTCCGCCGCCCCGGATTGCCCGCGTAGCGTCGTTGACCCCCGCCTTGCCCAACCGACGAGCGTTGTTCTCGACGAAAACGGCTGCAGCGAAAACAGCCAGGAACCCTACGAAGGCCAGTAGATAGTTGATAGTCAGCAGCAGAACCGACGCGATCAGCGCAGCTACGAACGCAACCACACCCCACTTGAGACGGCGGGAGAGCTCGCTGTATACGGTCGTAGAACCAACCTGTCGGGCCAAGTCAGGATCGCTGGCGCGCAGGTTTGCCTCTATCTCGCCGAGAATTCGCTGCTCTTCTTCAGAGAGCGGCATCGGCCGACACCTCCTCGCTTACGTTCACACGAACTTTCATCGACCCAGAATTTCTCGCTGCAGATTCTTTGCCAACAAACCCCCACGGTACCGGCTGGGAGAGGCGTCCGTCTCGTCGTCCTCACTTTATTCGTCTATTCGTTGTCCTGATCCGGACCCCATTGGTGATCTCCAGCAGAACGATACCTACCCGAAAGGCGCGCGGGACCAATGACTCCGGAGCCAAATTTCGACCGAATCTCATCGACAGCGGAGTTGGCTCCATCCCACGCCCGGTGATCGCCACTGGCGCTCTGACCAAGTAGATCGTCGAAGCTCAGCTGTTCCAGGACAGGCTCTTTTGTGAGGTTGGTGACGCCCACCCCGATCAACCGGATACCGCCTTCGACCGGAAGGCGCAGGAGCATCGTCCACGCCGTATCGACGATCTCGGTGCCCCGATCGGTCGGGTTGTCGACGGTGTGTGAACGGGTGAGAGTTCGAAAGTCCTGGTAGCGGAGTTTCAGTTGGACTGTGCGACCCCTGAACCCGAGAGCTCTCATCCGGGTCGCCACAGCTTCAGACTGACGGATCAGTTCGGTACGGAGCTCGTCCATCGAGACCAGATCTCGGCTGAAGGTCTCTTCATGACTTATCGACTTGGGTTCGGCGTTCGGCACCACAGGCCGGTCGTCCACACCCCGGGACAGTTCCGAAAGCCTGGTGGCGCTGCTCGCCCCGATGGCACCCGCGAGTAGTGCGTGCGGGGTTCTCGACAGGTCACCGACGGAACGGACCTGCAACGGCGATAACTTCGCGAGCGTTGCGGGCCCGACACCCCAAAGGCGCTCGATCGGCAGCTTCTCCAGAAATTCCCGCTCCGCCTCTGGCTCAAGCACGAATACCCCGGGACCACTCACAGGACCCGAGCGCGACGGCTGGGGCTTGGCCCTATTGGTAGCGAGCTTCGCAAGAAATTTGTTCCGGGCGATACCCATCGAGCTGGTCAGCCCCACCTCTTCGAAGATCCGGGTTCGCAGGCGCTCGGCCACTTGGTGAGGTCTCCCGAGGGCTCTACCGCTACCCGAGAGATCCAAGAAGGCCTCGTCGAGACTCAACGGCTCGACCAGTGGGGTGACCTGGGTGAACAGGTCGTTGATCTGGGCAGAAATCACGCTGTAGTGCTTGTGGTCCCCCGCGAGAAACACCAGATGAGGGCAGAGTCGACGGGCTCTGACTGATGGCATGGCCGAGTGAATTCCGAAGGCCCGGGCCTCATAGGAAGCGGCCGCAACCACCCCACGGGCACCGGTGCCGCCGACAACAACCGGTTGACCACGAAGCTCCGGGCGGCGCAGCAGTTCGACCGACACGAAGAACGCGTCCATGTCGACATGGAGAATCACGCGGCCCCCGACGCCGTCAAAGGCATCAGCGGTCATGGGCCCGTACACAACTTCCTGCCTGTTCAGACACGTCGGACCGTCAGGTCGGCCATGGAGCTTCCGTCCACCTCGTAGTCAAAGCGGCGTGGGGAGTCGAACTCATCCTTCAGCCACGCCGACAGTGGCTCGTGGACCCAGGAAGGACCGGCGCGAAGCAGACCGGGACAGTCATCACGGCTGGTCCAATCGGCACCCACGACGATTCCGTCGGGATCCTGACCCACGCACAGCTCGCCCTCGACGTCGACGGCACGGTGGACCTCAACCTGGAGACGCCATCCCAGCCCGGGAGCCTGCACACGGACCTCGTAAAGAAGTCCGCTCCAGGACACGACCTCGAGTCCCGTCTCCTCGCGGACTTCGCGCCCGAGGCCTTCCAAGAGTTCCTCGCCCTCGTCGATGACGCCGCCCGGAGTGGTCCAGTCCCGCGACCCACCGCGCCGCTGATTCTCGACGAGGAGAACACGGGTACCCACGCCGCCCGGACCACCGGATTCGATCAAAGCTCCACCCACGACCCAGTCGCGCATCCCCTGATTGTGCCCCCAATAGCAACCACCGGACAGCATCGGAGCCTCTCCAAGTCCACTCTGTCGATACTTCGACGGCTATATTCCGTTCGTCGGTCAGCCGAGATCGACAAATCCAGGGGGATTCCCAAGATGAGTAGAAGACGTTTCCAGCTTCTGGCAACGATTGTCGCTGCAGTGGCACTTGTGGCAGGCGCCTGCAGCAGTGCCGACGACGGGGCGAAGGACAACTCCAAGGACACCGGTGCAAACGAGCCGGCGACCCTTGCCGTACCCGCCAAGTACAAGACGATCCAAGAGGCGGTCGACGCAGCGTCACCCGGCGACTTGGTTCTGGTGAGCCCCGGGACCTACAAGGAGGCCGTCAACGTCTCTACCGAGAACATCACGATCCGAGGGCTCGACCGCAACAAGGTGATCCTCGACGGAGAGTTCAAACTCGAGAACGGCATCCGGGTGCTGGAATCGGGCGGAGTCGTGATCGAGAACATGACTGCCAGGAACTACACCTCCAACGGTTTCTTCTGGACCGGAGTGGACGGATACCGCGGGTCGTACCTGACCGCATACCGCAACGGCGACTACGGCGTATACGCCTTCGACTCGGTCAACGGGCAACTCGACAACTCCTATGCCTCGGGTAGCCCGGACGCCGGCTTCTACATCGGCGAGTGCTACAAGTGCAACGCCCTGATCGACAACGTTGTGAGCGAGTACAACGGTCTCGGTTACTCCGGCACCAACTCGGGCGGGGATCTCTACATCCTCAACTCCACGTTCCGCTTCAACCGTGCGGGCATCGTCCCCAACAGCGGTAGCTACGAGCTCTGCTACCCCGAGCGGAAGACCACGGTCGTCGGAAACCTGGTCCACTCGAACAACCAGCAGGACGCACCCGGCATTTCTGTGTCACTTCTCGCGATGGGTAACGGAATCCTCGTCGCAGGTGGAGTGCAGAACACCGTCGAGCGGAACCTGGTCTGGGACCATGACCGCACCGGCATCGGCCTCGTGCCATTCCCCGAAGAAGACGCCAACGACCTTCCTCCCGCACACACCGAATGGGACACCCCCTGCTCCGAGACCGCCGACAAAGAGGTTCCGCCCATCCCCGCCGACAAGTGCAAGTCGGTGGAAGGGCTCCTCAAGGGCTGCGTCGTCTTCTGGAATCCATTCGACAATGTCATCAAGGAAAACGTCATCGAGGATTCACGGGTTGCTGACCTGGCGGTCGGCACGGTCGACCTGCTCGGCACCGGCGAGACCACCGAGACGCTGGGCAACTGCTTCTCGGACAACACCTTCAAGGTTTCGGCCCCGATCGGACTCGAGGACCTGGCACCCTGTGGCAGCGATGGCAACAACGGCGACTGGAACGCCGGAGCACTGGACCTGTTGAACCTGATGGGCAACCCGGCTCCCAAGCCTCCGGATGACACGTACCACAAGACCCCGATCCCAGCAGAGCAGGACAACATGCCAAAGGCGGCTACTGCCGCACCTGCAGGCGGGTTCAAGGGACCCCAGAAGGTTGACGTCTCGAAGATCGCGGTCCCGGAGAAGCCGGCAGACGCATGATCTCGATACGGTCGGTGATCGGTCCGGCCGCCATTCTGGTGGCTGGACTGATGCTGGGTGCTTGCACCGATTCAAACGCTGCGGTTCTCGGACCGGGCACGTCTGCGCCGCGTCCGGAACTGCAGAGCAACCCGGACCTGCAGAGCAACCCGGAGCTGCAGAGCAACGTAGACAACCTTCCTGCCACGGGGGCCTTGGCCCCGGCGCGACACACCGGCCCCCAAGGAGTCGTCGGGCAGTTCGTCACGGATTGCGCGCTTAGCCATTCGGCCCCGGACGATCCGATTGTTTTTCCGAGCAATCCCTCCAAGCCCGGATCCGGAACCGCCGCCGAACATTCAGCCCATCTCGGATCTGCCCATCCCAGCCCAGCAGATGGCGGGACCGATGCGAATGCGGCCTCAGGTGCAGCGGGCCACTCCGTCGGCCACTCCCATATGCACAACTTCTTCGGCAACACCACGACGGATTCCGCATCGACGCTCGCCTCGCTCCTGAAGGGCGGCACGACCTGTAAGAAGCAGCTCGACACGGCGGCCTACTGGGCTCCGGAGCTAAGAGATCATGGCCAAGCCGTCACGCCCACCAAGTCGACCGCCTACTACCGGGCAGGCAAGGGGGTCGACCCGAAGTTGGTCAAGGCTTATCCGCCCGGACTGATGATCATCGCCGGCAACGCAGATGCGACCGCCGAGGCTCCACAATCACCTGACCTTGCGGGCTGGAGCTGCGGGACCTCGTCGATCCAATTCGCCGTACCTCCGGATTGCCCTGCCTCGGCGCCGTTGCGCGGCGTGATCACGTTCCCCGACTGCTGGGACGGGATCAATACAGACACTGCGGATCATCGATCCCACATGGCGAACAGCTCCGGGGGGTTGTGCCCGGCGAGCCATCCGGTTCACGTTCCGCAGCTCACCTTCGCGATCACGTATCCGATCAGTGGCTCCGGCCACGACCTCAGCCTGGCGTCCGGCGGAATCAACGGGTTGCACTCCGACTTCATCAACGCTTGGCACCAGAAGGCTCTGGTGCAGGAGATCGAACTCTGTCTGCACCGCGAAGTCGTGTGCGCCCTGTCGTCCAACCGTGGCGAGGAATCCCTGTTCACCGGGTAACCGGCCGCCACCGGGGCCGGGGTCGGGTACTCAGATCTACTCGACGACCTTGATACGGCCGACCATGCCCTTGGTCGGCGTTCCATGGAGGCTGCAGTAGTAGGCGTACTCTCCGGGCTCGTCGAAGGTGCGAACGTCGGTGTCGCCCGGCTGGAAGTCCTGGACTTCGACCGTCTCGAATTTGCCCTTGTCGACTGCGATGACGTTGTGCGGGTTACGACCCTTGTTGTCGAAGGTCACCTTTGTGCCGGGCGAAACAGTGACGAACTTTGCGTTGAACGAATTGTCCCGAGCATCGATCTCAACGGCACCCTGACCGGTCTTGTCGGTCCAGTTGACCGTTTCCTCGGTATCTGAGGCCCCGGAGGCCTTGTCCGACGCCTTTGCGGAGGCATCCGAACTTCCACATCCGCTGACCAGAATCAGCGCACAAACTCCAGCGGCAACCGGACCAAGCTTCTTAGCGAACATATTTCGGAGACTAGCCGCGGAGATATCTCAGTCCCGAAATTGAACCGGCCCGGGGGTTCCGTCCGGGAGCCGCTCTTGGAACGCTGCCTGATCAATGTCGACCGGTGCGCCGGTCGGGGCCACTGAATCCCCGTCCACGACGTTGGTGGCGACATCTTTCTGGCCGTTCGGAAGTTCCGCAGCTCCACTGTCCTCGGCCACCAGCAACAGGGTTCCGGCAACCGTTACGGCCACGACCACTCCGATGATCGGAATGAGGAGTCGGCCGCGTAGTCGGGAGGTCCGCTTACCGAGGTTTCCGGCCTCGTTGATCATCATCAGTCGAAGCTCGTCCTCGATGGCCCGACGAGGGCTCTCGAGGGCCACCGACAAAGTCGCGAGGTCATCCAGGCGAAGTGGAACGGCGTGGCCCGGCTTGATGTCACGCATCACATAGACCATGGACAGGTAGCTGGAGAGGACATCGCGGCGATGAACCTTGTCGTTACCCAGCTTGGTTGCGTGATGACCGGCTGAAAGGACACCCTCGGTCAGGTCGAGTTGCAGTTTCGACCGCTCCGGAATCAAGGAGTCTGTGACGATGCCGTAGAAGTCGGTCAACGAACGCAGATCCGCGTCGGTTGCAGTTCGGTGACCTGTCTCAATCTCGAGCAGCGAAAGCGAGCTCCATTTGGGACCCAGTTCCCATGCGGCCTCATCAAGACTGAAGCCCTGCGAGATCCGCGCGCTGGCCAGTAGTTGACCAAGTCGCCGCGGTGGGACGAGTAGCTCTCTCGGGACCAGGGAAGTCTGCACTGATGAATCTCCTACTTCGATCAAATAATGAGTACCCCGTCGGGCGCAATCCGTCTGTGGGGAGATTCCCCAACGGAGAATCAGCACTCGTTCTATTTTCGTCAGGCCCAAGGCTCGACTTGAACATTGACTTGCCGTGTTCGAGAGTCGTCAGCAGACCTCGAATTACAGGCCACCTGGGCTCGTCGTACACTTGGACAAATGACCTCAGCAGCGGACCGCCGGTCTCGGGAGGACCAGCCGGTTTCTCCCGCCACCGGACCAGACTCAGCGCTCCCATCGGTGCTCGCCAGACTGCTGGCCTTCGTCGCCGTCTTCATCGGGGCCGGGGCAGGCGGAACGATCGGACACTCATTCGCAACTCTCGCCGGATTCGGCGGCACCGCTGTGGGATTCATCACGTTTCTGTCCATTCTTCTGGGCGCCGGAGGTGTAGCGGTCGTGTCCGTGCTCACCCTCCGTGCCTTCGGCGAATGGGAAACAATCCGCTCCAAGGATGATTGAGTTCACTGGTGGGTGAGCCCAACACATTGAGCGAGGTTCCGCCGCTGTACGGAGATCTCCTGTCAATCGCCATGACCGCTGCCCGGTCTGCTGTGACCCTGATTCACGACAATCGCCCGAGCGAGCTTCGTGTGGACACGAAGTCGAGCGCCACCGACCACGTGACCGAAATGGATCGCGCCTCGGAGCGCCTCATCCGGGCGACGATCCTGGCCGCACGACCAACCGACGTCATCGTCGGCGAGGAGAACGAGGCCAATCCGGTCCCGGCCGAGCAGGCGTCGGAGGGCGACGTCACCGCGACCTGGTACGTGGATCCCATCGATGGGACAACGAACTACGTCTATGACCACCCCGGCTACAACGTGTCAATCGCTGCCGAGGTGGACGGGCAGGTCGTGGCGGCTGTGGTGGCCGACCCGACCCACGGCCGCATGTATTCCGCAACTCTGGGCGGAGGCGCGTTCTGCAACGACCGCCAGCTTCGCCTTTCCGATACCGCTGGCAGCGCCGTCGGATCTGTGGGCGAGGCGCTCGTAGCGACCGGCTTCGGCTATTCAGCCGAGCGGCGAGGGCGCCAGGGACGGGTGGTGGCGGAACTACTTCCCCAGATTCGCGACATCCGTCGGATGGGGGCCGCTGCACTCGATCTGTGCTCTGTAGCGTCGGGACGGGTCGACGCGTACTTCGAGGTTGGACTCGCCATCTGGGATCTGGCCGCCGGACAGTTGATAGCCACCGAAGCCGGGGCCAGGGTGGGTCCGATAACCGGAGGACCGGATCTACCCGAGTCAGTTCTCGCCTGCCGGGCCGACCTGTTCGATCCGTTGCAGCAGCTTCTGTCCTCGCTCGGAGCCGGTCGGGTCTGAGCCGAGTCCCCATCGTCGGCTCCGATGGGCGAGACTGTGGGCGTGGGTACACGAATTCTTTATGTCGAGGACGACGAACGCATCCGAAGTTCCGTGAAGCTGGCACTCGAGGACGAGGGCTGGCACGTCGAGGAGTCCGACACGGGCGAAGACGCCATCGTCAAGTTCGGGCGCAATCCGACCGACGTCGTTCTGATCGACATCATGTTGCCGGGTATCGACGGTTTCGAGGTATGCCGGTCGATCCGCCGCAAGAGCGACGTCCCGATAATCATGGTGACTGCCCGTGCGGACACTCACGACGTCGTCGCCGGCCTCGAGGCCGGAGCCGACGACTACATGACCAAGCCGCTCCAGCCGAAGGAGCTGTCCGCTCGCATCCGGGCAATGCTGCGACGTGCCCGACCGGTCCAGCCCGGCAACCCGCACCTGCGTTTCGGTGACCTTGAAATCATCCCGCAGGAAGGGGTGGTCAACCGCGACGGTGAACAGGTTCACCTGACCAAGACAGAGTTCCGACTCCTGGTCGAGTTGGCCAACAGCCCCGGCAAGGTTTTCTCGCGAGAGGACCTGCTCGAACGGGTCTGGGGGCATGGAGTGTTCGGCGACGGGAGGCTTGTCGATGTCCATGTCAGGAGGCTCCGCACCAAGGTCGAATCCGATCCCGCCAATCCTGACCACGTTGTCACCGTCCGCGGCCTCGGCTACCGCCTCCAGCCCTGAAATTCGAGATGGCTTCAAGCTCCGACAAGGCCGCACCAACGAGTTCCACACCCGGTGGTGGAAGCTCGACCGGCAGGGGCAAAGCTCCGGCGGCGAACCCCTCCAAGGCTCCGGCGAAGGAACAGTCGGGAGAAGCCCAGCACGGTGCCGCCTTCCGAACGTTCCACCGGGGAAGTCAGATCGGCCTACGTGCTCGGATCACCTTCGCGGTGACGTTCGTGTCCCTGCTGATATCCCTGATCCTTGCGTTCACGACCCTTGCCGTCGGACGCAGCACACTCATCGACACCCGTGAGAAGGGTGTGACCACCCAGGCGCTTGCCAACGCCGAGACAATTCGTGGCGGACTTGCGGGGGCCGAGACCTCGAATCTCCAGACGCTACTCAGCTCCCTTCCCGACACCGGATCACCGTCGCTGATAGTCACTCCGTCGGGGTCATCGGTGGACGAGCCCACCACCGTGTCCCTCAACCCCAGGTACGGCGTGGACACGCTCCCGACCGCGATGGTTCGAGAGGTGACGATCGACCGCAAGAACTCGATCATGAGGTTCTCGGCCCGCAACGAGCCCCTACTGGCGATAGGCATTGCGATCCCCGGCTCCGATGCGAGCTACTTCCAGATCCACTCTCTCGAAGACATCAACTCGGCGCTGCGCACCATGAGGGTCGGGCTGGTGATAGTCACGATCGTGGCCACCGCCCTGGCAGTGGTTCTCAGCTACTGGTCGAGCAGGTACGCCCTCAAGCCGCTCGGTCGGATCGGCGAGGCCGCAGAGGCCGTCGCACTGGGTCAGCTCGACACCCGCATCGACTACGACGACTACGTCAACGACGTCGATCTGGCGCCGCTGGTCGCAAACTTCAATGAAATGGTCTCGGCACTCGAAGACCGGATCAATCGTGATGCGCGCTTCGCCAGCGACGTGAGCCATGAGCTGCGTTCGCCGCTGACGACCCTCAACGCCTCCATCGAGGTACTCAGGAACAACCGCGACGTTCTGCCGGAACGGTCCCAACGGGCACTCGATCTGTTGACCCTCGATATGCAGCGGTTCACACAGCTCGTCGAAGACCTCCTCGAAATCTCCCGATTCGACGCTGGCGCAGTACGTCTTGAACTGGACGCGGTCGCACTTGTACCGACCGTGACTGCCGCTGTCCGGATGACATCCCCGGATCCGATTCCGGTCGAGGCCACCGACGAAGCGGCAGAGTTGATCATGGCCTGCGACAAGCGGCGCCTTGTCCGAGTCCTCGCCAACTTCGTTGACAACGCAAAGAAGTACGGGGACGGCGCCACAGCCGTTGAGGTCGAGGTCGACCCGGAACCGGAGCAGGGAGATGGAGTCGGGCTCGGCAGATCGGTGCGCATTGCCGTGGAAGACAGTGGTCCGGGAGTTCCCGAGAACCAACGCGACAAGATCTTCGATCGCTTCAACCGAGGAGACCAGGGCGGAAGTCGAGGGATCGACATGGGCGTCGGTCTGGGGCTCGCCCTTGCGGCCGAGCACGCCAGGCTGCAGGGTGGTCGAGTCTGGGTCGAGGACCGTCACGACGGTGGCCCCGGGTCCAGGTTCGTGCTGGAACTTCCCGTGATCGAGCCGGTCTACTCCGATGACCACGAGGCACTCTCGTCTGTTTCCCCCGAAGAGGCCGAAGCGTTCGCCCTGACGGGTGTGTTGCCATCGATGGGTCCAGAGACCGAGGACGCAGAATGACCACGTCGCTCCGGGACCTGCCGCGACGGCTAGGCGCAGTCCTCCTCGTACTGGGCATGGTCCTGGCCGGATGCGGAATCAACATGGACCACACGCCGCGTACCGTCGAGGCTCAGCTGTCCACCACAACGACACTGGCTGATCAAGCGCAGGGCGGAGTCGAAGGGGTCCTCTACTACGTTGCCGAGGGGGCCATAGTTCCTGCGACCACACTCCTGTCCGACAGGTCCGCGAAGACGCTGATCGAAGCTCTGCTCAAGGCTCCCCCGAAGCCGCTGAGCGAGGTCGGGGCGTATTCGTCGATTCCAGCAGGAACAACGCTCATCGCCAGCAAGCTCCGGGGCAGCAGATTGGTCGTCAACCTCTCCCAGGCCTTCGACAACGTGGTCGGGGTTTCCCGCCAGCAGGCCATCGCTCAGATAGTGCTCACCGTCACCCAGCAGGCAGCTGTCCGCTCGGTCGAATTCCAGGTGAACGGCGAGGACATCCAGGTGACATCCCCAATCCGAGGCGACCGCTCCGAGGTCAGCAACTGCGATTTCCGGGACCTCCTGGCGACGACGGACCAAGGGGTCAGCGCCGGGCTCAGTGACGATTCAATCGCCCTGCTGAAGGCTCGCCGGGCTCGTCTGAAGATGATCTGCTGAGGCGTCAGTACGCCGACCGACCGAACACCGACTCACTGTGCGAAGAACGGCATGGCAACCTCACGATAGAAGTCCAGATCGACGGTCTTGGTCGTGTTGACGGCATCGGCAAGCTGGACGTGAACGATCTTGTCCGCCTGCAATGCAACCATCGATCCCCAAAGCCCGCCGGCCGCCGCATCTGCCGCCGCAACCCCGTACCGGGTGGCGAGGACTCTGTCGTAGGCGGTTGGGGTCCCACCTCGCTGGACGTATCCGAGCGAGGTCAACCGAGTCTCAAGTCCTACCCTGCCTTCGATCTCGGAGGCGATCATCATGCCGATGCCGCCGAGACGCTTGTGGCCGAAGCGATCGATCTCGTAGTCGGGCGCGGCCATGGTGCCCTCGACAGGCATGGCCCCCTCGGCCACCACGACGATCGAAGCGAACTTGTTGCCGCCGTGACGACGCTCGAGCGCCGCGCAAACCTCGGCAATGTCGAAAGGAACCTCGGGGATGAGGATCATCGACGCTCCCCCGGCCAGTCCGGCCCTTACTGCAATGTGACCGGTGTGGCGACCCATCACCTCGACAACCATCACGCGATGGTGCGCCTCGGCGGTGGTGTGGAGACGATCAATGGCTGAGCTCGCAACGTGGACTGCCGTGTCGAAACCGAACGACAATTCAGTGGCGTCGATGTCGTTGTCGATGGTCTTGGGCACGCCGATGCACGGCACGCCGTCGCGCTGCAGGTCGAGGGCCGCCCGCATGGAACCGTTGCCGCCGATCACCACGAACCCGTCGAGGCGATGTTCCTGCATGGCTGAGCGGACCCGCTCAAGACCGTCGTCGAACTGGTAGGGCTGAATCCTCGAGGTGCCAAGAATTGTGCCGCCGCGAGGAAGGATCCCCCGGCAAGAATCGACGTCCAGAACCTGGTAGTCATCATCGAGTACGCCCCTCCAAGCGTCTCTGAATCCGACGACCGATCCCCCGTGGATCCGATCAACCTTTCGGACGATTGCCCTGATCACGGCATTAAGACCTGGACAGTCGCCGCCTGATGTCAGCACTCCGATGCGCATTCTCCAACCCTACCGATGCTTTGCGCTGCACCGGTTCGACAGGTGGCGGGCACCTGCGCCCAAGGTTCCGATATCTCCCCTCCAGACGGGTCCTTCCGGAGGGCTCCTTCTTTCGGATCGCTTGGGGCGCCTGAGAGATTCGCTGGGTCTGGGCAGCGCGCCTTGGAAAGCCTGCGTCGACCGCTGGAGAGAACCAGTCGAGGGGCCCGAGGCCGGGCGCAGCAAGGACGGGAAGGGGAGGCCTCGGGGTGCGGGCAACCGGCTCAGCGGGGTGGAGGTTCACGTCGGCGGACCAAACCGACTCAACCCCGAGTGGAGACTTTCGGTTTAGTCCTGAAGTACCTACATAACCGGCGATAGAATGGCATTCAGCGGGTTGCGCCATAATGGGCTAGTGGGAAACAGCTTTGGAGGAACCGTCCACAGGCTCGATCTGCCGTTCGAGCCGTGCTCATCGGGGACTGACCTCATGATCCTGGCTCGCGAGGAGAGGTCCAACGCGTATGCCCTGTCGTGCGGCTACACCCCGAGCCTGACCTCTCGAGACCGAGTGGAGTGCGCCGCCCTCATTACGGTGCGCGGCGTGGTGCAGTGCATCCACGGATACCCCAACGAAGAAGCATTCTGGAAGGACCCCCGGGGCGACCTCAGCGCCGGGGTCTACGAGGTTCTCGAATCCGAGTGGTCCGACGAGATCGACGCCTACAACCTCGCAACTTTCGGCACGACCTACCTGGGAGACCGATCGAAGCGACATTTCTTCATCGGAGGCAAAGACTCGTCAGCGCAGTTTCTCGCTGACTCGGTCAGCCTGGATCTCTTCACCGACGAACCTCTTCTACTCTCCTACCGGGCCGCATTGGATGAGGCGCTCCGCCGGCTCGACACTTATCCCGAACCCTGACGGAGTCGTTTCCAATCCATCGTCCGCCACCAGGCTCAATCTGTAGAGGTCCGACTATCGCAGATCCCGGACCTGCTACCAAAGTGCCGTTTAGGGACAGGCCTATCGGGTGCGTTCCTTGTAACACAGCACCCGCAAACTGCATAGAACCTAGTTGAACTGAGTTCGTGGTTCGGTGGTCAAAGATTCGCCGGGAGGCTTCCGAGTTGGGCTACTCCGAGTTCTGCCTTCCTCGCTCTGCGCTTCTCGCCTATTTCATCGATCTTGTCTCCGAAGTCGGCTAGGGCTTTGAGTCCTGCTTGAATCGGCGTGACGGTCCAGTAGAGGTGGCCAGCGAACACCGCTGCTCGGGTCGACGAGTGCGTAACCAGTCGCTGCAATAGTACAAATAACTCTGACTCGAATTGGTTGGGTGTTCGCAACCGCCGGTCGTGCGAGCCGTCGACCAGACCTCCACCTGTCGGCTTAGAAAGTCGAATGCCGCCCCAACGACAGTGCGCAAACAAGCGCTCCGTTAGGGGCTCAGCAAGCAGTAGCGCTCGACGCGTTCGATCGATACAGTCCCGCCGATGGGAAGATTGGGCCTTTTAGCGTGCGGACTAGCGCTCATCGTCATTTTGACGGGGTGTTCCTCCGGCGGGACCGATGCTATCGCCGCCCAAAATGCGGTACCTGCGGACGATGTCGAATCGTCGAGTTCATTGCCTTCAGACGGCGCATCTGAGCCACCGGTTTCGAAGCCAGCCGGAACCGGGCCCGATACGATTCAACCTGGTGAATTGATGCGCCTGGACGTGCTCGACTGCGACAGCACGTGTGAGAAGCACTTGATCGTTCTCGACGACGGCTCATTCCGAATCAGATATGGCAATGGCACCTCGAAAGCTGGACAGTTCTCGGCCGAGGACCTGACCAGCCTTCGGACCAACCTCGCGGATGCAAATCTCGACCAACTTCGTCGCGATGTCGCGCACACCTGCGATGCAGCCGAGGAGAACTTCTGGACCCTCGTGCACTATCAGTTCATAGTTGATGGTGCGGCGCAGCAGATCGACGCCTGTGGCCCAGCGCCAGGCCAGTCGCCCCTGTTGGCGATGGCACAGATACTGGTGTCAGAGGCAGCCCTGAGCTGAGCGATCCGAGCAAGCCCCCTGAACTGTTCGGGTGGGCCCTCAACACCTGGAAGCTATCGATCTGTCCTCCTTCACTAGTTTGGCGAGCCTCGCCGGGTACCGGCGCTGCCTGCCGCCCCACAGATCGGACTCGCTACTCGCCCGGCGACACCCATTTTCCGCGAGTTCCGCGACACTCCACTAGGGTTCTTTCGCGCACGTCGTGCGGCCCAGGGGGGATCTGATCATGTTGAAGCGTTCGGTGTACGGCGTCGTCGTGTTGGTGCTGCTCGGCTCACTGGCGGGGTGCTACACGCCGCCGGCACCCGCCCCACCGAGCGTCGACTCGGTAGAGATCTCGCCGCAGCCGGCCCATCCCGGCGACACGGTCAGTGTCCGGATCGAAGCCAGCCACAACGTGGAGGTCTACAACGTATTACCACTCGCTCTGGTCAACCCGCAGGGTTCCGGCGTCGGCGTCGAGAACTGCACCTCGACGATCGAACATCCCGGCGGCGACCTGACGCATGCCACGATCACGATCAACTGCGCGCTTCCAGCGTTGGTGTCGAACGGCACCTGGACACTCAGCTACCGCCCCAACTACTTGCCGCCCACCGACTACCCCTTTCAGTCGCCGCCACCTCCGCCTTCCACGGTGACGTTCGAGGTGGTCGGAGGTTCCGACGACGTGTCGCCACCGACGCTGGTGAGCTACCACACCTCGCCGGAGGTAGTCACACGGGGCACTCCGTTCACTGTGACCGCCCGGGTGCGCGACGACTCTCCAGTCTTCCTCGGACTATGGAACGCACCCAATTCTAAGAACATCACGTTCAGTGGCTCGAGCTACTCCAACACGTGCCGCGAAGCGACGCTGACGCCGGTGTCGGCGACCGAAGCCGATGTCGTCTATTCCTGCGATGGGAGTTGGATCGGTCTCGTGGGCCCGCTCACGGGACAGGTCTCGGGTAACTTGTGGGTTCGAGATGCGCTCTACAACAATGCCGAACTTCCGCTGACTATCGACTTCCAGCCCGGCGGCTGAACCACTCCGCGTTCGAACCGCCCGAGATCCCGACCACCGAAAATCAGGCAGCGCATCGGCCAACAAGCCGGGCAGATGGGTCTCGTCGCGCCCATCAAAGGAGCGTGCGCGCACACTTGTCGGGTGGCGCACTGGGGCAAGCTCGGCCCCAGCAGCGAGATGGGCGTCGGTGTACTCGATTAGCGTGCGTGTTCCACGTTGTGCTGCGCGGGCCACGACCCACGGTCCGCCCTCCCCTTCGTAGATGACGTCGATTGCGGTCACCTTCGACCACGCTGACGTGTCGGCTCGGACCCTGCGACAAACGCGTCCATGGTCTGCGCGGCTTGAGGTTCGAGGATCCCTTCGAGGTCACCGAGCCGAGATTTGGGGGCGAGTAGGTTTTCGCCGATGAACACCAGATCACCTGACGACGCCGTGATCGTTGCGATCGATGCCGGAACAACCGGGATCAGAGCCTTTGCCGTCGACTCGTCCGGGACTCCGGTCGGCCGCAGCTACAAGGAGTTCACCCAGTACTTCCCCGAACCCGGTCTCGTCGAACACGACGCCGACGAGATCTGGACGACCACTGTCGAGGTGCTCACAGATCTCACTCGTTCACTCGGACGAACCGTTGCCGCCATCGGGATCACCAACCAGCGCGAGACCGCCGTTGCATGGGACAGGCAAACCGGCCGACCCCGCAGCCGCGCGATCGTCTGGCAGGACCGCCGGACCGCCGATCGGTGTGAGCAGTTGAGTAGCGATGGCCACCTGCCGATGGTCCGAGAGCGCAGCGGGCTGGTACTCGACCCCTATTTCTCGGGTTCGAAGTTTGAATGGATGATTCGACACGGCGGAGTGAAGGTCGATGAGAATCTGTTGCTCGGCACGGTCGACAGTTGGATCACCTGGAAGCTGACGGGCGGCGCTGTCCACGCGACCGAGCCATCGAACGCCAGTCGCACGATGCTCTTCGACATCAACCACCTGGCTTGGTCCGAGGAACTCTGCAATCTCTTCGGAGTCCCGATGGATGCCCTCCCCACCGTTCTTCCCTCGGCGGGGTCGTTCGGAGTTACCGAAGGCAATTGCGGCGTACCTTCCGGAACACCCGTGACGGGTATTGCAGGGGACCAACAGGCAGCGCTCTTTGGTCAGGCGTGCACGAGTCCCGGAATGGCCAAGAACACCTATGGAACCGGCTCCTTCGTACTCATGAACACTGGCGAGAACTCGCCGGGACCCAAGGACGGCCTACTGACCACAGTCGCCTGGACGGTGCCGGGATCGATGCTCGGAGAGTCGACTATCCGGAATGTGACCCACTACGCACTCGAAGGGGCGATCTTCGTCACCGGGGCCGCTGTGCAGTGGTTGCGCGACGGCTTGAAGATCATCGACTCGGCCTCCGATACCGAAGCCCTCGCGGCAAGCGTCGAGGACCCGGCCGGGGTTGTCGTGGTTCCTGCCTTCACAGGCCTGGGTTCGCCCTACTGGGACCCTCACGCCCGGGGCACGATCCTGGGAATCACCAGGGGTACCGGTCGTGCCCACATTGCGCGGGCCGTCGTCGATTCGATGACCTTCCAGACCCGGGACGTAATCGAAGCCATGAGCGCCGCTTCCGGATCCGAGCTTCGTGAACTTCGGGTCGACGGCGGAGCGGCAGCGATGGACATGATGCTTCAGATGCAAGCTGATCAGCTGAACTGTTCGGTGCTCCGATCCTCGGTTGCCGAGACGACAGCGCTGGGTGCCGCTTATCTGGCCGGGCTGGGTGTGGGCATGTGGTCGAGTGTCGATGAGATTGCGACGAGCTGGTCCGCTGATGCGACCTTCACCCCGAACCCGGACCGTGGCCCTACCGAAGCCGCATACGAACTTTGGCGACGAGGGGTCAGCCGCTCGGCAGGTTGGGCGAGCTCAATGAGCTCCAACTAGACCGATCGGTCAAGAACGTTGCTAGCGTGACTGGAATGGCGCGCCAGCTAACCCAACGTGGGAAAGAGCGCAGAGCTCAACTCATCGCCTATGCGACAAGAAGGTTCGCCGAGAACGGGTACCACCCGACTTCCGTGGCCGACATCGTCGATGGAATCGGAGTCGGCAAGGGCGTCTTCTACTGGTACTTCGATTCGAAGGAGGAACTCTTCATCGAGATCCTCCGGTCGTCGCAATTGGACATGCGACGCCGACAGCAACGGGCAATAAGTTCGACACAGGACCCCCTCGAGAAGATCGACCTTGGAATTCGAGCAGCCGTCATCTGGCTCGCCGAGCACAACGACCTGCGGCAACTGTTCGAGTTTGCCCGGACCGAGTCGACGTTCCAGGGTGCCATGCGTGCTGGTCAGAAGGTCCTGGTAGGCGATGCGCGGACCCAGATCGAGTCTGCGATCAAGGAGGGCCTCATTCCAGACAGGGACTCCGAGGCGCTGGCAATCGCGATGCTCGGAGTGGCCAACCTGCTCACCCAGGTCTACATAGCGGAACGGGGCGAGGATCCGATCCTTGTCTCGGACATGGTCGCGTCATTCTGCCGGGGTGGACTGGGTGTCGCCGACTGATTGCGTCCGCGCCCCGGACGACCGCGCCCCGGACGACCGCGCCCCGGACGACCGAGTGCCACCCGCACAGTGGAGCTAGGCGAGCTTCGGTAGCGCCCGGCGGAGGTTCCGAACTGCCTGGGCAATTCGCTGCTCGTTCTCTATCAGAGCGAAACGGACGTGGCCCTCACCGCCAGGTCCGAATCCGACTCCGGGAGACAGTGCGACCTGGGCTTCCCTCACCAGGTGTGAACAGAACTCAACCGACCCCATGTCCAGGTAGGGATCCGGGATTTTTGACCAGGCAAACATCGTCCCCTGGGGCGGCTCCAGGTCCCAGCCGATCCTCGACAGCCCGCTGCAGAGCGCATCGCGACGATTCTGATACGTGGCATTGACCTCGGCCGGAAAGTCGATCGCCTCGTTCATGGCGACAGTGGCTGCTATCTGGATCGGTTGGAAGGTTCCGTAGTCCAGGTATGACTTGAGCTTGGCAAGCGCAGCGATCACCTCGGGATTACCCAGAGCGAACGCCACCCTCCAGCCCGCCATCGAGAACGACTTGGTCATCGAATAGAGCTCGACCGCGACCTCCTTCGCACCATCGGCCTGCAATATCGACGGAGGCCGATATCCGTCGAACCCCAGGTCGGCATACGCGTTGTCGTGTACGAGAATGACCTCCTTCTCGCGTGCGAAGTCGACAACGCGCTGCATGAAATCAAGGTCGACACAGGTGGTCGTCGGGTTGTGCGGGAACGACAGGACAATCACTCGGGGCTTGGGATGCGAGTACTCCCAGGCATTGACCATGTTGTCGAAGAACTGTTCGCCGGTGCCCAGTGGGATCTCTCGAACGTTCGCTCCGGCAAATAGCGGTCCGAAGATGTGGATCGGATAGCTCGGCGACGGGACAAGGGCTGCGTCGCCCGGCTCCAGAAGGACCCACATGAGATGGCTGAAGCCCTCTTTGGCGCCGATGGTCGAGATGACCTCGGTGTCGGGATCAAGGCGCACTCCGAAACGATGCTCGTAGTAGTTCGCGGCTGCCTGACGGAGCTTCGGAATGCCACGGGAGGCCGAATATCGGTGGTTCCGCTCGTTGTGTGCAGCTTCGCAGAGCTTCTCGACCGCGATCTGGGGTGAAGGCAGGTCGGGGTTGCCAAAGCCCAGATCGATGATGTCGGCACCCTCACGACGAGCTGCCACCTTCAACGAATCGATGATCGTGAACACATAGGGAGGCAGTGATGTAATCCGGCGGAACTCCATCGGAGAAAACTACCGCCGTGCCAGCAGCGCGGCTCCCCATGCACCGGCATCCGGGCCGCCGGGGGCCATGACTATCTGGGTGTCCCGGTTCCTGGTGGCGCTGGGAAAGTGATCGGACAGCGCGGTCTGGAGCGGCTCAAGGAGTTGATAACCGAGAGAGGCCAGTCCCCCGCCGATCACGACCATCTGCGGGTCGAGCAGCACGATCAGATTGGCCACCCCGGTTGCCACGTAGAAGGCGAATTCATCGAAGACTCTCTGAGCCTCACTGTCCCCGACAGCCGCCAGGTCCGATACGTCCTCGCCCTTGATTGCCTCGGCCGATCCGGCGTGGGCCACCAGAGAGTCAGCCGATCCCGCCGTTGCTGCTCGCCTGGCCAGCCACGCGAGTCCGGTACCCGAGGCGAAGCGTTCCCAGCAGCCTCGTTGACCACAGGGGCAAAGCGGCCCAGATGGATCGATGACCATATGCCCCGGTTCGCCGGCGAACCCGTTGGTTCCCCGGAACAGTCCACCATCGATGATTACTCCGCCGCCGATCCCCGTGCCCAGGGTTACCGCTACAAGGACGTCGGTGTCATGCCCGACGCGGTCGCGGGTGGCGATCGCCACACAGTTGGCATCATTCTCCACGTGGACCGGTAGGCCGAACCGTTCGTGCAATCTGCCCGGAACATCCACCCCGATCAATCCCTTGGTGTTGGGTGCAGAACGGGCTATTCCGTCAAGGCCGATGAAGCCGGCCATGCCGACACCGATGGCAGCCGGACTGTCCGCAGCCCGGTCGAGCAGGGCAGCAATCGAGGCCTCGATCTGATCGAGGATCTCCGGGCTCCCGGCATCCGAAGCGACCTGTTCGCGGTCAATGATCTCGGTTGTCGACGCAAGTATCGAAAGGACCTTGGTCCCGCCGACATCGACGCCGATTACGTTGGACGGGTTCGTCGTACTCACAGAACAAGTCGACCACAGTTCGCAGGCCAGGCAGTCCAATTCGACTTCAGGACCGTTCAGCGCTCGGGTGGACCTCCCAGATCCATGATCCTGGCGTCGAGTCCGAGCGCGGCGACGCGTTCCGACAACCACTCCCGGTCGTCAATGAGAACCATCTGCACGAGTTCGCTGAGCCGACGGACGCGTTCGAATACGGCATCTCGGACGTTGCGGTCACCGACTTCAACTGCGGCGCCTCGACCGTTCCCGATGTCGCCCAAGCCGACCATGACGATGGGGAGAGGTCCGGCGAAGGAAACCGACATGCGACGTGCTGCGAACTCGATCAACCTCCACTCCGCTCCTCCGGCGGATGGCTGCGCCCTATCGCTGAGTTGAGGAGCCGGAATTGCTTCAGCCGGATTCTCGATCTCCGCTTCGGCCTCGGAGAGCTGGGCGAGCAGGTCACGCTCCCGGGCCCGGATCGCCAACTCCTGCTCACGCATTGCGGCGAGTTCGACCAAGGCTTCTTCGTGTCGCCTGACTCGTTCTTGAGCGCCGACCAATTTGTCCAGAAGCGTGTCCAGCTCGGACTCGACCTGGGCCCATTCGGAGACATCCGCAGGTGCCTCTCCCGACTCACGACGTTCCTCGATCTGGAGTCTCAGCCCTTCCACCGACTCACGAGCCGCCTTGAGCCAAGCAGCTGGTTCGGATAGTCGAACCAGCCATGCATCCACTGCGCCGAGCAGAGCCGAAGGCGTCCCGGTCCACGAGAACGGTGCAATGGCCGAGCCCGCTATCCGAGGTGGTTTGGTTGGGTCCGAACCGGCAAAGCGACCCCCGGCTGTGGCCATGATCGCGTGGCGAAGCTCCGCTGCGGCCTGCAGCACCGTGTGGTCATCGTCGGGCATCACTCCAAGCTGACTGCTACGCAGCTTCTCTATCACCAGAGCCACATCGTCCGCGGCCGGCGCGTTCGTCGGTTCGAAGGAGCTTGCGCCCTGTGTTCCCAACTGGCTTTCACCCTGGTCGGCAGTGCCGACAGTGCCGACAGATCCGACAGATCCGACTGTGCCGACAGTGTTGTCGCCCAGAAGCGCTGCCGCGGCTCGGAGCAGATCACGCAGCTCGGCTTCGCTTGCACTCAGCAACGACTCCGCAGGCTCGTCCATGGAGTCCAGCTCATGCTGGATCTCGTCCACCCGCGACTGGGCCTGATCCAGCCTGGAGGAACGCTCGACCTCCGAGCGCATCGAAGGAATACCCATGACATATGAGCTGTAGGTGTCGAACCCGATCTGGGCCAGCAACCGCGCCTCTTCCTCACGCAGACTGAGCATGCGACGACGATTCCGGTTGACGGATAGCCGACTCTGACGCTCATCAGCGGCGAACATCTCGTCCCGAACCTGTTCCAGACGGGCGACTACATCTGGGTCGACACGCCTTTGGCGCATGGCTCTCTCGGCGGCACTCACCTCGGCGACGCATTCGGCGAGTCGCTGTTCAGCCTCTCTCCGCCGCAACGAGACCGCGGCAGCGCGGCCGCTCAAGTCTCGCACCCGCCGCATCGTCGCATCGATCCGAAGTGCAAGTTCGGTGGACTTCGGATCCGGTCCGCGATGCGATTGGAGTTGATGGGCAAGCTGATCTCGCGCAGCCCTGACAGCATCAAGGTTCAGCGACTCGACGGCATCGATCTCGGCGAGATGTTCGTGATAGGTCGCTTCAAGCTCAACCAGCTGCTCGTCGGCAACCGACTTGGCACTCTCGAACCTTCGTCGAAGGGACGACCGCCGGGCCTCGAGGGCATCGATCTGGCCGACGCAGACCTCCAGGGCCGCGTTGGCGAAGGAGTCCAGGCGCGTCCTCACCTGGTCCATATGGGTGGCCAGGGACGAACGCTCCCCTGCCGTTGCTCGCAGCGCCGTGCGGAGGTTCTCCAGATCCATCCGGTATGGGGGTGGCCTGTCACTGGGCCTCGAACCCGCCGCCGGGCCGGTCGTCGCTCCGGATCCCTGACTTGTCACCGGTCCGGTTCCCTGGCCAGTTGTCGCTCCGGACGACTGGTCGGTCCAGTCGATCACCCAGCTCAGATTCTGGTCGAGCTGAAGTTGGGTAATCGTGTCGTTGTCGAGGGAGAGCTGAACCCCGTTGACCTCGATCAGACCAGCAGGCGGGAACTTCTCAAGCGAAGCGATCGAATCGAGCAATCCCAAGATGCGACGGCGGAACTCAGGCGACGATCCGCGCAGGAGCGTCAGGCGGGGATGCAGCTCATCAGTCCCTATTGCGTCGATCCGTACAAGCTTCATAGGTATCTCGTGACCCTGTCGGCCGATCCTCCCGACAAATGAGGCAGATTCAGTCCACCACGATCCGCTTAACCCGGCTGGCTGACGACTTCTTTGGAGACCGTGGCTTGGGGGCGGGCTTCTTGACCTCAGGCTCGGGTTTTTCAACCATCGGGGCCTCAACTCCCGAGCTGTCTGCCCCGGGCTCCCCCGAACCCGAACCCGAACCCGAATCCTCAAAGTCCGCCAGGCCGCCTTCCCACTCGTCGGCATCGCGGGCATGGCGCTCCCATGGCTGCTCACCCCTTCCGGTGAAGCCCTTCAACATGTCGACCGCTCCGGCCGCCATTCCGCCGAAGCGGTCAGGGTCTGCAATGACGTCCTCGGCCACATCCAGGAACGACCTGGCCGCCGCCACCAACTCGTTAGCTGCTGCCTGAAGGTGCTCTAGGCCCTCGGCGGTTCTGCGATCGTCCATCGGAACATGATGGCCCGAGAGTCGTCCCGTCGTCAGGTGCCGTGGGGCTCACGTGACGAAATGGATCCTCAACTCGCCGGCCTCGACCTTCGCCGATGCGACCTCGCGACGCCGCAACGATTCAGGAAGCGTCAGGCTGCGGCGGTAGGGACCCACGGCTACGAACAGGTCATCCCCGGTTCGACTCAGCTCGACCTCACTCGACTCCGTGAACGGCAGACCGATGCACAACACGATGGCGTCTCCCACCTTGTTCATCCGCATCGGTCGTCCCTCGTGGAGACGTGCGGACGGGTCGATCTCACCCCAGAGCGCTTCGCCGAACTCGACCAACTGGTCCATTCCGACCACCTCGGCACCGCTGTGCTCGGCCCTGACGATGGGTAGGTCACCGAAGCACTCGGAAATCGTGTCCAGATGTACCGCCTGGCTACTTCGCCATCGGTCCATCCAAGCTCCCTCGACCGAATCGGGAAGCACACGGTTCACCACCACGGCATCAACGTGGTAGCCGAACAGAGCCAAATAGGTGTAGGTCCGTCGCGCTTCAGCGACGACCATCGCCTCTGGGTTCACCACCAGACGAACCGACGTCACCTCGGGGTCGGCGAGAATCTGACGGACGGCGTCAATGCGTTCATAGAACCGTCGGCCCGTGACGAATACCGAATCCCGCGCGACCGGAAGCGATGTCATACGCGACACGATCGGGCCGACCATCCGGTTCATTCGACGCGACGCCGGGTAGAGCCGATCCATATACCAGCTAAGGATGTCGGGAAGGGACAACAGACGAACGGTTTCAGCGGTCGGAGCGCAATCGACCACCACCACGTCGAAGTCACCCGATTCGCAGAGGCTTTCAACCTCGGTCAGCGCGAAAACCTCTTCGAGGCCCGGCAGCATCGCCAGCTCTTCGGCGGCAATCTCATCGACGCCGGCCCATTCGAAGACCTCCATCATCCAGTCCCGGATGGCGGCCCAGTTCTCCTCGAGTCGCTCACGACCATCCAGTTGTTGTGCCCAACATCGCGCAGAGACCTCGATTGGTTCCGAGCCCAACTCGACTCCAAAGGAGTCAGCCAGGGAGTGCGCCGGATCTGCTGAGGTCACGACGACCCGCTGACCGCCCGCAGCAATCCGCAGGGCAGTGGATGCCGCAGTCGTGGTCTTGCCGACGCCACCCTTACCCGTGAATAGGACGACCCTCATTTGGCACCGTCAGGAATCTGCGCCGGGAAATGGCCATGCAGCACCGACCAGAGGCCGCACAGCGACAGCCCGAGGATCGGCACGAGGGTCCCGAATGCGAGTGGCGTGAAGGGGTGTACGGCGGCGCTGACAACCGACACGACGATCTGGATTACCAGTGCGGACAACAGGTGGACCTGCATTTTCCGAGGTACTGATCCCACCAGCAGGAAAATTCCACCGATACCCATCAGATCGTCCCGGCTACGAGAGGCCATCAGAAAGATGTCGGCGGCGAAGAGGGCACATCCGACCAGGAAGAGTGCCATCGTCACCGCGAAGTACGGCGCGATGAACTTGTCCGGGTCGATGACCGCCGGAACCGAAACGATGATGAACAGCGCAGTCGTCACCCAGGATGCGACGGCAACCCAAACGCCCGGAATGCCTTCCGGAAAGGCAGCGGCAATCTCGGCCCTCCGCGCGGCCTTGTTGGCCTCTCGCTCGGCTTCGAACTCGGCGCGTGCCTCGGCCGCTGTCGGGGGTCGCTCGGCCTTTTTCCCGCGGTCTGACTTTTGATCGGTGGATCGGTCAGATTTGCGTCCTGCACCCGCTCTGCTCATCGACCGAGATTCTCCACGTCATCATCGAAGTAGGCCAGTTCCAGGGCAACCGCCGGACGATCGAGCCGGCCGACAAGTAGGTCCCGGTGCCCAAGGTTCAAAGCTGCCCACGCTGCGTGGGAGGCAAGCATGTCATCGGGCCCGTCCAGATAGGGACCCAGAACCGATTCGAGCTGCTCGCGAGAAGGAGTTCCGGCAGAACTTCCGGCGGAATTTCCAGCGGAATTCCCGGCAGAATTTCCGTAGACGACCAGAGCGTTGCGGCGCAGATAGTTCGGATCCCGCTTGGCGATGTACCAACGACCGAGTCGGTCGAGCAGATCCTCATCACTGGCCGTGAGGATCCATTCCACATCCACCCAGGCGTCAGACGCAGCCTCAACCGGCCTCGAGCCGATCTGGAGTCGGTCGGCTCTACGGCTCGGAGGACAGACCTCTTGGCAGTCGTCACATCCGTAGATCCTGATTCCAAGCGCCCGGCGGAACTCCCGAGGGAAGTCCCCTGGAGCCTGAATCAACCAGGAAAGGCAACGACGTGCATCAACTACGCCGGGAGCGACGATCGCAGACGTGGGGCATCCATCGAGGCATCGCGTACAAGTTCCACATCCATCTGCGACGGCCGACCCGGTGGGAGTGAACTCGACGTCGGTGATCACCGATCCGAGAACGAACCAACTCCCTTGGCCCGGAAGCAGGACATTGGCGCTCTTGCCGTAGAAACCCAGCCCGGCTCTGACCGCAACCGCCCGGTCGACCATCGAATTGTCGTCGCAGACCACCACGGCCCGATGACCGAGTTCCTTCAACCGACCGGCGATCACGCGAAGTCCGCCGCGAAGTCTGTCGTAATGGTCAGTGGTCGCGTAGCGAGCGACGCGACCATGCGTACCGACAGTGGGGGCGGCCGGTAGCTCGGTGTCATACCGGTACGCGGCGACGATCATCGACGCGGCGTTTGGCAGCGCGCGTGCTGGGTCCGTGGATCGATCCGGGTTCCGGTAGGTGAACTGCATGTCGCCGTTCAGCCCGAGGTCCCTGCGTTCATGGAGCACCCGACGGGTTTCTAGAAACGGTTGTGCGTCACAAACCCCGACTGTCGCCAGGCCGTTCCCGAGTCCCAGGTCGATCAGTTCGTCCCGGAGGCCCGTCGTGTTCGTGTCGGTCTCGGTGGCGCTCACGGCGGTGTGGGCCCTGGCGCGATGACTGGCGCGTCGCTCCTCCGGAACCGCAGGTCGACCCTGCCCCGCAGCAACAGCATCGCCACGACGGCCATCGCCGCGGCGGTGATGAAGGCGCTGCGGTATCCGCCGAGGCTCACCGAAACTCCGAGTATTGCTGCACCCACCCCCTGGGAGAGATCGAAGAAACTGCTGATTGTCCCGACAGCCGAGCCACGCTCATTGTCCGGAACTCCGGCCAGAGCCATGGTCAACATTGATGGATAGAGCAGCGACATTCCCAGCGAGAAGATGAAGGTCCCGACGTAAAGCCCCGTTACCGTCGGGACCGCCGCGATCACCAACAGTCCGACAGCTGAGGCGGCCGTCGCCAAGGAACCCGCCCTGAGTGTTCCGATCCGGTCGGGGATGCGAGCTCCGACGATTCGGACTCCGAGGATCGTGCAGCCGTAGAGGAGGAATACACCGCTCGAATCCTCGAGTCCGATCCCGGACACATAGAGAGGCACGAACGCGCCGAATCCAGCCAGACCCATCATTCCCAGGAACAGCACAATCCCCGGTCCGACCGCGGTCCGGTTGATGAGAGGTGCCGGTGCGTACTCTCCGGTGAGCACTGCGGTCTCACGGGTCATGACACCGATGATTGCGGATACAACTGCTAGTCCGGCAGCCACCGTCCAGACCCGCCCGTAGTGATCCCCGGCCAGAAGTCGCTCCCCCAAGGAAGGCCCGAACGCCAAGCCTCCGTAGACCGCCACGGACCAATAGCTGATCGCCTCGCCCCGACGCGACACCGGAGCCAGGTCGGTCACCATGGTTCCTGCACCGACGAAGAAGGCAGCTTCGCCGACTCCACCCAGCAACCGTGCCGCGAATAATCCGATCGTTGTGGCGATGACGTTGTAGAGAAGCACCGAAATGGCTACAAGCAGGGCACCAGCGATGATCAACATCCTGCGACCCAGTTTGTCGCCCAGTCGACCGGCCATAGGTCTGATGGCTACCGCTCCCAGTGAGAAGGAGCCGACCAGGACCCCGACAGCCAGATCGCTTCCACCGAGAGGTCCTTCGATGAATTTCGGAACTGTCGGAAGCTGCATGCCGAGGGACATGAAATAGAAGAGTCCGCTGCTCACCACTGTCACGAACCTGAGCGTCAGCAGTCGCTCGGCATCACCTGAAATTTCGGAGTCAGCCATGGTCGTGATCTGGGTCGCGATCTGGGTCGAGTTCCGGTCCCCGCGGGTCGGACACGTCTGAAAGGTCGGGCAAGCTGAATGATCCGTCGCTAGCACACGGGAACGGGACCGCTCCGATGACGGCGGTCGGCTCGAGGGGGCCGTAGAGGTGCGGGAACAGCATGTCACCCGACGGCGGAACCCCTTGCTCCCACTTGAGTTCGGGTCCGAGCGCGTCTTCGTCGATGGCCACCAGCACCAGGTTCTCTTGGCCCTTGTAGAACAGGTTCGCTGGTATCAGGACCTGCTCGGGGGTTGACAGATGCATGAACCCGACGACGTCCTGACCAGCGGCGAAATACGCTTCGCCCGACCGACTGACCCTGGCCCATTCAGCCTCGGCGACGATGTGCAACAACATGCTCAGCTCGCAGTTCCGCGTGCGAATGCCAATAGATCCGAGGACGTGATCGTGTTGGCGCCCAGGCGCATTGCCCCCGTGCGGACCCGATTGTCCGAACTGATGACGAGCACCGGGCGGTTCGGCGCCAGATCCGCGACGTAGCCCAGGATCTGGTCGTCAGCCTCTATGTCGGCATGACTGAAGTGAACTCTCACGGGCAAAGGACTCGAAACGCTGGGCCTACGCCCGTCGTTGTCCCCGTCGAAGACCGCATGGATCTCGGCCCGGGTGCGCGCCGCGATCGAACCGAGCATGTCGATCAACGACTGTCGCTGGGCAGCCCCGTTGAGCGAAGGCCATGCCTCCATCGAAACGTTGTAACCGTCGACGTAGACCACAACTCCGGGCGTGGTGAGGATCTGCTCTATGCCGGCCCGGGATCCTTCTAGAGCGCCACGGAGTAGACGAAGGGGTGACCGTCGCGCCGGACGTGAACCCGAAGTGACCAACGATGGACCATTTGGATCCTGGGCATCAATGTCCGAAACCCGTGCTGAGGCACGGGTCGGACTCTGTGCCGGGGTCGAGACCTGGGTGTTGTCGGAGGTGGCGCCCAGAGCGAGTGCCGCCTTGTCCAGTGCCGATGCGATGTCGGCCAACGCACGGATGGCCTCGGCGATCGACGAAGATGCTGTGACAGGATCGACGTCGACCGGTCCAGAGGATGTCGCTCCTGATCGAGATTCTCCGAGCCCGTCACCTGTGGGCCCGGGCCTTGTGGGACCTCCCCGGTTGTAACCGGACCCGGTCGTGGACTCAGGGCCGGTCATCGAACCGGACCCGGTCGCGGAACCGGACTCAGTCGTGGGACCGGACTCTGTCACCGATGCACGTACATCTTTGGAGACGGCCTCGACCTTGTCCGCATACTTCTCAAGTTCGGCTTCGAGAGCCCGGACCCTGGCCAGCCGCTCGACCGACAGCTGTTCAGCAGTCTTCAAATTCCGGATGACCGAGCCGCGTTCGGCTTCGAGTTCGACAACCCGAGCGGTCAACGAGTCGCTCAGACCCACCAGACGAGCGATCTCCACCCTGTCGTGGTCCAACTTGCTCTCCAGAGACTTGACGTGTCTGCGGGAATCGACCAGCTCTTGCTTTGTGCGTCCGTACGTGGCTTCAAGCTGTTCAAGTCGACGTTCGGCCGACCTCGATTCCTGCTCGATCTTCTGTTCCTCGAGGGCTGCCACGAGCAGTTCGTACTCTTCAAGCCAACCTTCGGGCCTAGTCAGGAACAACCACGAAGCGCGATCGAGATCACCTTCGTTCACCCCGGCCGCAACCCGCTCACGGAAGTCGACGTCCTGGTCGAGCACTTCGCGCACCGTGCGCAGGGCCTTGCTCGGCAGCTTCTTGAACCGGATCAGGGGACGAAGGGGCTTCGGTACGGGTAGCGCCCCCGGTGTTGTCGAGTCACGACGCGCCCGGGCTATGGCGAGCTCAACTGCTCCGTTCAGCAGGGCCGAGTCATCGTCGATTTAATTCGCTCCAGGTTCGCTACCAGCGTCGTGGCCACCATCTGGCCCGGCGTCCGGATCATCGTCCACAACGACGACTGATCCACCAGTTCCGCACCAGCGACAGAGAACCTCTTCGACGTCATCGGAAAGCACGTCGGTGTCCTCGATCGAGAGGTCCCCTCCCACCGTGTAGTGGTAGAACGCCTTGGTTCTACGGGTGGAAGTGACCTCGAAACGGGTGAGATTTCCACAGGCGCTACAGCGGTAGCGCGTGTGAGTCGATGTGGCCATGGCGGAATGTTACCCGTCGGTCTCGGCGGCACCCGCAGCGGCCCGGCTGGCCGCAATCAGCCGACCGAGCGCGCGGGCTGCGTTTCCGTTGTCGATAGCCGCTTCCGCGGCTCGCACGCCGGATTCGATGTCTGGGGCGATCCCCGAGATGAACAACGCGGCCCCGGCGTTCAGCACCACCATGTCCCGAAGCGGTCCTGGGTCACCCGCGACGACCGACTCCGCGACACGGGCGTTCTCCGAGGGTCCACCGACGCCGATATCCTCCAGCGTCGCCGGCGCCAGGCCCAGATCGGTCGCAGAAAGCTCGAAGTGACGCAGTTGACCGTCGCGGACCTCGATCACGCTGCTCGTACCGGTGGTGGTCAGCTCATCGAGAGCACCTTCGCCGTTGACGATCCAAGCGTGAGCCATTCCCCGCTTCTGGAGCACACCCGCAACCAGATCCATCGCCGCGCGGTCGGCGACTCCGAGTAGTTGACGTCCGACCCGCCCGGGATGCGAAAGGGGGCCCAGAACGTTGAAAATCGTCGGGAAGCCCAATTCGCTGCGAACCGGTGCGGCAAATCGCATCGACGGGTGGAAGATCCGTGCGAACGCGAATCCGACGCCGGCTTCACGAACGCAAGCAGCCACGCCGGGACCGTCGAGTTCGATCGCGACACCGAGGGCTTCCAGCAGGTCCGTCGACCCTGAGGTCGATGAGGCCTTGCGGTTGCCGTGTTTGCAGACCCGGGCCCCCGCGCCGGCAGCGACGATCGATGCCATCGTCGATACATTGAACGCTCGACCAGCGAGCGCCGCGGAACCGCCGGTACCGACAATGTCGATCACCGACTCGGGCTCGTCGAGAACCAGCGGGGACGCCGCATCGATCATCGAGTCGACGAACCCGGCCACTTCGTCGATGTTCTCACCCTTGGCCTTCAGTGCGACCAAGAACCCCGCAATCTGGGAGTTCGTGGAGTCACCCCGAAGGATCTGACCCATCGTCGATGCCGCCAAGTCAGGAGGTAGGTCCTCGCCGGCGATCAGCGACGACAGAACCCCGGACCAGCCGCCTGCCCTGGCAAAGGCGTCCATCAACGAGCTGCCGCGCTTCCGGAGACTGTGTCTTCCTTGGATCCCATGGCACGCATCCGACGCCGCCTGCGGATGATCCGCTGACGCTCCCGTTCGGTGGCTCCGCCCCAAACGCCGTTGTGTTCCCGATTGGAGATCGCATGCTCCAGACACTCGTCTTGCACCGGACAGCGGGCACAGACCTCTTTGGCCTCGACGGCCTCCTCATCACTTGCGGGATAGAAGATGATTGGATCCAGACCCTTGCAGGCCGACCTGTGTACCCACGCGCGGTCCATGTGGCGTGATTCTGCCCGTGCAGCCCGCCCGTGTCCAAGTGAGTGTCTGCCCCTCGTTCTACACTCCTGAACGTGACTCCAAGACCATTCGTCCGCTCAAGATCTCTCGAAGCATTGCGTGAAGAAGAATTTGACTTGGTGGTGATCGGTGGTGGAGTCACCGGTGCCGGTGTCGTACTCGACGCCGCATCGCGAGGTCTTCGAGCAGCACTCATCGAACGTGACGACTTTGCCTCCGGCACATCGTCAAAGTCGTCCAAACTCGTCCACGGCGGGCTGCGTTACCTCCAACAGGGCGAAGTCGGGCTGGTCTACGAGGCGTTGGCCGAACGCCAGAGGCTCCTGAAGAACGCTCCACACCTGGTCAAGGTCCTTCCTTTCCTGATCCCCATGTTCGGCAAGGACGGGATCATCCCTTCCAAGATCGCCCGACTTCTCGGCGCAGCGATGTGGGGATACGACCTCACCGGCGGGCTGCGCATCGGGAAGCGCCACAAGCGTCTGGACAAAGCAGAGACCCTCAAATACATGCCGACCCTGCCCGAGTCGCGACTGGTCTCGTCCTATTTGTATTTCGACGCCGCCGCAGATGATGCACGTCTGGTCGTGACCCTGCTCCGCACCGCATCGCTCGACCACGGTGCAGTGGTGGCCAACCGGGTTGCGGCGAAGGGACTCAAGAAGGACGCCGGTGGGCGGATCAACGCTGTAGAGGTTGAGGCCGACGGCGAGAGCTTCCTCATCCGGACACGATCCGTGGTGAATGCGGCTGGAGTCTGGTCCGACGACGTCCGCGCCCAGGACGAAGGCACCCATCCCGATTCCATCCGCCCGGCGAAAGGCATCCACATCTCGGTGCCGTGGACACTCGTCCGCAACGAGATCGCAGCGGTAATCCCCGTACCCAAGGACAAGCGGTCCGTCTTCGTGGTTCCCCAGGGGGAACTCACCTACATCGGTACAACGGATACCGACTACACCGGTCCACTCGATGATCCGCAGTGCACTCCCGAGGACATCGCCTATCTGTTGAAGGCGATCAACGGGTCTTGTACCAACCAGATTCTCACCTCCGACATCGTCGGCAGCTGGGCGGGGCTCCGTCCCCTGGTCAAGGCTGCGTCCACCGGCCGAACTGCAGATCTTTCCCGTCGGCACAAGGTTTCGCGGTCCCGCTCGGGTCTGGTCACGATCACCGGCGGAAAGCTCACCACCTACCGCGAGATGGCTGCCGACACCGTCGACGAAATCGTCAAGACCGTCCTTCCCCATCACGACTCTCCGGAGGTCGGCCGCAGCGTCACCAAGAACCTGCGCCTCAGAGGTGCCGCCGGGTATGACACCCTCGGGACCGCTCGTAGCGTCTACCCGGCCGTATCGACTGAACTGATGGAACATCTGGGCAACCGCTACGGCGGCGAGGCCCGTGTCGTAATGGCGGCGATCCAGAAGGATCCATCACTCGCAGAGCCGCTGGTGGCCGACCTTCCCTATGTGAAGGCCGAGGCAGTCTTTGCGGTCCGCCATGAAATGGCCGGCTCCGTCGACGACGTGCTGGCTCGTCGAACCAGGGCCCGGATCTTTGGCCGTGACGATTCAGCAGCTGTGGCCGACTCGGTTGCCGAGATAATCGGTGAAGAGCTCGGCTGGACCGAAGAACAGCGTCGGGCAAGCGTCGCCGAGTACCGCAAGTCGGTCGAACACGAACGAATTTCGGCCGAACTTCCAGTGACGCACCTCGCTGAGCTGATCGAATCCTGAGCACCGGCGGGATCCAGGGGGACTAAAAGTGGACGAATCAAGCGACGCATCGGGACACAGCATCGATGACACGGTCACCGGCACCGGCGCTCCAGTAGCCCCGATCGAATTGTCAGGGGGTCCCGCGGGCGCGACGTCGCACTACCGGGACTCGCCCGCACAGATCGACGAATCAACGCTGAACAGGCTCCGCTCGGTGTGTTCCATCGTCGACGACGATCCGCGCACGACCGGCGAAGCGAGCCGTGACTGGTGGCCTCTGGCGATGATCTGGGCCACACGGGGTCAGATTCCACAACGGGGAGCAGCAGTCGCACGCCCCGGGACTCCGGCCGAGGTCGCCGATGTCCTTGCCGTCTGTAACGACGCTCATATTCCGGTCACCGCAGCTGGCGGTCGTTCCGGGGTCGCCGGAGCTTCGGTGCCGCGCTACGGCGGCCTGGTGCTCGACATGTGCGGTCTGAGCGGGATACGCGACGTCGACGACAAGTCCCTCGTCGCAGACGTTCTGGCTGGGACATTCGGGGACCGCTACGAGAACGAACTGCGCAACACCCATTCTCTGACGGGTGGCCACTGGCCCCAGTCGATGGCACTGTCGACCGTTGGCGGCTGGTTGGCCTGCCGAGGGGCCGGGCAGCTCTCGACCCGCTACGGCAAGATCGAGGACATCGTCCTCGGCCTCGATGTGGTGCTGGCCGACGGTCGGACGCTGCAAACCGGGGGCCATCCCCGAGCTGCTGTTGGTCCGGACCTAAATCAGCTGTTCGTGGGTTCCGAGGGAACCCTCGGAGTAATCACAGGTGCCCGCCTACGGGTGCACCCGGCTCCGCAGTCGCGGCGGGTCGCAGCGTACGCCTTTGCGAGTTTCGAGACCGGCCTGGAATGGTGCAGAAAGGTAATGCGCCGAGGGGCCAGACCAGCGGTGCTCCGCCTGTACGACGCGATCGAGTCCGATCGCCACTACCAAACCGGCGACCAGACCTGCGTGGCCATCGTCATGGACGAGGGTGATCAGGTCATCATCGACGCATCGATGGACGTGGTCGCTGCCGAGGCAGCTGCTGCCGGGGGCGAGGTCCTATCCGACGACCTGGTCGCGATCTGGTTCAGAGAGCGCAACAACGTCGCTGCCCTCGAATCACTAATTTCCAAGGGGTTCGTCGTCGACACGATGGAGGTCTCCGCGAGCTGGGCGCAGGTGGCGGCCGTGACCGACGAGGCCCTCGGGGCCATCCGCCAGATCCCGGGCGTGCTTGCCGCTTCAGCACACTGCAGCCACAGCTACTCGGACGGCGCCTGTGTCTATTTCACCTTCGCAGCCCAAGTACCCGAGGACGAGCGAGAATCCACCTACAACAGGATCTGGGACGTGGGCACCCGCAAGGTCCTCGAGCTCGGCGGTTCGCTCTCGCACCATCACGGCGTCGGACTCAACCGATCGCGCTTCGTAGCAGAGGCACTCGGTGCCGGTATGGGGGTGCTGGATTCGATCAAGTCGACACTCGACCCGAATGGAATCCTCAACCCAGGCAAGATGGGCATGAGCTCACCTTTCGCAATTGAACTTTCGGGCGGACCGAGTTGAGTTCCAACAGGGGGTCGGCTCCCGGCCCCACAGGCAACATGCTTCCCGAACTCGAACCGGGTCAGGCCTTCTGGAGAGGCGTCGTTACGACCCTCGTGGTCACTCTCCCAGCGGGAATTCTCAACCAGTTGCTGGTAGACAGCGGCGAGATCGAGGCCAGCTCTCCCCTGGCGATGATCTTCTGGCTGCTCATCCTGCTGGGAGGCGGAGCCGGGGGTTGGGCGGTAATTCGACTCGCACCACGAGCCAAGCTGGCCCACGCAGCGGGTGCGGCGGCGGTTGCCTATGCGCTCACCCAGTCCTTCGGGGTCATCAAGCGACTCATCGAAGGCGAGCACATAAGTTGGGTCGCCTACCCCTTTCTGGCGCTGCTGATGGGAACCTGTGGAATGCTCGGCGGCGCGTTCGCTCGGCGTTGGCTCAGCCAGAACGGTCCCCAGCCATGAAACACCTGGAGAGAGAATGAGCATCCTCGTCATAGATGTAGGGACCAGCGGCGTCCGGGCAGCCGTGTTACGTGCCGACGGAACTCTTGCCCATGAGGTCCGCCGCGTCACGCTTCCCGATACTCCGGTCGCTGGACTCGTCGAGTTCGATGCGGAGCACTATGCACAACAGGCACTCGACTGCGCCCGGGAAGTTCTCGCAGCCAATGGCCCGGTGGACGCCGTCGGAATCAGCAACCAGCGCACGAGCACGATCGTCTGGGACCGCGCCACCGGCGTTCCGGTCGCACCGGCCCAAGGCTGGCAGGACCTACGAACCCTTGGCGATTGCTTGACCCTCAATGCCGAGGGGTTCCACCTGGCCCCCAACCAGTCCGCGACCAAGCTGGCGAACATCCTCGATTCAGTGGACCCCGAGCGCCAGCGCGACCTGTGTTTCGGTACCCCTGATTCGTGGCTCATCTGGAAACTGACCGACGGCGCAGTCCACGTCTCGGACCATTCCAACGCAGGGGTCTGGGGACTGCTTGCCAGCGACGGAGCGGGACTCGACCGCAAGGTTATGGAGCGTCTGCGCATTCCCGAGTCGATGATTCCCCGCGTAGTCCCATCAACCGGGAGTGTCGGCGAAGCCACCGCCCTGGAGGGGTCACCGCCAATCTGTGGCCTGGCCGGCGACCAGCAGGCGTCGTTGATCGGACAGGGCTGTATACGCCCCGGAATGGCCAAAATCACCTTCGGGACCGGTGGGATGCTCGATGTCTGCACGGGCCGGGAGCGACCCAGGTTCGATACCAGGGGCGCGGGTGGAACGTTCCCTCTGGTGTGCTGGCGCGACGGCGACGAACTCACCTGGGGTGTCGAGGCAATCATGCTGTCCGCCGGGACCAACGTCGAATGGCTCCGCGACGACCTAGGACTGATCCATGATGCGGAGTCGTCAGAGGCGATCGCCGCAAGCGTTGAGTCCACAGACGGCGTCGTGTACGTCCCGGCGCTCCTGGGCCTGGGTACGCCGTACTGGGACTACGGAGCACGAGGGACGCTCCTGGGAATCACCCGCGGGACCCAGGCGCCCCACATCGTGAGGGCGGTGCTCGAAGGGGTCGCCAACCGCGGCGCCGATCTGGTCGAAGCGGCCGAGAAGGACTGCGACATGACCCTCGGATCGATCCGGATCGACGGCGGGATGTCACGAAACTCCGTCTTCGTGCAGGCTCTGGCCGATGCCACCCAACGGACCATCGAAGTCTCGCCGGTGACCGAGGCAACCGCCCTGGGCGCAGGCTTTCTGGCCGGACTCGCCGTCGGAACCTGGAAGTCCTGGGACGAGATCGGTGACAGCTGGAATCCGGCTCAGATCGTCGACCCCTTAACCGCCGGTGAACGCGACAGGTGGAACACAGCGGTCGAGCGGTCCAGGGGCTGGTATCCCGAACTTTCGGCCCTCGATTTCTGAGTAGTCCCAACGGTTCATTGCTCTGGTGCGATGGAACCAATGCACTCCAGTTTCAGGTTGGACCGTCCGTATACAGATGCATGGCAACGTCGAACGAAGTCCGTATCACCAGCGGTTCACAATCGAGCGACAACGAGCCGGTCGTGCTCGGTCCGGAGCCCACAGCCGCGATTCTCACCGAGCCACGGGTTCAGATCGAGTTCGACCCTCAGACTTCGACCTACCGGATCGGTCTCGCCGTAGCGGTCTGAGTAGGCCACCAGGCGACCTGGTCGGCTGAGCCGCACCAGGGCGGCGGGAACCTCACCTGACTGTGCCCTCACCTGACTGGGCACGTCACTTGGCTCGGGCCCTCACCTGGCTGGGCAGGTCACTTGGCTTGGGCCCCCACCTGACTGTGCCATCGCCTGACGGTGCCCCTCACCTGACTGGGCAGGTCGGATTGTGCGAGGATTACCGGGTCGGTGAGTCAGTTGGGTGACCGCGGCCGAGTCCCTCGGGACACGGCTGAGGAAGGTCGGGACTCCGCAGAGCAGGGTGCTGGCGAGAGCCAGGTTGGAGCGATCTGACGGTCAGGGCAACAGAAAGTAAACCGCCTGAGCCCTCGGGCTCGGGTAAGGGTGAAACGGTGCGGTAAGAGCGCACCAGCGTCGGAAGCGATTTCGGCGGCTCGGTAACCCCCACCCGGAGCAAGGCCAAGCAGTGGGATGGATTGCTCGTCCGTCGATCATGCCTCTTCGGAGGTGCGGTCGACACCCACGGGTAGGCCGCATAGATGGATGGTCACACACCGGGTCCGTAGGGATCCGGGGACAGAATCCCGCCTACAGACTGGCTCACCGACACCAGTTCCCTCCGACGCCTTCTGATCCCGCCACTCGACCGGGAAATACCTATGAAGGCCCGAGGTCTGGCACCGGCCAGTCGCCCGCCCGCCGGCCAGTCGCCCGCCAGACAGTCACCGCCGGCCAGTCGCCCGCCAGACAGTCACCCGCCCAGGAGTCCCGGGACAGATTTCCCGGGTACCCGGGACACCGGGCCGATGTCGACGGGACCAGCGTTCACTGATGATGACAGGACGTAATCCGTCATCGAAGGAGAACATGATGAGCCGTTCGTCAGGGACAGTCCCCATCCACCGAAGGACCAGAGCCACCGGGCTGCGCTGGGCAGCCATCGCGGCGAGTGCCTTCCTGATAATGGGTGCCGCGTCGTGCAGCTCCGATGGCGGGGCGGCAGAGTCGAGTTCAACGACAGCGAAGAAGACCGCCACTACGGCTCAGGTCCAGAATGTCGGTGACTCTCCGATCGACAATGCCATAACGATCAATACACCCGGGATGTCCTTCGAGGTATCGGGTGAGCTCCGCCCGGGCAATGGCGCCATCACCTTCAAGAACACCGACGATGTCTCGCACATGCTGGCCGTCACACGTGTCAAGGACGGAGTCACCCTCGACCAGATCCGCTCTGCTGCAGGGTCCTCCGAAGAGGCCGCCACAGCTTTGATGGCCGACGGGCCCGACGCTGAGTACGGGACCCCTTCTCCGGTCGGTCCAGGCCAACAGTCCACCGTGATCGCCAAGGACCTAAAGGCTGGCAACTACGCAATCCTCTGCTTCTTCGTCGCCGAGGACGGCACGCCGCACTTCCAGATGGGCATGGTCAACGAGTTCACCGTCAAGGGGGATCCGGCCACCGACGCCCCCAAGAGCGATGGAACCATCTCGGTCGACGACAAGGCCTTCACGATGCCCGACGGGTTCAACGGCAAGGGCACGTTCGAAGTGACGAACACCGGCACCAAGCCCCACGACCTCCAACTCGTCAAGCTCGATCCCGGCACCACCCTCGAGAGCTACTTCGGCGCTGTCGGTGAAGCCATGAACACCAACAAGTCCGTCGACAACGCCAAGGGCGGAGTGATGATGGGCGGAGTCGACGGGCTGTCCGCCGGACAGTCAGCTTGGCTGGTCCTGGACCTGCCCGCCGGACATTACGGCTACCTGTCAGTCGGTGACGCCCAGACCGGACCTCCGGCCCAGATCGGCGAGTTCACCGTTAGCTGATCCCGCAATAGGCCCAGTTGGGGGCTACGGAGGCCAAGTCGTGGTTCCGTAGCCCCAACTGTGCGCGACACTCGCCCCCTGCCCACGTTCTGGCCGTCGTTCAGATACCCATAGGTATTCCGGCGACAGCCAGAACGAGGGTTCGTGGTTCCGTAGCCCCCAACTGTGCGCGACACTCGCTTAAAGCGGCCGGGCTCGGTCGGTCGGACCCGTGAGGGTCAGTATCGAGAAGGTCAAAGCTGCGAGGTCGAAGGGTCCGAGGAGAGTCCTATGGATGTGGTTGACGAATCTGTGGGAGTTCCGCCAGATCGGTTCCCCTGGGACGTAGTTGTCAGCGGAGTCGTGGTCCTCTGCGTCGTAGCTATGACTGGGCTGCACCTAGCGGCCGGCAATACCGGCGTCGACACCGGCTGGCCAGCGAATCTGGCCATGGCGCTCGGGTTGGGGGGCGTCGGATCGGTACTTGCGCACAAAGTGCCACGCAACCCGATCGGCTGGCTGATGGTCACGGCGGGGCTGGCAAACGGAGTCATGGCCGTGGGCCGCGAATGGGCGGTGTTCGTGACCGTTAGGCACCCCTCGCTTCCCGGCGCAACCCTCGCGGCATGGTTTGGAAGCTGGCCAAACATCATTGCTCTCGCAACACTCCCTTTGACGCTGACGCTCTTCCCCAATGGATCGCTCCCAAGTCGCAGATGGCGCGCCGTCGTCTGGGGGCTCTTCGGATGCATGCTGATGGGGGTTGCAGAAGGCATGTTCACCTGGGGCGCCTTCACCGAGGACCTCCCCACGCTCACAAACCCCCTTGGAATCCGTTGGAGCGGTCTGGCGGTCCTGGGAACAATCGGTCGGATCGGCTTTGTGCTGACCATCGCTGCGGCACTCGTCTCCCTGGCCGTGAAGACCAGGCGCGCGGATTCTGTGACCCGCCAGCAGCTCCGATGGGTGTTCTTCGGTGCATCGGTCCTTGCCGCGGAAACGGTGCTCGAGGTGCTTCCATGGCGGGGTAGCGACGTCTTCTTCGTGTGGACCCAACCGCTTGCATTGGCGGTGTTCCTGATATCCATTGCCGTGGCAGTACTGCGCTACCGGCTCTGGGACTTGGACCTCCTGATCCGCATGTCGCTGATCTACGGGGTCCTGATCGTCCTGGTCACAGCTGTCTACGTCGCTGTCGTCGGCGCATTCGGCCAGATAGCGGATGAGCAACTGCAGCTCGGACCGTCGCTCATCGCAGCGGCGCTCGGCGCTGCGGTATTCGCCCTCCTCCGGGACCGGGTTCAGCGCGGCGTGGAGCGGATCTTCTACGGCGATAGGGGTGATCCATACAGAGCACTGTCGAAGCTCGGTGAACGCCTGGACCAACCGGTTCCCGCGGACTCGGTCCTCGATGAGGTTGTCGACGCTGTGGCCCAGTCGTTGCGCCTCGGAAGGGTTTCGTTGGTTGTACCCGGCACCGGCGAGGTCGCAAGTGTGGGCGACTCCGATGCTCCAACGAGCGCTACTGCTCTTATGTTTAGGGACACCCAGGTTGGAGAGCTCATAGTGGCACCACGACCGGGTTCCAGAATCCGGGCGTCCGAAATGCGGATCCTCTCCGACCTGGCCCGTCCGGTTGCCGCGGTGGTCCATGCCGTGTCGGTCACCGATGAACTCCAACGTTCCCGCCGTGACCTCGTCACCGCACGCGAGGCGGAGCGCAGGAAGATTAGGCGCAACCTCCACGATGGACTCGGACCGGCGCTGGCGGCCGTGCGAATGAAACTCGACAGCGCGGCGATGCTTCTGGACACCAACCCCGATGCCGCCAAGTCCGTGATCGATCAACTCGGTGCCGACATACGTTCCACGATCGCAGACATACGTCACTTGGTCTATGACCTGCAGCCGCCCAAGCTCGATGAGATCGGGCTGTTGGAGTCCATCTCGGAGCAGGCCCGCTCCTTTTCAGGCCCACTCGAGGACGGGCAGATGCTGTTGGTCGAGATGCATGCACCTCGAGTGGTGGGTGAACTTCCAGCGGCGGTCGAGGTGGCCGCATACAGAATCGTGTGCGAGGCGCTCGCCAACGTCGCCAGGCACAGCTGCGCGACCCAGTGCCGGGTGGGCGTGATGCTCGATGAAGGGCTGACAATCACCATCGATGACGATGGTGTCGGCATGCCCGAGAATCTGAGTCGAGGAGTTGGCACCCTTTCGATGATGGAACGGGCATCCGAGCTCGGAGGCACCCTACTGATAGGTCCATCTCCACTTGGTGGCACCCGGGTGACCGCCTGCCTTCCCGTGGTTGCCACCCCGTTGCTGCTGGCAACCGAGGAACTGGCCACGAGCGTTCTTCCGGGAGCTTTCAGTGAGTGACGAGCCGATACGAGTTCTGATCGCCGATGATCATCCGATGTTCCGTGACGGAATGCGCACCGTGTTGTCCACGGAGGACTCGCTCGAACTCGTGGGAGAAGCCGCCGAAGGTCCGGATGTCGTGAGAATGGCAGCCGACCTTCAACCTGACGTGGTTGTGATGGACCTGAACATGCCCATCCTCAATGGCATCGACGCGACGCGTCAGGTCGTCTCCGCCAGCCCTCACATCGGGGTTCTCGTTTTGACGATGTTCGACGACGAGGACAGCGTGTTCTCGGCCATGCGTGCTGGAGCCCGCGGCTATCTACTCAAAGGGGCAGGCGCCAACGAGGTGGTCAGCGCCATCCACGCGGTCGTCAACGGTGCCGTGATCTTCGGCCCTGCGATAGCCCGGAGAATGCAGCGATTCTTCGCCGCTCCTCCGACGGTGACCACCTTCCCGGAACTGACCCCACGCGAGCACGAAGTTCTGGAACTGGTCGCACAGGGCCGCAACAATCCCGAGATAGCGCGGCTACTCGACGTCTCACCCAAGACTGTCCGCAACCACGTATCCAACCTGTTCACAAAACTGCAGGTTGCTGACCGGGCCCAGGCGATTGTCAGAGCGCGGTCAGCCGGTCTCGGCGGACAAGCACCCGAGTAGAGATCACGGCCCATCATGGTCGGAACTTTGGCAACTCCGAGTTCGGAGGGGTAGGAAGATTTTGGCCGCCCCAGCCGTAGCCGTTCGGAATTGGAGGGTAGACCGGCAGCGCCGAACCACTCCCACCTCGGCCTGCCGCCCTTTCGGCTACGGCTTCGACGAATCGCGGATGCGCCAGCAGCTTCACCCTTCCGCGACGCAGGGTTAGCAGGAAGACGCGAGAGATGCGGAGGACACAGCCGATCGCCGCTCCAACCAGACCGAAGCCGAGTATCGCGAGTAGAGCAAGCGACGGCCCAACGCTCTGTGGTGCTGAGGTTGCCCATGCGTATATACCGATGAGCCCAACTACGACTCCGATTGGGCTTCCCAGCAGGACAAGCAGCCCTCGGCGTCGCCGCCTCTCCATGGCCGCGCCTTCCTCAGATGTGACAGGAATTCGGACCTCCACCGTCGTTGACTGCCAGCTCATGAAGAGCCCACCTGTCTTCACAGCGGTTCGCAATGATCCACTGGCGCTCGAGCGGAGCTCCTTGGCAGACTTCGCCAGTTCCAGGCGTTGTCGATGCCGGTACTGGGTGGGTTCTCCGCTGATGACCGAGACATCAGGCAGTCCACGCAGAATTTCGCCTACCTCTAGATCCATCCACACCCGACTCAACCCACTCACCTCCGGAGCGGAGCCTACGGGAGATCCAGAACCGCTTCCCCGCTTCCGTTGAGGGCTAGTCCGTAAGGGCTCGGGAGTCGTCGAACACGATCACCCTTCCCCCGTAGCAGGCAACCCATACGCGCTTAAGGGTCGGTTCATAGGTGATGCCGATCGGATGGTTGTCGGTCTTGACCGTCTGCATCGCCGACATGTCCGAGGTCCTCACCTTGGTCATCGACGCGGATTCGTAGTTGACGACGTACAGCGCTTCGCCGTCGGCCGAGATGGCCATGGAACGAGGCTGCGCTCCGGTCGAAACCGAGCCTGTGACCTTGCCCGAGGCGGTGTCGATGCGTACGACGTTGCCGTCGCGATTGTTGGTCACATACAGCGACTTATTGTCGGGAGAAATGACGATGTGTCGAGGGCTGTCGCCGGGCGAACCCATCTGGGCTACTTCAAAGGTGTCGAGGTCGACGCGGACCAAGCGGTCGGACCCCATCAGGGTGACGTACGCGCTCTTACTGTCGTCGGGGACGACTATTCCACGTGGGTACTTGCCGCCAAGCTTGACCCGCTTGATCTCGCTGTTGGTGGCGGTGTCGATCACCGACAGGTCCCACGTACACCAGTTGCTCACCAGGACCTTGGTCCCGTCGGGAGTGGCAGCGACATACTTCGGAACCGCACCGACCTTGATGACGTTGCGGATCTCATGGGTTGCCACATCGATCCGGTACAGGAAGCTCTCGTCGGTGCCGTCACCGGGCACGCAGCTGTCGCTTCCTTCGGGTCCGAACGAGGTTCCGTACATCGAGTAGTTGGAGACCCAGGCAGTCTTGGCGTCGGGACTGAAGGCCATCTCGACCGGAGCGCCCTTCGATGTACCGGGATGTCCGTCGACCCCGAACTTCGCCAGATCGACCGAGTCGTCGATCGTCCTCACGAGCGCACCGTCGGCGTTGAACACGCTGATCGAGTGTCGATACATCATGTTCTGGGCGAAAACCGCGCCGGCCGATGAGGCCACCACCGACTTCGGCGACATCGACGAGCCACCCAACGCCTGAATTCTGGCCAGTCCGGTGACACCGGAGGACCCTTCAGCTCCCTGGGGCCGGTCAGGCTCGACGGCCGGCGCCGATATCTCCACCGTCGTCGTTGTGGTCGTCGTTGTGGTCGTTGTTGTGGTGTCGGCCATGTCGCCCGGGGATCCAGATGGTACGCCGGGCCCGGACGCGACGTCTTCGCCGGCTTCGCCACTGCCGAGCGCCCCCACCAACTTGACCGCGCCGATCACGAGAACACCGAGCACGACGACGACCACCGAACCGGCGGCTAGACGACGCCATAGATAGGTGCTCGGTGTGACCGGGTGGACTGGCAGCCTGGGCATGGGGGCAGAAGCTAGGCGCGTCGGCGTGTGCGCGAACTACTTCACGCAGATTGCTTCAACGGAGTCGAACCGGGGCGGTACTCGACGAGCTTCTCGGAGTCCTTCCAGACCCTCTTGTAATAAGCCTGCACAGCGGTGCCCAGGTCATAGGGCTCGGTTATCACTGTTGTTCCCACACCGTCGGACTGCACAAGCCCCGCGATCTGGAGAACACGATCTCGGTCGATGACGTGGCGGTCGTGGATGGCAGCGGAAGGAGCTACGCGCACCCTCAACTTGTTCCGCCGTCCGGCGATCATCGACACGAAGCTGACTATGTCGTCCAATTCTGAAGCGTTCAGGCGGTCGCTGACCAACAAACGTGTGACGTTCGTGTGATGTGCCAGATACTCAACCTGAGCGCGACGGCAATACGGGTCGACGATCATCGGGCGATCGAGAGACGCGATTCGACTGACGACCCGGGCGAAGACGAGCGGATCACTCGAGCGGAGGTCGGCGTCGAGAATTTCGAACAACGGGACATCTTCGGGGTGGATACCCAAGGCGTTGACCACGGCTCGACCCATGTCGGTTGGTCCGATCAAGCCATCGCCGAAGTCCTCGACAAGCCCTCGTCTGAGCAGCGACTCGATGCTTCCTTCGCTGAAATCGACGGTCCGACCAACCAGTGCGGAGGTGATTTCGGCGGCAATCGGGCGACGCGGCTCGGCCAGTCGGGTGAGTTCGGCGCCAGTGGGAGTCACTCCAACTTCGAAGAGTCGAACTGCCCATAGAAGGAGTCGGTGCGACTCCTCATCCAGAAGATCCATGCCTTTTAGGCTAGAGGTGCCCAGTGACAATCCGGTGAATCTCGAAGCGGATTTCCGTCACTGTGTTGACCTCAGTTGACCTCAACAGCCTCGTTCCGTCTCCCCCATGATCTGTCGATCAAGCTGGCCGGTTCTCAAGAAAACTCGCCGACGCTCCGGGTCGTCGAGCCCAAACCGGCCATAGGCCCACATGCCCACACCCAGGCCCAAGACCTCCATGGCGATTGTCATCCAACCCCGGCCCAGTTCGGGTGCTCGGCCCTCGGAGAACCCGAAGCCGAGGAACGGCCACCAGAAACTCTGGGAGAGGGTGAATGCTGCGTCGAGCACCAGATGCAGGTACATACCGATCGAGATGCCGAGCCAACGTCGTCTGATAAGCCGGCGCTTCTGGGTCAGGAGCATCGTCAACGCCAGCACCACCGTGGGGGCACTGAGCGAATGCAGCGGTCCTGCTCCGAACGGCATCTCCAGAATCGGGATGACCGAACCGAGTGCCACAAGGCGATAGTCGAGTGCCGGGCTCTGGAAAACAGCCCAGGTCAGCACCACCGACAACGTTGCGAACCAGATCAGCACGGCACTGCCCAGATCAACACGGCACTGCCCAGATCAGCACGGCCGACACCATGGCGAACCAGATCAGCACGGCACTGCCTAGGTCAGCAATGCTCTGCGACAAAGCCGTCAGCCTACGAGCAGGCATCCGCATTCGGGACAGGTGGCCGATTTCGGATCCGAGGCGTGACGTATCGCTTCAAGCTCTCCCGAAGGGATCTCTAGATGGCATCCGCCGCAGCGCGCGCCGACGAGTTCGGCGACGGCGACACCTCCGGGCAGGTGACGCAACTTTGCGTACACAACTAGTAGATCCTCGTCGACGGCTTCGACAGCCGCTACACGGTTGGTAGCAATGTCGGCGATCTGGGTGTCAATCTCGGCCTCGGCCACAACAATCCGCTCGCCCAGATCGGTTATGGAATTCTCAATCCCGGCAATGACCGCTTGCTGGGCTGCAATCTGCTCCATGACAGGCTCAGCCTGTTCCATGCACGCAAGTGCGCGCTCCTCGAAGTCGTTCTGATTCGCCTTGAGCTGCGCCAATTCGGACTGAAGTGCCTCAAGTTCCTTGTGAGAGGTCACGGACCCGTCGTAGAGGGCGGTGTCGACCGCGGCCGCCTTGTCCTCAAGGAGTGATGCGTGGTCCTCGGCCTCCTTCTGGGCCGAGGTGATCGCCTTGAGCTCGCTCTCCAATCCAGCGAGGACGGCAACGGCTTCGGCGAGCTGGGTCTCGGCCGCGGTCTTTAGGCTTCGCTCCTCGAGTGTCAGTCGCTTGTGGGTGAGCTGGTCCACCTCGGTATCCAGCTTCTGGACTTCGAGCAGGTCGGCGAGTGCAGTCACCTGAGCACCCTACCGCCGGACCGGGGTGCCACTCATCAGGGTGTTGCGGTGGTCGGCGATGGTGACGATCCCGAACCTGAGGAGCCAGGCGTTGAGCCCGTCGCGCCGCTTCCACCACCGCTATCACCGCTGCCACTCCCGCTACTGCCACTCCCGCTACTGCCGCTCTGGGATTCGCTGGGCACCGTGGTGCTGGTTCTGGAGCTGTTCGAGGTCGTCCTGGATCTGGACGACCTGGACCTGGAGCTTGTGGAGCCGTAGCTCTTCCAAGGATCGGGAATGGACTTGGCCCTGGTTGTCACCTTGCGCGGCGGAGTGAAGTCCACCGTCTCGGTGCCATCGAGGTATGGCGCCATGAACGTGCGCCAGACCCGACCCGCCATGGTTCCACCCTGGACCCTGCCGCCTTTCATGTCGATCTGCCCGAGCGGATCGCCGATCCATACCGCGGTCGCGATCTGTGGGGTGAAGCCGATGAACCAGACATCGGTGTTGCCCCCGCCCTCGGCCTCGTTGGTTCCGGTCTTGCCGGCCGCGGGCTGACGGTTGGGAAGCCTTCCACCGGCATAGGTACCGCCTGTCACTACCCCCTCGAGGGCGACCGTCGCCTGTCGTGCCACCTCGACGGGGATCGCCTGGGTCGTGGAAGGCTTGTACTCGAATAGGACCTTGCCTTCGCGGTCGGTGACCTTGGAAACGAAATGCGGCGGGTTGAAGACACCGTCGTTTGCGATAGCCGCATAAGCGCCGGCCATTTCGAGTGGTCGCACTGTCGTTCCGCCCAACGTCAGCGACGGGTAGTTGGCCGCTTCGTCGGGGATCGTCCTGATTCCCAGACGCCTGGCAATGTCCACGACCTTGGCACCGCCCACGACCTGTTGAAGACGCACGAACGCACAGTTGTTCGACGATGCGGTCGCCTTGGCAAGCGTGACATGTCCGCCACGACACTCCGATGGCCAGGTGGATGCCTTGATGCCCCACTTCTTGTAGAGCGACCGCGGCGCTGGAGATGCAGAGATCGAGTCCTTGATGGAGTAGCCCTCTTCGAGCGCCGCAAGAAGGGTGAATGCCTTGAAGGACGAACCGGGGCTCCGCCCCACCAAGGGAGTGGCCAACTCGACAAGTCCCCGATCACCGATCTCCTTCTGGCCGATGACTGCCCGCACTGCGCCGGTGGAGGGCTCCACTACGGCGACCACTGCAACGGTGTCCGGGTTGGCCTTTTTGAGCGGGTTGGAATCGGATGCAATCTGGGCGAGGAACTGGGCCCGAGGCTCATAGGTCGAGGTGATCGTCAGTCCACCGTTGAAGATCAGGTTTCGACGGAGCTCCTTGCTGGGAGCCAGCCACTCTGCGTCGAGCAGCTCGTCGCGGACCTTGCGTTCGTAATACGACAGATCAACCGACGTACTCGACGAAGGCGTCGAGTGAACCTCTCTCGGCAGCGGCGACAGTTTGATCAGCTCGGCTTCGGAATCTGTGATGAGACCCGTTTCGAGCATTCGCCCCACGACCACCTCGCGTCGACGCTCGGCGACGTCGGGAAAGCGGATTGGGTCATAGCCGTTCGGATTGCGGATCAGAGAGGTGAGGACCGCTGACTGGCCCCAGTCGAGCTCGGAGGCAGACACTCCGAAGTAGAGCCTTGCAGCGGCCTCCACCCCATATGCGCCTCGTCCCAGGTAGACGGTGTTGAGATACTGGCCGAGGATCTGGTTCTTGCAGATACGCCGCTTGACCTTTTCGCACACCTGGTCCTCGAGCTGGATCGCGAGGCTCGCCTCTTTGATCTTTCTGGCCATGCTCTCCTCGTCGCCAACGATCGACAGCTTCACCAACTGCTGGGTGATCGTCGAACCACCCTGGGCCACAGAACCCTTGTCGCTGTTGGCCTGCAGGGCCCGCAGGATCGACTTGGCGCTCACGCCGTGATGTTTGTAGAAGTCCGCGTCCTCGACAGCTAGAACGGTCGACCGCATCTCGTCGGAAATATCGCTCAGCGGAACCACTATTCGGTTCTCGGCCCCCACGAGTTTGCCCATCGGCTCGCCGTGCATGTCCAACACCGTGCTGCCCTCGACAAGCTCCGGAAGGGCGATCTTCCTCGATGTGTTGAACTTCATCCCGTCGCCCATGGCGCCGATCTCGGGAATCAATCTGGTCCCGAGGATCGCAAAAAGGATCGACCCGACGGCGAGAATTGCACAGAATCGGAGAATCAGTCTGGTAGGTCGCAACATGGCTGTGGTGCCGACGCCACGCGAGAAGTAACTCGTGGCGGCCCGCGATCGTATGTTACTTGCGGCCTCCACAGATTTAGTCGGCACGGGATCCCCCGGGCAGGCTGTGCCGAACCCGCAGCCCGAGGGAGTCGCCCAGTGAGCAACAGAAGATTCGGCCGGGGTCTCCGCCGTTCCCAGACGAAGGTCGCACTTGCCGGTGCGGGGTACGTCGCCGTGGTCCATTCACTGGCGGCGCAGTCGGCCGGAATGAAGGTCACGGCTGTCGCTTCCAAGGGGGGCACATCCGCTCGTCACCTCGCAGGCCAACTCGATGCCCGCAAGGTGGCCGTCGATGCCCTACCGGCCGGCGCCGACGTACTAATCGTCGCGACTCCACCGGACGGCCACCTGGCACTGGCGCTGGCCGGGCTCGAGGCCGGCGCGACCGTGTTGGTCGAGAAGCCCTTCACCTCGACCCTTGCCGAAGCCGACACACTGATCGCGGCTCTCGACAACATCCCGGGGCCTCGCCAGGGCGAGAATCGGGCTGAGCGGGCTACCCCGGCCGACTCCGGGCGACGTCTCATGTGCGCCGAGAACCTGCTCCACTCCCCGCTCTGGGTCAAGGCGATGGAACTGCTGCCCAGCTTGGGGCCATTGGGACACCTCTCCCTTCAGACCGTTCAGCCGCCACCTGACTGGGGGCACTTCACTGAGCCGCTGAAGAACGGAGGGGTGCTCTTCGACCTGGGTCCCCACCCCATTGCCATGGCGCTGGGTCTGGCCGGTGCGAACCCGATCGGGGTGAGCGCCGAATTGAGCTCCGGCCGCCCCGACGGTGCCGACGACCGAGCCGAACTAAAGCTCCGGTTCGCCTCGGGGCTCGTCGCCGAACTAGCGGTCAGCTGGACCGCCCAGGACCCGTACTGGGGCGTCCAAGCAGCGAGCGATTCCGGTGTTCTGCGAATCGAACTCGTACCGGAGCTGTCCTTGGAGTTCAACGGCGACGCTGTGGCGATACCGCATCGACACCAGCCACCGGACCCGAGGATCGAATCGATGGGATATGTGGACCAGTTGCTCGACCTGGTGTCAGACGAGGACCACGGCCGCGGTCAGAGTGCAGGCGCGGCCCGCGATGTCCTCGAGGTCATATATGCGGGCTACGCGTCCGCGGGCGCGGCTGGAACCGAGGTGTCGTTGCCCTTCACCGGCGACCGCACGGCGTTGCCCATCAGCCATTGGCGCAGCTGACCTCACCCTGGCCCCGCACCTTGGCGCAGCTGACCTGACCCTGCACCCTGACCCCGCACCCTGCGCCCTGCGCCCGACTTGGATGTCGTTCAGATACCTATTGGTATCTGAACGACAGCCAGAACCGCACATCCATTCGGACTCCGGAGCCACCCCCGCGCTGCCGCCCGGTGAGCCCCTGGCCCGAACTCAGAAGTCGTCGTCCAGGGCGAAGTCGCCCCCGACCCCGGTCTGGTACGACGACACCGTGCGCTCAAAGAAGTTCGTCAGCTCTTGGACGTCCTGCAGTTCCATGAAGCCGAACGGGTTCTTCGATCCGTAGATCTTGTTGAGCCCCAGCATCGACAGCCTCTGGTCCGCCACGAACTGCAGGTACTCCCGCATGTCGGTGAGTGACATCCCGGGGATTCCCTGTGAGAGGAGATCCTCGGCGAAGGCGTACTCACATTCCACGGCTTCAGAGATCATCGAGGTGACATTGCCGAACAGCTCCTCGTCGAAGAGTTCGGGCTCCTCGTTGCGAACCTGCTCGATTACGGCGAAAGCAAAGTTCATGTGGCAGCTCTCGTCGCGGAAGACCCAGTTGGTTCCCGACGCCAGTCCGTTGAGAAGGCCCTTCGAGCGCAGGAAGTAGACATACGCGAACGCACCGAAGAAGAAGAGTCCTTCGATGCATGCGGCGAAGCAGATCAGGTTCAGGAGGAACTGCTTACGATCGGCACGGGTGCGAAGCTCGTCGAGACTGTTGATCGAGTCGATCCACTTGAAGCAGAACTCACCCTTGCGACGGATCGACGGGATGTTCTCGATCGCGCTGAACGCCTCTTCACGCGCGTCCATGTCGGGCAGGTAGGTGTCGAGCAACGTCAGGTAGAACTGGACGTGCAGGGCCTCTTCATACAGCTGGCGGGACAGGTACATCCGCGCCTCGGGAGTGTTGATGTGCCTGTAGAGGTTGAGCACCAAGTTGTTGGAAACGATCGAGTCGCCGGTGGCGAAGAACGCCACCAGACGGTTGATCATGTGCCGCTCTGCTGGAAGGAGTTTGCGCTGCAGGTCGATGATGTCGTCGGAGAAGTCGACCTCTTCGACGGTCCATGTGTTGCGGATCGCGTCGCGGTACATGTCGTAGAACTGCGGGTACTTCATGGGTCGCAGCGTGAGCTTGAAACCCGGGTCCAAGATGTTGCCCGCCGGTTGCTCTATGACGGCGATATCGGTTTCGAGGGTCGCGATCGGATACTGGACTGCTTCTTCGGTAAGTGCCATGGGGTCTTCCTTCCTGGGTGAGCCGTACCCGACTCAGAGCTTCTGTTGCGGGCCTTCGATGGCCGGGGCTTCCGTTGCCGGGCCGATGGACCGCGACTTCTTTGACTAAACTTTCCGCCTGAACTTTTCGACTGAACTTCTCGGCTGAACTTTCCGAACGGGCAGACTGCTGTCCGCCGGGTCCGGCTACTGGCAGGCTTCGCAGGACTCGGGGTTCTCGAGGGAGCAGGCCAGTGCCTCTTCGTCGCTGTACGTCGCGGCTTCGGGAATCTCTTCGGGCGCATCCGTCTGGGCAGCTGCGTCCACGGATTCCGCACGGTGTGGCAGCGGAGTCGCCGGCACCCCCCCGTTCGGTCCGGATGTTCCGCCCGATCCACCCGCTCCACCGGTCGTCTTGTTGATCCGGGTCGCCGGGCGGGAACGCAGGTAGTAGGTGGTCTTGATGCCCCTCTTCCAGGCGTACATGTACATCGACGAGAGCTTCCCGATGGTGGGTGACTCCATGAACAGGTTCAGCGACTGGGACTGGTCGATATAGGCCCCACGGTCGGCCGCCATGTCGATGAGGGAGCGCATCGGGATCTCCCAGGTGGTCCGGAACAGCTCGCGGATGTCCTCGGGAATCTCCTCGATGTCCTGGACCGACCCTTCGGCACGCTTGATGGCAGCCATGGTCGGTTCGGTCCAGAGGCCCAGGGCCTGCAGTTCGCGAACGAGGTACGAGTTGATCTGGAGGAACTCGCCCGAGAGTGTCTCTCTCTTGAACAGGTTCGAAACCTGCGGCTCGATGCACTCGTAGCAGCCGGCGATCGAGGCGATCGTCGCAGTCGGCGCAATCGCGATCATCAGCGAGTTGCGAAGTCCGCTCTTGGCGATCTTCTTGCGGAGATCCGCCCACCGGGCCGGATCACTCGGAGTGACACCCCACAGATCGAACTGCAGGTCGCCCTTGGCGGCACGTGTCTCGTCCCAGCCGCCGTGAGTTCCGTGAACCTGGGCCAGTTCGTTCGATGCGGTGAGTGAGTTGAAGTAGATCTCCTCGGAGATCCGGGTCGACAGCGCACGGGCGGCGTCGGAGTCGAAGGGCATCCGCAGCTTGAAGAAGACGTCCTGCAGACCCATGATCCCGAGTCCGACCGGACGCCACTTGGCGTTGGAGTTGCCAGACTCGTCGGTCGGATAGAAGTTGATGTCCACCACCCGGTCCAGGAACGGAACCGCCAGCTTGACGACCTCGGCCAGGCGGTCGAAGTCGAAGGCAAGGTTTCCATCGGAGTCGGGCTGGACCATTGCACCGAGGTTGACCGAGCCGAGGTTGCAGACGGCGGTCTCAGACTGGTTGGTCACCTCGAGGATCTCGGTGCAGAGGTTGGACAGGTGGATGACGTTCGGTGTGCCATCAGCCGACGTTGCACCGGTCTGGTTGCTCTTGTTGTTGGAGGAGTCCTTGAAGGTCATCCATCCGTTGCCGGTCTCGGCGAGTGAGCGCATCATGCGGCTGTAGAGCTGACGGGCCGAGATCTGTGACTCGTAGAGCCCCTCGCTCTCTGCCTGCATGTAGGCCTTGCGGAAATCGTCGCCGTATAGGTCGACCAGATGGGGAACCTTCTTCGGGTCGAACAGCGACCACTGCCAATCCTGTTCGACACGTTCCATGAACAGGTCCGGAACCCAGTTGGCGATATTCAGGTTGTGGGTGCGACGGGCGCTGTCGCCCGTGTTCTCCTTGAGGTCGAGGAACGCTTCGATGTCTGCGTGCCATGACTCCAGGTACACACACGCAGCTCCCTTGCGCCGTCCTCCCTGATTGACCGCTGCGACCGAGGAGTCGAGCGTCTTGAGCCACGGGACGATGCCGTTGGAGAGCCCGTTGGTCCCGCGGATCAGCGAATCACGCGACCGGATTCGGCTGTAGGAGAGGCCGATGCCGCCGGCGTGCTTCGACAGGCGGGCGACGTCGCGGTAGCGGTCATAGATCGCGTCCAGGTTGTCCTCTGGTGAGTCGAGCAGATAGCAGCTCGACATCTGCGGATGCGAAGTACCCGAGTTGAACAGCGTCGGCGACGAGGGCAGGTAGTCGAGCGACGAGATGAGTGTGTAGAACTCGATCGCCTCTTCCGGCGAAGTCGCGAGCCCGCAGGCAACACGCATCAGGAAGTACTGGGGCGTCTCGAGTACCTGACGTGTCTCGGGGTGACGCAGCAGATAACGGTCATAGACCGTGCGGAGCCCGAAGAACTCATAGAGCCAGTTGCGCTCGGACAGGATGGCGTCGTTGAGCTTGCGCGCGTGGGTGACGACCATGGCTGCGGTGTCGTCACCGATGATGCCCTGTTCGTGGCCGGCGGCGACTGACTGTGAGAAGGAGTAGATGTCCTGGTTCTGGACCTCCTTGTCGATCACGGTCGCCAACAGCCGTGCGGCGAGACGTGAATAATTCGGCTCTTCGGCGATGAGCGACGCTGCTGTGCGGATCGAGAGGTTGTCGAGGTCCTCGGTCGTGGCGCCATCAACCAGGCCCGAGATGGTCCGGGTGGCGACACGCATCGCGTCGACGTGGTCGAGTCCGGCGCTGCAGCGGGCTACGGCCCTGACGATCTTGTTCAGGTCAACGAGTTCGAGGCTGCCGTCACGCTTTCGGACCCGCATGCCGATGTCGCCGTCCTCGGACTCATCGCCGATGACCACCGGGTCTGCGACCGACCCGGACGGGCTCTGCCCCGCCAGGTCTTCAATGGTTTCGATGTCTATCAGGTCCTCAGAAAGTGCCATCTTCTTGCCGTTTCCTCTCGCACCCGATGGCGGATCCAGATCCGTCACCGTGATTCGTCCGCTGCTCATAACTCTGCAAATCCCCACATATAGGGACCATTTGCGCCCCCGACCCCAAGATGTGGGGGTTCAGGCCTGTAATTACAGTCACGTAGTTACGTCCTTGTCAACGCTATTGGGGTCAAGTTCCACAATCTTTTGGAAATCGCGCGGACTGTTGCGGGATCGACCACCCTCTGTGAATTTCGACACAGAGGAACAGGACCGTGAGCAGATCGGTCCACCGCTAGCGATTACCGTTCAATCGTGGTGACCGGGAACGAAGATTCTGAATTCAGGGATTTCTGGGTCCCGGAAGCAATCCCGGCAGCAACCGTCGTTGTCCTTCGGGACGGCCCCGTCGGCGTCGAAACCCTGATGTTGCGTCGCGACGGAAAGCTCGCGTTTGCGGGAGGAATGTGGGTGTTTCCCGGAGGTCGGCTGGACTCCGGCGACTACCCGGATGCCACCTCGGGAAGCCACGACTCAGATACCGCTGCGGGAAGCGATGACTCAGTAGGACGCGACGACGCGGCAGCAGGAAGCGACGCCGCAGCAGCAATGGAACTTGCCTCCAGACAGGCCGCTCTGCGCGAGACGCGCGAGGAAACCGGCCTGGTGCTCCCGCCCGAGGCCTTGATCCGATGGTCCCACTGGACGGCTCCGGCACAGGCACCGAGGCGGTTCACCACCGCTTTCTATGTCGCCCAACTCGATGCCGTTGATTCGACGGTGACGATCGACAACGGAGAGATCCGAGAATTCGTCTGGAAGAGTCCAGCTGAGGTGATCACCCATCGCGACGAGGGGCTACTGGGGCTTACTCCTCCGACATACATCACGCTGTGCCAACTGCTGCGCTTCGCAGAGGTCGAGTCCCTCCTCAAGGCCGCCCGAACGCATCCGGTCGAGCATTTCGAGACCCATTTCGACTTCGTCGGCGAGATGATGATCGCGATGTACCACGGCGACGCCGGTTATGACTCCGGAGATGTCCATGCGCCAGGAGTTCGTCACCGACTCTCGATGGACTCCGTCTGGCGTTATGAGAGGGACGAGTGAGCGGGCCGGGCGAACACTCCCCCGTCGAATCAGCAACGCCCGACGAGCCGGCCCTTGAGCCGGCGACGCCGTCCCGCGCTCCACGCCTGGTTGGGGCCATCGGCAGGTCCAGGGTCGCGTTCGTTCTCTGGGTCGTCATCGCCACGCTCGTAGTTGTTCCACTCGTGTTCCGCTCCGAAGCGAAGCTCGGTCCGGGTACCTTCGCAGCGAGCATCGCACCCGCGTTGCACGGAACAACCGAGTTGGCGGTCCCTCCCCTCGGATCGTTGAGCGCCAGAACCCATACCGCACCTGTTCGACTCGGGTTCGAGCTGCGTGAGGTCGACCTGCTCGACGCCATCGACCCGTCGAACCAACCGGGAATCGATGGGATCGAGGCCGAGGTACGGGACGACCTGAGCGGAGCGATCGTGCATGTGTCCCTCGTACTCGCGGCGACTTCGCTGTTGGTCGGCATCGGTGCTGCAGCGGTGTTTCCAGGTCGACGGTCCTTCGCCCGCATGGGTGTCGCGGCGCTGCTGGCACCCGTGTTGGTGACTGCTCTGGTCGCTCCCGCGGCACTGGGATACGACGTCGAGCAATTGGAGAAGAACCCGGAGCTCAGCGGTCCCCTCGGGTCCGCCCAGACCTTGTTCGCGAAGGTTGGAAGTCTGGACACGCGCTTTGGCTCGGTCAGCTCTCGCACCGATGTGCTGGCCGCCAAGATCACTGGCCTCTATTCAGCTGCGACGACAAACGAGATCTCCCGGTCCGACGGCGAGGTCTCGCTGCTGCACGTCTCTGACCTTCACCTGAACTCGATCGGCCTGTCCCTAGCCAGAGACCTGGCGAACCGCTTCGAGGTCGACGCCGTCATCGACACCGGGGACATCACGTCGTTCGGGTTCGAACCAGAGGCCAACTTCGTCGAGACCCTCGAAGGTTTCGCCATGCCCTACTACCTGGTAGCGGGCAATCACGACAGCGAGTCTGTCCGCCGTCACCTCGCCGGATCTGACGCCGTCATCTATCTGGACGGCGACACCGCAACGGTGGGCGATGTGAAGATCCTGGGAATCGGGGACCCCACTGTCACGGCGCTGCGGACCATCCCCAAGGATGAGATCGACAGCACCTACCGGGCGCAGTTCAAGTCGACCGAGAGGCTGGTCGAGACGGACAAGCCCGATCTGGTCATGGTTCACAACCCGGTGCAGCTCCGCCCGATTCTGGGCAAGGTCCCGGCGGCCGCAGCAGGTCACCTGCACCAGACGAAGCTCGAGGTAATCGATGGCACAGTCGTCGCCATAGTCGGATCGTCGGGCGCCACGGGCCTGGGGAATCTGCTGGTGGAGGACAAGGGTGAATACCGGTTCGAGATCCTGCGATTCCTCCGAGGCACGCTGGTCGCGGTCGATGAGATCACCCTCGATGGCGCATCGGGTGACTTCACCCTTCAGCGACGCCTGATCGACAGCGACGAGACCGATACCGCCGATGACCTTCCGGACACTGATGTCGACGAGCCGTCGCGCGAGCAGATGGAGGAAGAGGATCCCGACGGACTGGACGCGGTGACAAGCACTACGACGACTTCAAGTTCGACCACGACTTCTACTTCGAGCACCACGCCCGCCCCGACTTCCACCGACGGCCCCTGAGCTCCAGCCTTCGCACGGGAACGACCGTCACAACAATCGTGAGGACACAGATGAGGACACAGCATTGAACGACGACGAAGAACCAACTGCAGCGGACCAGCCCTACGTGCCCGAATCGATCATCTGTGTCGACTGCGGTGGAACCTGCCATCTGCTGACCACTCCGTTCGAGGATGAATCGGGCCAGGTCGGGTTCCGGGCAGGTGACTTCGTGGCGTACCGCTGCGTCGATTGTCTCGACCGCTGGGACCTGGTCGTGGAATAGCCGAAGCAATTGTAATTCGGTCCTGTCGGCCGCAAATGAAGTCACCGATAGCGACTTGTCTTTATCAATCGCACCGGACTGTTCGAGGTTCTTGGGCTTTGCAACGAGTGTGGAGTTATGCCGAAGGAGATCAGGCCGGAGAAGCCGACGACTCGTGGGCTCACTGACCCCAAACCCAACCTGTCACACAGTCGTGCATCAGTCCCGTGTTTTGGTGGTGTTCACATGACCTCTATGAGGTTGAGGTAGATCTCGGGGTGGTCGCCTAGGTCGTAGATCTCGAAATGCATTGTCAGTTCGCTGCCACCGTTTGATTCCCACATTGGGACATCCACGGCGTTCCAACCAGTTCCAGGCCCGTCCCCGAATACCTCGCAGTAACGCCACCACTCACCTGGCGGCGAAACAACAGGACTCGGGTTAACGGCATACGCTTCGAAACTCCATGCCAGCCCTGGGATTACTGTCGATTCCGGATAGACAGTCCGTACCGTTCCGTCATCGATCAGGCCTTGAAAATCTCGGGCCAATACCCGTTCGATCACGGCCAACACCCCGGGACGCCACGGCTCGGGCAACGGGTCCTCGGCCAACTCCGGTGGGAGCGGCCCAGAAATCTCGCCCACGGGAAGCGGCTCCACCAGGTCGAATGACTGTGGATCCACGTCCACTACGGCCTCCACATCTACCAACAACGTCCCGTCGTCGGCAGTGCTCAACCCTAACCGGACTCCTCGATCACCAGGAGTTCCGTCGGTGCGCCACAGGGGCATGACTACACCAACCTGCCAGTCCGACTCGGAACGCAACACCACATCCAGATGGTTCCAACGACGCTGCGGGGCAGTCATCACCCCACCCCAACCTGCCACCAGACCCACAAGATCTTCGACACCCGCGCCGGAAAGCCGTCCAAACTCGCCCGAGACAAGACACTCCTCCACCAAACCAACACCCCGAACAACCTGCCCCCGCCGTAACCCACCAACCAACAGACCAGTCGCACCAAACTCATTTCGGTGGAAGTCACCTGAAAAGTGGACTCGGAAGGTCAAAGTGGCGTCGGATATCTCCAGATCAGAGTTCCACAACGGGAACGCCCCGCGATAGACGTGCGACTCGTCGGTCCCCACCACAGTGAAATCAGCGAACGACCAGAACGGGCCAACCCCTATCTCAAAACCGAGACTGTCCAACCAGCCCGGCCAGAACTCCTCCACCACCTCCGGAGACGACACAAAATAATCCCCCGCAACCACCTCCAAACGATCCTCAACAACAAACAATGCTGCGTTAGCACTTCCATTCGCTAACGAACGTGAACACCCCATAAGCTTCCTCCTCAGATAGGAGGACATGGCCTCTGGATCAACGAATTTACCTTCAGACATTTCAACCTGCCTTGTTCTTAACCTTTACAGTTACGCCTACTGTTTGGAACTTTGGTCCTCGTGGAAGCAGTCCAACCAAGTTCCACCTCGAAATATGTCCGGACAGCTTCCAAAGCCGTAGCTTTGTAGGCCGACATGCCAGAAGCCATCAGCGCTCCTTCAGCAAGCTCGTATTCACCCCCATAAGTTCCGGAGCATTCATCTGAGCCATTCTGCCACGCCGTAGCTATAGTGTGGTTCGCGACCGTCATTATGATTGCCGGGGCCTTACTCGAGCTATAGGCGAACCCGTTTGCACCTGTTGACGTTCCTTTAGCGGCTGCGTCCTGGATTATATGGTGTGCATTGCAGAGCATCCCGGTACCTTTATTCTTTGCTGCCATTTCTTTATACGATCCGATGTCACCCACATCGGCATTACAATCACCGCCGCCATTATCTATGATGACGCCGCGACCCTCGGGCTGCTCAAACTTCTCGGTAGAGTCCTCTGTTCCCGACTTTTCAGAGTCACTTTCTCTCGGTTTCACCTTGGGTTCAGCTTGAACAAGCCCCCGTGACCGTGTCGCGGAATGTGTGCCCCTCCCATTCGAGCACGGTCATCGACAACGCGAAGAGAGTGACTGTTGCGATTGTTATGGTGATTAACGGTACGGAAGCGACGATCGGGGTTCGTGTGGCTATCGCAGCTTCGGCGAGTACGACTCCAGCGTCGGTGAGCATGAACAAACGAGCCACGCCTAGGGCTGTGTACATCGCCAACGCCTGGGTTTGTACAGGCCCTTCCATGATGTTCGCCCGGATCCGGTCTTCGGCGGTGAGTTTGACACCCATATGTCCGTCGGGATCATGGTTGCTGGTCGGGTTCGCGTTGGCGTACAAATACCGGTTCAGGGTGATCGGGTCAGTCACGTCGCCGGGGTAGGTGTCGCGACTTGTGAACGAGGCGGTGGTCGGGTCGTAGAAACGTGCGCCCATCCACACCAACCCGTCAACGGGTTCAGTCAGATCGGACTGGAACCCAAACATTCCCTGGGTCGGGCCTGTGTTCTGGCCGAAAGTGTCGAACGACTGGGTGTACACCGACCCGTCGGTATCGGTAGCCGCTGCGAGGTCACCATGGAAATTGGTGGTCGTAACCGAATTCCCCAACGACACCTGGCCACCATCAGGCCCAGTACCAACCTGAAGAGTGTCCGACACCACGACGGGGTCCCAGCTGTCAGGTGTCTCGTAACCCAAGTTGGCGTCCGCCACGGTGTTGCCGTCGACAGTCATGTTCCGTGTGGCGAGACGCCCGCCACCATCCCAGCCATACGACACTTGGGTCGACACGCCACCAGAGTTGGTGTCGACCTCGACGGGGCGGCCCAACGCGTCATAACCGGTAGCGGTCACCGCACCGTCAGGGTCGGTTACCGACACCCGGTCCCCCGCCTGATCCCACCCATAGGACACCCCGTCGGTGGAACCGGTCGTGCGGTTACGCTCATCCACGCTAAACCCGGTTTGTTGGCCGTCCGGTGACGTGACAGACACCCTGTTACCCGCCCCGTCCCAACCGAACGCCACAGTCGAGCCACCACTGGTTTCAGAGGTGAGACGCCCGGCCCGGTCATACGCGTACAACACAGAACCCGCCACGCCACCAGCCGCCGGGTCCCCGACCGTTGTCGACCGCGACGTCACATTTCCGTCGTCGTCGAACCCGAGTGTCTCACCCCACCGTCTGGCACCCTCACCGCCGGACACGACCGTCGAAGCCCGGCGACCGAACTCACCGGGTCGCTTGACACCGACTCCAGACGACCGGCGTTCCGTCATTGCACGAATACTCGTCTTACGAGTGCCGACTCGGGCCTAGTGATGTCATATTGTTCGGGAACATAGGGCGGTTCGATCGGGTCCTCACCTGCTTCTGCGGGTCGGGCGACTTCGAACCACAGTCCCTCCAAATCCGCTGAGCGCCATAGTCCCTCCTCCTGATCGTAGGTCAACGGAGACTCGAGAAATGACACAAGATCTCGAACCAATGCACCAGGCTTGATACCGCATTCAGCTACCTCGATCTGCGCGTTCATCTCGATCACAATCATCGTAACGACACCTTGGAAGAGCATGATGGTGATGAAGCCATAGTCAAGGCTCGTCATCTCGCGTCGATTCTTTCTCGACATCGGTTCACCGATGGCATGCGTGACCTCTTCCTCCGGCATTCCCAACACGAGAGGGCCGACCGACTCTCCCGGTCGCACATTCCACCCCAAGCCATCAGTCATTCCAAGAACCTAATCTTCTCAACCGTTGCTGCAACCGGATCGAATACCTCAACAGTCGGCGCCCCGTGGGCCGACCCGCGGATCGTGAATCGCAGACCGCCGACATCGGCAACGTCTGTAGCCAGCGCAGCAATCGGCGGTCGTCCTACTTGCGCTCTAAAGAACTCTTCCGCCGCAGATCGACCACCAGAAACCTCACTTTGGAAGACCTGCACGGGTCCACCGGCACTGCGAACGAAGCCACCTGAAGTGCGGGTCCGAAGCTCAGTGACGTTCGATCCGAATAGGCCGTCAGAGTTTCGAGTCAGTTCGCCTGCGCCGCTTGGGGTATAGCAGCAGCCCTCAACAGCGGGCGCGACAGCCTCGGCCAGCGTCGGCTGACCGAGGGCGACTCCTGCAACTAGCAGAGCCGCGACGAGGCGAATCACGAATCGGAGCGAGGCCCGTCCTCCCTCATCCGCTGCACGGCCGATCGAAGCTCATCTCGAACTCGACGGGCTTCGTCCCTCTCGACTCCCATGCGAGTCGAGAACTCCCAGTCCTCAAGCGCCTCCAGGGCCTCGCTCAGCCCATTACGGAGCACGTTCAGCTCGGACTCGGTGAGCTCCATCCGCACGCGTTGTTGATCGATCCTTCGTAGGTCCATCGCTCTCACCCAAGCCCCAGAAAGTAGTCGTATCCGTCTCTAGGAACGAAGGCTGTCCCGCCGTCAGGGGCGCGTGGGTTCCTGATGACGACTACCCCGTCACGCCAGTAGGCCGTTCGGCCACCCGAAAGATGCCGGAGATCGTCGTAGTTGTTGATGACGTTCTCGACCATGTCGGCGAATTGCGTTCGGGTTCGGATCCCCGGGAACTCGCCGCGCTCAACGACGTGCTTCGTGTAAGAGTGACCCGACGCGATCTCATCAGCTGCAAGCCGAGCGTTCAGCCAGGCGCCCGATGCGGCGTCAGCGAGACCACCTGCCGTTCGTGGGGTATAGGTCAGCAGCGAGGAAGTCGTAGCTGCACCACCGGCAGCGACAGCCGCAGCGCTGTTCGCACTGCCTGGACCCTGCAACAACGCGCCCTGTGCACTTGGTCCTCCGGTCGGCTGGGCGAGCGCGTCTGCGGGTGCGTCATAGCTATAGGGGGCCGGGAATTGCTCGCCAGCAGGCACCTCGTCCGCCGCCACCGGCGGGGGCAGGAGGCCAGCCGCTACTGCCAGCAGAAGGATCAGCGCACCTACTGGTCGTCGTCGATCCATACCGTCAACTCTGTCTGGTAGTCGGCGCTGGACACATGCTCATGTCGAGCCTCATCGGCAGCCAGCAGGGAGTCCAGGTCATCCCGGAGTTCCTGGGCTTCAGCCCGCGTGAGGGCAAGCCCGAGGATGTAGACCGGCTCTTTCGACTCAAGGTTCTCGATTCGCATCGGGCCTACCTCGGCGGGACATCGGTTGGGAAGATCGGACCAGACTTCACCCAGCGCCCATTGACGAACTGCTCGACATGAGCGTGCGGGCTCGAATGTGGAGCTGGGTTGCGAATGTCAAAGCGGATGCGTCGCAGACCATCCTCAGACAGGAAGATCTTGTCTCCCGACCGGTTGGTGATCGCACGCACGTTCGGCCCAAGCCAGTCGTCTGCCATCCTGACGGTGTCATCCACAAATGATGTCGCGCTTGGGGTGGTTTGGAATAGGTCTGGGAAGGCTTGGCGGCAGTTTTCGAGGAATTCGACGAATTCTCGGTCTGGGCTCGTGTATTTGGCGGCTTCTTTACAGTTCTTTCGGTCGATTATGTATGCGA
>JBARXY010000007.1:0-98466 GCA_049647585.1 Microthrixaceae bacterium | reverse complement strand
TCAACGACACCTCAGGGCGCCCCGGTGTTGTCGACCCGACCGGTTTCGCGGTCGCACGTCTACATATTTCGGTCAACGCCAACGCCCGCAGGGTTGCCCGGTCAGGGATCTCAAGCTCACCGCCAGTCGTTTCGGCGTCTCTCTGGCGGGATCTGAACAGTTCGTCGGTGACCGCTTCGATCGCTTCGGTCACGGTCGCCGCGTTCGCGGCGTTCAACTGGCCGTTCAACAAGGTGAACTTGTCCGAGACCCCGAAACTCAACCGGTTACGACCCTCACCGCCGTCAGGTTCAGAGCCGTCCTGATCGAACAGTTCGCCTGCGAGACGCACTTCTTGTTTCCAGCGGTTGAAAGACAACACCAACGCCCGTTCCACATGGACAGGCGCGAGGACTGCCATCTGGTCCTGGTTACGACTGTTCGTGACCTGAGCCAGGACTTCCACGTGGGACCAGCCGATCACACCGGCCGTCAACGCTTCATAGATCACCGGCGACAAAGTCCCGTCGAAAAGGACCCGGGTCACCCGGGACCTGGAACGTGCTTTACCCGAAGCCAGTTTCGCCCTGTCTCCTAGCCACCCGGCAGTGGTCAGCCCAGTTTCGTTGCACGCGTCCGCCAGATAAGCCGCGTACAACAGCTTGGCTCTCGACGCGTCCACTACTCGCTGCACCATTTCCAATGATTCAAGTGACCCGAGCAGGCATTCCGGATCGACGTTCGAATGGAAAGCTTCGAGTTGGGCGACCTGCTGGGCTCCCAACCGAAGAGAACCGACCACAGATTCGAGTTCACCCACTTCGACACGAGGAACCACCGGCGCCGACCAGGTTCTGGCCGAGTCTCCCTGGCGCTCTGGGTCCTCCCGCTTGTCGAACATACGTTCTATCCTACGCGAGTGTTCGATGTTCGTCAAGAAGTTCTCAAAGTCGACCAAAATACCTCGGAAATGCCACCGATGGGGCCCGAGAGATCACAAGGACACACACGACAGAACTACGGGCTGCAACACCCGACCTGACTCGCAGCAGGTTGCCCCGAGCTACAGCAGCTTGCCCTGGCTATCCAGATACAGGGCGACCACCGAGGTCATGTTGAACCCGATGTGGGCGAAAATCGACATGCCGAGTCGACGAGTCACCGACGCCAGACACGCAGCGATCACCCCGAACAGGAACAAGCCTGCGAACTGGAGCGGCTGAAGGTGCATCGCACCGAAGATGGCCGAGCTGAGAACAACTGATGCGGCGCTCGACATCCCGCGTTTCTTCAGCGCTCTCAGGAACAGACCTCGGTAGAACAGCTCTTCGACCACCGGAGCGATGATCCCGACCAGCAGAGCGAACAGCAGCCAGCTGACCGTGCCGCCGGCCTTGCTGGAGAGCTCGCGGGCTGGTCGGGACAGGTCGTCGCTGCTCTGACCGGTCAACTGGAAAATAGGGACGTAGATCAGCGGTAGCAGAACCGCTTGGGCCGCGATACCGGTTAGCAGGCCGACAGGAATGTCGAGAGGTCGAAATCTCAGGCCGAACGCGTTGACGACCCCGGTGCCCTTGTTCCCTGCGGCCCAAACGGCGGCCAGAAATCCGGCCCACAATGGGATCTGCAGCAAACCGAGTCCCCACATCGGAACGTCGCCGACTTCTGTCCACCCGGCCGCTGAGTAGACCATCACGGCGAAGATGTTCGACAACAGAAAGCTGGCTATGAGCCCCCATGCCACCTCGCCCTGACCCCAGAGTTCCCTCTCAGGCTGGAGCGGGTCGGGAGCACCACCGTCGTGTGCTGCTTCCCCGATCTCAGGCCCCGATCAGATCCAGACGGGATACCTGGCTCCGGCTTCCCTCGGTGCCCACCAGGGAGCGCTCGTCTCGTAGGTCCCAACCGAGTGGAACGCTCAGGGACGTCGCGTGCGCCTCGCACAGATCATGCAGCATGGGGTGAGCCTCGGCGATCAAGTCCTCGATCCAAACAACTCCGTCGGCGTACGAATACGACAGGGTTGCAGTGGCGGGACTTGGGCAGGCGGAACGAGCACATTTTCTACTCACGGGTTGAACCGTACTTTCAGAATGTCCGGAAACCTCGGATACCACAGTGGCTCTCAGATTCTGGCGTACTCGCTACAGCGAAGCGCTCCACAGCTTCTAGGCTGTCCACATGCCCCCAGAGCAGAACGACAGTCGCGCGCCAGGTGACGGAAGCGCCAAGAACCGCCCCGGCGGCAAGAACGACAGCAGCCTTCCTTCGTGGCTCATCTGGGTCCTGGTACTGGTGATAGGCGTCACGGTCATCAGTGCGCTTTCGCTGTCGTCCAAGAAGACGAACGAGATTCCGTTCACCAAGTTCACCCAGGACGTTTCCGCCGGAAACGTAAAGGAGGTCACTTGGAACAACGTTGACGCGACCATCACCGGCAAACTCAAGAGCGGCCAGGAATTCGTGACGACCGGCCCGAAGGACCCGCCGCCGGATCTGTTGACCTTGATGGAGGACAAGAAGGTCGACGTCGACTTCAAGACGCCGACGGTCGGTTTCCTGGCCCAGTTGATCCCCTTCCTGTTGCCAGTTCTTCTCATCATCGGTTTCTTCGTCTGGATGCAGCGCAGGGCTCAAGGCCAGATGGGCGGAATCATGTCCATCGGGCGGAGCCGGGCCAAGACCTACAGCACCGAACGACCGGGCACGCTCTTCGCAGATGTCGCCGGATACGAGGGTGTCAAGCGTGAGATCAGCGAGGTCGTGGACTTCCTCAAGGAGCCCGACAGATTCCTGGCTATTGGAGCAAGGATCCCCAAGGGAGTGCTACTGGTGGGCCCTCCGGGAACCGGAAAGACGCTGATCGCCAGGGCGGTCGCCGGCGAAGCGGGAGTCCCGTTCCTGTCCGTGACAGGTTCTGACTTCATGGAGATGTTCGTCGGCGTTGGCGCTTCGCGGGTCAGAGACCTGTTCGAGTCCGCCAGAAAGCACGGCCGGGCGATCATCTTCATCGACGAGATCGACTCGATCGGCCGCAAGCGTGGCGCTGGAATGGGTGGCGGTCACGACGAGCGTGAACAGACCCTCAACCAGATGCTCTCCGAAATGGACGGTTTCGAGGGCACCGACGGGATCGTGATGATCGCTGCGACGAACCGCCCAGACATCCTGGACCCGGCGCTTCTGCGCCCCGGCCGATTCGACCGTCAGGTGGTCGTCCCGCTTCCCGAACTCGAGGATCGTCGCCAGATCCTCGAAGTTCACGTCCAGCACAAGAAGCTCAGCCCCGAAGTCGACCTGACGTTGGTCGCCAGAGGAACCCCCGGCATGTCCGGTGCGGACCTTGCCAACCTGGTCAACGAAGCGGCGCTCGGCGCCGTGCGCAGGGGCGCCAAGATCGTGGAAATGCACGACTTCGAGGACGCCCGCGACCGGGTCCTGATGGGACAGCGGCGTGAGTCGATGGTTCTCTCCGACGCAGAGAAGGAGATCACCGCCTATCACGAGGCGGGCCACGCGCTCTGTGCGGCGCTGCTACCCAATGCCGACCCGGTACACAAGGTCACGATCCTTCCCCGTGGTATGGCACTCGGCGTTACCCAACAGCTTCCCGAAGAGGAACGTCACTCCTACTCACAGGAGTACCTCGCTGAGTCGATCATCGTCGCAATGGGCGGTCGAGTGGCTGAGGATCTGGTCTTCAAGCACCGCTCGACGGGGGCCAGCAACGACCTTCAGGTCAGCACCGAACGAGCCCGACGCATGGTCACAGAGTTCGGTATGAGTGACAAGGTCGGGCCACGAGCCTGGGGTGGTTCCGGACCTGTGTTCCTGGGCGAGGACTTCGGCCAGCAGCGCGAATACTCGGAGGACACCTCGAGGCTCATCGATGACGAGGTCGAAAAACTTCTACGCGATGGCGAGGATCAATGCACCGAGTTGCTGACCAAGAACCGCCACGCGCTCGATTTGGTGGCAAGGGCACTCCTTGAGAAGGAAACAATCTCGGGTCACGACGTCAACAACTTGATCGCCGCAGCCCAGAACGGGTCGGAACCCGCTCCCACACCGGCGCCTACACCTACTCCCAGCCGTGTTGGGACCACTCCCCCTCCAGTGCCGCCACACCTGGCACCCGAATCGAATCAACGCCCATCGGGTAACCCGATTGCACGCCCGATCCAGTTCGGCCCAGAGCCGATCTGAGGCCGCGGGCAACCGAGTCTCACGACAGCCGAGTCCCTGCCCGTCGAACGGTCGGTCGCCCTCGATCCCGCTGCGGGGCACCGGCGACGGACGGTGGATGCCCAGCGGGACGCTTCGGTTCAGTCGAACGGGCGCGGCTCGCCGCACTCGGGTGGAACCGTGCCGGGTTCGCGCAGGTCCGCCAACCCTGCCCAGAGATGCGTTGCTGAGACTGGTCCCATGTATGAGGCCCGCACCTCTCCCCCGGCGTCGACGATCACCGTGGTGGGAACAGCCTTGATGTCGTAGCTGCGATGCAGCGCGGCTTCGGCCCTTTCCTCGACTTGCTGGACAGCCACCTGGTCGGACTCGAGAACCTTGGCCTTGGTCCAGACCTCGGCGCAGGTTTCGCAGGTCGCCGATGAGAACACCACCACGAGCCACGGAGCCTCGGGACGTTCGAAGTCCCTCCGCTCCAGTCGCTTCGGAGCACGGAACTCTCCGACGGAGTCCGTCGGAGCAGCAGTGTTCTTTCGCTGCAGATAGAGGGCTATGCCGATGGCCACCACCGCCAGAGCCGCTGCAAGAATCAGTCGTTCCACGTCCAAAGTGTGCCCCACACCGCCCGAGCCCAACAGTCGAGCTCACCGCCAGCAGCTGGTGAACGGGTCCGGACGAACTCTGAGCAGATTTGCAGGGGTCAGGACCCGATGGGCAGGGCAGGTCCCAGAGAGAAGTCCTTGGCTGTCGGGAACGTCACGAGCCGTTCCACGGCAACCGGCTCGCTGGCCTCGACCGTGTAGTACCTCAGGCCTGCTCCTGCGAGAGGCTTGGGTGACAGCCCGATGGCCAGTCCATCTCCCGCAGCGACCTCGGCGTCTCGAACGATTTCGACGTCCTCTCCACCGTCGGTGGTTGCGGTAACCGAGATCCTGACGATTCCTGTATGGGGATTGTGAACGAACGCGATCGGCTGGCTACCCGGGCCGGTCGGGACTGCAGGGATGAGCCAGCGTCGCGAATCGAAGGTCGACCCGATACTTGTCGTGACTCCCCTGTCCAACGATGGCCTGGTCCCGCCCGTCGACCCCTCGGGAGCTGCGCCTGGAGCCGCTGAAATGCCCGATGTCCGCACAGCGATCACCGGGTGACCATCAGGTGCCTGCACCCGGATCGCATGGAAACCCACATCTGGGATTCGGCCCTCGCCGGTCAGGTCGAGAACCGCGTATCTGCCACCTGGCAGATCCACCGCGAAGGGCTCGGGTGGCATGTCCCCTGCGCCGTATGGAACGACCTGGACCGAAACACTTGTCGGGTCATTGCTCGGGTTCTGCAGGACGATCTTCTCGCTGGCTCCGGGGTCGCGGAACCCTCCCGCGAACGTCCACGCCTCTCGCGCCACGGCGATGCCCGGCTGTAGCCGCAGGCCATTTCTCGCAGGGCTCTTGTCGGTCGCGTCAAGCGCAAACACCTGGGCAGTCTCGGCCAGGATCCGACCCGATTTGAGATGCACCGAAACCGAGAACTGCTCGCGTCTTTCGAACTGCTCGCCCAGATCGATGACCTTGGTACTACCTGCCGGCACGACGACGCCGTTCCACTCAGCGGGTGAGCGCACCTCGGGGACCGCTCCGGTGATCACCACGCCGGCGTCCGCAGAGAACGGGTTGAACAGGATCAGTTGGGCCTTCGCGCCCTTGACGGTGCTCTGCGAGGGGAAATACCAGGCGCTCGAGGAGTGCGTCGCACATGGGACGGAGTCGGCCATGTCGTCCAGAAGGAGTGTGTTCTCGACCGCCAGGCTCCCGTCCGACGACTCCGCCATGACGGAAAGGCCATTCCCCTTGAAGGTCTTTGCCACATCCACGGTGTGGACGGACCGGCTTGGCACCTCGACGGACTGTTGGCCCGCTTCGCCGTCGGCGTTGAACGCGCTCAGGCGAACCTCCGCTGATTCTGCCGACGAGTTGGTCAGGCGGATGAGGTTCTGGGGAGCGGGATCGGACGCGAATCCACCGGCGCTGCAGAACCAGGTGGACGACAGGGCATCTGCTCGTCCGACCGCCGGAACCGACGCATCGAGGGATACCTTGCGGCCCTCGGCCGGTGCTCCCTGCCACCATGAGGTCAGGGCCACCATGATGACCACGACAGCCGTGATCACGCCCAGTCGAGTTGTCTTCACAACTCACTCCCATCTGTTTCGCCGGATGGTCCAGCGTCGGCAACTGAATCCCCGGCGGAGTGCGCGTTTGGGTCAACGGAGGCCTCTTGAGGTGGCTCTATGGTTGCTCCCTCGGCGGTTGCTCCCTCGGCGGTTGCTCCCTCGGCCGCTTCGCCAGCTGTCTCGGCGGTGGTGCGGGATTCGACCAGGCCCACCGGCCCGACAGTCACGAGAGTTGACTCACCATCCGCTCCTACGACTGAACCAGTATCGCCAGCTTCGCTGCGAGACCGTCTTACGAGGCCCTTGATCGACTTCGTGCCCCGGAACAGCCCCAGATACAACAGTGCGAGGAGCCCAAGGATCTGGATCAACTGCAGAAGCCGGGTTGAGAGCGGAGGCGAATAACTCAGCGTGGACGCTCCACCACTGCCGGTCTCGAAGGTCTGGGCCCATCCCCAGATGTCACTTCGGGTCTGTTCCTTGCCCTCCACCGTGAGTTTCCAGCCGGGATCAGCAGTCGTTGCCTGAGCGATCAGCCGGTCACCTGGGAGGTTCCCGGAGAACTTCGTTCCCGCCCGGGCACCCAGTACGGGTGGAGGAATCGGCAGGTCGACAGCTATGAGTTCGGCAAAGGTTCTGGGCGCCGTGGCTGTGTCGAGTTCGGTGGTCGCGTCGGAGCGCAACGGCCAAGGACTGTCGGTTGCGTACAGGGCAAGCCCCGGGTTGACGCTGATCGGGTGCATATCGAGTTGCTGGTCGAGAGCGCTGAGCAGATCTTCGGGCATCGGCACCTGGCTCTTGGAGTCCGGCAGCGGGGCGGCCCTATCGGCAACCACCACATAGCGGACCCCCATGGGGCCGAGCAGTCGGCCCAGTCGATTCGTCTCTCCGTGCAGGGCGGCGTTGAGCGATCTGGTCAATGCGTCGACTCCAACCCCGCCGTCGAGTCGGAAGCGGGAGGTGATGGTCGGATCCAGACCGACACTGACTCCTGCGACAAGTCCTTGTCCGTCCAGATTCCAGCCGGCCAGCGGAAGAACGTCCGGATCACCGATCCAGATCGTCCGGAAGTCGTCACCGTGATCTACAGCGGAAAGAGCGGAGCGGAAGTCCCTCTCTGGTTGGAACCATCTTCCGTCGGTCGAGGCGATTCCCACTGGAATCAGCCCTATCACGAAGGCCGCTACGGCCACACCGGACAGGAGTTGCTCAAGCCCGAAGTCGGATCCAAGCACGTCGTTGTCGAACGCGAAGACACCCATTGCGATGGCGATGGCCATGCCGAGCACGGCGGGCATCGCCAGCAACTCGATGCCGGCCCCACCGACGTTGCCGGATCTGGCCAGGACGATTGCAACGAGCCATGAGATGAGTGCCAACAGCCAGCCACCCACGGCCCAGTTGAACCGCCACTTCCTTCCCGCGAACAGACCGAACGAAGCTCCGATCAGGAGCCCCCAGCCGACAATGCCCGTAGTCACCGCTCCGGTCGACCCGGTAATTATCGTCTGGGCCGATGGGACCGCGGTCGAGGTGTTCCAGAGTCCGGTGAGGGATGCCAGGTCGCCGTGACGGATTGCCGCAACGATCCAGGGAGCAAGCACTGGTAGGGAGAGAGCGGCTGAAGTGATGACCGTCAGCGCCATCCGCGATCCGCTACGGCGGTCCCCAAGCGTTGTCACTACGGCTGCGAACACAAGCACCATGAGGAGCAGAATTCCGGCGCCCAACAGCGTTATCGACCCGACTGCCGCGAGCAGAATTGCCGTGCCCCCGAGAAGCCTCGGCCGGTCCGGAGCCGGAGCGTCACGGTCGACGAACGGCTCGACATTGGCGGACCCTGCTACTCGTCGCAGCAGCCAGGGAGCGGCCGCATAGACCGCAAGCGCCTGCAGCCGTCCCTCGGCCATCGCGTTCAACACGAGCGGGTTGAGACCATACGAGGCCAGCATCGCTGCACGGGCCGCTGTCGAATCGGAGCGACTGAAGAGCTTCCATGCACCTACGCCACCGATGAGCAGCGGCAACAGGATCAGTAGACGCCGTGCGAACCCGACCGATCCCAGCAGAACCGTCCCGATCCCGCCCAGGGCAGGGATGATTCCAGGAGCAACGCCTGGTTCACCTAGACCAGCCTCACGCCAACCCGTGAACCACTCCGAAAGCAACCTGCCGCCACTAGAACCGACCCCGCTGAACTCCCTCAGTACCGGAAGAGGCCCGAAAATCAGGTTGCGCGCTCCGTAGAGCATCACCACGATGCTCACAATCAACACGACAAGACCGCCGCGCCGCGAACGTGACGCGGCGTCCCGCAGATAGCCGCGTCCGGTCTGGGCCAGAACCTGGAGTCGATTCTCGCCCTCGGCGACCCTCACAAGGCTCTTCAGGCGCGAACTGCCCTGTCGCATCAAGGGCAGGTAGTCGCGATCACGTGCCCGACGAGTCCGTTTCGCCCGGGATCGTGACTTCATTAGGGACCCGATGTGGCCGATGTTCCAGAACCACGCGCCTGCAATGTCTCCGGCTCTTTGGAACCGACCCATCACGATCGATCCGACGAGATCCACAACGGACAACATGAACGCCACCGGAACAACCCACAACAAGCGGAGCAGTTCGTAGTTGCTCAGCATGTTGCGGGCTTCATGGCGCAATTCCAGTCGCCGTCGATTGCCGACGTCGCGGCGTTCGTCGAAACGACCGCGATGAAGGGCATTGGCGCTCGGGCAGAGAGTGACCGTCGCCCCAGCGGCATGCGCCCGCCAACAAAGGTCGATGTCCTCGCCGAAGAACGGAATGTCCTCGTTGAATCCGCCGAGACTGTCGAAAAGGTCGGCTCGGATCAACATCGCCGCGTTCGAGATGGCGAAGACCTCGCGGGGAATGTCGTGTTGCTGTTGGTCCAACTCACCGGGCTCGGAGATGGACGACGAGAATCCATACGGATCGACGTTCAGTCCGACCGAGAGGATCTCATCGGGCCGGTCCCAGTCCAGAAGCTTCGGGCCGACAATTCCGGCGTTCGACCGGAACGCCTCGGCCACAAGTTCGGTGATCGCCCCCGGCTCCAGAATCACATCGTCGTGGAGAATCATGTAGAACGCAGCGCCTTCGACCGCGTGGAGGACTTCGTTCGCGGCTGCCGAGAACCCTCGGTCCGCATCGACCCGCTTGACGAAAGCCGATGGAAATACCGAGGCGATCCGGGCGGTCGGATCCTCGTTGCTGGCGTTGTCCAAAACCAGAACGGACAGGTTCTCGTAGCCTGATCCTGCGAGGGACTCGATGGCATCCTCGAACCAGTCCCCCGGATCCGAGGTAACGACCACGGCGACAACGGGCGGCGCGCCGTAGCCGACCAGTGCGTCGGGAGTGTCGAGGCCCCATTTCGCGTCGAGTTCGCTCTCGTCGACTTCGTCAACGGCAGATCCAGCAATCGACTTCGACGCGTCACCGGGCTCCGGGGTGAGCGGATCACCGACATCTCTACGAGGTCGCTCGGGATCGTGATCAGCGGATTGGATGACAGAGTTCCTTAGTTCGAGTGAGTTGTGATCGTACCGCGACGGATCTACCGCTCACCGCCATTGGGGAGTGACCCGCGACCGCAGATGACGGCCCTAGAGTGGATGTCGATGAGTACCAAGACCTTCCGTTCAGGCACGCTGTGAAAGCACTCATCACCGGTGCCGGAGGGTTCGTCGGCCATCACCTCGTCAACCATCTGACCGAAGCGGGCGATGAGGTCATCATCACCGACCGTTCAATTGACGGCCTCGATGTTCTCGATGCCGCCGCGCTGTTGGATTTTTTCCGGAAGTCTCAACCTGAGGTCGTATACCACCTCGCCGGGGCCAGCGATGTCGGCGGCTCCTGGCAGACACCGCAGGCGACCTTCCGCGCCAACGCCGAGGGCACACTGAACATCCTCTGGGCCGCACGCGAGACAGATACCCAACGCGTGCTCACGATCGGTTCCGCAGATGTCTACGGAAAGGTCTCGCCCGAGGACCTTCCACTCACCGAGCAACAGCCGCTGCGCCCCGTCAGCCCGTACGCGGCGTCGAAGGTTGCGGCGGACTCGGTGGCGCTCCAAGCGTGGTTGGGATACTCCCAACAGGTCGTCCGGGCGAGACCGTTCAACCATCTGGGTCCCGGGCAGACCGACCGCTTCGTCGCTCCGGCGATCGCCTCTCGGGTGGTCGACAACGAGCGGTCCGGCGAAGGCAGGGTCCTGGTCGGAAACCTGGCGCCCCGACGAGACTTCACCGATGTCCGCGACGTGGTCCGTGCCTACCGGCTGCTGATCGAGTCGGGCCGCTCGGGCGAGGTCTACAACGTGTGCTCGGGTACGGCAACCGCTGTTCAGGACCTGGCCGAGAAGCTGATCTCGATGGCCTCGGTGGACATGAAGCTCGAGGTCGACCCCGCACTCGCCCGACCGGTTGACATCCCTGTACTGCTCGGCGACAACAGCCGGTTGCGAACAGATACGGGCTGGGCGCCGACCATCGATCTGGACACCACCTTGCGTGACCTGCTCGAGGACCGCCGTCGCATCGCCGACCAGGCCAACTAGCCCGACCAGGCCGACTAGCCCGACGAGGCCAGCCGGCGATCTGCCGGTCGAGACCCTGGCCCGAACCGTCACGATTGAGCGTCAGGCGTATTCGCGTCAGGGTTGAGCGTCAGGCCCGATCCGGATTCAGCAGACCCAGCCTTTTGATTGCATCCGCGACCAGCTGTCGGTCATGTGCGTCGTGGGTTTTGGCCCGGAGCGCTGTCAGGTCCCTGGTCCAGTCCCTGATGACCTCTTCGCGACGTCGGTGGTCGATCTCGGAGAGCCACTGCAGGTCTCGCTCCATCAGGAGAATCTGCATCTGGGCTTCGCTGTAGCGGTTGGTTGTCAGCGGCAAGCGGTCCATTTTTGCGGTGGGATACGCAGTACCGGCTACAAGCTCATGGGGTTCAAGACCGAACACACCAGCCAGCAACGCCACGGTCCGCTCCCCCGGAATGCTTCGACCCGACTCAAGATTGGACAGTGCGACCCGCGAGATTGCGATCCGCTCGGCCAAATCCTGCTGGGTGAACCCGACTTCGTTGCGGAGATTGGCGAGACGGTCACCGAGCACCGGTGACCCGTTGCCACTGAGGCAACGTTGACGTTCTGGGCCATCACCCGGCGATATGAACAACATCTGCGAACGTGATCTGAACACCTGGCGACCGACGTTGCCAAACCATCCATGCCTATCCATCCGATCTCGCCAACTGGGTTGGCAGACAGCGCCCGGTGGCACAGGTAGAAAGACACCCATGACCAAGCGTGCGCTCATAACCGGAATCACGGGCCAGGACGGCTCTTATCTGGCAGAACTTCTCCTTGGCGAGGGCTACGAAGTCATCGGGATGGTCCGCCGCTCATCGACCGTCACCTTTGAACGTATCGCCCACCTGCAGGATCGGATAGCGACGGTCCCCGGCGACCTGCTTGATCAGGCGAGCATGATCGAACTGCTCCGCACCTATCGCCCCGACGAGGTCTACAACCTTGCCGCCCAGAGCTTCGTCCAGACCAGCTTCAGCCAGCCGGTGCTGACCGGTGATGTGACCGGACTCGGAGTAACCCGCCTGCTCGACGCCATCCGGATAGCGGACCCAGACATTCGCTTCTACCAGGCATCCTCATCAGAGATGTTCGGCAAGGTCGTCGAGGTACCCCAGACCGAGAAGACTCCGTTCTACCCCCGCTCCCCATATGGGGTCGCAAAGGTCTACGGCCACTGGCTGACCATCAACTACCGCGAGAGCTACGACCTCCACGCCAGTTCAGGCATCCTGTTCAATCACGAATCGCCGCGCCGCGGTCTCGAGTTCGTCACTCGCAAAATTTCGAACACAGTCGCGAAGATCAAGCTCGGCCAGGCAAGCGAGCTAAGGCTCGGCAACCTGGACGCCAAACGAGACTGGGGCTTCGCCGGGGATTACGTCCGTGCCATGTGGTTGATGCTGCAGCAGGACTCACCCGACGACTACGTCGTGTCGACCGGCGTGACCCGCTCAGTTCGCGAGTTCTGCGAGGTCGCATTCGGACACGTCGGCTTGGACTACGAGGATTACGTGGTAATCGACGAGGCCTTCTACCGACCTGCCGAGGTCGAGCTGCTGGTCGGAGATGCCTCCAAAGCTGCCGAGGTGCTTGGCTGGAAGCCGACGGTTCAGTTCGAGGACCTGGTGACGATGATGGTCGACGCAGACCTGGACCTGCTCTCGGGCAAGCTCAACTCGATCGCCTGAAGCCTGAGTGGCCTCGAACCTGTGAAGGACGCAGAACTGTGACCGGTGGAATCAGCGTCCTCTCTGGCGGTGTCGGAGCAGCACGCTTCTTGTTGGGACTCCGCGAAGTTGTCCGTCCTGACGAGATCACCGCGATAGTCAATGTCGGCGACGACACTGTGCTGCACGGTTTGATGATCAGTCCGGATCTGGACACGGTCACCTACACCCTCGCCGGACAGGTCAACCCCGACACCGGATGGGGCCTCAACGGTGAGACCTGGCAGGCCATGGGCATGGTCAAGCGTTACGCCGAATCTGCGGGGATCAGTGCCCAGGACCAGATCGGAAACGACGCCGCCGGATGGTTCGCGCTCGGCGATCTTGACCTGGGAACCCACATGTATCGGACCTCACGCCGCCGCGCGGGTGTGCCGCTGTCGACGGTCACCGCCGAGATAACCGATGCATGGTCCCTCGGGCTCACGCTCGTACCCGTCACGGACGATCATTTGTCCACCCGGGTCACGACGCTCGACGGTAGGGAACTCAGTTTCCAGGAATACTTCGTGCGAGAACACCACCAGGTTGCTGTTGCTTCGGTCGAATTCGTAGGTGCCGAGGAATGCCGTCCTGCCCCCGGCGTCATCGAATCGATCGAGTCAGCTCGCTGCGTCTGCATCGCACCGTCCAATCCTGTGGTGTCGATCGACCCGATCCTGGCAGTGCCTGGTGTGCGCCAGGCCGTCGCATCAGCCAGGGATCACACGGTCGCGATCAGTCCGATAGTCGGGGGCCACGCAATCAAGGGGCCGGCCGAGCGACTGCTGCGAGAGCTCGGACACGAGCCTTCCGTGGTCGGAATCGCCCGCTATTACGCACCTCTCGCCGGCACGCTCGTGATCGACACCGTCGACGCCGGACTCGCTCCTCAGGTCGAGGCGGAAGGCATCCGCTGTGTGGTGACCGACACGATCATGTCCGATCCGGTGGTTTCGTCGGCCCTTGCCCGAACTTGCCTCGCCGCAGTCGAGGGAGGAGCCCCACGATGAGCACCCTCAGCGTGATCCCCATAGAGGGGATTCCCGAGATAAACCGGGCCGACGATCTGGCATTGATCATCTGCACCGCGGTTGCCGAAAGCGGTCAGACCCTCCAGCGCCACGACGTGGTTGTGGTCACCCAGAAGGTCGTATCGAAGGCCGAGGGCGCGATGGAGAGGGTCGACCCGGAAGATCCGCTGAGCCACAAGCCGCTGGTCGAGCGCGAATCGGTACGGATATTGCGTCGTCGGGGAGAGCTGATCATCAGCGAAACCCGACATGGATTCGTGTGCGCGAACGCAGGGATCGACCTCTCCAATGTCGACCGGGGTTATGCGGCGCTACTTCCCGAGGATCCCGACCGCTCGGCACGCAGAATTCGTGACGGCATCCGAGGGCGAACCGGTACGGACGTTGCGGTCATCGTTTCGGACACCTTCGGCAGGACCTGGCGGCGAGGGGTAACCGACGTGGCCATCGGATCCGCTGGAATTCGCCCGGTGCTGGATCTTCGTGGCACCGAGGACGCCTACGGGCGCGAGTTGCAGGTGACCGAAGTGGCAATAGTCGATGAGATCACCGGAGCTGCCGACCTGGTCATGGGCAAAGCCACAGGCATCCCCGTTGCGATTGTCCGGGGTATTGACGACTCGGCATTCATCGACGGACCGAGCCACGTCGGCGTGTTGACCGATGTGGTCCGCTCCCCCTCAGAGGATCTGTTCCGCTAACTGACGGGCGGCCGGACGTGGTCGGCCTCGTGCCCCGGTGAGGGTGGCCCGCCCTCAGGCGAAGCGCGAGATGATCTCTTCCCCGAACCAGGCCGTCGATTCGACCTGGTGGTCCAACTCGTTGACGTCGCCCGGGCGCATGTACCACGGGCACACCATGGCCTCGGTCACTCCGATTTCGGCGAGACGCTCATAGCCCTCGCGGTCGAAGACATCGGTGCACAGCGCCTTGATCTCGAACGGCAGATCTGCCCTGTCGAACGACTCACGGAAGGTCTGCAGCCGAGGCAGTACCTCGGCCACCTCAGCGGTGGTGTTCGCGACCGAGATCCAGCCGTCTCCCTGACGCGCGGCACGTTTGAGACCGGCGTCGGAAAGTCCACCTACGAAGATCGGAATCGGCGTCGTAGGGACCGGCCGCACCATGAGCGAGCCGAAGTCGTGATATTCGCCGTGGTACTCCACGAACTCGCCACTGCAGACGAGTCGGATGATGTCGACCGCCTCGTTGGTACGGGCGCCTCGAGTCTTCATTTCCTTGCCCAACCATTCGAACTCTTCGGGAATCCACGAGAGTCCGACGCCGACCCCGATCCGACCGTCGGCCAGAGCGCCGATCGACGACACGGTCTTGGCGATCAGGAGTGGGTCCCGGATTGCCAGCTTCAGGACGTTGGTGAAGAACTTGATCCGTTCCGTCACCGCAGCCATTGCCGGGATGGCAACGAACGGGTCCAGGAAAGGCGTCTCGGCGGGCCAGAACCGGTCACCGGACTTGGTGTAGGGATATTTCGCCGAAACCTCTTCGGGGTAGAACACGGAGTCGGGCACGGCAACCGAGGCGAACCCGGCGTCCTCCCCCGCCACCGCCAGCGGAAGATAGTTGGCCGGTTCGAGCATCGGCAGAGCAAGCGAAAATTTCATTGCAACCTCAACTCACTGGTTTCCGTGGGATCGGAAGTAGTCGAGGACGGCAGCCGTACCGTCGTCGAGGCTGGTGAACGGCTCCCAGCCCAGATGGAGCTTGGCTCTACCCGCGTCGAGCGAGGAGCGTTCAAGCTCACCATGGCGGGCTGGCGCATGCTCAGGCTTGGCCTTGACGCCGGCATTGGCAGCCATGACCGAGTACAGGTCGTTGACCGAGGTCTCGACTCCGGTGCCGATGTTGCACAGCAAACCACTGCCCCGCTCCGAGGCCCTCATGAAAGCGTCAACCACGTCATCTACATAGACGTAATCACGGGTCTGAGCCCCCTCGCCGAATATCAGGCATTGCTCACCTGAGAGGAGTCGACCGGCGAAGATCGCCACTACTCCTGCTTCACCATGAGGGTCCTGGCGAGGCCCGTAGACGTTTGCGAGGGCAAGGGACGTGTACTCGAGTTGATGCAGATAGCGGTAGGCGTTCAGATAGTCGGTGACAACCTTCTTGGAGACGCCGTAAGGCGAGACCGGGTGCTGGCTGTGCGACTCGGTGACCGGCAGGTCTTCGGCGTCCACCTCGCCATAAATTGTCCCACCCGATGAGGCGAAAACGACCTTTTTCGACCCTGCCCGTCTGGCGCCTTCGATCACGTTGAGCGAACCGAGGATGTTGATGCTCGCGTCGAGGGCAGGATCCTCCACCGACACTCTGACGTCGATCTGGGCTGCAAGGTGGAACACGACGTCGGGCTTGCGCAACTCGATCAGTTCCGAGACCTTCGGGTCGCAAATGTCCATCTGATGGAATGAGAACTCGTGATCCCTGTTCGAGCGGGCGTCTGCCAGATTGCTGAGCCTGCCACTCTTGAGACTGTCGATGACCTCGACCGCATGGCCTTCGGCCAGCAGTCTGTCCACAAGATTCGAACCGATGAATCCTGCCCCGCCGGTAACTAGCGCCCTCATATGGTTTCCCCTGAATAGTTGGAACTGAGACCCTGATTACCAGGACTCAGGCGGCGGAAAACGATCACCCGCACCCGCCGATCCTGCTGGAACGTCGTAGTCGAACCCGACCACCGACAGTTCCTGCAGAGAGGATGACTCGCCGATCGAGGACCGCGCCCCGACGATCGACCGATTTATGACGGCTCCGGCACCGATACGAGCCCCGGCCATAACGATCGAATCCCTCAGGTCAGATCCAGCGGCGACGCTCGCTCCGGGCCCGATGAAGCACCGAGACACCTTGGCGTCAGGATGGACTCGGGCTTCTGGGTCTATGCCGATCTCAAAATCGCCCCGTGCCCCGTCAAGCAGGTCTAGATGTGCCTGCAAATAGGCCTCGGGCGTACCAGCGTCAATCCAGTATGCCTTCGATTGGGAGGCGAACAAGGACCGATCGGCGACCATCTCGGGGAAGGTCTGGCGTTCGATGGATACCTTGTGGCCCGGTTCGATCCGATCGATCACTGACGGCTCGAAGACGTAGGTGCCAGCGTTTATCCAGTTGCTGGGCGCAGTGCCGGGCTCGGGCTTCTCCACAAATGCCTCGACCCTGCCGTCTGAATCGATGGGTACTACTCCGAACCGCGAAGGGTCCTCAACCGGCGTCAGCGCGATCGTCGCCTCGGCTCCCAACTCCAGATGCCTCGCGCAGAGCGCACCCACGTCGAGATCAGTGAGGACATCGCCGTTCATTGCCAGGAAGGTCTCGTCGATGCCCCTCTGGCGCGCTGCGAAAGCGATAGCGCCCGCAGTGTCGAGTGGCTCGGGCTCCACGGCATAGGTCAGCTTGACGTCCCCGCAGACACCGTTGGGGAACCGATCGATGAACGCATCCGGCTGGTAGCCGAGCGACAGGACCACCTCGGAGACGCCGTGAGACCCGAGCTTGGACACCACACGCTCGAGCATGGTCATCCTGCCCACCGGAAGCATCTGCTTGGGAGTGGAGAGCGTCAACGGCCGGAGCCTTGTTCCGAACCCTCCCACGAGCACTACTGCCAACATGATCGTTGACTCAGCCTCCGGCTGGAGGAGTTGTGGTCGTGGTCTCGGGGTCGCTTGCCGGAACCGAAGGAACCGTGGTCGTTTCGGCGCCCGGGACTGTCGTGGTTTCGGCGCCGGGAACCGTGGTGGTGAACTCGGTTGAACCCTGCTCCGATGGTTGCTCCAAGTCAGACGGGCTGGCCAACTCTGGCATCGACGGCGGCAGAAGCGGGGCTTCACCCTTTGGTAGGAAGGCGAGAACGAAGACCTGTCCGTCCTGGGCGAAGCGGATGTCACCCAGGTTCTTGGTGATTTCCTTGGGCTCGGTCTTGTCGGTCGACTGTGGCGGCCAGACGAACATCGCTACCCGACCCTCGGTCGACTTCTTGGTCTTCTCGTCCGTGCACTTGTCGCCGTTCTTCCAGGTCTTGCCATCGGGAAGGGTGAACGAGCCATCGCCCAGCTCAAGGCCGATCTGATCGGCGAACACCGAGAAGGTGGCGTTCTTGCCGGCCGCAGCAGCGGTGTAAGGGTGGATGTGGATCAGCCCATCGCTATGGGTGTGGATTCCGCTCGCGTCAGCCTTGGCGTCGGCCGGATTCTTCTCGAACGCTCCACAGATTTCGATGCCGAAGGCTGCGTGCCAGTGGTCCTGGTTGGCCACGGGAGCCTCGGCGACCTGGCTGCGACGATGGTCGCGGGCAAAGAACACCGCTACCAGCCCCACCAGAACGATGCCGGCGATCATCGCCGGGAACCCAAGGTTCCGACGCTGACCCGCAGTGCGGCTTACGCCGGCCGCCTGGACTCTCTTGATCTTCTTTGACGACGAGGCCTTACCCATACGGACCGACACGGTAGTCGCCAGGACCCGTGGAACCGAACCCGCCCCGCCATCGGAAGCTGAGGCGCAACACGGGTGCGGCGTCGATGGCTTTCAGCTGTGCAGCTTCGGGGCGCCCAGATCCTCGAACAACTTCTCGTATGCCTCCCCGACTGCTGCCGGGGACACCCATTCCTCCACGAAGCGTCGTCCGGATTCGCCCATCCCGATCAGCTTGTCCGGCGAGTCGAGCAACTCGTCCAGCGCGTTGCAGAAAGCGTCGACGTCCTCCGGTGGGACGGCGATTCCTGCTCCGGCCCTGTCGATCGTGGTCGCAACTTCGGTACCGGAATCGACCGACGCGAGCACGGGTCGTCCCGAGGCGAGGATCGAATAGAGCTTCGAAGGGACACTCGATCGGGCCAGACCTCGCTTGAGAGGAACCAGATGGATGTCGCCAGCTGCGAGCACCTCGGAGAGCCGTTCCCTGGGCTGCATGTCGACGAACTTCAGGTTCTCGAGCCCGGTCGCCAGTTCTTTCAGACCGCTGAGTGCCGATCCCCCGCCGTTGATCACGAACACGACGTCCTTGCGGGTCTGGTTGCGGCGAGCGGCCTCGACGACCAGTTCGAGCGACTGCGACATTCCGACGTTGCCGGCGTACAACACGACCGTTCGACCCGTCAGACCGAACTCCGCCCGATAGGAGTTCTCTCGCTCGGAGGGCCTGACCCTCTCGGTGTCCACGAAGTTGGGTATGACCCGAACCCGCTCCGGCCGCGCCCCACGCAGTTTGGCAGCGACGTTGTCGCGCAGGTCTTCTGACAGAACCGTCACTGCGTCCGAGCGACGATAGATGAACCGCTCCAGCCAAGATGCGACGGCTATGACCTTCGGGTTGGTGATTGCGCCCAGCTCGACGGCGACATCGGGAAAGACGTCTTGGACGTTGAACACGAATGGTCGTCGGCGTGACAACGCTGCCAACCATCCGGCGATACCAAGTGGCAGAGGAGGCGACATGACCATCACCGCATCGGGACGGGTCCGCTCCAGCAATCCAACCAGAGTCGCCATGGCTGTGAAGCCTGCGAAGGCGACAGCGCGGGCAGGGATATTGGACTTGTCGGTCGGGAATGGGTGCAGTCGGGTGACCCGACCCCAGGGGGTCTTTTCTGTTCGCCATGGCCTTCCACCCCAGCCCGGTTCGACCTCGTGATTGCGGTACCAGGGCAGGGCGGTGACTATGTGAAGTTCATGCCCCCGGTCTGTGAGCGCCGTCGCGATCGAAGTCATCACCTCACCTGTAGGGGCGACATCGGGGGCGAAATGTGGACAGAAAACTAGGAGCTTCATGGCACTTTCGGTCGACTCTGGCCCCGGTTCGCGAGGCGGTATGCACCTGCCAATGCCGACGCCGTTCGTTCAGGCGTGAACTTCCCGGCGGCTTCGGCGCCGATGCGAATCCATTCTGCTCGCTGCTGCTCGGTCAGCGACAACACGGACTTCATCGCCTCGGTCCACGAGCGTGCGTCATCGCCACTGACGAGACTCCTCGGCGGAACAACTTCCGACAGCGAGCCGGAATCACTCGACAGAACCGGGCAGTTACGACCCATCGCTTCGAGCGCCGGCATTCCGAAGCCCTCATAGGCCGATGGAAGTACGACAGCCTCGGCGTGTCGGTACAGGTCATCGAGCTGTTCGGCCGAAACCCGGCCGAGGTGGCGGACCCTTTCAGACAGGCCGAGTCGCTTGATCGCTGCCTGCACCTCTCCATGCAGCGGTCCGGGCGACCCGGTCAGCAGCAGATCGACCTCGGGTTCGGTAGCGGTGAGTGCAGCGAAGGCTTCGATCAGCATCAGATGCCGTTTGTGGGGATACGCGATGGCCGGATACAGCAGGAATCGACGCCCCGGTGTTCGGTACTGCGGGTCTGGTGGGTCGTCCTGGGGTAGGCCGCCGTGCGGTAGGTCACTGTGCGGTAGGTCGCTGTGCGGCAGGTCGCTCTGGAGCCGGTCGCTCCCGATGAGGCTGTCCGGTTTCAGTGACCACGGCACCTCAACGATTCGTTCGTCCGGAACGCCCAACAGATCCTCGACGCGAGAAGCTGTAAATCGGCTGGGCACACAAACGACATCGGCCACCCGGGCAGAGCGTCCCAGCATCATCCGCAGGTACGCCCGCTTCTTCCACGAGAAGTTCTGGGGCATATCGAGTGGCTGAAGGTCATGGATCGTCAGCACGACGCGGCTCGGATGAACCAGCGGGACGACACCTCCGGCGTGGTGGACGACGTCGACCCCCAGCCTGCTCGCGAGGCGGGCGAGCCACAGCTGTTCGGCAGCGACGCGAAGAACCTTGTTCCCGCCATCCGCGGGCAGGACATCGCACGGTATTGCAGCAGCCAGGTCGGGGTGTACGTCAAGGAACGGCCTCAATACTGCGAGACGAAGGTCCAGATCCGGCTGGTCTGACTCGAGAAGGGCCCGAATCGCGCCGGTGGTTGCCTCTTCACTACCTCCGACGACTCCGGGCACCAGCCAACAGAGGTTGATCAGCACTGACGTCGCTTCACTGGTCATGAAAGCGCCGCGTCGTAGACATCGAGGGTCAATTCGGCAGCCCGGTCCCAGCGGAACTCCTTGGACCGACGTACTCCCCTCACCCTTAACTCCTCCGCCTTCGTTGCATCGTCAAGGAGCATTGCGATTGCATCGGCAAGCTCGTCCGGCGAGCAGGGGTCGATCAGGACTGCCGCGTCTCCCGCCACCTCTGCACAGGCAGTTCCGGCCGAGGTGATCACCGCAGCGCCCGCAGCCATCGCCTCAAGCACCGGCAATCCGAACCCTTCAGCCAGGGAAGGGAAACAGAACGCGCCGGCCCCCCGCTGCAGGTGAGCCAGGTCGGCCTCGGGTACGAAGCCGAGATTCACCACCGGTGATGGAACGTCGTCGACCCGGGGTCCGCCGTCACCGCCAAAAGCGTCACCCCACCCGGATGGACCGACCAGAACCAGCGAAACCTCCGGGCGCGACAGCCTGATCATCGCTTCAAGAAGCAGTCCGAGATTCTTGCGGGGCTCCATCGTCCCGACGAACAACACGTATGGGCCGACAAGCCCATATCGGTCGAGCACCTCGCTCGTCGGCTCTGTAGCCGTTCCGAACTCGACCGGATCGACTCCCCAGGGCACGACGGTGATCAGCCTTTCGTCAAACCCGTTCGCTACACACTCGTCGGCCACGAATTGACTCGGCACCATCACTCGCCTGGCCCGCTGCCGGATCGACTCCAGACCGGCCTTCATCAGTGTCGATCCTCTGGTGGTCATCAGATCGGGATGGGTTATCGGAAACAGGTCGTGCACCGTGGCGACGAGTGGCGTCGTGTCATTGGGGGGCGTGACCGGCACCGTCAGATGCACGAGGTCGAGGCGCTCCACAACGGAGGAAATCTTCGGGCGGCCGAACCTGGCCCAGGAGTCGTAGAGGATCGGAAGCGGAAGTGGCATCCTGACCCGACCACCAGTCGGACCACCAACCGGACCATCGCCAGACGCGCCACGTTCAGTGACTCCGCCAGCAGGTCCGCCGAGGTCCGGTCTCAGGATCGATCCGGGCCTACGCAGATCCCCCCGCGGTTCAATCTCGACCAGATCGGCCCGGTCAGCTTCAGTCATCGCCTTGAGCAGCCGCTCGATCGATGTCGCTGAACCACCCGGGATTCTGTGCCACCGCTGGGTGAGCGTCACAGCAACGTGTGGTCGACGAGACATCCGAGCAGTCTCGCGCGCTCTGGAGCCGTCCTCACCGACTGACCCGTCTTACGTTTGAGTCGTGCTCGCCGTGCACCTGCGGAGGCTCCCCGGGGCGGTACGGTTGGGCCCGATGAGCGGCTACTGGACTGATAAACGCGTGCTGGTTACCGGCGGAAGCGGGTTCCTGGGTGGGGCGGTGATACGCACCCTCAAAGAGCACGGGGCCGATGGTGTGTCGACGCCCTCGTCAAGCGACTTCGACCTCCGTCGAGCGGACGCCGTCGACGCCATGTTCTCGGAACTAACCCCCGACGTGGTAATCCACCTGGCGGCCAGGGTGGGCGGAATCGGCGCCAACATGGCACGCCCCGGAGACCTGTACATCGACAACCTGCTGATGGGCACCTACGTCATCGACAGCGCCCGCCGGGCCGAGACGCCCAAGACGGTCGTGGTCGGAACCATTTGCTCGTATCCGAAAATCACACCGGTCCCCTTCAGCGAGGACTCGTTGTGGCAGGGGTACCCCGAGGAGACCAACGCCCCCTACGGTGTCGCGAAGCTCGCCCAGCTGACCCAGATCCAGGCCAACCGGGACCAGTACGGCCAATCGGCGATCTACCTGTTGCCGACAAACCTGTATGGCCCGGGCGACAAGTTCCATCCCGCTGTCAGTCACGTCATTCCGGCCCTGATAAAGAAGGCCGTCGAGGCGGTCGAGTCCGGCTCTGATCACATCGACGTCTGGGGAACCGGCTCGGCGAGTCGCGAGTTCCTCTTCGTCGACGACGCCGCCATTGGAATCGTCCTGGCATCCGAGAGCTACGACGCTGGCGATCCAGTGAACCTGGGTACGAACGAAGAACTTCCGATCAAGGATCTGGTCTCGCTCATCTGCGAGTTGGTCGAATTCGACGGCGAAATTCGCTGGGACACATCAAAGCCGGATGGCCAGCCGCGCCGACGTGTCGACACCTCGCGGGCACGGGAAACTTTCGGCTTCGAGGCCCAGATCCCATTCCGAGAAGGTCTCCGACGCACGATCGACTGGTTCCTCGCCAACCGCGAAGAAGCCGAGTCACGATCCCGCTGACCCGGAGCAGTGCGCGCCTTGTTGATCGTCTGTCGATGTGGGCTGGAGCGTTGGATGGATCGCCTCGACGCAGGTTTGATGGCTCTTCGGATTGCGGGGTGTAGTCGGGTATCCGCGGGCGTGGTACATGGGCACGAACTCGAAACTTGATGAGTGCCGACGGCATGTCCAGAACGAGACGCTCGGCCACCGGGGTCGAAAGACCGACCCGTTGTTAAGGAGTCGGAGGCTCCTCGCGAAAGGCCACGAACGCCTCGACGACAAGGGCAAACTATGCCGACCAACCCGCGGCGAGAGCCACAACATCAGAGGCAGTCCTGGGGAACATCGGCATTTGATATCGGTGACCCACAAGGCGTCAGGACGGTCCGCTGTGAAGTCCCGGTTGACGAGGTCCGGCGCCCTGGTCGCATCCGGGTCGGACACAGTGGTGAACACCTTCTTGCGACGCCGCGAGACGCCTTCGATGCCCAGTTCCCGCATCAACCGGGCGGTCTGGTCCCGGCCGATCTCATGCCCGGCGCGCACCGCGGCCTTCCACAATTTGTGTGCCCCGTAGACCTTCCGGTTCGTGACCCACAGGACCATCAAGACCTGCATCATCACAGTGTCACGCACTGCCCGGGCCGACGGGGCGGCCTCGCGTTTCTTGGCGGCGTAGTAGGTGCTCGGAGCTATCTGCAACGCTGCACAGATGGGCTCGACTCCGAAGCGGTCACGGTGTGCGTCGATGTAATCGACACTCACTTCGATGGGCGGTCGAGCTCCGCCGCGAAAAAGCCGACGCCGATTTCAGGATCGCGTTCGCTCGTTTCAGCTCACGATTCTCCTGCTCCAACGTCTTGATCTTCGCAGCGTCCTCACTCGAACGGCCAGGCCTGACACCCTCATCGACATCGGCCTGCTTGACCCACTTGCGGACAGTCTCGACCCCGTACCCGAGTTGGCCTGCAACCCGCTGGACCGTCCCATGCTCAGTACCCAACTCTCGTCTCAACTGGCGAACCAGCCGGACAGATTGGGCCTTCGCCTCATCGCTGTACCGACGAGTCGTCGGCTTTCCTGGCTTGATCTCCTTCGGCATAACTCCATACTCGTTTCAAAGCTCAGGAGCCTCCAAGAAACCCAGTGCGATTCAAGACCCGCTGTCCGGAATCCTCGGCGCACCCCAGCCCTGGTCCTTCGCTCCGAACCCCGATCTCGATGGCAGCAAGCGCCGACGTGCCCGACAACCACGGCGTGGCGGCGAACGCCAGCAAGAGCGGCACAAGTCGGAGGAGTCGAGCTCGACTCATTGCCGACCTCTCACAGCGTCACGGTCACCTCGACCCGGCTTCGATGGGTGAGAGTTCTCGCGTACACCAGACCGCCGACACCACGCCGGGTTCCGCGGCGTTTCGATCATCGCTCGCCGCCCCGGAACAAGGAGCCCACATACGGATCCTGACCAGACCTTGGAACGATGATCGGGCCGTTGCCTGTGAGGGACGCTGTGTTGTCGTCATCCTCGAGAAACCGTCGAGCGTTGTAGCCGAACTCCCAGCCGTCGCCGGTCTCTGTGACACGAGCAATCACAATCTCGTCAGCGTGTTCAGGACGGATGGCCTCATCGAGAAACTCTTGTGCCCTATTGAATGCGTCTTGAAGCAGCATCTCAGTTCGTCCTCACGAAAGCGAAGTGGTTCCATGCGTAAAAGGCCGCCGGGCCGTTCGGCCCAATCCCCTGGAAGTCAATGAAGTTGACCCTCCCGTTCTGGACCACCGCGTTCCAGACGTGAGCGTTGTGCCATCAGTGCCGTAGACGATGCCTCTGGCACCGTCGCCCGCTTGAAGCAATTCTTTCTCTATGGCCGAGCGGCCACTCACGTTGCGCCGTGGGCTGCCGGCGTAGTCGGCGATTTTTGCATTGCTACCTGGGATCGGACGGCCCGGGTAGAGATCAACCGCCGACGCCGGTCTACCAGCGAGCGTCGAATCACCGGCGATCGCACAAGAAGTGCAGTTGAGGGAGCCCCCGACCCTGTTGACGCTACCAGGCGGTCCAGCTACGAAGTCTGGTCCCCCGCCGCCTCCTGGTTCCGCTTGGGGTAACAAATGACACCACCGGCGTCATAGAGGTGCCCTCAACCCCGGCGACTGGCGAGGCAACCCCACCCCCACCAGCAGTGGCCTGGGAGAACGGACTCTCTGCGATCGCCTCACCACCCACATCGACGCGCGAAACACCGGGAGCGTCGTACGCGAAGGTGCTGACCCCAATCCCGGCCCCGTACGACCCCGTTATGGGTGACAACTCGTCTGCGACCGAAAGCTCGGTGATCGGGATAGCTGAAGATGGGTCCGTCGCCGTGACGCCCAACTCCTCAGTGACGGAGGTCTGAGCAGCCACCGCGACCGAACCGACCTCCCAGCAGACGATCGAGCCGACGATCAGGGCGAGGAGTGCAACGAGCCTTCGCACGTTCAGGCCACCCGTTCGAACACACCGCGGAATGGCGGATCAGGCGCAACCAGGCGCCATGTCTGGCCCGAAGAACTGCGGAACCACCGTTCGTCGAACATCAGCGAGCCGCTGTATGGGGATTCGACATCAACTTCCTCAAGTGCGCCCTCCTCAAGCGCCTCGGCGATCCAGTTCGCGAACCGCTGGAACTCATCTGGGGACGTGAAGCCGTGTATCTCATCCCAGCCGTCGGTAATGCCGTCAGAATCCGCCACTACGCACCACCCATGCATCGTCCACCCATGGGAGGACGACCTGATTACCGCCGCCGACGAGTCCTCGCTGGGCCGCGGCGGGCCCTTCGGAGAAGGTCGTGCCAGCTGGGACTCGGACCTCAACCCAGCTCGTTGCCCGGTTCCCCCATGCCGGGTCCAGCGCATTGTCGATGATCGACTGCGTCGGGCCGGTTGGTCTTGTGCGTGTCCAGTAGGGGCCGAGCTGGCGCGCAGGGTCGCTGTAGACCCGATAGAGCGTCGTCGGATTCGAAGACGTGACCGCGTTGTACGTGCCGCTCCTGAACGTGTTGGCGACATCATCAGCAAGTGGCCCCGGATTCAGTGGCCCATGCCGGACGGTTGTTCCGCTTGGGGTACCTATCAGCACCGCCGGAGTCATAACGGCGCCTTCAACTCCGACAGGAGGCGAGATCGCCCCACGCTTCCCAGCGGTGACCTGGGAGAACGGGCTCTCGGCGGGGAACAAAGCACTACCGACGCGAGAAACGGCGGGGGCGTCGTACACATGGGCAGCAGCGATTCGAGCAACAGCTGCCACCGAGCCAGCCGTAGCACTACCGACGACCGGCACGACTTCGGGAAGAACCGCGTCGTACACCCCGACCGGCTGAGAACCCACATTCCCACCGACGGCGGGACGATCCTGAGCCGGGGCGCCCGACGCAGAGGCGGAGCCTGCCACCACGACAGCGGCCATCATGGCCAGCGCCGCTACGAGCCGCGACCACCTCGCGGACATGGCGCTCAGCGCCCTTCGTCCAGTTGGAGCGAGTACCAACCACAAGTGACGGTGAGTTCACCGATCTCACCCATGATCCGGTGGACTGAACCATCTACCTCGTAGCTATCGATTCCGCCATAGTCGGTGTCTCCAGAGGCATCGACGGCGGGCGCGCCCGTGGGCATGCGCCAGGTCACGTCTCGTACCTCTTCGAGTCTGAGCACACCCTTCCGGAAGCAGTACTGCTCATCGGCACCCGGGGCCACATAGGACGGATGGCCTTCACGGAGGACAACATCGAGTTGGACTTTGACGGTTCCAGGCAGGATCTCCGCGCCGAGGACGAAGCTGTCCTCGAGGTAGATCTGCTCCAGTCCAGGGAGTTCGTAGTAGGCCGCCATCGTCACGGCCCCAGATCCGGGTCTGTCCGATTTGGTGTGTAAACGAGGGTGGCGGTCATGGGGTTCTCAGAGGTGCTTGGTGATGCGGTCACCGTAGTGAACGGTGAGGGTGTTGAGGACGATTTTCCAGCCGTTGGTCCGTCCGACGAGGTCTTGGCGGTTCTTCCGGCGTTGGGTGGCGGTCAGGTACAGGACCTTCATGGCGGCTTGCTCGGTCGGGAAGTGACCGCGGTGTCGCACGGCCCGTCGGAACCGGGCGTTGAGCGACTCGATCGAGTTCGTGGTGTACACGATCTTGCGGAGCTCGGGCGGGAACTCGAGGAACGGCACGAACTCGTCCCAGGAGTTCTCCCACGACATGATCATCGCCGGGTAGGTGTCTCGCCACTGCTCGGCGAACTCTGCGAACTCTGCTTCGGCCGCCGGCACCGTGGGGGCGGTGTAGATGCGGCGCAGGCCCTTGGTGATCGCGGGCCAGTGCTTCTTCGACGCGTAGCGCAGGCTGTTGCGCACCAGATGCACCACACAGGTCTGAACGGTGGTGTCGGGCCACACGGTCCGCACCGCGTCAGGAAGGCCCTTCAGTCCGTCGCAGCAGGTGATCAACACGTCCGTCACGCCACGGTTGCGGAGCTCGGTGAGCATGGTCATCCACTGCTTGGCGCCTTCACCACCGGTGGGTCCCATCCACAGCCCGAGTAAGTCTCGTTCGCCGTCCATGTTGACCCCGATCGCCACGTAGACAGGCCTGTTCGCGACTTGGGTGTCGCGGACCTTGATGACGATCGCGTCGATCAACACCACCGCGTAGATCGGATCGAGCGGCCGAGACTGCCACGCTTCCATGTCGGCCACGATCGTGTCGGTGATTCGGCTGATCGTGTCCTTGGAGATGCTGGTGTCGTAGATGTCTTCGAGGTGGGCCCGGATCTCACCGGTGGTCAAGCCCTTCGCATACAGCGAGATCACCTGCCCTGCGAAGCCGTCGAGGCGCCGTTCGCCTTTGGGGACCAGCACCGGGTCGAAGGTCCCCGACCGGTCTCAAGGCATCGCGACCTCGACCTGGCCGACCTCAGTCGTGACCGTCTTGGGATAGGAGCCGTTGCGTGAGTTACCGCTGTGGTGACCCTCGACGGCATGGCGCTCATAACCCAAGTGGTCCGTCAGCTCTGCTGACAATCCCGACGACAGCACCCGGCCCAGCAGCGACGGCAACAGCCCGCCCTCGCCAGTCAACGCGATGCCCTCAGCGCGGGCCTGGGCGACAAGCCGGGACGCGATCACGTCCAACTCACCGCCCATCGACGCCGCCGGCACCAAACCAGCAGCCTCCTCACGCTCGGTTTCGACACGGTTCTTGCTCGTAGTCACAGTGGTCATCCTTTCGAGCCCACAGCCATCAGCCGTGGACGATCAGGCCACCCCCGTTTACACACGCGATCGGACAGACCCCAGCTGTCTGGCCCACCACGAAGCCTCCGAGCAAAGCCAGGAACAAGACCAGTCGCCGGACCAGCCGCATCACTCGCCACTCACCTCGACCAGGTCGACCCCCTTGAGGCCAGCAGCCTGGAGCTTCCGACCAAGCCCCTCACCGAGAAGGAGGAGAGGACCCTTCTCATCGCCTGAGCCGAACTCGATGTCGGTTCGGACCAAACGATCAGGTAGTGGCTGCTGGTCGATCAGAAAGACCGGAGTAGCGCCAGCCACCGCCTCGTAGCGCCCACATGTCTCGCACAGCCCCTCGAACCTTGTTCGCCGTCGTACCGTGTCGAAGCGCACTTCCTCGTCTGCGCGGAGGGAGAAGTGCCCGGGTTCAGAGGGCAGAACGTCATACAACGCCCCGCGATCACCCACCACCGACCGGAGCCGCTCCGACACGATGAGGTACCCGTCGTAGGTGTACCCCGCATCAAGTGCAGGCTTGCGGAGCCTGAAAGATGGATCGATCCACTCGTGATCGGTCACGTATCCGCAAGCCGAACAGGCAGGGTGCGGCATGTCCCCCTGCAGCATGTACGAGTCGTTGTCGACCGGAGCAAGCAGGTAGCCGAGGATCATCGCCGCAGTCCTGGATGCTGGGTGAAGAACTCCTCCGCGGCGTCGGCGTACTTCGCTCCCGGCCCTGAGTAGAACCGGGCCAAGGCGTCAAGCCGTTCGTCTCGCGTGAAGTTTCGCCGAATGATCTGACCGCTGTTGCCGCGCTGGGGACGCATGTGACGACCGAAGTCGTCCGTCTGTTGGCGCAGGAAATCGTTGAGATCCTTGTGAAGCGCCTTATGTTCAACATCAGTCAGCTTCGTCAGAGGCTGCTTGGGCGCACCACCCATGAACTTCGGATCCGAGTGATGCATGTGCGTCACACCACTGGGTGTTTCGCTTGGGGTAACAAGTGACACCACCGCCACATCGTCGAACAGCGGGCCAGAAACCTCGATGTGACCTGGGGAAACTGCGGCTCGGGGCTCGATGGTCGAACCTGATTCGGTGTTGATGGCCGCGACGGCGTTCTGGTTTCCGGTAGCCGCGCCCGCGGGCGCGGTCGGAGTAATGAGGCCGAGGACCGCGACGATGATGGCGACCACGGCGAGGAGGGCCCGGTGGCGGGTCTGGTTGCCGTTGTGGGGCGGCCGGAGAGCGTGGCGGGTGGTTGGCACTGTCTGTGAGTCTCGCAGCCCCAGGAGTGCTGGTGGCGGTCTCTGCTGGAGTCGCTTCTGTTCAGCCGCTTTCGGTGCGTGGTTGGGCGGCTGAGCAGCGGCTGAAGAAGAAGCCTCGGGGCGGTGGGCGGGGTTCAGTTGCCGGGGTGACCTAGGGGGCGGCTGGCTGAGTGGCGGGTGCTCGAACCCGTGACCCAACCGGTGTTCCAGCGGGAGGTCGTGGCCGAACCGGAGAGCCAGCGGGATAGCTAGCGGGTGGCTGGTCCGGGGTGCGGGTGTGCCCGGGCCGAGGGCCGGGCGGTGGCGGGTGTCGTGGTGCTGCATTGCGTCGGCCGGGTCAGATCCCGGGGGCTCCCGGAGTAGCGAACCGGAGTGCTGGCGGGTTTCCCGTAGGGAAACCTGCAAATGTGTGCGCGCCAGATCTGCCGTTCACGAGACGTCGTGAGCACCCGCGAGACCGGGCTTCTGGGGCGGGGTGTCGGGGGTTCCCGGCGGCTGGTCAGCCGTTGATGGGGTGGCCGTTGGAGACGGCGACGCGGGTGGTGTTGAACCGGGTAGCGAGCTGTTCGACGAGGCCAGCGCGGAGAGGGCCGTCGGCCAGGGACAGGCCCGCGATGTCTATGGCAATGATGAAGCGCATCCGGGCGGGTGCGTCGTTGGTGCCGACCAGGTGGAGGGTGCTGGCGGGTTCGTAGCTGTGGGGGTCGGCGAGGCCGGCGAGCTCTTCGTCGGTGAGGGCATGCGGGTCCCCGGTGGTCTCACGATGCGCGAGGGTCACCGCCGCGAACAGCTCAGCGGCCCACTCGCGTGCCTGGTCGAGGGGAAGGGTGAGTTCCAGGAGCCCGTCGTCGGCGAGGGCGGCTTCGATGATGATCTGGTTGCGGTCGGTCCAGCCGTAGGGGGCATCCGCGGTGTCGACGGGGACGTGGACCTCGACACGAGACGGCCGAGCCGGGGTTGTTGGGGTGGTCATGGGTTCTTCTCCTCGAAGGGGTCTGCTTCGGGGGAGGTCGTGTCGGTCGGCCTCGAACGCCGCCCGTCGCCGTCGCCGGTGGGTGATCCGGGGTGCGGGCGGTTCTCTTGTTCTGACTCTTGATCTAAAGCAGCAAGCAACTCTCGAGACGACACCTTTGGGAGGTTGGCGAAGGTCGGATGCCGATCCATCGAGGCGACCTCGGTGTCATCTAGATCGGCATCGCCGAGGAGGGCGGCGGTGGCGGGGTCTCGGTGGCGTTCGTTGTGCCAGCCGGGATGGGTGGCCTGATGAATCGCCAACAGATGCCGGATGCTCACTTGGGTGTAGATCTCGGTGGTCTCCAACCGGACGTGGCCCAACATGGCTTGGATGTGGCGGACATCAGCGCCGCCTTCGAGCATGAGGGTGGCCATGGTGTGGCGGAACAGGTGACAGGCCCCTTCCTTGCCAACCCCGGACGCTTTCACGTAGCCCCTCGCCATCTGCGTCAACCTGCTGGGGCTGAAGTGGGTGCCGTCGTGGGTGAGAAACACCCAACCCTCATCAGGCTCCAGCGCCCAACGGCCTCGCACGTCATCGAGGTAGGCCTGCACCCACACGAGTGCTCGGTCACCGACCGGCACGGTGCGATCGCGGCGGCCTTTGCCCTGGCGGACGACCATGGTGTGGCGATCGAAGTCGACATCGAAGAGCTGGAGGCGTGCCAGCTCCGCTCGGCGCATCCCCGTCGAGTAGAAGACCTCCAAGATCGCCCGGTCCCGCAGACCCCCAGGCGACTTCACATCGGGCATCGACAGCACGGTCTCGGCCTCAGAGACCGTCAGCACGTGCTTCGGCAATCTGCGCTCGAGGCGGGGCAGCTCGAGTTCGGAGGCCGGGTTGTAGAGGATCCGGTTGGCCTTGGTGGCCCACTTGAAGAACGCTCGAACCGCGACCAGTCGTGCGTGCTGGGAGCGGAACGTGAGGGGTTGCCCGTCGGCTTTGCGATAGTGGTAGAGCCAACGCTGGTAGCGATCCAACATCGGCTTGGTCACCTCCGCCGGACGCGTCACCCCGCGGTCCTGGAGCCATTCGGAGAGGAACCCGACCATGGCCCGGCGGCCCTCGATCGTCGCCGTCGACAACCCCCTCGCCCCCATGTGATCGCAGAACTCGGTCACCATCGCCGGGAACGCCAACGGATCGCCCTGATCGCCGGGGATAACCCGAGGTCCGCGCCGTTCACCACGCCGCGGCATCAGCCCGCCCTCCCAACCTCGACCACCCCGGCTGCGACTACGACGCCGCCGTGCTCGTCGCCGGGAACAGCGCTGTCGGGGCCATCGACGGCTCCGGGTGCGGGTTCGTGCCCGTTGACCTGGGCATCGGTGCCATCAGAGCTGAGACGACCAGGCCCCGACCGACCGCCGACCGGGGGCCGACCACCCCCCGACCGAGACGGCTCCGGCCCCGACCGGCACGCCCTCGACGGGCTGTCATCGAGGGTGTCGGGGTCAACGAGCCCGGCCAGGCGACGGCCCTGGTGGGCGTCGGGGTGGGCATCGACGACGAGCTGGTAGACGAACGCTGCGGTCGGCGTCGGTCGGGTCGCATGCACGTGTTCGAGATCGACCAGGCGAGCCAGATGGACCTTCAGCTGGGTGTCACCCCAACCGAGCGCGTCACGGAACTGACGCCGCGTGAGCCGCACGTCCCCGGGCGCCATCGCCTGCTCCTCGGCGAGGTGGTGCACATGGTCATGGATCAGACCCAACAGACGCCGAGTCTGCGGGGGCAGGTCATCGAGGCTGCGGCCGAGGGCCTCATGGGCGAGCCGGTTCGCCAACGCGATGTCCGCGGGGGTGGCCTCGATGTAGGAGACCGTCTGCCCGTCAACGACAGTGGTGCGCTTCGGCCGCTGATGCTGATGCAACAACGCAACCGTCGAGATCAGCGTCAAATACTTGACGTGATCACGCCTCGTTCTCGTCGCGGCATCGGCGAAGCCCAACCTGTCCGCGTAAGGGTTCACCACCGCGACCGGTTCCAACAGGCGCTGGGCGTTGCGGTGCAACGCCAACACCGGAGCCGCACGCTCACGGGCAACGAGGCCATCAAACGTGTGGGCCTGACGTTGACGTTGGTGGATGGCTCTCGTTTGGGTGCGGTCCTCGTCAACGCTCAGCACGACGCAGCGGTTCAACAGCTCCTCATCGACGTCGATGGCCGTCGTGGTCAAGAAGATCCCGGTCGGGCCCTGCACCCGATACTCATGGGTCACCAACCGGCCGCTGGCGTTGTCCTTGCCGGTCGACGCGATCGACAGCTCGCCCTCGGACTGGAGGATCTTGAGCGCGTAGGCGGCCCGCTCCGCGCCTTCCTCCTCGGCGATCGCGAGCACCTTGTGGGCCAGGTCCCGCTCGCCCAGGTAGTAGAGCGACTGGCCGGTCATGGCGGAGAACCGGACCAGATCCTCACCCGGCATGAAGCTCAACACGGCGTCCATCAACTGCGACTTGCCCGCAGCGCTGGTGGACTGGACGATCACCGCCAACGGCCGATCCAACAACCTGCTAGTGGCGGCGAGGTAGCCGACGAGGAGGTTGGTGGCTTCACCGACGACACCGACGCGGGCGAAGTCCCCGACGATCCGATCGACCAGATCCGCAGACGTGAGCAACTCCAACGCGGCGGCCCGCTCGTCAGCATCCAACTCGACCACCGTCGACGCCGGCTCCTGGGCCTGGCGGATCGCTTCCTCGACCAGGTCCTCCGCGGCCAACAAGACCCGCCCCAGGTCCCGCTTCACCACGTCCTCACCCAAGCGCAACTCCGCGGCCGCGGCGGTAATGAACGCGGTGCGGGCCCGCGCGGCGTAGAGGTCCAGGGTGTCGACGTGAAACCCGTCGCTACCCACGATCGACACCAGCACGTTGACCCGCAGCACGTCGAAGCTCGAGTTCTTCGCCAGACCCCGGACCCGCCAACGCCGCTCACCGAAGACCACCACCATCTCGTCACCCTCCACACTCGGGGCAACATCGGCGGCTGGACCGTCGGGGACCGGCGACGCTGCCGCCGGCGGACTCGCATCGGGCATCTCTCTCACCGATTCCGGTGCCGCAGGTTCAGGCCCGCCGTCATCGTCGTCCCGGTGCTCGTCGACGATCGAAGGTGGTGCAACCGGAGCGGGGCCGGGGGGTGCGGGTTCGCCGAGCGGACCGGCCTCGCCACGGGTGGCCGGACCGGGGGCCTTGCCCATCCACGTCGCGTGACGGATCGCTTCGCCCAACACATCCGTCGCTGACTCCGCAGACATGGCGACGTCGTTCGCGTCCGCGCCGTCGGGGAACCCGACCCGGAAGCACTCGACCCCGCCCGCCATGAGGCCCTCGGCCAACTTCGCGGCGGCGCGGTTCCCTGCGGGGTCGTTATCGAACGCGACGAGCACCCGGCCGATGCCGTGCTCGACCAGGGCCTGGTGGTGGTCGGGGGTCCAGCCGTTCGTTCCGTAAGCAGCGGTCACGTTGCGGAACCCCGCACACCAAAACGACAGGGCGTCGATCAGCGACTCGCACACGATCACCTCCTCCGCAGCCGCGAACGCGTCCAAGTTCCACACCCCCGCGTGCGGGCCGGGCAGGTAGCAGTGCAGCGGGGTGCCCCGCCGTAGCCCGGAACCGATCTTGCGGCCATAGGCCTCGACCACCGTCCCGGTGGCATCGGAGATCGGGACCACCAGCGACCCGCGCAGGTGCTCATGGCCCGACTCCCGCAAGAAGCCGAGGGCTTGGAGGCGGCGGCGCAACTCGCGGCCCTCCGCCCGGTTCGCCGCCGGGATCCGATAGCCCAACGTCCGGTTGGCGTAGCCGAGGCGGAACCGCTCGATCGCCTCTGTCGACCCACACCGCCGTCGCCGCAAGAACTCCAACGCGTCGGGTGACTCCCTCAGCGTCGCGGTGTAGAAGCCGACCACCCGGTCCAACAGCTCCCGGTCCGACAACCCCGCCGAGAACTCCCCATCCAACTTCACGACCGACGAGCGCTCCGGCGGACGAACCACACCCCCGCCCGCAGCGACGAGGCGGGTGGGCCCGAAGCCGTCACGCAACAACTCAACCGCGTGGCGGAACGACACGCCCTCGGCCCGCATTGTCTCGTGTCAAGGTTTTGGCAGGGTTTCCTTGATTTCGAAGTTGGGGGTTTCAGGATCGGCGCGGCCGGTGTGGACCTCGGCGGGTCGGTTCCAGGAGATTGCTTCGTGGGGTCGGATGTGGTTGTAGTCGTGACGCCATTTCTCGATCTGATCGGCTAGTTCGATCGCGTCATAGATTTCTTGCCGATACAACCATTCGTATTTGAGGGTCCCGAACCCGCGTTCGCGTGACCCGTTCTGGCCCGGTGTTCTCACCCGGGTCCGAACATGGGCGAGTTCGGGACGGCTGGCGATGAACGCTTCGAAGGTGAAGGACCGGAACGGGCCGCCGTTGTCGGTCACGATCGTCACGACCGGAATCACCTCATCAGTATCGGGGTCCACGGTCACCAGATCCGATAGCGGATGGCCCAGGACCTCGGCTGCCTCGGCGAGGGCGAGTTCGACTGCTTCGACGGCGTCGTGCATGTTCGCTGTCGGAGACAAGTGAATCGGATGTTCGTATTTCGAGTAGTAATCGCGGCACCCAGCGATCCGCCAGACGCCACCAGCGATCGTCTCGAACTCGGAGAAATCGAGTTGCCACACCTGGTTCGGACCGGTCGGTGTTTTCGCGAACGCTGCCTTGCGGGCAGTTGCCAGATCGCGGACCTCTCGGGTGTAGTTCGCGGGCAACAACAAGCCATCGTCACGCATTGCGCGCATCACGGTCGACGCAGACACCTGATGGCCCCCGTGGCGCAGCATTGCCCAGATCTTGCGGTGACCCCACCCGACATGGGCTTCAGCCTCGGCAGTGACAGCGGCCCGAAGGGGCGGATCGTCACGAACAGGACGGGGCCACGGGCCCTTCACCGGCTGACCAGCTCGTGCTTTGGCTTGCCAACGTCGCCATGTGCGTTCGGGGATGTCGAACTTCTTACAGAACCTCGCGGTCGACATCCCCGCTTCAACACGGATCACCTCGAGGTCCTCAAAGGGCCCAGGCGGCCCTCAGCGCTCTTCTTCCACACCCGGATCTCGATAGCGGCTTCACCCAACGCCTGGGTCAGCTCGGCAACCTCTTCCTCGAGTTGCTGCTCCCGAGACGACGGTTTCGATTTCCCCGCTGCGATACCTGTCTTGCCGGCCTCAAGGAACTGGCGTTTCCAGTTACCTATCGCCTGCTCAGAGACCTTCTCACGACGGGCCGCTTCCGCGACCGTCACCTCACCAGCAAGGACCGACAACACGATCCTCGTCTTCTTGTCCACCGGGATCACAGGAGGACGACTCATAACATTCAGCCTTTCGTCAGGGGATCAGAACACAACTAACTACCCCTGCCACAAAGCCTGACACGCGACAACGCCACCAAACCAACAACCAGAAAACCGCTGCCAACACGACCCGAGCGAGAACGCCCAACCCACGATCCGCTCATCCCACCAAACCTCCGAAATCCGCCGACACCACCGTTAGGACCGACCCGAACCAGGCTTCAGTTCCACCTTCAACACACCGACACCCCCATCGCCGGCCAACGGTGGATCCCCAGCCCCGAACCCGAATCCTTTCGATTCGCCGTCCTCGGAATGCAACATCAACCAGACAGAAGATCCCACATCCAGCCCGCCTGAGAGATCCACCACGACATCACGCGACTCGCCCACATCCAACAGCTCAGATGAAGCCAAAATCCGTCCCGGCGCTCCACCGCCATCCTCATAGACCACCAAATAGCCGGGCGATTCCAACACCACCGAATCCGCAACCACCCGACCAGCACCACGCTGAACCCCGGCAGTCCTCAACGACACCGAATCAGAAATCACAACACTCGAAACCGAACGACCCGGGTGATCCCCAGAATCGCTGCCCCCAGAACAACCCGACGCCAAAACGACCCCGACCCACGCCGCCGCCAAAAGCCGACCCCCAACCATCACCCTCCCCAGAAACCCGCAATCGATACTTGACCAGCAATAGCAGCCACGTCAACCCGAAACATGACCCGCACTCACAAGTACGCCCGAATCTCGGCAGCTCTACACCCGCCCCTCCCAGCAATCTGAGCAGCTTTCCGGTCGGGGGAGACTTAGGACACCACGCTGCCCACGGGAACGCACCTTAAGTTGCGCAGTGACGGAGCGCGGTTCAGGTGCGGCCGATTCCCCTGAACCTGAATCCACGGCGCTCAAGCGCCGCACGGTCGAGCGTCGTGCGGGTGTCGACGACTCCCAGGGATGCCATCTGGGTTGCCACTCGGTCCAGGTCCATCGAGGCGAACTCCGGCCATTCGGTCAGCACCACCAGCGCCTGGGCGTCCTTCACGCAGTCATAGGGGTCCGCAGCGACGTCGATCCCCTCGAGCATCCGACTGGAGGTGGCACTCAGACCCGGGTCATATGCCTTGATGACAGCTCCTGCCTGCTGAAGACGCTTGATCACCTCGACAGCCGGGGAGGCCCTGACGTCGTCCGTGTTCGCCTTGAAGGTCAGTCCCCATACGGCAATCTGTGCACCCTCGAGGGGCACCTCCAGGACCTCACGGACCTTTTCGACCACTACCTCGAACTGCTTCTGGTTGGTATCGATCACCGACTGGAGCAGAGAGAAGTCGTAGCCGAAGGTCTTGCTGATGTGGACCAGGGCGCTCGTGTCCTTGGGAAGACAGCTTCCACCCCAGCCGGGACCAGGCTGGAGGAAATTGGACCCGATCCGGTGGTCCATTCCGATGCCGAGAACGACATCGGCGATGTCCGCTCCAGCTCGCTCGGCGAGGGATGCGATCGAGTTCATGAAGCTGAGCTTGGTTGCCAGAAAGGCGTTCGATGCGTACTTGATCAATTCGGCCGACGTCGGATCGGTCGCTAGAACCGGCGCTGCGAGCCGCAGATGTAGGCCAGCGACTCGGACGGCGATGTCGGTGTCGTCGGCGCCGATCACCACTCGTTCTGGATGGAGGAAGTCGGACACGGCATGTCCCTCGCGGAGGAACTCCGGGTTTGACACGACGTGGACGTCGTCCCTGTTGATTGCGTCAGCAACAATATGGGTGGAGCCGAGCGGGACCGTCGACTTGTTGATCACGATTCCGCCGGACGGAATGTGCTTGCTCAGATCGGTCGCTGCCCGGGTGATGAACGACAGGTCTGCGGAACCATCCTCGGCCTGGGGCGTGGGGACACACAGCAGCACGAACTCGCGGTCAGCTACGCCCGAGGCCATATCGCCTGTGAATCGCAGCCGACCGTTGTCGATACCTTCCTGGACTATTTCGGCCAGTCCCGGCTCGCTGATCGGGATCCGCCCCTCGCGGAGCATCTCGACCTTCGCCGGGTCCGATTCGATACAGGTGACATCGTGACCCAGGTGTGAAAGACATGCACCGGACGTGAGCCCGACATATCCGGCTCCGACAACCGCTATCCGGTTACCCATAACGCTCCTTCAATCACCGTTCGACCATGTCCGGCGCCTGACATTACGACAAAACGGGCTTGTCACAGACCTTTGGTCATCGACAAAGTGCAGACTGTTCGGGGTCGATCGGAAGAACACCCGGCTCGGCGGCTTCGTCCGGGAGTGGTTCGCCATCCAGCTGTGGGACCGTGGTGGTGGAACTCTCCGGATCTATTGAGGACGAAGTCGAGGAACCGTTCCCATTGGAACCATCCGCGGATGCCGGCTTCTCGGGGAGCAGCTCCGCCGGCAGTTGATCGATGGGCAACGCCACATCGCGAATCCCGTCGAAATCTGACCCGACCACCAACCTGACCTGATTGCCGACCAGGGAATCGTCGAGTTCGAAGGTCGGCAGCGTTTCCAGTTGAGCGGCCAGGAGAACCGCTGCGTCGCGGCTGGTGGGTCCGTAGATGATCCGGGTCGTCCGGGGGGCCGACTTGGTGGTCCAGAGATCGGCATCGAAGGTCAGGTCATCGAGCTTCTTGACGATCGGATCAAGCTCACTATCCGAAGCCGAACGGCTCGTCACTCCGACGATCACGTTCGAGGGGAGCACTCCAGCCTTGGGGTCGACGCCACGGAACTTGTCGAGCAGCGGTTCCGCTTGGCTCCAGAGAACCTCTTGGTAATCGACGCCTCCGCGAGGCGCATATTCACTTGGCACCTGGCTGGAATCCAGTGACTCCGGGTTGAAGTTCTGGAACTGCTTGGCAAGCTCAAGCAGAGTTCCCACGTCCAGGGTCGAGTCCATCCGAATAGCGTTGGTCGCTGCATTGATCACGCCCAGGGCCGTGGTCGGGTTGCGCAGCCCCTTCTCGGCGGCTTTGCGCAGCGCCCGCTTTATGAAGTCCTGCTGACGGGTGATCCGGCCCAGGTCACCGGTACCGTCCGGACGCCATTTGCCATCCTCGTAGAAATAGAGGTGGCGTGCCCGGGCATACGCCAGCGCCTGGTCGGGGTCCAGAACCCGACAGCCCGGCTCGTCGATATAAAGCCCGGATTTACGATCGCGAACCGGCGTTGTGAAGTAGATCGGAACGCCGTCGAGCACCTTCACCAGGTCCATGAAGCCGACGAAGTTGATCTTCACGTAGTTGTCGATGGGAATTCCGAAGTTCCACTTGACCGTCTTGACCAAGTTCGCCTCGCCACCAACTCCACCCAGAGCGGCGTTGATCCTGCCGTAGCTTCCGTTGCGAGCCAGCACCACACGACTGTCCCTGGGGATCGACAGAAGTCGAGCCGAGTTGTTTGCCGGTTCGACCCGCAGGATCATGATCACGTCGGCGAGCTGACCGGTCAGATCACGCTGTTTGAGTACCGGGCTGTCCTTGTCGAGGCCGACTGCCGAGTCGACGCCGATGATCAGGAAGTTCCTGGGTGCGGTCGACTCGACCTCGGGGGCGAGGGAGGAGCCGATATCGACAACTGGAACGTCTTCGATGGTCCGACGGACCTTGGTCAGTCCCGCGGCCGCGGCGAGGCACGCTAAGACCAGCAACATGTTGGTCGTCAGCAACAATCGCTGGGGCCAGGTTCTACGGGGTTTGCGATCTCTTCCACTGGCCACGGCATGAAAGTATCAGTCCCATCTGAGGTGCCTTGTTCTCTCCAATCCCATGACGGCGACGCGTGAGAGCCCACTTATGATCGGACCATGATCGGACGATCCGGCCATAGTGCCGGTCTTGCCCCTGACCCCTTGGCGGTGGTCGGCGGCCGACTCTGCACCGGGCTGGTCGATGTCACCTCGGACCTGGCGGCTCTGGACTCGAGCGGTTTCTGGGCGGTGGTCATCCCGTTCGACGGTGAGGTCATCTGCGCCCGGTTCGACAGGGTTCGCCCGGCCCGCCCGTGGCCGGGGCCGAGTTGGCGCGGTCCATCTACCGACACTTGGAATGATTCGCTTCCCCACGACGAGTTCGTCGAGGCCGTAGGCGTAATTCGCTCCGAGATCGCCGCCGGAAACGTCTACCAGGTCAATCTGACCCGCCATCTGCAATCGCCGCTGCTCCGTTCTATCCCCCACGGATCCGACCTCTCGACAGACGTGGCGGCTCTGGGAGCCGAACTCGCGCTTGGCAATCCCGCTCCATTCTCGGCGGTCGTCCGACTTCCTGAACAGGGAATCCACGTAGCTAGTGCATCTCCGGAACTTTTCCTAGGGAGGAACGGAAGGCGAATCTGGTCATCTCCTATCAAGGGAACCTCCTGCACACGTTCCGGGTTCCTCGCGAAGGATGCCGCCGAGAACGTCATGATCGTCGACCTGGTGCGCAACGACCTCGGCCGCGTCTGCGATTGGGGGTCGATCCATGTGCCGGATCTGATGCGAGTCGAGGAACATCCCGGACTCTTCCACCTGGTGAGCACCGTCGAGGGAAGCCTTCGCGACGGACTCGGATGGGCTGATGCCATCGACGCCACGTTCCCACCGGGATCGGTTACCGGCGCACCAAAGCTGGCGGCGCTGAAGGCCATCGCCCGGCTTGAACCACAGAGTCGCGGGGTCTACTGCGGGGCTGTTGGCTGGGTGGACGCCGACCGCGTAGAGGGTGAGCTCAACGTCGCCATCAGGACCTTCTGGATTGCCGACGACGCCCTGCACTTCGGAACAGGGGGTGCGATCACCTATGACTCGACCCCGGAGGGTGAGTGGGCCGAAACGACCCTGAAGGCACAGAATCTGCTCCGAGTGGCCCAGGGACGGGTCGGCGACGGCGACAGGGTTTCCTAGCGGTGTCCACTCCCCCGCCGTGCCCGTCGGTGTTCGAGACGATCGAGGTTCTCGACGGCCACCCATTCGCGCTTGCAGAACATCTATCTCTGTTGAGTTCCGCCGCGGCGACCCTCGGGTTACCCGACCCGGATCGAAAGTTGATCGACTCAGCGGTGGGCGAGACACTCCGGCGATGGGGCCCGGAACCCGGGCGCCTACGTGTTTCGTGGTCCGGGCGACGCGACTCCAGCGAGGGCACCCTCCGTGGGTCCCTGCACCTCTTCATCGCCCCGTTGATCGTTCCGAACCGCCCGGCCCACGTTGACGTCGCAGACACCCCGGTCGACACGGGCTCGGTTCTCTACGGGCTGAAAAGCTCTGGAATGACGCCGGGCGTCGCCACGATCGCGTCCCACCCCGACGCGGATGAGGTCCTGTTGGTCAACCTCGGCGCCCACCTCGTGGAAGGTTGCTCAAGCAACATCTTTCTGGTCTGTGATGACTCGCTGATAACTCCGCCGTTGTCATCCGGGTGTCGAGCCGGAGTGACCAGGTCGATAATCCTTGAAGCCGTGAGCTCCGTTGGAATTTCTGTCAGGGAGGAAGCTGTCGAGGTCTCCGACCTTGCCGAAGTCGCCGAAGCCTTCCTTGCCTCGACCGGCCGCAACGTCCAGTCGATCGCGTCGATTGCCGGTCGCCCACTGACGGTGGACGGCGAACTGACCCAGGCAACCCGGATTGCGTTCCTGGCAGCTAGGGCTCGGGATCTATCTCGGGACGTAGGTGCACCACATCACCAACTGTGATTCTGCGGACACCATCGGGTCCCGTCACCACCAGCGCCCCGTCGGGAGCGACGTCCGTTGCCGTGCCGACGATGGTCCCGTTGGGAACCTCGATCCGCACCTTTCGCCGTAGCGTCGAACAGCGCTGTCGATAGGCGTCGAAAAGCTTCTCGAGATCATTCGCGGAACCCTCAACGGCAGGAAGCCAGGTGTCATCGAGGCGCCCGAGGATTCCGATGACAACATCGTCAAGGTCGATCGCACGGTCGGAGTCCTTCGGTTGCAACAGCGAACTCAGCGAGGCCGCCGTGTCGGCAAGCTCGTCAGGCATCGAGCGCCAGTTGACGTTCAGGCCCAGACCGAGAATCACACAGTCACCCAGTCGCGGGGACAGGGCTGTCTCGGCGAGAACGCCGCCCAACTTCCGGTAGCCGAGTGGGGCGTCGGGCGCCTCAACCACAAGGTCATTGGGCCACTTGATCGAAACGGATCCGATGCCCATCTGGGTGGTCGTGTCGGTAACGGCCAGCGAAAGGCACATCGTCATGAGGGTCCACCGTTCGGGCGGCACCGATCTGAGCGGATAGCCGATCGTCATCAACACCGACGAGCCCGCGGGCGCATCCCAGCCTCGACCGCGGCGACCACGGCCGGCGTTCTGGTGGTCGGCCAACAGAACGACCGGGGCCTCGGGGTAGGCTCCGACATTCGGTGTTCCGCTTGGTCCACCGGAGAGTCCATCAGCCGTTGCAGCCGTCAGAAGGGAACGCACATCAGCGTTCGTGGAGCCGGTTTCAGCAACACTTCGCAGGTCGGCGAATCGGGTTCCGTTTAGCGCGGACTTGGCGCGATCAAAGCTCACAGGGGAAAGTTAGAGCGTGTTTTCAAAGGTGCTAATCGCCAACCGTGGAGAAATCGCAGTTCGGGTCATCCGAGCATGCCGCGAACTCGGGGTCTCCACCGTCGCTGTCTACTCCGATCTTGATCGCGACGCACTCCATGTCCGACTTGCCGATGAGGCCTACGCCTTGGGTGGCCAGACGGCGGCAGAGAGTTACATCGATGCTGACAAGATCCTCGATGTGATCAAGCGCTCAGGCGCCGAGGCCGTCCATCCGGGTTACGGGTTCTTCTCGGAGAACAGTGATTTCGCACGGCAGATCACCGAGATGGGCGTCAAGTTCATTGGTCCTCCGCCCGAGGCGATCGACGTCATGGGCGACAAGATCTCGGCACGCCTCGCGGCCGAGAAGGTCGGGGTCCACGGCGTGCCGGGAACCACCGACATCATCACCGACCCGTCCCAGGTGGCAGCATTCGGTGAAGAGTTCGGCTATCCGATCGCGATCAAGGCCGCCTATGGCGGCGGTGGCCGCGGCATGAAGGTCGTCAACTCTGCCGAAGAAGTGACATCAGCCCTCGAATCCGCGCAGCGCGAATCGCTCGCATACTTCGGCCGGGACGAGTGCTACATGGAGCGCTACCTGACGGGACCACGCCACGTCGAGGTCCAGCTGATAGCGGACTCACACGGCAACTGCATCTACGTCGGAACCCGTGACTGCTCTGCCCAGCGACGCCATCAGAAGCTGATCGAGGAAGCGCCGGCAGCAGGTATCCCTGAGCGCCTTCTGGTCGAGATGGGCGAGGCCGCCGTGGCGGTGGCCAAGGGCTGCGACTACGAGAACGCCGGGACCGTCGAGTTCCTGTACCAGGACGAATCGTTCTTCTATCTCGAGATGAACACCCGCCTCCAGGTCGAGCACCCGGTGAGCGAACTCGTCACCGAGTTGGATCTGGTCGAGCTACAGCTTCGGGTCGCTGCGGGCGAAGAACTGCCGCTGACCCAGGAAGATGTCGAGATCCGCGGTCACGCAATCGAGGTTCGCATCAACGCCGAGGACGTCGCCGAAGGCAAGTTCCTGCCCTCCCCCGGTCCGCTCACCACGATGCGGGTTGCTTCAGGCTACGGAGTGCGCTGGGACGGCGGCTACGAGCAGGGCGATGAGATCAGCCAGTACTACGACAACCTGACCGGCAAGCTCTGCGTCTGGGGACGCAACCGTGAAGTTGCCATCGCAAGAATGATCCGGGCGCTCGAGGAAACCGAGATCCGGGGCGTCGCAACGACGATCCCTGCCGACCTTGCGATCCTCAAGCACCCTGACTTCGCAGCGCTGCGCCACACGACCAAGTGGGTCGAGGACACGCTTGACCTGACCGGTATCGGTGGCCAGGCAGGTGCCGGTGACCCGGGCACCTCCGATACCGACGAGACCGCGGAACCGAAGGTCAAGCGGGATGTCGATGTCGAGGTGAACGGCAAGCGCTTCGCCGTTTCTCTGTACGTTCCGGAATCACAGCTGGCTCCGGTCGGCGGCCCGGGTACGGCCACGAAGTCCCGCCCCAAGCGCGGCGGTTCCGGCTCGTCCTCGAGCGGCGCAGCAGGCAGCGGCAAGATCGCTGTCCCCATGCAGGGAACCATCGTCAAAGTCGAGGTCGAAGTCGGCCAGTCGGTGTCGAAGGGTGACACGGTGGTCGTACTCGAAGCCATGAAGATGGAGAACAACGTCGCCGCAGACATCGACGGGACCGTCACCGCAGTCAACGTCGAATCCGGAGCATCGGTCACCTCGGGACAGGTGGTCGTCGTTATCGAAGCCTCCGCTTCTGAGGGCTGATCTCCCACTCGGTTTGCCACTGTTCAATATCAGCTCACTGGCCTGGGCCTCACTGGCAGGCATTCGCTTCGACATTACGGGGAATGACATCATTTCCAAGTGAGGCCAACATGACCACCCGCCAGAACTAGGCAGATCTGCATGCAGGCCTCTGACGCCCTCAGGAATTCAGCGCGCAAAGGGGTTCGGACTCTTGAACGGATGGTCCGCCGGCTCCGTGCGTTTTCCACGGGTCCGACCCGGTGGGTGGCACTTGCCCTAGCTATCGCTCTTTTCATTGCTCAGTGCGTCATAGCTGCGAAGCACCTTCCCAAGACCACGCTCCACGTGGGTCCAATGATTGTTCTGATAGGCCTTGGGACAGTCCTCAATCTTGCTGCGAATGGTGTCGAGTATGCGCTGGTCGCCCGGTCGTTGGGCCAGCGACCGACAACCAGCGAGACTTTTCGCGTCAGCTTCCTATCTTCACTATCGAACCTGTTGCCGATCCCTGGATCGATGCTTGTCCGATCCGCGAGCCTTCGACTTGCCGGTGCTGGCTATCGGGAACTTGTCACGGCAATGGGTGGTCAAGGATTCGCCTTCCTGTCGGTTACCGGAACCTTGACGGGAATCATTCTGCTCCTCACCGGCAACCCGATAGCTGGGGTCGCCGCCCTTCTTGGCGGAGTCGCATGTTCAGTGGCGTCAATCCGACTCATGGCAAGAGTCACCGATGATCCGGCCGCTGCGACCGGGCGACTTCTCTTGGGCGAGACGTTCGTGGCCGCTGTGACAGGGCTACGGATATTCATCGCCGCTCTTGTCCTGGGTCATACGCTTTCGATTGGCGCCGTCGCCGGCCTGACAGCCGCTTCGGTTGCAGCCACAGCAACTGGGATATTTCCCGGAGGTCTCGGAATCCGTGAGGCGTTCTCCGGGGCTGTCAGCCCGCTGGTTGGGCTCGCCGTTTCCCTTGGGATTCTCATCGGAGCGGTGGACCGAGTGTGCTTCCTGGTGGGACTCGGACTTCTGGGTGCCGGGCTGGCGGTCACCCGACCAGGTCGCAAACTACTCGGTTCGAGCAGCCCCGATCGAGAGGTCGTCCAGGAACCGAATCACGCTCCTGCGGAGTGAAAGATGCTCAGCCAGATCGGATCTTGCCTTCGTGGCTACATCCAGATCAGAGGTGAGGGCCGAAACCATCTGATTACGCAACGAGCCACTGTCGCCAGCCACTGCGACCAGCCCAGCACCGAATTTCGACACGAGAGTTCCCATGTCGCCAGCATCGGTAACGACCATCGGGGCGTCGGCATTGCAGATATCGGAGAGGATCAGGGGAATGCTCTCGACCCTTGAGGGGACGACTGCAAGATCAGCGCTGCGCAGGGCATCCGCTGCCTGTTGACCATCTGCGAATCCCTCGAAGTGGACAATCTGACCCAATGAGTTCTCATTCACCGATCTTTCGAGCTGACCGCGCATCGGGCCATCTCCGAAGATATGGACGCGGATACCGGACCGTAACTCCGGGGGCATCGAGGCAACCGCGTCAATGAGCACGTCAACGCCTTTGTGCTCATGGAACCTGGCGATCGTCACGACGTGGCGGAATTGGTCTGCCCACAACTTGCGCGACGCTGGCAGAAGAACCCTGCTCGTGGCTAGAAAGTCAGTTCTGCTACCAGAGATTGCCGATGTGTCCTCTGCAAGTCCCATCCCATCGGCGTAGACATGGTCGGCCTGTCGCAGGACGAGGCGCAGCAGCTTTCTGCCACCCGGATAGTCACGGATCCGCCAGATGTCCGATCCCAGCGTCCAGACGGAATAGTGCTTGCAGAACACAAACTTCGAAACCAGAGCGAGCAGTCCGGATGGGACCGCCCAGAGGGCAAGAATGTGATCAATTCGTCGTAGGCGAGCCTGACGAGGCATCTGAACAATGCCGCCCAGCAGCACCGACGCCAGCTTCAGCGCACCGCCGGGCGTACGAGGATTCAGATGGGACAGGCTCGGCTCCGAGCCCAGCCTGGGAAAGGACAGGGTGTCGAACGGGCCGCTCACCGTCGTACGCTGAGGCGAAATCACGGTGACATCGCATCCTGCTTCGTTGAGCATCCTGGCCAAATCGACTACGAACACCCCGGCGTTGCGTGAGTCGGAGTCGGATGCCGGAAACGAACTCGTAGCGACCATGATCCGAGGCCGCTCATTGCGATCGGATGGTGCTGTGACACCACGCCTTCTCAAGACTCACCGCTGCAGGTCGAATCGAGAGGTCCGCGGATCCCCTGAGCTAGAAGCTGATCGGCGATGGAGCCGATCCGTCGGGCAGGTACGCCGCCGACAACAGCTCCGAATTCCACGTCCTCGGTGACCACTGCTCCCGCGCCGACCACTGCATGTGCACCCACCTCGACGCCACACAGGAGCGTCGCCCCGGCGCCGATGAAAGCGCCCTCGCCGACCGTTGTCGGCCGGTCGAAGGTTCCGATTACATTGGCCACGGGCGCCCCGTGGTGCAATCCCGCGTCCTGGTGGGTCAGAACCATCACACGGGGTCCCAGCACGGCGCCAGCGCCTATCCGAACTTGGTTCTTGAGATCCAACAAGCATTCGGCTCCGACGTGCACGTCGTCGCCAAGTATCAGGTTCGACAGGCCCTGATCGAGATTGATGAGACGTATTGCATGTACTCGGACATTCCGCCCGACAGAGGCTCCTAGAAGCTTCAGGATCCTGGCTCTTGATCGAGGGTCCGGCACCCACGCCAGGCACCGATCAACGAAAATCAACACGCCATGTCGTATCCGTGAGCTGCTCACCGATCTATCCCTCACAGTACGGGGAGCTCCCATCAACATTGCTAGCGTTACACCACCGGCCGTGACAGATCGGCTCCATCAAAACCTCGGGACGCAAGTGTCACCAGTACGATTTCACCGACCATACCTCACAGGTAATGAGGAAGCTCACATTGCAAAAGCCCTCGCATCGGGCCACTTCCACGGGGATGGCCCGTATTCAGAGGCGGTCGCAGCCGAGCTCAGTCACCTCACCGCTTCGCCGTCAGTTCTACTGACACCATCGTGTACGCATGCGCTCGAATTATCGGGCCTGCTGTTGGACATCGAACCGGGCGATGAGGTGATCATGCCTTCGTTCACGTTCGTCTCGACCGCCAACGCTTACGTCCTACGCGGAGCCAAGCCCGTCTTCGTGGATGTCGATCCCGTGACATTGAACATCGATCCAGCCGCTACGGCTTCCGCCATCACGCCCAGAACCAAGGCGATCGTGGTGGTCCACTATGCAGGAGTCAGCTGCGAGATGGATCAGCTACTGGCCCTGGGCAATAAGCATGGTGTGCCCGTCATAGAGGACAACGCCCACGGCCTCGGCGGGACCTGGAAGGACCGCCCACTCGGCTCGATCGGATCCTTGGCGGCCCTGAGTTTTCACGACACGAAGAATTTCCAATGTGGGGAAGGTGGCGCGCTCCTCATCAACGATCCCTCCCTGGTGCACAGAGCGGAGATACTCCGAGAAAAAGGAACTAATCGGCGGGCCTTCATGCGCGGCGACATCGACAAGTACTCCTGGGTCGAGATCGGCTCCAGCTACCTGCTCAGTGAAGTCCTTGCGGCGATGCTGGGCGCCCAGCTTTCGGCATTCGAGTATGTACAGAAGTCTCGGCACAGGATCTGGTCCAGATACAAGACCGAGCTTGAGTCATGGGCGCAGAGTGAAGGTATCCAGCTTCCGGCGCCACACGAGGATTCAACTCATGCAGCCCACCTGTTCCATATCCTTCTTCCCTCGGCCGGCAAGCGACACGACTTCCTAGACCACATGAAGGCCAACAATGTTGGGTCGGCTTTCCACTACGTGCCGCTTCACTCGACTCGAATTGCACAGGAATTGGGACACGTCGGAGATCTCCCGGTGACGGATTCCGTCGCTTCTCGGCTGGCGAGACTGCCGCTCTACCCGGATCTGACAAATGGCGAAGTCGACAGGGTGCTCGAAGTAGTTACCTCGTTCACATCGTGAGTACCAAGTCTTCAGATCGAGTCAGAGAGAGACAAGGGACCTGTCGGATCATCCGTGGTGCACCGTGTCCCGACCCGCTGACAACAGCATCGCTGTTTCCGGGAGTAATCGTTGGCGAATACCTGCGGCGTCACATGGACCTGTTTCGAGGCAGAGTCCTTGACCTCGGTGCTGGCAACAGCCCGTATGCGGCGTGGTACTCCTCACGTTGTGATTTCGTGGTCACCACTGACATTGCGGCTCACCCCGGACTATCGGTCATCACCGGGGCCGAAATGCTTCCATTCCAAGACGGATCGTTCGATGTCGTCGTTGCCACCGAAGTGCTGGAACACGTAACCGACTTCGAAGCGTCGATGCACGAAATCAGAAGAGTTCTAGCTCCTGGCGGAAACGTCATCATCACAGTTCCGTACTTCTATCCGACACATGAGCCACCCCACGACCATCGACGGTTCACGCATCACGGTTTGACGGCATCGCTAGAAGCTAGGGGCCTGACGGTGACAAACCTCACTGCGAAGGGTGGACTGCTGGCTCTGCTGAGCAATTTTGCGTTGACCGCTATTTGTATGTTTTTGAGGCAAGCGATGCTCCGCTCGAGATCAAGGAAAGTTGGACGCATTATCCTCGCGCTGCTTTCAACGATCGAGCGGGTACTGCTATCGATCAGAGATGTATCGCCCGATTTTCCTCGAAGTGCTAACAGAGTCAGCCTTGGCTACATGGCAATTGCCGAACTGAATCACGTTCCCGCGGACCTAGGCGACGACTGACAGACGGCATCCACCTCCGAGCTTCGCTGTATTGACCTCATTGCGCTGACTCTCGGACTAGTCAGTCGACGATTACCCGACGGTTGATGTCCAGGTCTGTCGCTTCGAGACCGGAGCCGTCGAGCTTGCCCAACATCGAAGCGGCAGAGTCAGGTCCCCATACCGCCGACAAGTATGTGGCGGGCGACTGCGGGCAGCTCTGGGTCTTGTAGAGGATGCCGAGCCCGTCGAGGTCACCGGTCCCGTAATAGGCGGCCCGGCTGATCAGGAACGGATTCATGATCTCATCGGTGTTGTCCACATGGCCGAGGCCTACGACGTGGCCCAGTTCGTGAAGTGCCAGGACGCCGAACTGCCCCGCACCGAAGCCGCTCGGGATTGCGGCATCACGATCGAAGTAGGCGTCTCCGGTTATGAACTGCTCGGGCAGGTAGAAGGTGCCTGTGCTGTCGAACCCGCCAAGTGAGTTGGATCCGGCGACACCGACGACGCTCCCGCCGAGGTCCGGAATCACCGACTCCGTGGTAAATGCCACCAGAATCGGCTTCAGATTGTCGTTGACATCGAACGATTCCCTACCCGGAGTCGGGGCCTCGGTCGTCGTCCCGAGGTCGCTAAAGACCAGCCCGGTTGACGCGGTGATCGTGGCAAACGCCGCCTTGATGTCTGCAATCCAACCGGTTGGAGCGCCGGCCGGATTGATCTTGTACCCGATCGGATAACAGCGGTCGTAGCTGAGCGGCATGTTCACGAAGTCCCGCATTATCGATGTCCACGTGGTGGGAGTCCCGGCAGTCGACACACCGGGCAGATAGCCGAGAATGTCGACCACGACGTGCGCGCCCTGGGCCGAAGAAAGGACGGAGACGCCGCCACCCCTACCGACCTTGGCAATGACCATGTTTGGTACGGTCTTCCCTGCATCGAAGTTGACCGTCGATGCCGTGGGCCGTCTTGAATCGGTGGGAAAAACGGTCAGGTATCCGCTAGTGCTCGGCGCTGTGACCGTCACGTTCATGATGACCGCACCGGTGTCGCTGGCGGGTATCGAACCTCGGCTGGAGACGACTATGTCGATCTGATCGCCGTTCCTGGTCCGGGTCCCGACCGGACCCACTCTGGATGAGTTGTAACTGGGAGCGAAGGACGGGCCAGCGACGGTTGAACCGGTCGGTCTGGTGTCGGCGAACCTTGCTGGGTTCAGCGCTACATAGGACGAACCAGTGGTGAAGTACCCGGTTACGTCCACTACGACGTTCGTCGCCCGGCTCGATGTGAGGACCGTTACCTGGCCTGCGGAGCCGACTTTGACGACCACCGAATTGGAAATGGTCTGGCCCGGCCCGAAGTTGACGTTCGAAGCATTCGGACGGGTCGTCCCGGTTGGGAACACGGTCAGGTATCCATCGCTGACCGGGTTGACGGCGACAACGTTCAGGGCGACTGCCGCGACGTTGCTAGCAGGCACGCCGCCTCTGCCCAGGACGGTCAGCTGGAGGTTCTTGCTGTATGAGATCGGACCGCTGCGGATGAAGCTGCCATCCACCGAAGTCCCGTTTGAACGGGTGTCCGCCAATCGGGCCGGCAACAGTGCAGTGATTCCTCCGGCGGTGAAGTACCCGGAGACGTCCACGATGATGTGGGCGGGGGACGAACTGAAAATCGTCACCTGGTTGGCGCCGCTCAGGGTCGCGATCACTGAGTTGGCGACGGTCTTGTTCCGGTCGAAGTTGATATTTGACGCCTTGGGCCGAGGCTGACCGGTCGGATAGACGGTCACGTAGCCCGAAATCGGAGCGCCGGTCGCGGTGACGTTCAGTGCCACTCCGGCCACGCCGGTCGCCGGAACTCCACCGCGTCCCCCGACCGTGAGCACCAGAGGAGAGGTCGGCGTCACAAGTCCTGAACCACGGAACAGGTTGTCGATGGTCGGTCGACCGGACCTGGTATCTGCCAAGCGGGCGGGGTCGAGCGGCCGGTAGTCCGGCTGGGCAGCTACTGAGGCAGTGGGAGGCCCGGCGGCTGCCGGGTCAGCCCCAGCACTCCCGCTGAAGCCGGCCATGACCAGCAACGAAATGACGCTGATCGCCGACACAATACGAATTCTCTTCACGGGTTCCTCCCCCAACTATCGGTGGCGACGCTGCCACTTGCGCGAACCATACCCGACCCGGCTACTGGTCAGATCCGGATTGCGCGTCGCTGCCCAGCCCCGTTCCCCGGTTTCGCAGTTTGACGACCGAGAAGAGCAGAGCCTCGGTCACGATCGCTACTGCCCTGAACAGCACCGCTGCGACCAGCTTTGCTCCCGGGTTGCCGCCGACGAGCAGCCCCAGCGATGCCTCCCTGACACCCAACCCTGCCGGGACCGGTATCACCAGGAATCCGACGACCCAGGCCAACGCGAAACCGGCCGAGGCCTGTACGAAGTTGACGTCAATTCCGGCGGGTACCGAAAGGCAAGCGAATGCCACGCCTGCGAAGCCCAGAGCCGGAACGGCCCACAGTACCGAGATCCAGACATCTGACTGAGCAGGAAGAACCGTATGGTCGGGGGTGCGCGGAAGCACCTTGCGCAGTTGGTCCAGAGACCACTGCAACAGCTCCCGTTTGCCGAAGAGGAATATGAGGGGCGTGAGGAGGAGAGCGATACGGATCCATCCGGGCATGGATGGATTGGAGAGGCTCAGAACTGGTCCGAACACTCCACCCGAGATGACCATCGTCAGCTTGGAGACGAGCATCGCGGTACCCGCCCGGGCCGTGCCGACCTCCTCGGTCCGCGCCATCGCTGCCTGACCCAACGCCTGTGCGAAGCCACCGACGGGGGTGTACTTCATCAACTGTGAGCTGTAGAAGGCGTCGTTGAGGACCCTGCGCGGGACCGCAGCGCCGAAGAGCACCTCCCAGCTCCGCGAACTGCACCACAGCGAGACGATGTTGGCCATCGCTGCAGGTATGAGCGCCCACAGCGGTGGGGCGTCAAGCTCCTTGATATCGCCGTAGGTGTACCAGCCGGCTATGACGATCGCCGGTATTCCAACGGCCAGAACGACAAGACGGATCCATCGGTTCTTCATCAACCACGACTGCCGGGGCGGGCTTCGCCCAGTGCCGGTTTGCGGGCGATCAACAGCAGTCCCGTCCCCCTATTGGGAACCAATCGTTGGGCCACTCGGAACGGCCAGGTTCCTGCACGGATGAACGAATTTGCCGATCTGGGAGGCTGGAACCAGCCGCCGCTCCGCTTGGTCCGATCGAGGGTGGACTCCGCTTCGACCTCGGATCCCCTCTGGATGCGCTTCGACATCGTGTTGCGGATCCACTCGAGTCCGAAGCCGAGCGGAAATCCATAGAGGCGCGCCTCGACGTCCACCAGACCCAGATCGGTTGCCATGGCCGCCAGCTCTTGGGGTTCGTAGCGGCGGAAGTGGCCAACTTCGAAATCGTGGGTCGAGTAGCGCTGTGGCCACGCGGGAACCGACAGCAACAACAGTCCACCTGGCTGAAGATGGCTGACCCACTCACCAAGGACCGTCCTGTCATGTTCGACATGTTCCAGAACCTCGAAAGCGCACACGACGTCGAATAGTTCGTCCCCGGCGAGTTCATCGAGCGACTCCAGGAGTCGACCTGTGCCCTCGGGAATACCGCGGACCAGTTCGGCTGTGGCAGTTCGCGCCTCGGTCGACATCTCGACACCGGTGTAGTCGTGACCGGCCTTCACCAATCGGGCCGCAACCGCTCCCCTGCCGGGGCCGATCTCGAGCACCTTCGACGGAGCCAGGTTTCCGAAATAGCCGCGCAGTAGATCGAAGCGCAGCCAGCCATTGGGGGGAATCGCAGGCCCTTGGGAAAGGTCTGTCCGTGGCGACATCGCTCCTCTCCGGGCTCCTCTCCGGTCATCAAGTGCCTTCACGACCCGTTCGGGCAGAAAGTTCTCCGCCCTCTCCCGGCCCGCTGATGCACCGATTCCGTAGCGTTCCGGGTCGTCGGCAACCTTGGACAGGCATTCGGCGAGGGCCTCGTCATCCCCCGCCGGTACGTAGAGGGCAACGTCGCCCAGTGCTCGGCGTTGGACTTCGGTATCGGAGGTCACAACGAGATTTCCGGCCGCCAGGCCCTGGTACACCTTCGTCGGAACCACCCGCATGGCCTTCGGGGTCGTGCCAAAGATGCCCAGGCAGACATGCTGCGACGCAACCAGGTCGGGTAGAGCGGCGTTGTCGACCCAGTCGATCCAACGCACGTTCTCAGCGGTCCTGCCGTCGCTCGCTGTGCCTTGGTTCGCTGCCGAGACGGTCCCGTCGAGGTCCTGGCCGGAGCCGACCATCGTGAACTCGATGCGCGGGTCATTTGCCAGTCGGGCGATTGCCCGCCCGATGACGGTCGCCCCGTGCAAGGGTGTGTACAGCCCCACGAAGCACACCTTCAGTGGAGGCGGAGGCGGCGGGGTGGACTGTTCGAACCAGACCTGTGTGGCTCCGACCGGCACAACCACGGCTCGGTTCGCGACCTCTTCGGACAATTGCCCGAGCTCTTCGGCGGTGTCGACGAGCACTACGTCGGCCTTCCGCAGCGCCGCCCGGTCGAGAGAGCTCAGAAACCTGTACTTGAGCCCGGTCGCCACACCTCTGTCGCGAGCCGTGTCGGCGAGGCCGACCATGTGATCGAGCGCAATGACCGCCTTCGGCCAGACCATTCTGGCGAGGTGAACATCAAAATGTCCCAGGTAGCCGACCACGACCAGGTCCGGGGTCTCCACCTTTCGCCCTCGTCGCCACAGCGGAATCCAGGCGACGAGGATGGCCCGCAGCAGTCGCAGTGCACCCCCTGTCGAACTTGCGGCATGGACCTTGTCGGCGGTCGACAGCCCGAGGGGCTCGTTGACCTGGGTGACGTCGTGACCAAGGGCGATGAGCCCCTCGCGCAGAACCGCTACCCGCGGGTGCAGGCTCTGGTCGTAGGAGCCGAAGAAGACAATTCGGTCCGAACGCGGACCGGGCTCTGCGTTCAACCCGAACTCTCGTCGAGTTCCTGGCGCCGCAACGAAACCTTGGTGGCGGCGATGATCTTCCTGTTGGCCGACAGCAGGTCCGCCAACAGTCCGAAGATCCAGATCTGTGCGGCAAGCAACATCATGACTGCGGCACCGACCAGGCTGGGAACGCGACTGGCCGCGTCGTCGGTCAGAACATGCAGATAGAACCAGCGGAGTACGAGCGCCAGACCGACCAGAAACGGAGGCACTCCCAGTCCGAAGAAGAACCTCATCGGCTTGTAGAGCGCGAACGACCTGACGATGGTTGTGCCGGAACGCCAGATGTAGCGAGGGATGCTCTTGACCAAACGTGATTCCCGTGTCTTCGGGTTTACCCGGATGGGCACTCCGCAGATGGTGATCCCTTCCCAACCTGCCTGGACGATCGTCTCCATCGTGTAGGAGTACTTGCCGAACACCTGGGTGCGAATGGCGGTTTCACGGCTGAACGCCCGGAAGCCCGAGGCGGCGTCTCCGACGTTGGTTCCCGAAAATCCCCTAACTACGGCGCTGCCGGCCCTCTGAAGCTTCTTCTTCAAGGGCGAGAAGTCGTCGACGGCCTCGATCGGCCGTTCGCCGATGACCAGATCGGCGCTACCGGCGACGATCGGCGCCACCAGGTCCGGTATGCACGAGCCGTCGTACTGGTTGTCCGCGTCCGTGTTGACGATTACGTCCGCTCCCGCCTTGAGTGCCGAGTCCAAACCGGTCAGAAAGGCGTTAGCAAGGCCACGGTTCTGGGGCACACGAACCACATGATCGACACCATGTTCGCGGGCGACCTCAGAAGTCCGGTCGGCGCTGCCATCGTCGATGACGAGCCATTCAACGATGTCGAATCCCGGCACTTTCCGGGGAAGGTCTGCCAGCGTCGCCGGCAGCGTCTCCTCCTCGTTGTAGCAAGGGATCTGGATGATCAACTTCATCTGGGACACCAAACTGCCACCAGGCGTGGAACTTCCAGAACGGAGACAGGCACCCGGCAACTCTAGAGGATGCCCTTCGGGGCGGTGCGAACCCCGCAGCTACTACTCCGCAGCGTCCGAGAGGGCCTCGGAAAGTGCCGGATGGACGAAAATGCACTCGGCAATATCATTCACCCGAAGCGAATTCGTCACCGCAAGTGCCAGTACCGAGATCAACTCAGCGGCATGGCGACCGACGATCGACCCACCGAGGACGACACCGGTTGCGGGGTCCGAGATGATCTTCACGAACCCGCGGGGCTCGTTGTTGATGACTGCCTTTGCCGAGGACGCGAAGGGCACCTTTGTGACCCTGACCTTTCGCCCCTCGGAGAATGCGTCCGCCTCGGCGAGCCCCACGTCGGCGATCTCGGGGTCGGTGAAGATTGCCGAGGCGGCCTTCTCGTAGTCGATGTGACGGTGATCGATCTTGTGGAGCCCCATCACGTGATCTGCAATCTTGCGTCCCTGCATGGAAGCGACCGAGGAGAGTGGGAGTTTTCCCGAAATGTCGCCAGCCACATAAATGTGCGGAATGTTCGTCCGCAGATGATGGTCCAGGTTGACCACCCAGCCACCGTCCATATGGACCCCCGCCTCGGCGAGCCCGAGTCCGTCGACGTTCGGAACGGACCCGATGGCCAACAGGGCGTGGCTGCCTTCTGCGGTTCGACCGTCATCGCACTGAACGGTCACGCCATTATCCGTAGTGGTGATGCCTACTGCCCGGGCACCTTTGTAGAGGCGCACTCCCCTGTCGATGAAGTTCTCCTCGAGTACCGCAGCGACCTCTGGGTCCTTGGATGGCAGGACCTGTTGGCGTGAGACGACCAGGGTCACCTCGGAACCGAAGCTGGAGAACATGTGGACGAACTCGACGCCGGTCACTCCTGACCCGATGACCACCAGGTGTTCAGGCATGGTCCGCGGCGGATAGGCGTCACGTGTCGTCAGGATCCGTTCGCCATCGGGATTGGCCCAATCAGGGATCCGGGGACGACTGCCGGTCGAGACCAGAATCGCATCCGCTTCGAATTCGAGCGGACCGGAATCGGTGTCCGCGACGACAGTGTGGGGGTCCACCAGGCGACCGGTCCCACGTACCAGTTCAACACCTTGGCTCTCGAGCAGCCGTCTTCCGGAGCTCTCGAGTTGGGACTCGACACCTTCGACACGCTTGCGGAGTGCCTCCAGATCAACGGTCGGGGTGGCAACGTCGATACCCATTCCCACCGAACCGGTGACGTCCCGTAGTGCCCCTCCCGTGGCGATCATCGCCTTGGAAGGCACACAATCCCACAGGTGAGCGGCGCCACCGACGACGTCTCGCTCGATGAGCGTCACCTCGGCACCGAGTCGAGCTGCGTTGGTCGCCGCCTGGGTACCAGCTGGGCCACCACCGATGATCACGAACCGTAACGCCATGGTTGAAGGCTACCGGAGGACGCATTCGGTCAAGCGCCGACCGCTGACCAAGGCCTGCAGCTTCGCGACACACCCGGTGGGTAACTACTATCTGCCGCGATGGCGTCGACACCGCACCGCTCGGTGCCAGACATCGAGGACAGCGACGTCCCGCCGGAATTCTCGGGTCAACGATTCGGACGCCTGCGCAGGCTCGCCCCCGCGCTCCTTCCGCTTCTGCTGGTAGTAGTGCTCTTCGGACCGCACTTGATCGGGGTCAGATCGCTCTCGCCGGCGGATCAGCTTTACCAGTGGGAACCGTGGGCCTCCCAGCGCGCCGACGATGCGACCCTGACCCACGGCGCTCCGTTCTCGGACAACTTCGACAGCGTTTTTCCCCAACGGGAGCAGGTGGTGTCCCGGATACGGGCCGGTGACTGGCCGCTGTGGAACCCGCTTGCCAGTGGAGGTGCCGACCTTGCCACGAGCCTTGGGTTAAGCGCGGCCGCCCCGTCGAACGCCATCGCTCTCATCACCCCCGGCTGGTACACGCCGGCGCTACTCAAGGCTCTGGAACTCATCGGAGCCTGGAGTTTCGTATTCCTGTTCCTTCGCCGGGTCGGGACCAGGCGGTGGCCCGCGAGCATCGCAGGGGTGATGTTCGCGCTGTCGGGATTCCAAGTGGTGTGGGTGAACTGGCCCCACACCAGGGTCTCGATGTTCGCAGCCGGCATCCTGTGGGCATTCGATCGGCTACTTGAACGGACCAGTCCAGACCGGATTGCTGTTGCCGCACTCATCGTGGGCTCCACCATTCTCGAAGGATTCCCTGCGGTCGCAGCGGTGGGCGTAGGCACCGCCGCGATCGTCCTCACTTTCCGGCTGGTGCAGATGTCCGAAGGCTGGCTGGACGCGCTCCGGCGCAGCGCCGCAGCTGTTGGAGCGGCGGTCCTGGGCGCGATGCTCAGCGCCATCACCGTGGTCCCCTTCGCCCTTCGGCTGGGCAGCTACGGCCTCAACAGAAAGGTCACTGCGGACAGTCCGTTGGCCCGCGGCCTGGGCACACTGCTGGCCCCGAACGCGCTGGGTCCGGCCGAGCGCTACTTCGGACCCCTCAACTACATCGAGGTCGTCGGCTTCATCGGCGGTGCCGCCCTGCTCGCCTGCGCCACGGCGGTTCTCGTCGTCGTCTTCAGCGGGCGCCCGTCGACCAAGGACCTGCTGCTGCTTCTGACCGTCGGAGCCGGATCGATCATGTTGCTGTACAGCTTCGGGGTCGAGCCGATCTACGACATGTTCCGTGGCCTACCGGTCCTGTCGACGAACCTCGCAGACCGCGTCAAGGCGAGCGCACTGCTCCTACTGGCGCTGGGGGCCGGCCTCGGCCTGGATCGGCTCATGCAGCCGATATCCGCCCGCGCTCTCAGATGGGCGGCCACGGCCTGGACGGTCGTGCTCCTCGCCGGCGGCACGGTCTACTTGTTGGGCTTCGTCCGGGACGCTCCGGCGGACCTTCACGGCTACGTGCAGGGCGAGGTGATCCGCGCCATCGTGCTCGCTGCGATCGCCACCCTCGCAATCGTCACCATGGTCCACTGGAGCCGACTACCCCGACTGCGCTACGGCGCGATTGCCGTGGTGGCCCTGGTGGTTGTCGTCGACGCCGTGAGCTGGATACTTCCCTACTGGCCCCGGAGCCAGCCTGATGAGTTCTACCCGGAAACCTCTTCGCACGAGTTCCTCAGCGACGTGCTCGGAGAGGAACGCTTCGCCTCGCTCAGCCTGACCTTCTTCCCGGGAACGAGCACCTACTACGGGCTGCGCAACGTCGGTGGGCACAACTTCTTCGACCAACGTTGGGCCGAGTCGCTCATCTCGGCTGGCGCGCTGATGCGTTCCCCGACGTTCGTCTCATTCGAAGATCCAGTCAGTGCATCGTCCCCGGTGTTCGACCGGATGGGCGTTGCCTACTGGGCCGACCCGGCGGGCGTCGCCCGCTGTCTTGGGGATGTACCTCCGACACCGCTTGAGCCCTCTGATGACGGTCGCTTGACCTCAGCCTTCCAAGTGACCGGCCCGGGTATCCGAGGGGTCACCTTCAGCACGCCGCGGAGTCTCGATCGGGGCACGTCACTGGTCGTGCGGGCACGAACCGACGACGGCAAGGTGGTCCGGGGTGAACGCACCCTGAACGGTGACGTCGAGGCCGGCACCTCGCTGACGGTCGTGGTCCCGCTTCTGGAACTGCAACCCGGAAGCATCGAGCTGACCCTGGAGAGCAGCGCCCCACTCGGCCGACTCCGGGACCTCACCGTCTGTCATGCCCAGAACGACGGGCTGGTCCTCAGCTATGCCGGCGGCGCATGGATATATCGACGGACGAACGCTCTCCCGCGAATCCGCTGGGCGGCCAATGACAAGGTCATCGAGGACCCGACCGAGCGCATTGCGGCTATCCGGGCCGGCGATATCGATGACGACACAATCGTTCTCGACAAGCCCGCGAACCTGCCCACCGGTGGATCCGGCACGGTCAAGGTGGTCGACGACTCATACGATGCCCTTGATATCGACGTCGACGCCGACGGACCCGGTTTCCTGGTCGTCGCCGATCCCATCCAGCACGGATGGGTCGCCGAGGTCGACGGAAAAAAGACCGAGATCCTCGCCGCCGACCATTCGAGCGGTGCCGTGCCGATCGCTAAGGGTGAACACACCGTGGTGCTGACCTACGAGCCTCGAGGGGTGACGGCCGGCCTACTGATCAGCGGTGTGGCTGCGGCGACCGTGATCGCGTTGTTGGGCGCCGCCGCCTATCAACGATTCCGGCGTCGCCAGCAGACCTGACATGGGTCCGGTCGACCAGCCTGCCTGTCAGTAGACCTGTCGAGAGGGGAGCTTTCTAGGCACCCACGTCGGTGCTCTCGGCCCAAGGACCAGGCAGATTGACGAAGCCGAATGCCTCGGTCTCTGGCCCCGGACGTACGGTCAGTCGGAACTGCCGGTCCAGGTGCTGGTAGTTGTGCTGGACGTTCTCGTCGTCCAACACGATGCTCAGGTCGTAGTTGCCCGGGAAGAGGTCCAGATGCTCGAACCGCTTCTCGACCCAGCCCTCGCCCTCGACCAGCCCGGAATGCTCCTCCGGCCAGTAGTGGTACTCGCCGTTCAGGTAGATACCCGATTCGTGGAACACACCCCAGCTGATCCGGGGCCGCTTGAGGGGAATCGTTGCCTTGTACTTGATTCGCACTCGTAGCGGCGCGCCGCTGTAGGCCATCGAGATCCGATTTTCCTGGTCGTCGTAGAACTCGACTCCTGTGCAGGAGAACTCCGAGTCGGGTCGCACGTAGCGGGGCTTGCCGTCCGTCTCGGACTCGCGCTCAGCCTGATCCTTGAGCTCGGCCTCCGCATCATTTACCGATTCGATGTAGGCGTTGGACACTTCAATCGCGGTGCCCTCGAGCATCGGGACACCGTGGTCCAACCAGATCGCCCTGTCACACATGCTGCGTACCAGGCCGGTCGAGTGAGTCACCACGATGATGGTCACGCCCTCTTTACGCAGGGAGTACAGGTGATCCAGACACTTGCGCTGGAACTGCTCGTCACCCACGGAAATGACCTCATCGATAATGAGGATCTTCGGGTTGACGTGGACCGCGACTGCGAAGCCGAGTCGGACGTACATGCCTGACGAGTAGTGCTTGACGGGGTTGTCGATGAATGCCTCGACACCGGAGAAGTCGATGACCGACTCCATGACGCTGTCGATCTCCTTGCGGGACAGACCCATGAGCGACGCGTTGAGATAGATATTCTCTCGTCCGGTCAGATCCGGGTGGAAACCTGCTCCGAGTTCCAGCAGGGCCGAGATTCGACCGTTCGTCTTAACGCTGCCTGTCGTCGGCTTGTAGATACCGGCAATCAGTCGCAGGAGCGTGGACTTTCCGGATCCGTTGTGGCCGATCAGCGCATACATCGACCCTTCTGCAACTTCCAGGCTGACGTTCTTGAGCGCCCAGTGATCACGGGGCTTTCCCTTGCTCGACGTGAGCAACTTGTGCTTGAGCGACGGTGGCCTCTCGGCATAGAGCCGAAATTTCTTCGATACGTCGTCAACTACAACGCTCGCCATGTCAGAGCTCCTCGATCAGGTCGGCAGCCCGCCGGTTGAACGTCCACCAGCCCAGCAGCAGAGCAGCCGTTGACCACGCCGCCATGACCAGCCATTCCTCGGCGGTAGGAGGTTGCAGCAAGTAGAGGGCATCACGCGCTGCGCCGACGAAGGCCGTCAACGGATTCAGGTTCTCGACAATCCACCTGGCGGGCACTCCATGGAGCTGTTCCGGAATGAGGGTTATCGGATAGATGATCGGGGTTGCATAGAAGAGGATCTGCATGGCGATGCCGACCAGGTAGTTGATGTCGCGATACATGATGTTGTAGACGCTGACGAACAGGCCCACTCCAAGCGAGAAGATCGCCACGAGCATCACTACGGGGATCATGAATATCAGCGTCCAGCTGACGTTGCCCATCAGGCTGAACACGAAGATGGCGATCGCCGTCTCGATTCCGACCTGCACCAACGACGACAGGAGGTTGGCGATCGCCGGAGACTCGGGCGGAAAATAGACCTTGGAGAGCATTCCTCCGGCGCCTTCGAGGCTGCCCATGGACCCATTGACGATCGCATTGAAGAAGTTCCACTGGATCAGGCCCACGAACAGGAACAGCGCGAACGACTTGGTCGTTCCGTTGCCTGCGATCGGTGGTTCGATCCGCATGAACGTACCGAAAACGACGGTGTAGATGGCGAGCGTCGCGGCAGGGTTGATCAGGGACCACGCCCACCCGAGGACACTTCTCTTGTGTTTGGCCGTCAGCTCACGTCGAGCCAGATTGCCGATCCAGGTGCGGTAGCTCCACACCACAGCGGGAGAACTCACCCTGCCGCCTCTATTGGTTGATGGAGGCTGAATCCATAGTCCCCCGACACGCGCATCGCACCCCTGTCGGGCATCAGATTTCTGTTGTAGTAGGGGTCGGCGCCTATGAGACTCCCCCATCTCTGAGTGAACAGGGCGAGCTCACTTGGGCTGACGCTCGGGTCCCTGGACATGGATTCGAAATGGTACAGCTCGGACTCGGGTGCATATACAGAACGGAGTCCGAGTTCTCTGAGCTTGAGGCAGTAGTCGACGTCGTTGTAGCTACTTGCGAACAGTTCGCTCAGGCCGCCCGCACGATCGAAGGCCTCGAGCGGCGTCATGAGGCATGCACCTGTTACAGCAAGAACGTTGGAGGGGATCCTCAAGGTGCTGAAGTAGCCGATGTTCGAACGGGCAAACCCTCGGTACAGGTGGACCGGACCGGAGCCCGGAATACAGGTGGAAAGCCCTGCGTGCTGCACGCGGCCATCCTCGAACAGCAATTTGGGTCCGACCGCTCCGACTCCGTCGAGCGTTGCGTACATCAGGAGTGATTCGATCCATTCCGGCGTGATGACGGCCGTGTCATCGTTGAGCATCAGGAGGTATTCACCAGTGCTGTGCGCGACTCCCACGTTGATCTTCTGTGAGAAGTTGAACGGCTTGTCGAAGTCGACGATCGTCAGCCGCTCCCCCGCGAGTTCCACTAGTCGTGACTTGGTCTGGGGTCCGACCACGGAGTCGGCGACGACAATCAGCTCGTAGTTGTCATAGGTGGACTTCTCGACGACCGATCTGACGCACCGTTCGATCAGAGGCTCCACCTGTCCGAAGATCTGCGCCGAATCACCGTTGGTGGGGATCACGATGCTCACCTTGGGGTGTTTGGTCAGCTGGGGCTTGAGCCGGTAGTGACCCGGGTCATCGAGGTCGTGGATCACCGTCGCTTCGACACCAGTTCGGTCACAGTGGCTCTGGACGGCCCGCTGCCCGGCGGTCCACGCATAGGGCTTGGCGTTCATGTCGCCGGCGGCAGAACCCTCGATGATGCGCCACCCGTAGAGAACGATCGGAATGTGGACGATCTTTCGGGCCAACTCGCTGATGCGCAGAACCAGATCGAAATCCTGCGAACCCTCGAAGTCCTGACGGAAGCCGCCGACCTGCTCGATCAAGGATCTGCGAATCGTGCCGAAGTGACATGTGTACATCTGGCAGCGCATGCGCTCCGGGGACCAGTCCGGCTTCAGGTGCGGACTGTGCCGGTACCCCAGCTCGTTGATCTTGTCCTCATCGGTGTAGACGTAGTCGACCTCGGCGTCGGCCCGAATTGCCTCGACCGTGTAGGGCAGCGCGCCGGGATAGAGCTCGTCGTCATGATCCAGGAACGAGACGAACTCGCCGCGACACATGGCCAGTGCATCGTTGGAAGCGGCGACGATTCCGCCGTTCTGCTCACGGAACTCGACCCTGATCCGAGGATCCTCGGCAGCCAGCTTCCGGAGGATGTCCCTGACTTCTGGATCGGGTGACCCGTCATCGACCATGCAGAGTTCCCAGTCGGTGAACTCCTGCATCTGGACGGACTTGACCATTGCCCGCAGAACACCCTCAGGGGTGTTGTAGACGGGAGTGACAATCGAGATCAGTGGCACGGTGACGGGGCGTTAGCTTTCGAGTCCGCGGATACGACGGTACGGGGCCATCAGCTTCTGGATGATCCTCCACGTAGTCGATGCATGGATGTCCTTGATGTGCTGTCGCAGATCCTCGACCTCGTTGGACCGATCCTTGTAGGCAGCATGGAGTGCGTGGGCGGCAATCAACTCGGCTTCGAGTTCGGCCACCCGGCCGAGCGCCTCACCCGTTGCCGCCTTCGACCCGATGATCTCGTCGGTGAGCATCAGTTGCTGTCGTTTGGCCTCGGCTTCGGCATCTGCTGCCCGGGCGATTGCGGCGAGAACGCGGTCCTCGGCGGTTGTCGCGGACCCTTCGGAACCGGATCCCACCGCGTCCTCCAACTTCGCCAGAGCTGCCTGCAGCTCGACGATGCCCTTGCGGGTCTGGAAGATCTCGCGCTTCTGATACCAGTGGTCGCGGTCGTACTGCTCCACTACCTGCTCGAGCTCCATCGGCCGACGCACATAGAGCGCCGACCACATCTCGATAAAGGAGGCGTCATAGCCGACGTCTCGGAAGAAGCCTCTTTTGGCGAACTCGACCGACCACTGCTCGGGCTGCTTGATGTTGATGTGGGTCGGGTCTTCGTAGTGGAACGGTGTGCTCGAGAAGAGGATGCGATCGGTTGAGCCACAGAGGTTGTCGATCGCCTTCTGCAGTTCGACCTCGGGGATGTGTTCGAGAACCTCGATGGAAATGATCAGGTCGTACTTCTTGTCCAGCGGCTCGGCAAGGCTCGCTTCGCGGCAGTAGGGAGCGAACTGCTCGGGTACCTGGGCGATTGCGAATTCGGAGATGTCGACGCCCTCGGCATCGATTCCACGATTACGCAGCGACTCGACGAGAACCCCCATTGCACATCCCGCATCGAGGACCGACTCCGGCTTCAGGGTCGCCTGCACAGCGTCGGCTATCTCACCCATCCGAGCCATCCATGCAGGGCTTCGACCGTAGGGGTTTCCGTCGTAGTGCTCGTAGTAGTACCGGCCATACTCGGGAATGACGGTCGGAGCAGCCGGTTCAGCGGTCATAGCGGGCAACAATAGTGCCTGACCGCGCTGGCACCCATGTCAGCCGACGACGTCTTCGGTCACTGCCCGCGTGGCGAAAACATCCGCCAAGAGCTGTTCGACGTCCACTAAACCGGCCTCACGCGTCCAGCGGGCCGGAGAGCCCCTGGTACACCTCCGAGAGGTTCTTCTCCCAACTTGAATGGGCAGCAGCAATCGAAGTCAGGGCGCCAGCGCGCAACCGGGCTCGCAAGTCGGCATCCTCGACCAACCTGGTGAGTTGCTCTACCAGACCATCGACAGTTCGTTTCGCCAGCAACGAGTTCTTCTCATCGTGAAGAATCCAGTATCCGGCTGGCAGATCGAAAGCCACGACCGGTACTCCGCACGCCATCAGTTCCAGAGGAAGGTACGACGGATGCTCAGACACGGTCAGGGAAAGCCCGACATCGCAGGTCCGGTAGAGATCGCCCGTGTCCACGTAGTCCAACAGGCCGAGGTGGTCCATTCCGTTCTTCAGATCCTCGGAGGACGTCCATGCTCCAGCGGTCACTATTCGAAGTCGGCTGCCAAATTTCTCCTTGACCTCTCGTAGCGCGGGTTCTGCCAACTCCCAACAGTTCCGCCAGTGCCCCGGTCTGGCATAGACGAACAGGTTGATGGGCTCGTCATCTGACTTGGTGGCTCGGCCGTCGGCATGGAAGACCCTCTGGTCGACAGCGGGAGTGAACGCCGTCCCGGCGCCGTCGTATCGATCTTCGTAGAGCTCGAACAGGTGCGATGTATTGCACAAGCCCAGGAGCCCGAGTTTGTAGGTCTCCTCCGCCAGCGCATAGAGCGTTCCGGCCGGATTGAACATCGGTTCGAAGTCCTGGATCAGGTAGAACTTTCGCAGCGTGTTCTGGAAATGCGCGACCTGGTAGGCCGTCTGCCACTGGGTGGCGATACTGACGTCCGCATACGGAACATCAGCCACATCGGCGGCCTCAAGGCCCGGGCACATCACAAGTTCGGAGGTTTCAAGTCCCGGGAAGATCGCGGCGAGACCCGATCTGGTCCAGAGCTCGTCCGGCTTGCCCCAGATTACGAAGCGATTCTCGACCCCGTGGTTCCGGCGGAGATGATCGGCGATTCGAAAGATGGTCGCCAGACCGCCGTAGAACGGGTTGTCGAAGTCCGGGACGAACCAATTGATCGACTTGACGTCGATCTCACCCGAATTTTGTGCGTGCAACGACTCGACCGAGGCAGTCACCGATCGTGTTGCACGACAGGCCGAGGCGAACGCCCGAGAGTCGGCATCCGAGGCCGTCTGGCGGAAGGTGCCACCGAAACTGCGCCCAAGAGCAGGGCCGACGCGCTCCAGAGCCGTCGGCTCATCCGGAGCCCGAAGCTTGGGCTCACGGCTGATGAGGCTGACGTTCGGGTTGTGGTACGGATCTCCGAAACGCAGCGACCTGGCGTAACGCCAATAGCTGGCGAATATGTCCTCGACAGGCACGTCGGTCTTGCGTGTGGCCGACTCCAGGTGGTCGACGTGGATTGCGGGTGTGCAGACGTTGCGCAGCCCGCGCCGCCGGGCGTCCATTCCCAGAACCACGTCGGATCCACAGAGGACGAACCTCTCGTCGAAACCTCCGATTTCATCCCAGAGATCGCGGCGGATTGCGACGCAGGCGCCCGTGTTGGCCGTCGAGTCGTGGTACCAGTCGGTGGAGCCGAGGATCGTCTCGGAATGCGGTGACATTCCCTGGAAGCGGTGGTCAGCCATACCGGCTGCACCGACGATCGCACCGCCGTGCTGGATCAGGCCCTCGGGGTCGATGAGTTGCACCCCGACGGTGCCCACTCCTGGGACGCTGAGCCAGCCGGTGAGTTCGCGCAACCACTCCGGTGAGCGGATAACGGTGTCATCGTTCAACAGGACCAGAACTTCTCCCGTCCCAAGCCGGGCCGCCGCGTTGTTGACAGCGCTGTAGTTGAACGGTTCGTCCCACCAGAGAACCTGGTGTTTGATGCCGGCAGCACGCTCTCGGTAGAACTGCTCGCTCTCGTCATTCCGGGCGCCATTGTCTACGACGATCAATTCCCAGTCGTCGTAATCGGTGCTCCGGAGGCTGTCGAACAACTGCCCGAGCAACTCTTCGTTGTGCCGTGAAGGAACTACGATCGACACACTCGGACCGGCCACCTCGGGCCACTGCAGGTGAACCGCTCCGAATCGCCGTGAGGTCTTCGCTTCCACACCCAGTCGACCGAGATGCTCGGCGACCACTGCCGGACCGTGCGGGCCGACGAAGGGAGGGCGACTCACCAGATGGCTAAGAATCCTGGGTACATGGAGTACCTCTGCCTCATCCAGATCGAGGCGGAGAAGCAGATCCCAGTAGCTGTCCGTCCCCATCTCCGATCTAAGCCCGCCCGCCTTTCGGGCGGCATCGGAAAGGACGGCAAATGATCGGCCGAACGAATTCGCGGACAGCTGCACATCGGGGGAATAGGTCGTCGGGTGGAACAGCGGACTTCCAACCGACCCGGCGCTCCGGACATCGTCGTCCCACGTCACGACACGGGCGCGGGGGTCTGCGTCAACTGCGTCGATGATGCGTGCGATCGCATCAGGTTCAAATTCATCACCGGCCACGACTGAAAGGACAAATGTGCCAGACGGCGCTTGGTCGATCGCCTCAGCAAGAGTGGCCAGCCCGTCGCCATCGGCGAGGTGACGATCGACTATGGACGTCGGGTGAAGAACCTGAGCCCTCAGCGAATCCATCGTCGACCCGACCGCGCCTGGACCAGGAAGAATGACGACAGTGGAACGGAAGGACGACTCCTGCGGCGGGGTCTCCGACATTTCGGCCAGGTGCTCGTCGGAGGTCGAGACTGCAGCCAACCACCGGTCATAGGTGAAGGGCCGCAGATGGGAAACGGACTGGCCACGTCCGAAATCGACCAGCTCCGAACCGGCGGTGCGAAGCTGGCGGTAGGCCTCCAGACCGAACCGGGCGATCTGGTGCTGACGACTACCCGGCGGAAGTGACTCCGTTGCCTTAATCCGGATCCGATTGCGAATTGTCAGGGGGACGTCGTGTCCTTCGTGCTCGGTCATCGACCACTCACTTCACAAGACTCCACGTGCGGGTTTCCATTCGACAAGGCTGGACAACAACGGACATCCACGAATTTTTGCCCACGGTCGGCCACTCGTGCGGAACCATGAACAGGGGCAATGGTAGTGGTGCCCAAGCGACCGGCTAGGTCGACGTGTTCTGGTTGGCCCGGGCGAGACCAAGATCCCGTGTCGTCTCTGCATGTGTCCTTGACGCCGGCGTCCGAAGTTAGTGTGCAGGCCCATGAACACCGGCACGACTCTTGCTCCTGGGCCCCAGAAGAACGGGACGCTCGACAAATGGGGCAGTGGCCGGCGCCTCGACATCATCATCGGTTTGTTGCTTGCAGCGATGGCAGCCACGTTCGTGCTCATGTCCGTAGCGAACGGCCCAAGGCTGTCTCTCTACGATGAATCCACCCACATCGACTACGCGTACCGGGCCAGCCACTTCGAGCTACCCCGCACCGGACAGCCGCTTTCGCGATACACCCTCGACCAGTGGTCCTGTCGCGGTCGGGCCGACGCCGAATTACCGCCGTGCGGAGCCGACACGCCTGCGGCCGAATACCCAGCACAGGGAACGCAATACAACGCCTTCCATCCACCCGTCTACTACTTCCTCACCGGAGTACCCGCACGTGCGCTGGCAGCGATCACCGGAGTGGACTTCACCACCGCCGCCCGGTCAATCGGGGCGGTTTGGCTCTGGGCCGCCATGTTCGGCCTATATCTGACCCTGAGGTTCTGGCGCCTGAGAGTTCGCTACTCGCTGGCTGCCGCGTTCATCCTCCCCCTGATTCCGGGAGTCCTCCACGCGTCCTCGACGGTCACCAACGATGCCCCCGCAGCGCTCTGTGGGGTCGCAGCGTTGTTCATTCTGGGTCGGGTGGTCCTTCACAGAAACACCGGCTACATCCTTCCGGCGGTGCTCGCCGGCGCAGCCGCGTCGACAAAAATCATGAACTCGCTGGCGGTTCTGATTGTGGCGGCCGTGTTCGTGCTTCTGGCCCTCGTGCTCTGGAGACGGAGCGGCTGGAAGTCTTCATTCCCAGCCATTCGTGTCGCGGGCGCCATGGTGTTGGCGATCGTTGTCGTCTACGGCGGATGGGGGGCAGTGCAGAGTGCCCGGACTCCCCCGGGCTACTCGAGTCCGATCGCGGGACTCAGCTCTCGTGACATCGCCGGGCTCCCGTTCGACGAATGGTCCCAGGCCGCCATGTCGGGGACATCGCTGGTCAACGACTTCTATCTGGACCCCGCAGTGTCGAGCCGCTACATCGGAGCGTGGGGGTCAGTGCTCAACCTGCTCCTGGCCGTCGCCCCTTTCACCGCCCTGGTCCTGTACCGGCGAGGAACCCCCCGCTGGTTGGTGGGTGCAACGACACTCCTGGGAATGTTCTCGTTTCCGATGATCGTGCAACTCGAGGTCCTCAAGAGCAACTATTCGTATTTCCCGATAGTCACACCCCGCTACGGAATGACCCTCATCCCGCTCGCGGTGGCCAGCCTGGCGATATTGGCCGAACGCAAGCGCCTCAGGCGGTCAGCCGTCGGATTCCTCGCCATCGGGTTCATCGTCATGCTCACCAGCACCGCCGGAGTGTTTGCCTGAGCCCTACCGGGAGGTAATCGCTCTGGCTCGCTCAGATGCGGGCCCTCGGCTGCGCGAACCATGTGCCGGAAGCCGTCACCCGGGATGCGCGACGCCCCTATTTGACGATGACGTTGCGGCAGCCCAGAAGCGGGTTGCCCGAGACTCCCTGGCTAAGCCCGTAGGCGCAGACCTTGACCAACGTGTCCTTGGGAAGTCCATCCACAACCACCTGGTAGCCGACATTGGTCCGGAACTCGGGGTGAGCCGCGGCAACATCCGGGCGAGGCAGATTGGCGGTCGTGATCCGCCACTTGTCGTTGATCGAAATGTGGACCGTCACCGGCACGTCGGTAGTCGGGACTTGGGCCCACCCGTGAATGGTGAGTCGGCCGTCCTTGGCCGCCAAGGGGTCGAGAGTCCCCACCGGGCGCAGTCCCTTGGTCCACTCGACGTAGTGCGCCTTGGCACGAGCCCGGATCGTCGGAAGCAGGCCGTGTATGGAACCTGGACAGGCGGTGAGTCCCACGTCGCGGTGACCGACGATCCGTGGAAGGGTCACCACCTGGTCAACCGGATACTTGGGTGAGCCACCCGACTTGTAGCTCACGTTGCTGGTCGGGTCCGCTCCGCTGGCAGTCAGCCGCCAGGCCGCAACCTTGGCTATGGCCTCAACCGTGGCGCCGTTCGCGCTCGTGGCGGTGAAGTCACCCATGACCGAGATACCGACAGACCCGGTGTTGAACCCTTGGGCGTGGGCTCCCACGACCACATCCTTGATGCTGCCAGCGCGGCCTTCCCAGATCCCGCCGAAGCGGTCGACGAGGAAGTTGTAACCGATGTCGTCCCACCCGTTGTGGTCCTGATGGTATGCCTGGATACCACGGAGGATGGACGGGACACTGGACTGCGCGTAGTTGTTCTGACCATCGGTGTGATGGACGACCGCCAACTTGGTCGAGGGAGCTGTTGTGGGGACGTCATCCTTGGACGGTCTCGCACTCCACTCCGAGCGCGTGTGGACCGGGAACGGCGGCCGTGACTCACTCACTGCAGCGTCGGCGAGTGGAGTCGCCTCGGAGACGGCCCTGGTCAACTCGTCCCGGACGACGGTCACCGACGCGCCCTCGGCGTCCCGTTCGTCGAGTTCGAACTGGTATCCGACGGCACCGACATGGATGTACGGATCGCTGACGACTCCCGGAGCGGCCTGAGCGGACGCACTCTCGGACGAGTTCCGATCTGGAGCATCGATACCTTCGACCGACAGTTCGTCCCAATCACCCCAACCATCAACGGCGTCCTTGACGCGGAGCATGACGGTTCCACTGGGTTCATGGCTCAGCGTTAGGCCGATGACGGTGAACGCATCGACCTTGTCCTCGCCGCCGACGACACGCCCGTCGGAGGACGGAGTCAGTCCGGGAAGTTCCAAGGTCGAAGCTGAAGCCACCGGCACAAGATCGAAACCCGGGGTTGGGATGAAGGAAAGTCCCATGGCGAGCACGACGGCGAAAACCGATCGCGCGGCAAATTGAGGCACGCGGCGGAGTGCATACATGGGTTGCAGCCTATGCCGCTCGACGCGGAGTTCCTCGGTCAGGCGCCAGTAAAAAGGTCAGCCGGCCTGAAGTCGGGAGACAACCTCGGCCAGCGGTTCACGAAAATCTCGGCTCTCGGCAAAGCCGTGCATTCGCCAAGCCATGTTGTCCAAAACCGAGTTGGCGGGTCGCTTGGCCGGGCGTGGGGGCTGCAGTTCAGCCGTGCTGATCGGCGAAACCCGTTCCGGATCGTGCCCACCCGCCTCGAAAACCGCCTGAGCGAATTCGTACCAGCTGACAGCGCCCTGATTGGTCGTGTGAAACACGCCGGGTACCCGCTCGACGGCGAGCTTCGTGACCATCTGTGCCAGGTCCCCGGCGAAGGTCGGATGACCAATCTGGTCGTCGACGAAAGAGAGCGTGTCCCTCTCCTCCGCAAGCTTCAGCAGCGTCTTGACCATGTTGTTGCCGTGAAAGCCACAGACCCAGGAGGTTCTTGCGATACTCCATCCAGGGTCAATCTCGAGTTCGCCGCCAAGCTTGGTACGGCCGTAAACAGACTCGGGATTTGGTGTGTCCCACTCGACGTACGGCGAGTCCTTGGACCCGTCGAAGACGTAGTCGGTCGACACATAGACCATGTGGGCACCGGTGCGACGTGCGCCGTCAGCGACGAAACGTGTCGCGGCACAGTTGACTCGATATGCGGTCTCGGGTTCGGCTTCGCAAACGTCAACGGCGGTGAACGCCGCCCCATGGATAATGGCTTCCGGAACCCATTCGGTGATGATTCCCAGGACGTGATCGCGGTTGGTCAGATCGTGCTCTGGTAGGTCGAGTCCCAGCACCTCATGCTGGGAAGCACCGCCGAGCAACTCCATGATTTCGGTGCCCAGCTGACCTCTGGAGCCGGTTACGAGAATGCGCACGTGAGTTCCTCAGCGGTTCTTGACTCGGTCGATCAACGGTTCCCACCAAGCACGGTTGTCCTTGTAGAACCTGACGGTCTGATCCAGGCCGTCATCGAAATTGGTAGCAGGCGACCATCCCAGCGCAGCGACCTTCTGACTCGCAATTGAGTAGCGACGGTCGTGCCCCTTTCGATCCTCGACGTAGGACACCGATGACTCGTCCTTGCCGAGTATCGCAAGCAGGCGGTCAGTTATGTAGCGGTTCGTCTGCTCGTTGCCGGCGCCGATGTTGTAGATCTGACCGACCTCGCCCGTACGCAGAACCAAGTCGACGCCTGTGCAGTTGTCCCGGACGAAGAGCCAGTCACGCACATTGAGTCCGTCGCCGTACAGCGGGACGATCTTGTCGTCGAGCATGCTCGTGACGAAGTAAGGAATCAGCTTCTCGGGGAACTGGTACGGGCCGTACTGGTTCGACGAGCGGGTGACGACGACGGGAAGTCCATGGGTTTCGTGGTACGCCAGAGCAATCAGGTCCGAGCCCGCCTTGGCAGCTGAATAGGGCGAGCGAGGGGCAAGGACATCGGTCTCTGTGAACGACCCTTCGTCGATCGACCCGTAGACCTCGTCGGTCGAGATGTGCAGAAACCGTTCGACGCCGACCTGGGTCGCGATGTCACACATCACGTTGGTGCCCGAGCAGTTGGTCCGCACGAACACATCGGGATCGAGGAGGGAACGGTCGACATGGCTCTCGGCTGCAAAATGCACCACCGCGTCGTGACCGGGTAGGGCGGCGCCTACCGCCTCGCGGTCACAGATGTCTCCCTGGACGAACTTGAAGCGTGGGTTCGACTCCAGATCGGCCAAGTTCGCCCGGTTGCCGGCGTAGGTCAGCGCGTCGAAGACCGTGACTTCGTCGTCGGTCGTCTCCAGGACATGGTGGACGTAGTTGGATCCGATGAACCCAGCTCCACCGGTGATGAACAGTCGCATTTCTCTCCTAGTTATCCTGGCCTAGTTATCCTGGCCTACGTGGCCTGGTCTGCCCTGGTCTGCCCGGTTCAACTGCGCAGCGCGACGTGGGCGCGCCACTGCGGTTCGATCTCGGCCCGGGTCGGGTTGTTGCGGTCACGCTCGGAGAGGATCGGATCTGCCAGACCCCAGTCTGCGTCGACCGCAGGGTCGTCCCAGGCGACGCCAAGTTCGTCGGCGGGGTTGTAGTAGCCGTCGACCAGGTAGGTGATGGCCATATCGCTCAGGCTGGCGAAACCGTGGGCCACGCCGGGCGGAATATAGATACCGAGATGGTTGTTCTCGCCGCCGTCGACCTCGCCGAGGTCAAAGGTCTGCGTGGCGCCATCGGTCGCACTTCCCTCACGTAGGTCGTGCAGCACGACCCGGGCGTGACCGAATGGCACGTACCAATAGTCGGACTGGTGCAAGTGGTAGTGGAGCCCGACAATGCAACCGGCGATTCTGTTACCCCGGTTGCCCTGGATCATCTCTCGACCGTTGGGAAACCACTGGCGACGGTAGGTCTCGACGAAGTAGCCGCGTTCGTCGCCATAGAGGGTCGGCTCGACGATGAACACGCCGTCGATCTTTTCGGATGGGGTGATATTGGGCATCGAGATCTCTCCTACTCGAGGTCGATTGAGCAGTGGTCACCGATCATCAGCCGGGTCGCAGTTGGGCGCTGGCGGGTCCGACGAACCTCGGTGTCCCTGCCGATGAGGGAATCAGTGAGCCTGGGAACGTCGCTGATGATGGCGCGTTCGAGGATGACGGAGTGCTCCACCTCGGACTCGGTGATGATGCAACCGGCCGCGATGGCGGTGAAGGGACCGATGTAGGTGTTCTCTATCGTGGCTCCTGCGCCGATTATGGCGGGGCCCCGCACCCGGGAGTTGATCACCTTGGCGCCGGCTTCGATGACGACACGCCCGTCGATATCGGACAAATCGTCCACTTCGCCGTCGATGCGCGGTTCGAGAGTCTCGAGGACCCGACGGTTGGACTCGAGCAGAGGGTCCTTCTTGCCGGTGTCGAGCCACCAACCGGTGAGCGTGTCATGGGCTACGACGCGACCATGGTCGATCAGCCACTGCAGTGCATCGGTGATCTCTAGCTCACCACGCTCGGATGGCTTTATGGACGCAACGGCTTCGTGAATTGCGGCTGTGAAGAGATATACGCCGACCAGCGCCAGGTTCGATGGCGGATCCTTCGGCTTCTCCACCAGGCGGACCACGTGACCCTCTGCGTTGACCTCGGCTACCCCGAAGCGATCGGGATCGGGCACCGGGCACAGCAGGATCTGGGCTGCCAGGGACTCAGGACCGCTTGAATGGCCGTTTGCTGCGCGCTGGGCTTCGAAACGGGTGACGAAGTCGGTCAGCCCCTGCTGGAGCATGTTGTCACCCAGGTACATGACGAAGTCGTCGTCGCCGAGAAACTCGTGAGCGATCGACACGCAGTGGGCCAACCCGAGGGGCGACTCCTGGGGAATATACGTAATTCGTGCGCCGAAGGCGGAACCATCGCCGACCGCCTCTCGGACCTCGGCCCCGGTTTCGCCGATGACGATGCCGATGTCGACGATTCCCGCCTCGACCATGTCTTCGATCCCGTAGTAGAGGATCGGCTTGTTGGCCACCGGCACCAACTGCTTGGCGCTGGTGTGGGTAATGGGACGCAACCGCGTGCCGGCGCCGCCGGAGAGGATAAGGCCTTTCACGTGAGGAGGTTCTAGCAGGTTCGCCCTTGCACCTTGAAGATTGCGCACCCCGGCGAGGCCTTGCCGGCCACCTGACCGACGCCAGCGGGCGGTTCAGGAGTTCCGGCTCGTCCCGTGCCGTGCGACTACCACGGCAAGTGCTTCCGCCGCGGTGTGTGTTTCGCTGTCGAGAATGACTTCGCCGTCCGGACGGATCACGACCCTCACGGATCCATGAGCGGGCACGGTGACGTCCAGTAGGCCGCTGTCACCGGTCGAGTAGGGGCCGGGGACTTCCAGGATCCATCCCATCTCGGCCGCTGTGAGACGCCGATATGCGCCGCTCCCACCCTCGGCGCTGTCGGCTCGCCGGACAGGTACGGCCTGAATCATCAGTGTGGTGGTGAGGAATTGCTCCAACGCCTCGATGGCTACTGCCGACACAGCTGGCCCCGCGGGCGCGGCTGGGCCGTCGGGCGCGGGTGGGCCCGCGGGCGCGGGTGGGCCGCCGGGTTGCTCGAACCATGCCGTGAGATCGACATAGGCGATTGCCGGGCCACCGGGGCGGGAGCTCGGCGGACCGGGCCTGGACGCGGGTTGGAGTCGCGACCGAACCCGATCTGTCGGCCTCGTTCCCGGAGGGGCCAATCGCCTACGTGCCATGACACCAGGTGTCGCCAGAAACACCGCAAGGACAACCCGGCCCCACGCCAGAGTCAGCCGGAGCCGGGGCCGTCGCCCGTGTCGCAACGGGGCCAACACATTGGACTTCAGAGCCCATTTAATGCGGTCCCATGCCGAACGGAAGGCACGTCTTTTCGTAGAGGCGTCTCCGTTGCGGATCACGGTCAGCAACCAGTTTCGGTAGTTCAGGAAAAAGAAGGCCGTACTGGCCGAGCCGCCAGACCCTCCGAAGGCGTGACGGATCACGGATTCCGGGGCGGTCAGAACTTTCCAACCCGCCCGAGTCGCCCTCCACGACAGATCCATGTCCTCGTAGTAGGCGAAATATCTCGGGTCGAACAGGCCGACGCTTCTCAACATCTCGGAGCGGAGCAGCACCCCGCCGCCACAGAACCCGGGGACAGATTCACCTGGGATCGCGGCGGAACCGTTCGTACCAGCTGTTTCGCCGCCGTGCCTTTCGACCACTTCGCCGACGGGTTCCCCAAAGTGTCGATCGAAGCCTTCTGAATCCGATCCGCGGTCGGTGCCGATTCCGTTGAGCAACTCGACCCTGTCGTGGCCCGCAGCGATGTGGATCGCGGTTGTCTCACCATCGAGTTGTGCCGAGACCTGCTCAGTGGGAGTAGAGACAGTGATCCGTCCCCTCCCTCGGAACGAAAGGCTCATCTCCTGTCCGCCGATTCCGACTGGAACCATCAACCTTGCCCGGTCCGACACGTGATGGGCGATGTCCATCGGCCAGAACACGTCGCCCACGGCGGTTGCGCCGATGAACTGCGTCCGGGCGGTCGCATCGACCCCACCGACGAGGACCTTCTCGATCGTGCACGGATCCCCGCTGAGCGTCAGATCGACCGGAACGAAGGTCGGTTCCAGGACCAGTCGGGCGGCAGATGCACCCACGCTTGGGTCGCGCTCCAGCGCGTCCACCAGGGGTTTGAGCCAACCCGGTTCCACTACGGCGTCGTTGTTGACCAGCGCTACGTGGTCGACACCGTCGAGGTCACGCATCGCCCGGTTGCAGCCTTCGGCAAAGCCCAGATTGTCGGCATTGCGGATGAAACGGACCCGTGGAAATTGGTGAACGAGCTGCTCGAGCGATCCGTCATATGAACCGTTGTCCACTACGACAATTTCGAGACGATCCGCCGGCCACTCGGTGTCCAGAAGCGAACGCAGACACCGAGCAGTGAACCACGCCGAGTTCCAGTTGACGACTACGACCCGAACCAGGGGCGTGGGACCGTTGGCCATCACCTCAAGCTAGATGCGTAACGACCTCAGGCAGCAGCTGGAGCCTGGAGCGGAGAAGGCTGGCACAGCCCTTCCATCTCGGTGACCTGGATCTGGTCCCGGTTCTCCCAGGTGATCTGGTTGTTCGGGTCCTTGTGCAACTTGTACTCGCGGAACTCCATGTCCGCTGCGTCGAAGGTCAGGTACCGCCCGACGAGACTGGTGCCTATACCGAGAATCAGCTTCATCGTCTCGACCGCCTGGATACAACCGACGATTCCGGGAAGCACACCGAGAACTCCAGCTTCGGAGCAGCTGGGTGCCATTTCGGCTGGCGGCGGTTCGGGCAGCATGTCGCGGTAGGTCGGCCCGTTCTTCGGGTCGAAGACAGTGACCTGTCCCTCGAAACGGAAGATTGAGCCGTGCACCACGGGGATTCCGAGCTTCACCGAGGCGTCGTTGAGCATGTAGCGCACGGGGAAGTTGTCAGCACCGTCAACGACGACGTCGTAGTCCGATATGACGCTTTCGATGTTGTTCGCGTCCAGACGGATGTCGTGGGTGACGATGTTGATGTCGGGGTTTAGTCGGTTCAGGGTCTTCTTTGCAGAATCAACCTTGCGCTCACCGATGGTGTCGGTGTTGTGGAGGATCTGGCGCTGCAGGTTGGACTCGTCGACCACGTCCATATCGACGATACCGATGGTGCCGACTCCGGCGGCGGCCAGGTACAGACCGGCTGGCGATCCGAGTCCGCCGGCTCCTAGGAGCAGAACCTTGGCGTCGAGGAGCTTCAGCTGTCCTGCTTCGCCGACCTCGTTCATCAGAAGGTGACGTGAGTACCGGTTGCGCTGATCTGGGGAGAGAACCCGAGGACGTTTCCAGTCCCGACCTTCGTCCTTCCACTTGTTGAAACCACCAGCCATCGAGACCACGTCGGTGTAGCCGAGCTCACCCAGGGTCCGAGCGGCGAAGGCCGATCGGGTGCCGCCGGCACACATCACGACGACAGGTGCGGACTTGTCGAGAAGCCGACCCTCGACCTGGGACTCGAGGTGCCCACGTGGGATGAAGATGGATCCGGGTACCGCACCTTGTTCGAACTCATCGGCCTCGCGCACGTCGAGGACGATCGACCCGGCGTCGCGCTGCTCTTCGGCGGTCGCCGTGTCGACCTCACGAATTTCGCTCTTGGTGGAATTCAGAAGATCTCGGAAGTTGCTCATTTGGTCCTCTATGGCTCTGGAATTTTGCTGAGGTAGGCCCGTCGGTAGATACGGGGTTCAAGATATGCTCACCCAAGCCCGGTAAACCCTACCAATGTGGTCAACTATCTGGAAGCGCGGGATATTCCGCTGTGAAGCGCCAAGGAGAAGCGTGAATGTCCGAAGCGATGCCGTCATTGACCTCCAGGGCAAAGCGGGCGGTCAAGGTCCGACTGCGAGGTAGTTCAGGTTCCGGTGGAACGTCACTTCCCGGGACCGGCGATGGTCTGGCCGTCCTGGAGTCCATCGCTTGCCCGGTTGATGACAGTCCCGTACTCATTTTCTCGGCCGGGTGGAGATCCGGTTCGACGCTGCTGCAGAGGTTGGTCGTGTCGTCCGGATCCGTGTTGGTGTGGGGAGAGCCATATGCGGATTCGTTGCCGATTCAGCGGCTCATGGACATGCTCCCGCCATTGGACGAGCGGGTCTTCAAGGAGAAATGGATCATCGGTCAACATCCCGACGAGGGTCCTCTTGTCGACCGTTTCATCGCCAATCTGTATCCGCCGAAGGAGTCTCTCCTCGAAGCGCAGCGTGCGTTCATAAGGACCCTCTTTCAGGTGCCTGCAAATGACCTGGGGTACCCGCGGTGGGGAATCAAGGAGGTCCGATGGGGTATCGATCATGCCCGGTACCTGAAGACCTTGTTCCCGGAGGCACGGCTGGTTTTCCTGGTCCGGAATCCCTATGACTCCTTTGCGTCCTACTCCGGTTCTGATTGGACCTGGAATTGGCCCGAGGACGTGGTCCGCACCGCCAGCGACTTCGGGACGAAATGGGCCGACCTTGCCGGCGGATTTCGCGAGGGCGCAGAACGCCTCGGCGGACTACTCGTCAGGTACGAAGATTTGACCAAGGACTCGGAGACGATCACCCGAATTCAGGATTTCTTGGGACTGGAATTCGACGAGCGTGTGCTGGGCGACAACCTGGGGCTGAGCACCCGGAGCCCACTTCAGGCCGCCGACATGCGGGAACTTTCCAGGGTCGTGTCACCTGTGGCAGAAGAGTTCGGCTACCGGCCTTGAGTAGAGATCGCCTCCGGACCGGCCCCCGGCGGGAGCGGCTGGAATCCACAGTCGGTTAGGACACACGGACCACCTGTAGGTAAAGATGTCGGTATGGAAGCAACCACGCGCCCTTGGGGCCAGTACGAGGTCCTCTCGGACGCGGCGGACCACAAGGTCAAGCGGATCTTCGTGGAACCGGGTCGGCGGATCAGCTACCAGCGCCACACGCAACGCTCAGAGCACTGGTTCTTCGTCCAAGGCCTTGGGCTCGCAGTTCTGGATGAGTCTGAAATTTCGGTAGGCCCCGGCGACACGATCGACATTCCTGCTGGCACCGCGCACCGGATAGAGAATCTGCACGAAAGCGCGCCGCTGGTATTCATCGAGGTCCAGCACGGCACATACTTCGGCGAGGACGACATCATCCGCCTCGAGGACGACTACGGCAGGGTCTGACAGATCCGCACTCTCCCGGGGTCCCTCTCCCCGATGACAGGCCCGGCGTTCGTTTCTACGTTGGCGGGACATCATCTCTCCGGGAGGCCCAATGTCCCTGCAAGATCACCCGTCGGTTTCACACTTGGCTTCGGAACAAGCCCTGAATGAACCAGCTCCGTCCGAACAAGCTCTGGTAGTCCGACCGTGGTGGGATCCGTCGCTCGCACTCGAGGGCCACTCGGTTACAAGTGAGTACACCGAGAGATTCTGGTTGGGCGTACTGGGACCATCCGTGATCTGCCTCCTCCGGCGCCTTGCCAGAGGGTTCGAAGCACATCCCGAGGGATTCCAGATCGTGCTCACCGACACCGCTCGGGCGATCGGACTGGGCGGCGGAACCGGCCAGCAGGCCCCTATCAACCGCACGATCGATCGGTCCTGCACCTTCGGTATGGCCCGACGGATCTCACCCGAGGAACTCGAGGTCCGACTCCACCTGCCGACGCTGACCACCCGTCAGCTCGCCCGACTTCCGCTCGCTACCAGGACCTCTCACAACAAGTGGCTCGCCGCGCACTCTCCGGCTGCTCCCGGACCTCGCGGTCCGTTGGCTGCCTGAGTCGCGGCTGGGCCCGGGCGGGTCAGCCCTCTTCGACCTGTTCTTCCTCGTCAGCATCGTCGTCGTCCGCACCCCAGGTCTCCAAGAGACGCAGGAGCGTGCGAACACCGAATCCGGTAGCCCCCGAGGAGTTTTCGCCATCGACATCGGGCAGGAAAGCCGGACCAGCGATATCAAGGTGGACCCACGGGATTCCCTCGCCGACGAACTCCCTCAGGAACAGACCTGCGGTGAGAGTCCCTCCGAAGCGGCCCTTCGAGATGTTTCTCAGGTCCGCGATATCGGATTCGAGACCCTTGCGGTAGTCGTCGGGAAGAGGTAGGTGCCAGACACGCTCACCGGCTTCCTCCGCAGCTGCCGACACCTGCGAGACGAAGTCGTCGTCGTTGCCCATCAGCCCTGCGATCTTCTGGCCGAGGGCCACCAGGCATGCCCCGGTCAGGGTTGCGAGGTCAACGATCGCGGCGGGTTCCTGCTCGCTCGCCAGAATCAGAGCCTCGGCAAGGACCAGACGACCTTCTGCATCGGTGTTGAGAACCTCGATCGATTTGCCGTTGCGAGCCTTGTAGATGTCACCCGGACGTTGAGCCCGGCCGCCGGTCATGTTGTCGGTCATCGGTGTGAACGACACCACGCGCACCGGAACGTCGAGGGAGGGAAGGGCACACATCGCACCGATCACCGCTGCTGCACCCGCCATGTCGTTCTTCATACCGATCATCGATTCGGCAGGTTTCAGGGAAAGCCCACCCGAATCGAAGGTGATCCCCTTGCCAACCAATGCCACCGTCTCGATGGAGCCATCCTCGGTCCGGGCCGCAGTGCCCTCCGACGGTTCATAGGTCAATTTGAGCAGTCGAGGCGCCTCTTCCGAGCCGAGGTTCACCGCGATCAGACCACCTAGCCCTGCAGCCGCGATCGCCTCCTCGTCAAGGACTTCCGCAGTGACACCTACCGCCGCTGCCCGCTCCGCCGAACGCTCCGCAAAAACCGTAGGGGTGAGTGAACCCCCGGGTTCATTGACCAGGTCCCGGGCGAAACACACTGCTGCCGCGGTTTCGCGGCCGGCTGCAAGACCACCGATCGAACGGGCCCGCTCTCCGACTCCGATGACGACCGTGTTGAGCTTGTTCTTCTGGGAGGCCGAAGCGTCCTTGTAGGTGTCGAAGGAGTAGGCCCCCAAGATGAGGCCCTCCGTGACGGCACGAAGCGCCTCAGAGTCATCGAGGCCGTCGATGCCCAGATCGAGTACCCGCTCCAAGTCGAACCCAACTCTTGAGTGGCTCGTGAGCGAGCGGGAGAAAACCGCTGCCGAACGGCGGAGTTCTGTCGTGCCGACCTCGGTCGAACGCCCCATTCCGACGAGCACCCGCGTTCCGTCGGTGTCGGTCAGAACGAGCTTCGAGCCGACTTTTCCGGTGAACCCGGCTCTGGTCAGGGTTGCTGGGCGTACTCCGTCGATCTTCTTGAGGCGATCGGAGAACACCGGCTCGCCCACCGCCGTCGCCGCCGTTGGTACGGCCTTGGAAACCTTCACCTCAACCAGATCAGCCACAGTTGCACTCCTACTCCGCCGGATTCGAACGTGATCCCCGGAAACAACTTCAGGAACCGCGGTCCACCTTAGGTAACAACAGTGGTGCGATCAGTCGATGCTCTTGGCGGTGACCGAGGAACCCTCCTGCCACCTCGCCAAGGTCCACACAAGGTCGGATAGGCGGTTCAGGTACTGCACCACCTGTGAACCGGGTTCGGCTGCGGCGATACTCGTGCGCTCAGCCCGCCTGACCACGGTACGGGCGAGGTCCAGGAAAGCCGCCACGGGTTCCTCGCCGGGAACGACGAACTCCTTGGGCAACTCGAATCGGGCCGAGAAGTCGTCGATCAACTCCTCAAGATGGGCGACCATCCCTTCGGTCACGAGCGAAACACCGGGTGTGAGCTTGTGGCGGTTGTCCTCCGGGGTCGCAAGGTCGGCCATCAGGATCCAGAGGTCGCGCTCCAACTTCACCAGCACCGTGTTGAGTTCGCCATCCGCCGCAGTGTGCGCCCTCGCAACGCCTATGGCGGCCTGGGCCTCGTCGACGTCTCCGTAGGCGGCTGGGGCCGCCGAGTCCTTCGACACCCGCCCACCGAAGTAGAGCCCGGTTGTTCCGTCGTCACCCTTGCGCGTGTAGATCTTCAACGCCGTCTCCTTACAGTTGAGCGATCGAAATAGTTGAGCGATCGAAATAGTTGAGCGATCGAAATAGTCGAGCGATCGAAATAGTCGAGCGATCGAAGCGGTTCAGCGATCGAAGCCTAACGTCGTCGTAGCACTCGGCTTCCACGGCCTCGGCCTTCCATCGGAAGCACAACCGGGCAGTAGCCTGTTGGGCACAATGACACAAAGTAGATTTCTCGAAGCTGTCGCTGACCGGGTGCTGGTCTTCGACGGCGCAGCCGGAACATGGCTTCAAGTGCAGGACCTCCAGATCGAGGACTACGGGTCACCCGAGCTTGAGGGGTGCCCCGAGATTCTCAATGAATCACGGCCGGACGTCATCCGGCAGATGCACTCGGAATATCTAGAAGCCGGCGCCGACGTCATCGAGACCAACAGCTTCGGCGGCATGCGGGCAACCCTCAACGAATACGGCCTCGGTGACCGAACCGAGGAACTCAACGAAATGGCCGCTCGCATCGCTCGCGAGGTCGCCGACCAGTTCTCGACCGAGGACAAGCCACGTTTCGTGGCGGGTTCTATAGGACCGGGAACCCGCTTCGCGTCGCTGGGACACGTCCGTTTCGACGAGTTACGGGACCAGATCGCCGAACAGGCCCGCGGACTGCTCCGCGGTGGAGTCGACGTACTCCTGCTCGAAACGCAGTTCGACCTGCTGGGAATCAAGGCCAGCATGCACGGCTGTAGGGCCGCGATGGCCGATGTCGGGGTCGAAGTTCCTATCCAGACCCAGGTCACCATCGAGATGACCGGCCGGATGCTGCCCGGATCTGAGATCGGCGCAGCGCTGGTATCGCTCGACGCCATGAAGCCCGACGTCATCGGCATCAACTGCGCAACGGGACCCGAGGAGATGAGCGAGCACATCCGCTTCCTCTCCCAGCACTCACGTATTCCGATCTCGGTGCTCCCCAACGCGGGCCTCCCTTCGGTGGTCGACGGACACATGCACTACGACCTGACCGCCGAGGCGTTCGTGGAGCACCAGAGCCGCTTCATCACCGACCTGGGTGTGACGATCGTCGGCGGGTGCTGCGGAACCACTCCCGAGTACATCCGCCAACTCGTCGAAGCCGTCAAGGATCTCGAGCCTGCCAAGCGCAACCCCGATTTCGAGCACGGTGTCTCGTCGATCTACTCCCCCGTCGCGATCGGCGGCGGTGACGGATCTGCAGCCAATCTGTTGATGATCGGCGAGAGGACCAATGCGAACGGATCCAAGAAGTTCCGTGAGGCGATGCTCGCTGAGGACTGGGACACCTGTGTCGCAATGGCCAAGGACCAGGTCAAGGAAGGCTCCAACATCATCGATGTCTGCGTCGATTATGTGGGCCGTGACGGCGCCGTCGACATGGACGAAATCGCCCAGCGGTTCGCGACGCAATCATCGGTGCCGCTGGTGCTGGACTCGACCGAGCCTGAAGTGATCGAAGCGGGGCTCAAGTGGATCGGAGGCCGGGCGATCCTCAACTCGGCCAACCTCGAGGACTCCGACACCGAAGGTTCACGGGCAGACCGGATACTGAGCCTTGCCCGCGACTACGGCGCTGCCGTCATCTGTCTGCTGATCGACGAAAAGGGCCAGGCCCGCGACGTCGAGTGGAAGATGCAGGTTGCCCACCGCATCACCAATCTGGCCATCGACCGCTACGGCCTGGAGCCCGAGGATCTGATCTTCGACGCGCTGACCTTCCCCCTGTCGACAGGCGACGAGGACCTCCGCAAGGACGCGATCGCGACGATCGAGACGATCGCACGCATCAAGACAGAACTCCCCGGGGTCAGTACCACTCTCGGCTTGTCGAACGTCAGTTTCGGGCTCAAGCCGGCGGCGCGACACGTACTCAACAGCGTGTTCCTACACGAGTGTCAGCAAGCTGGACTCGACTCGGCGATCGTCCATGCCTCGAAGATTCTTCCCCTCAGCCGGATTCCCGAGGAGCAGCGCGACGTCTGTCTGGATCTGATCTGGGACCGACGCGGAGCAGCGGGTGTCCTCTCCAACGGTGAGGCGAACTACGACCCGCTGGTCAAGCTCCTCGAGATCTTCGCCGACGTCAACGCCGCCGAGGTAGTCGTTGAGGACAAGACGGACTGGACGATCGATCAGCGACTGTCGCAGCGCATCATCGACGGCGACCGGGAAGGGCTGATACCCGAACTCGACCAGGCGCTCGCTGCAGACCTGACCCCGCTCGGCATCATCAACGACATACTCCTGGCCGGCATGAAGGTCGTCGGTGAGCGCTTCGCCACCGGCGAGATGCAACTGCCCTTCGTGTTGCAGTCGGCCGAGACGATGAAGGCCGCGGTTGCCTACCTCGAGCCGATGATGGAACAGACCGACGACACCGGCGGAAAGGGCAGGGTCGTCCTCGCCACGGTCAAGGGCGACGTCCACGACATCGGCAAGAACCTCGTCGACATCATCCTGACCAACAACGGCTACGAGGTGCACAACCTGGGCATCAAGATCTCGATCTCGGAGATGATCGACAAGGCGATCGAGGTCAAGGCCGACGCGATTGGCATGTCGGGACTCCTCGTGAAGTCGACGCTGATAATGCGCGACAACCTGAACGAACTCAACGAGCGCGGCCTGCAGGACATTCCGGTGCTGCTCGGCGGAGCGGCACTCACCCGCACCTATGTCGAGAAGGATCTGCGCGAGATCTACGAAGGCCGACTTTTCTACGGCAAGGATGCCTTCGAGGGACTTCGGGTGATGGACAGACTCGGCGAGATCAGACGCGGTGATGAGGACCCCGAATACGGAACCGTGCCGTCGGGCCGCGAGCTGCACCGCCACCGGGTTGCCAAGGAAGGACCCCAGGAGCCGGTCGAGGTTCCTGACCGCTCCCCTTCAGTCGAAACCGACAACGAGGTCTACGTTCCGCCGTTCCTGGGATCCAAGGTCATCAAGGGTCTATCGATCGATGACATCTCCGGCTACGTCAACAAGACCGGGCTGTTCCGCAACCAGTGGCAGTTCCGACCCGAGACGCTGCCGTCGGGCGAGAAGGAGACCGACGACGAGTTCAAGGAGCGGATTGCGCCAATCTTTCGTGAACAACTCGCAGACGCCAAGGGCGAGGGCTTGCTGATCCCACAGCTCGTCTACGGATACTTCCCGGTCAACTCCGACGGCAACGACCTGGTGGTCTTCTCCGACGAATCCCGAACGGACGAGGTCGCACGGTTCCCCTTCCCGCGTCAGCAGAAGGATCCGTTCATGTGCATCGCTGATTTCTTCCGGTCTGTCGAGTCGGGAGAGCCGGACTACGCGGCGTTCCAGATCGCCTCGATGGGCGCAGCGGTCTCTGAACGCACCGCGAAACTCTTCGCCGAGAACCGCTACCAGGAGTATCTGCTGCTGCACGGCCTTGGTGTCGAGATGGCCGAGGCGCTCGCCGAGTTCTGGCACCGCCGCATCCGTGAGGAATGGGGCTTCGCCGATCAGGATCCCGAACCGATCGTCGGCAATCCGACCACCACCGCATTGGCCGGCCTGTTTCGCCAGAAGTACCGCAGCGGCCGCTACTCCTGGGGCTATCCCGCGTGTCCCGATCTTGAGGACAACGAGACCGTTGCCAGACTGCTCGGCGCGGACCGCATCGATGTCGAGTGCAGCGAGGACACCGGCTTCCAGTACCACCCGGAGCAGACCACTTCGGCGCTGATCTGTCATCACCCGCGGGCGAAGTACTTCGTCGCTCGATGAGTAGCGGCGGGGCGATGGATTCAGGAAACTCAGCGGCGGCAGGGGAACCGGAGGCAGGTGGCGTTGCGCCCAAACGCGTACTGCTGACGGGCTGCGCCGGGTTCATCGGCAGCCACACCACCGAACGTCTGTTAGCAGGCGGTCACACGGTCCGCGGCGTGGACATGTTCACCGACAACTACGACCCGGGTCTCAAGCGGGCGAACCTGAAGGTCGCTCTCACGGATCCAAAGTTTGAGCTGCTCGAGGTTGACCTGGTTGAAGCCGACCCTGTCGAACTACTCGGTGGCATCGACGTGGTGTTGCACCTGGCAGGACAGCCCGGGGTGCGCGCCTCGTGGGCGGACGGGTTCGACATCTATGTGAAGCGCAACATCGAGGCAACGCAGCGACTCCTCGAAGCAGCCCGGGGATCATCGATCGAGCGCTTCGCTGCAGCTTCCAGTTCTTCGGTCTACGGCGATGCCGAAACCTACCCCACTGCCGAGACCGCAGTCCCGAAGCCGGTCAGCCCCTATGGGGTGACCAAGCTGGCGGCGGAACACCTCTGCACGCTCTATGCATCCAACTTCGGGGTGCCGACGGTGTCGCTGCGCTACTTCACGGTGTTCGGACCACGTCAGCGCACCGACATGGCGCTGCGTCGGATGATCGATTCAGCGCTCAACAATCGTCCATTCCCGCTCTACGGCGATGGCTCGGTCAGCCGCAGCTTCACCTATATCGACGATGTGGTTGACGCGAACCTGGCAGCGATGTTCCACGACGTCACTCCGGGGACGGTCTGCAACGTTGCGAACGTCCAGACCGCGTCGATGACCGAACTGATCGGACTCGCCGAGTCGGCGCTCGGCTCGAAGATCGAGCTGGAAATGCTGCCCGACGCCGCCGGTGACGCCAGGCGAACCGGGGGGTCAACGGAGTTTGCGGCCAAGGCGCTCGGTTGGGCTCCGAAGACATCGTTGGCAACCGGTGTCACTCGTCAGGTCGAATGGCAGCGCGAGAATCCGCTACCGCCGGACCATCCGGACATGAACTTCTAACTCGACTATTTGTCTGCCGGCACCGGCGGATTTGGGGGAAATAATGAGTGACCAGAACGACCTGGGCGTCGGCATCACCGAAGCCGAAGCAAAGGCCGCGAGGCGCCGACGCGGCATCGAACGGATGAGCGAGGTCTACAACTTCGAGGTGGGCGACGGTCCCGGCGATTTCTACGGCTACACGCTCGAACACCTCTTCGGAGAGATCTGGGAGCGGCCGGGTCTGACCGTTCGGGACAGGCGACTACTGCTGATCGGGCTGATGGTCGGCGAAGGGCTGTCGGACACATTGCAGGTCCAACTCGACTCAGCGATCGACAAGGGCGAGTTGAGCGCCGAGCAGCTCGAAGAGATCGTCGTGTTCATGAGTCACTACGCCGGTTGGCCCAAGGGCGCAGGACTCAACAACCAGGTGTCCACCGCAATCGCCCGGCACAACAAGAAGAACTCCTGAGCGACGTTCACCGGGACGAACCCGGGCCGTGACTGCTTACGTGCGTGCGGCCGGCCCGACGGCTCAGGCCATGGACATGATCGCTCGGGCGACCAGGTCGGTCCCAAAGGCAGTCAGAATCGCCAGATACAACAGTCCGGTCGCAGCCATCACGGCCGAGTAGTAGCGCTCTTTGAGCGCCATCCTGGTGACGACAACCAACACGATCGTCGTAACGGCGCAAGCGGCCCAGAACCAGGCGAGCATTCCGTTGTAGCCATCGTCAATCGTCCCGTCGAACGCCGAGATCATTCCCGGCGGGATGAGCAGCAGGGCTACCTCGACAGGCCAGATGTAGCCGATCCACTTGACCAGTTCGATCAACGGTGCCCGCGGGAGTCCGGGTTGGGTCAGATACCAGTGACCGAGGAGCATGCCGGCCGACACCGAGCCCATGAACGCCGCTCCCGTGACCGTACGTGCCACAGACAGCCACATCGCTGTGTCTGTGCCAGTCGCCGCTTGCACTCCCCCGGCTATGACTCCGATGAGGCCGATGGCCGGTGCGATCAGGTCGAGTTGCGGCGGAAACTCATCGGCATCGGTGTCGAATTGTTGCTCGGAGCGGTCGATGCCAGTCATGGCGCTCACGCGGGCGGAGCGCTTCTGGATCCGTTCACGCTGAAGTTTGACCCCGGCCCCGCGCCGGTCCCACGACACCCATCCGGCGACGGCGCAGGCGATTACCACGCCGGCCGCACTGATGTCTCGCACCAGCAGCGGCCCGTAGCGCAGGCTGACAACCAGCGAACCGAGTGCGATCAGCCCGAAGGTGATCCGCATCACCCATCCGTAACCGATCGAGACTTCCCGGCGCCTCGATGTCACCCATAGAAAGGCCAAACCACCAGTGGCCCACTGAAGCAGAAAGGTAGCGACACCGAGGGTCATCACAGCCATCTGAGGCTAGATGATCGCCACCTAGCCCAAGAACTCGGCAAGCCCTACGGGATGCCAACAGCTCTGTTGTGACAACAACCTTGCACGGGTTGAACCGAAGACATTGCGCTGGTCGTTATGGCACTCACCAGGCCCGAATCGTCAGCCGGTCCCGACAACACGTCATCCGGATACTCGACGGCTGGCGGGCTAGCCGAGTCAATCGTCGACAACCACTCGCTTATCGACGGCAGGCAAGCGCCTCGGCGCTGACGCTCTTGTTCCGGTTCCGGAGTTCTGGGGCGCCCCAACTCAGCGACGTGACGTTGACCGGGCGGCACTGGGATGTCGTCAGTTGGAACGGCCTGGGATGCGAAGGGCCCGAGCGACCAAGACTTCGAGTTCGGGGTAGAGGCGCTCGATCGCGTCGTCCTGAAGTTGCCGGAGTTCGCCACGCGTGAATCGACCGAACGGGATCTCGTCGCGGAGCTCGATGCCGGTCTCGCGGTGCACCAGTTGAACACACGGGGCCAACGGACCCGCGGGAAGCACGCGAACGACCCGCAACAGAACCTTCGTGGGTCCGTACTCCTGCATGACGGGATTCGGTCACCTTCTGTCGATCGAGCGACAATTGCTCCCTCCTGCGCGCCACCTGATCAGTCAAGCAGAAGGTCGTCTCGCCCGCGGCGAGGCATCTGCGACCGCAGGCGCGGACCGATGAGCGCGGTCCGACCAAGTCTCGAGTATCCCACTCGTGCCGATCAGGCTCGATCACGAAGGTCACGGTCCCGCTGTTCTGGGGCAGGCTCGATTGATCGGGCATGGCGCGCTGACGCAGACGATTCGAGTGCCCTCCATGTGCCGCTGAGAGGCAGCCCGATGGTGTCGTATGGTGGGCGATAGTGACGTGGGTGACTGCCGCTCAATGGCACATCCGATGCGATCGGGGGTGTTCGCGGGTGTCTAGACCGCAACAATTGATCGGGTCGGAACGCTCAGAGCTGTCTGTATCCGCCTACGTCCGAGCCTGAATCCGGCACAGAATCAGTAGGAAGAGTCACGCAAGGCAGAGGTCCGCAGTTCAAGCTGCGAACGCCCACCGCCCTTAACCCCTGCTACGGCGGGGTTTTGCTCGTTTCTGGAGCTGCCGCGAATTTGGTTGTCCCCGCGAGGGCCAAGAATGGGACATGCCCAAATCTCAGAGCTCATACCGCGACACCACTCTTCTGAGCCGGACAAGTAGGTCGTGAGTGACCCAGCTGAGATAACGGAAGTGGGGAAGTCGGGGGCGCCAAGTGGCATGGTGCCGGTGCTGACCGCGGCAGCCTTCCTCATCTTCGCCCAGGCGTTCATGATCGCTCCGATCTTGCCCGAGCTGGCGCACGTTTTCGACACGAGTGTCGGGCTCGTCGGTTTGGCGGTACCTGCCTATCTCATCCCCTACGGGATCGCGAGTCTGGTTTGGGGGCCGCTCGCAGACCGGGTCGACCGGCGCTCGGTGATTATCACCTGTCTGGTGTTGTTCGCAGTCGTCACCGGAGCAACTGCAGCTGCCGGCGGTGAAGCATCGTTCGTAGCAGCTCGGGTGGCGGCTGGAGTTGTTGCCAGTGGCGTAATCCTGGTCGGTCTGGCGCTCATCGGAGACCTGGTTCCCTACGAGCGGCGTGGTCACGCGCTCGGCTGGTTGTTCGGCGGAATGGCGGGTGGAATGGCTGTCGGGTCGACTGTCGGCGCCCTCGGCGAACCGGTCGTCGGCTGGCGGGGCCTGTTCATCATCACTGCGATCTTCGGCGCCGTGATAGCGCTATTGGCTGCAGCACGGGTTCCCAAGCGGGTGAAGGTTCCGGACCCCATGACGTCACGTGCTGTGGTGGCTGTCTACTTCAGCCTGCTGCGCGATCGTCGTGCCCGCCGGACGTATGGCTTCGTAGGTTTCAATGCCGCTCTGCACTCGGGCATCTACACATGGCTTGGCCTATATCTGCAGCGGCGGTTCGGGCTTGGGCCCATCGGGGTCGGCTTGGCGCTACTCGGCTACGGCATTCCCGGATTCGTGTTCGGCCCGGCAATCGGAAGGGCAGCAGATCGATACGGTCGGGCGAGGCTTATCCCTGCGGGCTTGCTGGTCGGCGCGGCCGCCGCCTTTGCGCTGTCGAGTCCGATCCCTCTGGCAGCAGCTGCTGGAGCCATCACCGTGCTGTCCTTGGGCTATGACCTGACACAGCCGCTACTGGCCGGGATCGTCACGGACCTGTCGGAACATCTCGGGCAGGCGGTCGCGCTGATGGCGGTCATCCTCTTCTCATGCTTCGGTCTCGGCAGCCTGATCTTCCAAGCGGCACTGAGCTTGGGGTTCACTGCGGCCTTCACTCTGTTTGGCGTGGCAGCGGTACTCGCAGCAATGCTCGCATTTCCTTCGTTCTCACAAGAGCGTTAGCTACGCCTATCCCCGGTTACAGCGCTAGTGACATCTTCGGGTAGCGCGTCTGCCCCGTGAGAGCAGAAGAAGGCGACAAACGTTTCCACTCCGGCAGTGCGTATTCGCCGCTTGGGACGGCAACTCACTCAGCCGACTGGCTAAAGAACTTGCGCAAGCGCTACTTGAGCGGCGGGATATCTCGGCTCCAGTCCAAGGGAATCGGCAATCACAGCTGACGCACATATGATACAATCGATGTATGATACATACCATTCCTGAGATGGATATGGCGTGACTACCCGAGGACTAGCAACCTTCGTCAATCGCACACAGGAGTTGGACGCGCTGGACGTCTGGCACTCACGTGGGGGGCCTGGGCTGGGTATCGTCTATGGCCGTCGACGAGTCGGCAAGAGTTGGTTGCTGGCCAAGTTCGCCCGTGGAAGGCGGGTGGTGCAACACACGGCACGTGGCGCAGCGCTATCTGAGGAGCTCCGGCTACTTTCCCAGGCGGCAGAACCGGTGTTGAACCTCAAACGACGTTCGCTCGCCGAGCGGCCGTTCACCGGGTGGGACGACGTGATCGAAACGTTCGCGGACGCTGCTGAGAGCGAGCCGATCGTGCTCATCCTCGACGAGTTCCCTGAGCTGATGAGGGTGTCGCCAAACCTCGAAGAAGAACTACGTGCCCTTTGGGGTCGGGTGACCGAAACGCATGAGACGCACCTGAAGCTCCTAGTCTGCGGGTCAGCTGTGCGGGTGATGGAGTCTCTCCAGGAGGAGCGCGCCGCGATGTTCGGGCGAGCCGATCTGCGTCTGGCGGTCCAACCATTTCGCCCTCACGAGGCCGCGCTAATGCTCCCGAACGCAGCGCCCGTCGACCGTGCGGCGGCGTGGGGAGTGTGTGGTGGGATCCCCCGCTACTTAGCGCTGTGGGACGACTCGGCAACGTTCGAGCAGAACCTTGATCGGCTCGTAACCAGTGAGCAGGGACTGTTGTTGTCTGAGGGAGAACTCGTGCTGGCGGACGAGGACATTGTCGGTCACGGCGGGAAGAGGCTTCCCGAACAGGTCATGCGTGCCATCGCCGCAGGGTCGACGACGTTCCAGACAATCCAGAACCACACCGGCAAGCTCCCCACAAGGGTGCTGGGAGATCTCACGCGAGCCCGGCTACTAGACAAGGTCTACCCGGTGGGGGAAGACCCCGAGAGAACCAAACGCACGTCGTATCGGATCGCAGACAACTTCCTCGCCTTCTGGTTGACCTGCATCGAACCGCACCGCGGGCCGATCGAACGCGGCCTGGGGCCAACGGTCAAAACGGTTATCCTCGCCTCCTTCGATGACTACATGGGGCCGCGCTACGAAGACGCGTTCCGCAGTCACCTCCGCCGCCTCGCAGCACAAGGCTTACTGGGCGATGTGGTCGATGTTGGCGAATGGTGGCGGATGCAGGGAGAGCCCAGTGACGACCCGTGTCAGCTGGATGCAGTCGTGTTGGAAGGGCGAAGGCGCCGTCCATGTGCAGTCGGTGAAGCCAAGTGGGCCAAGAAGGTGAACGGCAGCTCCCTACTCGGCGGCATGCGCCGCAAGCTGTTCGACTCCAAACTCATCGACCCGGACGACGTGACCTTCTACGCGTGCGCACGCACGGCGGTCGACCGATCCGACGGCATGCAGGTCGTCACCGCTAGTGACATCTTCGGGTAACGCGTCTGCCCCGTGAGAGCGGAAGGGGGCGACAAACGTTTCCACTCCGGCCTTCCAAACATTGAGTCCGAAGCCGGGGTCTCGAGTGCTCCGAGTCAGTCGGTTCCGGTCAGATCCAGAGCCCGGTAGATCGAGTCGACCAGATGTACCCTGCGGAACGACAGGGCCGAGTCAGCGTCGAGTCCGGCGTTGAAGAGCACGGCCACGACCAAGTCGTGTTCGGGGTCGGCCATGGCGAAGCTCGTTCCTCCCTGTCCCGCATGTCCGAAAGCGGTCGCGCTCGGGGCGGTACCGAAATAGTGCGACGACAGGGGTGTCATGAAACCCAGGCCGAAGCCGGCATCACGGTCCAGGGTCGGGTCATATGTGATCGGCTCACGTGCCTTCACAGCGTCGGCCAACAGATCCGCAGTGAGCACCTTGTCGGCGCCGTCGAGGTCGCCGAGCAGACCCTCGTAGAACGTCGCGATCGCACTCATCGTGCCGTAGGCGCCAAATGACGGATTCCATTCGGCTGTGGTCTCGGGCCCGACCTCGGCGAGCAGCGGGAGCGGCTTCTCCAACGTCAGGTCCAGCGTCGCCGAGATCCGGGGATAGAACTTCTCGTAGTCCTCAGCCCCGATGCGCAGGACCATGTCGTCCGCTGCGACGCCGTAGGGGTCGAGCACTGCTTTCGTGACGTATTGGTCGAAGGGCTTCTCGGTGAGCGACTCAATCACCTTGCCCAACATGAACCAACCACCGAACTCGGAATAGGCACGCTGGGTACCGAACCGCCAGCCGTGCGGGGGCTCCGCGGCATAGAGCCACGGCTCGCGGCTGCGTTCGGGGAGGATCCGGGCGAGGATCGTGTTGATCACGTGCAGGCCGGCGGTGTGGCCCAGAACCTGTTCGACGGTGCGATCGGCGATCCATCCGGCGGAGAGGTCATCGACCACGTCGCCGAGTCGGTCCTCCATGCTCAGTTCGTCCTCGGCGATCAGGCGTAGAACGGCGGTCGCCACGATCGGTTTGGCGGTGCAGTAGAGCGCAGAGAGCGTGTCGCTGCGATATGGCTCATGGAGGTGTGTTTGGCCAACGGCCGCGTCGAGGACCCGCTCACCTCGATGTGTGACAACCAACTGCGCGCCTGTGTGGAAGAAGCCCTCTTCGGCCTCACCGCGAATTCGGTCGACGAGTTGTTCGAATGGTTCTGTAACGAGCACGCCTCGACGGTACCCGCGTTGGGCGCCTTGTCAGGTCAGCCCGGTCAGCCTGCCTGCTCTGCGAGCAAGGCCCGGGCCACCGCCGAGACCTGGATCTCGTCGGTGCCCGCGTAGATCTGCAGGACCTTTGCGTCACGTGCCAACTGTTCGACCTCGAACTCGGCCATGTAGCCGTTGCCGCCGAACAACTGCACGGCCTCCAACGCCACTTCGGTCGCTGCCTGGGCCGCGTAGAGCTTGCCCGCGGACGCCTCGGCGAAGCTGACCGACTCCCCTGCGGCTGACATTTCGATGTTTCTGAACACCTGGTTCTGGAGGTTCATGCGGGCGACCTCCATCTTGGCCAGCTTCAGTTGGATCAGCTGGAAGCTTCCGATCGATTGTCCGAACTGAACTCGGTCGTTCGCGTAGGCGACTGACAGCTCTAGGCAGCGGTCGACTATCCCGAGCGCCATGGCGACGACGCCGGTGCGCTCCATACCGAACGTCGCCTTGGATGCATTGCGTCCGCCGCCGCCCTTGTAGGCGTCTTCGGATTCGCCGAGCAGCCTGTCCATGCCGACCCGCACGTCGGTCAGGAACAGCTCACCCGTGGGGCTTGAATGGACGCCCATCTTGCGCAGCGGCTTGGACTGCTCAAGGCCTTCCATGCCGCTGTCGAGGACGAACTGCAGCACCGCACGATCCTCGGGAGCATTGCCCTCGTCGAGCTTGCAGATGAAGACGATCGTGTCCGCGTAGGGGCCGTTCGTGATGAAGGTCTTGGACCCGTTCAGGATGTACTCATCGCCATCACGTCGTGCGGTTGCTCGCATCGACCCGAACGCGTCCGAGCCGGAGCCCGGCTCGGTGATCGCCCACGCACCGATCTTGTCGAGCGTCAGCAGGTCCCTGCCCCAACGTTCCTTCTGGGCGATGGTGCCCTTGTTCATAACAGCAGCCGCTGTCAGCCCCATGGACACGCCCATAGCGGTGACCATTCCGGGGCAGACACGACAGAGTTCGATGATCGGGATCAGGTTGAAGGCCACGGAATTCTCATCCCTGACGCGCTCGCCCTTCTCGCTCTTCCCCTCCGACCCTGACTCCGAAGCCGCAGCCTTCTCGGCCGCGATCCGCTTCTCGAACGAGGCGTTCTGCATATCGGTCATGCCGAAGGTATTGAACATCTTCCTCAGCAGGTCATAGGGAGGAAGGTCCCCGAACTCGAGCTCGTCACGCAGTGGACGCACCTCTTTGTCGATGAAGTCACGCACCGCGCTGCGGACCATTTCCTGTTCTTCGGACCACTTGTACAACGGGTTCCCCCAAGTTCGAGATTGTCTTGACCGACCGGTCAAGTGTATCCAAACGGCCAGATGGCGCCGCTATTCACGTTGGGCGTGTGGCCACCAGCAGAAAGTGGGCAGCAAGCAGTCGGGGCCGAAGCCTGGCCACGGTGACCGAGCAGCCAAGATCTTCGAGTATCGCTGCATAGCGCCAAGATCCGCGGATCTCCTGGAACTCTCCCTTGGTCACCTTCAAAATCCGGGTGGCAACAAATTCTTGGAGATGGATCGCCCTGAGCCTCAGCCATCGTTGAGGATCAATCTCGGTGATTACGAGTCGACCGCCGACTCCGAGCGAAGCGACGCACTCAGCCAAAACGCGGAAGACCTCATCGTCATCGAGAAGGTATAGGACGTCACACACCGTCACTGCGTCGACGGTTCCGAGGGACGCAAGGACGTCTACAGCATCGGCGGTGATGACCTGGAGTGAGTCCTTGAGTCCGGCGACATCGACGAAGCGACGAAGCGATGCGGTTTTGAAAGGGTCGATATCGACGCAAGTGACGTGTTCTGCGCCGCTATTCAGGAGAGCAAGCGACAGCAGGCCGTCCCCGCCCCCAATATCCACGACAGCCGCAGCGACTCCCACAGCACGGCACAGTTCGCCGGAAGGCAAGGTCCGGGTTCTATACGCAATACGGGCTCGGTGGGCGAAACCAGCCCCGGATGAACGACCCGACAGGTCCTTGGTCACGTTCGATTCGTTTCGCACTTCACGAGTTGCATCTCGGTCCCAGATCTCCGATCGCATTCCCCGGATTGGGAGGCGGACCCACCAGGCTTAGGAATCTTCGGGGACTGTCAGATAGGGGGCCACCTCGCCCCACCAGCCGAGTTCCGTGGGAATCTTGGGAAGGCTGCGGTACACGTCGACGTATTCGGTTTCCTGCAGCAGGCCGTGGAGCATGAGGAGCAGCGTCCAGCGGGCGTCGGTCGTCCCGCCCTCCTCGATGGCCTCAAGTGCCGTGACCTCGCCAGCACGCATCCGCAGGTAGTTGCGCCACGTCATGACGATGTGCATTTCGGGAGCGCGATAGCCAACGTCGCCGTCCGAGAGCTCGTCCCACTCATCGATGATCTGACACATCGGACGCTTCCCGTCCTGATAACGAATATCGAGCGCCAGGTTGCCGACCGGACTGCCGGTCAGTTCGAAGCGAAGCCTGGCCGTCGCGTCGGGAATCAGCGGAAGCTCGTCCCAACGGTCACTGTTGATGTCGTCGAGCGGCGGCAGGTCCAACAGGTCATCACCGATGCGGATCTTCGCCTCGGCGACCTCTGCCGGACCTGGCAGGGAGCTGGCGAACTTGGCCCTGGGGTCGCCCTTTCGAACCAGCGCCCACGGGCCCGGGGTGTCGTCGAAGGTCCACGACATGAGCTGGCCCTGCTCGAAAACCTGATGGTGGTGGACGACAGTTCCATCCTCGGCCACCGCCTCGTGATGAACGGTTCCGGTTGCGTAGACGGGCCGCGGATTGGCCATCTGTCCGCCAGCCTGTTGGCGGACGCTCTGCTGCCCACCCCTTGCAACTAGACCCATCAGTTGGCTCCTGATTCAGGTGATGTCACAGCCACCGAGGCGGCATCCGCGCTACCCCGTGCGTGATAGCTGGACCGTGTGAACGGACTGGATTCGACGTGCGCGATTCCCAAGGACTCGCCGGTCACCTTGAACCGGGCATAGTCGTCGGGAGTCCACCAACGGGCAACCGGCAGGTGGTTGGAGGTCGGGCGTAGGTACTGTCCGATCGTCACGATGGACGCCCCTACCGCTGCCAGGTCGGCGAGAGTCGAGTTGATCTCTGACTCCTCCTCGCCCATTCCGAGCACCAGACCGGACTTGACCGTGAGCCCCTGTTCCGCTGCTCGTGAGAGCACCGCCAGCGACCTGGCGTACGAGGCCGACGGCCGTACTGCACGCTGCAGCCGGGGAACTGTCTCGATGTTGTGGTTGAGCACTTCGGGTCGCTCGTCGAAGACGAGTTGGAGCGAGTCCGGGTCACCCTTGCAGTCGCTTATCAGGACTTCGACCCTGGTTCCGGGTGCGCGCTCACGGATCGCCCGGATCGTGGCTGCGACATGTCCGGCACCGCCGTCAGCCAAGTCGTCACGGGCCACCATCGTGATGACGGCAAACTCGAGCATCATGTTGGCGACGGCCTCAGCCACGCGTTGCGGTTCGCCGGGGTCGAGCGGAGCCGGGTGACGGGTGTCGACCAGGCAGAACCCGCACGCACGGGTACACCGCTCGCCACACACCATGAATGTCGCCGTACCCTCGGACCAGCACTCTGACAGGTTCGGACAACCTGCCTCTTCGCAGACCGTGATCAGGCCAAGTTCACGCACCGTGTGCTTCAGGCGCAGAACGTCGGGGCCGATCTTGACCGGTGCGCGCATCCAGTCCGGCTTGCGGTCCTCGATCGGGACTCCGCCGACAACGCCTGCCTCGGCCAAGCGCCCGAGTAGGCGAACCGACGTCCCCTGAACAGCAGGGTCGGGGCCAGGACCGCTGACAGCCGGTGGCCGCTCCGGGGACGTGGCGGCTTGTTGGGTGCGCGGCGCGTTGGCTCCCTGGGTCGGAACTCCGGGCCCCTCCCCGCGGCTGAAGGGCGCCAGGTCCGACTCCCGTACCCTCCAGACGACGTCGGAGCGTTCGATCCAGCCCGGATCCCAATGCGCCACGAACGCGTCGGTGAACGCCTCGGCGGCGTCGCGCATCGACACGTCGACACCCTCGGCTTCGAGCGAGGTGACTCCGTAGTCCGTGATGCCACACGGAACGATCTGTTGGAAGTAGCCAAGATCGGGCGACACGTTCAGCGCAATCCCGTGAAGCGAACGACCGTGTTCGATGCGAACCCCGATTGCCGCGATCTTGCGGGCGGACTCAGTGTTCGGGTCGATCCAGACGCCGGGGAACCCGTCATGTCGTCCCGCACCACCCAGTCCGAGGGCCTCGAGTGTTTCGATGAGCACTTGCTCCAGGGTCGACACGTATGCCTTGGTGTCGGGCATCGCAGGTTCGAGTGGCAGTTCGCTGGAACCTCTCGTCCAGCCCTTCGGGGGAAGCGTCAGGATCGGATAGGCGACCAGTTGTCCGGGCCCGTGGTACGTGACGTCACCGCCACGGTCCACGGCGATCTGTTCTGCACCCGAGGCGGCGGCCCCGGCGAGAACATTTTTGGGCTCGGCGTTGCGACCGAGGGTGTACGTGTGGGGATGCTCCAGGAGCAGAAGGCGATCATCACCCTGGCCCGAACGGTCGGAGTGGAATCCACGCTGCAGCGCCCAGGCGTCCTGGTAGCGCACCGTGCCGAGCCACCGGACCCGAAGCCCGGCACCAGTCCCGTCCAATGTGCGAACTCCGCCCACCGACGTTGTGGACGTTGTCGCGCTCATGGCCGGACCCCGGCCGGCACTCAGAACTCGGCTTCCCAGTCGCGGGTCTCGAGAATCTCTTTGACCCGTGCTGTGAACGCTGCTGCATATGCACCGTCGAACGCCCGATGGTCCCATGACAGGGTCAGGTTTCCGACCGAGTGGATACCGATGCTCTCGTTGCCGAAGGCGTCGGTCACGACGACCGGCTTCCTTGAGACTCCGTCGGTGGAGAGGATGGCGACCTGTGGCTGGTTGATGATCGGAATCACGATTGCGGTGCCGAAGCTGCCCGAGTTGCTTAGCGTGAAGGTGCCACCGGACAGGTCATCTGGTTGTAGCGACTTGGTGCGGGCGCGGTCGGCCAGTTCATGGATGTCGCGTGCGATCGCCCGCAGGCGCTTGTCATGCGCCGAGCGCACGACCGGGGCCAAGAGCCCCTTGTAGTCCAGGTCGACCGCCACCGAGAGGTGAACCTCATCGTGGAGCACGACAGAACCATCGCCCATGGACGCGTTCATGTGTGGGAACTCGTGCAGTGCGTCGACCACTGCCCGGGAGATGAAGGGCAGATATGTCAGTGAGAAGCCTTCTTCCTCACGGAAGGAAGGCCTCATCGCCTGTCGGACCTGCTCGACCGCTTCGTAGTCGACCTCGACGATCGTGATCGCGTGGGGTGCTGCGGCCTTCGAGGCGATCATTGCGTCACCCGTCAGACGACGAATGTTGTTGAGCTTCTCGACTCGGTCACCGGTACCGGGAACCAGCGGTGCGATGTCCGGGCGAGCCGGCGAAGGGCGCCGAGTGGCAGGCGCGGGCTGGGACGCCGGGGTCGGAGCC
>JBARXY010000006.1:0-44921 GCA_049647585.1 Microthrixaceae bacterium | reverse complement strand
CTGATTTTGGTGGCCATAGCGGAGGAGTCACACCTGTTCCCATCTCGAACACAGAAGTTAAGCCCTCCAGCGCCGATGGTACTTGGGACGAATGTCCCTGGGAGAGTAGGACGCCGCCAGATTTCTTGAACGGAGGGAAGACATTGCGTCTTCCCTCCGTTTGCGTTTTGGCCGTTATTAGCGTTTTGACCACCGCTCATCGCCGGCCTGAACTTCGGGCCGAAGATCAGGCCAGAGGTGCGTGCGTCAGATGGGAGTCGAACAGGCTGGCTTCACGTGGCGGTCGGTGACGTCCGCCTGTAGCGTGTCCTTTCCCCAACTCGAACCAGGTGTTGATAGATGGCCACTGAACGTGGATCCTCCAGAAATTCGTCAGGCTCTTCGTCAAGGCCTATATCAAGGCCAGGGTCGGGCGGCTCGGGCCGTTCTTCAGGTGGCGGTCGGAGTGGTTCTGGCCGTTCTTCACGGGACGGTGCCGGTCGGGACGGCGCCGGTCGGGACGGCGCCGGTCGGCGTGGTTCTGGGCGTGATGGTGAGAGAACGGCATCCGGACCTCGTCGCGAGGTTGGCGATCGGCGGGGCTCGGGTGGAGGCACGTCCTCGAGCGCTCGGTATGGCGATGGCGCACCGAGTCAGCTTCCGCCCCCCGAGCCTGAGCTCTGGATCGACGAGGGTGTCGTCGAGGGATCGGGCCGCGGTGGTGGTGCCGATCGGGGCAAGGGCCGCTCCACCACCGGCTCCGTTGCCAAGAAGGGCGCCTCACGCCCACGAGGTTCCACGAAGGCCAATGTGAATGTGGACCACTTGGCCGATTTGGTGGGAACCAAGCGGGCCGAACGGCTGTCCGGACGAATCGCCTCGGCTGCCGAGGCGTTCGAGGGCGGCCGCTTTGCCGAAGCCCGGCAGATCCTCGCTCCCATCGCCAAGGAGGCCCCCGAGTTTCCCGAGGTGCGCGAACTCTATGGGCTGACCCTCTACCGACTCGGTCGTTGGAAGGAGGCCGCCAGGGAGCTGGAGTCCTTCATCGAACTCAGTCCGGGGAGCACCGAGCAGCATCCGGTTCTCGCTGATTGCAGGCGCGCGCTCAAGCAGTACAGGGAAGTCGATCGGCTGTGGACCGAACTGAAGGAAGCTTCTCCGAGCGGTGAGCTTGTTACCGAAGGACGGATCGTCGCGGCGGGTGCTTTGGCAGACCAGGGCGAGTTGGCATCGGCGATCCGCCTGCTCGGCCAGGGATTCAAGTTCCCCAAGCGACCCAGGGAGCACCATCTCCGTAGGGCCTATGCCCTCGCCGACCTCTATGAACGATCCGGTGATGTCCCGCAGGCCCGTGCGTTGTTCGGTCGGTTGGCCCACGCGGACGGTAGTTACCTGGACGCCTCCGATCGCGCAATTGGCTTGGGCTGAATGCTCGCCTAGTTTGTGCTGCCATAGACCCGTTTGGCAGCTGATCACCTTCATCTGGTGGTCTCTGCGCATCTGACTGGAGAGTTTTACGTGGACGTCAAGAGCTTGCTTGGTGACGAGGCCGAATCCCTTCTGACTCATGAGTCGAAGGGGATGCCCAAGGAGAATTTCCTTCTTCCTGGTCCCGACTTCATCGAACGTGTATTCACCGAGACGGACCGCTCACCGCAGGTACTGCGAAACCTCCAGTCTCTCTACGGCCATGGCCGTCTGGCCGACACCGGATACGTCTCGATCCTTCCGGTGGATCAGGGGATCGAACACTCAGCAGCCGCTTCTTTCGCTCCGAACCCCAAGTATTTCGACCCGCGCAACATCATCGAGCTGGCGATCGAGGGTGGTTGCAACGGTGTTGCATCGACCTTCGGCGTTCTGGCCGCATGCTCGCGTCGCTACGCACATCGAATCCCGTTCATCGTGAAGCTCAACCACAACGAGCTGCTCACCTATCCGAACACGTTCGATCAGATCATGTTCGGGTCCGTTCAGCAGGCGTTCGATCTCGGCGCAGCCGGCGTCGGTGCCACGATTTATTTCGGTTCCGAGGAATCCGGTCGACAGATCCAAGAAGTCTCGGATGCCTTCGAAGAAGCACACAGCCTTGGACTCTTCACTGTGTTGTGGTGCTACCTGCGCAACAGCGCCTTCAAGGTGGACGGCGTCGACTACCACGACTCAGCCGACATCGCCTCACAGGCCAACCATATTGGCGCCACGATCGGTGCCGACATCCTCAAGCAGAAGCTTCCGACCCGAAATGGCGGATTCAACGCCATTGCGAACTACGGCAAGACCTCGCCGCTGGTCTATGACGAACTGACCACCGACCACCCGATCGACCTGACCCGCTACCAGGTTGCCAACGGCTACATGGGGCGCATTGGGCTGATCAACAGCGGCGGCGAGTCCAAGGGACACAGCGACATGGCCGAGGCCGTGCGCACCGCGGTAATCAACAAGCGCGCCGGCGGGACAGGCCTGATTTCGGGACGCAAGGCCTTCCAGCGTCCGACGAGCGAAGGCGTCGAACTTCTCAACGCCATCCAGGACGTCTATCTCGACCCAGAGATCACGATCGCCTGACAGTGGACCGGGGTCAGGCACCTGGAGCGGACCTCGGCGTTGTTCGCTGGGTCATAGATCTAGATGGCGTGATGTGGCGGGGGACCGAACCTATTGCTGGTTCGGCCTCCGCCGTGTCGCGTCTGACCGAAGCCGGTCATCAGGTGATCTTCTGCACCAATCACGCCACCTCACCTGAGATAAAGGTCAAGCAGCTGGCGGACTTCGGTGTTCCCCACGCGCAGGTTCTGACCTCGGCCGAAGTTGCGGCCGCCGCCTGTAAGCCGTCCGACAAGGTCCTTTGTTTGGGCGAGGAGAGCTTGGCCCATGTCCTTCGGGACGCAGGCCTTGACGTCACAGATGTCGGTCATCTGCCGACCGACGGTCCTGTCGGTGACTTCGATGTCGTCGTGGTTGGTTCCACCCCTGAGTGGGACCGCTCACGAACGGGCCTGACCGCCGACGCGATCCGTCGGGGTGCCAGGTTCATGGCCACGAACACCGATCCGACCTTTCCGATGACCGGAGCCAACGGGCCCCGTCTGCTGCCGGGAGCGGGTGCTCTGGTCGCCGCAGTCGGTGTCACCGCCGGTCACGCACCGACGGTCCTGGGAAAGCCGCATCCCGCAACCGTCGAACTGATCACCGCTCGCTATGGCCGGGTCGACTATGTGGTTGGTGATCGTCCCGATACCGACGGAGCTCTGGCGCTCGGGCTGGAGGCGGCCTTCGCACTGGTTCTGAGCGGGGTTACTGCGACCGACGACCTGCCGACAGATCCCGCCGCACAACTGGTGGGCCGGGACCTTTCGCACATCGTCGACCAAGTTCTCGGAGCCTGAATAGAGCCGCAGTCGAGCTAGCCTCGGCCCGTGCGCCGCAGGCTTGACGCAGAACTACTCCGAAGAGGACTGGCGACGAGTGCGGCCGAGGCCCGCGCCTTCATCGAGGACGGTCGGGTACTGGTCGGTGGGGCGTCGGCAACAAATCAGGCGAGGCTGGTCGACGCTTCGGAGTCGGTATCGGTGAGGGCGGCTCCCTCCCGCTTTGTCGGACGAGGAGGTGAGAAGCTCGCAGCCGCGGTCGAAGCCTTCAACTTGGACTTCTCGGGTTCCCGGGTCCTGGACGCAGGAGCTTCCACCGGCGGATTCACCGACTGCGCACTGCAGAACGGAGCAACCGAAGTGGTTGCGGTCGACGTCGGCCACGGCCTGATTCACGACCGTCTCAGGCGCGACCCGAGGGTCACCATGATGGAACGCCAGAACATCCGTCTGCTCGATCCAACGACTCTTGACCCCTTCGACGCCGTGGTTTCGGACCTTTCCTTCATTTCTCTGACAGCGGTCATGGAGGTTCTGGTCCGATGTTGCGCGTCCGACGGTTGGCTCGTGGTGCTGGTCAAACCGCAGTTCGAGTCCGATAGGGACGAAGTGACCCGCGGGCGCGGCGTTATCACCGACCCCGAACTCTGGAGGGTGGCCGTTGAGCGGGTTGTGGGATCCGCCGAGGCCCACGGAGCCGTGGTATGTGGGCTCGCACCCTCTCCGATCAGGGGTGCCGATGGAAACGTCGAGTTCCTCCTGTACCTTCGGGTGCAGGATCAACGAGATTACGATTCGACCAGGGACGTGTCCCGGATGTTCAACGATGCACTCCGAATCGTCACCGAGCAGATGACTGGATCGAGCAGACGGCGAGATCAGGTAGATGACGAGATCGGGTAGATGAGCAGCTTCGGCTTTGTTATGCACAGCGAGCGCGGCGCGGACCTTGCCTCAGGCACTGTCAGCTGGCTGCTCGAACGCGGCCACGAAGTCCGGATGGGACATCGCGATGCCGAACAGATCGGTCTTCCAGAACTCGGCGCCGATGACGACAAGTTGGCTGTTGGGCTCGATCTGCTGTTGAGTCTCGGCGGTGACGGCACGATGTTGCGTTCCGTGGCCCTCGCGGCGCCCGAGGACGTGCCTGTTCTCGGGGTGAACCTCGGGCGACTCGGCTATCTGACCGAGATCGAACCATCTGGAATCCGCATGGCTCTCAAGAGATTCCTCGCAGGTTCCTACACTCTTGAGGATCGTCATCGGGTGAGAGTGGAGCTGCATCGAAACGGTGCCGAGGTGGAGCAGCTCGACGCTCTCAATGAGGCAGTTGTCGAGAAATCCCAGATGGGGAGAACCGTCAGCCTGGACGTCGAGCTCGACGGCAGGCCCTTCACGACCTACGTCTGTGACGGACTCATCCTTGCGACCCCGACCGGCTCGACGGCTTACGCCTTTTCGGTTAGGGGGCCGATCATCGATCCGCGCCATCGGGCAATCCTCATGGCACCGGTTGCAGCCCACATGCTCTTTGACCGATCGCTCGTGCTGCGCCCCGACTGCGAAGTTCGACTGACCGTGACGGGTGGACGTTCCGCCGGAGTTTCGGTGGACGGACGTCAGGGCGCTGCCCTTGAGCCGGGGGACACCGTCACTGCGACGAGCAGCCCACGGCCGGCCAGGTTCGTCACCTTTGGCACGTCCGACTTCCACTCCGTACTGAGATCCAAGTTCGGCCTGTCGACGCGCTGAGCCGGGCCGTCGGGCGCAGTGAGGCGCACCGGAGCGCTCGACCCCGTGACGGTCGCGGTTGGCGTGGAGTCGGTCCTCTACTGTTGGGCCGCAATGCTGGTCGAACTCGCAGTCACGAACCTCGGGGTCATCGAGTCGGCACGGATTCCCTTTTCGTCCGGGATGGTCGCCCTGACAGGTGAGACCGGGGCCGGAAAGACCATGCTCATAGAGGCGATCAATCTGCTGATGGGCGGCAAGTCGGATCCGGGTCGGGTCAGGGAAGGTGCGGCCGAAGCAGTCGTCGAGGGGCTCTTCGCGGTGGCCGACGATGAAGTCGTCCTCCGCCGGATCATTCCTGCGTCCGGGCGGTCCCGCGCCTATATAGATGGCCAACTCGCGACGGCGGCGGCGCTGGCCGAACTCGGGGAAACGCTGATCGAAACACACGGGCAGCACGCCCAGCAGGCTCTGCTACAACCCCGGGCGCAACGTGACGCGCTCGACTCCTTCGCTGGCGTCGACACCACAGCCCTGGACTCGGCACGAAGAGAGGTGCGCCAATGTTCCGCCCGTCTCGACGAGATGGGTGGGGATGAACGCTCTCGAGCTCGTGAGATCGATCTGCTCAGTTTCCAACTCGACGAGATCGAGTCCGTGGGTCTGGTCATGGGTGAGGAGGCCTCACTCGAGGCAGAGGAAGACCTGCTTGCCGATGCCCTTAGTCACCGTCAAGCGGCCGACACCGCCGTATCTCTTCTCGGCGACGACGCAGCGGCGACCGATCTGATCGCGCGCGCAGTAGCGAGCGTCGAGCATCGGCGACCGTTCAGCGACACAGCGGCCAGACTCCGTGACATCGCCGCCGAACTCTCGGACTGTGTCCACGAGATACGTGCCATCGGGGAGTCGATCGAACCTGATGAGGATCGACTGGAGGCGGTGCGTGCCAGACGTCAGAGGCTGATCGAGCTCCGCCGAAAGTACGGCGACACCACCCAGGACGTCGTGGATTATGCGGCCGAGGCAAAGGAACGCCTCGAGGAGCTCACATCCCACGACGCCACCAGAGTCCGCCTGGCCGCCGAACTGGCAACCGCCGAAGCCGAGGTTTCCCGCCGCGCAGTGAAGGTCGGCAAGCAGCGTCGCAAGGGAGCAGGATCGCTCGGTGCCGAAATCGAGTCCAAACTCCGCTCGCTTGCCATGCCGAACGCACGGGTCGAAGTGGCGGTCTCCGACTCCCAGGATCTGCCGGGTGCCGGCCAGAGCGTGGAGTTCCGTATCGCTGCCAACCCGGGAACCGCGATTGCGCCACTTAACAGAGTTGCCTCGGGCGGCGAGTTGAGTCGAGTGATGCTTGCGCTGCGGCTCGTCCTTTCCCAAGCTCCGCCGACTCTCGTCTTCGATGAGGTGGACGCGGGAATCGGCGGTGAGACGGCCCTCGCAGTCGGCCGTTCGCTCGCCGAGATCGGAGCGAGGTCACAGGTCCTCGTCGTTACGCACCTTCCGCAGGTGGCGGCATTCGCCGATGTCCAGATCCTGGTCTCCAAGGACGGCGGATCCGACTCGGTAACCACCACAGCGTCAGCCCTCGATGAGGACTCGAGGGTCATCGAGTTGTCCCGTATGCTTTCGGGATCGCCTGACAGCGTCACCGCTCGAGACCACGCCAGCGAGTTGTTGGCCGAAGCCCGTTCCAGCCTGCGACGGGCTGGTCGATGACCTCATCCATCAGCGGGTTCATCTTCGGGTTCCTTGCTGCCGCGATGCTGTGGGCAGGCCTTCGCGACATGTTCGCCAGAGCAGTTTTCCAGCGTTCCAATTATCGCGGTGCGCCGCTTGCAACGTCGGTCGGCGTCGTGATGATCATTGCTGTCTTCCTTGCTGCCGCGATCATCGGTCTGGTCGAGTCATTGGGACTGGGCCGGTATTGGCCGGGACTTCCGTCGCTGCGTCTGACGGCTCTTGCCGCCGGGGGATTCGGCCTGTTGGGCCTTCTCGATGACTTGGCGGTCGATGAGGACACAGCCGGCTACCGGGGACACCTAAAAGCGCTGTTTGCCGGACGGCTCTCGGCCGGCTCGTTGAAGATGCTTGCCGGTCCAGCGGTTGCGCTGGTGGTGGCGCAGGGGACTGCCGGTGGGTCACTCGGCTGGATGGTTCTGCATGGGGCGATAATCGCGCTCGCCGCAAATCTGGCGAACCTGCTCGACCGGGCTCCCGGACGGGTGACGAAAGTGTCGACGATTGCAGTCGCGGCGCTGTTCATCGCAACAGCTGTCCCCTACATCGACGGCTACACGCGGCAGTTACCTGCACTGGCGGGAGTCGCCACCATCCTGGGCGCGGCCTGGGGGCTCATGCGCCCCGAACTTCGCGAGGAGCTGATGATCGGCGACGCCGGAGCCAATCCGCTGGGCGCAGCGGTGGGCCTGGCAGTGGTCCTCACCCAAGGCCGGGTGGTGCAGGTGGTCATCCTGGTGGTTCTGATCGCGTTGAATGTGGCGAGCGAACGGGTTTCGTTCAGCTCGGTGATCCGCCGGGTGACTCCATTGCGTTTCATCGACGATCTCGGACGGGCTGGGGGCGGAAGCTGAGAGTCAACAGGAGCCCAGCCGCCGGGGTGAACTACGATCTCGGCCCGGGTCTCCTTCTAGTTCCGAGGGAAGAGCCGTTGTCAACGCCGATTTCTGGAGGCCTTCGAAGATGAGCGACACGGCGGCCACAACGTCGCTGAAGGTCACAGGCGTGGCCCGTGTTGACCGAAGGACCAAGGACCTGGTCAAACGGCTCAAGCCAGGCGACATCGCGGTGATCAACCATCGCGATCTGGATCGCGTGGCCGGAGACGGACTGGCAGCAGCCGGAGTTGCAGCAGTCATCAACGCCTCGCCGTCGATCTCGGGTCGCTACCCCAACGGCGGACCCAGGAGCGTCACAACGGCCGGAATCCCCATCATCGACGATGTCGGCACAGACATCATGGACAGCATCAAAGACGGCGATCATCTGGTCATCGTCGATGGAGTCCTGACCGTCGGTGACGCGGAAGTCGGTAGGGGCAGGATCCTCGACCATTCTGAGGTCGAGCACCGAATGGAGCTCGCGAGAGATGCCATCGGTAACGAACTCGAGAGTTTTGCGATCAACACCCTCGAGTACATCGAAAAGGAAGCCAAGCTCCTCTTCGAGCCGATCAACGTTCCACCGGTTAGAACGACCGTCGCTGGGCGCCACGCCCTGATCGTCGTGAGAGGCCATGACTACAAAGAGGATCTTCGGGCCCTCAAGCCCTACATCGTCGAGTACCACCCTGTTCTCATCGGAGTCGACGGGGGCGCCGACGCTCTGCTCGACATGAAGTTCACACCCGAGATCATCATTGGTGACTTCGATTCGCTTTCGGAACGGGCGTGGAACTGCGGAGCCGAGTTGATCCATCACGTCCACCCCGATGGCCGCGCCCCGGGTCGTGAAGAACTCGTGGAAAAGGGACTTCCGTACGAGGAGTTCATAATCGACGGCACCAGCGAAGACGCAGCGATGATGCTCGTCTACGAGATGAGAGCCGAACTGATCGTTGCTGTGGGCACGCACGCCACGATGGTCGAGTTCCTCGACAAGGGTCGCGCCGGAATGTCCTCGACCTTCCTGACCAGGCTTCGACTGGGCCCGATGCTCATCGACGCCAAGGGTGTGAGCCAGCTCTATCGAGGTCGCGTCCGTAGACGGGACATCATCTTGTTGGTCGCCTCTGCTATCACCGTGATTCTCGCGGTTGCGCTCGTGTCCGATTCGCTTCAACTACTGCTTCGCACCGTGTGGCTAGACGTGCGCGGCTTCTGGTACTCACTGACTGGACGATTCTCCTGACATGGTGACATTTCGCTTCTATCTCGTATCCATCGTGGCGTTCTTCCTGGCGCTGTCAGTCGGAGTGGTCCTCGGTTCGGTACTCGACGACGGGATATCCAGCTCACTCAAGGACCGCCTCGAGCGGGTCGAGGCCAACCTTGACGAAACCGTCGGAGTCATGGACCAGAAAAACCGTGACATCGCCGACCACGAGAAGTTCGCGGCCGAGTCGGAGCAATATCTGGTCGAGGGTCGCCTGGAAGGAACCACCACACTGGTAGTGGCGGAGTCGGGACTCAACGGCGCTCCGATTGAAGAGTTCGTCGACCAACTCCGGGTAGCCGGTTCGAACACTCCCGGCATCATCTGGGTGGACAAAGCGTGGGATCCCACCTCGGAGAAGTTCATGAGCCGACTCGCATCGGGTCTGGGAGTCGACCCGCTTCCGCATCGAAGAGTCGCCTCGACCATGTGGGAGTCGTTCCTGGACGAACTCCTCGACGAGACCCCTGCGGGATCCGACTCGACGACCACCACCGTCGACCAACAAGAAACCACCACCACTGTCGAAACCACCACCACTGGCGAAACCACGACGACTGCACCTACTCCGGGTGGTCCGGCCGACGCGGCGGTCAACATCGTCGATTCGGCCCTGCTGAAGAGCCTCGAAGAGCAGTCGATCCTGGAACTGCAGCTGATCGACGGCGACAATCCGGTTGGTGGGGGGATCCTCAACATTGTCGCCATCACCGGTACGGACTCCGAGCTTGGAGATCCCGGGTCCGCTGTTGCCGCACTGGCGGCGGCCGGTGGCTCACGTCAGATCCCGTCGGTCCTCGCCGAGCAGCGCAGCAACGATGACAAGACTGACGACGAGCGCGGCGCACTGATCAGTGATCTGGTGGACGACCGGATCAGGTCCACCATCTCGACCGTTGACGACATTGATGTGGTCGCCGGGCGGGTTGCGTCGATAATTGCGTTGCAGCAGTTCAAGGATGGCAAGACCGGAAGCTATGGCTTCGGTGGGAGAGCAGATTCGGTGCTTCCCAAATGGCCGGGCTTGTGACATTGCCCCAGGGCGGTAGTCCGACCGTTGCCCGGTCGGCAGCCGGAATGGGAGTGGCCGCTGCAGTATCGCGTGGCTTCGGGGCGATTCGAGTCCTGGCGATTGCCGCCATCCTCGGCACCACGTATCTGGGTAATGCGTTTCAGAGTTCGAACACGGTGTCGAACGTCCTGTTCGAACTGCTTGCCGCCGGGGCGCTGTCTGCAGTGCTGGTACCGACCTTTGTGGGACTCCTCGACAATGAGGATAAGGAAGGGGCGGAGACGCTGGCGAGCGAACTTCTGGGCCTGGCCACGCTGATCCTCGGAGCGGTCGCAATCGTTGGCGTCGTCGCAGCGCCATTGCTGTCCAAGGTGCTGACCTCTGCGGTGGGTGACCCCCAGGTCGCCGCGTCGCAGCGAAACCTGACGACGTTTCTGCTTTGGTTCTTCATCCCGCAGGTCGTCCTCTACGGCTTGGGTGCAATTGCGACAGCGGTGCTGAACGCCCAGCGATCCTTCATCGTCCCGGCCATGGCTCCGATCGGAAACACGATCGTGATGGTCGGATTCCTGATCGTCTTCAGATACGTCGCCGGTTCCGATCCGGGTCTGGATCTGTCGATGGGGGAGCGACTGCTCCTGGCCGGCGGCGGAACCCTTGGCGTGGTCGCTTTCGTGGCCATTCCCACCTTTGCGGTCCTTCGGGGCGGCTTTCGACTGCGGTTGAGTTTCTCCCGGTCCCACGAAGGGCTGCGGCGCCTACTGAAACTTTCTGGCTGGGCGAGTCTTCAACACGGCTTTGCTGCTCTGCTCCTTGGCGCGGCGATAATCGCCGGCGGCGGGGTCGAAGGAGGGGTCGTCGCCTATCAGGTCGGCTGGTACTTCTTCCTCGCTCCCTACGGGATCATCGCCCAGCCGATCCATACGACGATCCTCCCGGAACTTGTGGCTGACAACCTCGCCGGGGACGTGACGGCCTTCAAGGCGTCAGTGCGATGGTCCCTCGACTCGATGTGCGTGCTGTTGTTGCCGCTCACGGCGTTGTGCGCTGCGCTGTCCGTACCGGCGATGTCGATACTTGCATTCGGTTCGGCAGACGTGTCCAACGGTATCGAGATGCTTTCTGTCTCGCTCGCCGCTCTGGGTCTGGGTCTGCTTCCCTACGGAGCGTTCTTTCTCCTCGCAAGAGTCTTCTACGTTTTTGACGACAGTCGGACACCTGCAATGGCCGGAGCTGCGGCGGCAGCGGTGGGCGTGACGATGATGACGCTGGCAGCCATATTCGCAGAGGGAACAAATCTGGTGATGCTGCTCGGACTCGCTCACAGCTGTGCATTCCTGATTGGTTCGCTGGTTCTTGCGGTGGCACTTCGGCGCAAGCTCGGCTCGTGGGTGTTGCCATCGCTGTTCGGTCGATCACTAGCGTGTTCGGTCATCGCCGGAGTTGTCGGCTGGGCCTGTTATGAACAGTGGAAGCCCGAACACAAGCTCGCCCAGACCGTCGCTCTGATTGTCCTGTCGGCATTGGTGCTGGGCCTCTACATGGGACTCATCCGTCTCGTGGGGGTGTCGGTCACCAAGCGCATTCCCAGGGGCAACGCTCCGGTCAAGGAGTCAGTGACATGAAGATGAGGATTTGATGAGCCGAGGTCCAGCCAAGCTCGCAGCCGTCGGACTGCTGCTCGTGACACTCCTGGGCATCGCCACGCCAGCGTCGGCTCGGGCAACGTCCTCGACATCGGCTCGGGCAACGTCCTCGACGCCGGCTCGGGCAACGTCCTCGATGTCGGCTCGGGCAACGTCCTCGACGGCCGACGCTCCCATGGGGCGGGCAAAAAGGGTGCTCATCTACTCGGTGCCGACGCTTGCGTGGGACGACCTGGAGGAAGTCGACGCACCCAACCTGAAGTCCGTGCTGGGTCGCTCGGCCATAGCGGACATGTCAGTGCGATCAGTGAGCCGTCAGACTTCTGCGACCGATGGTTACGCCACTCTCAACGCCGGCACCCGGACCAGAGGTACGCCATCGGCAAGCCTTGCTTTCATCGCCGGGTTGAGCCGCAATAGCGGTGTCGACTCCTTCGGCGATCCCGTCGAAATCCCACTTGGCGCACTCGACCCCGCCGAAGAACCCGACAGCGAACCCGGAGCGACGATCACCGCGCCCCAGCCCGATCCAATCGATCCGAACTCGATTCCCCCGGAGGCAGGCGAAAGCTATGACGGGACTCCGGCAGCAGAAGAGTTCGCACGTAGAACCGGGGTGATGCCCGCCCTTGGCGCGGTGTTCAACCTGGGTCTGGTTTCGATGAAGAGCCTGAACAGCCAGCTGCTCTATGGAAGTGAGGTCGGCTCGCTCGGGGACGCGCTCGGGGCTGCCGGTGTGAGACGGGCGGTAATCGCCAACGGCGACCACGGAGCCGGGGTCGAGGACCTGGATTTCCGGCGCGAGGCGAGCGTCGGTCTCATGGACTCGAACGGCTTGGTCCAGATGGGAAGGGTCGGTAGGACACTTCTAGAGGACGCACCCGCAGCACCGTTCGGAACCAGACTCGATATCGACGAGGTCGAGTCGGCCTTCCAGCGGTTCTTCCACGACAGAACGGTGGTTCTCGTCGAGGCGTCCGACATGGTTCGCAACGAGCACGCCAAGTCGCTTTCCACGCCGGAGCAGCAGATCCGCCTGAGGCGCCAGTCGATCGAGAGTTCCGACAAACTCCTGGGCGTGCTCATGGATCACGTCGACCCGAAGGCCGACGCGGTCCTGATCGTCGCCCCGTATGCAAGTGGATACGGCAACGGACTCACTGTCGCCGGTGTGATGGCACCCGACGTGGAGCCGGGTCTGCTCTCTTCGGGCACGACTCGGCGTGCCGGATTCATACAGACCGTCGACATAGCTCCGACCATCGCGTCCCTACTCGACGTGGATGTGCCGACTTCGATGGAAGGCACGTTGATGGAGTCGGTCTCCACCGAGAAGAACTTCGACCAGCGACGGGAGTTCCTGTCCGATTCCTTCGAAGCTGCGAAGTTCCGGGATTCGATCGTCGGGCCGGCCTCCGGGTTTTTCGTCCTGGTTCAGCTGCTTCTGTGGGCCCTCGCCATATTCGTGCTGTCGGGAGAATTCCGCCGCTTCCGTACGGGGGCAGAGATAGCGACGTTGTCGGTGCTCGCCTATCTGCCGGTCACGTACCTGGCGGGAATGTTGCCGTTCCACCGGTGGGGCAGCGGGGCGTTCTGGGGCTTCACAGTCGTTGTCTCGATCGTGCTCGGAACGCTCGCGTATCTCCCGACCCGCAAACACCTGGTCGACCCGCTCATAACCACGCTCGGCCTGATCGTCGGTCTCCTGAGTGCCGACATCATCACGGGCGGTCTGCTCCAGTTCAATACCGTCTTTGGCTACACGCCCACGGTGGCAGGCCGTTTCGACGGTATGGGCAACCCTGCGTTCTCGATGTTCTCGGCCGCGGCGATCATGCTCGCTGCCCTGCTCGCACACCGGATTGGCGGCCGCAGGGGAGCCAGGATCGGCGTGGCGCTACTTATCTGGGCGCTGCTGGTCGACGGGCTTCCCATCTGGGGAGCTGACGTCGGTGGAGCACTGGCGCTTGTTCCCTCGATCGGCGTTACAGCACTGATGCTCCTCGAGATCAGAATCAAGCTGCGGACCCTCGTCACCCTTGCAGTCGGAGCGGTTGTCGCGGTGGTTGCCCTAGGCCTCGCAGACCTGATGAGGCCGCCTGCTGAGCGCACGCACCTTGGCCGCCTTCTCGCAGACATTTCCAACAACGGCGCCGGGGCATTCGAGACAGTCATCCTGCGCAAACTCGATGCCAACTTGAGCGTAATAACGAGTTCGGTGTGGACGCTGATGCTGCCACTCGTCTTTGCGTTCATCGGATTCATCTTCTGGAAGGCACCCTGGCGGCTCCACACCATCGCAGAGCGGATCCCACAGGAGCGTGCGGCGGTTGCGGGGCTCAGCTGTGCGATGGTTCTCGGGTTCGCCCTCAACGACTCTGGCATCGCCGTCCCGGGGATGATGCTTGGTGTGATCAGCGCCTCGCTCATCCATCTGATGCTCAGAGTGGATGCAGAGGTTGCCATCGGAGAGACCCGGGTCGACTCCGAGGCCGAACCCGACGATGAGCTTGCAGAAGCCAGCTCCTAGAGACGCCGACGCTCGAATGATCGAGGACCGAACTGTCGGAAGCTGACCAGGGGAGACTGATCGGGCCGGTATCAGCCGAGCGGATCGCAGTCCGTCTTCACGTATACCCTCTGGTCATCCCCGGCTCGATTATGGGAAGTTGCGGCGACGGTGTAGCCCTCGTCGCTGAGTAGGTCGCCCAGCTCCGGGAATGATCCGAATCGCTCATTGGAACGCACGACAACGGCGCAGACCTGGGGTAGCGACGCTTCACGGGCGAGCGTGGCTGCGGTGTAGCGCTCCTGTTGAACCCTCAGCATCGACGGGTCGACCATGTTGGCGGTCGTTCGTCGACCTGCCCTCCAAACCAGGCCGGGTTCATCGCTGAGCGCCCATGCGCCAGTGGGCAGCCCTTCCAGTATCGAAACCACCTCGGCCTCGGATCCTCTGTATCCGCCCGGAGCCAGAAGCCCGTCGAGTTGGATCACCATGAGCGGCAGAGCAAGGACCCCAACTATGAGAAGGAGCTTTCGGGGCGGGGCAACCAATCCGAGAAGCAGGGCCAGCGGCGGCACCATCGCCGAAACGTGTGGACGCCACATGGGGCTGACCATGAAGACGAGCCAGAGAAAGCTGAAGACCACCCAGGACACGACCAAGGTCCGTCCGGAAGGGGTCAGGTCCCGGTCGGTGTTCGGGTCGGTGTTCGGGTCGGTTGATACGGAGTCGGGGCTCCGGCGTTGGCTCCAGGTCCGGAGAGACCAGAGGATTACCGCCGCTGCACACAGCCAGATCACCAGATCCCGGTCCCACATCGTCGAGATGATCTTGCCCGCATTGGCCAGGGGATCCCGGGCGCTTGCAGCTTCGGTTCGGTAGCGGAATGACTGGTCCCAAACGTCACCGAAACCGAACGGCAGGCTGACCGCCAGGAACAGAACAACCGACATGGCCGCTGCGACGAACGTGTCGAGGAAGCTCTTAGCCCGGAGGCTGCCCGAGCGGAACGCGGCGACCAGCGGTGAGACCAGAACCATCGCGACCGGCAAAAGGATCGGGGCCTCCATTGCCTTCGTGCAAAGCGTCGCTCCGACCGCCAAACCCATCCACAACGCCGTCCTGAGAGTCGGTCGACGGTTGTAGGCCAATGCCAGGGCGAACGAGAGCATCGCAAACGCGAGCGCTGGTCCATCAGCGGCGAGTGGGCCGGTGACCCACATGAGGCATCCAGAGGTGAGAACAACCAGTGAACCGAACACGGCAGCTCTGCGCCCGACCATCGTGTGGAGGCACCAGTAGGTGACGAGGGTTATTGCCACGCCCGACAGGACTGCCAGGACCCGTGGAGCATCGAGAGTGCGGAACCCGATCAGGTCGCCGATGAACGCCAGTGGAAGAAACAGCGGTCCCTGGCTGGAAAAGACATCCCGGAAGGGCAGCGCGCCGTCACGCATTGCTATGACCGAGCTTGCAAAGACGCCGTCGTCGAAGGTCAGATGCCGGCTCGACAGAAATGCCGGCACCCGGATCAACAAGGTGGCGAGCGCCAACAGGGCCATGTCAAGGCCGATCGAACCCTTCCAACGGATCGAACGCCTCCCGCCGATCGAACCCTTCCCAGCCGGTTCGACATCGAGGTCGTCGACACCGAGATCGTCCACACCCCGGTCGTCGACACCCCGGTTGGCCATGTATTTGTCGGGCACCGGAGTGAAATCTGGCGCATCGTGTTCATCGACGGATCGGGGCCCCGAGGAGGGTGGATCGCCGAAACGTTCGGTGGGGTCAGGCATCTGTCACCATTTGTGAGGGCATTTTGAGCCGGTGGCGGAGAGGCTACCGGTCGAATCGAAGATTTTGGAACACTGAGACCGCGCTACCCTCGGTAGAACCGACCTACAGGAGAGGCTGTGGCAAAGCACATCTTCGTCACCGGTGGCGTGGCATCGAGTCTGGGTAAAGGACTCACGGCTTCATCGCTAGGTCGACTACTGAAGGCCCGCGGGCTTCACGTGACCCTTCAGAAGCTGGATCCGTACATCAACGTCGACCCCGGCACGATGAACCCCTTCGAACACGGTGAGGTTTTCGTCACCAACGATGGCGGCGAGACCGATCTGGATCTCGGGCACTACGAGCGCTTCATCGATGAACAGCTGACGCGGGATTCGAACGCGACAACCGGCTCGATCTATCAGTCGGTACTCGACGCCGAACGTCGGGGCGAATACCTCGGTAAGACCGTGCAGGTGATTCCCCATATCACCGATGAGATCAAGCGACGTATCAAGCGCCTTGGCGTGGACGGCACCGACGTTGTCATCACCGAGATCGGCGGAACGGTCGGCGACATCGAGATTCTGCCGTTCCTCGAGGCGATCCGGCAGTTCAGACTGGATGTCGGTCGCGAGAACGTCTGTTACGTCCACGTCACGCTGGTCCCCTTCATCGGACCATCTGGTGAACAGAAGACCAAGCCGACCCAGCACTCGGTCACAGAACTGAGGAGCCGGGGTATCCAGCCCGACGCGATCGTCTGTCGCTCCGAAGATGTCATCTCGGCGGATCTGAAGCGCAAGATCTCGTCGCTTTGTGACGTGCCCGTCGACGCGGTGGTCAACGCCGCCGACGCCGACTCGCTATACGACATCCCGCTGGTAATGCACGACGAAGGGCTCGACCGTGTCGTGGGCGAGATCCTCCACCTTCCTGACACCGCCCCGGACCTGACCGAATGGCGTGACCTGGTGGCCAGGGTTTCCGCGGCAACCTTCCCGGTACACGTCGGAATCATCGGCAAGTACGTGAGCCTGCCCGATGCCTACCTTTCGGTCGTCGAGTCGCTGAACCACGCGGGATTCCACCACGGTGCCGATGTCACGATCGACTGGATCGAAGCCGAGGACGTCGAAGGGCTTCTGGTTTCGGGTCGGCTGTCGAGCCTGGACGGGATCGTGATCCCCGGCGGGTTCGGCGAGCGTGGCATCGAAGGCAAGATTGCCGCCGCGCGATTCGCACGCGAGAACAACATCCCGTGTCTGGGACTCTGCCTGGGAATGCAGGTGATGACGGTCGAGTTCGCCCGGAACGTGCTCGGCCTCGAAGGCGCAAACTCAACCGAATTCGACCCGCAGACACCGCATCCGGTCATCGACCTGATGGACTCCCAGCGTGAAATCACCAACAAGGGTGGGACCATGCGCGTGGGCGCCTATACGGCCCATCTGGAAGAGGGTTCCCAGGTCGCCGAGGCTTACGGCGAGACGATCGTTTCAGAACGTCACCGTCACCGCTTCGAGTTCAACCCGGACTATCGCGACAAGTTCAAGGGCAGTGCCTTCCGCTGCTCGGGCACGTCACCGGACGGGCGTCTCGTCGAGTTCATCGAACTCGAGGGTCACCCGTTCTGGGTGGGAACCCAGGCCCACCCCGAATTCAAGAGTCGCCCCACCAATCCTGCGCCGCTGTTCCGCGAGTTGATCGGAGCAGTCGTAGATCGGGCACAGGGTCGCAATCCCCAGTTGCCCGAGGTGGACGTTCGTTCCACCAACGGTGCCGCGGTCCATTCGGGCGAAGGTCGCCACGATGTCGGAGCGGTCACCGAAACGTGAGCGGTTTCAGACATCTCGACGACGATCTGGTCCACGACGGATACGTGATCAGTCTGTACAACTCCAGGTTCGAGGCTCCCGACGGGACCAAGTTCGAACGCGACGTCGTCCGTCATCCCGGTGCCGTGTCGATAGTCCCGGTCTACGACAACGGCGACGTGGTGCTCGTGTCGCAGTTCCGTGCTCCGCTAAACGCCTTCGCGATCGAGATACCCGCCGGTAAACGTGATGTGCCCGACGAGGCGGTCGAAGTCACCGCTGCGCGCGAACTCGAGGAAGAAGTCGGGCTGATCGCCGGCAGGCTCGAACTACTCAGTCGATTCCACAACTCCATCGGGTTCTGTGACGAGGAGAGCTACGTCTTCCTCGGCCAAGATCTGACCCAGACCGAGATGAATCGCGATGGGCTTGAAGAGACTTACATGAACGTCATAACCGTTCCGCTCGTCAAGGCCGTCGAGATGGTCTCCGCCGGTGAGATCACCGATGCCAAGACGGTTATCGGTCTCACGATGGCGGCGAGTCGACTGAAGCTCACCTGAGCCGAGCCATGGCCCTCAGCTCATCGAAAATTCTCCTGTCGATCGAGGTTGAGGACTTCCTTACACACCTGGTGGTAGAGAAGGGGCGTTCGGCGAAAACTCTGGAGGCCTACCGCCGGGATTTGCGCCGCTACACCGAGTTTCTGGATGAGCAGCGCGGTGTGACCGTGGCTCAGGCCAGACCCGACGATGTCCTGGCCTTTGTCGCACACCTTCCCCAGTTGCCTCTGGCGCCAGCTTCTGTTGCGCGGACAATGGTGAGCATACGAACGATGCATCGGTGGTTGACCGGTGAAGGGCTGCGCTCCGATGACCCAGCAGCTGACCTCGAGAACCCCTCATTGCCGGCGCATCTGCCCAAGGCGTTGTCCGAGGAGCAGGTGATGATGCTCCTCGACAGCGTGGAGGCCGCTGTGGCCGAGTCGCAGCGCGACCCCTTCTCGCTACGTGACCGGGCGCTCATTGAGACTCTCTACGGGACCGGAACCCGGGTGTCCGAGGTCTGCGGACTGCGCTTCGGTGACATCGATCTTGACGGTGCATTGATGCGGGTTCTGGGCAAGCGGTCCAAGGAACGGGTCGTTCCCCTGGGGCGCCATGCGGTGCGCACGATCGGGGAATGGCTCGATGACGGTCGGCCGAGTCTGCTCCCGAGGCAGTGGCGAAGCCGCGATGACTCGGAGGCGATCTTCCTCGGCTCCAAGGGCACCCGGCTGACCCGCCAGGCCGTATGGCAGATCCTCCAGAAGCGCTCCTTGGCCGCCGGACTGCCCGTTAGTGCGATCAGTCCCCACGTCTTGCGACACTCGTGTGCAACCCACCTGCTCGACAACGGAGCCGATATCCGTACCGTCCAGGAGCTGCTCGGACACGCGTCGATAAGCACAACTCAGCTCTACACCAAGGTCGCAACCGAGCGACTCTGGAGCGCCTATATGTCCGCCCATCCGAGAGCTCGTGCGGCCACAGGCGCGGGCGCTGGCACGGGCGCGGGCGCGAAATGAGGCTCCAGCCGATCCATCGGGCTGGCCGATTCTTCCGATCGCTCACGGCAGGGGCGCCCTCTGACCAGGACTCTCTGTGGGCCGAGAACCATATGAACGAGGCGGAGCGCACGGCCTTCGCACGGCTCGGTCCGGGGGACAGATCCCACTCGATCGGCGTGGCCAGGAAAGTTGCGGCCAACTTGGATCGACTCGGCTCGACCGACTCCGATGAACGGGAGTGGGTCGTCACGGCCGCGTTGCTTCACGATGTCGGAAAGTCGGTCCCGGGTCTGGGTATCTACGGGCGGGTGATCGCGACGGTCTGTGGAGCTCTTTTCGGAGATGAGATGGCTGACCACTGGGCCGAGAAATCGGGGATGACCCGCAAGATCGGGCTGTACCTAAAATATCCCGAGCTGGGAGTCGACATTCTCGAGCTGGCCGGCTCCGACGATCGGGTCATTGCATGGTCAGCCCAGCACCACAGTCCCGAGGAGGACTGGACGATCCCGATCCCCGCGGGGCGGCTCTTGAGCGCCGCGGATGACGGGCAACTATGACGTTAACGGTCGCTGGGTAGCCATTAACACGCAAGTTGGCGGGGGATAGAGGTCCGTGCCGCTCAGCCAGTGCTACTCAGCCATTTCTACTCAGCCAGTGCTACTCAGCCCGGCAGGAGGCCCATGTTGTTCTTGGCCCGCTCGACGACCTTCGACGCGACCTGCCGAGCCTTTTCGGAGCCCACCTGCAACAGCGTCTGGGTCTGAGCAGGGTCTTCACGAAGTTCCCTGATCCGCTGTTGGATCGGACGCAGCATCTCCACGACCGCCTCGGCGGTGTCGGACTTGAGTGGTCCGTACTGGGAGTAGCTCCCGGCGGTTTCTTCAGGTGTGCGGCCGGTCACCGCGCCGAGGATCGAAAGCAGGTTCGACACGCCCGGTTTGGTGGCGGGGTCGAAACGAACTTCGCCGTCGGAGTCGGTGACTGCACGCTTGAACTTCTTCGCCACTCCGGCGAGATCCTCGCTCACGTAGACGGTCCCGGCGTCACTTGCAGCGGATTTGGACATCTTGTTCGTCGGTTCCTGTAGGTCCATTACCCGGGCACCGGCACGGGGCACCGAGGCGCTCGGAATCACGAACGTGTCGCCGTAACGGGAGTTGAAGCGCTCGGCGACGTCCCGGGTCAGCTCGATGTGCTGACGCTGGTCCTCGCCGACGGGGACTCTGTCGGTGTCGTAGAGGAGGATGTCGGCGGCCTGCAGCGCGGGGTAGGTGAACAGCCCGGCGGAGATGAACTCCTTGCCCTCGGCTTTGTCCTTGAACTGGGTCATACGGCGTAGCTCGCCCATTGAGGTGACGCACTGGATCAGCCACGCCAACTCGGAATGTTCCCGCACGTGGCTCTGGACGAAGAGCGTGCACACCTGTGGGTCGACGCCGCAGGCGATGAGGACCTGCGCCAACTCCAGGGTCCTTTCGCGGACCTCTCCAGGTGCCTTCGGGATGGTGAGTGCGTGCAGATCGACGATGCAGTAGAAGCTGTCGGCCTTGTGCTGGTCCTCGACCCAGGTCTGGATCGCTCCGAGGAAGTTTCCGAGATGAAGATCTCCGGTCGGCTGGATTCCAGAAAAGACGCGTGACATTCTGCCGATGCTAACTGCGGACAGCGGTCCCACCCGCACCCTTTGTGCCGTGGCGACGCCGGAGTGACGGCCAGCAGCCGGCAGGCCCCAAGAATTCAAATGACACGCGTGTGATATGCCTCGCGGAAGTGGTTACAATGGCGATGTGGCCTACGCAGTTCAGACCCCAGTGTTCGAAGGCCCTTTCGACCTTCTCCTTCATCTGATCCTCCGTGAGCAGGTCGACCTCTACGAGGTGAACCTCTCTACCATCGTCGATGCCTACATCATCGAGCTCACACGGATGGATCATCTCGATTTGGAGGTGGCTACGGAGTTTCTGCTGATTGCGTCCACCTTGGTGGAGTTGAAGACCAAGCGACTACTTCCCGACGACGACGATCTGGACCTAGACGAGGACCTGTCGCTGTGGGAGGAGCGGGATCTGCTTCTCTCCCGCCTGCTCGAATGCAAGACATTCAAGGATGCTGCGCGGGTGCTCGAATCTCTGCACTCAGGCGCGGCCCGTAGTGTCGCCCGGACTGTCGGTCCCGATGAGCGGTTCCTCGACCTAGCGCCAGACCTGCTCGAGGGTGTTTCGCCTGACCGACTTCGCAGCGCCTTCCTCAAGGCGATGGAACCCAAGCCTCAGGTCCATATCGATCTGTTCCACGTCGCACCGATCAGGGCGAGTGTCATCGACGCGGTCGCTGATCTGTGTGTCGAGCTTCCAAGACGCGGACGGGTCTCGTTCCGCGAGTTGACCGCATCGCTGGGCGAACGTCTCGAGGTGGTTGTTCACTTCCTGGCCCTGCTCGAGTTGTTCAAGCAGGGACTGGTCGACCTTCGCCAGCCCCATACGTTCGGCGATATCGAAGTCGTGTGGCAGGCTGGCGAGGTTTCCGGTGCAGATGCGCTGGAACTCGTCGATGCCTACAACGGCTGACGAACCCTCAACTGACCCCAGATCCTTCGGAGTAGCAGATGCAGGATGAGGCACGGCGTGCCCTGGAGGCGATCATCATGGTCGCCGATCAGCCAGCTGACCCGGCGCTGCTCGCCCAACTGGTTGAACTTAGCCCGGTGGCTGTCGAAGAAATCCTCGAAGAGGTCGCCAGTTCCTACGAGGCCGAGGGGCGAGGCTTCCGCCTTGTGAAGGTCGCCGGTGGCTGGCGTTATCAGAGCCACGAGGACTGCGAGGCCTATGTCGAGCGATATGTGCTCACGGGCCAGTCCGCCAGATTGTCGGCCGCGGCGCTGGAGACTCTGGCGATCGTCGCCTACAAGCAGCCCATTTCGAGGGCGCAGGTAGCAGCGATCCGAGGCGTCAACGTCGACGGGGTCATCAGGACTCTCCAGCAGAGGGGTTACATCGACGAAACCGGTCGTGACGCTGGCCCTGGTCAGGCATCGCTGTTCGGCACGACTCAGCTGTTTCTCGAGCGACTCGGCATCAACTCGGTCGAAGATCTTCCGTCGCTGGGCGACTTCATACCTGGTGCCGACGTGGTGGAGCGACTCGAGCACGGCCTTCGTTTCGACGAGAACGAGGACAGTGGGACTGGTGACGAGGCGGCAACCGCAGCATCGGCGACCGACGGCCAAACCAACAGCGCCGGCGACGACGCCACAACTAGCGCCGACGCCGATGCTGCGGTCTCCGAGGACCACGCCGACGGAGCTTCCCCGAGTGAGGAAACGGCGACGGATCCCGACGATGAGTCGACCGAACCGACCGTCGATCTGGCCGGAATCGAAGAACGGGGATCGATAGTCGATCTCGAAGACGAGACCGACTAGTCCCGTGCCACTCGACTCGACCGGTGAGAGGCTTCAGAAAGTTCTGGCGCGAGCCGGATTCGGCTCAAGGCGTGTCTGTGAAGACCTCATCGATGAGGGTCGAGTGACCGTTAACGGAGAGGTCGCCGTTCTTGGGCGACGGGTTGAAGTCGACCATGACGTTGTTGCCGTCGACGACGTTCCGATCGGAGTGCGTCCCGGCCTCGTCTATTACCTGCTGAACAAGCCTGCAGGTGTCGTCACGACAGCGGATGACCCGGGCGGGCGTCCGACCGTGGTGACGCTCGTTCCATCGGAGCCCCGAGTGCATTCGGTTGGCCGCCTCGACATGGACACCGAGGGTCTGATCCTGCTGACCAACGACGGCGAGTTGACCCATCGACTGACACATCCGAGCTTCGGGGTGGAGAAGGAATACGTGGCAGAGGTGGAGGGAACCGTCGGGAGAGGTGCGTTGCGGAAGCTCCGTGACGGGGTCGAGTTGGACGACGGGCCTACCGCATCCGCCAAAGCGTCATCTCTTGCCCCGAACGTGATCAAGCTCGTCATTCACGAGGGACGCAATCGCCAGGTGAGGCGGATGTGCGAAGCGGTCGGCCACCCGGTGACCCGCCTGGTCCGGACCAGAATCGGCCCCTTGCGGGACACAGCACTCGCCCCGGGGGAGAGCCGCAGTCTGGAAATTGACGAGATCCGTGAGTTGGAACGGGCCGCAAAGCTTGTGGATCGCAGTCCGGGTGCAACCGACACGGCCGGCAGTCCAAGAGCTACCGACACGGCCGAGGGACAACTCAGTTCAGGTCGCGACGAGGGCCAGAACTAACCTCGCTGCGATGACGATGAACGTCCAGGCCCTGCGCGGCGCCACGACACTCGAACTGGATGAGAGTGAACACCTGCTGGCACGGGTCGAAGAACTCCTCGGCGAGATGATCGACCGCAACGGCCTTCAGAATGGTGACCTTGTTTCGATCCTTTTCACGGCCACTCCCGACATCCACTCGGTCTTTCCCGCTGTGGCGGCCCGCCGGATGGGCTACGGGGACGTTCCGCTCATGTGCGCCCAAGAGCTCGATATAGCCGGAGCCATGCCGCTGTGTGTGCGGATCATGATGCACATCAATACCGACCTCGCTCGGAACGATCTGCGACACGTATACCTCGAGCAGGCCCGGTCGTTGCGTGACGACCTGCCCGAATGACCCCAGACCGACCGTGACCTCTCCACTGGTGCCGGCACGCGCCGCTGTCATCGGAATCGGGCTGATCGGCGGGTCGATCGCTGCTGCATTGCGGGCCAACGGCTGGCATGTCAGCGGCACCGACAACGATCCATTGCGTGCGAAGCGGGCACTTGAACTGGGAGTGATCGACCAGATCGCTGAGGACCCCCGGGCCAAGATCACCTTTGTGGCGGTACCTGTGGGTTCCATTGCTGCCTCGGTCGAGGCCGCCCTGGCCCGTGGTGGCGTCGTCACCGACGTCGGCAGCGTGAAAGCTCCCATCGTCTCGGCGATCTCCAATCCCCGCTTCGTCGGTGGCCATCCGATGGCGGGCTCCGAGGCCATTGGAGTGGAAGGCGCGCGGGCCGATCTGTTCCAGGGGGCCACCTGGGTTCTGACTCCGACGTCGAGCACCGACCCAGATGCGCATGCGCTGGTTCATTCAGTCGTCCGATCGCTGGGCGCCGAGGTGCTCACGCTCGACCCCGAAAACCACGACCGACTGGTGGCCACCGTCTCACACGTCCCTCACCTTGCAGCTGCCAGCCTCATGGGTTTGGCAGCTGACAGGGCAGTGGAACATTCAGCTCTCCTGCGCCTGGCTGCAGGCGGATTCAGGGACATGACAAGGATCGCCTCTGGGGATCCGACAATGTGGATCGACATTTGCGCAGACAACCGGGACGCAATCCTTGAAGTCATCGACGAGTTGACATCCAAGCTTTCGGAGATGCGCGACATAGTCGCCAGAGGCGCTGGAGATGATCTGCTTGAGCGTCTCAGCGCTGCCCAGGATGCACGGCGGTCACTACCGACCGGCGTGCCCGAAGTGGATGAACTCGCAGAGGTCAGCGTTCCGATTCCCGACAAGCCGGGAGAACTGGCAGCCGTTACATCTCTGGCGACCCAGATCTCGGCAAACGTCTACGACATCGAGGTAGTCCACAACGCCGGCGAAACAGGCGGCCGACTCCTGCTGGTCGTCGACGCAGCAAGAGCCGAGGATCTCGCCACGGAGTTACGAGCCAGTGGCAGATCGGTAACGGTGAGAGACGTTGTCTGAGGACCCGTTGTCGGGTATTCCATCCGATGTGATCGAAGTTCTGCCCGTTCAAGGGCCGATCAACGCCGTTGTCCGACCACCGGGTTCCAAGAGCATCACCAACCGGGCGCTCGTCTGCGCCGGTCTGGCATCGGGTGAGTCACGGTTGTCAGGAGTTCTCTTCGCAGACGACACCGAGGCGATGCTCAGTTGCCTGGCCGAGTTGGGGGTCGGTATCGCCCGTGACGAAGCCAGCAACGCCGTTTCCGTACTGGGCGTCGGTGGTTTGCCTTCGAACGAGGGAGCGGTCCTCGATGCCCGTCTGTCTGGCACCACATCGCGATTCGTCGCTCCGTTAGCGGCGCTCGGAAATTCGACGGTAATTCTCGACGGAGCACTGCCCCTACGGCTTCGTCCGATGGGCGAACTGCTCGACGCCCTGGCGCGACTCGGGGCTTCGATCGAGCCGTTGGGGGAGCCCGGTTTCCTTCCGGTTCAGATCGATGGTCGTGGCCTCGACGGCGGGATTGTCGAGCTCAGTGGGGACGTATCGAGTCAGTTCCTGTCGGGCTTGTTGTTGGCAGCGCCGGCAATGCGCCAAGGGTTGCGCGTACAGATAGTCACCGAGCTCGTCTCCAAGCCCTACATCGACATGACCCTGGGTGTGATGGCCGACTTCGGGGTCGTGGGAACCAACGACTCGTACCGTCGTCTCGAAGTGGGACCCCAGCGGTATGAGGCGCTGGATCACTACCAGATCGAACCCGATGCGTCCGCAGCGTCCTATTTTCTTGCGGCGGCCGCCGTCACCGGAGGACGGGTCAGGATCGAGGGGCTCGGCCGGAAATCGTCACAGGGTGACATCGCGTTTGTGAATGTCCTCGAGCAGATGGGCTGTGAGGTCCGCTGGGAGGACCACGGCGTTGAACTGGTCGGGTCCGACGATTTGCGAGGCGTGGAGCTCGACATGTCGGACATCTCCGATGTCGCACAGACGCTCGCCGTGGTCGCGACCCGCGCATCGACGCCCACTCGGGTCACGGGAATTGGTTTCATCCGTATGAAGGAGACCGACCGATTGCGGGCGGTGGTCACCGAACTGAACCGGTTGGGTATCGAAGCAGTTGAAGAGCCCGACGGTTTCACTGTCCAGCCGGGGGCGCCTCGGGCAGGAATTGTCCAGACCTATGACGATCATCGGATGGCCATGAGCTTTGCCATCCTCGGGCTGGTCACGGACGGGATCCGGATTGCCGATCCGCACTGCGTGGCGAAGACCTACCCGGCTTTCTGGCAAGATCTTGACGCTCTGAGGATGACTGGAAAGTGACGAACTTGTCTGAAACTGACTCGAACGGGGCGGACCTGCGAGTCGTAGCGATTGACGGACCGGCGGGGTCAGGAAAGTCGACGGTCGGCAAACTGCTGGCAACACGACTCGGACTCACCTATCTGGACACCGGTGCGATGTACCGGGGTGTTGCCTTTGCGGCGCTCATACAGGGCGCAGACCTGGGAGACATCGACCTGGTCGGCCAGATCGCACGTGACGTCGACCTGAGCGTCACCGAGTCGGGAGTACTTGTCGACGGGATCGACGCGACAACCCAGATTCGAGGGCCCGAGGTGTCTGCCGCAGTCAGTGCGGTGGCCGCCAATTCCCAGGTTCGTGACGAGCTCCGGAAACGCCAACGCGACTGGGCGAAAGCCCACGGTGGGGGAGTGATCGAGGGACGTGATATCGGATCGGTCGTGTTCCCGGACGCTCTGCTCAAGGTGTACCTGACCGCTGACCCCGAGGTCCGCGCGAGTCGACGGGCGGCCGAGATCGGAGCCGAGGACGCGGGTGCTGTCGCCAACGACATGGCCCGACGCGACGCTGCGGACACGAAGCGTTCCGACAGCCCGCTTGTAGAACCGGACGGAGCGGTCACCATCGACTCGACCGATCTGGAAATCGACGCAGTCGTTGAATTGGTAGCCGACCTTGTCGGGGCGAGGTCGTAATGAACGGACGGCAACCATGAACGGACGGCACCCAAGGGCGACAACCATGAACGGGCGACAGTCGTGAAAGGGCGACAGTCGTGAACGCCCGTCACCAGGTCGTGGCCATGTCACCCAGGTCGCGGCGAATCCACCGCGTGATCAGACTGATCGTGCTGATTCTGGCCAGGTTGCTGTTCCGGTTGGAGATCCGCGGCCGAGATCGCCTTCCGGCGTCCGGTCCCTACATAGTGGCGCCGGTCCACCGGTCAAACATCGACGCGTTCATCGCCGCCTCGGCCATCCCCCACAATACGGTCATCCGCACGATGGCCAAGGATTCGCTGTGGAAGGCTGCCTGGTTCGGCAGATTCCTCGAGCGTATGGGGGCCTTCCCGGTGGATCGTGAGCGCCCCGATCGCGGCGCTCTGCGCAACTGCGAGGAGGCGCTGGCTCACGGTGAGCCGTTGTTGATGTTTCCGGAAGGGCGCAGGCGTAGCGGGAAAGTGGTCGAGGAAGTGCTCGAAGGCCCCGCTTGGCTGGCCTGTCGTAGCCGGGTACCGATTGTTCCGATCGGAATTTCGGGAACTGACCGGGCGATGCCCATCGGTTCGAAGTTCATCCGCCCGGCGAAGGTCATCATCCAGATCGGTGAACCGATCCTGCCCGACGTTGCGCTGACTGGACGTGTGCCCCACAAGTCGGTACTTGAGCTGACCGACCGTCTACGTGACGCCATCCAGCACTACTACGACGTGGCGCGCTCCGAATGAATTCCGGCTAGGTGTAGCTCGACTGAAATCGACCCTTCATCCCTCGTGGCGTTGTTCCACCACCCGGCTGCCTGGGATATGACCAAGACCGAGATCGCGGCCAGCAACACCAGAAGGGCGACCGAGATGACCCTACGTCTCCGGTCCCGACGCTCTCGAGCGGGTGGAGGCGGCGTTGCCGATCCCCGCACCTGGGGTGCAAGAGTCGCAGCCCACAGGTCTAGTGTCGGCCATTGCGTGGGTGAGTCGGAGATCGAGCGCACGATCAGTGACGAAAGCGCCGGTGTGAGCTTCGAGGTGATACCCGGTTCGAAGGCATCGGAGGAATCGACCGGTGCCCTCGCCATCAGCAACTCGAAGAGCGCGTGTCCGACCGAGGCCGCGCATTCGGAGGGCCGGGCGCTGCGGGGAACCTCGCTCCACTCCTCGTCGTCGAATCCGGCATTGGCATCGACAAAATCGAAACTCACCGAACCGTCGATTCCCAGATCGACCTGCGTAGGCGAGAAACGGCTCGGGTTCTGACCGTTGCGGGTCAGGTCGATCAACTCATCGACCATGGCCAACGTGATCGCCAGAGCCCGTCTGGAGCCGACGGGAGCCTCTGAGGCGATCAGCTCTGCCAGGTTGCGTTGGTCAGACAAGGAACCCGAGGTACATCGCCAACACGGCCAGCAGGGACGACATTGCTCCACCGACTGCCAACATGACCACGTTGCCCTTGGCCATCTGGTGCATCGCCGCACCAGCGCCCGACAGGAACACGGCGGTCAGCTTGATCTCGATCCACGGGTGCTGCAACGACCCCAGGTCACGCTCGAAGATGTTCCAGATTCCTGTCAGCACGAGTACGCCGAAGGCTGGCCACGCCAAACGGTTGTATGCCCGCCCAGCCATCTTGGCGGCGTCACCACCGAGGGAGCGTACGGTCGGCAACAGCGCCAGCATGACGAACTGTCCGCCGACCCATATCGAAGCCGCCAGGACGTGCAGGAAGAGACGCAGGTCTCGTAGGTTGCCCATTGTCAGTGATCCTCAGGCCAGGTTCGCCAGGACCGAACTGGCGGGAAGTGAGCGGTCATTGATCGAAGCCCGATCCACCGGGTCGGCACCGAGGCCGAATGCTCCGAGAACATCGATGGCAAGCAGCAGATCTCGCATGTTCCGTGGTGGGGGGAAGTACTCCTCCTCGTCGGTTATGCGGATTTCTTCGACTCCCTCGCGGGGGTTGAGACGTTCGAGAACGGCCGAAACCAGTTCTTCGGGGGCCGAAGCGCCCGCGGTGACCCCGACGGTTCCGGCCAGGTCACCGGGTAGCTCCTCGGGATCGTTCACCCGAAAGACACGTTCGCAGCCCGCCTCTCGGGCGAGCTTCTCAAGGGCAACAGTGTTGGATGAGTTGGCGGAACCGATGACGACCACGGCGTCACAGCGTTCGGCGATGTTCATGAGCGCCGATTGACGATTCGTGGTCGCGAAGCACAGATCTGACCTACCCGGCATCCACGTCTGGGGGAAGCGCTCCTTGGTGGCGTCTGCGACATCTGCCCAGTCCCGGTGCGAAAGGGTCGTCTGTGCCAGGAGCGCGACGGGTGTTTCGAAGATCGGTAGGGCATCGACCTCCTCGATCGATTCAACCCGGTAGACCGAATCTGGAGCCACCGCCATGGTCCCCACGGCCTCCTCGTGACCTTCATGGCCGACGTAGACGATCGAGTAACCCTTGCCGGAGCGTACCTTGACCTCGTGGTGGACCTTCGTGACCAAAGGGCAGACGGCATCGACCACGAACCCGCCGCGTTGTTTGGCAGCTTCGACGACCTCTGGTGCCGACCCGTGGGCCGAGAGCATCACCGGACGTCCTTCGGGAACCTCGGAGATGTCGTCGACGAAAATGACACCTAGGTCCTGGAACCGTTTCACAACGCGCTGGTTATGGACGATCTCGTGGTAGCAGTAGACGGGAGCATCGAAAGCCCTGACCATCCATGCGAGTGCCTTGATCGCCATTTCGACACCGGCGCAAAAGCCCCGGGGAGCGGCAAGGAGGATCTTCTCGACCTGGGAGTCCGCCGGTGTCTCAGCTGGGGCCGTGGCGGTATTGGCGGCGGATTGGGGCGGTGTTGTCACTGGGACGTTCACAGCAGCGATGGTACCGCCGGTAGTGGGCCAGTTGTCAGAGGTCGGCGGTCACAGGCCGAATGTCAGGGATTGTGCCTGTAGGCGGCCACGTCGTCGAAGTTGGCCAGCACCTGGTCGCCCAGACCGACCGGTTGGGGGTCGATGCCCGATCGGTAGCGCAACTCGGCCGTCACGAAGTGGCGGACCTCCGGCCAAATCTCATGTGACGGTCGATTCGGGGGAACCGGGCAGCCGTCGTTGCCGAGTTGCAACAGGAATTCGGGGATCGGCAGCGAGGCGGCCCGTGCCAGAGCCACAATTCCGCCGTCCCCGATGTCGCAGATGTCACTGAACGCATTCAGGTGTCCCGAGTCGCGCAGCTCGATCAGCTTGCGTTGACCGGCGGTCATCTGAAAGCCCAGTCGGATGTCGTCGATCGACGCGATGTGGTCGTTCTGGGCGCCGATCCACATGACGGGCTTTACGAGCGGAATGTCCAGGCGACCCGCCGAGGCAGCTGCCAACAGATACCCGGAAGCTAGAGGAATCGCTGACGGAACATCGGGACGTTCGAGCATCTGCAACGCGGTCCCGCCACCTGCTGAGTGTCCGACCGGAAATACCCGGGAAGCGTCGATGACGCCGCTCAACAGGCCTTCGTCGGCAGCGGTCAATGCCCTGGTGGTGTCGATCGCCTCGTCCACGACCGACTTGTCGCTGCGAGACACCGCCGGCGGCTCGCCGAGCACCGCCTTCAGCCCACGGTCGAGGAAGTCGGGTGAGATGACCACGAATCCCCAGCTGGCGAGGTGTGTAGTCAGAAAGCTCGACTGCTGACGGAAGCTCGCGAATCCGTGGGCGAATAGCACCAGAGGAAATGGACCATTGGTGGAGGCCGCAACGTCACGGGTGGCGTCGGTCTGGTAAACGGGGTCGATACTCGGATCGATCAGGCCGTCGAAATAAGAACCGACGAATTCCCTGATCCGGTACGAATCACGAGGTGCGTCGCCGATGTCGACGTGGTCGACCGGATACCAAACCTCCATCGCTCTGTCGGAAAGGTTGACGGTGGTCACGCCGACCTCGTAGGGGCCGTGTTCGGAATAGGCGGCAACTCCGGCACGGGGCGCGTCACTGGGACTCGGACCGGTCGCTGGCGGTGGCGGCACGCAGGCGGCTGTTACGAGCGCCAGAGCTGCGAAGGCGAAGATGGCCCCCGACGGGCGTATGTGCGCTCTTCTCTGCCCAAACATCAGTTGTTCCTCCCCGAGCTGCGCCGTGTCCCCCGGAGCGTGAAGAGACTTGCACCCGGGGCTCTTCGACACAACCTCTGGCAGGCATTGATGAGGCGGGAGCGGCCACCTAGGCCGAAGCGGCTAATTGAGGGCCATCTACTAGCATCGTCAGGTCATGTCCACTGCCCAGATCGACTCTGCCGCGCCCGCGTCCGCTGTGTCCGCGTCGGCTCAGGGTGGCTACTCGCCAGCCTCCCATGCCGGCCTGGCAACTGTGGTCGGCGTGGGTCCAGGCTCCCCAGCTGCAATAGCCGGGGTTCTGATGGGCGACATGGTGGTGGCAATCAATGGCCGCCCGGTCAAGGACATCATCGAGTACCGGGTCTTGACCGACGAGTGCGAGATCTCGCTCGATCTGCTCCGCGGCGGTCTGGAGTTGAGCGTCGAGATCGAGAAGGGCACGGGGGAGTCCCTCGGCATCGACATCGACTCACCGGTGTTCGACGAGGTCAGAACCTGCGACAACCACTGCGAGTTCTGCTTCATCTACCAACTTCCGCCCGGCATGCGAAAGAGCCTCCACCTGAAGGACGATGACTACCGACTGTCGTTCCTTTACGGCAACTTCACGACGCTCACCCGGTTCACCGAGGCTGATCTTGAACGCGTGATCACCGAGAGCCTCTCGCCGCTCTATGTGAGCATCCACGCGACCGATCCGACTCTGCGTGTCGAAATGCTGCGCAACCGTCGGGGCGCGATGAGCCTTCGCTGGCTGCGGGCACTGCTCGACCATGGTGTCGAGGTCCACGGCCAACTCGTGGTCTGCCCCGGCCTCAACGACGGCGATGCGCTCGAACAAACCCTGTGTGGAATCCTCGATGAGTATCCGGAACTGGCCGACGTGGCGGTTGTCCCCCTCGGAGTCAGCGCCCATAGCACCGAGGCCAGAATGCGGCCACACACCGTCGAGGAAGCTCGATTCGTTGTCGACGCGGTCGACGCCTGGCAGGAGCGGTTCCTCCAGCTCCTGGGTCGACGCATGGTCTACGCCTCGGACGAGTACTACCTCATGGCCGAACGACCATTTCCCGAGGCACACACCTACGGCGAGTTCTCGATGCACGAGGACGGCATTGGCATGGCCCGGGCTTTCGAAATGGAGTTCGAGGGCCAGTCGGATGAGGGAATCGGAATCCAGTCGGGTTTCTTCGCCTCGGTCGACGGTGCGCCGGCGGTCGGATACCGCGCTCCCCGCAACATCGACGACTCGGGCGCTGTCTCGGTGTCGCTGCGACCCAGGGCAAATGCTCCGATCGGTATCCTGACGGGTACCTATGGAGCCAAAATCCTGGCCCCGATGGTCACTTCGATCGGACGCGACGACATCCGCCTGGTTGAGGTCGAGAACCATTTCTTCGGCGGCAACGTCGCGGTCGCTGGACTGATGGTCGGCGCCGATCTGCAGCGCGTCCTCGGCGCCCAGCCAGAGGGCCACAGGTATCTGCTGCCAGACGTGTGCCTTTCGCAGGGCCGGTTCCTCGACGGGCTGACCCCCGACGATCTACCGCGGCCCATCGAAATCGTCCCGACGGACGGGGTGTCGCTTCGCAACGCCCTCCAAGACGCAATGCCGTTCAACGAGCGGCCCTTCAAATGACCGGTGGAACAGATGACTGAAGATCAAGCGGACGACCTCGTTGGCGACAGCGCCATAGGTCTTCCCGTCGTGGCTATCGTCGGGCGTCCCAACGTCGGCAAGTCAACCCTGATGAACCGCATTCTCGGACGGCGGGTCGCGATCGTCGAAGAGAAGCCGGGCGTCACCCGTGACCGCAAAGAGGTCAAGGCCGATTGGGTCGGACACGAGTTCCTGCTGGTGGATACCGGAGGCTGGATGCTCGGTGGCGACGCGCTCGACAAGAAGGTCAGCCTGCAGTCCGAGAATGCCATCGACACCGCCGACGTCATCCTGTTCGTGGTCGACTCTTCGGTCGGAGCCACCGATGACGACGACCGGGTGGCGAAGATGCTTCGTGACACAAAGACCCCGGTGCTTCTCGTGGCGAACAAGGTCGACGACGAGCGCCATGAGGCACAGATTTGGGACCTGATGTCGCTCGGCCTCGGTGAGCCGTTCCCACTCTCGGCGCTCCACGGCCGAGGCACCGGGGACCTGCTCGACCGGGTAGTTGAACACCTTCCCGAGTTGGGCGGCGACGAGGACGACGAGCGCGATTACAGCGGTCCGAAGGTCACCTCGGTTGCCCTGGTCGGGCGCCCGAACGTAGGGAAGTCAACGCTGTTCAACAGGCTCATCGGCGAGGACCGTTCGGTCGTCCACGACATGCCGGGCACCACCCGAGACAGTGTCGACACCATCGTGACCACAGAGGTCGGAGAGCTGCGTTTCATCGACACCGCTGGAATGCGTCGGAAGTCGCGCATCGACGAAGGCACCGAGTACTTCTCGATGGTGCGGGCGCTCAAGTCGGTCGATGGTGCTGACGTTGCGCTGTTGGTCATCGACGCAACAGAGGGCATCACCCACCAGGATCAACGCCTGGCCGAACGGGTCGCCGGAGCGGGTTGTCCGATCATCGTCGTGCTCAACAAGTGGGAGCTCCTGGACGAAGAGGCCCGCAAGGACGTCATGTACCAGATGGGCAACAAGATGCACTTCCTGGGCGAGGCCGCGGTCCTTCGGGTATCGGCCCTGCAGGGTCGGGGAGTTCACCGACTGTTGCCAGCGCTCGGTGACGCGATTTCGCAGTACGAGACGAGAATTCCCACCCGCAAGGTGAACGACCTGTTGCGACGGGCCCAGCAGGCTCAACCCGCACCCCACGGCGGCCGCATTATGTATGCCACCCAGGGAGCGACGGATCCGCCTACGTTCACGTTGTTCGTCAACAAGACGATCCCGGCCAGTTACCTGCGTTATCTCGAACGCCAGATCCGTGATGAGTTCGAACTGCCCGCCACGCCGATCAAGCTGAGGGTCCGCCGTCGGGGCGACTGAAACCCTCTAGCCTCTGCCAGCCCGCATGTCTCAGACAGCACGTCCCAGGAGGACCACATGAGTTCAGTCCGCGAAGAAGTCGAAGCCCGTGGCAAGCCCCAGTTGGGCGCAACCGATGCCGTCATCGATCTGATCGTCACCGACGACGTCGAGGGCACCGGCGACGAGGTGACACCAGGCGCGACAGTGACGGCGCATTACGTCGGGGTTTCGGCATCCAGTGGTGCACAGTTCGACGCATCTTGGGACCGGGGCGCGCCGATCAGCTTCCCTCTCGACGGAGTGATCCAAGGCTGGAGCGAAGGGCTTCTCGGGATGAAGGTCGGCGGACGCCGCACGCTGGTGATCCCAGGAGAGATGGCATACGGCTCCAACCCTCCTCCAGGCGCCGGAATCGCTCCCAATGAGACACTCGTGTTCACCGTCGACCTGGTCGACGTCAGCTGGCGCTGAGGCCCCGCGTCCTAAGCCGCCAGTCGGTCGAGCGGCGACTCGACCTTGGTTCACTGCCGTATTCGGTTGAGCGCTGAGCGAACCGCCGATCGGCCAACAGCTATAGCTACAGATGAGACAGTTCAGAATTCAGGAGATTGTTGATGCAAGGTCGTAAATGGTTGATGCGGGTGTCCGGTGCTTCGGTATTGGCACTTGCGCTGGTGGTCGTCGGCTGCAGTGGCAGTGACGACGCAGCTGACAAGGCTGGTAAGTCCGACACATCCGAAGCCCAGGGTTCGGAATCCCAGAGCACGGCAGGGTCATCGGACTTTGCGTCCATCGTGGCCGACCGGGGTGAGCCGAAGCTGACCAAGGTCGAGGTTCCGGCCGATTTGGAGATCACCGACGACGTCGTCGGAACGGGTAGGACCGTCAAGGCCACCGACACCGTTACCGTCCAGTACATCGGTGCCGCCGCAAGTACCGGCAAGGTGTTCGAGAGCAGCTGGAGTAGCCAGCCCGCCACCTTCCCCCTGAACCAGGTGATCGAGGGCTGGTCTAAGGGGCTCGTCGGCATGAAGGAAGGCGGCCGGCGGACACTCGTCATTCCGCCCGCGATGGCGTACGGCAACGGCGGACCTGCACCCGGCGACGCCCTGGTGTTCACCGTCGACATGATCAAGATCGGCTGAGCAAGCCTGTCGAGATCGGCTGAGCAGGCCTGAGGTGGCAGGGGCTTTGCGCACAGTCGGGCGGGCCAGAACGGAGTGTTGAAAATGGGAGACGACCAGGTCGAGCGCATCGAAGCAGCGAGCCTGCGGGCGCGGCAGGGAAACCTGGCCAAGGGCGCAGAGAAGCTTGCCAAGCAGAACAAGCTCTTCGTCCGGGACCGCATAGACCTGCTGTGTGACCCCGGCACGTTCGTCGAGGACCAACTACTGGCCAATTCGGCATACCGCGACGGGATGGATCCTGATCTCCCGGCCGACGGTGTCGTAACCGGGGTTGGCGATGTCGACGGGCGACCCGTCTGCATCATGGCGAACGATCCGACCGTCAAGGCCGGATCCTGGGGGGCTCGTACCGTCGAGAAGATCGTCCGGCTAACCGAGACCGCCCTGCGCGACGAACTGCCCGTCGTCTGGCTGGTCGACTCCGCAGGTGCGCGAATTACCGACCAGGTCGAACTGTTCCCCGGACGTAGGGGAGCGGGGCGCATCTTCTACAACCAGGTCCGGCTGTCGGGGAAGGTTCCCCAGGTCTGCTGTCTGTTCGGTCCCTCTGCGGCCGGTGGGGCGTACATCCCGGCGTTCACCGACATGGTCATCATGGTCGAGGGCAACGCCTCGATGTATCTGGGGTCACCCCGAATGGCCGAGATGGTCATCGGAGAGATCGCTACCCTCGAGGAGACGGGCGGCGCGCGGATGCACGCCACAGTTTCTGGTTGTGGCGACAACTTGGCAGTCGACGACGAGGACGCCATTGCCCAGGCAAGGGCCTATCTGACGTACCTGCCCAGCCGCTGGAGCGAGGCCCCTCCGGTCTATGAGCCGGCTGCTCCGTCGAGGCAGTTGACCGCCGAAATCGTCCCTGCTGAGGAGACGATGGGCTACGACATGCACGATGTTCTCGAGGGACTTCTCGATGAAGAGTCGTTCTTCGAGATCAAGCCGCTGTTCGCCCCCGAGATGCTCGTGGGGTTCGGCCTGCTGGAAGGCAGCCCGGTTGGGATCGTGGCCAACAACCCGATGCACAAGGGCGGCGTGATCTTCACCGACTCGGCCGACAAGGCGGCCAGGTTCATCTGGCTCTGCGACGCGTTCAACGTGCCATTGATCTTCCTGGCGGACGTCCCCGGCTTCATGATCGGGACCCAGGTCGAGCGCGAGGGAATCATCCGTCACGGGGCAAAAATGATCACCGCCGTGTCCGAGGCGACCGTGCCGAAGATCTCCGTGATCGTCCGCAAGGCCTACGGTGCCGGCCTGTACGCGATGAGCGGGCCGGCATTCGAGCCGCAGGCAACGCTGGCCCTTCCCACCGCAAAGATCGCGGTGATGGGCCCCGAAGCTGCGGTCAACGCAGTCTTTGCCAACAAGATCGCAGCGATTCCAGAAGGACCCGAACGCGATGCCTTCATAGACGAACAGCGACGACTCTACGAAGAGGACGTAGACCTACTGCGACTGGCGTCCGAACTGGTCATTGACGGCATCATCGAATGGGAATCGCTGAGAAACGAAGTGCATCTCCGACTTGCAAGGGCAGCAGGGAAGGATCGACACTTTTCTTCTCGCCGTCACGGCGTACCACCGGTCTGAGCGGCCGACCAGATGCCATTTTGTGAGCCCTGCAATCGTTTCTACACGCCTTCTACGTTGACACCGGAGGGTGACTGTCCCCAAGGTCATCACGTAGCCGATCCCGAGGACGCGTCGGAGTTCATCCAGTCCGTCGCACCGCCCCGTGACGAGGAAGCAACACCAAAGGTGCCGTGGCATTTCTGGATCCTGCTGGTGGCAGTGATCGTCTATCTGGGGTACCGGGCGTTCCAAGGAATCGTGTGGCTGGCAGGCAGGTTCTGAGGGTCTTTGGATAGTCGCCCTCGGCTTGGTCGGAGAGCGTCCGAAATGGGCGGATGACTCCGCGGCGGCTAGAGTTCTCACTCCCACGGGCTGTGGCGCAGCTTGGTTAGCGCGCTTGACTGGGGGTCAAGAGGTCGGGAGTTCGAATCTCCCCAGCCCGACGGAACGGAACCCCTGCTACGGCAGGGGTTCCGCGGTTTTCCGGTGACTCTCTGACCAGCCACTGGTGGTTCGAGGAGAGTCCAGCCGCCTCGGCCGGTGAGCACCAGCCCCTCACCTCGGTTGCCTTTCACCGACAGGTGCACTGAGCGAGCTCCCGTGTCCTCCCAGAACGCCTCGACGTGCATTGTGTAGATCTGGCCGGACAAACCCACCACTTCGCGCCGCCGTATGCCGACGCGACGCCTCGCACAGCTGACCGGGTAGCGCCCGGCGATAAGCTGACGAGATGAGCGCGCGTAGAGCGGTCGTCGAATCGAAGCGGAACGAGATCAACGATCTCGTGCGCCAGCACCACGGCCGGACCGCGGCGTTGTTCGGTTCGGTTGCTAGGGGCGACGACACGCCCGAAAGCGACATCGACTTCCTCGTCGAGTTCGAGCCGGGCAGTTCCTTGTTCGACCTGATGGATCTGCAGGAAGCGCTCGAGCAGCTCCTAGGTGTCTCCGTCGACGTTGTGTCGGTCGGTGGGCTCAAGGACCGTGACGAACACATTCGTCGGGAAGCCGTTCCGATTTGAGCCGTCCCGACGACCTTAGGATCGCCGACGTCGTCGAGGCGGCCGACCAGCTCGCCACCCTGGTTGCCGACGGGCGTGCAGCGTTCGACAGCGACTGGATCCGACAGCGGGCCGCGGAGCGCCTGCTCGAGATCATCGGCGAGGCCTCGAACGCGATCTCCGACGAGTTCAAGGCCGATCACCCGGACGTGCCGTGGCGCCACGTCGTGAACCTCCGCCACCTGCTCGCTCACCACTACCACCGCGTCGACAGTGACCAGATCTGGACGATCGCAACGGTCAGCGTTCCGGCGCTTTCCCAGGAACTCGAGAGCACGAACGAGTAGTCAGGACACGGCGATCGGCCCATCGCAATTTTGCAGACTTCTGACCAGCCGGATGGTCCTCACCGCTTGGACGCGAAACCCGCGCAAACAAAGGGATCGCGGGACCGGCGGGCACCAGCCGGATTCGCCAACACGGGCGTTTTTCGACTGGGGGTCAAGAGGTCGGGAGTCCGAATCTCCCCAGCCCGACGGAACGGAACCCCTGCTACGGCGGGGGTTCCGCCGGTTTTACTGCGGGTGTTCGTCACCGAGACACCACGGGCGAGAGTTCGCTCGCCCCACAACGCCGGCTGCGGGTGCGGTTGCACGCGGGGATGTACGTCTGAGTGCTTGACGGGAGCCTCGCTACCTGAGAGGCATCGGCGCTGCCCCAGCCAGCGCCGATGCCAACCGGTGACTCAACCATCCAGAGCCCGCCAACACGATCAGCGGAGGGTTTCGCCCCGTTCGAGCATGCCGACATACTCGGCGATCTTGCGGGTGCGGGTCTCTGACCGCTTCACCTGCGTCGAACGGAACACGATGGAGAACCGGTCTGACTTCGACAACTGCTCCCACGCGGCGGCCGCCTCGGGGTTGGCGTCGAGAGCCTCCCGGAGGTCGTCGGGAACCTCTCCGTCGCTCTGGCGATACGCGACGTCCCACCTTCCGTCGGCCTTGGCACGATCGATCTCCGCCTGGCCTCCCGGCCGCATTCGCCCCGAGGCGATTAGTCGCTCGGTGTGCTCGCGATTGATCTTCGACCACGAACTCCGGGCCCGTCGCGGTGAGAAGCTGACAACCCGGTAGCCATCGATCGCGACGGTCGCTTGCCCGTCGATCCACCCGTAGCAGAGGGCGACCTGTACTGCTTGGAGCCACGTGATGCCGGGGCGATCGTCGCCCTTCTTCAAGAGCTGGAGCCGGATGCCACTGTCGGGTGGGCCGGCCTCGAGGAAATCGGCGAACGCTTCCTCGGTCGGGAAGTGCATCAAGGGCTTATCGTTGACCGCGACCACGATCGGAGCCTAGAGCCAGGTAGGAAGCTACAGCGGGTCGACCCGCCGAGCAGAACCGGCCAGTCGTTCTCGCCAAACACCGCGCCCACACTTGCACCGCCAGTTCCGGATACGAGTGATGGAGCACAGATTGGGCTCGCATGGCATCTGTACTGCAAGGAGACCGACGGCGGGAAGCCTGTCGCATCGGATCCGGGTATCACTACGTTCTGCGAGGCCCTTATGGCCAACGGCTTTGAATCCGGCAGGCAGCAGGCACTGAGGCTGGGTTCTGCTTCGGGCAATGAAGATGGCAAGTCCTCCTACGGCTTCAATCCTGATGCCAGCATGGACGCACCAACTTCGATCGTCGTTCCGTCGCGTTCCTATCCAAATGGTTGCGACGCCACCGTCGTCAACGGCGCCATCACCTCGCCAAGTCAGTCCGGCATGGTGGTCGTTGTTGTGGACCGCGGGGCTTCGACGGTGACGGTAGCGATCACCCGTAAATAGCGAGCAGTTGGCCCAAAGGCAGACGCCAGATCTCGGCCTGGTCGTCGCCGCCCCGTCCTCACCAGTCGCGGACAGACCGGACAACTTTCAGGGGTCTGGAGATCGACCTGACTCAGTATCCGGTCGCCGCTTGGAGGGTCCGACAGGCTTAGGCCATGCGCGCACAGGGAAGCATTCCCACCCTCCGGCGAGTCGGCTATCTCTGCCAGCGCCAGCTCACCCTGGTCCAACGGTGTGGCCGTCCAACGATCTGAGTCACCTTCCGACGCCAGCCGGTTCAGGTGACGACGGAGTGCTTCGCGCAACAGTTCGGACCGGTCGATGCCGAGTGCTACTGCCCACTGCTGAGCTTCATTGGCTTCGCCGTCGTCGACCCGAAAGCATTTTCGCCACGGATCGGGCGGTCTAGGCCTGATGAAACGAAGAGCCTGATGAAACGAAGAGGGAGAAGCTCTTGAGATCTGGGAGGTAGATCTACATTTCGTCTACACTTGAAATCATGGCTGCCGACACAACAACTGTCAGGGTGCGAAGAGTCGACTCGGAACGCCTTCAAGCGATCGCTCGGTCGCGACAGGACACAGTCATCGACGTGCTGCACGAAGCTGTCAACGCGCTTGAGCGTCAGGAATTCCTGCGAGGCCTCAGTGAGGACTACCGGAGCCTCCGCGCAGATCCGCAGCGGTGGGAGGCATATCTGACAGAGCGCGAGGAATGGGATTCGTTCGCTTGATCTGGCGAGGCGATCTCTACGGAGTCGATCTACGGACACCTATCGGTCATGAGCCTGGCTTTCAACGGCCCGCCGTAGTGGTGTCCTCTGACATTCTGAACAACGGTCCGGGCGGACTCGTCACCATTGTTCCGATTACGACGACTCGCTACGGACTGCGCAGCCACATCGAGCTGGATCCCGGTATCAGCGGCTTGGAACACACCTCGTATGCCAGGTGTGATCAGCTCCGTGCAGTGTCAGTCGATCGTCTGTTGATCAGATGGGGAATGGTCGGACCGGACGAGTTGGGTGATATCGATCGGGCGCTTCGCTTCGTTTTGGACCTCTGACAGAGGAGGCTGCTTCGTTGATCTGGTCTGAGCTACCCGGATCTTGACCTGGTCCACCGCTAGGGTTCGGTCGTGGCGGCGCATGTCCTGATCCTGGGTTGCGGCCGCAGCGGCACCTCGATCTTTGGCGAGTTGTTCGAGTCGATCCCAGGGTTCACATATGCGTCCGAACCGTTGATCGATGAGCTGCCGTTGCTGGCTCCCGAACAACGGCTGGCGGTGAAGGTTCCGCGCCAGCGAGAGGGTGATAGCTCACCAGCCGGTATGTCAGTCGCTCCTGAGGAGCTATTTTCAGCGCTCCCTGAGCCGCTGGTTGTGTTTTGGGAGGTCCGTCACCCCTTCGACGCCGTGTGTTCGCTGCGAATCGGGATCGGCCAGGGCTGGGCGCACCATCCACGCCCACCGGACTGGAGGGAGTGGCTCGACCGTCCACTCCTCGAGCAGTGTGCACACCACTGGTCCGTCATCAACAGCGCCGGTTTCGAAGCCATCGGGGAGCGAGCAGTGGTGAACCGGTTTGAGGACATGATCCGTGACCCGTTTGCCTGCGCGGAGCGCTCCATGCAGATCGTCGGAATCGATCCGGCCGACGTCTCCGACGAGCTGCACACTTGGGCGGAGCGGGTGCAGGACACCAACAACGACAAGTTCGTCGAAGCGATCGCGTCGCGACGTCACTCCCGACCCGACCATGACCGCCGAATCGACCGGTGGCATGACGACCTGACCGCCGACGATGTGTCAGCGCTTGCACCGCTGGTCAGCGCTGCTGCAAGCCGGTTTGGCTACGAAATTTAAAGCTGACCCTTATTGGTTCGGAGCGTCGCAGGCAGCAGTCGCCTGGGAACAATGGCGCTCTGCTCACTCAGTCGCCGGTGCCGGGATGGTCCCCGTTGCCGGCCTTTGACGAGACGACTAGATCGGTCGCGTGAGAGTCGGCGTCCCTCGATCCGACGGCCCCGGCCAGGAGTCCGGCAATATCGACTCCTGTCACCGAGGATGCCATTTCCAGCAACTGCGTCACGTTGTTGGTCACCGATTTGGTGACCGCCGATGCCCCGTCGGTAGATATGACGGTCATCTTGTCGATCGAGGCAAGTGGCTCGGAGCCCGCCCGCACGATGTCGGGCAGTGCTCCAACAACCATGTCGGTCAGTGCTGCGGATCCGTAGCGTTCGTAGGCGTCGGCCTTCTTGGCCATGGCCTCGGCTTCGGCCTGACCTCGGGCGAGAATCGCCGAGGCGTCGGCTTCACCCTCAAGGCGGACCGCCTCAGCTACCGCTGCACGGCGGGATTTCTCGGCCTCGCCAGCAGCGATTCCTTCGGCTCGGACAGCTTGGGCAAGTTCCTCGCGCTGTTGGCGGTCACCGGCACCGGTCAGTCGGCTCTCTTCAGCTGAAGCCTGCGCCGCTGCGATGGTTGCCGCCTGGCGTGCTTCCGCGGCGCGGATCTGGGCCGACTTTGTTGCTTCAGCCTCCTGCTCGGTGGCGTAACGGGCGGCGTCTGCGGGTTTGCGGATCTCGGTGTCGAGCTCCAGTTCCTTCAGTCGTGCCCGCTCCTCGGCGACGGTCTGCTGAGCCGCTAGGACCTCACGATCCTGGTGTGCCTGAGCCTTGGGTCCCGAAGAGTCAGCGTCAGCCTGTGCGGCATCGGTCTCGGCCTTGATCTCGGCTGTTCGTAGCGCCAGGGTCCGCTGGGCCTCGGCGACGGCCTCTTCTGCGCGCAGGCGGGCTTCTTCAGACTCGCGGTTGGCAGAGGCTTCGGCGATTTTGGCGTCCTTGAGGGCCCGGGCGGCCTCGGGACGGCCCAGGTCCTCGAGGTAGGTGCCCTCTGCCTGTATGTCCTGAAGCTGGAAGCTGTCGAGCACGAGCCCCTGGGGGGTCAGTGCAGATTCGGCTTCTTCGGCAACCTCGCGGGCGAACGCCGCCCGGTCGCGGATGATCTCCTCAACCGTCAGGCGCCCGACGATCGACCGCAGCGAACCTGCGAGCACTTCGGTGGTGAAGCCGGACACCTCGTGTTGTTGGCCGAGGAACCGCTGCGCAGCCGCACGAATAGAGTCCTCGGTTCCTCCGACCTTGACTATGGCGACACCTTCGAGCGCGCAACGGATGCCGTTGGCAGAGACTGCCGAGCCGACGTGGATGTTGATCTGCTGCGATGCCAGGTCGAGAACCGCCAGTCGCTGAACGAACGGCACGACAAATACCGAGGCGCCCATGACGACCTTCTGTCCGGACAGGTCGGTTGTGATCTCGCCAGTCTCGGGGTTGGTGACGGGGCTGCCCTTGCGGCCGGTGATGATGTACGCCTGATGTGGACCAGCGACCTTGTAGCGACTCAGTACGAACGCGATCACCATGACGATGAGCACGACCGGCGCAATGATCGCTATGAGAATTGGAGTCAATTGTCTTCCTCTGTTGTGGGTTCTTGGACTGCGGCTTCTGGGACCATGGGATCCGAAATGTCGAGTTCTGGACTGGCGGGCGCTAGTGAATCGGCTTCTGAAGTTCCCCAGAATTCGTGCTGGGTAATGACCCGAACGGCGGAGTCCGAAATGGACTCGATGACGACGACCTGTTCTCCGAGTTCCAGATCGGACTCTGAGATCGCAGTGAGTTTGCGGGGCTGTCCTCCGATACGCAGCAGCACCTCGCCGCGGCCCCCTGCCACTGGGGTTATCACCCTGGCGGTGAGGCCGACCGTGTCACTGGCGCGTGGTGTTGCGTCGGTAGCTCCGTCACGGACCTTGGCCGCAAACCAGAACGCTCCAACGGCAAACAGCAATGCCGCCAGCACAGCGACGACCGCCGCAGCAGCCGCTCCTGCGCCCAATGACCCTGTAGCCCACCCCGCGATACCGAATGCACCAAGTCCCGCACCGAGCACCGGGATCGAAGCCCAGTCGGGCGCAAGCTCGATCCCGTCGACGAGATCGTCGACCAGCAGCCCCACGGCCAGAAGCGCGAATCCAATGACCGCCGATGCGATGTACAGGACGTTCATCCGGTGACTCTATCCAAGGTGCGAGGCCAATCCTCGGTGTTGAAGGGGCCGCCGCAGAGTTCTCAGCCCAGGGGAGGCGAGCTAGTTCGACGGTGCGATCACCCGATCCGCAAAGTCCTGCAGCGCGGTTGAGGTGTTCTTGAGAAAGACGTAGGACGGCACCACGATTCTGCCGACGCCGAGCGCTGCAAGCTCCTCGACCGCTCCCGCGGGGTCGTCGCCGAAGATTCCGGCGCTGTGGGAGGTGATCTCGATCTCTGCCGGATCTCGTCCGGCGTCCGATGCGGTTTGTCGGACGATATCGATCAGTTCTGGCAGGTCCCCCTTGCCGGGGAAGTAGCCGTCACCGAGTTGGCCTGCTCTTTTGGCCGATCTGGTGGTGTGGCCACCGATGTGGATCGGCACCGACCCGTTTGCGGGCTTCGGATTGACGCTCACCCCGCTGAAATCGCCAAACTCGCCGTGATGCTCGGCGTGATCGTTGCTCCAGACGTTTCGCATGATGTCGATGTACTCGTCGGTGCGGGCCCCTCGTCGTTCGAAGGGGATGCCAAGGGCGGCGAACTCCTCCCGGAGCCAACCCACCCCCACCCCCAGCTCCATCCTTCCTCCGGAAAGTTCATCGAGGGTTGCCAACGACTTGGCTAGAACCAGCGGATTTCTCTGGGGCAGGATGAGGATTCCCGTTCCCAGGCGCAGCCGCTCGGTAACCGCCGCGACCCAGGTGAGCCAGATCAGGGGGTCGGGCAGTGGGGTTTCGGCTGCCATTGCCATCTTGCCGCCGACGTCATAGGGGTACTCGCTCTCGTACGCGTCTGGAAACAGAACATGTTCGACCGTCCAGAGAGACTCGAAGCCAGCCGCCTCGGCGCCTGTCGCCAGTTCGGTCAGTCCCTCCCGTGAGGCGAACTTCATCGTGTTGGCAAAAATGATTCCGAACTTCACAACGAGCCCCCTGTGACCCTGCATCAGGCGAATGCCCGATCGCTATCGACGCTATCGGACCGTCAGACATCAACTTCCTGTGCCTCGGACAAATGGCGACACGACGACCGGGGGTCGCAGCGAATCGACGCACTCTTCGCCCAGAACGGCCGGATTCCTGGTCGAAGTGTGATTGGAATGGTCGAAATACGACCATTCCAATCACACC
>JBARXY010000005.1:0-9014 GCA_049647585.1 Microthrixaceae bacterium | reverse complement strand
GTCCGGTCCCGCGGGCGCGGCCCGGCCCCGTTGCGGTTGGGTTCAGTTGCCTTTGGCCAGAGCTACCAGCTGCGGTCCCAACCAGCGGGCGACGACCGAAGCGGCGTCATCGGTGAAATGGATGCCGTCCGGACGATTTGCCGGGTCCGACTCACCGCCCGGTTGGGTCCGCAACCAGCCCTGCAGATCTATGAGCGTGGCGACTCCGGGTCGCATCTCGACCACCTGACGCAGAATCCCGTTGAGGATGTCGATCCGCGCCGGGTCTGACTCGGGGAGCCCGGTGAAACCCTGGTCGAGCCCCGAGTTCATCTGGGGCTGGGTGATCACCGCGACGGTGGCCCCATCGCTGCCGAGGACGTCCACGGCTGTCAGGAACTCGGCCAGCACGTAGCGGCTCACCATCGGGTCACCTATGTTCCGGTAGCGGTCGTCGCCGGCCAACTGGCGATCGACGACCTCCCAGATCCCAGACGAGAGCATCACGACATTGGGGCGGTAGGCGCTGACAAGCCTTGGGAACTCGTCCGCCCATTCACACTCACTACCGAACTTGATGGTGTCGCGCTGGAACTTGTACATACCGCCGCGGGCTACGGGGCAGCCGAGACGGGAGCCATCCATGACGTCGGCGCGGTGGCGGCGACCCCAGCCCGTCAGGCCGCTCGTCAGCGACATCGAAACAGAGTCGCCGACGCCCAGAATCACCGAGCGCGACCCCGGCGCGGTGTGTCGTCGAGGTCGGGGTGCGGGAGCTTCGGGCAGGATGATCGATTCGGGAACCCTGGTGGCGGTCGGTGCAGTCGAGGCCTGGGTGATTCGGCCCCGCATCTCGCTGAGGACCCATTCACCGAGTTGCCGTCCAACCTGGCCATCGATCGCTGCGGCACCCAGATGTGGATCAATCCGGATCTTGCCACCGGCGAGGTAGGTCAGCATCGAGGCGACATCGAGATAGCGCAGCGAGCGTGACTCGGCTGACTTCTGCATCAGCGCGTTCAACTGGCCCAGCCGCAGGTCGAGGGTCGCCTGGTCCGGCAGGGGTGGCTGGGCCTTGCTGATGTGGAGTTCCTGTTGTGATTTGAGCGCCTCTTTGAGGGGATTCGGGTCGGTCGCCCGAGGTGGCAGCGGGGCTGGATCGGCGAGCGAGAGCGGCGGGGCCGACATCACCACGACCTGGGAGCTGAACCTGGCAGCCACGGCGGCCAACTCATCCAACGATTCGTTCAACATGCTCGACACGATCTCCGAGAAGGCCGGCTCGCCCGGAACCGTCCACGGTGAGTCGCCGTCCAACCTGCGTGCCGAGGCGTCACGTCTGGTGGCTGTCACCAGTACGACGTCCGGTTGCTGGGCGGAGATATCGGCCGACCACTTCGAGACCGCGTCGCGGCACCTGCTGACGTCCTGCTCGGGTGGCCCGGTCGGCATTTGAACCCACCCGCCGGTCGCCAGTCCGCAGTCGTTCGAGACGCTTGCGGTGACCGGCATACCGCTCACATCGGCGATTGCGCCACGGAGCGACTCGGCGTACTGGTCTCCGAGGACCATCACCTTGATGGGAGGAACGGGGATGGTGGTCGTCGTCCCGCTGGTGTCTGCGGCACGTTGAATCGCAGACGTCGGCGCAGGGGTCCGGGTCACCACGACCATGGATGCCAGAAGCACCGCCACCGACAGACATCCGACCAGAGCCAGGCGTGGACTCTGGAGCCGGCGACGTCGCCGAATCGGATCTTCCACCAGGTGGAACATCACCGTCGCGCAACCAAGAGTCACTGCTGTGCGCAAAGCGAAAAGCGGCCATGGGTCCCAGCCGAGACGTGCGGGGGTCAGCAGTAGGAAGACCGGCCAGTGGATCAGGTATACGCCGTAGCTGATCTTGCCGAGCCACAGCAGCGGTGGAACCGAAAGTGCACGGCTGAGCAGGCCCTCCTGTAGAGCACCCAGGATGATCGCTGCGGTGCAAAGTGCGCAGAGCAGAAAACCCCACGGGTACATCCACGACGAGGAGACCTGTGCGACATTCCACAACACGACACTGACCGCCAAGCCGAGTAGGCCGGCCCAGGCGGCGACCCGGCGTAGCCAGGCGCCCTCCAGGCGGAGCTGGCGCAGGGTGAAGCAAGCAAGCAGTGAGCCGATGAGCATCTCGGCCATCCGGGTGTCGGTCCCGAAGTAGGCCCGGTCCGTCGAAACCGTTCTGCTGAGGACACCGCTGAGCACCAGACCCACTGCGGTTAGCGCTGTGAGCACGATCATCAGCCGGCGCAGCTTGAATCTGGGAATCCGTTGCCGGCCAAGTACCAGAACCCCGATGACCAGGACCGGAAGGATCACATAGAACTGTTCCTCAACAGCCAGGCTCCAGAAGTGCTCCATGGGTGACGGAGCGACGAACCCCGCTCCGTAGCTCCGGTCCTGCCAGATGAAGTGCCAGTTGACGATTTCGAGTAGCGAGAAGGGGACGTCTCCTCGCAGCGCCCTCAGCTGGTCGCCGTTCCACCCTCCCCAAGCTCCGATCACCAGAATGAGCGCCATCGTCGCCCACGAAGCGGGAAGTAACCGACGGAAGCGCCGCCCCCAGAAGGCCCGCAGGTCGATCTTCACTTCGTTGGTCCACTCGCGCAGCAGCAGCGAGGTGATCAGGAATCCCGAAAGTGTGAAGAAGGCCGATACGCCCAGGAACCCGCCGGTTATCCACCCGAAACGGGCGTGGTAGAGCATTACCGCGCCAACGGCGATTGCCCTGAGACCATCGAGCGCCGGGACGTGGTGGAGGGGCGCAGCGCTCAGGCGTCGGCGGAACTTCTCACGTTCCACCGGAGTTGACGGTGCTACCGCGGAAGCAGGGTCTGCGCCCCTGTTCTGTCCTGCCATTACTACTTGGTCACGACCTTGATGATGGCTGGTCGTGGGGCCGAACCCGGGACTCCATGTAGCGCCCGGGCGGAGTGCGCCTGAGCACACCGGTGAACCTCGGAGCCCTCAGCGCCAACCCCCACCAGGTCACCCGGAATTGGGTCTCGACGATCGTCTGCACGACCGCCATCTTTGACTGTCCAGCGACCCGGTCGAGAAAGGTGATGGGTAGCTCGACGACTTTGAAACCATGGTCGGAGAGTCGGAAGGCGGTCTCGATCTGGAACAGGTACCCGTTTGCAGTTGTGCCGTCGATGTCGATGCCTTCGAGGACATCGGCCCGGTAGAGCCTGAAGGCGGTGGTCGCGTCCTTGAAGGACAGCCGCAACATCCGGTGTGCGTAGGTGTTGCCCCAGACCGAGAGTTTGCGTCTGATCCAGGTCCAGTTGGGGACCGCACCGCCCGGAACGTACCGTGACCCGACAGCCACGTCGGCACCAGCGTCGAGTGCCTTGAAGAGCGCGGGAAGAACGTCGGGGTCGTGGGAGAAATCGGCGTCCATCTGACCGACGAGGTCGTAGCCCTGACTGAGGGCATGTCTGAAGCCATGCCGATACGCCACCCCGAGGCCCGCCTTTCCGGGCCGACGCACCACTTCAACGTTGCCGACTTCGCTGCCGACTGCCTCGGCCAGGTCTGCTGTGCCGTCGGGAGAGTTGTCATCGACGATCATGATCGAAACGTCGGAGCAGTGCTCACGGATCTCTCGGAGAAGGCGTTCGACGTTGTCGGCCTCCTGATAGGTGGGTATCACCAGCACTGCGCGCACCGCAAGACTGTACCGGTCGCCCATGGGGTTCACGGAACCGGGTCGGCGTCCCTGGACCCAACGCCCGCGACCGAATCGCCACCCGGACCGACGTGTCGACGACGCTGGCCCAGACGCCACAGCTCGCCGACGGCGACTGCGGCGAATATCGCGAGAAATGGTTCGATCGGGACCTTGAATCGCTGGTCACCGAAGCTGAGTACCGGCACCAGTGCACCGAGGAAGATGACCAGAACGATGGTCAGGAGAACAGCTCCGACCGGGCCGGAACGACGTTGCCTGTCACCCATGAACAGCATCACGGCCAGCCCTGCCACGGCGAACGCCAGGACCACGAAGTAGTAGCCGTCGGCCAGCCGGTTGAGTGCCGTGCGGGTCCCGTCTGACAGGAACTGGTCCTGTCCGTAGGACTCCAGCGCCCTGATTGCATCGTGGTCGCCGTCGAAGGTCAACCTGATTTTCGAGAGCCCGAGGCCGGGCAGCGACTGGGGGTTCTCCAGAGCCCACGTGACGGCTTCGCTGCGGAGTTCGGAATTCCGTTCGCGTTCCTGCACAGGCCCATCGGTATAGGAGGTCTCGGTCTGACAGGCGGGTTCCATTCCGAAACCGCCGTGTGCATCCGGGTTGAAGCCGATGCACAGATTGTCCCCCGAGTTCGTCGAAAGAATCACGAGCCCGTCGAGAGCCAATGTGCTTCTGATGGACCACGGCATCACGACCAGGACCACTCCGATACATAGCGCACCGACATGAGTTGCGACCCGCCGAACGTCGATGCGCGCAATGAGCATTGCCACAGCCGCCGCCGGAATCAGCAACAACGCGGACTGCGGTCTAATGAGTGTGGCGACGCCCATGAGCAACGCTGCCCACGACAGCAGCGTCCGAGGATTCGGATCACCGAGAATCGCTTTGACCAGCAGCGTTGCCACCAAGGTGAAGACCGCTATGAAAAGGGTCTCTGACAGCAGAACCGAACTGTGCGCAATCAGATTCGGCCAGAAGGCGACCAGCAGCCCTGCGGCCACTCCAACGACCCTCTCGTGACGATTGGAGACGGTCAACCTGCGAGCGATGACGACCACCAGTGCCGCGGTTGTCGCGCCCAGGAGCGCCTGGATGACTCCGACGACCAGCACGAAGTGCGAGTCCAGTCCGACAAGGTTGACGACCCACTTGAGCGCACCCAGAAAGTACGGATAACCCGGCGGGTAATAGGCGGTGACCGTGCCGGTGATGCTCCGGTAGCCGAGCCCCTTCGAGATGCTGTTGGCGGCCGCCTGATATATCGCCGGGTCGGAGAGGCCAACGGGGCGGCGCGACATGAAGCCGACCCAGACGAGCCTGATGACTGCGGCTACCAGACCGACCACCAGCGGGTCGTTCCAGCGCCTGGAAACCTTTCTCACCGGCACCGCTCGAGAAGTTTGAACATGCCTGCGTCTTCGACCATGCAGTAGTGCGCCTTGACGACCTCGTTGGGCTCTGTCGAGCGTCCATGGGCGCTGTCGTTCGGCTCGGTCCAGCCGGACCAGGCGTCGGAGAGGATCAGCCAGTTGTTGTCGCGCAATTCATCGGCGAGCCCGGAATCGGTGGCGTCGGCGATCCCCGGATCCATCTCGATGTACCTGGTTCCTGCCTCCAGGTCCGGAAACAGGTAGTAGAAGAATGAATCGTTGTAGTTGGTTCGCGACAGATCGGTGGGGCCGACGATAAGGCTCTGACCAGGCTCCGCCAGTTCCGAGAGACGGTCCGTCACCTTCTGGGCGGACCGCGCTCCGCCGGCATCCCCGACGTAGAACACCCTGCCGTCTCGCTGGATCTCGTAGCCGAACTGGCTGAGGCCGAAGCTCTGACCGACCAGATCCAGGTAGGTCCGCAGCGGGTAGAACGGAATGACGCCGACCAGGATGATCACCATGAGCGACAGGGACAGTGCGATGCGCGAAAGGTCTGATCGTTTGGGAAGGAACTCCTCGGCCAACACGACGACCGCCGGAATCAGCAGCGGAAACGAAATTCCGGTCACCCAGGCCAGATGGGTGGTGTCGGGTCGCTGAAATGCCTGGGTGATCAACGCGAGCGCGAAGAGCGATGCCGGCCACAGCGCCGAGACCCGAGGCGATTCTGATTCGCTGCGACGTAGCCGCCACGCGGCCAGTACCACCACGGCTAGCGACAGCGGAACAAGCCAGAACCACAGGTAGATCTGGTGCGAGAAGTCCAACATCGGGAGCGGCCAACCGGTGGTCCTCAGGACACCCGCCTTCTGGAGGAAACCGTCGATCTCACCCCACGACGGGGGTACGGGAAGCGATCGACCTCCCCGCAGCTTGAACACCGGGTCCAGGAACATTCCCCGGAACGAGTTTCCGACCCCCGACAGAATCAACTGGGGGATGTAGAGGGCGAGTGCCCCAACCGCGCCCCATAGCATCGGCGCTCTGCGACCCTTGGGTAGACGCAACAAGATGGCGCCGAAGCCGAGTCCGACAGCCAGTATCAAATCCGGTCTGAACAGCAGCGCCAGCCCGGCAAGGACTCCGCTGCCGACCGCCAGCATCGTGGCGCGCCTGCCGGAGGCATGTCTGGCCCCGGCACCCATCGCCAGTCCACATACGGCCAGTGCGAGTGCACCGTTCCACGCCATCGCCGAGACACCCAGAGGTCCGATGAGGATCAGCAGCGAGAGCATCGCTGCGGGGGTCGCGATCCGACGTCCGAATGGTCGCAGCAGGGCGAACATACCGAACGTGATGGCGCTCATCTGGATCAGCCCGACGATTCTCTCCACCGTCAACGAGACGCCGAAGAGCTTGTATGCCCCTGCGAGTAGCCACAACGAGCCGGGCCCATAGAGATGGAGAAAGTCCTTATTGGGCATGTTGCCCTTGAGGATCTGCTCGGGGAAGGCCAGCATGAAACCCTCCTCCATAGGAGGGCCCTGGTAGCGGAACAGGCCGGGCACCGCGAGAAGAATCATGATCGCAATGACGGCTACGGCGATAAGGTCCCGGCGCTGTTCGGGTAGGTGAAAACGAGTGGCGTTCATGTACCCGGGACGCTGAAAATCCTTGTCAACACGGCGATGACCCTAGACGCGCCGGTCACCAATCCGGTGACCACTGCACAACTCGGTATTTGGCGAGAGCACCTGTGGGACGCTGCGGTCCCGTGCCTTGTCGCCCGCATGTGCCAAGGTGAGGGTCCGGCCGAACGAAAGAGAACTCCGATCAGAGTCCTGATCATCATCCCGGCCCTGAACGAATCCGCGACTCTTCCCGGTGTTCTTGAGGGGCTCCGCAAGGTACTCCCAGATTTTGACGTGGTGGTGATCGACGACGGGTCCACCGACGACACCGCCGGAGTTGCACGCGCCAACGGGGCGATTGTGCTCCAACTGCCCTTCAATCTGGGCATCGGCGGAGCGTTGAGGACAGGGTTCCGTTACGCGGTGGCCCACGACTATGACGCCGGAGTTCAACTGGACGCCGACGGCCAGCACGATCCTGAAATGATCACGAGGCTCCTTGAAGCGCTCGAGGACGCGGATTTCGTGATCGGTAGCCGATTCGCTTCCGCCACCTCCTATGAGGTCGGGCGCACCCGTAGAAGTGCAATGAAGATGTTGCAGTTGGCTATGCGACTGCTGTCGGGTCGCTCGTTCACAGATACGAGCTCGGGTTTTCGTGCGTTTGGCCGTCCGGTCCTGCAGTACTTCGCCCAGAGCTATCCATCTGAATACATGGAGTCGGTGGAAGCGCTCCTGGCCGCCAACTACGCGGGATTTCGTATTGCCGAGGTTCCGGTGCAGATGCATCAGCGCGCCGGAGGGACGCCATCTGCGGTACGGATAAAGCTGCTGTACCACTATGTGAGGGTCGTGTTCACGATGCTGACAAGAGTTCAGCGGCGACCGGTCGCACCGACGACCGAGGGCCGGGGAGGCGACGCGAAATGATGTTCCTGAACCCTGCATCATCGGAAGTTCCCGTCGCGGGCGGCGCCCTGAGCACACGTGCGCACATCTTCGTGATCGTGGTGACCCTGATCACCATCTTCTGGGTGATACGTCTGGTCCGGCGTCAGAAGCTGCGCACCAAATACTCGCTTCTCTGGATCTTCGTGGCAGTGGTGTTGGCGGCCGTTGCGGTGTTCCCCGGGCTGTTGGAAAGGCTCTCCAACGCAGCCGGGGTCTACTACCCGCCGGCGACATTCCTGATCATGGCCGTCGGCTTCCTGTTCGTCATCGTCGTGCACTTCTCGTGGGAATTCTCCCGATCCGACGATCGGATCAGAACCCTGGCCGAAGAACTGGCGCTGCTGCGGGCCGAACACGAGGCTCTGAAGAACTCCGTCGATGAGGCCGGACAGGTGCCGACAACAGACTCCGGGGAGTCCTGAACCGTCAGCCCACGGTTTTGCTGGCGTCAATCGATGGCGATGGCGATGGCGATGCGCTCCGAACCGTCAGCCGACGGGCTTGCGGGCGACGACGATCAGTCCGTCGGCGGCATATGGGCGTCCGGCCTTGGCCAACAGCCGTTCAATACCGAGCACTGTCCGGGCCCCGATCCCCAGAACTTTCATCCGTCCCTTCAACGCCGAGAACTCCTTTAGTACCGGGACATATGTCGCCACCGACTCGACCGTCCAACCGTGCCGCTCCAGCAGGTTCGTCAGGGTGAAGCACGAGTACAGGGTCACGTGATCGGGGTGGTTCACCTCGTAGCCGGCCAGTGCTGCAGCCCCGGCGTTCAGCAGACCGCTCGAATTTGGAGTAGTCACGACGAGCTTTCCGCCCGGTTCCACCAAGGCGTGAAGGCCATCGAGGAACGATCCACTGTCATCGAGATGTTCGATGATCTCACCTGCGATGATCACCTCGGCGGGCTCGATGCCGAGCGCCGCGACGGCCTCGTCGTCTGAGCAGTCGACCGCATATGCCTCGAAACCCATCTCGATTGCACGAGCGACTCCATCGGAATCGAGGTCCAGGCCGACCAGCCCCTTGGCCGACTCATCGAGGTGGGCGTGAAGCCACGAGTCGAAGCGGTCGTGGTACTCCCAACAGCCGCTGTCGACGAAGCCAACGTGCGCGGCCCGACGACCTCGGACGGCCTCGACCAGGAAGTCGACCCGATCGACCAGCTGCGCCTTCGGTAGGCGGTGGACCATGTCCTGTTGGGTTATCTGCTCAGCTGCCACGGCACGGGTCTCCTGATGGGCGGACTATGGATCGGGTGTAGACCCGGCGGTCACCGGATCTGGGTTCAGACTCTCGTCGGTCGCGGTTTCGTCGGGCGCGCCCCCGGGCGCGGTT
>JBARXY010000004.1:0-336789 GCA_049647585.1 Microthrixaceae bacterium | reverse complement strand
CAACGCGAGCATGATGGGGTGACCTCCACTGGTCGTTGTTTGTTTGGTCGCACCCGATATCAAAATCGGGCAAACCCAACGACCGGTGGATGGTCACCACACCCCACCTATTGGCGCGCGCTCTTAGCTACCGGTGCCAAAAACCTGCCGAATCGATTCCAAAAAACGTCATACGAGGTCTAGTTGAACGCGCTCAGAACCCTTTGAAATCGGGACTTCTCGCAGTCCCAGAGGCCCGGGTCCGCGAGACTACTCGCGAGAAAACGCGCAAGAAGACGGGTGGTACCAGCACCCGGAGTGGATAGTGCCGCCGGAGGAGCTGCCGTCAACAGGGGATTGACCGTGTGGCTTCGCCGAGCCCGACCGCAGCGCGGGTCAATCGTCCCAAAGGACCGTCCCCGCTACTTCCAGTGGCCCTGAATGTAGGAGGCGATGTTGGGGCCGTCGAGAAGCCTCACACCGCGTTCGCGATTTCCTCAATAGTTGTTGTGGCAACAATTGATTTGGAGTGTTCGAAAGCGACTGAGTTCTGATAATCACCGGATGTTGGTGAGAGCTCCACGACCTGCCACCTCACCTATCTGGGCTAGCCGGGCCTACTAGGCGGTCTGCAATCATCGGCGTAGAGGCTCCACTATCATCGGTCTAGCGGTCCTATAATCGTCGGCATAGAGGTATAATTCCTCCGTGGACACGACTGAGGAGATGGGACGAGAGTACCGGCCACGTGTCATAGACGTCGTGTTGCAGCGAGCCCTCGCTGCGTCCGGAGCGGTGGTCATTGAAGGTGCCCGTGCGAGCGGAAAGACCATGACGGCCCTCCACGCCGCGAACTCCCACGTATTCCTCGATGACCCCGAAGTACGGCCACTGCTCGACGTGGCACCGCGTTCGCTCCTTACCGGCGAGCCACCTCGGCTGCTCGATGAGTGGCAGCTCGCTCCCGAACTCTGGAACCTTGTCCGCCGAGCCGTCGACTCCGAAACCGAACCCGGGCGTTTCATTCTGACAGGTTCGGCGGTTCCGGCCGATGACATCACCCGTCACACCGGAGCGGGGAGATTCCTGCGCCTGAGGCAACGGACGATGTCTTGGTGGGAGAAACTCGATGCGCCGACCGGTGTAGTCAGCCTTGCGGCACTTTTCGAAGGCAAGGTGCCCGACGTCGATCTCGAGGCGGCTCCTGAACTCGATGCCGTGATCGACGGCATTCTTCGTCCCGGTTTCCCAGCGATGACGGCGCTCTCGTTGGACCAGTCAGCGTCGCGCCTGAGGGGCTACATCGACGATGTGACACGAACCGACATCGGCCGCATCGCGGATATCCGCCACGATCCAACCGTGGTCAAGCAGCTCATCGTTGCGCTCGCCAGGTCGGTAGCATCCGAAGTCACGTACACAACGCTCGCCGCGGATGTTCGCTCCATCACACCGACAATCGACAAGGAGACCGTCAGCAACTATGTCGGCCTGCTTCAACGGCTGTTCATCGTGGAGCCACAGCAGGCTTGGAGCCCCGCGCTCCGGTCCCGCGCAAGGGTCCGCACCTCACCAAAGCTCCATCTGGTCGACCCGGCCCTGGCCGCGGCGGCCCTCGGTGCAGGACCGGAGCAACTACGCAGGGACCTGAACACCCTTGGAGTGCTGTTCGAGAGCGCCGTCTTTCACGACCTTAGCGTGCTGGCGTCGCCACTCGAAGGCGAGGTCAGCCACTACCGCGACTCCAACAACAAGGAGATCGACGCCGTTATCTCGTTGCCAGACGGGCGCTGGGGTGCTGTCGAGGTCAAGCTCGGAGGCCGGCAGTTTGCCGCGGGAGCCGACTCACTCAGGGCGGTCGTCGCGCAGATCGACACGACGAAGATGGGCGACCCTGAATTCCAGCTCGTTGTCACCGGAACCGGCCCGATTCTGACCACTGACGACGGCATGATCACGGCGCCGCTTTCAGCCATCGCCCCATGACCGCTTACCAGCACTCCGGTTATTAGGGGGTCAGGCATCAGTCAGCGCCTTGCCTTGCCCTGCCATCTGTTTGGTCGACGAACGTCGATAGGGTTGGTCGTCCGATGCACGTGCTCGCAGTTGCGGTCGACCTCCGTCTGCCACAGGCGCAGTCCCTGAAAGACAAACGCCAAGTGGTCCGCCACCTCCTCGAAGCGTGTCGTAGCCGCTTTGGCGTTTCGTCGTTAGAGGTCGCTGAACAAGACAAGCAACAGCGAGCTCGGCTCGGTTTCGCCGTTAGGCGGCCACGTTCCTCTCCGCAGCCGTTGCGCCGCCAAGGTCGACCCGTCACTGCGCGTCGTGGTGGCCGAAGCGAGTGGCACACGACCCCGAAAGGGTTGTCAGCTCCCGGCAACGATCACTGCGCCCACTACGCACTCGTCTGGCGTTCCGCCCTGAGCGACGCACTCCCTGACGATGTCATTGACCTCTTGGTCTTGTGCAGAGCGCGTAGACCCAGACGAGGTGCCTCCCGTTGACGGAGCGGGCGCCTGGGAGCCTCCTGCTTCAATTACAAAGAGTCCGGCTAGGAGCGTCAGTGAGGCGACGGCCACAACGCTGGCCACGCGATTCCGACGCTTGCCCGTCTTCTGCTTTCGCTCCACGCTCGCTGCTTGTTCGGCCTGAAGGACTCGCTTCTCCTCCGCCTTGCGTTCAAACTCCGCTGTGAGGGCCCTGCGCTCGACCTCACTAGCAGGCAGCGGCACAGCGGGGAGACCTTTGGTGGCGATCAACTTCTTCAAGTCATCCACGCCTGTCATCCACGTTCCGGTCCCAGTATCTTCTGACTCGTCCACCAAGACGGCCACCTTCCTCAAGTCGGCTGACAGCTAGTCGGCAGATCGACTACCGGACTTGAGCGGTCCTAGAGAATGGATTGCTGAAGAGGTGTTCGAACCTCGGCACCGACCGAGCGGTCGAGCAGAGCCTCCACCGCGTCGGCCACATCGTCGATGTCTGACTGAGGTGGCTCGGGACACATCAGTGATGCGCTCTGCAAGGACCCGAATTGCAGCAACAGGCTGCTGGTCCGCTCCCACCACCGGGGCGGGAAGGAGCGCCTTGAAGATCTTTCGGTCCTGACGAGCGGCCCCAAGGAACCTGGTGCGGGTCTCCTCGTCGACGAGCAGCGCCTCGACTGCCGCGTCTCGCAAGGCGATGTGGGCGAACCGACGCGTCGCTCATCGCGATCAGGTCGACGCCTTTGCCGATGCACAGCCCAATCACCGCATCGATCGCCTGGCCAAGAGCATTAACGAGTGCGTCGACATCCTGGACCGGCGAGTCGACGCCCGCTTCGGCGTTGCCGGCGCCGTAGATGGCGAGGGCTGTGAGCGATCGAGGAGCGAATCCACGAGAGCGGCCTTAGTTAAGGGCCGCCAGGCGGAGGTTTTAGGCGAGGCAACGAAGGCGGCTAGCCGGAGACCCTGACGTGAGGCAACGAATCACTCTTCCCGGAGGTTTTGCAATGAGGCAACAGGCGCCACCGACACAGTTCTCGTTCTACTGTCCGGCTTGCTGGGCTTCTTCACGCTCGAGGTATTCAGCGACAAACCAGCAGGTTGCGTTGATTGCCAAGCCTCGGGAGCGAAGTTCTTCGACCGCAGCCTTCACCAGCACGTCGCCAAGACCCCGGCCTCGCCTCGACGGGTCAATCACGGTGTGCGGAAGTGTCACCGTCCCGTCAGAGTCCTCGCGGTAGTCGCAGAATCCCACGGATTGCCCGTCGTCGAGAATCTCGAACCGGTGCCGTTCAGGTACGTCGATCACCTCAAGTTGTTCAGCCATATAACGAGCCTCGCGCCTTCGGCAACCATTCGCAGCGCGGGTGCAGCGGCCAAGACGTTCCATGCTGCGCGCAACGATGATGAGCGGGAGCGCCCGTAGGTGCTCGCTCGTCTTGTGGTGTTGTGAGTTTCCTACAGGGCCGGCTGACGGGCCGGTCGAGACATTGGCGACAGGTTCGTCGGGATGACTTGGGCAACGCCCCTGTCTGTCTGGCTCCTCATCCCAAGGCCTTGTCGTCAACCATCTTCCCGGCCCTCAACTCGATCGACCTGGTGAGGCTCACCTTCTCCAGAAGCGCTCGATCGTGGGTGACCAACAGGACTGTTCCCGAGAACGATTCGAGGGCAATCTCCAACTGTTCGATCGCCGCCAGGTCCAGGTGATTCGTTGGTTCATCGAGCACCAGGCAGTTGGTTCCCGTGGCCATGAGGAGCGCCAGAACCGTGCGAGTTCGTTCACCCGGTGAAAGCGAAGACGTTGCCCGATCCACCTCGTTGGCTCCAATACCGAACTTGGCGAGCAGTGTGCGGGCCTCGGCGATGCCCATAGCTGTCTGGGCGGTGAAGCTCTCGAGCAGGGTGTGCTGATCACTCAACTGCGCCCTGGTCTGTTCAAGTTCGCCGACGATGACCCCGGGTCCCAAATACGACTCGCCGCCCGTCGCATCCAGATGGCCCAGCAGCACGCGTAGCAGCGTCGACTTTCCGCTGCCGTTGGGTCCGACGATGGCTATGCGCTCGCCCGCGTTGACCTGCAACGAGATCGGCCCGAGTTGGAAATCGCCGACGGATGCGACGGCCTCGTCCAGGCGGGCGACTATCGCACCACTGCGTGGCGCCTCGCCGAAGGACAGTCGCAACTGCCATGCCTCACGGGGCTCGTCGACGACTTCGAGTCTTTCGATGGCCTTCTCGGTTCGAGCGGCCTTGCCTGCCAGTTGCTCGGTCTGGTTGATCTTGAAGTTCCGTATGAACTTGTCCTTTTCGGACTTGTCCCGCTTCGCTCGGCCCAAGCCTTGAGTGGCCCATTCACGCTCTCGTTGAGCCCGACCCGCCAGATTGCTCCGCTTGTCGGCGTACTCCTCGTAGCGTTCCCGAGCGTGAATCGCGGCGATCTCCCGGTCCGCCAAGTAGCTGTCCCAACCGCCGGCGTACAGAGTCACCTGATGACTGAACTCGTCCATCTCGGCAACATGTGTGACCACTCGTCGAAGGAACTCGCGGTCATGACTGACGACGACGACGCCCTCCTGCAGTGACGTGATCCAGCTCTCGAGGCGGTCCAGACCGTCGAGGTCCAGATCGTTGGTCGGTTCGTCGAGCAGGAACACGTCGAAACGGGCGAGCAGCAGCGACGCCAAGCTGCACCGGGCAGCCTCTCCACCGGAGAGCGTCGACATGGGCTGACCGAGTACGCCCGAGTCGATGTTCAACCCGGCGGCAACCTCGCCAACACGGGAATCGAAATCGGTTGCCCCGAGTGCGAGCCACCGCTCCAAGGCCTCTGAATATCGGTCGTCGGCCCCGTCATCGCCTGCCGCCAGAGCGCTGGTTGCCTCATCGAGTTCGGCAGTGGCACTCGCAACGCCGGTTCGGCGGTTCAGATACTCGATGACGGTCTCATTCGCGCTCCTTTCCGGCTCTTGGGGCAGGTAGCCGACCATGGCTTGCGGAGGCGCCGCCCTGACCGACCCTTCGTCGGGGGCCGCAAGACCTGCCAGCACCCGTAGCAGGGTGGACTTGCCGACTCCGTTCGGGCCGACCAAGCCAATGCGCCAGCCGGGGGAGACCGACAGATCGACACCGTCAAGGACGGTCGAGTCGCCCAGAGCCAACGAAAGGGCACGGGCCCGCAGTGTTGCGCGTCGTGACATGAGAACTTGCGGAGCTTTCTGTGAGAAGTGTGGACCGTGAGTTGCTCAGATGCGCATTGCAAGAGACTGGCATACCGGACTGAATTCGAAGTCTTGATTTTAGGCTAGCTATGAGAGCGTCGAGCAGATACCCTAGGGGGTATGTGTACGAGAGTTGAATGTCGAACATGTCACCGTCCCACCTATCGCGGTTGTGGAAACCACGTCGAACAAGTTCTCGGCGACGTGCCGGTCTCGGAGCGTTGCCGCTGTGCCGAGGAGAGGCGTCAGGCGAAGGCCGAGGGCCCGAAGCGTTCCTGGTTCCGTCGTCGCTCGGCCTCCGCCCAGTGACCACCCGATTGGGTCCTCCAACCTGCACCCGATTGGGGTCCTCCACCTTGGGGCCATCCGATCGACCGGAGGCGTTTGCGAGAGGCGTGAAGTTCAGACGGCGGCGCCGACCGACTCAAGGCCTACGGACAGTTGGTTGAAGCACTGCTCCACCAGAGGTGGAAGTGGGATCTCGCATCCGGTGGCGAGCCAGTGTTGGAGCGACGAACGCATCGCGGCCAGAGCAGCCGAAGCCAATAGTCGGGGCCCGATGGCCGGACCAGGTCTGTCCATGAGTCGCTCTGCCAGCGCAATGGTAAGCGCGTCCTCCCAGCCAGCTTGGAGTTGGAGGTTACGTGCGAAGACCGTCGGGTTCGCGGCCATGATTGCGAAACGGCGGATCAGTTGCTCGCGTTCGGACTCGTAGTCAGCGGCAACGACCAGGAAGCTTGAGCGCAGACTTGGCCACGGCGCCTCGTCATCGGGGCGGTTTATGAGTTCCTCGACGATCCGCTCGAGGCGGCGGGCGTAGTCCGCAAGTACCACATCCTCCTTGGTCGAGAAGTAGTAGAAGAACGTCCTTGGGGCGATTCCCGCCGCAGCGGCGATGGCGTCGATGGTCGTCCCGTCGAAACCATCGCTCTCGAACAGTTCGAGCGCAGCGGCCTCTATGTCGTGGCGACGTTGCAGCTTCTTGCGTTCCCGGAGACCAAGGGGCTCGTCGACCATCTCGCCGATGTTGACATGGCGATTTGTCTGCCGCAAGATCGCAGTGACTGCAAAATCACAGTAAATGCGATATTTCGGTACGATCGTCCTCTTGAAAGGCCAATCTCATGTCGAACTTGCTCTACCGCTTGGGTCGCGCTGTGGTTCAGCATCGCGGCCTCGTGATCGCCGGCTGGATCTTCCTTGGAGTTGGCTTGGTCCTGGCCAACCGGACTTGGGGTGGCACGACTGTCGACAACTTCGAAGTCCCCGGCGTTGAGTCCCAGGGCGCTGTCGACCTGCTGAAGGACCGGTTTGCCGAACGTGCCGGTGCGACAGCGATGGTCGTCTTCCATGTGAGCGAAGCTTCGATCAAGGACGCTGGTCCGGCGATCGGGGTCGACGCCACGATCGCGAAGATCCGCGACCTCGATCACGTGGTCAGCGTGACTGAACCCCTTGCAAGTCCGATGGCGATCTCGCCAGACGGCAGGACTGCCTTTGCTGCGGTGCAGTACGACCGCTCAACCGCGGACCTGGGCCGGAGAGCTGTCGATGAACTCCTCGACACGTCTGCACCCGCGAAGAGGGCCGGAGTGCAGGTTGAGTACGGAGGGGAACTTCCCACGGTGCTGAAAGAGCGCGAGACGGGCCCGGCAGAGATGATCGGTGTGATTGCCGCGTTGATAATCCTGTTCGTCGCCTTTCGTAGTGCCGTTGCAGCCGCGGTTCCCCTTGCCGTCGCCGCACTCGGGCTGGCCACGGGGCTGTCCTTGGTTGGTCTGCTCGGCGCCCTGATCGACGTCCCGTCGGTGGCACCACGACTGGGAGTGATGATCGGCCTTGGCGTGGGCATCGACTACGCACTCTTCATCCTCAGTCGACATCGAGACAATCTTGGAGCGGGCGCCTCGATGGAGGAGTCCATCGCCAGAACCAATGCAACAGCGGGGCAGGCGGTCGTTGTTGCCGGCGGAACAGTGGTGATCGCCATCCTCGGCCTGCGGATGGCCGGGATTCCCTTCGTCGCAGCACTCGGCTACTCGGCCTCGATCGTCGTGGCAGTAGCGGTCCTTGTGGCTATCACCTTGTTGCCGGCACTACTGGGATGTGTCGGACATCGCATCCTGGCCAGATCGGATCGCGAAGCGGCGGCCATTGCTGTGGCTAAGACGCAGACCGCCGACTCTCCAGACTGGCTTGGAGCGGATCGTGGCTTGGTGTCGGCTGAGGACCGCAGCGGTTGGGTGCGGTGGGCGCACTGGGTGGCGCACCACCCTTGGCGCTCTGGAATAGCGGCTACTGGGGTGCTGTTGCTTCTCGCTGCTCCGGTCCTAGATATGCGTCTCGGTCAGGCCGATGCCGGAACGGATCCGACGACCACCACTCACCGACGGGCCTACGACCTCCTTGCCGACGGATTTGGCGACGGGTTCAACGGTCCGTTGTTGATCGTGGTCGACCTTGGAGGTGCCGGTGACATGTCGGTCCTCGAATCGATCGGCCGGGACATCCGCCAAGACGGCACTGTGCGAGCAGTGTCTCCTCCGGCTGTGAATGACGCTGGCGACACCGCTCTGCTCACGGTGATCCCCAAGACCAAACCCCAGGATCAGGCAACCAGTGAACTTGTTCATCAACTGCGGGAGACGACGCTTCCCGAGGCCACCGCAGGTAGTGGGGCCACAGCAATGGTCGGTGGCCCGACAGCCCAGTTCATCGACCAGTCCGACAAGATCGCGGCTCGACTTCCGTGGTTCATCGGAGCCGTCGTCTCGTTGTCCTTCATCTTGTTGATGATCGTGTTCAGGTCGATTCTCGTCCCGCTCAAGGCCGCACTGTTGAACCTGTTGTCGATTGGTGCCGCCTACGGCGTTGTCGTCGCGGTCTTCCAATGGGGTTGGGGTCGCTCGCTCATCGGGCTCGACGAGACCGTGCCGATTGCGTCCTTCGTCCCGATGATGATGTTCGCCATCCTCTTCGGACTATCGATGGACTACGAGGTATTCATCCTGTCGCGCATTCGTGAGGAGTATCACGGTGGTCACTCCAACATCGACAGTGTCGTAGTCGGCCTTGGTGCCACTGCGAAGGTGATCACGGCCGCAGCACTGATCATGATCAGTGTGTTCCTCGGCTTCGTCATCAGCGGCGACCCGGTAGTCAAGATGATGGGAGTCGGCCTCGCTACGGCCGTTGCGGTCGACGCCACAATCGTCCGGATGGTCCTGGTGCCATCGACGATGGCTCTGGTCGGTGACGCGAACTGGTGGCTTCCACGATGGTTGGATCGGATCCTTCCGCACTTCGATATTGAGGGCGAGGCGCCAAAGGGCAACGAGTAGCTTCCCTGCCAACATGACTGATACCCCAGGGGGTATACTGAGTCGAACGGTAAGCCAGGAACCGAAGCACGGAATTCTCCGGTCGAGAGTCCCGTGCCTGTGTAGATCAGGAGCAAACGATGTCAGTGGATCCGAACTATGCGCAGAACGTGGCAGCGTCGGACGTGCCGGGTGGGGAGCGGATTGCTGGGCTGCCCGAGAACATCGTCATCCGTCAGCTCTATTTGGGGTGTCTCTCTCAAGCGGCATATCTGGTGGGCGACGTGACAACCGGTAGGGCGATAGCGGTCGACCCGCGTCGCGACATCGATGAGATTCTCTCAGCGGCTAGTGACGAGAAGGTGTCGATCGAAGTGGTGGTCCAAACCCACTTCCACGCAGACTTCCTATCGGGCCATCTCGAACTCTCCGCCGCGACCGGTGCAGAGATCGGCTACGGGGTCGGCGCTGTGACGGAGTTTCCGTCGCGCAAGCTTGTCGATGGAGAAGTGATCGATCTTGGCGGCGCCCAGGTCGAGGTTCTGGCCACACCCGGACATACCCCTGAGTCCATCTCCCTGCTGATCCGTCCGGCCCCCGAGGCCGACCCGGTCGCGGTGCTTACAGGTGACGCGCTGTTCATCGGTGATGTCGGGCGTCCCGACCTTCTGGTGGCGGTCGATGTTCCGGCAGACCGGCTCGCGGCCAAGCTCTACAAGTCGGTGCACCGCCTCATGGAGCTTCCCGACCCAACCCTGGTGCTTCCGGCACACGGAGCAGGGTCTGCCTGCGGTAAGGCTCTCTCTAGTGAGACCGTGTCGACCATTGGAGAGCAACGTAGGACCAACTACGCGGTCCAACCCATGTCCGAAGCCGAGTTCATAGCGCTGGTCACCGAAGGTCAACCGATTGCACCTGCATACTTCGGCCGCGACGCGATGTTGAATAGTCAGAACCGCCCGCTACTGGAGGAACATGATCCGCCGGTTGAGTTGACGCTTGTGCAACTCGATGCTGCCGTCGCCGATGGCGCTGTTCTGGTCGACACCCGCTCGCCGGAGGAGTTCGCCCAGGGTCACCTTTCCGGGTCGTTGAGTGTCAGCCTCGGAGGCCGATTCGCGGAGCAGGTCGGCACCATCGTCGACATGGGAACGCCCATTGTTCTTCTCGGTTCAGTGTCTGCTGCCACCGAGGCGAAGATTCGTTTGGGGCGGATCGGTTTCGACACAGTCGTCGGTGTGCTGAGCGAGCCGCAGGCGACCATTGCAGGTCATCCTGAGCGGGCACGGCGTCTCTCCCGCTTGACGGCAACCGATCTTGAGGTGCGTCGCGGCGAACTTGGCGCCCAGCTTCAGTTCGTGGATGTCAGGAATCCGAGCGAGGTCGAGGGCGCACCGGTGGCGGGGGCACGGAACATTCCCCTGGCTCAGCTGCGGGAACACCTGGCTCAACTTTCACCCGACCGGCCAGTCGTCCTGGTCTGCGCCGGTGGTGCTCGCTCGGCGATCGCCAGCAGCCTGCTATCCGCGTCCGGGTTCGAAGACGTCTCCGACGTTCTCGGCGGCGCAACAGCACTCGGCGTCGGCTCCGCCTGCACGACGGCCAAGCCGTGATAGTTGCCGTCGCGCTTGGCGTCGTAATTGGATTGGCGCTGGGGTCACTCGGTGGCGGTGGCTCAATACTGGCGGTGCCGGTACTGGTCTACATCGCCGGACAATCGGTTGGTGCCGCGACTTCCACATCGCTCGTCGCGGTGGGAGTTGCGTCGCTCATTGCAGCCATTGGCCACTCCCGAGCCGGCCACATCCGCTGGGGTGCTGCCGGCGCCTTCGTGGTCACGGGTATCGCCGGCTCCTGGGCGGGCTCCGAACTGAATGGTCGAGTCAACGGCGACGTTCTGCTGCTCGCGTTCTCCATTTTGGTTCTGATAGCGGCATATCGAATGCTCACCGCGTGCCCGTCATGCACGAATGCAGGCGAACAAATTGCGTTGGCTGCCGAAGTGGAGAACCTGGAGCGGGACCTTGCTTCAGTCCCGGTGCACGAACAGCCGGTCATTACAGGAGAGTTCGCCTCTCAGCCTTTAGTCGCAAAGGCTGTCGTCGAAGAGGTAGCCCCGGCAAAGTCTCCCGAGGAGCGACTGACCGGCACGTCGATACTGAGAGTTCTGCTTGCAGGCACAATCGTCGGCTTTCTGACCGGCCTGTTCGGTGTCGGTGGCGGATTTGTGATCGTTCCGGCGTTGACCCTTGTGCTGGGGCTTTCGATGCGCGCAGCGATCGCAACATCACTAGTGGTGATAGTCGGCAACGCCTTGGTGTCGCTCGGGTTTCGCGGCATCGATGCCGTCGACTGGAGCGTTGCGGTTCCATTCACAATCGCGATGCTCATCGGTAGCGCCGCCGGATCGCTGATCGCCGACCGACTGCCCCAGAAGCGTTCGCTTCAGGCGTTCGCTGTGATCCTGGTCGCCGTGGCCATAGCCAATGGAATAGCCGCAGGTATCTCCCTGGCGTCCTAGATCAGAGCATCCGGTCGAGATCTTCAGGCGAGCTTTAGGAACATCTTCTGGACATCGGCCAATTCATAGCCGGCATCCGACGACCGCTCCGGATCCTCGAGGCACCAAGTGAGCCCAGCGGCCACCATCACGAAGCCGACCTGCTCGAGGGCCTTGTTCGCCGCAGCTATCTGAGTGACCACGTCGCGGCAATCGCGACCATCGGTGAGCATCTGTTGAAGTCCGCGAACCTGACCCTCGATTCGGCGTAGGCGACGATGCAGATCAGCCATGGTTTCCTCGGGTAGCTCCATACCTGGCGATTCAGGATCGATGACGGTCATGCGGCCAGTCTAACGCTACCCATGGGGGTATCCACACAGGGGTTGTGCGCCAGCACACCAACTGCGAGCAACGCACGGAGGACCAGCTCGCCCGACATCCGTTCCCGGGAATTCGATCTACTTGTCGTCCAACATCGCTAGATGGGCTTGCTTGAACAGGGGCATGCTTGTAAAGGGCGTCGATGGGAACGGAAGGTCGAAAAATTCAGTGACGTGGAAGGCGTTGAACGGTAGAGTCCCAAACAATATTTGACCGGGGGGAAGTCATGACTACAAGAAGCAAGCATCTCGTGCTCGCGGTGGGCTTGATCACTTTCGCGATCGCGGTGAGCGGCTGTGAGCTGAGCCTGCCAGCTGTTGACTGCAGTTGGATCAACCAGGCAGACATGGGGGGCCTCGTGTGCCTCGGGCAGTCGATGCTCACACTCATCGCAAGCTTGCTCGCCCTGGTCGGGGTCGTAGCACTCGGGTTGGGCTCAGTCGTCCCAACCTGATCGGTCACCGGCAGACAGACTCGCCAGACAGACTCTCCAGACGGGCTCGCCAGACGGACTTCCTGGCATGCCCAGGGGACATGCCGGGACGCAGCGCTCCATCTTGAAAGCCGCGGGCGAAGTCGTACGGCCCATCTTCAAAGCAGCGGACGGAGTCATACGGCAAACTTCGTGCAGCAGACTTCCGGCAAGAGGATCTGTCAGACGAACCGAGGGAAACCCATGAAGACGATGACGTGCAAGCAGTTGGGCGGAGCGTGTGACCTGGCGCTAACTGGGGAGACCGCTGATGACGTGATCAACCTGCAGGACAAGCATCTCAACGAGGTAGTCGCCGGAGGCGATACCGCTCACGAACAGGCGTTGAAGGAGATGAAGGGCCGCTGGAAGCACCCAATCAAGGGCATGGGCTGGTACAAGAACGTGAAGCGTGAATTCGCCGAACTGCCCGAGGACTGAGCGGCGAACAAGGTGTCGCTCGTGCCCGCGACATAACGCGCCCGCACGACCGAGTGGCCAAGGAACTGACTGTCACCGTCAGTTGACGGCAGTTTCGACACGGACTTTGGGTGACCGGTCGTGACCCTCAAGGGATTCCGGTAACTCGTCGATACCCTGATCTAACTGGTTCTGGTGTGAAAGGTCTCACATGGTTCGTTCGCGCGTGTCGATCGCTGGATTTGGGCTGCTGACAGTCCTATGTGTAGCGATGGCAGCACCGGCAGGAGCGGCGGTTGGATCGACTGGCGTCACGCCGGCGTCATCGCCGAACGCTCAGCTTGGCGCTGCCGATTCATCAGCGCTGGAGCCGGCTGCGGCTTTCAACGGTCTGACTCCTGCTCGACTCCTCGATACCCGTTCGAGTGGAGTCACCATCGACGGAATTGGTGACCGCGGCGGCGCATTTGCGGGAAGCCGCACGGTTCAAGTGACGGGACGTGGCGGAGTTCCACTCGCGGGCGTCAGAGCCGTGGTCCTGAACGTGACCGTCACCAATCCTGTTGCCGGCGGGTTCACCACGGTCTTCCCATCAGGGCCTAAGCCGCCGAACTCCTCGACGGTGAACTTCTCCGCAAGGTCGACCGTTCCCAACGCAGTCATCTCAGGGGTGAGTTCCACCGGCTCGGTGTCGGTATTCAACTCGAGCAGAGCTGATGTGATCATCGACGTATCGGGATGGCGTCGGCGCTCAGCCCCCGTAGTTCGGCGATGTTGCCCTGTCCGCCACACTGGGCGACTAGTTGCCCTCCGGGCCCTGAGCAGCGAAAACAGGTTGTCGAAGAGGAGCTGATGGTCGTTGATCCAATGAAAAGTTGCAGTCGAAAGAATTGCGTCGACAGGCATGGGTAGTGTGAAACGCGTGAGGTCCCCTTGGGCAAGCTCGACCTTGTCCGAAGCAATCAAGTCGCTCAGGTTCTGTTCCGCAATTCGGACCATGTCCTCGTCGGCGTCGACCGCTATGACATGACCATCAGGCAGTAGTTCAGCCAGCATCCTCGTGACCCGGCCGGTTCCACAGCCGGCGTCCAAGACAGTCTCGCCGCCGGTCAGGTCAAGCCGGTCCACGACCGCTGCAGCCATCTGGGTCATCGGACCGCCGATGCGGTCATAGGTTGCAGCGTCCCAGTTCCGGCCGGCCATGGCTTCTCCTGACGTTCAGGAGCCCAAGCTACTTGGATCGTGGAGTGGCTATCTGTCGATCTGCTGGCTCTTGTTCTGGGGACCGTCCGCATGGGAGCCAGCGGATCGAACTCGTTCGATCAGGCTACAAAGCCAGTGTGACAATCAGATTTCGCTCCCCGGTAACAAGCGCGCCCGCGGACGCGCTTTGTGTCGGAGAGTGGGAATGGCGCGCCCGCGGACGCGCTTTGTGTCGGAGAGTGGCAATATCGCGCCCGCGGGCGCGTTTTGTGTCGGAGAGTGGCAATGACGCGCCCGCGGGCGCTGTCGTCCGGCCGGGCTCAGTCGAATACCGGTGCGCCGCGGATCGAGCGCTTGAACTCGGCGATGCCGGGAGTCCGAGCAATGAAGGTCACGGCGTCCCACAGATCGAGCGCTTCCTGGCCACGAGGAATCCGGTTGATTACCGGGCCGAAGAGCGATGCCTCCTCGGGGCGACTCGTATCGAAGGTGATGATTGGAGTTCCGACGTCGTCGCCGGTCCGGGACAACGCAAGGGCCGTTTCCTCACGGAGGATCTTGTCCCACTTCTCGTTGTCGGCCTCGGCGCTCAACTCGGCCGGAAGTTCGGCTGCGGCGAGCGCCTTACCGAGGACATCGCCGGGATCCTCACCCGTCCAGATCTTTGCCGACGCACCGCCCTTGTGGAGCAGTTCCCCACAGGCGGTGTAGTAGCGGGCGACACCTTCGTTGCCGAATTGCTCTCGGACCACTGCCGCGACACGCATCAGCCCGAGGCCGATTCGAGACATCTCCTTGTACTGGGGAGGAAGGGACGGCTCTTTGCCTTCGGCGACGGCCGCCTCGTCCTCGGCGAACTTCTCCTCGTTCAATATCGAGAGAGAGATGAACCGCCATTCGACGTCGAGTTCTCGAAGTTCGGACACCTCCACTGTCAACCGGCTGGTGATCCATGCCCAAGGGCACATGGGGTCGAAAAAGAACTCGATGTCTGCCATAAACAGGCAAACCCGGAGTGACCGGAATAATTTCCGGATTACGTCAAGAGGAGCCCAACTACCACCGGTTCCGGGATTCCTCGGCAAACCCCTGGGCCTTATCGATCTGAAGCGTCCGTCCATCCTCCGACTCGACGGTTCCCGACCAAGTTCCGAATACCTGGTGGACCTCGGTCCGCAACAGGATCGCATTGGTCGAACCGTGCTTGTCGAAACGCGGGGTCAGTGTCAGATCGAGCGCCCCCTCAGGGTCGGTTACACGCCACGGATCCATCGGACGGTCCCAGGAGTACTCCCAGAGCAGTTCGCGTCCGATCTTGTGGAGGCGACCGTCGACAGTGATCCCGTTCTCGGTGTAACCGGTCCCCTCCGTCCATTTGGCGCCGAACTGGATTCCGACGACTTCGCCGGATGTCGCAAAGCCGGCCCCGCCGCCCCAGTTCCAGATAGTCGAATAGGGCCAGCGTCCGCGCCCGACATCCAGGACTCCCCAGGCGGGTGAGCCGCCACCTCCGATTGTCGTCGTTTCGGCCCCGAGCGTGAAGGTTCCCGTCGCAGGCAGAGCCTGATCCTTGGTGGTGAAGTTGAACCGGGTATCACTCCACGGGATGACGACGTTGAGTGATTCGTGACCCGCAGGTCGACGGACCTCGAACTCGAACGATGCAGGTATGCCGCCAGACTCTGTCCACGCGGCGGTGATCCTGGTAGTCGGCCCTTCGCCGTCTGCCACGCTCGGCTCATCCGCTATGCGCAGGCGGAGTTTCTTGTTCGAGAACGACAGCGGGAACGCCCCCGATATTTCGGGCAGCTTGATTCCCTTGGCGAACGGGATCGCAACATCTGTTCCTCCGCTTGTCCCATCCGCGAGATTTCCCCACCAGACCGAGGCGAGACCCAGATAGTCGACATCGGCATAGACCAATCCGAAGGCCAGGTCGCCGGCAAGCACGGCCCAGTAGTCCCAACGTTTGGTCCGACCCCAAACGCCGCGCATGTTCGCCCTGTGGAGAGGCGCCCGGGACCATCCCCGTGCTTTGGGATTGAGGGCATCACCGTCTGAATTGCAGAGGTCGACCGGGCCAGTGATCTCGTTCTCGTCGGTGGGGTCCATTTCGGAATTCAACCACGGCTACCGTCCGCAGTGATGCCTCAACAGATTCGTAGCATTGACCCACTCACTCCGGTCTTGGTCGGTGTCGGCACTTCACAACATGATCTGAGTGAACCCGTCCCGTCAGACGCTGCGTCCGCCGCAGTCGACCGAGCCGCAGCCGACCGAGCCGATGCCGATCGTCCGAGTCCGCTCGACCTGATGGAACTTGCGCTGCGTAACGCTTTGCAGGACACCGGGGTGGCGACGACAAGACAATGGCTCCGGGAGATCTCGCTGGTCGCTGTCACCGAGGGGAATTGGGCCTACGGGGATCCGGGTGGGGAACTTGCCCGCCGGGTGGGAATTGCCGGGGCCAAATCGGTGCGGGTTGACATCGGTGTTCCACAGCACACGCCGATTGCTGCGGCGCTGAAGGGAATCCGCGGCGGAACCATCCGAGCGGCGGTTGTAGTAGGTGGGGAAGCCAAGGAAACCCAGTTGGCGATGCAACGGGCCGGCCTCGCCCCGGTCGGGACAGCTGAGGCCGATCCCGAGCTGGCGGCCGCAGTCCCCGATGAACGTTGGCAACCGGGTGGCGAGATCATGGCGCAGGCCGAGATCGACATCGGAATGTGGTCCGCGGTCGAGCATTACGCCTGTATCGAAGCGGCCCTGCGGCACGCCGAAGGCCAAAGCATCGATGGCCAACTCGATGCCGTGGCTGACCTGTGGCACAGGTTCAACCTGGTCGCGACTGACAATCCGGACGCCGCGTTCGGTGAACCGAAGTCGGCCGAGTTTCTCCGACAGGCCGGACCCGGTAACAGGCCCTTGGCGTTTCCCTACGCGAAGTGGCACAGCACGCAATGGGCAGTGGACCAGGCCGCTGCGCTGCTGTTGTGTTCGGTGGAGTTGGCCGAGCAACTCGGCGTGCCCCGGGACAGGTGGCTCTTCCCTCGGGTCGCGCTGGAATCGTCGTTCTCCCTGTCACTGACCAAACGGGCGAACATGCATCGCTGGGAGGCGATGGGCGTCCTGGGAGACGCAGCCACCGAACATCTCGGTGGACCGCTGTCAGATATTGAACACACCGAGCTGTACAGCTGCTTCCCCTCTGCCGTTCGGGTCCAGCAGCGCGAACTTGGTCTGAACCACGGATCCGTCCCAACGATCATGGGCGGAATGGCCTTCGCAGGTGGACCGTTCAACAACTTCACCTATCAAGCAACTGTGGCAATGGCCGACCGGCTGCGTAGCGACCCTGGCGCGCTCGGATTGGTAACGACCGTCTCTGGTCTACTGACCAAGCCGGCGCTCGCGGTGTGGTCGACTTCGCCCGGCCCCCTTCTGGTTGGCGACCTGGGCGAGCGTGCCGACCATGCGACTCCGAAGCTTCCGGTTGTCGATGCCCCGGCGGAACTGACAGCCGAGGAAACGCGCAGTGCGACCATCGCCAGCCTGACCGTGACCTACGCACCCGGTCCGTCGACAAATCCTGACCCCTCAGCTTCGCCAGATTCCTCCGGTCACCCAGAATCCTCGGCTTCCACCGACAATTCCTGGTTGGGCGGTTCGCCCTATGTCGCGTCGTCGGCCTTCGTGATTGCCGACTTGTCTGACGGTCGCCGTTGGATCGGGACGAGCAACGATGCGGACCTGTTGTCAGAAGCACAGCGCGTCGAGTTGATCGGACAGAAGATCAACATCACCGGCACGACCTGTCGGCTCTGAGGCGATTCGGCTACATGCGAGGAGTGTCGTCGAGGCCGTCGCTGAAGTCCTTGTAGAGCGAGTAGATCTCTTTGCACTTCTCGCACACAGGCAGTTGCTTGGGGTCCCTGGAAGGAACCCAGACGTGCCCGCACAGAGCTTCGAGCGGCGTACCTTCGACACGGGCTGCCAGGACCTTCGCGGCAGCGTCCTCGTTGCGTTTGGTCTTGACGATATGGGCGACCGGACCGTCCTCTGTCTCGGTTCGTTCCTCGGTGATTGTGGTGGTCGCTCCGGATGGTTCGAGCTCAGTGGGCTCGAGCACGGTGGGTTCCATCACGCTGGGTTCCATCACAGTGGGTTCCATCACGTCGGAGGCGGACGGACCGGTGCTGCTCGAAACGCTGTGGGATGCTGGCATCCGGCGTCCTCCGACGAGGTTCGCCGTTCCGGTCGCCGTGAGGTGTTCAGCCAAGCTTGTCGTGTCGGTTCTAGTCATTTTTCAATTCCTCCGTGCCCGAAAGTCGCTTTCGCGAGTGTGCATTCCAGCAATCGACCCTCGGCTGAGTCGAGTTCGGCGGTGACCACCAGGCCGGATCGGCGCAGAGCGTCCCGGATCAACGTGTCCACTACCGACAGCGGAGCGTCTCGATCGCTTACGGTTACGTCGTGGGGAACCAGAAGCATCGCGCCACCGGCACGTGTCGCTTCTTCGACGACGAAGGAGATGTCCCTGATGACGTCCTCTAGAGCCGGTCGCGGAGGTGCGGAATCGCCTGACCCGGCCCGGAGCAGCGCTGCTTCTTCCGCTGCAACTACTGCTTTGTGATTGGCTCTGACCCGACGAACCTGGCGCACTTTGTAGATGCCGTACGGTGCGACGATCAGGGCAGCGAATGCCAGCGATCGACCTAGAACGTCAGCCTGCGTGGCAGCGCCGAGGACAGGTGAAACCTTGGCCTGCAGCGACACGGTTGCGGAGGAAATGGACCAGGTGGCGGAGGAAAGGGAGGGGAGCAGCGACACGACGGCCTGATCGTACCGCCCACGCCAGCTAGCCTGACCAGCCCATGGATCCAACCGAGAACATCTCTACCGGCTCTGAAACAGCGCCCCCGGGCCACGCCTCATCTGACCTCCAGGGCCATGAGAACACGGCCGCTGGCAGTAGGGCCTACCAGCCCGAATCGGACGACGTCGCGGAACTCGGCGCCTTGGAGTCCGACATGGCTGCGGTGGAACAGGCGATCAGCACCTTGGATGAAATCTCGTCACGAGGGGTAGGTGGCGAATCGGCAGCCAAGGAAATCGCCGCAGCGGTTTCCAAGGATCGCTTCGGACGGTAGAACCGTCCTCCAAGATCTTCTTCACCAACGGGGAAGCAGAGGCCGAGCTGTCTCGAACGGCCGCCAGTGGCGTCAGAGTTGGTCGGGGATGGTTTCCTCGACCAACAGGTGGACCCTCTCGCCGAGTTTCCATACGCCGTCGGTGCGCTCGAACCAGCGGCCACCAAGGTTGGCCAGGCGTTCCCACTCGCCGCCGAAGGCGAGCTCAGCGGCATAGATCACGCCAGCGTGCGCGACTGCGAGCACGTGCCCGTCGGGGTTTTCGTCGGCGATCGCGTCGAGCGCCGAAAGGACACGCTTCTCGACCTCCTCGTCGGGCTCCCATTCAGGTGGACGCCTGCGCTCGGCCAGGTAACCGGGGTACTGCTCCTCGATCTGCTTGTGCGTCAACCCCTGCCACTCGCCAGCGTGGCGCTCCATGAGGCCTTCCACGGTTATGACGGGTCCGATTCCAGTTGACTCGGCGATGATCATCGCAGTGGTGATCGCACGGTCGAGTGGTGAGGCATAGATGGCGTCCACAGCTCCAACGGCGTGCGAGGCCCGACTCGCCTGCAGCCGACCAAGGGAGGTGAGGGGCGGATTCTCCTGACCCTGCCAACGGCCATCTGCATTCCACTCCGATTGACCGTGTCTGACGAGAAGGAGGCGGATCACGATGTTGGAACGTATCAGCGGGGACCTCTACCCGTGGGCCGACGTAGTCCTACGGGTAGTCTGACGAAATGCCCGGTCCGCATTCGTTATCGCCTAACTGCTGACATGGCCCGATCAACACGGGTCGGATCTGCCGGTTCAGGTGAGCGGCCCGCCCAGTCCAAGAAACCCGCCCAGTCCAAGAAGCCGGCCCAGTCCAAGAAGACGGTCCAATCTCGCGGCGCAAAGCCCAAGGGTGTAGCTCAGGGCGAGCGGAATGCGCTGCCCAACGATTCGTCCCGGTCCCGAGGTTCGGCACCGGTGAGACGCGCAGCGTCTCCCAAGTCGACCGGGCCGGCCAAGAGGCCTCCCTCGACCGGTAGCTCCTCTCGGGCTGGCGCATCGTCCGCGGCGGCACCAGCCGGCAAAAGGGCCACCCGCTCCCAGCAGCAGCCCCGGGCCACAGACAGTGGTCTGCTCGTCCCACCAGATACGTCAGGTCCAAAGGTGAGGATCGGGGTTCTGTGGTTCTTCGTGTCGCTTGCGGCAGTCACGAGTGGTCGGATGTGGTCGGGACTCCTCTGGGCCTTCGTGGCATCGGTCGCCGGATTCCAGATCGTCTCGGTCTGGCAGGAACACCAGTTGGGCAGCTCCGGCAATTCGGGCAATTCCGGCGGAACCAAAGAGCGGTCCAGCGGTCGAGCTGACAATCGGAACAGTCCACCGAAGCTGCTTTCCGGGTTGCAGTTCCGGCTTGTGGCAGCGCTCTGCGCCGGTTCCGTCCCGCTATTGGCCGCCTACGGCACTGGGACAGCGGGGCTCGCCCTCATAGTCATTCCGGTCCTGGTCGTTGCGGCCCATGTTCTTTCTGGGCAGGGCCCACTCGCTGCGTCCGCGACGATCATCGGCGCAGTGCTCCCGGCCATTGCGGCTGCATCTGTGGTCTTCGCAGTGAGAGTCGATCTCTGGGCCGGACTCTTCTTGGTGGTTGCGGTCAGTATCTTCGACGCCGGATCCTTCCTGCTCGGTGCCGAGGCTGGGTCGCGTTGGGAGGGTCCTACTGCTGGGATGATCGGCGCTCTGGCGGTGACTTTCACCATGGCGGCGTTCCATCCGTCCCCATTTGACGGTGCGACCGCCTGGATTGCGGGGGTTGTCGTGGCGTTGACGTGTCCCCTCGGCCAAATTCTGGCCGGCGTATTCCTTCCGACACCCGGGGCTCGGGTTCCCGGATTGCGTCGTCTGGATAGCTACCTCGTTGCTGGACCTGCATTCCTGGTCTGCGCGGCCGCAGCATCACTCTGAAGCCACCGCAGGGGCGCCTAAGACAGCCGGTGGTCCCGGTCAGCAGTTCGGGGCCCGACCACAGTTCCGTCCCAAGCGGACTAGCACTCGGAGAAATCTTGCCTCGCGAGCCGGGCGCCACTTCATATTCAGCAGTTTGTGCCGATGTAGTTCTTAGATGGCCGCCTCAGTGAGTCTCACCGACAAGAATCAGCGTGGACCTTCTGTGGACCAACCACTCATCAACAAAAGTCGAGGCTTCCAAGTGCAGTTCGAGCTCGAATCATTGATTACCTTCTCGGATCCGAGTGATCTGGCTTCTTCGTCCCTGGCAGATTTGCGCGCCCTGCGGACCCGTTACGAAGAGATCGAGAACGGGCTCTCGTACTCACGCCGGATAATTCAGGGCCGGCTGGACACCATTGCCGTCGAACTGGATCGGCGCAGCGAGGGCGTCGACCACGATGACGTCCTTTCGCGGCTTCCCGACGCCTTGGCAGCGCACACTCGTGGCCCGGGCATGCCACGCCACGCCGGCGAACTTGAACCGCCCGAGTGGACCGACCAGATCACAGGTGAACTCGATGAGATTCTCACCCCGATAAACCTGAGTCGACTGACCGAACTCGATGAGGTCGAACTCCGTAGGGCCACCACCGAAATCGGCCTGTTGGAGCGTGAGGTGTCGGAGTTTCGGCGCGAGATCCACCGTCGCATCGACAGACTTCAGGAAGAATTGATCGGTCGGTACCAGAGCGGCGCAACTGTCGATGATCTTCTGACCTGAGTACGACCGAGTCGGCTCGAAAGGAGCCCGCTCGAGCTCTCACAACCCGCTCTTAGGGTTTCCGAAGGGCCCGTCCGTACCCGCGGAGTCCCTGCGCGCTTGCTGGCGAGTAGAAAGAATTCGCGGATGTCGCGGTAGCTTGGACGGATGAAGGAAGATCTGGATCGCCGTTGGCACGACCTGGGCGAGTTCATCCGCGAGCAGCGCAACATCGGTCAACTTTCGCTGCGCAAACTCTCCGAGATGGCCGGTGTTTCCAACCCGTATCTTTCGCAGATCGAGCGGGGATTGCGTCGGCCGTCGGCCGAAATTCTCCAGCAGATCGCCCGGGCCTTGGAGATCTCGTCCGAAACTCTCTATGTACGTGCCGGAATTCTGGACGAGCCCGACGGCGAGGTCGACGTGGTCGGCGAGATCCGTCGTGACCAACGCATCTCCGAGGAGCAGAAGAAGGCTCTGGTGAGGATCTACGAGTCGTTCGTGCACGAGCATTCTGCTGAGTCGGACTTCGGGTCCAAGGACACCGTTCAGGCTTGATAGCCGCACCGGGAATCATTTTGTCCGTGGGGAGTTGAAGGACTGATGGGTTCTGTTGCGATCCTCTCGATGCACACGTCTCCGCTGCTGCAACCGGGCGTGGGTGATTCGGGAGGAATGAATGTCTATGTACGTGAGCTGAGCGCCTCACTGGCCCAAGCCGGAGTGGACGTCAAGGTCTTCGTGCGCCGCTGGAGCGACAACCTGCCCGACCGCCTGCAGGTCGAACCGGGCCTGGAAGTCGTTCATATCGACGCCGGTCCGGTGGAGCTACTCAAAGAGGAACTGCCCTCGTACATCGACGCCTTTGCCGACGGGGTCGCTGCAGAAATCGTCAGAGGCGACGTGGACGTGCTCCACGCCAACTATTGGCTGTCGGCAATCGCCGCCCACCGACTCAAACACGAATTCGACCTGCCGCTGGTGGCGACGTTCCACACCCTGGCCAGGGTTAAGGCCGATGCCGGCGACGCCGAGCCCGAAGCGCGCGAGCGCGCCGAGTTGGAAGTGATCGGCTGTTGCGACACGATCTGCGCGTCCAACCCCGTAGAGGCCGAACAGCTCGTCGAGTTGTACAACGCCGACCCGGAGCGGATCGAACTGGTCCCACCCGGGGTCGACCACGCGTTTTTCTCCCCTGGTGATCGCGGCGGGGCAAGAGCGGCGCTTGGCCTCGATGACCGCCCGACCATGCTGTTCGTAGGCCGGATCCAACCGCTCAAGGGTCTCGGCATCGCCATACAGGCCCTCGGTGAGCTGGACGGGGACACCCGCCTACTGGTTGTGGGTGGTCCCAGCGGTTCCGACGGTGCCGGAGAGTTGCACAAGGTCCATGCGCTCATCGATGAACTAGGGGTGCGCGACCGTGTGCACTTCGTGGACCCTCAGCCACACCACCTTCTGTCGACCTACTACAGGGCGGCCGACGTGGTGGTCGTGCCGAGTCGATCCGAGTCGTTCGGTCTGGTGGCCCTCGAGGCGGCGGCCTGTGGGGTGCCGGTCGTTGCCGCATCCGTCGGAGGGCTCCGGAGCTTGGTCAACGACGGCGAGACCGGATATCTGGTCGACTCCCGGGACCCGACCGAGTTCGCCAAACGCATCAACGACGTGCTCGTCGACGCTGCCCTGGCGGAGCGAATGGGCCACGCGGCAGGGCTCGAAGCCAAACGGTATGCGTGGTCGGTGACGGCCGGACGGCTGCGTCGCCTCTATGCCGACCTGAACGTCCGAGCGTTGGTGGAGTGCAGGTGAGTTCCGCACCGGATTCGAGCTACCCGCCCGCCACCGCGGAGCAGTTGGTTCAGATCGAACGCGACCTCGAACGGTGGCTCGACCTGCAGCTGAGCGAGAACGAATGCGTCGCCTCGATCGAACGGGACCCGAGCCGGACCGAACGGCGTTGGGTGGTGCGCATCGAGGGCGAGGAGAAGTCGTTCTCTGCGGTCTGGTTCCACCTTGGCCAGCGGACGTTGCACGTCGAGACCTACTTCATGCCGGCCCCGGAAGAGAACGAGGCCAGGCTGTATGAGTATCTGCTCCGGCGTGGAAAGAAGATGAGCGGCTTCAGTTTCGTGATCGGACTCGAGGACGCCGTGTATCTGGCCGGGCAGATCCCGGTGGGTTGGATTAGCGACGATGAACTCGATCGCATGCTGGGCTCGGTCTACATGTATGTCGAGCACAGTTTTCGTCCGGCCATGCGAATTGGCTACGAAAGCCGATTCAAAGGCTGAGCCCGCCAGAGGCCCCGTCCGGCCGTCGCAGGCCCGGGTCAAGAAGGCCCTGGTCGAGAAGGCCCGGGTCAAGAAGGGTTGCTCGACCCGCTGACAGGCGGGATGTAGACCCGTAGCCTCGACCGAGCGGGGGTCGGACGTCGGGGAAGCGGCTCGACCTCCGCGGAACATTCATCCTCGGATATCGGGGTAGGGCCATGCCCCATCTATGGCCCTACCCCGACCCGAAGCCGAGTTGGCGATTGGCGCCATTTCGGTGGTTCGAGGATCTTAGCGAACAGACGTTCGGCAAGGTGGGACCTCTTGGTGGCCTGTCAGTTGCGGTCGCCCAGCTGCAAGGATCGTGGATTGAGCAGGTCCTCGGAGGCGTTCTAGGCGGTCTCCTCCCAGCTCTAACGATCTCTAATAGATCTAACAACGTCTAATGACGGGTGCGGGTAGGGTGTCGGCTGATGTGACGGCCTTGAGTTCTAGAAGCCCAACGGCAGATCCCGTTCGTCCGACCACAACCGCTGGCGCGATGCCAGAGCCCAGTGCCTCTGCCCCGATGCGTCCGCTCAGTTGATGACGCCGGACTCCCGCAACTCACTCAGGCGTGCCTCGTCCAGCCCGAGTTCCTCATGCAGAACGTCAGCCGTATGTTCTCCGACCCAGGGAACCCGGGTTTCGGGACCTTCGGCCATGGCGCTCAGTTTGACCGGATTTCCCGGGATCAGGACGGGCTCGCTGACACCGTCGACCCTTGGCATCTCGACGAGCATGTTCCGTTTGGCGACGTGTTCGTTGTCGATCACCTCGGTGGGCGTGAAGCATGGTCCCGATGGAATCCCGAGCTGTCCCAACTGTGCACATGCCTCAAGTCGAGTCAGGTCCGAGGCCCACGCCTCGACCGCCGGGCGGACCTGTTGCTCCAGTTCCTCGGCCCACAGGTAGCGCGTCCCGAAAGCAGGATCAGTGATCCAGCCAGGTTTGCCGATCAGTTCTGCGAGCTTTTCGAACTGGTGCTCCCTGACGACCTGCACGGCGAACCATCCATCACTCGCCCTGAAGCCAGTCATGATGCCCTGGGGTGTGTTGTCGATGGCGCCGAGCGATTGGTAGTTGGTAATGACGTCGGTCATGGCGATCATCGAGTCCAACATGGCGATATCGACCTGTTGGCCGCGGCCGGTTGCGTCCCTGTGCCGAATGGCGGCGAGTATTCCGATGACAGCGAAGAGGGCGGAGCTGATATCGCCAAGAGCTCCGGCTGGGATGACTCGGGGCGGCTCGTCACCCCGTCGTGCGTACTCGTAGAGCCCGGACATCGCTTCGGGCACGATCGCGTACGCCGGCCAGGATCGGTATGGCGAGTCGCCCGTCTCGCCGAAGCCGGACACCGACACGTAGATCGCCCGGGGGTAACGCTCCGATATGGCGTCATAACCCAGCCCCAGTCGATCCATCGTTCCGGCCTTGAAGTTCTCCGCAACGATGTCGAAGTTGCCCGCCAGTTCGAGGAAGATTTCTCGCCCGGCCTCGCTCTTGAGGTCCAGGCCGACCGACCGCTTGTTCAGATTGTTTCGCAGGAAGGTTGCTCCGACGAGCCGGCCCTCGGGATCTCTCATTGCGGGCAGGGCCCCGCGGCCCGACTCGCCCTGGGTGGGGTGTTCGACCTTTACGACCTCGGCCCCGAGGCGGGCGAGTAGCTGGGTGGCAAAGGGCAGGGCCTGCATCTGCTCGGCGGCGAGCACCCGGATCCCATCCAAGGGCTTGCCGTTGGGTGCAGCAGCGGCGTTGACGATGTCTCCAAGATGCATGGATGAAAGATTGGCAGACGCCGATCGGAGGATCGACCAGACAGCGAATCGGGGCACTGGCTACTGGGTATGGGCGTAGTTCTGGGCTCGGCCCCACGAGCCCTACAAATTCGAGGGTTGAGGCACTTCTCTTGTGGGGAGGTGTCAGCCGGGATCGCCGGGCGTGGACGGGTCAGTTTCGGTCGCCACTGATTCGATTGCGTCGCGGGAGGGGGCCACCGGAAGCAGTTGACCGGCGTTGTGCATCTTGTCGACCAGGTTGTGGGCGGCGGCAAGCTTGTCTGGGTCCGCGCCCCATGCCAGGAGCAGATCGTGGGCGAGGCTGAGCGCCAGGCGACGGCCGTCGAAGATGACCGGGTCGATCCGATCAGGATCGATTCCGACGTTCGAAACGAGAAGGGCTCCGTTCATAGCCCCGATCCACCGCAGCGTCCTGTCGAACGAGCTGTCCGGAGGCGATTCGGAGCCGGCATAGGCGGTATCGCCACACGGACGCAGGGCCTCGGCCTCGACCGCCCCATCGATCACGGCACGAATGTCGTTCAGGAACGCCAGAGCCACCGGTAGCACCGCGTCGCGGTCGGCATTGGTTGTCAGATCCTGCTTGATCGTGATGAGCATCTGGAGCATCTCGAACTCGCGGGGATGAAGGTCTCCCGCTGCGACGAAGAGCCTGCCCATGGCGATCGCCCGGGCGAGCGCCGCTGTTGTTTCGTCGACCTCTGAATCATCGAGGTGCACCTCCCACATTTCGGCTGCTGCGTGGTATGTGCCCATCAGCCGCTGGATTGCTTCGGACTGGAGAGCCGACAGCAGGGCAGACTTCGAATCGAAGTAGGTGTAGATGGTGCCGACCGCGCAACCGACGCGATCGGCGACGGCCATCATCGTCAGACCTTCCAGTCCCTCGACGGCGAGGATCTCGCCAGCAGCGAGCATCAGCTGATCGTGACGCGCCACCCGGTTTCGTGCTCGGCGGCCTGTAGCTGGTTGCGACATTGCACACTCCTGGGTTCTCAAGCGATGACAGCTAAAGGGAATGTTCCCACTGCAACGACGCAGTGGGCGAACTCTGCGAAACAGTGAGCGAACTCTGCGCATTTCTGACGGATCGTCAGACATCGTAAACTCGGAGACACTCCAATGTGCCGCAGGTGCGTGGAGGGATACCCACCTACGTCGGTCGCTCCTGTTAGATCCTTATCGGATCAGCACGGGAGGGCTAAGGGAGTCGCAATGCGAGGCATCATCAGCGCAGCCGGATACCTGCCACATTGGCGGCTGCAGCGGACGGCGATCGCCGAGGTTCTCGGGGCTTCGGCCGGCAAGGGGACCCGAACCGTGGCCTCCTATGACGAGGACAGCCTTACTCTGGCCGTGGATGCGGGACGGCGGGCACTATCAGCAGCACCCGGTGGGTCTCCATCTGCGTTGTGGTTCTCGACAACTTCGCCGACCTATGCGGAAAAGACCAACGCGACCATCGCACACGCGGCACTCCGCCTGGGTAGTGACGTGATCGCAACCGACGCCGGTTCGGGGCTCCGCGGAGCCTCCGGCGCACTGCGTTCCGGGCTGCGATCAACCGATCCGTCGGTGCTCGTTCTCGCAGGAGATGTGCGCACCGGACCTGCAGGGTCGGGCGACGAGAAGGACGGCGGCGACGCCGGTGTAGCACTGCTGGTCGGTGACGACAGCCCGGCCACCCCGGTCATCGCCGAGTACATCGGAGGAGCTTCGGCGACACGCGAATTCCTGGACCGCTGGAAGGCTCCGGGCGCTCAGCGCACCCGCACCTGGGAGGACCGCTTCGGCGAACAGCGCTATGCAGCTCTTGCCTCTCAGTCATGGGAGGAGGCTCTCAAGGACGCGGGAGTCGAGGCTGATCAGGTCACGAAGGTGGCGATCGTCGGGCCCAAGGCGCGGGCTGCAACATCGCTGTCCAAGAAGCTCGGAGCGGTGGGAGTCGAGGTTGTCGATACGCTGGCCGCGACGGTCGGTTACAGCGGCGCAGCCCACCCGGCACTGGTTCTGGTCGACGTCCTCGAATCCGCAGAACCTGGTCAGATCGTCGCACTGGTCGCCTTGGCTGACGGCGCCGACACATTCCTGTTCAGGGTCACCGACGCGATCGATGCCTACCGGGCAGCGTCGACACATTCGACCGTCCGCTCGCAAGTGGAAGCGGGCGACGATTCTCTCGCCTACGGAAAGTACCTGGCGTGGCGGGGCGTGCTGCCGATCCAGCCGCCCAACCGTCCCGAACCCGCCCGGGTTTCAGCTGCGGCGGCCGAGCGTCGTCTGGACTGGAAGTACGGGTTTGTGGGTTCCAAGGATCGTGAGACTTCCGCGCTCCATCTTCCACCCGCCCGTGTTTCGTTCGTCGGTGGCAATGTCGACGACATGGAGCCTGCGCCAATGGCCGATATCGAGGCGACAATCGCAACTTTCACCGTCGACTCGCTCGCCTACTCGCCGTCGCCTCCGATCGTGTTCGCTGTCTGCGATTTCGATGGCGGAGGTCGCCTCCCCGTCGAACTCACCGATGTCCGGCCCGACGACGTGAGCATCGGGATGAAGGTCGAGATGACGTTCCGTCGGCTGAACACGGCCGATGAGATCGCCAACTACTTCTGGAAGGCCCGTCCGGTCAGGACCTCAAGATGACCGGTCGTACCCCAGCTATAACGACCGTTTCGAGCACAATCAGTCCAGTCGCCGAACCCAACACCTACAGCGAACCCAACAGCAGCGGGAGACAGTGAACAATGGCCAGCCACGGAATCAAGGACCAGGTCGCGATTGTCGGTATGGGGTGCACGCAGTTCAAGGAGAACTGGGACAAGAGCCTTGACGACCTGATCGTCGATGCAGTGACCCAGACGCTCGACTCTGCCGGGGTCAAGAAGGACGACATCGACGCCTGGTGGCTCGGCACGGCTCAGTCCGGCATGTCAGGGGTCACTCTGGCAGCTCCGATGAAACTCCAGAACAAGCCGGTCACGCGTGTCGAGAACTTCTGCGCCACCGGCTCCGAAGCTCTTCGCCAGGCCTGCTACGCGGTCGCCTCCGGTGCCTACGACATTGCCGCAGCGGTCGGAGCCGAGAAGGTAAAGGATTCGGGCTTCCAGGGTCTTAACGCTTTTCCCGTACCGGGCGATGGGACCCAGCGGACACTCACCGCTGCCGGAATGTTCTCACTGGTGGCCCCGGCCTATGCGGAGCGCTATGGCATCGAGCCGAAAACGCTGCGCCGCACCCTCGCCAGAATCGCATCCAAGAACCACGCCAACGGTGCCAAGAACGAGCGTGCCCAGTTCCGACGCGAAATGTCGGTCGACTCGATCTGCGCCATGCCCGCAGTCGCGGGGATGCTGTCGGTGTTCGACTGCGCAGGAGTTGCCGACGGTGCCGCCGCCGCGATCGTCGTGCGAGCTGGCGACGCCTACAAGTACACCGACAAGCCCTTGTTCGTGAAGGCGTTGTCGATGGTCGCCGGAAACGGTTCAGGCCTGGCCGATCCGGACTTCGACTACACCCATTTCGATGAATGCGAAGCCGCGGGCAGGGACGCATATGCCCAGGCCGGAATAACGAATCCTCGTACCGAACTTGCCATGGCCGAGGTCCATGACTGCTTCACGCCAACCGAGTTGGTGCTGATGGAGGACCTGGGATTCTCCGAACGCGGCGAGGCCTGGCGCGATGCCGAAGCCGGCGCCTTCGATCTGACCGGCGATCTGCCGGTCAACACCGATGGGGGACTCAAGTCCTTCGGGCATCCCGTCGGCGCCTCAGGTCTCCGAATGATCTTCGAGTGCTGGCTGCAACTTCGCGGCGAAGCTCCCGACGACCGCCAGATCGACACCGTCGATCGAGGTCTCGCGCTGACCCACAACCTGGGCGGCTACCCGGGCGACATGGTGAGTTTCGTGGGTATCTTCGGCAACCGCCTCGGCTAGGCAGACCTGCGAATGTCAACTTGGTCGGAACGACTGTGGGTGAACCGAATCTCGGTGCAGTGACCGGGCCGAACCTCAACGGGAACGGCATATGTCTCAACCTCAGTCGCAACCGTGCCGAAACAGCATCAGAGCAGGAAGGTACCTATGGGTCTCCCAGATCGAAATGAAGTCATTGGGCATCTCGACAGGATGCTCGAGCGCTGGAACGCGAATGGCGTCGTCGGCGATACGGGCGGTGGCACAACCGATCGCTTCAGGCCCGAGCCGAAGCCTCCGGCGGTGTACAGCATCGGACTCCTGGGCCATGACGAGCTCTACTCGATGGACGCTGAAGGAACTGACCTCGCCCTGATCGAAATCACCCGGCGTCTCGATCGTCTCGTCAGGTCCGACGACCTGCTCGGCCAAGTTTCGCCTGACCAATTTCTGCTGGCAGCCGCCTCGGTCGCTCCTTCCACTGCCGGCGTCATCATGGAGCGGGTAAGCGGCGCGGTCGCCATGCCGCTCGACATCGGTGGACAGCCTGTGTCGCTTTCTGTCGAAATCGGCCTGGCGTTCGCCTTCGACGGGGCATCGTCCGAATCGATGATCGCCGCCGCCGAAAAGGACCGGACCCGACGAACGCTCAAGTAGGGTCCGGCCGACGTGAGAGACTCGGCAATCGGATCCAGAGGCGGATCACGGCCGTACGGCGCGAGCACTCAGGGGGTCGCAGGTGGCAGGAATTATCTCTCCCGGGGAAGTTGCCTGGGGTCTCCAACTTCCTATCCAGTCCCAGAGCAAGATCTTCGTCCAGCCCTGGGAGCAGACCGCCGGTCCGGATGAGTTGCTGGCTGTAGCCCAGGCCGCTGACCGGGCCGGTGCCCTCTACGTGGGCGTCTGTGACCACATCGGAATTCCGCGCCCGGCGGACGACAAGATGTCGACGGTCTGGTACGACACGATCGCAACGCTCGGTTGGCTGGGAGCGCAGACCGAGCGGGTCCAACTCCTGAGCCATGTCTACGTAATCCCGTACCGCCACCCACTGGCGGTCGCCAAGTCGTTCACCACCCTCGACCGGCTCACCAACGGTCGGGCCATTCTCGGCGCAGGTGCCGGGCACCTGGAGTCCGAGTTCGAGGCGCTTGAGGTCGATTTCGATTCCCGAGGTCGACAGCTCGAGATGGCTCTGCCCCTCATCCGCAGCGCCTTCGAAGATGAGTACGTGACCATCAGTCATGATGGAGTCGAACGATCCGTGGGAGTGTCGCCACGACCTGCACGCCCCGGTGGTCCACCGATCTGGGTCGGAGGGTCCTCCAGGGTGGCCATACGCAGGGCGGCGTTGCTGGCCGACGGATGGTTGCCACAGGGTCCTCCGAAGATGGGAATGAGCAGGGCACTCGACATGATCCGCACCGAACGGGCCGAGGCGGGACTTTCTGATCGCTTCGACTTCGGCATCACTGGTGGCCCGGTCTTCGTCGGCACGCCGAACATCGCAGTCGGGGAGTACACACTGACTGGTTCGGCTGATCAGATCGCTGAGCGACTCCGGCGGTATTCCGCCAAGGGGATCAACCAGATCCAGCTCCAATTCCTGGGAATCGACGCAGCTCAGACGTGTGATCAGATCGAACAGTTCGGCGCCGAGGTCGCACCGTTGCTCCAGGGATGACGGACGGCTTCTGGCCGGACCGACGGTTCCAAGTACGATTCGAGTCGAAAGTCGTATGACACTGGTGCCCCAAATAGGCGCCTGAGATGGATGTTTTGGCGCAAGCATGCAAGGCAGATCTGTGCAGGCTTGTAGGACAGAGTCGAGTAGTGGGCCGAGGGCGAGATGGACGACGAGACACAGAATGACAACTCCGAGCCGACCGGCGGTGTGGCGGCGCACCAGATAGCGGATGGCGAGGGCAAGGCCATAAGAGACCGGCCCTGGATCATCCGCACCTACTCGGGCCACTCCAGCCCCAAGGCGTCGAACGAGCTGTACCGGTCCAACCTGTCGAAGGGGCAGACGGGGCTATCGATCGCGTTCGACCTGCCGACCCAGTGCGGATACGACTCCGACGACCCGATCGCCCGGCCCGAGATCGGCAAGGTCGGCGTTCCGATCAACTCCCTCGACGACATGCACGTCCTGTTCGACCAGATTCCAATCGAGAAGATGAACACCTCGATGACGATCAACGGGACCGCGATGTGGTTGCTGGCCATGTATGTGGCCCTCGCCCGCGAGCGCGGAGTCGATCTGACAGAGCTGACCGGAACCACCCAGAACGATCTGATCAAGGAGTATCTGGCCCGAGGCACCTACATCTTCCCGCCCGAGCAGAGCCTGCGACTGATCGCCGAGATGTACGAGTTCTGCCTCGAGGAGATTCCTTCGTGGAACGCGTCCAACATCTGCTCGTACCACCTTCAGGAAGCGGCCGCGACGCCGACCCAGGAGCTCGCTTTTGCCCTGGCGAATGCGATCAGCCTTCTCGACCTGATCGCCGAGCGGGGCAAATTCACCGAGGACCAGTTCGAGCGTGCTGTCGGACGGATCAGCTTCTTCGTCAACTCGGGTATCCGTTTCGTCGAAGAGATGTGCAAGATGCGCGCCTTCGGCGAACTGTGGGACGAGTACACGCGCGACCGCTTCGGAGTTAAGAACGAGAAATATCGTCGATTCCGCTACGGCGTTCAGGTCAACTCTCTCGGCCTCACCGAGAGCCAGCCCGAGAACAATGCCTGGAGAATCCTGATCGAGACCCTGGGCGTGACCCTCAGTCGCGATGCCCGTGCGCGCGCCATTCAGCTGCCGGCATGGAACGAGGCGCTGTCCCTGCCGCGCCCGTGGGATCAGCAGTGGTCACTGCGGCTCCAGCAGATACTTGCCTACGAAACTGATCTGTTGGAATACCCAGACCTGTTCGAGGGCTCTGTAGTTGTCCGCTCAAAGGTTGACGAACTCAAGCGCGACGCACGCGAAGAGATCGACAAGATCCTGGGAATGGGTGGCGTCATTCCGGCTATCGAATCTGGCTACATGAAGTCGGCCCTCGTGCGATCCATGTCTGCACGGATGAGCAACATCAACACGGGTGACCAGATCGTGGTCGGGCTCAACAAGTGGACCGACGGAATCGACTCGCCCCTGCTCGGTGGCGACGACGGCGGCATTTTCAGTGTCGACGAGTCAGCCGCTCGTGACGCGATCGAGAGCCTGGAGCGGACCCGCAGCGGGCGCGACGCAGAACGTGCAGCGAAAGCCATCGAGGCGCTCAAGGCCGCCGCGGTCAGCGGCGAGTCGATGATGGAGGCGTCGATCGAATGTGCACTGGCAAGAGTCACCACCGGAGAGTGGGCAGGCGCACTGCGCGACGTTTTCGGTGAGTACCGGCCCTCTACCGGGGTCGACGGTCAGAGCCTGGGTCTGGGCGGAAGCAGCGTCGCCGCTCTCCGCTCACGAGTCGAAACGCTGACCAACGAGCTGGGCCACCGACCGCGGCTCGTTGTCGGCAAGCCCGGCCTTGATGGCCACTCGAACGGTGCAGAGGTGATTGCCGTATCGGCTCGCCACGTCGGTTACGACGTCATCTACTCGGGCATAAGGCTGAGTCCCGATGAAATCGTCCAGTCAGCGGTCGAGGAGGACGCCGATGTGATCGGAGCGTCTGTCCTCAGCGGATCCCATATCGAGTTGACCAGCCAGATCTTCGACAAGCTGCGTGAGTACGGAGCGGCCGACAGCATCGATGTCGTCGTCGGGGGGATCATCCCGCCTGCGGACTTCGAGAAGCTCTACTCGCTAGGGGTCAAGCGCATCTTCACGCCCTCCGACTACGAACTCATCGACGTGATGGAGTCGATCACCGGGGTTGTCGAAGAGCGAGCGGCCGGCGCGTGAGTTCGGACCACGAGGGCCTGGTTGCCAGGGCACTCGACCTGGACAAGTTCGCCGTCTCCAAGCTGATCTCGCTGTTCGAGGATCGACGCCCCGAGGCGGCCGCCAAAAGGGCGGCCGTACTCGACCTGCTCGACGCGGCGCCTATCCGCTCGGAGCCCGCTGGTCCGGAGCCCGCTGGTCCGGAGCCCGCTGGTCCGAAGCCCGCTGGTCCGAAGCCCGCTGGTCCGAAGCCCGACACGGCGCCCGCCCAGCCGGGGGACCGGCCGCTCGGCAACCCGAGCGGAACTGTGCTCGGAATCACAGGGACACCGGGCTCCGGCAAGTCGACACTTCTTTCCAGGCTCACCGTGGACCTCCTCCAGCGGGACCCCGAGCTGTCACTGGCGGTTGTTGCGGTCGACCCCTCGAGCCATGTCTCTGGAGGGGCACTGCTCGGTGACCGGACCCGCATGCGCTTTACTCCAGACGAGCGTCGTCTGTTCTTCAGGAGCCAGGCCTCGGCTACGGACCTGGGCGGCCTGGGGCCGTCGAGCTTTCAGGTTTGTCGCTTGCTTACGCGGCTATTCGACTGCGTGCTGATCGAGACGGTCGGGATCGGCCAGAGCGAGGCCGACATCCGTCACCTAGCCGATCGCGTGTACCTGGTTCTGCAGCCGCTCGGTGGCGACGAGGTCCAGTTCCTCAAAGCCGGGATCGTCGAGGTTCCACACGTCTTCATCCTCAACAAGTCCGACGAGCCGAGTTCGGATCTCAGCTACCACCAACTGCACGCAAGCATGTGGTTGGCCCGCCCCTTTGATGAGACGGAGCCGCCGATCTTTCGCACCAGCGCGATCTCCGGCGAGGGTCTGGAACCACTCGAGGCAGACATGCTCGGGGCAATCCGAGCGCCAGGACCGCTGACTCTGCGAGACCGGGAGCCGTACTTCTTCGAGCGCTGGGTCGATGACGAGTGGGGCCGGGTGGGCAGTGAGTACCTACTTGGACCGCTCGGGGGTGCTGGATCGTTCCTGAAGGACTCGGGCGGCTATGACCGTGCCCAGGAACGCTTCGGTTCGGAGATCATTGCGGGCCTTAGCGCCGGCGATCCATGAGAAGTGTTATTGGAGTGGTCGAATGACGACCACTCCGATAACACTTCGTCTCAAGCAACCTTGACGATGCCCTTCATCTCCGAGTGAATCGTGCAGACGTAGTGGAACGTGCCGTTCTTGTCGAAGGTGTGCTTGAACGTGCCCTTCGTCTGCTCGCCGCTTTCGAAGTCGTCGCCCTTCACGTCGTGGACCTCCTTGCCTTCCCACTGCCAGGTGACGGTTCCACCATTTTTGAGCTCAATGGTCTTGGGTTCGAAAGCGTTGTCAACGACGTTGACCGTGGCATTCAGTTCGCCGGTGCTGGCTGCACCCGGGGTCGTCGCCTTTGCTGAACCGTCGCTGCCGGAACTACCGCAGCCTCCTAGGGCGATCGCGCTGAGCGCTGCGACCGCAACCACGAGTAAACGTGACTTCATACGCATTACTACCTCCGTTGTATCTGGGCGGATCGAGCTCTGCGCGCCGATTCGTTGATCACGGGTAGGTCTGTCTCAGATCTGCCCGCGTCACAATTTCTACGGACCGGGCGAAAGCCCGTTCAGAACTCGATGGATTCAGGGATCGGGCGGCACGGGCATCACATGAACACGGAGGATCCGGTTCGTGGTCTCTCGTGCAGGGATCGCTGGCTCCTCAATCGACCATAGTGCAGGAGGGGGCAGGACCAAATCGCCTGACGTTGGAGTCGGGCACAGAGCCAACGGTTCCGACTCGGAGCACTGGGTTCGATCTGCCCGGACGTGCAGTCGGAGTCAGGACAGGCCGCAACTCTTCATGAGCTCTTCGATGGTCGACTGGTCCTTCGGAGAGAGAGTGTCGGTCGAGCCGATATTGGATGAGAGATCGTCCATGTTGTCCACCAGGCAGCGGGCCTGGGTCTCGTTGAAACCGAGCTTTGTGAAGGTCTCAACCAGGGCATCGATCGACTTGTCGCTGGGGGAGGACGACGGAACAGTCGACTTCGTTGCGGTGCTCGTGGTGGAGGATTCCAGCCCGGTTGTTCCGGAGTCGCTGCCACACGACGTCAGTAGTGCCGATGTGGTCATTGCGAGGAGAAGCAAAAATCGTGATCCACGTCGTCCCTGGTACCGCTCTTGGCGCAAAGGGTGTCGGGGATTCATTTGGCCTGCGAAGCTTCGAGCTTGAGTTGGTCCATCGCCTCGTCGAGTTCGCTGATTCGCCTGGCGAGGCCGCGCAGCATCGACCTCGAGAGCTGGGGTAGATCGTCAAGGAGCGTGTTGAAACCCCGGCGATCGATGACTTCGAGCTTCAGGTCCGTCTTTGCGACGACCGAAGCGGTTCTGGCCACTGCATCGAGTAGCGCTACCTCGCCGAAGTAGCTGCCCGGGCCGATCGTTGCGACTGTCACGCCGTCCTTGACGATGTCCGCTTCGCCGCTGACGATCATGGCGAACTCCTGTCCGAGTTCTCCTTGTCGGATGATCGTCCGACCAGCCTCGATGCTGACCTCGTCGGCAAGACGATCGATCTCTTCGAGTTCTTTGGTCGTGCACCCCGCGAATATCGAGATGCTGCGAATCTTCTCGAGTCGATCAGGTGCGTGCGCCATGCCGCTCGACAATATCGGCCTTTTCCTGTGGTTGCAGTCCACTTCTGGCGACTTGTGAAGTGAAGTTGCCACGTGAGGGTGGCCGAGCCTGTAACTATTGCCACGCTCAGTGTGAGTCGCTGCACGCCGGCCGCATGGCCACCACAAAAGGGGGATGCATGGTCAAGCTCTTCGCATTTTTGAGGCGCAATCCGGAGTTGAGTTTCCAGGAGTTCGTGACCCACTGGCGCGAGAAACACGGCCCCCTCATTCGGGACGAGCCGACGCTTGCTCGACATATCGTTCGTTACGAGCAACATGTTCGACATCGCCCCGAACAGATCTCGGGTAGCGAGGGTGTGGATGGGGTAGCCGTCCAATGGTTCAATTCCATCGACGACTTCGTGGGATTCATTTCCGAGCCTGCATATGCAGAGCTGATCGCGCCGGACGAGAAACGGATGTTGGACATGGACCGGGTCGAATTCGTCATCACCGAGGAGCCTCACGTGGTGATCGACGGATCACAGCGATTGATGGCCGACAAGTGAGCGGCCGAGCGTCGGTTGCGGATTCGGATGCGAATCCGGATGCGAATGAAGGTGGGGACACGGCGGGGGACTCGGACACGCAGGGCGGCGGAGCGTCCTCAAGGGAGCCGCTAGGCGGCGTGATCGTCACCGGCGGCGGCTCCGGCATAGGCCGGGCGATCTGCGAGCGTCTTGCCTCGGATGGCATCCGGGTCGGGGTGCTGGATCGTCGAGACGACCGAGCGGGCGCTGTTGCCGATGCAGTTGGTGGTGTCGCGTTGGTGGCCGATGTCGGTGACAGCGCATCTCTTGGCGCGGAGTTGGAGCGAGGTGCGGCAGAACTTGGCGGCCTGAGGGGTCTTGTCAACAACGCTGGCGTCGGCAACCTGAAGCCGTTTGAGGATTACACCGACCGCGAGATCGATCTGATCGTTCGTGTGAATCTGCTGGGAACCTATTTCGGAATGCGCTCTGCTGCACCTCTGATTCGGCAGGCCGGGGGCGGCTCGATCGTCAATATCGCGAGCGTTTCAGCAGTACGTCCGACGAGGGGCGAAGCTCCGTACTCGGCGGCAAAGGCTGCTGTCATAGCGCTTTCGCAGTCCGGGGCCTTGGAGTGGGCCCCCGATATCCGGGTCAACTGCATCTCGCCGGGCTTCATCAGAACGCCTCTAAATGAGATGTTGGCCGCCGACCCGCAGTCTCTTGACGCGATTGAAGCCGGCACCCCGTTGGCCCGGCCCGGCACTGCGGAAGAAGTCGCCGACCTTGCCGCATTTCTGCTTTCCGAACGCGCCAGTTACATGACGGGCCAGAACCTCGTAATCGACGGAGGGTCGACGCTCACCTCACTGCAGATGGACTCGGTGCTCGGCGGATTGCTGAGCGGCGGATTGCTGAGCGGCGGGATGCCGAGCGGCGGGTCCGCGGCCGGAGGGTCCGCGGCCGGAGGTGTTTGAGGAGGGCATTTACCCAGCAGGTGGCGGTGCGGCAGAGAAGCCTTTCTGATAAGCCTTGTGACGCATGAACCGCGGCGGCGGGCTGGAGGCGATGATGGGCGTATGGCGGGACAGCGGCTGGGGCCGTTCTGTCGAGATTGCTGGTACCGAACCGATTGAAAGGCCCGAGCGCGCCGAAGCGCGGACGTTTCAGCTTCCGCTTTTCAACGTGTCCGTTTCAGCAGTTCGAATGCAGATCGCAGCTGCGCTCGTCGTCCTCAACATCTGTGATGTGTTGTTGACCAAGGCGATCCTGCATCTTGGAGGTCTCGAAGGCAATCCTCTGATGAGCGGATTGATGGAGGGCACGGCCGCTCCCCTCGGGGTCAAGACGCTCTTCGCCGCCTCGGCCGGTCTGCTTCTGTTTTTCTGTCCTACCGAGTCCCGCCGAGCTGACCGGGCGGCTGCGACAGTTGCCGGGCTCTACCTAGCTGTCGTCATCTGGAACTCAGTGCTGGTTGTATGGCTCCTGATACAGGGCTAGAACCTGTTTCAGTATCGGCCTGACAGGTCGTCAGATTCGGGGTTACGATCGGTTCATGAGCGCAGAGCAGGGAAGAGATCAGGGAAGTCCGGGCACACCTCTCGACGAGATTCCCAAGATCATCTCGATCGACGACCACGTGATCGAACCTCCGAACGTTTGGACCGACCGCCTGCCGTCGAAGTACAGCGATGTCTGGCCGCGAACTATTCAGGAGCGCGGCAACATGAACTTCGTGGGTGGCGTTTTCTCCTACGAGCCCGACGAAGACGGAGCGCTCTGCGACTGGTGGCTCTACGAGGACAAAAAGATTCCCCAGACCAGACTTTCGGCGGCCGCAGGTTTCGATCGCGACGAGGTCAAGGTCGTTGGTATCACGTACGAAGAGATGCGCAAGGGCTGTTGGGACCCCAAGGCCCGCATTGAGGATATGGACGCCAACTGGACCGAGGCCCAGATGTGCTTCCCGTCCTTCCCCCGGTTCTGCGGGCAGACCTTCATGGAGGCCCAGGACAAGGACCTGTCCGACCTGTGCGTGAAGGCCTACAACGACTGGATGGTCGAGGAGTGGTGTGGCGATTCCAACGGGCGCCTCATTCCCCTGATCATCATCCAGTTGTGGGACGCCGAACTCGCCGCAGCTGAGGTAAGGCGGAACGCGGAACGTGGAGTCCGGGCAGTCTGCTTCAGCGAGATCCCGCCATATCTGGATCTGCCCTCGATCCATACCGACTACTGGGAACCGCTGTTCCGTGCGTGCGCCGAGACGGGCACCGTGATCAACATGCACATCGGTTCAAGTTCGAAGATGCCCTCGACGTCGACAGACGCCCCGGCTGCGGTCGGCTCCACGTTGACGTTCGGTAATGCGATGAGTTCGATGACCGACTGGCTCTTCTCCGGTTGGCTGGCCCGTTTGCCCACGCTGAAGCTCGCCTATTCAGAAGGGCAGATCGGATGGATTCCCTACATCCTTGAACGGGCCGACAAGGTCTGGGAGGACAACAGGGCGTGGGGTGGTTTCGGCGACAAGGTTCCAGAGCCACCGTCGACGTACTACTACCGCCAGATGTACGGGTGCTTCTTCGACGACGAGTACGGCCTCGACAACCTCACGAAGGTCGGCGTCAACAACATCTGTTTCGAGACCGACTACCCCCACTCCGACAGCACCTGGCCCCACTCGCGTGAGACCGCCCACAAGCTGATGGGTCACCTTGAGCCGAGCATCGTGCGCAAGCTCATGCGGGGCAACGCGATCGAAATGCTCGGTCTCGACATGGAGCCCTGACCCAGAGATCGACGGGCTGGAATCACCAAAACTCGCTACTCAATTGCTCGTTGTCCGCACTGCTCGCCAGCGCTCGCGATCTAGCGGCGTTCGACCATCAAAATCCCAAGGACCAACTCATGTCTGACTCGACCTACCGCCTGACGATCGGTGGTGAATCCGTCGAAGGCGCAGCCGGCACCTACGACATCATCAACCCGGCGACCGAGCAGGTTGCGGGCCGTGCGCCCGAAGCCTCCGTCGAGCAGGCCAACGCCGCCGTCGAAGCCGCCGCTGGAGCCTTCGACTCCTGGTCCCGCACCACGCCCGAAGAGCGCAGCGCGTTGTTGACCCGTGCGGCCGATCTGATCGACGCGCACCGAGATGAGATCGTTCCGATCCTCCAGGCCGAGACCGGGGCAACGATGGGCATCACCAAGACGATGCAGTTCCCCCAGGCGAGCGCCCGGTTGCGTCGTTACGCATCGGGTGCGCTCAAGAGTCGCATCATTCCTCTGGAACCGGCGGTAATGCCGACGACCGCCCTGGCGCCCGGCGGCCTGATCTCCGGCGTCGGACATCGTGCGCCGGTCGGTGTCGTCACGTGCATCACTTCCTACAACTTCCCGATGACCAACATGGCCGGCAAGATCGGCCCCGCCCTGGCGATGGGAAACACCGTCGTGGTCAAACCGGCTCCCCAGGACCCGCTCGGCGTGATCCGCATGGTCGAGTTGATGAACGAGGCCGGCTTCCCGCCCGGCGTGGTGAACGTCGTCACCGGCAACGACATCGCTCCATCGCAGGCCGTCGTTGAGCATCCACTGACAGACATGGTGTCCTTCACCGGATCGACCGGCGTGGGCCAGAGCATCGGGGCGGTTGCCGGGTCCCAGATGAAGCGCCAGCTGATGGAACTCGGCGGCAAGGGCGCATGCATCGTGTTCGAGGATGCCGACCTGAAGGCTGCGATCGGCGGTATCTCGTCGGTCTGGGGCTTCCATTCGGGCCAGATCTGCACCTCGCCTACCCGTGTGATCGTCCACCGCTCTGTCTATGACCATCTGGTAGGGGGACTGACCAAGGCGATCGGACACCTGAAGGTCGGTGACCCGCTGGAGCGCGACACGATCGTCGGTCCGGTCATCTCAGCAGCCCACCGAGCGCGCATCGAGGACTACATCGCGACTGGTGTCGCAGAAGGGGCCCAAATTGCGGCCGGAGGCGAGCGTCCCGACATGGAGACCGGCTTCTACGTCGCGCCGACGCTGCTGGTCGAATGCACGAACCAGATGACACCGGTCCGCGAAGAACTCTTCGGCCCCGTGGTCGTGGTGGTTCCCTTCGATGACGAGGACGAAGCGATCTCGATCGCCAATGACAGCGACTACGGCCTCTATAGCTACGTGTTCTCCAAAGACACCGGGCGCGCCTGGGAGGTCGCCAAGCGACTCCGTTCCGGCAACGTCGGTATCAACACCTTGCAGCGAAACCATGAAGCTCCCTTCGGTGGCTTCAAGCAGTCCGGTGTCGGGCGCGACGGCGGCGACTTCGGTCTCTACGCGTATTCGGAACTGCAATCGATCGTCTGGCCCGGCTGAGCCAGGCCAATCCGCTCCGCTCCGCTCACGTCACAATCCGGTTTTGTTCTGCCAAATGGCTGCCAGAGCAACCACTTCGCAGAACAAAACGTCCGGTCGGGGTGAGGAGGCGCTGTGATAGCGCGCTTTCGTGCATCATGAGCCTGCCTCAAACGCGACCTTCACTCTTTGGACTACCTCCCAAGGTCGGTGGAAGACCTCGGTATCGGTGGCCTCGACGACAATCACTCCGTTGGATCGGAGCTTGTCAAGGCGGTCCCGGTCGGCAATCCGATCGACAAGAGCGGTGTGGTACATCTCGCTCTGGACTTCCAGCACGACCCTTCGGTTGTCGTCGTAGAAGTCGACTCGTCCGGTCCAGCTCTCTCCACCGATGTCTACCTGACAACGCATGTCGATACCTGCCGCCTGCAGGATCTGCAGAGTCCGAGCTTCGACATTGCTGGCGGGAGGGACATAGTCGTGGCCACGATCGTCGAGGTATCGACGGAGTGGTGCGGTGCCATTCCGTCCGCTGCGACCCAGCTCGGCGAGAAAGCTGAACAGCGATCTGGAGTCGAGCAGGCGAAGTGACCACAACCTCTCGACCCATCGTTCGGCCTGTTCGAAGTGGCATGTGGCGAACAGGTGAAGCGCTACGAACTCGGGCCGGGCGATGGGTATGCCGTCGAGCACTGTGGTCCATCGCTCGGGCAACAGTCTGACTGTGTGGATTCTCGCCAGGTCACTGCCGCGACGTGACCTGCATTTCCGAGCTACCTCGATGGGTTTGAGCTGGCACCCGCTGACCCTCCACCAGGAAGCGCCTGAACGGTAAGAAAGCACAGCGCTCGGCCCCGCATCCAGCACCGCTGTCATGGTGGACTGCCCGCGGCTTGCGGGTGCGCCGACTAGATGGAGCACCTCGGCCGTCACTGGGATCAGCCACCCACGATTGATGAGATGTCGGAGCTTTGCTCGCGACATGCCGCCCTCACGCAGCTGGGTGCGCGTGAGAACCCCATGCTGCACCCGTGCCAGTTCTGTCATGTGGCTGTCCATGGCGATCGATTCTTCGCTGGCGACCGAGTTCAGGAGAAGGGGCAGTGCTCTCCGGCCACCCACCGGGTTTTGTTCTGCGGACTGGTCGCTCCAGCGACCGTCTGGCAGAACAAAACGGGGGTGGGGGTGATCGTGAGCGGTCCGCTGACGAGAACATGTTCCAGTCGGACTACGGTTGTCCCACGCTGTCACCGGTATGTCGATGGTCATGCTTCTCTGTCCGAGAGGGTGAGGCGTCACTGCACGAATCGGCCATCCCCGGATGTGCCATGGACGAATGAGAGAGCCATGAAGGGCATCGTTTGGGACGGCAAGCAGGCGACGGTCGCCACCGACATCGAGGTGCGTGACCTGCGTGCGGGCGAGGTGCGGGTCCAGATCGAGGCCGCAGGCCTTTGCCACAGCGACGTGTCGGTGCTGAACGGCACCATCCAGTTTCCGCCGCCGGTGGTACTCGGCCACGAAGGTGCCGGGGTCGTGACCCAGGTCGCTTCCGACGTCACCAACGTCGTTGTCGGCGATCACGTGGTGCTCTCCACTCTGGGCAACTGCGGCCAGTGTGCACAGTGCGACCGTGGCAAGCCGACCTTCTGTCGCCAGTCGCTAGGCAAGCTCTCCCGTCCGTTCACCTGCGGTCACGGCGATGCGGCACAGAAGGTCTTCCAGTTCGCCAACCTCGGCGTCTTCTGCGAGGAGACGGTGGTCAAGGCGACCCAGGCCGTGAAGATCCCCGACGACATTCCGCTCACGTCCGCATCGCTGATCGGATGTGGCGTACTGACCGGGGTCGGGTCCGTGTTCAACCGGGCCAAGGTCCAGCACGGCGAGTCGGTCGTCGTCATCGGGGTCGGCGGGATCGGGCTCAACGCCATCCAGGGTGCCGCGCTCTCGGATGGCCTGCCGATCATCGCCGTGGACACGAATCCCGGCAAGGAGGCGTTCGCCAAGGCGTTCGGAGCCACGCATTTCATCTGCCCCGATGGTCCGGACTTCGACCTGATAGCGGCGGTCAAGGAGATCTGTCCCAACGGCGTCGACTACGTGTTCGAATGCGTTGGTTCAACAGCCCTGATCAAGACCTCGACCGAGATGCTCGACTGGGGCGGAACCCTGGTCATGCTCGGCGTTCCCAAGATGGGCAGCGAGGCGTCGTTCGTTGTCAACACCATGTACAACGACAAGACGATCATGGGCTGTCGCTACGGCTCCGCGCGTCCCCAGTACGACATTCCCCTGATGGTCAAGCTCTATCAGGCCGGACGCCTCAAGCTGGACGAGCTCGTCTCGCAGACCTATCCGCTCGAGGATTTCCAGTTGGCGCTCGATGAGCTACATGAGGGCAAACTCGCCCGCGGCGTACTGACCTTCGATTGAGAGACCGGCTTCCTGTGGCGATCCCCGAAATCCTGACCGAGCTCGCCTCCAAGGTTTCCAATTGGGGGCGTTGGGGCGACGACGACGAACTCGGATGCGGAAACCTCCTGACCGACGAATCGGCAAAACGCGGAGTGGCGTCGGTTCGCTCGGGCAAGCGGATCGGACTTGCGGGAGACCTCCGAGCCGACGGCTTTCAGATCGGTCAACCTGCCCGTCGGTTCAATCCGATACTGACGCTCACCTCGATGAACGAGCGCGACCAGTTCGCCCCGGGGATCTGGGAGGGTTCCGACGACGTCGTCATGATGTCGACGTGCGCGGGGACCCACATGGACGCCCTCAGCCACATCTCCTACGACGGCCTTATGTACAACGGGGTACCCACCTCGACCGTCACCGCATCTGCGGGCGCCACAAAGCTCGGCGCCGAGAAGCTTCCCGACATAGTCACCCGCGGAGTCCTTCTCGACATCCCCCGTCTTAGGGATGTCGCCGGGCTAGACGAGTTGTCGCCCGGATATTCGATCACCGGCGACGACCTCGACGAGGCCGTAGAAGCGGCTGGTGTCACGATCGAGTCGGGCGACGTCGTGCTCGTCCGGACCGGCGAGATGCGTCACTACCGGGCGGGAGACCGTGACCGATACGCGCTGGGCGTCGATTTTCAGCTGCCCGGCCTCTCCGCCTATTCCGTCGAATGGATGCACCGCAACGACGTTGCCGGCGCGTTCGTCGACAGCTACGCCTACGAGGCGTTTCCCCCGACGCAGGCCGACTGGTCCGACTGTCTGATCGTCCACATGGCGCAATTGCGTGACATGGGACTCTTGCAGGGGCAGAACTGGGACTTCGAGGACCTGTCGGTGGCATGTGCCGAGCAGGAACAGTGGACGTTCCTACTCGTGGCCGCTCCGGAGAAGCTCGTAGGAGCTTCGTCCACACCAGTCGCTCCCGTCGCGACACTTTGAGTTCAGACACTCTGGGCCCTGACGCTTTGAGTCCAGACGCCCTGAGTCTCGACGCTCGGAGCGCAGACGCCCTGAGTCGCGACACACCGAAGTGCGACACACCGGGCCGATGGCGCTCGGACGTTGCGAATCTGGTCCGATTCAGCCACCCTTGACCCTCGTGTCGACCAATCGTGAAGGCCTTAGCATCTGGACCTTTGTCGCTGGCTTTCTCGCGCTGGCGGTACTGGGGATCGCCTTCCTCTTGATGGTCGGAAGCCCGGCCGGGGACACCAAGCCCGCCAAGTCCCCCTATTGGGAGGACGACGCGGGAGCCGATAGTTCGACGGCCGCCAAGGTCTCTGAGCGTCCGGGCAAGGCTGGTGAGACGGTGGCAGTGCCAGACACGACCGACCCAGACAGCGACTCCAGTGCGACAGGTTCTGGCAAGCCGGCGACCGGTGGGTCCGGTGAGAGCGCTTCACCCGGTGACGGCACCGGGGATTTCTCGCAGGACGCAACGACTCCAGTCACTTACCCCGGTGGGCAACCCGCACCTACGGGGGTCCGGGAAGTGCTGCGCAAGGATGGATCCATATCGCTTTCGTTCCGGATTTCAGAGGATCGATTGGGAGACAGCCCACAGGCGCTGGTTCCTCCGATGAAGACGAAGGTTCCCGCGAAGGGCTCATCGATTACCGTCTGGGTCAGTTGCGCCAGGTCGAGTCGCGAATCGCTGGCCCAGGTGAGCGTCTCTGAAACGGACCGCATGGTGACCGTCGCAGCGGTCGTCCTCGTGCCTGCCAATGCGGTCGGCTGCGACAATTCCGCCGAGCCGAGGGAGTTGACCATTCCACTCGAGTCACCGGTCGGGAGCCGATCGGTGACGGTCCTGCCGACCAGCACGAAGCTGCCGGACATGAAGTTGAACTGAGCTTTGACGTCCGGTTGCCATTCGGCCCGATCCCGTCCTCTGGAGTGATGCTCCGGTTGTAGTCGCAGTTCGCCGACCGCCATTGCCTCTGGGACCTAGTGTGGAATGTCGAGAAGCCCGATCTGGGTTTCGTCGGGCAATCCACGGGGCGTAAGTAGATGTTGCAAGGTCGAACGTTTTGGGAACTTCTGGAGAAGCGTGTCGACGCGACTCCGGACGCCCTCATGGCAGTCGATGAGGACATGAGGACCCTTACCTTCGCCGAGTATTGGACCGAGGCCGAACTCGCAGCGGCTGGCCTCGCGCTTGCGGGAATCCGTGTCGGCGACGTGGTGTCCTGGCAGCTGCCCACGTGGATCGAGTCGATGGTTCTCGTTGCTGCTCTCAGCCGTCTCGGCGCAGTGCAGAACCCGATTCTGCCGATCTACCGCGATCGTGAGTTGAGCCACATCACCAAGGAGGCCGCGACGAAGTTGCTCGTGGTTCCGCCCGTCTGGCGGGGCTTCGACTACGAGGAACTCGCCAGAGACGTTGCGCTCGACAACGGGGACCTGAGAGTTCTGGTCAGCGACAGAGCGCTTCCTCAAGGGGACCCGAACGTTCTCCCCGAGCCGCCCACAGCAGAGGACCCCGAAGACTTCGACACCTGGGTCCCAACCATCGGAGATCCGGACTCCGAGCCGGGACAGGTCGGAGCCCTCGATACCGAACTAGGCGACCTCAGTACCGGGCGCAGCAGAGCCAATTGGATCTTCTACACCTCGGGCACGACCGCAGCTCCCAAAGGTGCGATGCACACCGACGCAACGCTGGCTGCCGCAGCGCGCGGGATGTCACAGCGCCTGGGCCTGATCCAACGCGACCGCAATGCGCTGGTGTTTCCGCTCAGCCATATCGGTGGTCTGGTGTGGCTGTTCGCGAGCCTTCAGTCGGGTTGTTCGAACATCCTCACCGAGTCGTTCAACGCCGTGGAGACAACCGAGGTCCTCTCCCGGGAGGGAGTGACCCTGGCCGGATCCGGAACCGCCTTCCACAACGCGTACGTCGCCGAACAACGCAAGTCTCTGCACCCGATCTTCGCCGACGTGCGTGCCTTCCCGGGCGGTGGAGCTCCCAAGCCGCCGAGCCTGGTCGAGGACGTCCGTGCGCTCTTCGACGCCCCGGTGATGTCGGGCTACGGAATGACCGAGGCGCCCATTCTCACCATGGCTGACCTGAGCGACGCCGACGAAGAACTCGCAACCAGCGAGGGCAAACCACTCCATGGGGTCGAGATCCGCTTCGTCGCACATGACGGGACGATCGTCACCGGAAATAACGACGGTGAGCTCAGAGTCCGTGCGCCGCAGATGATGTTGGGCTATGTCGACCCGGCTCTGGACGCCGAGGCCTTCGATGACGACGGTTTCTTCCGCACTGGCGACCTGGGTCGGATGGACGAGCGCGGCAACGTCATCATCACGGGCCGGCTCAAGGATGTCATCATCCGTAAGGGCGAGAACGTCTCGGCCAAGGAGGTCGAGGACCTGCTCAACGGGCATGAGCTGGTGGTCGATGTGGCGGTCATCGGCTTGCCTGACAGCGACTCGGGTGAACGTGTCTGCGCCGTGATCCAAGTGGCCGAAGGCGACGACAAGGTCACCTTCGACGACGTGATCGTATATTTGCGGGATCAAGGGTTGATGGTCCAGAAGCTTCCCGAGCAGGTCGAATTCGTCGACCTTCTACCGCGGAACCAATCCGGAAAGATTCTCAAGCACGTGCTCCGCGACGAGTTCAAAGGTTCATCCAAGCTCGGCTGAGCTCGCTCGCGGGTCAGCCTGCGGATTTCTGCGATTCGTCCGTCACGTGGCGGCAGGGTCTAGCTACTGTGTGCCCGGGGCTCCCGTAACGCGGTGATTCCTCGATTCATCAGGTTGGCGTTCGCTTGTTCTGCCTACGGCAGTTCGACGGGTTTCGGCCGGAACGTAGGGAGACGACACATGCTTGCTCGCAAACTCGGCGCCGAGTTCCTCGGCACCTTCCTACTGGTTTTCGGGGGCTGCGGCTCAGCGATCTTTGCCGCTCGGGCTCTCGCTCCCGCTGAAGGCAAGGTCGGCATCGGCGGTGTCGACATCGGCGTCACGACCATCTCGAATTTCGGGATCGGCTACCTGGGTGTGGCGCTGGCGTTCGGCCTGACGGTGCTCTGTGGCGTCTACGCATTCGGACACGTCTCGGGAGGACACTTCAACCCCGCGGTCTCGGTCGGACTGGCAACGGCAGGCCGTTTCCCGTGGAAGGACCTGCCCGCCTACGTCGTCACCCAGTGCGTCGGCTCAATCTGCGCCGTCGGAGTCCTGTGGGCCATCCAGGCGAACCGCCCCGGTGGCTTTGAGCGAGGCCAGGGAGCCTTCGCCTCGAACGCCTTCGGCCAGCACAACGGACGCCTCTTCTACGACCTTCCCGGCGCAGCGATATCAGAGGTCGTGTTGACGGCAATGTTCGTGATCGTGATCCTGGGAGTCACAACCAAGGCAGCCGCGAAGGCGCAGGCGGCCATTGGCATCGGGCTGATGCTCACCCTGATTCACCTGATCAGCATCCCGGTGACCAACACCAGCGTCAACCCGGCCCGTTCACTTGGCCCGGCGCTGTTCGAGGGCGGGACGGCGCTGAGTCAGATCTGGCTGTTCATCGTGGCCCCGGTTGTCGGCGGCGCCGTGGGTGCCATCGTCTGGAGGTTCGCGACCGGCGGCGATGAGTTCCAGACAGGGGAGCAGGAAGCCGAGGGCACGGCGGTCTGAATTCCGACTGCTCTGCGGCACTTCAGTATCAGCACGGCCGTAGTTTGCGGCGACCGTACCGCGGGTCCACCGCACCGACTGGTCCGGATCCGGACCGGTTTCGTCAGCGAATACTGGCGCCCTCTAGGATCTGACGACCTGTCAGATACGTAGGTGACGCCTCTGGGTGGTTGCCGCTTGGAGGAAACACGTCATGGGCATGCTCGACGGCAAGGTTGCCATCGTCACCGGAGCTGGACACGGGATTGGTCGCGGCCACGCGCTCGAGCTGGCCAAGCAGGGCGCGAAGGTCGTCATCAACGATCTCGGCGGCTCGGTCAAGGGCGAAGGACAGGGTCGCGACGCGGACCTGACCGTCGACATCATCAAGGGCCGCGGTGGAGAGGCAGTCTCCAACTATGCCGACGTGTCGGACTTCGACGCGGCGGGTGAGATGATCACCCAGGCGGTCGACACCTTCGGTCGCCTCGACATTCTGGTCAACAACGCCGGAATCGTGCGTGACAATTCGATCTTCAACATGTCTGCCGACGACTTCGATGCCGTGATCAAGGTCCACCTGCGTGGGACCTGGGCGCCTTGCAAGCATGCGGCGGTCCACTGGCGTGCACTCAACAAGGAGTCCGGCCAGAAGGTCAACGGTCGAATCATCAACACGGTTTCGGGCGCCGGGCTTACCGGAAACTTCGGACAGTCGAACTATGCGCCGGCGAAGGCCGCAATCGCGAGCCTCACCCAGACCCTCAGCCTCGAACTCTTCAAGATGGGCGTGACCGTCAACGCCGTCGGACCGGCTGCGGCAACCCGCATCACCGGCACCATGCCCAATGCCCCTGCGGTCATCGAAGCGGACGACGTCCCCGACGGTGAGTGGAACAGGATGGACCCGTCGGTGTCGTCACCGCTGGTCGCCTGGCTCGCCTCGGACGAGGCCGACCATGTGACAGGTCAGATCATTCGCGCCGTTGCGGAGAACATCATCCTGATGAAGGGCTGGGCGGACGGACCCACCATCAACAACAATTCGAAGCGCTGGGATGCAACCAAGCTCGGTCAGCAGTTGGCGACCGACGTGTTCTTCACCCGGACGCCGGGTCTGCGGTACTAGACCGGGGTCTGCCGAAGTTCGTCCGACAGGAGGGAAATGGAGTCTTCAGATCCCTACGACGACATCCTCGCCGACCGCAGTTCCGGGGGTGTCGGAGGTGCTCGACGCCTGGCGGACACCTACCGGTCCCTCCCTGCGACTCCGGACATCGCCCTCCTTCACCGCCCCACCGGTATCCGCGGCACGCTGGCCAAGTTCACGGATCAACTCGCCGTACTCAAGGACTCCCGGGGTGGGCTGCACACATTTGAGAATCATCCTGGATCGTTCGCCCATCAGGGTGAGACGGTGGTCCTGGTTCGGCCACCCAGGCCCGAGAAGTCCGACGGCGTCGGCACCCGTCTATCGGCCGCCGGTGGGGTAGTTGCCACCGAAAGTGCTGCCCGCGTCGCCCAGGCATCGAGGTTCTGGGTTGAAGGCGACCACGACGCGCGGTTCATGGAACGGGTCTGGGGTGACGAGCTTCGAGAACTCGGAATCGTCGTCGAGCCGATGCGGGGCATCGATGATCTGGTCACGGCGGTTGCCGAGTTTCAACCCCGGGCGGATCGTCGTCTGGCAATCCTGGTCGACCATCTGGTGCCGGGCTCCAAGGAGACACGGATCGCAGAGAAGGTCACCGACCCGAATGCCCTGATCGTCGGTCATCCGTTCGTCGACATCTGGCAATGCGTACGCCCTCGGTCGATGGGAATCGAGTCATGGCCGGAGGTGCCTCGGGGTGAGGAGTGGAAGGCCGGAATCTGCAGTCGCCTTGGATGGGGAACCATTCACGACGGTTGGCGCAGGGTTCTCTCGGCGGTCAACAGTTTCGCCGATCTTGAGCCCCAACTCGTGGGTGCGGTCGAAACGGCGCTCGACATGCTCGTCCCGGTAGACAATCAGGACCTCCAGTGAATCGAGATCCCAGTGTTGGGAAAGTCAGTGATCGGAGCAAACGTTGAGTGATTCGACGAGTATCGCCGCACTTCTGGAGGCACGGCTTCGGGCGCTCGGGGTGGCCCGGGTCTATGGCTCTGCCCTGGGCGGGCTCGACCACATCGAGGTGGAGGACCCCGACATAGCGGTATTGCTCGCTGACGCCGACGGGCGGATCGGGCACTGGGACGGGAGTGGTCGACTCGGAGCAGCGTTACTCGATGGGCCAATTCTGCACCTGTCGTCGTGTCCGGGCGGAGTTGCGCCGCTGCAGACCATTACCTCGGTGGACGAACTCTTCGACGCACTGTCAGACCCGCCGGGGATGGTCCTGCCCGGGACACTCGCGTTGCATCTGGATCTGGATCTCGACCAGATGGTGTCACCCGAACTCGCATCACGAGAGCCGGTGCGTCGCCCGGTCATGACCCTCGACCCGTCGATGGCGTCGTTGAACATCATCGTTGTCGTTGGTCCCGGGGTCGTCAGGTCCGGTTCGGTCGAAGGTCTTCAGGCGTTGGCCAGGACATCGGGCTTCGGGGTGCTCAACACCTGGGGCGCCAAGGGAGTCGAGCGCTGGGACAGCCCGTTCCACTTCGGCACCGTTGGGCTCCAGGAACGCGACATGGAACTGGCCGGGTTGACCTCGGCCGACGTGTTGGTCCTGAGCGGTGTGGATCCGGATGAAACTCCGCTCGACTCGTTCGGCAACCTCTTGATCCAGGAGGTTCCGCCGACGCATCTGGGCGCGCTCACCTCGGGTTGGACTCCCTCGCGGGACCTGCCGACAAGGCCACCTCTGTACGACGCGATCTCCTCCGTGGTGACTCCGATGTACGAGTCGGAGTCGGTGCCACTGACCGGCCCGCGGGCGGCGTTGCACCTTTCGGGGGCGCTGCCAGACCGCGGGATAGTCGTCGCCGACCCGGGTGCTGCTGGCTTCTGGATCGCCCGCACACTGCCCACCTCGTTCCCCGGGAGCGTCTGTGTCCCGGCGACCTTCATCGCCGGATTCGCTGCGGCGGCAGCGTTTGTCTGCGCTATTGAGAAGCGTCCGTGCCTGGCGGTCTCTGATCAGATCGACGGTCCTGATGGCATCGACGAAACCTCAGCCGCGGTACTTGAGTTGGCCGAGGCGATGGGGCTGCCGGTCGCGCTTCAGCTGTGGGGTCCTGGCGGACAACTTGAGAAGTCGACATCCCACGTCGAAATGCTCGCGTCTGCACTCGAAACCCGGACGGTAAGAATCGATGAGGTACCCGTCGATGTCGAGGATGTCGAGGCGCTCGAGGCGGTCGCTGGTCAACTGATCGCCTGGCCACCTCCGTCAGACGCGTAAAACTGGGATGTGTTCTCGTAAGCTCGGCGAGACCGGAGCACGACAGATTGGACCACTGTGCCGCCACGCTCGACATCGCTGACACGGCCCCAGCTTGAGCGACGCACCCGCATACTCGTAGCAGCGGGCGGGTTGGCCACCGAGGGCGGCTGGGACGCGGTCCAGATGCGCGAGGTCGCCCAGCAGGCGGACGTGGCATTGGGGACCCTCTACAGATATTTCCCGTCCAAGGAGTACCTGCTTGTCTCGATGATGATCGCCGAGATCGAGGTTCTTGCCGATCGGCTCGCAGTCAAGCCACCCCAAGGTGACGAGCCTGTCGAGCGGGTCATCGACGTGTTGCGGCGCGCCAACCGGGCGTTGCAGCGTCGACCGCTTGCGACGATTGCCACGATCAGGGCGTTGGTTTCGGGAAACACCGATATTGCCCCGGCGGTCAAGGAGACCACCGAGTTGATGAGGCGCATCATCAGTGACGCCCTGATGGTCGACCACGCAACGCTGGATGACGCCGAAGTCCGTGCCGCAGGTTTGGATGAGGCAGAACTCGAACTGGCCAGAGCTGATCGTGCCAGCTCGAACTCGAACCAGCGGTCCGTCGAATCGGGAGGGGCAGAAGAGGTGCAACCCGATGTCCTGGTAGAGGAGCGGTACCTCGTCCCCATCGAGTTGCTGAGCGATATCTGGCTGGCGGCACTCATCGCGTGGATCACCGGTGTCGAGTCCGACGAGTCCGTTCTTCCCAAGTTGGAGCAGGCAACGAGAGTTCTTTTCGCCTGACGGTCTTCGGCGTCAGTTCGTGCGCACCAGGCGGCCAATTCCACCGTCGAAGTCCACTCCCAGGCTCAGGCCACCGCCGGCCTCTCCTCCGACGCCGCCCGAGTAGCTGTTTCCGGTGAACGTTGCGACCGTTGTGACGATCGCACTGTCTGGCACTCGGAGCCGGGTCAGCTCGTTGAATGCCCCTCCGAGGTCGTTTTCAGAAAGACGCTGGAACACAAGACGCGTCGTTTCGGCGACATCCATGCCAAGCACCTTGGACAAGTCGATCGAGCTGGTGGACTGCCGGACCGAGTCGCCAGTGGTCACCGTTGACGTGAGGATCATCGGACCTCTGGGGCGACCGTCGTCTGTGGCGTCAGGGATCTCAATCCTCACGGTTGGAGGCCCTGAGCCGTCCGACCCACCAACGTGCCAATCACGCTCGCCAAGAAAGCGTGCCCGCATCTCGGCGGCGATTGATCCCTCTGCCTCGAACACCGATGCAGCTCCGGAGGCGTCAGCTATCCGCCCGGCGCGGATAGTGAACGCGGCACCGAGGTTGGCAGACGGGCCGACGATGGGCACCGATTCGAGTGACGCGTCGGACGACGCTACGAACTGGACAAGCTTCTCGGTAGAGGTCGGGGGTGGCCGGAACAACCCCGGTCCGACTGTGTCCAGAAGTCTTCTCGCTGGAGCCGGGACCTTCCTCAGTAGCCATCCTCCGATCGAGGCTGCGGCGCCAACGGCGGTTTTCCCCGCAGCGAGAGGGGTGCTGCTGATGACTCCCTCTGCCGCGTCCTGTAGCTCGACCGCGGCGATCAGCTTCCAGACGTCCGACGAATCGACGGTGTAGGAACGTCTTAGTACGCCACCCAGCGACGCTTCAGCCGATGCGCTGGCTCCCAGGGCCCGTTGTGTGCCGAGATTGATCGACGCTCCCGCCGACCCCTTGGCACCGCCACGAGCACGGCTCGTGAACGTCACGAGCGAGGTGCCGTCGGGGAAGCTCTCGATCGTTATGTCGTGGGTCAGGCCGAGAAGTACCGAGGCGACAGTGACCGAAGCTCCGGCCTCGACGGTCATGATCGCATCGGGAATACGAGGTCTGGAGGCCGAACTTCCACCAGGCGATCCGGCGCCAGCAGTCGCGGGCGTGTCAACCCTGCCAGTGCTGCCGGAGCCGACACCGGCAGCCCCGGCAGCTCCATCTCCGGCACCGGATGCCCCGCCATTGCCCGTGCTGCCGCTGATTCCGCTGCCGCTCCCAGAGCCATCCGAAGCCCGGTGCTGCTCGTCCACCTGTCTGACGAGATTTGCGGTCGACACCCGGCAGAGCTCAGCAGATCGAAGGAGGTTGCCGCGGTGATGGAGTGACCAGGTCCGCCGGAACCGCTCTGCGTCCGCGCCTTGCCATTCGGAATTGCGAAGATGGCGGTCCAGCTCGTTGCGGCTGGCTTCGAGTTGCACGCCCAAGCTGCGGAACCGACGGCTCAGATCAAGGAGGGCCTCGGGATCGGCACCGATAGCGGTCATGGTGGAAACGCTAAGCGTCATCACCAGTCGGGTCAGCGGGTATCACTACCCGGCCGCGCCGGTCAGGATCAACAGGTGACTCCCGCTAGCCGATGAACAGCTCTGGAGCGTGAGCCCGGCGCCCCTAGTGGGTGAGAGATGCCAAGTTCACTTTCCCCCACCCCGACGAACCATCACGGCCTGGTGCCCCAATGTCGGTCGCCTGGGACGTGATCCGCGAGCGGATCTGGGAAGCGGTGGCAGTCGGCTCCGTGGCCATGGTCAGGACTGCCAAGGACGACACGTAGGGCGTCGCCATCGAGGTTCCGCTCATGTACACGTACCTGTTCGCGGGGTATGTCGAGTAGATCAGGCCGCCGGGAGCGGCAACATCCACGTATGGGGCGCAGGTCGAGAAGCCCGAAACGGAACCAGACTCGTCGAGCGCGGCCACGGCAATCGTGCGCGGATCCGCTGCAGGCCAGGAGTACAGCTGACCTGCCGCGGCTCCATCTCGCTTTTGGGCAACGCCATCATTGCCGGCTGCCGCTACGACCACGGTGCCGGAGTCCTCGGCGTACGCAAGGGCCGCATCCATGGCTGTGCTTGACCGATCGCCGGCAAGGGAGAGATTGACGACGCTCGCGCCATTGTCGACGGACCAGATGACGGCATCCGCCGCGTCGGACATGTATCCGCTGCCCGTACTGTCCAGGGCCTTTGCATTCATCAGTCGGACATCGGGGGTGGCGCCCCGACCGCCCATCCCGTTCTGTGCAACTGCTGCGATTATTCCCGCCACATGGGTTCCATGGGCACCGGGTGTAGTGAGCGCTTCCTGGGTGAAGTTGTGGGATGCGACCACAACGCCAGCGAGATCCGGATGATCGACATCGATCCCCGAGTCGACGACAGACACCAGCAGGTTCTCCTCGCCGCTAACCGCCTGCGAGGCGTCCTCGAACCGAAACTGATCGAGCGCCCATTGGTTCTTACGACCCGGGTCAGTCGCCGCTTCCTCGGTCAACGTTGCCTCGGTCGAGGGTGAATTCACGATCGACGTGCGCGTGGCAGGATCGAGCAGTGCGAGTGGGTTGAACCATGCAGCGCGCGGCTCGGACAGGTCGTCGCTGGTCACGATTTGGTCGGCCTCGACGTTGATGACGGACTCACCCGCAAGGAGACTCTGTTCAACAGTGCTGACAGCGGCGGCTGCGGTGGTGTTGTAGTCGGCTCCCGAGACTTGGCGGATCTGAGGTCTGCCCGACTCATCGATGCTCGTGATTGCGACCGGGAGTGGTCGGTCGGCACCTGAGGCGATCTGGTCCTTGCGGGAATGGTTGGCGGCCTCCATCGCGCGATCGACCGCTTCGCTTGCGGTAAGTGCTCTGGGTGGTGCGGGTGGACCGCCACCCGGCGTTCCGTTTCCGGGTGGTCCATTGCCCCGAGGCGTGTCATTCGGAGGCCCGGCCGAACCACGGCCCGGCGGGATGGTGCCGGTCAGGCCTTGTCCCATTCGGACAATTCCGGCGGTGTTGAAGCCTGCTCCGACAAGATCTGAGGAGGCGGATCCAATGGAGTCGCTGAAGTCGGATGAGCTCGTTCCGCCCGATGTGGCCCCGCAGGTGGTCTGGTTCGGCGTTGAACCCGATGCTGGCGCCGGTGGAATGCGGGTTTTCGGGGTGGACCCGCCGGTGGGAGGAACGCTCGGAGGGGCAGCGGTGCAGGCGACGACCGCAAGGCTCAGAAGGATCGCTGTAACTCCCACGCGGGAGCGGGGACCCAGCCGCGAGGGGTGGCCAGGGCGCGCTCGATCGGCAGAATCCGCCGGTCGGCACGCCCGGCAGCTAGTCCTCGAACCCCTGGAGACTCCCATTGGTGTCTCATCGTCAAGAACCGGGGTCAGCTGGATCCATGCGCGGAGATTTAGGTCGATCGAACTATATGGATCGCAGCGCCCGCTGGAGCTCAGTCATCGAGACCGAAGAGCCTGGCCGCGTTGCCCCTAAGGAACTTGGGCCAAACTTCGTCCTTGAGCGGCACATTCGGCAACTCAGCGGCAATTCGTTCGTACGTCAGTCCGGCCGGAAAGTAACCGCCGAAGATGAACTTGTCGGCGCCGCGGGTGTTCGCGTAGTCGATGATGTCCTTCGGGTAGTACTTGGGTGCGAAAGCAGAGGTCGAATAGTGCAGACCGGGCCACTTCAGCATCAACTTCACGGCCAGATCCGTCCATGGCTCGGCCCCATGGCGCATGACGATCTTCAGCTCCGGGAAGAAATAGCAGACCTCGTCTAGGAGTTCGACCCTCTGGGGAGCCATCGGCACCCGGGGACCCGGGACACCTACGTTCAGGAAGACAGGCAGTCCGAGTTCAACGCATGTGGCATAGATCGGGTAGTACGGCGCTGAGTTGAGCGCAGTCTCGCAACCCGATGGGAAGCTTGATACCGCAACGATCCCGAACTCTTCGTGGCACTGCCGAATCTTGCGGACCGCATCCATCCCCTGCCTGGGGTCCACGTCAACCAGGCCCAAGAACCGGTCGGGGAAGTCCCTGATCGCCCTTCGTGGCTCGTCGCGCACGGTGGTGCCGACGTTGATCAGACCCTGGGCCACTCCGTAACGGTTCATGTTGTCAAGGGTGACGGCCACCGGATCGACGCCCTCTTCGAGGTCGTGGGGGATGTCCTTGAACATGTACTCGGCGGGCATCTTGAAGCTGTCCTTGCTCTCGGCGTCCCGCAGTGCCGGCGCCAAGAACTTGTAGACGTCTTCCCGGTTGGCGCTGGGAAAGCCGATCATCGTGTCGATGATGCGAATGTCGCTGGGCATGCCCATGAGAACTCCAGTGTCTGTATGTCGATCAGCCGGACTCCGGCCAGATTCGGTTGCTCGGCCTACTAGGTGAGCCAGCCAAAGCGTGACCCGGGAAGGCGCAGATGTTCAAGCCGACTATCGTCAGCGGGATCTATGGGGGATCAACTGACCTACAACATCGCCGACCAGTGGGAAGCGATCTCGGACCGTGTGGCCTACCGCGAGGCGCTCGTGTGCGGTGAGAGAAGGCTGACTTTCGCTCAACTCGAGGAGCGTGCCAACCGCCTGGCCAACTACCTACTGGCGAGCGGTGTCGGTCCCGGAGACCTAGTCGGCTGCTACCTGACCAACAGCACCGAATACATCGAGACACTGATCGCCTGCTTCAAGGTCCGCGCCGCGGCGGTCAACATCAACTACCGCTACGTCTCCGAAGAGCTCCGCTACCTGCTGTTGGACTCCGGGCTGAAGGTCCTCGTCTGCAACGCGGAGTTCATCGACAAGGTCGCCGAGGTTGCGCCCGAAACGCCACTGCTGCGACACACCCTCGCAGTCGGTTCCGCCGCTTCGGAGCGTGATCTGTCGGTCGTACCGGGTGGTGTCTCCTATGACGAGGCTTTGGCGTCATCGTCGCCGCAGCGTCCGTCCGTAGAAGGTCGCAGCGGCGACGATATCTACGTGCTCTATACCGGCGGTACAACCGGGATGCCCAAGGGTGTGGTCTGGGACCACAACAACTGTTTCTTCGGCTGCCTGGGCGGTGGCGACCCGATGCGGATGTCGGGAGCTGTGTCGTCCCCCGAGGAGACGCTCGAGCGAATCATCGATTTCGACTTCGTGTTCTATGCGCTCGCGCCGTTGATGCACGCCGCTGCGCAGTGGGTGTCGTTCATGTGGCTGTTCTGTGGGGCAAAGGTCGTTCTGCACCCGGGCACCTTCGATCCTGTGAAGATCTGGCAGACGGTCGCCGAGGAGAAGGTGTCGGCCATGACGCTGGTGGGCGACGCGATGGCGCGGCCACTCATCGACGCCTGGAACGAGAGCGGCCCGTTCGACGTGTCGAGCATGTACTCGCTCTCCAACGGCGGGGCGCCAATGGCGCCAGCGCTTCTCGACCAGCTCCGCGAACTCGCTCCGGACGCGATGTTCACCGATGGTTTCGGCTCATCCGAAACTGGTATCCAGGGCTCGCGTCGACTCTCGCCGGGAGTCTCCGCTGGCGACCAGGTGCGTTTCGAGAACGTGGAAAAGGGTACGACGGTCCTCGACGCCGAAGGTGTGCCACTCGAGCCGGGGTCGGGCGCCATCGGCAGGGTCGCGCACTCCGGCTATCTGCCGATGCGCTATCTGAATGCACCCGAGAAGACCGCCGAGACCTTCATCAGCCTCAATGGCATCCGATATGTCGTTTCGGGTGACCTCGGGATGGTCGATGAAGACGGCTCGATCATCCTGCTCGGTCGTGGCTCGACCACCATCAACACCGGTGGCGAGAAGGTCCACCCCGAAGAGGTCGAGTCGCAGCTCAAGTCTCACCCGGGTGTCTACGACGCACTTGTGGTCGGAGTGCCCGATGAACGTTGGGGACAGCGAGTAGTTGCCGTGGTCCAACCCTCGTCGGGTCAGGTCCCCACTCTCGAAGATCTCGATGTGCACCTCCGAGGTCACTTGGCGGGATACAAGATTCCCAGGGCGTTGGTGATCGTCGACTCGATCCAACGTTCGCCATCCGGCAAGGCCGACTACCGCTGGGCGAGCCAGACGGCACTGCAGGCCGCCGAGGGCGCGCTCTCCTGAGCGGTGTCAGGTGCCGATGGCCTGACGTGGCGCCGCGACCGGTAGCCTGCCGGGCCGATGATCACCGTCTCTGGACTCTCGAAAGCCTTCGGGGGTCGCACCCTCTTTGAAGGTGTGACCTTCAAGTTGATGCCAGGCCGCCGCGTCGCTCTTGTCGGAGCGAACGGGGTCGGCAAGACGACCCTGCTCGAGATCATCACCGGTGCCCAACAGGCCGACGCAGGCGAGGTTCACATCGGCAAGGGAACCCGCATCGGCTATCTGCCCCAGGAACTCACCGAACAGATCGATGGTTCGGTGATCGAAGAGGTCCTGCGTGGTGCGGCCCACGTCACCGACCTTGAGGCCCAACTGGGTCGACTGCTTGATGAGGTCGCGGCCACTGCGCCCGACGGTCCGACACCCGACGCAGAGGCGTATTCCGCGGCACTCGACTCCTACGGATCCTCCCAGCACCGCTTCGAGACGCTCGGCGGCTACAGCGTCGAGGCCGACGCACGCCAGATCCTGGCGGGGCTGGGGTTCTCGTCGAGTGACGCCGACCGTGCCGTGCAGGACCTTTCCGGAGGCTGGCGGATGCGGGTCGCGCTGGCGCGGCTCATGCTTTCGGCCCCGGACCTGCTGGTACTCGACGAACCCACCAACCACCTCGACATCGAGTCAGTCTCGTGGCTCGAGAACCACCTGGCTTCCTGGCCCGGCGCGATTCTGTTCGTGAGCCACGATCGTGACTTTCTCGATGCCGTGGCCGAGCGGGTCGTCGAGATGTCCAACCGTCGCTCGATCGAATACGTCGGCGGGTTCGCCGAGTTCGTGGTGCAGCGCGAGGAGCGCATCGCCGCTGCGGAAGCTGCTGCGGCGGCGCAGGCCAAGCGGCTTGAATCGACCGAACGGTTCATCGAACGGTTCCGCTACAAGGCGACCAAAGCCCGCCAGGTGCAGAGCCGGATCAAGGCTCTCGAGAAGCTGGAGAGGCTCCAGCCGCCGGAGCGGAGCGCGCTCGTGGCCAAGTTCGGCTTTCCTGAGCCCCAACGCTCGGCCAGGGTCGTGCTCGAAGCGAAGGACGCGACCGTCGGCTTCGACTCCACGCCGGTGCTCAGCGATATTGACCTTGTCGTCGAGCGTGGTCAGAAGATTGCGCTGATCGGACCCAATGGGGCCGGTAAGACCACCCTGCTAAGAATGTTGCTCGGCGAACTACCTGTGATGAAGGGCGAAGTGAGCGTCGGCAACAACGTTGACGTCGCCGAGTTCGCCCAGCATCAGGTCGAGTCGCTGCGCTTCGAGGCGACTGTCCTCGAGGAGTTCCGCTCCGCGGTCGGTGACGACCACGGGAGGAACCTCCGGACGATTCTGGGCAGTTTCGGATTCTCGGGCGAGGCTGCCGAACGTCGGGTCGGGGACCTTTCCGGTGGTGAGCGGACCCGGCTGGCCCTGGCCCGGACGATGGTCAATCCGGTGAACCTGTTGATTCTCGACGAGCCGACCAACCATCTGGATCTTCCGAGCTGCGATGTCCTCGAGGATGCTCTCGTGGCCTATCCGGGGACGGTTCTGTTGGTCACACACGATCGCTATCTGATCCGTTCGGTCGCGGACTCGCTGCTCGAGGTTCGCGACGGCAGGGTCATCTTCCACCCGGGGGTGGACGAGGACGTGCTCGCACCGAGGGGTTCGACGGCCTCCGCCGGTTCGGCGAGTCCTCGCAGCGCATCGTCGAGCGGTTCGGTGTCCGGGGCGCGAAACAAGACTGCGTCGGGATCGGGCGGGTCGGGATCGGGCGGGTCGGGATCGGGAGCGACGGGATCGGGCGGGTCGGGATCCACTGGCACTGGACCGACCGGATCTGGATCCGGCGGTGGCCGACGCCCCAACAAGACCGAGGCACGTCGTCTAAGCGCTGAGGAACGCCAACAACGTCAGAAGGCTTCCAAGGATCTCAAGGCGACGGTCAAGAAGCTGGAGCGTCAGATCCAGAAGGCCGAGGCAGAGGCCTCGTCCGCCTCGGCGCAATTGGCCGACCCCGCAATTTATGATGACCACGACAAGGTCAGGGAACTTGCCGAGGCCCTGGACAGCGCCAAGAAGTCGGCGGACCGTTTGCTGGCCGAATGGGAAAGGGCCCAGTCACGCCTCGAGGAGTTCCTCGGCTGAGGGTCTGGTGGGAGGCAGCTCTGCGCCTTGAGACCCACCTCAGGACCTCCTCCATCTCTGCTGAGCAGTTCGGCTCAGCCGTACAGGTCCACCTCGCGCAGGATGATTCTGGTGGAGCTTTCGATCGCTCCGCCTCTCTCGCGCCAGCTGCCCAACAGGCGATCGAGAGAGGCAACGTCGGGACACGCGAGTAGAAGCACGTAGTCGACATCGCCGGTCACATGGAACATGGAGAGAACTTCGGGGGTGTCGTAGAGAGTCGCTTCGAAGAGCTGGTAATTGGTCTCTGGTGCCAGCCTCAGTTCGGCGATGGCACGCAGTCCCATTCCGAGAGCAGAGATATCGATCTCGGCCCTGTAGCTGCGTATGACGCCGATCTGCTCAAGTCTGCGGACACGGTCGGCTGTCGCGGTAGGTCCCAGCCCGACTCGTAATCCGAGTTCACGCCAGCTCAGACGACCGTCCTTCGCGAGCTCGGCGAGGATTCCTCGGTCAAGTACGTCTAGTGCCGGTGTTTCCATGGTCAGAGATGCTACTTCCAAGCTTGCACCCTCTAAACGTCGCCGGGATCATTGACATACTCGGTCCATGTTCATCTCCGATGTCTCGAGTGGACTCGTGATCGGTTTGCCGATCATGGTCACGCTGGGACCTATCTCAATCCTCCTGCTGAACCAGGGCATGGACCGTGGGGTCCGTACAGCCCTTCCGGGCGCATTGGGCGTTGCCTCAGCAGACATGACCTATTCGAGTCTGGCCGCTGTGGCAGGCACCGCCCTGGTGGCTGCACTCACTCCGATCGCACCGGTACTGCGAGCCGTCGGAATCGCGGTGCTCATCTGGATGGCGTGGCGGATGGCCAGCGATTCGCGCAGCGAGGTCGCCGCGCTGAGGAACGGTGGGCCGGACCAGGAAATGCTCGACGCACTTGAACCCGAACGACCGTGGCGGACGGAAGTCCCGCCCGCCCAGAACTCAATTGACCCAGAATGTCCCCAGTCCCGGGGAACCGCCACCGCGCTGCGCGCCGGAGCCTCGACCGTGAGCAACACCGCCGGTTCGGGTCAGGGACTCTTCGCACATCTCGGCGGTGCACGACTCGCCGCGGCCTTCTACGGTCTGACGCTCATGAACCCGATGACCATAGTCTTGATGTCGGCAGTAGTCATCGCCGGGGGACCCGGCGTCGGCACAGTGGGCTGGGCGGCCGGAATGACGCTGTCATCCCTGATAGCGCACGGGGGATACGTCCTCACAGGCTCGGTTCTCAGGCGTACCTGCAGCGAAATGACGCTGGCCCGAATGGGGACTGTGTCGGCGGTGGTCCTGGTGGTCCTCTCGGTCCATCTGGCATTCACCTGAGTCGGACCAGACCGATCCTGACGGCGGTCCTAGATCAGCTGATCTTGGCTTCGCCCGACTCTGCAAGTTCCTTGGCCCAGCGATAATCGGGCTTGCCCGATGGGGAGCGCACGATCTCGTCGACCACATGGAGTTCGCGGGGGACCTTGTAGCCGGCGATGAATCCACGGCTGTGGTCGGCCAGTTCTTCAAGACTCGCCCTGGAGTCGTCGCGGTATTGGACGATTGCGGCAACCCGCTGGCCCCAGCGCTCGTCCTTGACCCCAACGACTGTGCAGTCGACTACCGCTGGATGGGCCTTCAAGGCCTGCTCGACCTCCTCGGGGAAGATCTTCTCTCCACCGGAGTTGATCGACACAGAACCTCGACCGAGCATCGTCATTCGACCCATTCCGGCCCACCGCGCCGAGTCGCCCGAAACGGCGTAACGCTTGCCGTCGGCCGCAATCACGAAGTTTTCTGCGGTCTTTACCGGGTCGTTGAAATATCCAATCGGGATGTTGCCGCCGCGGCCCAGTCGACCGATCCGCTCGTCGCCCTCGGGAATGATGTTGAGGTCATCATCGAGCACCACGACATCTTGTCCGGCGTTCACCGTTGGACCGCCAGCGGCCGCCTGTTCGCCCTTTGTCGCGTAGGTGATGCCGTTGAAGCCTGATTCGGTGGAGCCGATCGAATCGGTGATGATCAGATTCGGGAAGTATTCGAGGTAACGGTCCTTGAGGGACTGTGAGAACAGGGCCGCGCTCGAGGACAGCGAGATGAGAGCCGACAGATCCCAACGGTCAGGATTCTTGTCGAGGGCGTCAATCATCGGACTGGCCATCGCGTCACCTGTGATGATCACCGAGTTGACTCCCTCGGCGGCGAATGTGTCCCAGACCTCTTCGGCCTTGAACTTCCGGATCATCACCAGGGTGGAACCGATGAACAACTGGCTGAGCGTGGCGATCTGAGCGGCGCCGTGCATCAGGGGTGGGATCACACAGAAGATCAGGGGAGTGGGGCTTGCCGCGGCCTGCTCGGCCTTGTGGAATTCGCTGCTGACCCTCTCGCCGGTCAGGGCGTCGATACCTTGGCCCAGGGCGAAGTAGATGTCCTCGCTGCGCCACATGACGCCCTTGGGCATGCCGGTTGTTCCGCCGGTGTAGATGACGTAGATGTCGTCGTTTGACCGCTCGGGGAAGTTCCGTTCCTTCGACGAGGCGTTGACAGCGTCCTCGAACAAGACAGAACCAAGCTTGTCGACATCGGCGTCGGAGCCATCCTCGATATGGATGAACGTCTTTAGCTTCGGTGACCGATCGGCCACCGCTGCGAGCCGGGTGGCGTACTCACGGTCGAATACGCAGGCGACCAATTCGGCATTGGAGATCAGGTAGGAGAGTTCTTCCTCGACATAGCGGTAGTTGATGTTGATCGGCACTGCTCGGATCTTGAGACAACCCAACATCGCCTCGAGCCATTGATGCGAGTTCTGGGCATAGATCCCGACGTGGTCGTTCGGACCGACACCCTGTTCGGCGAGGTAGTGGCCGATCTGGTTACCTCGCTCGTCGAACTCCCGGTAGGTGAGGCGGGTTTCGCCGTCGACAATCGCGATCCGGTCCGGAACGACGTCAGCTGTGTGCTCGTAGAGGTCTGCGATGTTGTAACTCACGTCGTGAAACTAGGGCAGATTCTGCGGCGGTTCCTGTTCGCACGATCCGGTGCGAGCCGACGGTCCCGAGAACGGCTCCTACCCGGCAGATCCTCGCGGGCGAGGGTAACGAAGTAGAGAAGTATGGTTGGAGTGGTCGAATAGCGACCATTCCAATCACACTTGAACCGATTACGTGTCTGCGGACCCCTTACGGGCCGCTGCGGAACGCCTCTGCGAGGCGATCTTCTCTGAGCCGCCGTTGCCGTTCTTGGGAGAGCCGTTCTTGGCGGCGCTGCTATTGCCGCCTTTGGCGGTTCGGCTCTTCGCGGCAACACCGGAGCCGTTCTTGGCGGCGCTGGTCCTGACGCCCGTCTTGGAGCCCTCCCCGGCCTTGGAAGAGGCCTTCTTGGCTGCGGGAGACTTTGCAGCAGAAGATTTTGCGGTGGGAGATTTTGCGGTGGGAGATTTTGCAGCAGAAGGTTTGGCGGTGGGAGATCTTGGTGACGGCTTTGGTGGCGCCGACGTGACAGTGACGGGCGCCGCCGCCTTGATGATCGTCGGGTCGGTCAGCCCCGCGAGCTGTTTGAGTTCTTCGAAAGCCGGACGCACCTGCGCTGCGACCTCCCAGATGTCCGGCACCAGCGCAGCGTCCGCCAGAAATCCGATATCGACATGGTTGCGATAGGACAGGACGGTGATATTGAGCCCTGCGCCGTCCATGATCGGACCCATCGGGTAGGCAGCGACCAACTCGGCTCCGGCCAGGTAGAGCGGAAACGGTGGTCCCGGAACGTTCGAGATGACCAAGTTGTGGATCGGACGGTGGTGATCTGCAAGACCCATCGAGCTGTAGGTCCTTGCCGCCAGACCAAATGTCCTAGGAGCTGCCCATTCAGCCCAGTCGGTGAGCGTCCTGGCGCCGAGGGCCTTGTGGTCCTCCTTGGCACCTTCGGTGCTCTTGCGGATCGCCTCGAGTCGCTCGGCGGGGTCTTCGATCTGGGTTGCCAAGGATGCGAACATGGCTGACACCTTGTTGCCCTGGGAGCCCATTTCCTCCTCGACCCGCACCGAAACCGGGCAGACAGCGATTAGCGACTCCTCTGGCAACGCGTCGTGTAGTTGCAGATAGCGGCGGAGCGTTCCGGCGCATATCTCGAGGATTACGTCGTTCACCTTGACGTTCAGAGCGTCCTTCACCGCTCGTGCCTCTTCGAGTGGAATGCGAGCAAATGAGGTAGATCGTTCAGCCCCGATGGAGAGATTGAACGGAGTGTGTGGAGCGGTGAGAGGGACCGCACCATGAGGTTTGCTCTTGTCGATGATGGTGCCGACCAGGTTTGACGCCGACCGGAGCGTGCGTGTCACCAGCGGCACGGCGTTGGTCGCTCGCCTGACCTTCGACATCGCTGCGTAGCTCAGTAGTTCCACACTGCTCGGTACGTGCTCGGACGGAACCTCGACGGGCTCGGTGGGCGCAGGATCCGGCTCAAGGTCGTAAAGGGCCGTCATGATCTCTGCACCGGAAGCGCCATCAATAGCGGCGTGGTGGATCTTGCAGACAAAACCGATCCGGTCATGCTTGAGACCCTCGATCACCCACGCCTCCCACAGCGGACGCGAGCGATCGAGGGGGACTGATGCAATTTCTGATGCGACTTGGGCGAGCTCACGACGTCCACCGGGTGCGGGTGCCGTCGTACGTCGAACGTGATTGTCCAGATCGAAGTCAGGATCTTCGATCCACACGGGATGGTGGAACTGGAACGGCACCTCGACCAGACGACGACGGAAAGGCGGGACCAGATGGAGCCTGGACCGGATGTGCTCGCGGAACTTCTCGAATGAATAGCCACCGGGCATGGTGGAGACGTCATAGATGCCGACCATCGCGACGTGCATGTGCCCTGCCTGCGTTTCTACATAGAGAAACGTGGCATCCATGCCAGACAGTCGTTCCATTTCGCCTCCCACGAGATGCTCGGGTAAACGATCATTCTTCCCCACCAGCGGATTCCGTGCGCTGAGTTCTTCAATCATTTGCCAATTGAGATGGTTCAGTCCATGACAGATCGAGCGGTGCCACTTGTCGGATCATGGCGGTGCGAACAGACTTGCGGCCATGACGCAACTTTTGCCCTCGGGCTCCTCTCGGCAGACACGATCCGGCCGCCGCAAGTCGGCCGAGTCGCGGAGCGCCGACAAGTTGCGGAGCGCCGACAAGTCGCGGAGTGCCGCCGACGCGCTTCTGCGTCAGGGGATCATCCGAAGCGTGGCGGTGGCCAGCGCCTACAAGCCGCGGCGCAACAGTCTCTTGCTAACCGTTCCGACTTTCTTCAGTTCGTGGCTGGTCAGCGAGGCTGCACCCGAGCTGCTGGCCATCTGGGGTTTTCGCACCGTCAGAGGAGTAAAGAGAGCCCGGCGCGACGAGGAGGGTCTCGGTGTCAAGGGCTGGATGGGGCTCGGGCTCACCGCAGCTGCGTCGGTGGGAGCGGTTGGCCTGATCAAAGAAGCCCGGCGCTCCAAGGAGGAACTCGACGCCTCGCTCAGCTCCCTCATTCCCGCCAAGGAACTTGCCGAGGCGCCGTCGTCGGTCCGACTCGGAGCGCTTTTGCCGTTGCTCAACGGCAATCGTCGTCGCAAGCGCAGCCGCAACGTTGTTTTCAACACCCCGCTGCCCGGACAGGCCCCCGGGCCCAAGCTCAAGCTCGATATCTACACCCCGCTCGAGAAGCCGTCGGCTGGTGAAAAGCGTCCGGCCGTCCTGCAGATTCACGGCGGAGCATGGATCCTCGGCTCCAAGGACGAGCAGGGGATTCCGCTGCTCAACCACCTGGCTTCCTGCGGTTGGGTCGGCTTCAACGCCAACTACCGGCTGAGCCCCAAGGTCCACTATCCGGACCACCTCGTGGACTGCAAGACAGCGCTCGCATGGATCCGGGAACACGCCGATGAGTACAACGTCGATCCCGACTTCATCGTGGTCACGGGTGGATCCGCAGGGGGGCACCTCTGTGCACTGGTTGCCCTGACCCAGAACGACCCGGCGTTCCAGCCGGGGTTCGAGGATGCCGATACGTCGGTCCAGGCGGCGGTGCCGTTCTACGGCGTCTATGACCTGACAGACAGGGAGCGACTGAACGGACGAGAGTTCAGACAGTTGATGGCGAAAGTCGTCATGGGCTTCGGGCAGAACGATCGGCTCGAGGATTGGGCCGCGTACTCGCCGCTGGATCGCATCACCGACGAAGCACCGCCGATGATGATCCTCCACGGCGATCGTGACGTTCTGGTGCCGGTCGAGGGCGCACGGAGATTTGCTGCGGACCTGCGTGAGGCGTCGAAGAACCACGTGGTGTACTCGGAACTTCACGGCGCCCAACACGCCTTCGAGGTATTCCCGAGCATTCGTACCGTCAACACCGTCGAGGCCGTCGAACGGTTCCTCCACCATGTCCACAGTGAATATCTGGCCACACGCGACTCGTCGCCGGAAGCGGTCGAACCGACTCCCGACGACGATGTTGTCGCAGAAATAAATTGAGGTCCGTCAGCCGGTAACCCGGGCCTGACAGTTGATGCACAACACGGCGATTGGCACCGCCTCAAGACGCTCCTCGGGGATCTCGTCACCGCACTCTTCACAGGTTCCGTAGACACCCAGGCGAAGCCGATCGAGCGCCCGGTCCACCGCTGCGAGCTGAGCGGTCTGGCGCACCGACATCTGCTCGAGCATCTGGCGTTCGTTGAGCCGGGTGCCCGGGTCGTCGGCCAGGTCGGTGTTGGTGTTCGGGTCATCGAGAGGCTCGATCAGCTCGCGTCGTTCCTCGTTCAGAAGTGCTTCGAGCTTGGCCAGCGTCTCGGTCGACAGATGGGTGGGCCGTTCCATCTTTACTGTGCTGAGATCATCGATCGTCATTGTTCTCATTCTCCTGATTAGTAGTTGTCGACGGGTGAAGTTCGGTAGGACTGCTGTGCGTGTGTAAGAGGTGGAGTTGCGGAGGTCTGGGGTGGCTACGGAGATTCCGATTTTCGTTTGGGCTGTCCCGCTGGCCCTGAAGCACTGGATCGGAACTGGGTGGCGTGCCCGATGCTTCGAACTGTTAATCGGATCGGAGCTGAAATTCCGAACCCGTCTCGAACGCCTGCGGGGAGGTCAGCAAGTAGGTCGAGCGCTGCGCGAGGCGTAGACCTCGCCGATGACCCGAAGTACCCGCGCCTTCGCGACGCTGGCCGGATTGCCCGGCGGCGTCAGCACGTGGGTCTGACCCACGAGCGCGGTGTAGTAGTTCTGGACCATGCCCCAAGGCTACCGGCGATCCGCCGGGGAATGTCGACGAATTCCGACAACGATGAGATCTGACATATCTTCAGTGCCCTAGACACACGACTCCGCAGGTGCTGCGGTCGAAGATCCCGGGGGAAACATGAGCAGTGAGTCGACGAACAAGGCGCCTCGATTCGATCCTGCCGTGACGGCGGCCTATCAGTTCCGTGGCCAGGACATCCCCTGGATGCTCGATCACCGTGGCGAGCACCGCGGCGACCACACCTTCCTGATCTGGGAACCCCGTGATGGATCTGACCGCAGTTGGACCTACGCCGAGTTCGCGGCTGATACCAAGAAGGTCGCTGCTGGCCTGCACGCACGTGGCGTCGGAATCGGGGACATGGTCCTGATCCACGCCGAGAACTGTCCGGAGGCAGTGATCGCCTGGTATGCCTGCGCCCGTCTGGGAGCTGTTGCGGTGACGACCAACACCCGCAGCGTCGCCGCCGAACTCAGCTACTTCATCACCCACACCAGCTGCGTCGGCGCAATCACCCAGCCGCAGTTCGCGTCGCTCGTCGCCGAGTCGGGGCCAGACCTCGGCTGGGTCGTAGTCACCGACGACAACTCCGGGAACCCTGCAGATGAGGCCACCCTCAACCATGGCTTCGATTCCTTCGACACCCTCATCGGCGATCCGGAATCTGTCCCCGCTCGTGAGGCGGACCCAATGCTGCCAGCGGGAATCCTTTTCACCTCGGGTACGACCTCGAAGCCGAAGGCAGTGGTCCATACCCACGCAAACATGCTGTGGGCAGCAAAGGTCAACCCGACCAACATCGACATGCTGTCCGACGACACGTATCTGGCGTATCTCCCGTTCTTCCACGTCAACACCCAGAGCTGGGCGATCTGGTCGACCATCGGAGTTGGCGGCACGGTCGTGCTCCAGCCGAAGTTCTCGTCCAGTCGACTATGGGAGGTAATCGCCAAGCATTCGGTTACCCACATCTCGCTCATCCCGTTCGTAATCAAGGCGGCCTTCGAGCAAGGCATTCCGGAGCAGCACACGGTCAAGGTCGGGGTCTTCGGTCTGATCATGCCGATCATGGACGAGATGATGGGTATGCGGGTCCAGGCCTCGTACGGAATGACGGAGCTGGTGACCCACTGCATCCACTCCTCGCCCTTCGAGACCTATCCGGACATGGCCATGGGCAAGGTCTCACCCGGCTATGAGATGCTCGTGGTGGACCCCGACACGGGTGACATCTGTGTCGAGGGCGAATCTGGCGAGGTCTGGATCCGCGGCATCCGTGGGGTCAGTGTGTTCCTCGAGTACTTCGGTAATGAGGAAGCCACCAACGAGTTCTTCACCGAAGACGGATGGTGCCGAACCGGCGACATTGTGCAGGTTCTGGCAGATGGAAACATCCAGTACCGCGACCGGGGCAAGGACGCGCTGAAGGTCGGTGGCGAGAACGTTTCGGCCCGAGAGGTTGAAGACGCGATTCGCGCTGTTCCGGGACTCGCCGACATCGCTGTGGTCGCCAAGAGTCATGAGATGCTCGACATGGTGCCCGTCGCGTTCATCATCAAGGCGGACCCTTCGGCCGACTCGGACGAACTGTCCGCCCAGATCATGGAAGTCTGCAGAACCAATCTCGCTGACTTCAAGGTGCCGCGCGCTGTCTACTTCGTCGACGAGTTCCCAACCGCGACCCTCGACAAGGTCGCCAAGAACGAACTCCGCGAGATGGCTGATTCGTACCCGCCAGTCTGATCCGAACGCCGTGTGAATCCTCATCGACAGTGCGGCCCGCTCGGAGCCTGGGACGGCTCGAGTCCTAACTTCCACCCGTCCATGGAAGCAAGCAACCGTCTCCGAATCACATCGATGAATTAAAGTCAATAAGTTTTTGGTGCAAATTTTTTAAATACGCGCGAGGATGGCCAAGACCAACAATGCGAGGGTGGCAACCTCGCAGAACTAGGGGGACAGCTATGCGAAACAGCTCAGCTACGTCGCGCATTCTCCGTCGGTTGTCGATCATGTTGGCGCTATCAGCGCTGACACTCGCTGCCGCGTGTGCGCCACCAGCAGAACCAGATCCGAACACACCGTGGATAGAACCCGGTTGTGTCGACAGCAGCATGCCGGGGGTGCCGGACGTCAACTTCAGCGGCGTCGCTAACGTGGCGAACAACTCGACCGCTTATCTCGACGAAGAGGGCGCATACTCTGAGGACGGAACCTGCACCGGAGTGACCCTGGAGAAGGGCACGATCGTTCGAGCGGCTGACGCCGCCGGAGCGTCCGCTCTATGTGCAGACGCCGGACTGACCGTCTCTGATCCGCCCAGGCTCATCGACTACGGCTATGCGGTGCCCTCTGATGCTTGGGCCTGCGTCAACCAGGTGGTCGAACCCGACGTGATCCAGTTCAACAGCCCGAGCTCTGTTGCGGTGACCATGTTCGGCGGAACCGTGGAGGAGCCCACCGAGACCACGGTGAACTTCAACGGCAACTCCACCGGCACGTGGACCAAGAACGACACCGGTGACTTCGTAATGAATCTGACGGTCGATGATGGCACTTTCGATGCCAACTCGCCGATCGGGCTCGTCACCGTCGGGTACAGCGCGGTTCAGGTCGGCACTTCGGTCGGAGCGTTCGATCCGGCCACGGGAGAGGGCGGCTTCAGCTTGGCTGTGGACATGAACCTGAACACACTCAACGGTTCTCCGATGCCCCAGCCGTGCGCGATCAGTACATCCTTCGACCTGGAAGGATCGATCGACCTGGCGACAGGTACGGCGACGGTCTCCCAGGAGAACTTCGAGATGACACCTCCAGGGGACGCAGATTGTGGCGGCCTCGGAGCGCTAATCGGACCGATGCTTGTTGACGGAACGAACCAGGGAGTCATGACCTTCCAGGTGTTCCAGCCCTGATCGAAGTCGGGAGCCTGAAGTAACCTGGTGGAGCCCCGGCCACATGGTCGGGGTTCCACCGCGTCCGACTCATATGATTGCCGCGATGGCAGCGCCCAAGACGAGACCAACGGACGTCGATGTCACATCGTTCATCGACTCGGTAGAGCATGACCGGCGACGGGCAGAAGGTCATAAGTTGCGAGCGCTCATGGAACGCATCACGGGTGCGCCGGCGACGATGTGGGGGCCGTCGATGATCGGGTTCGGATCCATGCCGTATACGAACACCACCGGGACCTACGAGTGGCCGGTCGTCGGGTTCTCGCCTCGCAAGACTGCGCTGACGATCTATGGGATCTACGACGGATACGGATCCCACGATCCGCTCTTCGATGAACTTGGTCCGCACAGCACCGGAAAGGGCTGCGTGTACATCAAGAACCTCTCGACGGTGAACGAGGAGGCCCTGGGTGCCCTCATCGCCCAGGCGTGGTCGCGGTCCAAGGTTGAGCGGCAAGATCCATAGGTAGCCTCGATCATGTGAATGACGTAGATCGCGCGACGGGTGTCGATTTTTCAGAGAAGGTCACCAGGCTCAGTCGGGCGTCGGTCGGCGTCGGCTTCGACGCATATCGGGACATCGACTGGGACTCCGACGAGATGACGGTGGATCCGACCGACCGGCGATTTGTCCTCCCGGCGTCAGATCCTCTGGCCAACACAACCTGGTACCACTCGCTTCCCGCCGACGATCAGGCCAGGGTCGGACTGGTGCGCTTGGTTGCATCGTTGAAGACTGCGGTGCACTTCGAGAACATCCTCCAGCAGGGACTGTTGCACCGGGCCCTGTATCTGGACAGCGGCGCTGCCGAGTTCCGGTACATCCATCACGAGGTGATTGAGGAGTCGCAGCACACCTTGATGTTCAACGAGTTCATCAGTCGTTCCGGACTCAAGGTCCGGGGGATGCCCTGGGCCTTGCGGCGCTTCACCGAACTGCTCGTCCCGATCCTCAGCCAGTACTCGCCGGGCGTGTTCTTCATGATGGTCCTGGGCGGCGAGGAGCCTCTCGATCTACTCCAACGCCGGGCGCTCGATACGTCCGAGCTTCATCCATTGATCGAAAAAATCATGCGGGTCCACATAGCCGAGGAATCGCGACACATCTCCTATGCCAGGGCCGCGGTCCGCCACGAAGTACCCCAGCTGGGGCGGGTACGTCGACAGCTTCTTGCCTTCTTCTGTCCGCTGATCCTGGGAATAATGGTCCGTCTGATGGTTGTTCCGGGACGGGACCTGTCGAAGGTGGCTGGCGTACCGAAAGACGTTCTGCGTGAGGCCTTCGGTGGTCCGGAGGGACGACGAGTGCTGGCTGATTCGGTTGCCCGGTCACGGAACCTGTTGAGAGAACAGGGCGCCATCACGCCGGTAGGCCGCCTCGTCTGGAAAGCCTTCGGGATCTGGAGCTGAGGCGGCAGCTCAGCCGCCACCAACCAGTGCTTCGACTTCAGCTTCCAGTTTGGGCAGGCAGTCGAGTTGGACCGACTCGTTCAACTCCTCGGCGAGTTCGTCGAAACGGAACGGAACCTGATACTCGTCAGCATTCGGATCCTTGTAGACCTCGGCAAGAAGCGCTGGCTCAAGTGCCCATATGTCGTAGGAACAGGAGGCGAAGCCCGAGACGGCGTGAACGAGGCCGAGTTGCAGCGCAGGTGTGTTGAAGCGCTGCATGATTACGGGGTCGCTGGTCACGTCCTTGTTATTCCGTTCTATGAATTCCTCTCGCGTGATCTCGGGTGCCCGGTCGTTCAGAGCATCTCTGATCGGACCGTCCAGGCGCCCCGATAGCAATAGATAGGCACCCGTTGCTAACGCAATGACCCAGAACGAGCAGACGATCAGACCCGCGATTGCAAGGCCTCTGCCCTTCAGCGCTCCACCGGAGTTCCGTATCTTTCGCAGTGAGCTAATACCGACGAAGATGCCGATGATCTGGGGGAAGGGAAGGCAGATAGGAATTCCCATCAACAGGGAGGCGACTGCACCACCGTGGAGGGACGCGCCCTGATTTCGTGGCACGTGATGTACCTGGTCGGCTCCCGGAATTGGGAACGACGGTGTGCTCGGCACCCAATTCGGCTGCTGGGGTTCTCCCCACTGCCCACCCGGAGGGGAAGCGGCATGCACGCCCCATTGGGTGGGCCTCGTGGGTTGGAGCGTTGAAGAGGGCTGCGGCGCAACGGGCGGCCGCGGTGGAGCCGAAGGTGGCGGTGGAGCCGAGGGTGAAGGTGGTGGTGGCGCCAGATCGATCGGCGAGCCTGTGGGCGCCTCCCATGTTGCTGGTCCGACCTCTTCATCCGGGTCGGTCTCGGGGTCATCTTCCTTCCTCATGGGATGTGACCCTACCTACGATCTAGCGGACGGAGCGTGGGATCAGAGTGAAAGGACGTGCTCGAAGGCCGCAGGAACCTGCGACGGACCGTCCAGCGTCGTCCAGCGAGCACCAATGGCATTGGCTAGTGCCTCGGCGTCGTCGCTGTCACCAGCGGGCGCGAGGATTGCGACCTCATCGAGAGCGGCCGCATCGGACGTGGCGTCACCGCCGGTAGTCACTCTGCAATCCGACAGTACGACGGTGACACGTCGTTGAGCTGTGGAGCGATCCATCTGGATGCGGGCTGCTCGCAAAGCGAGCGCCAGGTTCGTGACCCCGAAGCCACGCAGACGCAACAGGTCCCCAACGACATCCTCGGGAGGGCGAGGTTGACCCTGAGCCTTCAGAACGATCGCATCGTCAGCGAACGCGATCACCGAGCATTCGGTGTCTTCCCGGAAGAGAACGGCGGCTGCGGCCACCGCAGCGGCCGCCAGCCGTGGACCGAGCATCGATCCGGAGCGGTCCACCAACAAGCACAGGGATGTCCTAGGTCTGCGCCACGCGCCGACGACCAGTCGATCCGACCGTGGCGGCGCCCCGGACGCCCGTGATTCGAGGATTCCCTCGAGCGACGCCTCAAGGTCGATCTCTCCCTCTGCCCTTGCGGCGCTCATCCGAGTCAGCCGGCCGACACCCCGCCCCTGACGATTGCCCGCCGTTGCGACGTCGACGGCGATCTTCCCTGCCAGAGACAGCGCCAGGTCCCTCAGGCGTTCGTCGGTCGCGCCCGTCATGTCGGCGAGTAGTGAAAGGGCCTCGTCGGGGTCGTCCTCGAAGAGTTCGGCGAAAGCGTCGGGGTCTAGTTCGCCGACCTCTGGGGAGAGTTCCGAAAAGTGGGGTTGGCGCATCAGATCCCGCCGGGCAGTCGTGCGACGGCCTGCCTCGGCAACCGCCCTGGACGCCTCGTCGCCCTCCTTGATGTTGTCGCTGTCCGACTCGTCGCCGCGTCCCCCGCCCGGCGGCGGGGTCAGACTTTTCCCGGTCCGTCGTTTGCCCCGCCGGCGTCCTGATCGGGGGAGCCAGCTTCCTCGGCCCCCGGATCATTCGGGTCGAGGGCGGCAAAATGCCGGGTCCAGAGTTCGGTGACTATTGCCTCGGGCGAACGCGATCCTCCCTCCCTGACCCGGATGCGACCGGACAGTGACAGCAGAGCAGCATCGAGGGTGACGCCACCGTCCAGAGGGCCGACGTCTCGTAGGGACGCGAGCGGTCCGGTCAGCACCACGAAGTCGATCGCTCCACGGACCGACGAACCTGTTCGCACCTCGGGGTGTATGCGGGAATCTCGCACCATGGCCACTGCGGCCCGGATGCCCTCGACTCCGATCCCATTGATCGGTTCACCCGACGCGCCGGTTGCCGGATCGGCGACTTTTCGGGTCGCTGCCATCACGATCTCAACCTCGTCCTCGGCGCTCTGGTAGTCCATCGCCAGGCGACAACAACGGTCATAGACAGCCGACGCGATGCGGGCGGTGCCGATCGCGTCGAACGGGTTCATCGCCGCGACCAGCCTGAAGCCCGGCTCGGCCGCGACCCGGCCGATGCGAGGAACGTGCAACTCGGCCTCGCTCATGACGGTAATGAGGACGTTGAGCGTCTCCTCCGGGATCCGGTTGATCTCCTCCAGGTACAGCAGCGAACCATCACGCATAGCCCGTAGCAGAGGGCCGTCCGAGAACGATTCAGCGACGTAGCCGTCATTGAGCACGGCTGCCGGATCGAAGGAGCCGATCAGCCGCGCAGGTGTCAGCTCGGCGTTTCCCTCGACGAATTCGAAGCTTGTACCTGTGTGGTCAGCCACCGATCTGAGAAGGGTCGACTTCCCGGTCCCCGGCGGTCCCTCCAACAGCAGATGGCGACCGGCCGCTAGCGCAGCGACCACCGACTCCAATTCGCGACGCCGCCCCACAACCGAAGTCGTGAGGCGGCGAAGCAGTTCAGGTCCGTAGGTGTCAGAAAGCATCACAGTGACCCGCACAGAACGTCACGGGGATCGTCGCCGAGAACATCGCCGCCGATCAGGTGAACTCGATGACGCCGCGGATGTTCTTGCCATTGCGCAGGTCTTCGTAGCCCTCGTTGATCTGGTCGAGCGTGTATCGCTTGGTGACCAACTCGTCGAGCTTGAGCTTGCCCTCTCGGTACATGGAGAGCAGACGCGGGATCGTCTCCCGCGGATTGGTGGAGCCGAAGATGGTGCCCTTGATCTCCTTGTTCATCATCGACAGCATGAACGAGTTGAGCTTTGCGTCCTCCTCCATCATCGGACCGAGGCCGGTAACGACCAGCGTGCCGTCCTTGGAAGTCAGATTGAGCGCATCGTTGAGCATGGAGCCGTGCACGACACCAGGGGAGAGGATCACCCGCTCGCACATGTCGCCCCAGGTGAGTTCGGGAACGGCGAGCAACGCTTCTTCGACGGAGGAAAAGCTGTGGGTGGCGCCCATCTCCATGGCCTGCTCACGTTTGAACTCGACCGGGTCGATCGCGATGACCCGCTTTGCGCCCGCAATGGCTGCGCCCTGAATGGCGTTGATGCCGATGCCGCCAACACCGATGACGGCGACTGTGTCACCCGGTTGGGTGCCGGCACGGTGGGTGGCTGCGCCGAAGCCGGTGGAAACTCCACACGAGACCAGGGCTACCGCATCCATGTTCAGGTCGTCTTCGACCTTGATGACGGAGTTCTCGCTGACGAGGATCTTCTCGGAGAAGGATCCGATCTGCGTATAGCGACCGACCGCGACCCTGTTGCCGTTGGCATCGGTGACGTGATGCGCCTCGCGGTCGTCGGACATCATTCCGACGTTGAACAACTTGGCGCCCTCGTCGCAGAGGTACTGGCGACCGGTGACGCACCATTTGCAGCGGCCACAGCTGGGGATGAACGACAAAGAGATGTGGTCACCCGGTTTGACGGTTGTGACTGCCGGGCCGACGGCCTCGATGATTCCGGAACCCTCATGGCCGCCTATTACCGGAAGTCCCAGCGGAAGGTCACCGGTGACGGCGTGTTCGTCGGAGTGACACATTCCGGCCGCCACCATTTTGACGAGGACTTCGTTGTGCTTGGGGTCGTCGATCTCGACCTCTTCGATCTTCCACTGCTCTCCTATTCCCCATAGGACGGCTGCACGAGTGGTCGTTGGCATGGGATCCCCCTGATCGTCCCCGATGGCCGTTGCGTTCGAGATTGCCTCGAGTGATTCATTGCCCTGCGGGGGACTGTTCGCAGGGCTCTGCGTGACACCGGTTCTAGTCGATCCAGGACCGCAGCGTTGCCACGTCGTTCTGTTCTGCGAGGTGGTCGTGATAGCGACCACCTCGCAGAACAAAACGGCAGGAGCGTGGGAAATTGCTCTCGGGCATGGCATTTCGGAGCGGCCGACTGTTCAACGTCGATCTGCCGCTGACTGTCGGCCTGCGTTATACGGTGTCGCGGGTGAAATGAACGGGGGCGATATGGCGATCGATGAGGCAGAGGTCGACAAGCTGATCAAGCGACGTGGCTGTCTGACCGCCATTTGGATCCTCGGGTTTGGCGGATTCCTGGTCGCAGGGCTAGTCGTCTGGACGCCGATAGAGGGAATGGGCGACAGCTTCTGTGAGTCTGCTGCCGATTCCTCGAACTACGGCGAGATGAGCTGGTCTCTTGCTCCTCCGGGTCCACAATGCACCTTCACCGTCGAGAGCAATGGCTTTGATGAAGTGCGAAGACCCTCGCCTCTGATGTCGCTCTGGCTCACTGCTTTGGTGCTGGCCTCGACCGCTGTGCTCGTGGTGGGGGCAGGTGTCGGTATCTACCTGCTTCGCTCGCCATTCAATCCCGACGGTAGTCTCAGGGGTCGCGTCCCAGATGGGGACGAGGAGCCGATAATTCCGGGGGACCGAAATGTCCGTTGACGCAGCGCCCAGCACCATCGACGACCAACTCGTATTCGACGCCGACGCGGTTGTCGAAGAGCCTTTGATCGAGGAAGAACTTCTCGTGGAAGAGGTTTCGATCGACGGCATGTGCGGTGTCTACTGAACAGCGTTTCGAGCCCGACCGATGGGTTCTCCACTAGCGCCATGACGGTCGACATCGAGGGCTCTTACAGGCTGAGCAAGAACGTCTCGCTCCGACCGGAGCGATTCGGGGCGCTCGCATACAGCTTCGACACCCGCAAGCTTTCGTTCCTGAAACACCCCGACCTGGTCAGGGTCCTCGAAACTCTGGCCGATCACGAAACGATCCGCGAGACCTTCGTCGCGGCCCAGATCGACCCTGCCCGCTGGCCATCGTTCCTGAAGGCGCTTTCGACGCTCGAGCAATCGGAGATGATCAATGCCGTCTGAATCACTTCCCTCTGAATCACTCCAGTCCGGCTCCGCCCGGTCCGATGCGGCCAGGCCGATCGTCGCCGCTCAGCCGGCAACGACGACGAGGCCACTCGTGGAGGAGTTCAAGTTCGGACTCGACGCCCCGATCTGTCTGACCTGGGAGCTCACCTACGCCTGCAATCTTTCGTGTGTCCACTGCCTGTCGTCATCTGGTCGGCGCGACCCACGTGAGCTGAGCACCGAGGAGTGCTTCGCGGTCATCGATGAACTTGAGCGACTGCAGGTGTTCTACGTCAACATCGGTGGCGGTGAACCGATGCTCCGCTCCGACTTCTTCGAGATCCTCGAGTACGCAGCCGCGCACAACGTGGGCGTGAAGTTCTCGACCAACGGAACATTCATCGACGAGGCAGCGGCGCAACGCCTCGCCGGCATGGATTACCTGGACATCCAGATCTCGATCGATGGTGCCGACGCCAGCGTCAACGACCTGATTCGCGGGGAGGGCTCTTTCGCTGCGGCGCGTCAAGCCATGGACAACCTTGCGGCTGCAAACTTCGGGGCGTTCAAGATCAGCGTCGTCGCAACCCGTCAGAACGTCGACCAACTCGACGGTTTCAAAGAAATTGCCGACTCGTACGGGGCGCAGCTGCGGGTTACCCGCCTTCGTCCGTCGGGCCGCGCGGTCGACAGCTGGGACGAGCTGCACCCAACCCAAGAGGACCAGCGCACTCTCTACCACTGGCTTTTGGATCGACCCGATGTGCTGACCGGCGACTCGTTCTTCCACCTGTCAGCGCTGGGCGAATCGCTTCCCGGGCTCAACCTGTGTGGGGCCGGACGGGTGGTGTGCCTGATCGATCCCGTCGGCGATGTCTACGCCTGCCCGTTCGTCATCCACGACCAGTTCCTGGCGGGCAACATCCGCGACGACGGCGGGTTCACCAAGGTGTGGCGCGAATCGGATCTGTTCCTGTCGTTGCGTGAACCCGACAGTGAAGGCGCATGTACCAGTTGTGGCGCATATGACGCGTGTCAGGGCGGCTGCATGGCGACCAAGTTCTTCGTCGGGTTGGAGCTCACCGATCCCGACCCCGAATGCGTCAAGGGTGCGGCCGAGCCACTATTGGCCGCGATCGCCGCTGGCGGGTCGTCGATCCCAGTTTCAACGGTCGACCATTCCCGACCCGGTGTGCCTGTGCCATCCCCGGTCACCCTGCGATCCACCCGTCGCCACCGAGTCTGAGCCCGCCTGAACCGCGAGCTGTGCGTGTGTAGTTGTGCGTTCAGGTGCGTCGACCGACCGTGTCGGCCACATATGCGTCTCGCGTTCCCAGCGGGCGCTCTTCGCCGACGGTGCTGTCCCTTGCTGTCTGATGTTCGAGCTCCGAGTTCAGTTCCGCACCTATGAGAACAACCAGGGCTGACAGGAACAACCAGAACAACATGACAACGATCGCGGCGAGCGAGCCGTAGGTCTGGTTGTAGGAACCGAAGTTGGCGACGTAGAACTGGAAGCCGACCGAGATGACGACCCACAACACCAGCGCAGTCACCGAACCGGGCGTGACCCACCGCCATTTCGGATCGTCGCGGTCAGGCCCAAATCGGTACAGGATGCTGAGGATGACAATGAACAACAGCGCGATCACCAGCCAGGTCGCAATCCGCATCACCCACTGAACCAACGAGTTCGAATCCCCGATCCCGGCTGCCACCCCGATTCCCGTGGCAGCGACGACGCCCATCACGACAAGGGCGAAGGTAAACAACAGCGCCATACCGCGCCGCTTGAGGAAACCCTGATTCTGCTTCTCGTTGTACGCCAGGTTGATCGCTTCGATCAGGTGGGCCACGCCACTCGATGCTGACCAAAGTGCCAGAGCCAGGCTGACGGCAAGTCCGAATCCCAACGATGCTCTTGAGCTCTCGGTGAGTCGCGACAGCTGGTCCGTCAGTAGGTGTCTGGCGTCCGACGGCAGCGCGCCGAAGGCCTGTTCCACCCGCGAGCGGACCTGGTCCGGATTGGCAAAGAGCCCGTAGAGGGACACGAAGGCGGCTAGGCCGGGAATGATCGACAGGAAGCCGAAGAACGCGACACCGGCTGCGGAAAGCGACACGTGGTCATCACGCATCTGGTTCTTGACCCGAACCATTACGTCCTTCCAACCTTTGGCGGGTAGATCGGACGGCTGCTCAGCGTCCCGACCGTGGTCTTCACTTGAGTCCTTCGAGATGTTGGCCTCTTCGTCAGCCACCGGTTCTTCCTTCATCGACAAGCCATACCCCGGAGCCGGTCACCTCAACCCCCTCCCCCCGGAAAGACACCAGTGAGTCGGGGCATCCGAGTTAGCGACCACAACCCGGTGGGCAACAGGTAGGTTCCAGCTATGGCCGGCTCCGACATTGCTATGTCCCCAGAACTACGCAGCTACCTGTTGGACCATTCGATCCCCCGCACCGATGTCCACCGTCGACTCGTGGCGCTTACCCGCCAGCAACTCGGTGACACCGCCGTCATGCAGATCTCTGAAGAACAGGGCCCGCTACTGACCTTTCTCGCCAGGCTCATCGGTGCTCGTTGCGCGGTGGAGATCGGTACGTTCACAGGTCTCTCGGCGCTCTGCATCGCCGAAGGGATGTCGAGCGACGGGCACCTCACATGTTTCGACGTGAGCGAGGAGTGGACCTCGGTCGGCGTCCCCTTCTGGGAAGAGGCCGGAGTCGCAGATCGGATTGAGCGCGTGATTGGTCCTGCTGCCGAGACCTTTGGTGACCACGAATTCTCTGAGCCGATCGACTTCGCGTTCATCGACGCTGACAAGGGCGGCTACCTGAACTATGTCGATCTGGTGCTGGACAAAATGCGTCCGGGCGGGTTGATCGTCGCCGACAACGCCTTGTTCAGCGGTCGGGTGCTCGACCCGGCCGCAGAGGGATCCGCCTTGGAGATTCGCGAGTTCAACGATCGGGTCGCTGCCGACGACCGTGTCGATTCCACGTTGATCAATGTCGGCGACGGATTGATGATGCTCCGCAAGCTCTGAGACTGGTCCCCGTGTATCGCCCCGGGTTTCGGAATCGTCGCCGGGTGAGCCACGATGTTGCCCGTGAAGCTGCTCGAACCGTTCGCGATTGGCGCGCTCGTTGCTCCAAGCCGGGTGATCTTTGGTCCCCACGAAACGAACCTCGGGCTAAGGCGTTCGATCTCGCAACGCCACGTCACCTACTACCGCCGCCGGGCCGCGGGCGGAGCCGGGGTGATCATCACCGAGGAGGCCTCGGTCCACGAAAGCGATTGGCCCTACGAGCGTGCGCCGCTGGCCGTCGATTGCGCTGAGGGGTGGAGCGCAGTAGCGGACGCCTGTCACGGTGAAGGCTCCCTGGTCCTCGCCGGACTGGGCCACGCGGGAGGTCAGGGGACCTCGCACTGGAGCCAGCGGGAACTTTGGGCTCCGAGCCGCGTTCCCGAGGTCAATACCCGTGAAGTTCCCAAATGGATGGAGCCCGAGGACATCGACGCAGTGGTCTCCGGGTTCGGCGCGGCTGCCCGCATAGCGGTGCGAGCCGGATGCGATGGGGTTGAGATCAACGCGGGGCAATACTCGCTGGTCAGGCAGTTCCTGTCGGGGCTGACCAACCAGCGGGGCGACGAGTGGGGTGAGGATCGCACAAAGTTCTTGATGGACATCCTCGCCGCGGTCCGGGGCGAGATCGGCGGGGGACGGATCCTGGCGTTGCGCCTTTCGTGCGACGAACTCGCCCCGTGGGCCGGGATCACACCGGACCAGGCTCCGGAGCTTGCGGCGTTGATCGTCGACCGAGCGGCCAGCGGTCCGGCGGGTGGGTTGGACATGTTGACCGTCGTGCGGGGCTCGATCTATTCGACTTCCGCCACCCGCCCGGATGGTCACACTCCGCCGGGATTCAACATCGCTCTGGCCCGCTCGGTCGCTGCGTCGGTCGCGGAAACAACTGTCGCGGCCTCCGCCGCAGCAGCACCGGTTGCTGCGTCGGTCGCGGCAGCGCCGGTCGGGGCAGCCGCTGATGGTGGCGACCGGCCCGAGGCCGGTGCGGGGGTCAGGATCGTCGTCCAAGGCTCGATCGTCGACGTTGAAATGGCCGAGTCGGCACTGATAGGTGAAGCCGGTGCTACCGGCGTGATCGACGGCGTCGAAATGACGCGGGCGCTGATTTCCGACGCCGACCTGGTCGCTAAGGTCCGGGCGGGTGAGGCGTCGCGAGTTCGTCCCTGCAGCCTGACCAACCAGCGCAGTCAGGTGCGCGACAACCGCAACCCGATAGTCACGTCTTCGGGGGATCCGTTCTCGGGACACGAGACCGAGGACCAGCCGGTTGGCGGGCAGGCTGCGATTCCGGTCGCGTTGACCATCGTGGGCGCAGGACCGGCCGGGCTCGAAGCAGCACGGGTCGCCGCGTCACGAGGTCACGAGGTCACCCTCATCGAGGGGTCTGAGCGGACCGGTGGGATGGCTCGTGTGGCAGCCAACGTGCCCGGATTTCAGCGTCTCGCACTACTCGCTGACTGGCTCGAAGCCGAATGCAAAATTCTCGGAGTCGAGATCCTGACGGGTCAGCGAGTGTCTGCGGCCGAACTACTGGCCGGGTCCCGGGGACACATCATCGTCGCGACCGGCGGTGGAAACGGTAGGCAGGGCTACTCGGCAACCCGGGCTGCCGACGTGCGCTGGGCAGCGGACGTGCTTGAGGACTCCGGGTCGCTGCCAGACGGTCGGGTGCTGATCTGGGATCCGATAGGCGGTTCGATCGGCGTCGGCGTCGCCGAGTTGCTCGCCGCTCAGGGGCGCGCTGTGCACCTGGCCACCCAGGACAACATCGTCGGCAACGAATTGGCACGCTCGGGGGACCTGGCACCCGCGAACGCTCGCCTCCAGCAGGCCGGCGTGGAGCTTCACCGCCGTGTGATCCTGCGGGCGGTCAAGAAGGGCTCCGCGGTTCTTGAGGGTCGGTTCAACGGCGAGACCATGTCTCTGAAGGCGGCGGTGGTCATCGACGCGGGACATCGCCTGCCGGATGAATCACTGTGGCAGGAGCTGCAGGGAATGCCGGATGTCGACGTCGTCCGCATAGGTGACTGCGTCGCTCCTCGGACGATTCACGATGCAATTCTCGAAGGCCGACGGGCGGCGCTCGCTCTCGGCTGAGTCCATGCTGGCGGGTGCAGCGGGTTAGTCGCTGCTGGTGAGTCGCTGCTGGTGGGTCGCCGCTGGCGGGTCGCTGCTTGCGGGTTGCCAGCTTCAGTGTGCCGCTGGAGCCCCTGTGCGGGACGAAGCTGAGCGAATTCGCCCGGTCTGAGCAGAATCGCCTGTTGACCGGAGGGATGTTGACGGTACCCTGAGGGAAAGTAGTGCTGTGATGGGTCGATCGTCGGCCCAAAGCGGTGCGTGGTGCCACAGGAGGCGAATCCCATGGTGACATCGAACGTGTTGACCGAAACCATTTCGGAGACAATCTCGTCGGCCGGATCTGCACTTGAACGCACCATGCGAACTGCCATCGAGGCCGCCAAGTCTGCCAATGGTCTGTTCCGCACCCACGATGACGTTGCCGTGACCCTTCCTGGTGGACTTTTCGGACATGTCCGCAACGGAAAGCTCGTCGGATTTGGACTCGAACCGATCGGCGACGTGCTCGTCGATTCGAAGCGCCAGGTGTCGAGCCTCGTCGACGGCGAAAAGGGCCGGGTCCTGTGGGGCCGGGTTGCGGCAGTCGCCGGTGGATCTGCAGCCGCGGTTTCATCGGTCGCGGGTGTTGCGACCGCGGTGATCCTCGGTCGCCGCGGCCGCGCAGCTGCCTGAATCAATCCAATCGGTGGGCCTCCCCGGTCATCGCCGTAGGCCATTGGATGAGTCTCTGACCGGGCCGCTCCAGAGCGCCGATTCGGAGCGGGTGTCGCCTCGCCCTATCTTGAGGCGATGACCGAGCAGCTCGTCTGGTCGCCGATCCAGCTGGGGCCGGTGACCGCCCGCAACCGGATCGTCTTCTCGGCGCACCTGACCAACTACGCGGAAGACGGCCTTCCGACCGAACAGCACGCCGCCTATTACGCCGAGCGGGCACGGGGCGGAACCGGTCTGATCATCACCGAGGAGCACTCGGTCCACCCGACGGACTGGCCCTACGAGAAGCTGATCCACGGGTTCCACCGTCAGGTCATTCCTGGCTACCGCCGTATCACCGACGCGGTCCACCGCCACCGGGTTCCGATTTTCGCTCAGATCAACCACAACGGCGGTCAGGCGTCGTCGATGTACTCGCGCCTGCCGGTTTGGGCGCCCTCATCGGTCGCCGATCCGTTGTTCCGTGAAGTCCCCAAGGCGATCGATGAAGCCGAGATCGACGAAGTCGTTGCTTCCTACGCGCTGGTAGCCGGACACTGCGCCGAGGGTGGTTTCGACGGCATCGAACTTCAGTGCTCGCACTCATCGATAGTGCGGGGCTTCCTTTCACCCGCCACGAACCTGCGCACCGACTCCTACGGCGGAACGCTCGTCAACCGGGCCCGATTGCTGCTCGAGATCGTCGCCGCCGTACGTTCGGCAATCGGTCCGGACCTGGCGCTCGGGGTACGCATCTGCGGCGACGAGTTGATAGAGGGCGGGACGACGATCGAGGACGCGGTCGAGATCGCCCGGATGGTCGAGTCGAGCGGAAACGTCGACTACATCAACACCTCGATCGGGGTTGCAACGGCATCGCTGTTCATGATCGAGGCGTCGATGCACATCCCGCCCGGCTACGCGATGTTCATTCCCTCGGCCATCCGCGAAGCGGTCGAACTGCCTGTCATCGGAGTCGGACGCTTCAAGGATCCACTCCAGGCGGAGCGCGCACTCCAGGAAGGTCAGTGTGACCTGGTCGGAGTGGTTCGAGGCCAGATCGCCGACGCCGACTTCGTCCGCAAAGCCCGCGGTGGCTACACCGACGACACCAGGCTGTGCCTGTCGTGCAACCAGGAGTGCGTCGGACGGATGGGCCTGAACCGTTGGCTCGGTTGCATCGAAAATCCCCGAACGGGTCGAGAGTCGCTCGGCGTGGGCGAGCCCAGACCGGTCGAGATGGGTCGTCGTGTTCTGGTGGTAGGTGCCGGCCCGGGCGGTATGCAGACCGCGATTGCTGCGGCCCGCAACGGCCACCGCGTCACCATCTGCGAAAGGGAAAACGTCGCCGGAGGTCAGGTTCGTCTGGCAGCGAGTGTGCCCAACCGGGCCGAGTTCGGCGACCTGGTCCGCAACCAGCTCAACGAGTGTGAACGCCTCGGGGTCACGATCGAATACGGCGTCTCGGTAACCGCCGACGAAGTTGTCCGACGTCGGCCAGATTCGGTTGTCGTCGCCACTGGTGCCGAGTTCGCGGCGCCGTATTGGCTGCCGGCTGACCAAGGGCCCGACGGTGATTGGATCGTAGACATGCGTGATGTGCTCGAGGGTCGGGTGCAGCCGACCGGGATGGTCGTCGTTGTCGACGAACTCGGGTTCCACCAGTCGACCTCGATCGCCGAACTGCTCAGCGACCGCGGGTGTGACGTCGAGATAATCACCCCCGGGATGGTTGTCGGCCAGGACCTTGGGATCACCCTCGACATGGAGAACTGGTGGATTCGAGCGGAGTCCAAGGGCATCGTCCAGACCACCGAGTGTGGAGTCATGGGCATTGACGGTCGGACCGTGAACCTCCAGCATCATCCGACCGGCGCTCAACTAACCCGAGAGCCTGATTGGGTGGTCCTGGCGATTCCGTACGGCCCCGCCGATGCGCTGTATCACGAGCTGAAGGGCCAGGGCGTCGACGTGTACCGGGTTGGCGATGCAGTGGCTCCCCGCCGTGCCCACGCTGCCGTGATCGACGGTGAACGAGTCGGCTCCGCAATAGCGTCACCGGGCGCGGGTTTGATCGCCGCTACCGCGCCGGGCATCGCCGCCGCATCGACAGTCACGAGCTCGGCCGGTTCGAGCCGCGGGAGGCACCTTGTCTGACAGACCTGTGAGTACGCCTGTGAGTACGCTCGCTCCCGCGGGTGCAGCGGGCACAGATGCGTTCGCCGAGTTCGTCGCGGTCGTTCCGGTCCGTGAAGGCCACCTTCCCGCGGGCGCAGCTGAAGCCGTGGCCGAGGCCGGCGGTCGAGCGCTACTCATCGGCGATGGTCTGGACGAGGCGGCAGGATCGCTGCGTGGGGTAGCCCGAGATCTGCGTCTGGTTCCTGCCGGACCGTTCGCACCGGGTGCATGGGCTGTTGGGTTGGCACCACTGCTGGCGGATACGCGGGTAGTGGTCCTACCGGCATCGCCCGACGGCCGGGATCTTGCGCCGAGACTCGCGGCGCAACTCGATCGACCGCTGTTCGCGTCGGCCATTCGGATCGAGCCAACAGAGGTGACCTCTGTGCGACTGGGCGGGCGGGCGGTGTCGCGTCATGAACTCGACGGACCCGCAGTCGTGACGCTCCAGCCCGGCGTGCGCACGGTTGAGCCCGGCAGCGACGACCCGGCGCCGGTTGGCCGCACCGCTGAACTGGATGAGGCCGGCCGAGCTGTTCGCGACGCCGTGGTCGAGTCGGTGCTGCCGCCGGACATCGCGACCATGGACCTTTCGGAAGCTCCACGGCTGCTGGGGGGCGGCGCCGGGCTCGACTCGGCTGAACGCTTCGAACAGTTGAGAAGGGTCGCAGCTTCGCTCGACGCATCGATGGGAGCGACCCGTGTAATCACCGACCGGGGTTGGCTGGGACACAGTCGACAAATCGGAACCACCGGTGTGGTTGTCGACCCGAGCCTGTACATCGCCTTCGGGATCTCGGGTGCGGTGCAACACACAGCAGGTCTCGGACATCCCGAGCACGTCATCAGTATCAACACCGACGAGCACTGTCCGATGATGGAACTCGCTGACCTTGCAATAGTTGCTGACGCAAATCAGACGCTCGACGAACTTGACCGTTTGTTCAAATCGTCCGGCGCTACAGGTGGCGGATTGAGTGGAGAGGGCGGCGAGTCATGACTGACTTCGACGTGATCGTTGTCGGCGCGGGACCGGCCGGCTCGGCCGCAGCGATCGAGCTGGCCAGAGCCGGTATGAGTGTCTGCCTGATCGAGCGCGGTCCGTATCCCGGATCGAAGAACATGTACGGCGGTGTGATCTACGGCCGGATTCTCGACACCCTCATCCCCAACTGGTGGGAGGAAATGCCGATTCAACGTTGGGTGACTCGGCGCTCGACGATGTTGATGACCGGCGAACAGGCGCTGACGATCGACTACCGGACCGAGAAGTGGGGTCAGGCGCCCTACAACGGCGCCACCGCCTTCCGCCCCGAGTTCGACGCCTGGCTCGCGTCGCACGCCGAGGCCGAGGGTGCGACCCTGGTCTGTTCGACGACGGCGACGGGGCTGCTGCGCGACGGGGAGCGTGTCGTCGGAGTGCGCACCGATCGACCCGACGGTGAGTTGACCTCAAAGGTCGTCATCGCGTGTGACGGGGTCAACTCGTTCCTTGCCAAGGAGGTCGGGCTCTACACACACACCGAGCCCGAGAACTTCACGCTGGGCGTCAAGGAGACCATCACTCTGCCGCGCGACGTCATCGACGAGCGGTTCAACGTCCGCGGTGATCACGGCGTCGACATCGAGATCATCGGAGCCACCGGCGATGTGCCGGGCGGTGGGTTCATCTACACCAACGCCGAGAGCCTTGCGGTCGGACTGGTTCTGTCGCTGCCGGCACTCGCAAAGGGAGGCCGCCGACCCGAGGACCTGCTCGCCGACATGAAGTCACACCCGGCGATAGCGCCGCTCGTCGAAGGTGGCCAGGTCGGTGAATACTCGGCCCACGTCATCCCCGAGGCCGGCTTCGACATGATGCCCGAGCTGATCAGTGACGGCTTTCTGGTCGCCGGCGACGCGGCTGCGATGTGTCTGGCCGCCGGAATCTGGCTGGAGGGTGTCAACTTCGCAATCGGTTCGGGCGCAGCAGCCGGACGGGCGTCGGTGCGGGCGATCAAACGCAACGACACCACCGCCAGCGGACTGGAGGGGTACCGCACCCGACTCGAGACGAGCTTCGTGATGGCTGATCACCGCAAGCTGCGCGATGCGCCCCACCTGGTCATGGGTGAGTTGGCACAGAAGCAGCTGCCCCAACTTGCCTGCGGGATAGTCGAGCAAATGTTCACGGTGGTGAATCCCGACCCCAAACCTGGGGTGGCGCGGATCGTTCGCTCCGAAATGAAACGTAACGGCGTCAAGTTGCGCGACGCAGTATCCCAGGGAGTGCGAGCGATGAGGTCATACGGATGAGCGCCTCCGACGGAACCGCTGATGCTCGCTCGATGAGGCGCTATCCGGACCTGAGTTTCGAAGCTCGAATGGACACTGTCGAGTTCCGTGTCCATGAGCGGGCCCACATCGTCGTCGATGACCGCAAATGCGTTGACTGTTCGGTTCGCGGGTGCATAACGGCATGTCCCGCAAACCTGTTCGTACCGACCGCCGACGGTGGAATCCTCTTCAACTACGAGCAGTGCTTCGAGTGCGGCACCTGCTACATGGTCTGCAACGAGGAGGGCGCGATCAGCTGGTCCTACCCCGATGGCGGCCACGGCGTCGTCTTCCACACCTCATGACCGGCCCCGCGAATATAAGTGCGTCCCCCGATGGGTCACTGACCGACGACTCGACAGGCCGGCTCCGGTTCGATGCTGCCGCGTCGATCGCTGTCTGCGTGAAGTGGGCTGTGCTGCACGCCGAGATCGACCCGATCCGAGGCACGGTCCGGTCGTTCAACCATGACGCCGGTTTCTCCGACGCCGACCTGGCCGCGGTCGAGACGGCACTTCGCTTGGCAGAGGAGTGGACCGGAGCAGGCACGCCGACCGCCGTCGTCGCGGTGTGTGTTGGACCCAAGGCCGCCGATGAGGCGATGCGGGGTCTGCTGGCCTGTGGAGTCTCACGTGCGATCAGAGTCGGTGACGAATCTGGTGGTGGCTCGGTCGAGCAATTTGCGAGCTCGGTCGTCGCCGAATTACTTGCCAAGGAGATCGTTGCGCTGGGATCCCAGATGGTGGTCTGCGGAGATGTCAGCGCAGATCGCGGGTCCGGGTCGGTACCTGCGTTTCTGGCCCACCGCCTGAGTGCAGCCCAGGCGCTCGGTCTGATCGAGGTCAGCTCCGGCGTGTCCTACACAGTGGGCGCTGCAGCGGATGCTGGAGCCAGCGGCACGATGGTCGGTCGGGTGAGCGGCGTTCGACGACTCGACGGGGCCCGGCGCGAGGTGCTCCATGTGACAAGTCCGGCTGTTGTCTCGGTGGAGGGATCTGTTGCGGACCTGCGGCGGGCCAGCCTGCCGGCGACCCTTGCTGCGGGCAGTGCGGCCATCGAAGTCCAACCTGTGGTCGGCGAACCAGAGGTCGAATCCCCGCTACTGGGTCCGTGGCGACCAAGGTCACGAGTGATCTCGGCCCCAGATGCGCCCGACGCACTGAGTCGGATCGTGGCCTTGACCGGAGCGAAGAGCGATCGGACGCCGGCGCGGACCGAGCATCTGGATCCGGCGGCAGCGGCACGAGCCATCGTCGATCAGCTCGAGGAGTGGGGTTACTGATGACGTCGCGTCTAGGCGCGATGACTTGGCCAGAGGTTTCCGACGGCGCCCTGCTTGTCATCCCCACAGGTAGTTGCGAACAACACGGACCTCACCTTCCGCTGGACACCGACACGCGCATCGCCGTGGCACTGGCGAACGAACTGGCTCGTCGGATCGATGGGATTCTCGTCGGACCTGCAGTGGCAATCGGTGCGTCGGGTGAACACCAGGCGTTTCCGGGAACGTTGTCCATCGGCACCACCGTGTTCGAAGCCGTCGTAGTGGAACTATGTCGCTCTGCGCTTCCACCGGCTTACTCCGGGAACCCGGCACCCTTCGCTGGTGTGGTTTTCGTGAACGGACATGGCGGCAATATCGAGGCGTTCAGCAGCGCACTGAACGTCCTCCACGGCGAAGGTCGGCGAGTGCTCGCATGGCATCCCCGCGTTGTTGGCGGAGACTCCCACGCGGGTAGAACTGAGACCTCGATGTTGTTGCACCTAGATCCAGATTGCGTCCGAGAGGACCTGATCGAACCTGGCAGCACGGCTCGATGGCGAGACATCGGAGCGACCGTCATGGCTGAGGGCCTTGCGGCAGTGACTCCCAACGGAATCCTCGGTGATCCAACCACTGCGACCGCCGCCAAGGGCTCAGAAGTCTTCGAGACGCTGGTGGACGATCTCTGCTCCGTGGTTGGCGCTTGGTTGTCCACGAACGGCCTTGCGCTGCCAGAGATCCCAACAGCGCTGTCAACGATCTCAGAAGCGGACCGCAGCCGATCAGATACCGCCGATGACGCGTGATGGAGCCACGTCGACAGGCAGCCGCGTCGACACGATGCGCTGGACCCCTGACGTAACCCTTCGGCGATCGGGCGGAGGTCGGATCGTGCTCGGGGGCTCGCCACTCAAGCTGTTCAGACTGAGCGCTGCCGGTGCTCGGGTGCTGGACAGGGCGTTGGCGGGATCTTTGGAGCGTCCGTCGAACCAGCAGATCGCGTTGGTGGACCGCTTCGTCGACGCAGGGGTCATTCACCCCGAACCACCATCGCGATCCGGCCCGTTGCGTGTCGGTGACGTGACCGTCGTAGTGCCGGCGCGTGAAGCGCAGAGTCGGCTCGACGATCTGATCCCGAAGATCTGGGCCACAACCCCCGGGCTGCGAGAAGTGATCGTGGTGGACGATGGCTCCTCGGTGCCGCTGACCGTTGAACACTTGGTCGAACCCGAACTCGAACCCGAACTCGAACTCGAACTCGAACCCGAACCCGAACCCGAACCCGAACTCGAACCCGACGCCAGCGAATCGAGTGCGACCCTTTCTTCGAGCGGGTCGCCTCTGACGCTGCTCCGTCGATCGGAGTCCGGCGGCGCCGGGGTGGCCCGCAACGACGGCATGGCGCTGGTGGATTCGTCTGTCGTTGCATTCATCGACGTTGACTGCGAACCCACACCCGGCTGGTTGGATCCCCTGCTTGACCAATTTGTCGACCCGCGTGTCGTTGTTGTCGCACCGAGGATCGTCGCCGTTGATCACAAGGCGGCTTTAGATCACAGCCCGGCCCTTGATCACAGCCCGGCCCTTGATCGCGGGGCCTGCTTTGCTCACAGGGCGGACGTTGATCATTGGGCGGTTGGCGTCCTCGGGAAGCTCCAGTCGCAAGTCAGGCGAATTCTGCTCGCCTACGAGCGGGAGCGCTCACCACTCGATCTGGGGGCCGAGCCGGCGCGGGTGGCACCCGGAACCAGGGTCGCGTACGTGCCTTCGGCCGCTCTGGTGGTCCGGACGGAGAGTCTCCGCTCGGTCGGTGGATTCGATGACGCGTTGCGGGTTGGGGAGGACGTCGACCTGATCTGGAGGCTCGTCGAGGCAGGGGAGCGAGTTCGCTACGTGCCGAAGGCTGAAGTGGGCCATGAAGTGCGTCCGAGCCTCCGTGCCTTGGTGAAGCAGCGCTTTGCCTACGGCACTTCCGCGGCCCCATTGGCGATCCGTCACGGGAGAGCGGTAGCGCCCGTGGTGATGTCCCCTTGGAGTCTCGTCGTGTGGGCTCTGACCGCTGCAGGTCTGCCGGGACCGGCCACCGGAGTTGCGGTTGCAACGACCGTGCAGCTCCGCGGCAAGCTGCCCGACGTCGCAACCCGAGAAGTCGTCCGCCTTGGCATCGGTGGCCACCTGGGAGCCGGGAGACAACTTGCGCGGGCCGTTGTCCGCGTCTGGTTGCCTGCAGCGGCCGTTGGGTCACTCGTGAGTCGACGGGTGCGCCGGGTCTCGGGAGCTGCAGTTTTGTGGTCGATCGCGGCGAGTGGGGAGCGAACACCTCAAGGCGTGGCGCTAGCTCTGCTTGATGACCTCGCCTATGGGGCCGGTGTCTGGCGAGGGTGTTTCAAAGTGCGCTCGTTCCGGGCGCTGCTTCCTCGTTGCGCGGCGTCGGCAAGTTCTGATCACGCGTCGGTATGAGCGGGCTGCCCGGCTCAGATCAGCAGGGATCGGCGAATGAAGGACTCGAGGTCGCTCGAAGCGCGGATCTGCCCAAGGTGAAGTCGAGAAAATCTTCGATCTGACCAAAAGTAAGAACGTGTTCTATTGTCGCAGGAGCACCCCGGGGGGTCCGGGGGCATAAGGACCAGGGGGTTCGGATGCCAGAAGAGGCAGCCAACACCGACGAGGACGCAGTGCTGCGCGCGCCTCTCGTCCTCGAATATCCGTTCAGACGGACCACGGGACCAGTGATCGGTGCATTCTTCACCGGGCTCCGTGAAGGACGATTCATCGGGATCGAAGACGAGCGGGGCCAAGTGCTGTGCCCGCCCGTCGAATACGACCCGTTGACAGGCGGATCTTTGACGAAGCTCGTTCCGGTCGGTTCCGAGGGCGAAGTCGTCACCTGGTCGTGGAACAACCTGGTCCGTGACGGCCAACCGTTCGACCGCCCATTCGCGTGGGCATTGATCAAGCTGGACGGCGCTGACTCCACCATCTTCCACGCAGTCGATGCAGACCACGACTCGATGGCCACCGGTATGCGTGTCCGAGCCCGTTTTGCGGACAGCCGTAGCGGAGCAATCGAAGACCTTGCCTGCTTCGAGCCGGTCAACTGAAGGGATCTGTAAATGACCTCCACCAATGCAGAACCAGCACCGATCGCGCTACCCGAAGGGCTCTGGTCCCAACCTCAGGTCGACTTCTCGGCGGTACCCGAACTCGGTGAGACCGAAGCGGTCCAGCTGATCACCACCCCCGCCAAGATCGTCTACGACTACACCCCGGGCCGCGCCACAACTCGCTTCCTGCGTGCCATCGCCGAGAAGCGCCTCGTCGGCCAGCGTTGCCCCACTACCGGCAAGGTCTACGTGCCGCCCCGCGGCGTGTCCCCGATCTCTGGTCTGCCGACCACTGAAGAGGTCGAACTCGGACACGACGGAACCGTCATCAGCTTCTGTGTCGTCAACTTGGACTTCACGGGCAACGCTCAAGAGATTCCATACGTGTCGGCCCTGATCCTTGTGGACGGATCCGACATCCCGATCTACGGACTTGTCCGTGAGATTCCCTACTCGGATGTCCGTCCGGGTCTGCGTCTCAAGTCCGTCTGGGTCGACGATGCCGATCTGACGACCAGCTTCGAGAACATCAAGTGGTGGGCGCCCAACGGTGAGCCCGATCTGTCCGAATCCGAACTAGCCGAATACGTCTGAGGTGTTGCTGTGAGAGACGTCGCAATAATCGCCACCGCACAGTCCAAGCACGTGCGGTCTGCTTCACTGGTCAACGAGGTCGAGCTGATCCAGCCGGTCATTCAGGAAGCCATCGAACGCTCGGGGATAGGTCGGCACGACTTCGACTTCACCTGTTCGGGAAGCTCCGACTACCTGGCCGGTCAACCGTTCAGTTTCGTCATGACTCTCGACGCAGTGGCCGCCTGGCCGCCGATCTCGGAATCACACGTCGAGATGGACGGCGCTTGGGCGCTGTACGAAGCCTGGGTCAAGATTCAGACCGGACATGCCGACACGGCGCTGGTCTACAGCTACGGAAAGTCCTCGCCGGGTGACCTGCCTCGAGTGCTTTCACGTATGACCGACTCGTACTACGAGGCTCCGTTGTGGCCGACTTCGGTCGACATCGCCGCACTCCAGGCACGCCAGATGATCGAATCGGGAGTGACGAGCGAGGCCGAGATGGCCGAGATCGCCTACCGCTCCCGCACCGCTGCGGCCAACAACCCCTACGCGCAGCTGACGAGTTCCGCCGAGCCGGGCAAGTTGCTCGACGCCGAGTACATCGCCGATCCGCTGCGACGTCACGACTGTGCGCCGATCAGCGACGGCGGCGTCGCAATAGTGCTCGCAGCCGGCGACAAGGCCAGGGAGCACAACGACCGTCCCGCGTGGATCCGTGGTCTCGATCACCGCGCCGATGGTCATCACCTGAATTTCCGGGACCTGACCTCGGCCCCGTCGGTGTCGATCGCTGCCGAGAAGGCCGGCGTCGCCAACGGACCGATCGAGGTGGCAGAGCTGCACGCCTGCTTCACCCACCACGAACCGATACTGACCAAGGCGCTCGGGCTGGGTTCCGACACGGTCATCAACCCGTCCGGTGGAGCGCTCGCCGCCAACCCGATGATGGCTGCCGGGCTGATCCGGTTGGTCGAGGTTGCCAATCGAATTCATTCGGGCGAAGTGTCCCGAGGGGTCGCACACGCGACCGGAGGACACGCCCTCCAACACAATCTGATCGCGGTTCTGGAAGGCGAGGGCTGAGCATGGGTGCAGAAAGAGTTGCTGTCGTAGGTATCGGACAGACCAAGTACACCGCCATGCGCGGAGATGTGTCCCTTCCGGGCCTGCTCCGTGAGGCTGCATTCCGGGCCCTCGAAGACGCAAACATGACCTTTGACGACATCGATGCAGTCGTTGTCGGCAAGGCCCCCGATTTCTTCGAAGGAATCATGGTTCCCGAGTACGCGCTGGTCGAGGCGCTCGGAGCTGTCGGCAAGCCGATCTTCCGGGTCCACACCGCCGGTTCGGTGTCGGGTTCGACGGCGATCGTCGCGACTGGGCTCGTCGAGAGCGGCGTCCACGAACGTGTGCTGACCATCGGCTGGGAAATGCAGAGCTGTTCAGAGGCCATGTGGGCCCTGAGCGTCACCATGCCCTTCCAGCAGCAGTTGGTCGCCGGAGCGGGCGGCTATTTCGCCCCGTATATCCGCCAGTACATCGCGCGTTCGAAGGCTCCCGACGACACTGGGGTTCTGGTGGCGCTGAAGGACCGACAGAACGCGCTGCTCAATCCGTACGCGCACCTGCATGAGCACGACATCAGCTATGACTCGGTGAAGGAGTCGCTCATGTTGTGGGATCCGATCCGGTACTCCGAGACCTGTCCTTCATCTGACGGTGCGTTCGCCATGGTCCTGACCAACGAGGCGGGTGGCGACTCGGCTGCTGCGGCGGGTAGAGCCCCGGCATGGGTGCATGGCAATGCGTTCCGTTCCGAGCCAGCAATGGCAGCTGGACGTGACCAGGTTTCACCGCAGGCCGGCAAGGACTGCGCGGCCGAGGTCTACCGCCAGGCAGGGATCACGAACCCGCGTGAGCAGATCGACGTTGCCGAGATCTACGTGCCGTTCTCGTGGTACGAGCCGATGTGGCTCGAGAACCTCGGCTTTGCCGAAGAAGGTACCGGCTGGCAGTTGACCCAGGATGGGGTGACGGCTCGTGATGGTGACCTGCCGGTCAATCCGTCGGGCGGCGTGCTGTCGTCGAATCCGATCGGTGCTTCGGGCATGATCAGATTTGGTGAAGCTGCCCTGCAGGTTCGTGGCATGGCCGGGGACCGTCAGATTGATGGTGCCAAGGTTGGGCTCGGACACGCCTACGGTGGTGCAGGACAGTTCTTCTCGATGTGGGTGGTTGGCGCGGAGAAGCCGTGACCTCCTCCCTGAGCCAATAGGGCCAGATTCAATAGGGGTAGTAGTGAGTTCAATCCAAAGCCCCGTTGGCACAGGAAGTAAGACACCCGGACACCGAGCGGTGCCCGTCGGAGTGACTCTGATCGTGGTTTCGATAGCTATCGGAGTCATCGGTTCAGCATTGACGATCCCGCGTTTCGGCGACACCTTTTCGCGGGACGTCATAATCAACGGCGCGACCAATCCTCGGGTTCCCGGTCGGTTGGCGTTCAGGGTCGCCCCACCGGTTTCGGGCGATCAGGAGGCCACGATGACGGTCGGCGTGGCGGTGGAGTCCGCCACTCTGCCGCAACCGACCTGTGAGCTTGAGACCTCAGAAGGACGTCAGGTCCCGATGTCGGTTGCCGGCGGTGAGGCGACTCTGTATCGCCAGTCGAACACCAGGATGAGGGTGATCGGTCTCGCCGAGCTCAAGCCCGGTAGCTATGTGGCGACCTGTGAGGATGGCGGATCGGACTCGAGTGACCGTTCGACCTTCACCGTGGGACACGCCCTCGACTCGTCCAACTTGAGTGAGTTTGCGCCGGTCTTCTGGTTCATCGGCATAGCGGTGCTGTCCGGGCTGATGTTCGTAGCCGGCGCAATAACGTTGACGGTTGGGATCTTCCGTAAGAACCGGGCACGTAAGCAGGGGATCGGTCGCTATCCGGGCCCTCAACCTGGTGGGCCGTACCCGGGCGGGCCGTATCCGCCAGGTCCCGGCGGCCCTTACCCGCCAGGTGCCGGCGGCCCTTACCCTGGTCCTGCCGGTCCGAGCGGTCCCTATCCGGGCGGTCCCAGCGGTCCCTATCCCGGCGGTCCGTATCCTGGTTCTAATGGTCCGGCCGGTCGGCCCCAAGGGCCTGGACCCTCCGGTTATCCGGCACCTCCCTCGGGCTATCCGCCAGGACCTCCGAGCGAGCCGGGCGTCAGGCCTGACCAGCCACATCCAGGCCAGCCGCAGCCGGGCCCTAACCAACCCGGTCCAAACCAACCTGGGGTCACTCAACCCGGGGTCAGTGAACCCGGGGGCGAGCAGGAATATCCCTGGCGAGTCCCACCAGAGGACCCCAGTGACACTGTCCCACGAGCAGGGCGGCCTGGCGAGCAGGCTGGCCCCCCTGCGAACCCTCCGGCCAGTCCGTCGGGCTGGACCGTGCCCCCGAGCAAGAAGTAGCGCCACAAGGGCCGGCCCTCTGCCCGGCTTCATCGGCGCCAGCGCCGGGCCTGCCATTCGCCAGCGCCGTGCCCGCCATTCGCCGGCCCTCTGCCCGGCTTCATCGGTGCCAGCGCCGGGCCTGCCATTGCTGTCGGGGAACTCGGACGGTCGGGGCCCCAGCAGTTGCGGGCAACCTGTGTGGGAATGGTCGTCAGGCGACCAAAGCCACACAAGTTGACTTGCCTCGTCCGTGCGCCGGGCTCGACTTGTGTGCACGAGTGTTCAGCGCCGGGTCGGCGGTGCGCGTCGCCGGTTGAGAAGTTGGCTCAACGGCGGTGAGTTTGAGGAGAAGTGTTATTGGAATGGTCGATATTCGACCATTCCAATAACACTTCCCTGTCTCCTTGGCTACTCCTTGGCGAAAGGGTCCGAGCCCAGGCGAACCGACGCCGTTGTCTTGGCGCCGGAGCCCGGGTAGCTCCCTTGCGGGTAGTAGATGAGCGCTGAGTCGTCCACACCCTCGGCGTAGAACTGCGATGCCCACTTGCGGAACTTGGTGAAGGGGCCATCGGTATTGGCAAGAGCCGGACGGACGATGTGGGCCTTGTTCTCCCAGATCGGCTTGTCCTCGTTCACCTGCTTGTGGATCTCGTCAACGAAAGCGTCACCTACCGTTGAGTTGAGAGCATCGTCGCCCAGCTTTCGGACCGTGAAGCTGAAGCGCATGTGACACCTGGTCTCGTCGATAGGCGTGTTGCAACCCATCAGATAGGTGTCGACGATGCCCGAGAATCGCACGGCGCTGAACCCCGGCCCATGGGAATCGGCGTCGATACGTCCGTCAACTACACCTCGTGGGGTGGGGAACTTCTGGGCGGAGCGCATCCGCGAGAGCGGACCGTCGGTCTCGTAGCTCTGAAGCTCGGGGACCTCTTCGGTGTGGTGGACGTAGCGGAAGTGGGCCGAATCGACGCCGTTCTCGGCGAGTTCCTGCCAAGGAGCTTCGATCGTGTACTCCCGAACCTGCATCGTCGTGAAGTTCTCCGAGTCGGAGAACTCTGGAATTACCGGAATCTCCCACATCGGCTCCGCGCCATCGGGGTGGTACCAACTCATGATCAGACCGTTGCGTTCGACGGTCGGATAGGTCGGCACGGAGGCCTTGCCGTTGGTCCGGTCCGAATAGGGAATGTGGGTGTTCTTTCCGTCGCTGTCGAAACGCCATCCATGGAACGGGCAGATCAGTTCGCAGCCGTCGACCGACCCGCCGTGCCCGAAGTGTGCTCCCAGATGGGGGCAGAAGGCGTCGTTCACGTGAGCGGCCCCATCGCCGTCGCGCCAGAGCACCTGGTGCTTGCCGAAGTACTGGAGGGGAACGGTCTGTCCAACCTCGACATCAGTTGACCAGCCGACCTGGAACCAACCGAATGGAACCGGGAACGGTGAACGCTTCGACATGGGGACACTCCAACGTGATCGAAGAAAGTAGAACGTGTTCCACTTTAGAGGATGCGACGTTCCGTGTCATCCCTCACAGGCCTACCCCACCAGAAAGGGCGACCAAGTCTCGGGAGGAACCTGAATCCCGGCGCGAGCCAGCAACACGAGTGTCCCTCTCGGCGCGACGGGCCGCCGAATCAGACGCCAGCCGAGTTCCTCCAGCAGGCGATCGCCCTTCTGAGAGTTGTGTCGCAGGCACATGAGAGCCACGTTGTTCCACTCGTGCGCACCACCGCGCGACTTGGGAATGACGTGGTCAATCGTCTGACCGGCCCGGGTGCAGCCGCTGACCTGGCAACGGCGGTTGTCGCGGGCCTGGAGGGCCCGGCGCGACAGCGGCACGGTCGCCTGGAACGGGACCCGGACAAACCGGCGGAGGCGCACGACGGCTGGCATCTCGAACGTGGCTCCACCAGCAGTGCGCACGACCTGATCTCCCTCGGGCACGACAAGGTCAGCCTTGCTGGCGAGCACCAGCCCAAGTGCCCTACGGAGGGTGATGACACGCAGTGGTTCAAAGCTTGCGTTCAGCAGCAGTACTGCCATGTCTCACCAACCCTTCGACGTCGATCCGTCCACTAATTCAAATCCGATTCGCCGTCGATGGGTTGGACGGGCAGAGCGAACTCTGCGGTCCGGCCCCTCCGAGAACCTCAGATATCGTGCCCCAACAGGCCCGGCTTGTCACCGGATTTGTCCTGGTCGACTCCCGCGGGACGCGGTCCAGTGCGACCATCAGTGATGCTTCAGCGAGGGTCGCGCCACATGTTCCACATCGAGGGGCCGTCGTCGCCAAGCTTGAACTCGCTCATCACCTCGAAGCCCCAGCGTTCATAGAACGGAATGTTCTCCTTCTTGGAGCTCTCCAGATACGCGGGCATAACCTCGAAATCACAACGTTCGAGCATCGGTCTGAGGACCGCCGATCCAAAGCCCTTGCCGCGCTGATCGACTCTGGCAGCCAGGAACTCCAAGTACCAGTGGGGCTCCTTGGGGTGCAGTTTGTCGATCACCGTCAGCGCTTTCAGTCCACGTCGAAGCGGACCGATTCCGATCGTCTGCACGGACGGTACGAGTGACCGCAGGTTCTCCTTGGCGGTCATCTTCCACTTGCCGGGTTCGGCCCAGATGGCGGCGCCCTCGTAGGTGTCGGTCGTATAGCTCAAGCCGTCGATGACCCGAGAGCGGATGACCTCCGAAAACATCGCCTCCAGATATTTGAGCCGACGCGCCTCGTTGGGCGCGACCCACAGCCACACCGGATCATCCTGGAAGGCGTCGGCCAACATCTTGCCGATGCGACGCCACTCATCCGGTCGACCCTGTCGGACCGACTTGGGCGCCGGAAGATCGTCGAGCGTACCCATCAGCGAGCCACCTGCGGGCGGGTACACAGACCGGCCTTGGAGGTGATCGAAAGAATCCGACGGGCTTCCTTGATGAAGTTCAGCTCGAGTGCGGACGTTGTGAACGCAAACGAGTACCCGGTCTCTGGGTCGCCCCAGGCGATCTGCCCGCCCGCTCCGTTGTGCCCGAAGGCCAGCGGAGACACGGTCGGTCCCATTCCGCGGAACGACGATTTGCCGTCGTCACCAGAGCGGACCAGCCCGAGGGTCCGGTTGGCAGGAACCCCGGTGACCGGGTCGGGCAGGGTGCAGCGGATGTGTCCGATTCCGTCGGCCAGAACCTCCGGGTCCCACAGTCCACCCGTGTTGTGAAGAAACGCCTGGTAATACATGGCGATTGCGCTCGCTGTGGCCGTGCCCCCGCCACCGGGGACACCGACCGCCCTGATCCCAGGATCGTTGAACGCCACCAATATCTCGGGCGTTACCTCACCCAGTTGGAACTCAAGATCGCCGAACGTCGCCTTCCATTCCTCGGCCGTCGGAACCTCGCCCACAGCTACCAACGGGGCGACCTCGACCTCGGCGCTTTCGGGACCCAAGTGCATGTCCGTCAGCGAGAGCGGTGTGAGTATCCGGTCCCGAACGACTTCACGGAAGTCACGCCCTTCGACCGCCTCGATCATCTCGGCTACGACCCAGTGGGCCGCTGTCGGGTGGTATTCGAAGTGCGTTCCCGGCTCGAAAGTTCCCCGCCATTTCGAAAGGACCTCCAACCGCCCGCTCCGGGTGTCCCAGTTGGGCGGACCCAGCGGAGCTGTCGGGAAGCCGGAGGTATGGGTGAGCAGCTGTTCGAGGGTGACCTTGGCCAACCACTCCGGAGTGCTGCCCTTGGTTCCGAGTTCGGGGATCAGCTCTATCGCCCTGGTCCCGGTCTTGAGCTTGCCTTCCCCGATGAGTTGCCAGACCACCCCTGCGATCAGCGCCTTTGTCGCCGAGAAGATGTTGAACGCTGTCGAATCGGAAGCCTCGCCGAAGCTCTCGGCCAACTCGATCCGGCCATTGCGGGCGAACGCAAACTGCGCGGATGGCATGCGACCCGAATCGATCTCGTCGCCGATGCGTTCTCGGAGCTTCTGAAGCGCCGCAGCGTCGAGCCCGGAAGAGGATGATTGGCCGGAATGCTTTGGGGATGGCATCGTCACAACTCGCACGGTAGCGCCTGACGCGAATGTGACGCCTGACCCCAGGTCTGGCGTGTCGGTCGACGGGCGCTACATTGCAGGCTGACTCATAACTGCACGCTGACACGGCTCATGGGGGTTCCAAGTGAAGGTGATCGTCGACTACGACCTGTGCGAAAGCAACGCTATTTGCATGGGAATTGACCCAGAAGTGTTTGAAGTGCGGGACGACGACATGCTCTACATCCTCCAGGAGGAGCCCGGTGAAGAACACCGCGAGCGTTGCGAAGAGGCCGCCCGCCGCTGTCCGAAACAGGCGATAACGATCGAGGACTGACCGCCATGGCGATCCTGATCGCTGGCGCATCCCTCGCAGGCCTCACTGCGGCTGAGGCTCTTCGAACGGAGGGATTCACCGGCGAGGTGATCGTCGTGGATCCCAGCGCCGAGCTACCACCTGACAGACCCCCACTCTCCAAGCAGATCCTCTCGGGTGAATGGCCACCCGAACGAGCGGTCCATCGCCTGAGCGAGAAGCTGCCCGACCTGGATCTGGACCTGCGCCTCGGTGTGGCAGCGGTGTCCCTGGATGCATCGAAGCTCGAGGTCGGCCTGTCCGACGGCTCGAGCATCTCGGCCGAGGGGATAGTCATAGCCACGGGCTCGAGCGCCCGCCGACTTCCCGGCCCGGCGCTTAAGGGCGTGCATGTGCTTCGCGATATGGCCGACAGCCTGGCGCTGCGGGCGGACCTTGAGCGTCAACCAAATCGGGTGGTCGTCATCGGCGCCGGATTCATTGGTGCCGAGGTTGCGGCAAGTTGTCGATCATTGGGCCTGGAGGTGACCATGATCGAGGCCGCTCCGCTGCCGCTCGGTCGGGTCCTGCCCGGGAAGATCGGTAGTTTCATCGCCGATCTCCACGGCGACAACGGAGTCGACGTTCGCCTTGGGGTCGGGGTCAGCCGCCTGCTGGCCGATGACCAGGGCGTCAACGTCACCGGGGTCGAACTCGACGACGGCAGCCGGATCGATGCCGACGTGATCGTGGTCGGGATAGGGGTGACCCTCAACACCGAGTGGCTCGTCGGTTCCGGATTGACGCTGGACAACGGCGTCGTCTGCGACGAGACCTGTCTGGCCGCTCCCGGCATCGTGGCCGCAGGTGATGTGGCGTCGTGGCCAAACCCGCACTTCGGTCAGACGATGCGGATCGAACAGTGGGAGAACGCGATCGAACAGGGCGGCCATGTCGCCCGACGTCTGCTCGCCGAATTGGGTCAGGGTCAGCCGGAGCCGTTCGCGTCCGTCCCGTGGTTCTGGTCGGATCAGTATGATCTCAAGATTCAGATGGCCGGATTGCCCAGTGCCACCGACGAAGTCGTAATCCCGGTTGGGTCGGTCGAGGACCGGCGATTCGTCGCAATGTTCAAACGAGGAGACAGGTGCAGCGCAGTCCTGGGAGTGAGTCGTCCCCGCCACGTGATGATGGTGCGGATGAGGATGCAGGAATCACTCGACTGGGACTCGGCCATGTCGGCCCTCGGTTGACCTCCGAAGTTCGGACGGGCGATTGATGGTCCCAATTCTGATCGGTCTCACCGTTGTAGTGGCCGCCGTCGACTGGTGGGCTGCCTACACGGGCAAAAAGCCGTGGGAGTACGTTTTCAAACCGCTGACGATGGTGGTGCTCGTCGCAGCGGCTCTGGCGATCTCAGACCCCTCGGACAGCACCGCCCGAGCGGTGCTGGTCGTCGGCCTGGTCCTGTCACTCATCGGCGACGTCTGTCTTATGTTGGGCGAGAACTACTTCCTGCAGGGTCTGGTCGGGTTTCTGCTGGCCCACATTGCGTACATCGTTGCGTTGCTGATCCTCGGGGTGACCCTCGTCCCGCTACTCGTCGGACTGGTCGTCGTGTTGCTCGCCGCGGGCATCGTCGGGACACGGATCGTCCGGGGTGCGGCACTGAAGGAGCGGGCGATGGCCGCGCCGGTCGGCGTCTACATGTGCGTCATTTCAGTGATGGTCGTCGCCGCTATCGGGACGGGCAATCCGTGGGCAATCGCAGGGTCGCTGCTGTTCTTCTTCTCGGACGCCTGCATCGGTTGGGATCGCTTCGTGGCGCCGCTCCCGGGCCGGTCCCTGCTGGTGATGGTGACGTACCATATTGGCCAGATCGGCTTGGTGCTGGCACTGACGGTCTAAAGCCGCTGAGGAATTTGAATCTGCAATAGTTTGGGCGAGAAGGAATTGGGCGGTACCGCCCGAGGGGGGAAAATGACCGTCATTGACGAAGGACTGATGAGCGCAGCGCAGGACGTGTTGCCGACCATGGTCGACCTGCGTCGAACCATTCATCGTCAGCCAGAACTCGGACTGGACCTGCCGCTGACACAGCGTGCCGTGATGGAATCGCTGGAGGGACTGGGCCTGCGCGTCGATGTCGGCAAGGGTCTCAGTTCGGTCATCGCGGAGCTCGACACCGGACGTCCGGGGCCGACGATTCTGTTGCGCGGTGACATGGATGCGCTACCGATGCCCGAGGACACCGATCTGGATTTCGCCAGCGAGGTCGAGAACCGGATGCACGCCTGTGGCCACGATGCCCACACCGCGATGCTCGTCGGTGCCGCCCACCTGCTGGTAGCAGCCAAGGCCGACCTGAAGGGCCGGGTGCGCTTCATGTTCCAGCCCGGTGAAGAAGGCGACGGAGGGGCGCTGCTCATGATGGACCAGGACGTCCTGGAGGGCGTCGACGCCGCTTTCGCGCTCCACGTCGCACCCAACGTCCCAGCGGGAATTGTTGCCTGGAAGCCGGGCGCCGCGATGGCCTCGGCCGACGTGGTCCAGATACAGGTGAAGGGCCGCGGCGGGCACGCTTCGACGCCGCACTGGGCGCGCGACCCGGTGCCGGTCGCATGCGAGGTGGTGCTCGCGCTTCAGTCGATGGTCACCCGGACCGTCGACGTCTTCGACCCCGTTGTCGTCACGATTGCCAAGATCGAGACGGGCACCACCGACAACGTCATCCCAGAGGTGGCCAACCTGAGCGGAACGGTCAGGGCTGTGTCGGAACGCTCGCGCAAGGACGTTCTGGAGCGGATCTCGACCGTCGCCAACGGTGTCGCTTCGGCCCACGAGTGCGAAGTTTCGGTCAAGACGATCGAGGGTTACCCGGTCACGGTCAACGACTCGGCGTTCGCTGCCTTCGCAGCCTCCGTGGTCGACGACACCTTCGGTCCAGGACACAGCTACCAGATGGATTCACCCGTAATGGGGGCCGAGGACTTCTCCTACGTCCTGCAGAAGGTCCCGGGCGCGATGCTGTTCCTTGGAGTCTGCCCTCCCGAGAATCCCGACCCGTTCTCTGCGCCGAGTTGCCACTCCAACCGGATGATCCTGCACGAGGAGTCGATGGCAAACGGGGCGGCGCTCCACGCGGCCGTCGCCATGACTTACCTGAGCCGCAGCGGCGACATCTCGCTCTAGGACCGTGTATCGCAGAGAAGTGTCATTGGAGTGGTCGTATATCGACCACTCCAATGACACTTCCCGGAGGCTTGTCTGCTGGCTGACTGGAACTGGCCGGAACCAGGGGCGGCAACCGGATGGGAGCCAGCGGAACTAGGCGGCTGGCTGATGGGATCTAGCGGGTCCAGCCCACATTGAAGCAGCGGTCGGACAGGTTTCCGGTCGACCAGAGCGCCCAGATCCCACTGAGCAGCGCACGCCCCGGCTCGATCAACTCCAGACTGGCGGGGTCGGCAATGCGGTGCACCGTCTGGCGGAGCCCACCTTCGTGGACGACATAGCCGGCCCAGACCCCGGGGAACTGACTGGTGGCCGCGACCTCGCTCCAGGCGACACCACCGACCTTGCGACGCCGACACCGGTGCGTGTGACCGGATGAAACGAAGGCAGCCGGGTCTGCCTTGCCGAGGGATGAGACGAACCTGCCGGCATCGGGACCGGGTACGCCGTGGGGCCAGAACAGCGGGACGGCAAACCGCTGAGGATGGTGGTGCGACATCACTGCTACCCCTCGGCCTGAGCGGCGGGCGTGCGAGGCCAGATCTGCGACCTCATCCGCCGACCGGTCGAGGGATCCCCAGCTGGTCCCGGGGACGGTTGAATCCACCAGGATCAGCGACATTCCGGGTAACTCGACCGCCTCCGGGGAGCGGGTCACATGCAGGCCCCGGTCCTTGGCTGCGAATTCCGGTTCGAGCTTCCGGAGTTGTCCGGTGTCGTGGTTGCCCGGGATGATCGACACCGGAATAGGCAGATCTCCAAGGAGGCTTGCGGCCTGGTCCCAGATCCAGTCGTAGCCCTGGTCGCAGACGTCACCCTTGAGGACCAGATGCTGCGCTCCCCACTCCAGAGCTTCACTGACGGCCGAGCGGGCGATCCGGAGCTGAACGTCGGCGGACGAGCTCTCCCTGGTCGCAACATCCTCTTCTGAGCTGTTGTGGCTGAGGTGGGCGACCGGACCCCGGTACTCAAGGGCACCACGGCCCAGGTGCAGGTCGCTCATGGTTGCGAAGCGGAACAACTCGGCACCCAATGGTGATTCGGGCGTCCTGAACCGACGCTTCGTTGTGGCGGATCCGGCAGCGCTCCGGCACGTGAAGGTGAGCTCGTAGGGGGTGCCCGGGCTCAGGTCGGCGATCACCGCAGAGCCGGCACCACTTGGGATCGAAGCGGAGTCGAGGTCCACGGTCCTACCATCGATGTGCGCACGGATAGGGGAGCGACAGCCTTCGGGCCAGACGATCTGGATCCGGTCAGGTTCGATTGCGAACAGGTCGACCGCCCCGGGACGCGAACCCGCTCTGAGCAGACGTTCTGCTGCCCCTACCTGGCTGGACGAGCGGAGTGACGTGCTCAACCCTTGGGCTTCCTTGCACGCTCGGCCACCGCTACCGACACCCACATTCCTTCGAGGTGCTGATCGATCTGTTGGCTCCCGGACACGAAGTTCACGCTCCCGAGGAAGGTCTGGATCGACTCCGCCAATTTCCGGTCGGTGACCGAGCGGATGCCCTCGATCATTCTCGGCAGGCTGTTGGCGGGGAATCGCTTGGCAATGGAGTCCCAGTTTGCGTGGATGAAGCTCCACCCGAGATGGCCGAGCGTGGAGTTCGTCAGTGCCCGACGCAACAGATACGGAGCGTTCTGCGTGCGTACATCCACGAGAGTCAGACCCAGCGCCCGCTCAAACAGTTCTGAATCGTCGGTATCCACCAGCGATGTCAGATACCGCAGAGATTCCTGGGGAGTTGATCCGTCCCGCCAGCGTCGTTCGAGTTCGGAGTGTTCTTCCGGAGTGGCTGACCCGGCGACGATTTCTATCGCCGCCGCCATCAGAGACGCGTCCTGTCCGTCATTTCTGAAGACTTCGCGTGCTGTAGCTCGGGTCTGGGCGTCTGCGCCAAGACCGCCCCGCAAGGCGGTAATGACACCGCGGACCTCCTCCAACTTGGTGAAATCACGGCTGGATCCGCTGGTTGATTCGGCGCTGGGTACTCTGCCGGGACCTCGATGCGAGTCAACGGCAGCGTCATCGGCCGATGCCTCGTCCAGCACCTGTCTGACGTCGTGCATTGGCCTCGTGGTCATCTCGATGACCATCTGTCTGACGAGCGGTGCTCGCTCCGGGCCGCCGAGGCGATCAAGAGTCTTGGCGGCGGCGCTGATGCGCCTCCAGACGGCCGGGTCCATTTCACTCTGAGCCATGGCTACCAGTAGGGCCCAGACCTCGTCGTAGTCGACGGCTCCGGCATGGAGCGCAGCCAATGTGTCGTCGATCAACATGAAGCGTTCGAGGGCATTGGCCGAGGTGTCTCGCGCCAGCGAGGCGCGTAGTTCCGGGCTGAGAGCGCTGCGGAAGAAACCGTTGGCGCCGCCATTTATCTGCACCAGGTTGGGGCGACCGCCCAGATCGATCTCGACCTCATCGTCTAGAACATGGCTGAGTTGAACCTGGTCGGCCGAGCCATCGAGCCGGGCCCGCAGTTTGATTGGGATCAGCCATCTGGCTTGCTCGGACTCTGCAGCGACCGTGCCGGTTGCGCCCCTGCTGTTCCCGCCGCCGGAGGTCTCGGTCGCCCCGCCCCCGCCGCCTGGGGAGTTCCCGAGCGTGCCGCCGGTGTCGAAGCTGAAGCGCTTCTGGCTGAGTCGGACACCGCGGTCAGTGGGCGTGACCGTCACGATCGGATGGCCGCCCTGGAAGATCCAGCTGTCCATCATCTGTCGCACAGGCTCGCCGCTGACGGCCTCGAGCGCGTCCCACAGGTCGGTGGTCTCGGTTGTGGAGTAGGCGTGCTTCTTCAGGTAGGCGGAAATTCCGCTGCGAAATGTTTCTGCCCCCAGGTACTGCTCGAGCATCCGCACGACGGAGGCACCTTTTTCGTAGGTGAGAATGTCGAACATCGCTTCGGCGTCGGCGGGGCTCTCGACCCTGAACTCGATCGGTCGGGTCGAGTGCAGCGCATCGGTGTCGAACGCAACGGTGCGTGCAAGTCCGAAGTTGGTCCAGACGTCCCAGTCGGGGCGGAAGGCGTCGCTGGCGGTGATCTCCATGAAGGTGGCGAACGCCTCGTTCAGCCAGATTCCGTTCCACCACTTCATCGTGACCAAGTCGCCGAACCACATGTGGGCAAGCTCATGGTTGATGACGTCGGCTACCCGCTGCAGTTCGGGTTGGGTGGCCTCGGACGGGTCGACCAGCAACAGCACCTCGCGGAAGGTGATGCAGCCAAGATTCTCCATGGCGCCGAAGGCGAAGTCGGGCACCGCCACCAGGTCCACCTTGTCGCCCGGATAGGCGATCCCGTAGTAACTCTCGTAGAACTTCAGGGCGGCCTCGGCGACATCGAGTGCGAACTCGCACAGGTGGCCCGACCCGGGCGGATAGACCACGCGAAGCGGAATCTTCCGGTCGATTCCGGCCACCATCCGGGGCTCGGTCGCGACGAGAGGGCCGACGACGAAGGCGACCAGATAGGTCGACATGACCATCGTCTCGGCGAACTGGACCCTCACCCGCCCGTCGGCGAGTTCGCTGCGCGAAACCTCGGCGCCGTTCGAGACCGCGAACAGGTCCCGGTCGATTACGAGTGCGGTCTCGAAGGTCGCCTTCATCTCTGGTTCGTCGAAGCACGGAAACGCCCGGCGAGCGTGGGTCGACTCGAACTGGGTCACAGCCAGGTCACGTTTGGAGACCTTGCCGGTGACCTCGTCCTTGTGATCGAACGTGGAGCGGTAGAAGCCCAGGAGTTTGTCGTTGAGAACGCCCCGAAACTCGACGTGCAACTCGACACGGCCGGCCTGCAGCGGCTGGTCGGGGGTGAAAGTGACCCGCTCGGAATCGGGGTCGAGATCGATGCGGAGCGGTCGATTGCCGTCAAGTGTCGCCGACTCGATTTCAAGGTCCACCGAGTTGAGAACCAGGGCGTCGATCGGGACCGAAACATCTATCGAAATGTCGACCGAACCAGTGAACCGGGCCTTGTCCAGGTCCGGGCTCAGTTCGATCCGGTAGCGGCTTGGTCGGGCCGATGCCGGAAGTCTGTACGGGTTGTCGCTCACTGGTCCTCCACCTTGTCCTGGCACTGAAGAGCGTAGACGGCGGCGTTCCGGTACCGTCCGGCACATGTACGAGTGTTTTGACGTCTCAACCTCTGACCGGGTCGCCCACATCCAGCTGAAACGGCCCGACGAGCTCAACACGATGGTCCCCTCATTCTGGTCAGACCTTCCCCAGATCGTCAGCGAGATCGACGCCCGGGCCGAAGCTCGTGCGATCGTCGTGTCCTCCACCGGGCGACATTTCAGCGCGGGCATGGACCTATCGGTTTTCGGTGGTGACTCGGCGCTTTCGAGCAACGGCGGCGCGACCGAGGTAGGCCGCCAGCGGGCGCACCTGTGGATGATGGTCCAGCACCTTCAGGACAGTTTCACGGCGTTCGAGAACGCCCGGATGCCCGTCCTCGCAGCCATCCAGGGAGGCTGCATCGGCGGCGCCGTCGACATGGTTTCGGCAGCTGACATGCGTTACTGCTCGAGCGACGCGTTCTTCTGCATCCAAGAGATCAACATCGGCATGACCGCGGACGTGGGCACACTGCAGCGTCTTCCCAAGATCATTCCCGAAGGTATTGCCCGAGAGCTGGCCTACACCGGGGATCGGATGCCGGCTGAGCGGGCGCTCGAAGTCGGACTGGTGAACCAGGTCTTCGACAGCCACGAATCGCTGGTGTCGGGCGCCCTCGACATTGCCGGTCGCATCGCCAAGCGGTCACCCCTGGCGGTGTGGGGAACCAAGGAGATGATCAACTACACCCGTGACCATTCAGTGGCCGACGGGCTCCGTTACATGGCCGGATGGCAGTCCGGGATGTTCCAACCACGGGACATGCTCGAGGAGTTTGCCGCCAAGGGTGAGGGGCGCGACCCCGAATTCGACGCTCTCCCGTCGCGACCCACTTCCATCTGATCAGCCGTTGACGGCCAATCGCCTCCCCGTTTCGACGGATCAAGGCCCGACGGTCCGTGGCGTCGTGGGGATTTATGTGGTTGCGGCCGGACGCAGCACGACGGGCCCACGGGTTACGTCTCAACGGAACACGGCGGGCCCAGGGGTCGCGTCTCAACGGAACACGGCCGGCCAAGGGGTCGCGGCCCGGACGGGCACTCTGTTTGCGAAACTGTGGGGGATGCTCTCGACGCCGCCTGTAGGCACCCTCAGCAGCGACGGAGGCTCCAGGTGACTTCCGAGCGCAACAGTTGGTGCTGGCAATGTCACACGACCCGCCCGATCGGAGTCGCAATGTGTCCCGCCTGTGGCTCGGAACTACACGCCGGTCCGCCCCCGAGCGGATCGGACATGCTCGAGATCGACATCTCGGGAATGGCCCAGGGCGAACGCGACGAGTTCCTGCTGTTCATGGACGGCTCCGACATCGAGCATCAGGTCTTCGGTTACCTGCTGGTGATCTCGGCACGGGACGAACAGCGGACCCGCGAGCTGCTCAGCGCAGTCTCCGAGGACGATCTGGTCGAACTCGACCCGGACGAGGTCGACGAGAACTCCGAATGGGCCCGGACCGTAGCGGCGATGATGCACCCATCGGGACGCTGCGATGCGGTCGTCGTAGTCGGCCCGAGCCGTCGGGTCGTCGGGGCGGTCATCTCCTACACGATGTGGTGGCTGCTTGTGATCGTCGTGTTCGTGTTTACGACTCTGATCGCTTCCGAGCCGACCCTCGCGATGGTCGTTGCGGTTTCGATGCTGCCACTCGCCGGCGAGACTTGGCTCACCGCGACACGAGGTAGTTCACCTGGTAAGTACCTGCTGAACATGAGGATCGCGAATCAGGCAGGTCAGCCACCCGGCTGGCGCAGCGCCGTGATACGCACCTGCGTTCTGGCCTGGCCGTTCATGCTGGCCTACGTCGGCGGTCCGATCGGGGACGCGGCGTTCGTGTTCGCCTTCGCATGGATCATCCTGTTGGTATTCAGCATCGCCCGAGACCCCGACAACCGTGGCATTCACGACCGGGTGGCGGGTACCCGCGTGGTGGACGGTCGAATGTTCCCCAGAACCAGCGCCGTGACAGCGAATGGCTGAAGCTCTACCGAATCGAACGATGACTGGATCTTTGGAAATCGAGACGATGCCCGGTGGACCAGTGCGCTGGCCTTCGACCGGCTGCGTGGCGCGCTTGTCAGTGGAGGCGTCGGCAGCGGAAGGGTCGAAAGCGGAAGGGTCGGGCGACCCGTTTGCAGTGTCAGTACCCGATGCGAGGATCGGTCCGTGAGCGAAACCAGAACCCAGGACCAGTCCATGCGCGAAGAGGACCGCCGGTTGGCGACGGTCCGAAATCTGCTGTCGAAGGCAGAGGCGACGGAGTTTCCCGAAGAAGCCGAGGCGTTCTTCGCCAAGGCGTCGGAGTTGATCGGACGATGGGCGATCGACGAGGCAATGCTGTGGGACGGCGCCGACAGTGGCGGGCGCGAAATGCCCGACGAACTCCAACTCGTCGTCCACGGACCGTATCTTCCCCAGAAGGCGATCCTCATAGCCGGGGTCGCGTCGGCGCACGGTTGCCGGGCGATCCGTCTTCGGGGAGCGTCCGGGTCGAGGACCGAGATCATCTCGATCATCGGGTTCCCCTCGGATCTGCGCTGGGTCGAGACCCTAGTGACGAGCCTGTTGCTGCAACTGACGTCCGCGATGCTCTCGCGGTGCCCGAAAGGGGTTTCCGCTTCGGACTCGGCGTCCTGGCGGAGGAGTTTCATCGTCGGCTACGCAGAGGAAGTTCGTTCCCGCCTCGAGAAGGACCGGGCGGCAGCGGCCGCGGCACGGGCGGCGTCAACCTCAGGCATGGCCGACGGCGACTCCGGCTCGGGCGGCTCAGGTCGCTCTGGTGGGGCTGGTGCCCACAACGGCAGCGGCGACGCGTCGACCTCGGGTGACGGCTCCGGCAATTCGGTGGCACTGGTTCTGGCCTCGCGGGTGGCCGAGGTGGATCAGGACTTCCGTCAGCGTTTCCCCTATGTCCGTTCGTCGTGGGCGTCGAGTGGCCGGTCGGCACACGGTCGCAATGCCGGTCGCAAGGCGGGCAAAGAGGCGTCCCTGACCCGTGGTGGCATTGGCGGCAGACGTGCGCTCGGACCCAACTGACCCATACAGAGACGCCCTCTACAGCGCCGAGGACGCCGCTCTTCCCGACGGAGGGCGACGCTTCACTCGCTTCAGCGCCATCGAGAAGTTCATCGAGGAAGTCATCGCTGACCCGTGGTGGGAGTCGACGTTTCCGGATGCCGCGGTCGAAGTCGCGGTCCGTCGCCGCTCAAGGGGAGCGACGTTCTCCGCGGCCCACGTCGCGCAGGGCGGCCAGGAAGCGGTGCTGTTCATCCGGGACGGTTCGTGGACCATGGCAGTTGTCATCCACGAGTTGGCCCATGTCGCAGCGAACCAGTATTCCGATGGTGGCATGGCTCCAAGCCAGGGGAGCGGGTCCCGGGCGTTCGACGGATCAAGTGGGTCTGACGCGTCCAGGGGACACCAAGCCTCCCATGGGCCCGAATTCGCCACTGCGCTGCTGATCCTCTGGCGGCGCTACCTGGGCGTCCATGCCTACGGTGCGCTTCGATCCGCCTTCGACGAGCGTGAGGTGCCGTACCGGCGGGCTCTGCGGGGCTGAGCTTCCCGGATGGTGTAGACGACGGCCTTGGCCCGCCGGCCCCGGATGTTGAGCCTCCCCGCAGGGCGCCACTGGTCGCGCTGTTGGGCTGCCCGGATGGTCGTCTCGGAAGCGAGAACTCCCGACGCCGATGACTTGGATTCGTCGCAGAGCCTGGAGGCCAGATTCACCACATCGCCGATCACTGTGTACTCGAAGCGTTCCGCTGTTCCGACGAATCCCGAGATGACCTCACCCGAGGCGACCCCGATTCCGGCGCCCAGCATGTCGGTGGTAGCTCGAAGCTCACCCGGCAGCGCGGCGGCCGCTCGCAGGGCCCGGTCGGCGTGATCCGCCTGGTCCTGGGGTGCACCGAAGAGACAGAGCGCGGCGTCCCCCTCGAACTTGTTGATCCATCCGCCCTCGCGGATGATGACTGCGACCACGACACGGAAGAACCGGTTCAACAGCGCAACGACATCTTCGGGCGGGTTGGTTTCGGCGAAGCGGGTGTAGCCGTTCAGGTCCACGAACAGGACCGTCACCATGCGGCGGGTCCCCGAGTCCTGGGGGCCTGCCTGCTGGAGGGCCATGTCGGCCAGACCCGCCTGGCCCACCTGACGGGTGAACACCTCCCGCAGCGCTTCCTTCTCGCGGATGCCCGATGCCAGGTCGTTGACCCCTTCGGCGAGTCGGCCGAGTTCGCCCAGGTCGTCGATGGGGACGCGCACGTCGAGATTGCCGCGTTCGATCTGCTTCAGAGCGCTTCGAATTCGATTGAGGGGCCGGGCGACGGACCGTGCCGCCACACCCATCACCGCTCCACCGGCGATGACGCAGGCGCCTGCGAGCCATCCGAGCCGGGCGCTGTTCATCGGCTCCGGGCTGATCAGCGGACTCAGACCGATGGCGGCAAGTGGAATCGCGCTGCCCATGAACCAGGCGAGCATCAGCCGGGGGAGCACGTCGCGGCGGTCAGCCGGGACGTCGGCGTCGATCAGAGCGAGCGCGTAGACCGGCCGGAAGTGGCCTTCCAGGAGCAGGTACAACAGCGTGCAGGTGACCATGCCCGCTAGGGCGATTCCGATGCCGATTCGTTGGGCGTCGTTGTTGATGAGGCCGAACAGGACTGCGGCGCCGAACCACGAGACAAGTGCGGAAAGCGTTTGGGCCAGCGGAAGACTGAACAACAGCTTTCGTTGACGCGCGGTCGGCTTGGTCCCCTCCCTGACCCACTTCATTGCGCGGCGAAGGAACATGACGTTCAGTGGCAGCGCCAGCACAACCATGAACCCCAGGTATGAACCGAACGCGACCAGGTTGATGGACCCGTTGCTCAACTCGGCTGCGGAGCTCGGCGGATAGAGGAATCGGAAGTATGCGAAGACGGCCCCGACGCCGATGCTGTTCGCGACGATCTGCAGGATCGTCACCCCGCGGGCGGTGGTGCGCGCGCGAGTGGCATCCGAGACTTGGTCCGGCGCGTGTTTCAGCCGGTGGTGGTGCAGGATGCCCGTGGGAGCCTGATCGATCGCGTCCTCTGCCGGGGCCGGTTCGACAAGCGGAATCGAATCGTCAAGATCCGCGACCGAAGCGGAGGTCCCGTCGTGGAAGGACCCGTCGTGGGATGTGCGGGCGGGGGAGGCCCCGTCGTGGGATGTGCGGGTGGGGGAGGTGCCATCGGATGAGGCGCCGACGGGTGGGAAGCCGGGAGCTTCAGATGCGTCCGTCTCCGATTTCTCACCCATCGCGCCGAGTGTAGGGCCGGGTCACTCGGTCGTCGTCAGCCCAATGGGACAGGAAACACCGGTCCCCGCAACTCCGCAATAACCGTTGGGATTCCGCTTCAGATACTGCTGGTGGTACGGCTCGGCGTAGAACCAGTTGTCGTCAAAATCGCCGAGCGGTTTGATCTCGGTCGTGATTTCACCGAACCGGGAGTCGCTCAGGACCGTCTGATAGGCATCCCGGCTTGTCTTGGCTGCGGCGAGTTGGTGGTCGTCAACGGTGAATATTCCCGAGCGGTACTGGGTGCCGATGTCGTTGCCCTGCCCCATCCCCTGGGTCGGGTCATGGGACTCCCAGAACACGCGCAGCAGATCCTCGTAGGTGACAACGGTCGGGTCGAACACCACGAGCACCGCCTCGGCGTGACCGGTGCGCCCCGAGCATGCCTCTTCGTAGGTCGGGTTGGGCGTGAAGCCACCGGCGTAACCCGCAGCTGTGACGATGACCCCCGGGACCTGCCAGAAGATCCGCTCGACACCCCAGAAGCAGCCCTCGGCGAAGACAGCAGTCTGGGAGCCCTCGGGAAACGGCGGGGTCAGGGACTGCCCGTTCACCAGGTGGTGATCGGTGACGGGCATCTTCTCGGCCCGCCCGGGCAGTGCGTCGGATGGCTTGATCATCTGGGGGGAGCGACCGAAGAGCATGACCCAAGGCTATTGCCGCAACGGGTGCCGTACTAGGGCGGGCCAGGATCGACCCAGGATCGACCCACGTCCAGGTCGGGTAGCGGGAGTCGGGGCGGGGTGCGGGGGCCAGCCGCGCACGGGTCGGAAAGGTCGATCTGGGTGGCCTATTAGGTCATCCTGCCCGGTTTGGTCCGTTTTGGTTACTTCCACCGCGAAGTAGCGCGATCCTCTGGTGGGTGATCGGGCTGCAGGCTGTCTCGGAACTCAGATCGATGCTCACCCGCAGCGATGCGGCGTCCCGCAGCCTCGCCCTGGCGACTCTCGGCACGTGGTCCGGCGACGACATCGGCGCATCCGAGGCTCCCGCGATCCTCGATGCACTCTGCACCCCGTACCCTTCGGTGCCGACGGTGAGCGACCAGCCCGTCGAAATGCTGGCCCAGCTTCTCTGGCAACGTCCCGAGTTGCTCGATGCCGACGAGATTCTGCGGGCCTTCTCGCTCGCCGGTCCGCTGGCACGGGCTGCGCTGTTGAAGCTGCTGATACTGCGTGAGGACGATGACGGCGCCGCCGCGCTCGAGTTCCTGTTCGCGCCGGAGGGGCCACACGAGTTGCTGCCCCCACCGAGCCGCGGGGTGCTGTCGTCGCTGATCGATGACGACAACACCGATCACGTCGTGCGGACCCTTTCCATGATCGTGCGCAACCCTGACTGGATAGAGGCGGTCATTGCGCTGGTCGAAGTTCTGCGGTTCGAGAAGCGGATCAGCTCCGAGGCCGCCAGACCGGTCATGGAGACTCTCTTCGCCATGAGCGAGGGCCTGGTCGATGACTGCGACCATCTGGTGGCGCTGACCGATCAACACACTGGACTCAATCAGGATCACGAGTACCACGCCGCTGTCGAGCAGTTGGTCGTCATGCGGAACCGGCTCGGTCGACTGGCTTCGTTGATGGTGCTTTTCGACGACGATCTGAGCCTGGGTGTGCTTCACCGCATGCTCTCATCGGCTGATCCGAACGTCTCGGCAATCGGCGCTGTCGGCCTTGTCCAGCGTGGCGAGGTGGTCGGCAACGACCGACTCGAGATGATCGGGCGTGACGGCGAGGCGCTCGACCGGCTCACCGAAGGCATGACCAGGATCGGTGCCACGAGTCTGATCCCGCCCGAACTTCGTCGCCCAGACATCCAGGGCCGCGCCCATCTGATCGCGTGGCTGAGCGACCCGTCGGAACTGGGTCGGGCTCCCGATGAGATCGAGTTCATCGAGTCCCGGACCGTTTGGATAGTCGGTGCCGACGATGGCCTCGGCGGCACGACGCACAGCTATCGGACTGAGGTGCATCTCTTCCGCTTCAGGCTGCATGCGCCGCACTGGTCCTTTGCCCGCGGCTGGATGATCGGCACCGCCGGCGAGTGGACCCGATCCTGTTATTCGGCCGAGGACGAAATGAGTCTGGACGACCACATCGAGGCGATCCGTGTCGCGTCGAGCGAATGGCCAGACCATCCGGGGAGCGGTGACGAGCCATCGGTGGGTGAGGACCCAGTCGGTGGGTGACGACATCTGCCCAGACCTGTGACGACATCGAGGGCTGGCGACCGCCGCCCCCAAAGTCGGGCCGTGGCGGAGAAGATGGATCTGAAGAAGAGTCTCGACTCCTACCGCGCGAAGGTCGGCCAGTTCCGGATCGTCGAGGTGCCGGACCAGCGATACCTCATGGTCGATGGTCACGGTGACCCAAACTCCTCGCCGCTGTATGTGGACTCGATCGAGGCGCTGTATCCGGTGGCCTACAAACTGAAGTTTGCGAGCAAGCGTGACCTCGGGCGGGACTACGTGGTGATGCCACTGGAGGGACTCTGGTGGGCCGACGACATGGATGCGTTCACGACGGCCCGGGACAAGTCCTCGTGGAACTGGACGATGATGATCTTGGTGCCGGATTGGATCGAACAGACGATGTTCGATGACGTCGTTCAACAACTTCAGGCCGAGGATCCGCGGACCCGCCTGGGCGATGTCCGCTTCGAGACCCTGTCGGAAGGCCTGTGCGTGCAGACGCTGCACGTCGGCGCCTACGACGACGAAGCCCCGGTGCTCGAGCGGATGCACGGCGAGTTCATTCCCGGCAACGATCTGCAGATGGTGGGCAGGCACCACGAGATCTACCTGAGTGATCCGCGGAGAGCAACGCCAGAGAAGCTGCGCACCATCCTGAGACAGCCGGTCCGCAGCGTCGACGAATAGCTCCCGACGAGGCCACGAGCTTTGCCGGGACCGGGATGGGGTAGGCATGCCCCTTGGGGCCCCTTCCAGGGTCCAGAGGGTGCCGGTACTGTGGACACTGTGAGTGACGCAGCCAGCCACGATCTCGACGGAACCCACGGAGCGAGCCTCTTGCAGCGCGACCTCACAGACGAAGAGTTCGCTTCCCTTCCGGTCCTCAAGTCGTTGGAGCAACTGGAGATCAATGGCCTCACCGACGACGAGTACCAGAAGTTCGTGGCTGCGATTTCGTGAAGCTGCTAGTCGACACAGGTGTATTCAGTGCAGCTCTGAGTCGGAACCGTCGGCCCGAGACTCCTTAGTTCCGGTCAGTTCGCTTCGAGGGACTCCTTCGCCGGAGGTGCAGACCTAAGGCCACGAGCTTCGCCGGAGGATTACGGTCTGGGAAATGAAGCCGGCCGCCGCTACCGAAATCCTCGACGTCGATCTGCTCGCCTTCGAAAAGGGCTCCGAGTCCCAGAGGCGAGCAGTCGTGGACGGTGTTCGTCGCAGTCTGCAGAACGGTTTCGTCTTCACCAGCCATGACATGTCCGAGGATCTGCTCGACGACGCCTACGGCAAGTTGCGCGAGTTCTTCACCGCCCCGACCGAAGACAAGGAACGGTCCATTGCGGCCGGCTCCCACGGCCAGCGGGGCTACACGGGGCTGCTGGTCGAAACGGCGGCAACGTCGGACGCTCCGGACTGGAAGGAGATGTTGAACTGGGGTGCCGGGCTCCCCGAAGGTCATCCTTTGCGTCGCAAGTATCCACACCGTTATATGGACCCGGTGTTTCCCGAGGACGTGGTCCCCGGAATCAGCACCGTCCTGGGCGAACTGCATGAGCGGACCTTCGACCTGCAGCGGCGCTTCCTGCGCATCATCGCCATCGGGCTCGGCGCACACGAGAACTTCTTCGACGCGATGATCAAGGACGGCACCACGCTCAGTCGTGCGATCCGCTATCCGTCGATGACCCAAGCGCCGGGTTCGACCGGGACCAAGCGTCCTCATGTGTGGGCCGGAGCGCACGGCGACATCAATCTGATAACCGCCCTGCCGCGGGCGACCGCACGGGGTCTGCAGGTGCTCATGGACTCAGACCCCGAGGTTCCTCCCGGAGCGGTCGACGACTCGGGTGAGCCGCTGAGTGGCCATTGGGTTGACGCGGTTCCACCGGATGGTCACTGCATCATCAACACCGGGATCATGTTGGAACGCCTGACCAACGGAGTGATTCCGGTCGGGGTCCACCAGGTCCTTGCCGATCCGAATGAGACGGGCGAGCGCTATTCGGTGGTGCAGTTCTGTCACCCGACCCCGTGGACGGTGCTCGCTCCCATGAACGAGTGCGTCAGCGCCGAGAACCCGCAGCGCTATGCCGGCATCGAAGCCGGCGACCTGTTGGACGAGGTCATCTACGCCATCAACCTGGTCGAGGACGGCCGACGTCTCGACCGTGGAAGTGGGCGGCCTGACGCCCCTCGGTCGCCCGACTTGCCCGACTTGCCCGACTCGCGCGACCTGCCGGACTCGCGGGACCTGACGGGTGCGAGCGAGGAGTCACGACGGTGAGCGAACGAAGCGTGAAGGTCGACATCGACGGACCGATCATGACCGTGACCATCGACCGTCCCGGGGTCCGCAACGCGGTCGACCGGGTCGCGGCAGACCAGTTGATCGAGGCGTTCAACGACTTCGACTCCGACCCTGCGTTGTCGGTCGCGATTCTGACCGGTGCCGCGGGGACGTTCTGTGCCGGAGCCGACCTGGGGGCGGTGTCCGAAGGGCGTGGAAATCGGGTGTCGGTCGACCAGACGATGGACGGTCCGATGGGCCCGACCCGTATGCGGCTGGACAAGCCTGTGATCGCCGCGGTCGAGGGCTACGCCGTGGCCGGCGGGTTGGAGCTGGCTATCTGGTGTGACCTGCGGGTCGCGGCGAGCGACGCGGTGTTCGGCGTGTTCTGTCGACGCTGGGGCGTGCCGCTCGTTGACGGCGGAACGGTTCGCCTGCCCCGACTGATCGGCCAGAGCCGGGCGGCGGACATGATTCTTACCGGCAGGGCAGTGTCGGCCGAGGAGGCGCTCTCCTTCGGATTGGCGAACCGGGTCTGCAAACCCGGCGAGACCCTCACCGTCGCAAGGCAGATCGCCGCGCAGATCGCCGAGTTCCCCCAGGTCTGTCTGCGGACGGACCGTCGGTCCTCACTCGAACAGTGGGACCTGGATCACGTTGCGGCGATGGAGAACGAGTCTCGACTCGGAATGGACGCACTCAAGTCACCCGAGATGATCGAGGCGGTCGGACGCTTCGTTGGCGGCGAGGGCCGCCACGGATCAGGCGTCTGACCTGTTGCCGTCAGCTCGATGACGGCAGCTTGCTCTCCAGGAAGTCCTGGATGTCGCCAATCCAACGTTCTATGTCCAGATCGTGGGACCGGAACTCCTTCGGCCCATCCGAGACGATCTGCAATTTGAAGCGGTCCGAGATCCCAGCCTTGTCATAGGCGTCCTTGACCAGCTCACCCTGGCTCGGCTGGGCCCACGGATCATCAACCCCGTGAAGCGCAAACAGCGGGGCTGAGTCGCCATCGACGTGGGTCTGGACCGAGGACTGGTCGAGCAGCGAGTCGCACCCTTTGGCGCAGCCGATGTAGTCGTGGGCGGCCTGGGTGAAGTAGCCGGTGGCCATGAAGGTGCGCATGTCGGACACCGCCGAAACGCCGATAGCCGCGATCACCGTCGAGTCGACCGCCTGCAACTCGGGTGGCAGGTCGCCGGGCTCGAGCGCCTGGTCGTTGCCCGTCACGGCGAGCATCTCGGACAGATTTCCGCCGGCCGAATGTCCGATAGCTGCGACAGCCTTGGCGTCCCAACCCTGGGCCGCCGCGTTCGCCTTGACCCAACGCACGGCCCGCTTCACATCGCCGAGCGCGGTCGGAAAGATGTTCTGGCCGTTCTTGCTGAGGCGGTAGTTGATGGCGACGATGTCCCAACCGTCGTCGAGTAGCGGCTGGTAGTAGCGCGAGAGTGAACCCTGTTTGTCGCCGGCGATGAATCCGCCGCCGTGGATCCAGAGCGCCACGGGACGAGGGTCGGTCGACTTGGAGTCCTTGGGATCCACGCCATCGGCCCGATAGATGTCGAGCGTCTGCGAGCCGCCACACGGGTCGTCGGACCCGGGTCCCGGGCAGCCGGGCACCGGACCGTAGGCAATGTCGACCTCGGGTGGCGGGGCGATCGAGGTAGGAGTGGGTTTGCCGTCCCCGTCGCTGCTGAACAACCCGCAGCTGCTGAGTGTCAACGGCGCAAGGACCAACATGACCAGCAGGCAGCGGCGCAAGAGAATTGGATTCGACCGTGTCGGTGACTTCACGGGGGACAGCGTTCCGGTCGCATCGCCTGTAATCAAGTTGGGCCACGTAGTGTCTTTGCGACCGCCGCACCTTTGTCAAGGGTTCCGCTTGTTTGAGGTGGTGGAACGGTAGATGGCGAGAACAGTTGAGAGGGAGGCCATGAGGAGGCTCAGGCACCACAACTCGGAGGCGTCGTCGGCGGCGATGGTTGCCGGGCGGACCGTGGTTGTGCTCGCGGTGCTGGCAACGTTGGCGGTCGTCGGGAGTGCATGCGCCACGAGTGCCGACAGTGGGCCCGAGACTGGCCACTCGGCAAACGGCCGTGAGCTGACCGGCCAGATAACCGTCTCGGCTGCGGCATCGCTCACCGAGGCTTTCACTCGGATCAGGGACGACTTCGTCAAGGCGAATCCGGCTGTCAAGGTCGTCATCAATTTCGGCTCATCAGGCCAGCTTGCGGCCCAGATCCAAGCGGGAGCGCCCGTGGACGTCGCGGCGTTCGCGGACACCGACCCGATGGATGCCATTGAGGTGGCCGGACTCGTCTCTGGGACGTCCAAGACTTTTGCGCGCAACAAACTGGTCATCGTCACCAAGCCGGGAAATCCTCAGAAGATCTCGAAGCTCGCCGACTTGGCAGACGTCGGAGTCGTTTCGCTGTGCAACGACAATGCGCCGTGTGGCAAGTTTGCAGACCAGATCTTGGATGACGCTGGGGTGAGCGTTCCTACAACGAGGATCACCCGCGCCCAGGACGCCAAAGCCACCCTCACCGCTGTCAGCGAGGGTGACGCTATTGCTGGGATCGTCTATGCGACCGACGCATCCACCGCAGGTGGGAAAGTTGTGACCGTGCCGATCCCTGATGCTGACAATGTGATGGCCGAGTACACGGTGGCGAAGATTGCCGACAGCGCCAACACTCGTCTGGCGGCAGCGTTCGTCGACTACGTCCTCGGCGCCAAGGGACAGGCGGTCCTCAAGGAGTTCGGATTTATGGCGCCGTGAGTGTCGGAGTCGTGCGTCGACCGCCAGCGTTCGTGGTGCTCGTGTCGTGTATCGCCGTCGCGTTCTTCGCACTGCCGTTGATCGGACTGATCCAACGGGTCTCGTGGTCGACCCTCGTAGCGGACCTGACGACACCCGAGGCGACAAGCGCTCTGCGGCTGTCGCTGCTGTGCTCATTATGCGCGGCTGTGTTGTCGGTCGTCTTCGGCCTGCCGCTCGCATGGACCTTGGCCCGGGTGGCCTTTCGGGGACGATCACTTGTGCGAGGACTAGTGCTGTTACCGCTCGTGTTGCCACCGGTCGTGGGAGGAGTCGCGCTGCTGAGCGCGTTCTCGCGGCGAGGCATACTCGGGCAGTACCTGTACGACTGGTTCGGAATCCAGTTCACGTTCACCACGGCAGGCGCGATCTTGGCCGAGACTTTCGTGGCACTGCCCTTCTTCGTCCTGACTGTCGAGGCCGGACTACGGGCCATGGACCGACGATATGAAGAGGCGGCGACGACGCTGGGTGCGAGTCCGACGACGGTGTTCCGGCGCGTCACGTTCCCGGCGATCGCACCGGCCGTGGCAGCAGGAGCGGTCCTTGCCTGGGCGCGGGCGCTCGGGGAGTTCGGGGCGACGATCACGTTTGCCGGCAACATCATCGGGCGCACCCAGACGTTGCCGCTGGCGGTGTACCTGCAACTCGACACACATCCCGATGTGGCAGTGGCGTTGAGTCTGGTGTTGTTGGTCGTGTCGCTGGGTGTGATCGTGATGTTGCGTGAGCGTTGGCTGGGCCGGCCATGACCGATCCCTCTATTTCGCGTAGCTCCAGTCCGGCCGGGTCGGCGAAGCCGGCCGCTGGGGGCCTGTTGGCTGATGTGTCCCTGAGCCTTGGGCAGTTGGCCTTGGACGTGCAGTTCGGCGTGGAAGCCGGCCAGGTCCTGGCCGTACTGGGCCCAAATGGTGCCGGCAAGACAACGCTGCTTAGAGCGCTGGCCGGCCTGCAGAACATCGACCTTGGACGGATCGTCCTGGACGAGGTTGTGCTGTTCGAATCGGGCGCTGATGATTTGGGCGAAGGGCCTGGGTTCGTGTCAGCGGTGCATGTCCTGCCTGAACGTCGGCCGGTGGGGATGGTCTTTCAGGACTATCTGCTGTTCCAGCATCTGTCGGCGGTGGAGAACGTTGCGTTCGGCCCGCGGGCGAGGGGAGTGCCGAAGAGAGTTGCCGCTGCCACGGCCCTTGAGTGGCTCGAACGCGTTGGCCTGGCTGAGCACGCTGAAAGTCGGCCTTCGGAGCTGTCCGGCGGTCAGGCCCAACGGGTTGCCTTGGCAAGGGCCTTGGCGAACGGGCCAAGAATGTTGTTGCTGGACGAACCGTTGTCGGCGCTTGACGCATCCACGCGGGCCGTGACCCGACGGGACCTGCGACGACACCTAGCGGACTTCGATGGGGTGACGGTGCTTGTCACCCACGATCCACTCGACGCGTTGGCTCTAGCCGACACGGTGCTGATTCTGGAGGCGGGTCGGGTTACCCAGATCGGCTCGATCGTCGAGGTGACCTCACGGCCAAGAACTCCCTATGTGGCGGAGTTGCTCGGCGTAAATCTGCTCAGAGGAGTCGCCAACGGCCATGAAGTGGTTGTCGGCGCTGGGGCCGACGGGGATGTGGTCGATGGCGCGGGCGGTCCGGCAAGGCTCGTGGCAGCAGATGTCGGCGATAGCGAGGTGTTCGTCCTGATCCGGCCGAGTGCCATCACCTTGCATCGAGTCCGGCCGGACTCGAGTGCGCGCAACGTGTGGGAGCTACGGATCGTCGCCTTCGATCTGTTGGGCGATCGAGTGAAAGTGCGACTGTCCGGATCCTTGGATCTGGTCGCTGAGGTGACACCCCAAGCCGTCGGCGAAATGTCGCTGGTCGAGGGCGATTTGGTGTGGGCGACGGCCAAAGCGACCGAACTCACCGTCTTTCCAGCCTGACTGACAGCTGTGAAAACAGCTTGGCCCCTTGGAACTGAATTGAACGAAACGGGTGCGAGCGACTAGTTTTCTCTCCACGCCGCGGGGTGGAGCAGTTCGGTAGCTCGTCGGGCTCATAACCCGAAGGTCGCAGGTTCAAATCCTGCCCCCGCCACCAACTTAAGTACCAGGTCAGAGGCCCTTTCGGAGTCATCCGGGAGGGCCTCTCTGGCATTTTCTGGCCTCCGTTCTACACCTCCTTCTACACCGCGGGTTGGGAAGCGTTGTGACGGGCTGGTCCGGGACGTCACGCAACGGCACGGCCGCCCGGTCGCGTCCGATGGTCTCGTGGGTGCTGTGGCCCCTGCTGACGGCGTGCTCGAGTGGTCGACTCTCGACGTTCGGGTTCGCCGTCGGAATGGTGGATCTCGGCAGCGCCCCTCCCGTCGGACGTCCTGGGATCGGCCTCGAACGCTGCGTGGCGTCTCTTTCGGAATCCACATCGAAAGGGACCGCACATGCGCGGAGGCATCCAGGAGAAGGGCAACTACTACTACGCCGTCGTCTACGACGGCATCGATCCGGGGACCGCCAAGAAGCGTCGGACCTGGATCCCGGCGGGGACCAGGCGCAGCGACGCCGAGAGGGCCCTCGCTGACGAGATCAAGCGCCGCCACGACGGCGTACCGGTGCCGACCGAGAAGCTGGCCTTCGGGCAGTACCTCACTGATCGGTGGCTGCCGATCCAGAAGTCGCGGGTGCGAGCCAGCACCTACGACTCGTATAGGCGCAACATCGACCTGCACGTGCTGCCGGCGCTCGGCCGTCGGCCGCTCGAGTGGCTGACCCCGGACGACTTCGACCTCTTCTACGCGACCGTGCTGACCGAAGGCCGCAAGAAGCCGCTCGGCCAGAAGTCGAAGGCCAATGGGTCACGGGCCCAGGGGAGGAACCGACGCCGGCGACAGTGGGACGGTGGGCCGTCGGGTCTGGCGCCGAAGACGGTGCGCAACATCCACATGAGTTGAACAAGGCGATGTCGGATGCGCAGCGCAAGGGCTTGGTGGTGCGCAACGTCGTGCCCCTCGCCGATGCGCCGACGTTGAAGAGCCGTCAGGAGGGCAACATCAAGGCATGGGAGATCGACCAGCTCCGGACGTTCCTCGATGCTGTGCGGGATCACCGGCTCCATCCGGCGTCCTACACGGGGATGCGCCGGGGCGAGATCCTCGGCCTGCGGTGGTGTGATCTGGACCTCGAAGCGAACCGGCTGTCGGTGCGTCAGGCGCTGGTGTCGATCGCGTACGACGTCGAGACTCCGACGTGACGACCGGAACCGGCCGCCGAACGATCGACCTCGACCGCACGACCCTCGACGTGATGAAGGCGTGGAAGATCGAGCGCGCCGAGGAGAAGGGCGGTATCGAGCCCAGGGGCGACGAGTTGGTGTTCGTGAAGGCGGACGGGTCGTGGGTCCACCCGCACTCGTTCAGCCAGGTGCTCGACGGCAAGGTCGCCAAGCTCGACGTGCCGAAGATCTCGCTTCACGATTTGAGGCACACGCACGCGACTCTTCTGCTGAAGGCTGGCGTCAACGTGAAGATCGTGAGCGAGCGCCTCGGTCACGCCAACGTCGCCTTCACGATGGCGATCCACCTGCACTTCCTGCCGGGCATGCAGGCCGCAGCGGCGGCAACGTTCTCGGACCTCCTTGGTGGCGACGTCATCGACTGGAACGACTACGTGGCCGACCAGGGCAAGCGTTCCCAGTCGCAGGAATTCTCCGAGGGTTCAAAGGAGTCGGAGCCGGCCGACGAGGAGCAGCCGTGAGCGCGGCGACAGGCATCACGGCCACCGACGTTTCCACTCCGGCAGGTGCGGCGGCGGACGCCGCCGAGGCGCTTCGGTTGCTGAACCACCTGACGCTTGCCCCGCCGACTGCGGGGACGCAGGGGTGGGAGGCCGTTGGCGACCTCTGCCAGGTGCCCGGTGAGCTCCGGGTCCTCGTCGACCGGCTCCCCCAGGTCTGCGATCAGATGGTGACGGGCCTCCATCGGCTCGGCGAACGCCGCGACTGGTGGACCGACGAGGGCGCCACCGAGCACCCCGACGAAGTGGTCAGCACAGCAGTGGAAGCACTCCAGGAGGCCGGCTGGGTCGCGGAAGAAGTCGGACTGAACCTCCAGCACGCCCACTGCGCGGTGGCTCACCTGTACCAGTAGCGGCGAGCGGCAGGGGCCTGGCGTCGAAGGACGTCAGGCCCCTACTCGGCGAACGGCCGTCGCAACGATGGGTGACAGGAAAGGATGGTGACGTGACGTACTTCGACGACAACGACGACAGCCCCTCGCTCGATCTGTGGGGAGAACGAGTGAACAGCTACATCGTCGGCCAGGAAGCTGTCGAAGCCCTCCGATCTCGGATCCAGCCCAACCCTCCGTGGGCCCGAGGCTGACAACCCGATGCTGGGCTACCTGCTTGCTCGGGCGATGGAGATCTACGCGGAGAGCGGACCCGAAACGGCGCTCACGTGGGTGGCCGTCCAAGCTTGGATCGACTCAGCCCTCGACACCCGAGCTGACCTCATCCGCCGAATGGGCGCATAGCGCTGGTGATCGACGGAATCTGCTTGCCGCTGACCGCTTTGGTCATCCGGGTACAGTGAACCGCTGTTCGCGGGCTGGTCACGGCATGCCCGTACCGTGGTGTGGATGTCGCAGGGTCATGCGGCCGGTCAGGAAATCTGATGAGCGACGAAATTGAGCTGGTGTCTGACGGTGACGGTGTGGCCGTCATCGGCGAGCAAGCGGCTGTCGAACGGTGGCTTCGCTCGGCTGGTTTGTGGGCAGCGTCGAGGGACCTTGATCTGGCCCGAGCGAAGCGACTGCTGGCCATGGGATCGGATGTCGTGCAAACGGCCTCCGAAGCGGCCGCCGCGTCAGCTCGTTGGCTCAGGCTTACTGAGGATTCCGCCCATATCGTCCAGGAGTATGGGCTGATGGAGACCGATACGCCAGGTATCAGCCACATCATGGTTGGTGTACCCGGAGAGATACGGAGTTGGCTTCAGACGGAGGACGGGCTTGGGTCGCTGATCACGAATCCTGCTGTGCTCTCCGGTGTTGCGAACGTCATGGCGCAACTAGCCAGCCAACAGTCCACCGCCGAGATCGCTGCGTACCTGGCCCGAATTGAGATCAAGGTCGATGAGGTCCTCCGCAAGCAGGATGACAACGTCCTGGCGCACATGATCGGGGCGGGCTTCGTCATCGAGGAGGCTATGACCGTCAGAGAAGCGAGCGGGAACGTCAACGAGGTCACATGGGGGAAGGTAGAGGGCACGTCGGAAACGATCGGGCATGTCCAGAGCTACGCATTGCTGCAGCTATCCGCGATAGCGAAGCGGTTCGAGGCGAACACCGTGGCGGGACTCGCCAAGGCATCTGTGCATGCGGATGCCGAGGTTCGGGAGTGGCTCGCCGTGCTCGCACGCAGCTTTCAGCTTCAAGGTCTTCTTGACGTGCTTGAACTCGACAGGGTCGAGGCGGTGTCCCCGGGCGAACTGGATCAGCATCGCGTTGGGCTCAAGGCTGCCAGGCAGAACCGGCTGGCTCTCATCGCCGAGCATACCGAACCTCTCTTGGAGCGGATCGACGCTGCCTGTGGCACGGCGAATGCCAGAATCCTCTGGTCCTGGACGAAGGCTCAAGCCGTACTGAAGGCAGGCAACACGGTCGCGGCTGAGATCGATGGCCTCAACGAATCCCTTGGACTCCCATCATCCGCATGGGGATGGGAGGTACGTCGCATGGATCGTCCGGCCGAGCTAGCCGCCCAAGCGATACAGAAGACGAAGAATGCTGCTCCGGCCGCAGCGGGCATAGCCAGTGCCGTTGCGATGGCAGCGATCGCCAAGGAAAGGCTCGGCGGCGACGACACTGACGACTGAAGAGTCAGTTGCTCGAACGATGATCGAGCCATCTGTCGTACGAACGAAGGTCGAATGTCCTCGTCCACGATTCGACCCCGTGTAGATCGTGTGGGTCGTGACCGCATGGCTCGGCCCTCACGCAACCTGGCCCTCGTGGTCTTCGTGGACGCCAGCGGACTCGAGAAGGTGACGGATGGCGGAGCGGGGGACGCGGACGCTGCGGCCGATCTCGACGCAAGGAAAGCCTGGCGCGGCCTCCGCTGGCTCGCCACTGGCGGGAGAGCCTGTAGGCCGCGTTGCGGCTGATGCGCAGGATCGCGGCGGCCTCGCTGATGGTGAGGACCCCCTCGTCGATGAGGCCGGGCTCGGCGGTCATCGTGTGCCTCCTGCGATCAGCCGTGTGGGGTGTAGGCCGCGATCGGACCTCGAAATCGACAAGAAATCCGTCAGCGCTCCACCCCCTGAACGACAGCCGCCGTTTTGGCGGGGTGCGCGAGCTCCCATGCGGTGAGTTCGCCGGTTGAACGGTGTAGGCGGTCGGCGACTGCCACGTCCGCTGGTGCGGCGGGAACGCGGGGGAGGGCTTCGCCGTCTAGGGGATCGGTGGCGGCGGTGAGGCAGAGGTGGTTCTCGTCGCGGCCCCGGGTGATGTCGACGTAGGTCTCGGCTCGAGTGGCGGTGGCATCGACTCGGCTGGTGGACACCGAGCGGGTGGAGCCTTGGACGGCGTAGCTGGTGAGCGCGTAGGCGTGGTCGATGCCGACCTCTACCAGGCGACGGTCTCGCACTCGATCGCGGTTGCCGCGGCGAGGGTACGGGCAGCTTCGCCCTTCACGGCCGCGCCCAGGACTCGGTAGCCCGCGTTCCGCCATGCTTCGGCGCAGGCGGCGACGGTGGTGGTTTTGCCGGTAACGGCGCGGCCGATGGCGGTCTGGAAGCGGTGTCCGCCTTGGCACCACGACTGCACGAGATCTCCTTGCTCGGGGGTGAGGCGCGGGTGGTGTTCGAGAGCGGCGGCTAGGTGGTGGTCGGCGACGAGGTGGGTGGCTTCGTGTCGACCGGCCCGGAAGCGTGCGGTGATCCGGTTCTGGACCTCGAGCATCTCGGTGGTGGGGAACAGCGGGTCGTCGGCGTCCTTGAGTCGCACGACGCGACCCTAGTCGAGGAAGGCTTCGGTCAGGTCGAGGACCTCGGCAGCACCACCGAGGAGCGGTTGGGCGACACCGTCGGGGACACCGAAGTTGGCAACTGCGGCGATGGCACCGAGCGGGTGAACACCCTGCCCCGAGTTTCGAGTGGTTGCCTGACCCCAGCGTTGCCCGTCGCCCTGAGGAACCCTGAGCTGTGATGAGACGCTCGCCCGTGTGCGGGTCGCGACCTGCGAGAACCGAGGCGAAGCCGTGACGAGCGACCGCCCCACCCAGGCCCGCGGCTTCAGCAGACCGGCCTAGCCAACGACCCGGCTCCTAGCCGGCATCCGGCGTAGTAGCGCTCCGATCCCGATGACCCTCCGGGCGACGCTCCAGGGGCGGGCTTGCCCTTCGAGGCTGGAGGTACCTGACGATCGAGTCAACGACGCGGGCCGGGTCGGAGCGTCCAGCGCCCAACGGGGTGACGGTGAACTTCACGACCAACCGCCAACGGCACAGCCGACAGGTTCCCCGAAGGGGAACCTGTCAATGTGTGCGCGCCAGACCTGCCGTTCCGAAGCGACGTGCGTCGCCGGACGGAGCGGAATTCCGGGGGAGCCGGGACGGCGCATGAGGCTCACAGCCCGAGGGCCTCGTGCCGTTCGATGCGACGGCAGCTTGGGAGACGCGCTGGCGGTACTGCCCGAGGTCGCTCGTCGCGGCGACTTTGGGCGACTGCTCGGCGACTCCATCGAAGCGCTCGACGTGCGCAGAGAACAACCGCTCGTGGGTCGTGCGGGTCCACTCCGGCACCCGATCGAGCTGGCGGTCCTGGAGGGGAGCAACTTCGAGGTACACGTCGAACCCGCCGGCCTGACCCGGCCGTGCGAGGCCGAAGCGCACCAGTCGGTCCAGAGTCGACGCCAGGCGGCTGTTCGGCCCGGTGCCGGTACCGAGACCAAGCGAGCGGCTCAGCTCCTCCGCAGGGAGTTCGGCCGGGACCTGGTGCTGCCACAGCTTGGGCAGCCGTCGCAGCAGCAGCGTCGCACTGGGCCCAACCACCGCCGACCAGCACTGCTCGACGTAGGGATCCGACAGGTCCAACCCGATCCGCCGGACCTGAGGGCCCGGGTGGTTGACCGGGCTGATGACAAGGTCATGTTCAAGTTCCATGCCCACGTAGGCCGAGAACCGGCCCGATTCCCGCGCACAAGGTTCGCGGCCGCCGGTCGACATCGACCGCGTTGTCAGTAGATCTGAGGTTCGGAGGCCATGACGTGCGACGATTGGACGTGGTTGATCGGGATGGTGGAAGCGAAGCCGGTGATCCGTTCGCAGCAGCGGCACGCGAGCTCGAGCGGCGAGTTGCTGAACACGATGGAATCCGTTCGTCCGAGGAGTTTCAGTCGGAGCTGACCTACGGCCGAAGGCTGATGATCGACTTCGTGACGGCGGTGCGAGCCTGCAACCTCGCATTCACCAGGTACCCCCATGCGGATGAATGGCTCCTCTGTGCCACGGCAGATGAAATCATCGAGTCGAGTGCGGGCATCGGCGCGCTCGCCGCCGACGGGGTATTCAGTCCCGGGCGACGGGAACTGCGCTACATGCTGGAGGCCGTGGTGAAGGCCATCTACTGCGATCAGGCCCTGCCGGGCGACGCGTCCCGCGCAGAGCGGATCGCCTGGGTGTCCGAGACGTCGAACGTCCCGCGGTCGTCGGTAGACGTGATCGACAAGGTTCAACTCCGTCTGGTCGCAGATCCCCTCAGCTTCCGGCATGCGGTCGCGAACCTGTTCGGCAGTCTGAGCGGCTACACGCATGTCTCGAAGAACCAGATGGAGGAGCGACTTCGTCGCTTCGAGCGAGGGGAGTTCATTGGGTTCGAGCAGCCGAGAACCCTCCGGGCCTTCAACAAGGTCATCGCCAGTGCCTACGACGTGATCCTGGCCCTCGTGTTCGAGGGCGTCGGTCCAGCCTTCGCCGGCGATGTTTTCGTGCAACTGCTCGACGCGGATCCCGGCTGGAAGTTCCACCGGGGTCGCTACGTCAAGGAGGTCTCTGCTCGGTTCGACTACAAGCTCGAGCGTAAGCGTGGCGACGCGGACATACCTTGATCGAGGTGCAGTGAGAATTTCCAAGAGTTTCCGCTAACGAGCTAGCTGGCGGGACAGCCAACGGGATGTGACGCGCGGAGTCTCCGAGTGTCCGACCGACACAGGAGGTTCCCGATGGCATGGATCGTGCAATCGCTAAACGAGGAGTGGGCGACCGTCGCCAACTCCCGATGGCTCGTCGAGCGCTGATGCGCTGGACGTCCCGCAACCCCGCGCTGGCCACAGCGCACAGCGTCGACGAGTTCGTCGACACCCGCTCCCGTCCGGCGTGGGACGACCAGGCGCTGGGAGTCCTCGCAGCCGAGGCACCCAGCGATGAGATGGCCGCTCGCACCTTGCTCCAGGCACTACTCGGCGGGTTGGTCTGCCTCGGCACCCGCGTGGCCCCGACGATCCCGACGGGTCGGCGAGGTCGTGTCGATGGCGTGAAACCGGATCCGCACCTACCCGAGCCAGCGGTCGGGACCCGTGGCGGCCAACGTGCTGCTCGACGTCCGCAAGGAGCTGCTCCGCACTCGAGTCGACGGGACGGCGATCGCCGGCGGTGACGAGGTGTCGCGCCGCAGCGTCGACCCGGCACAGACCCCTGATGAGGCCATGTGCGGGCAAGCGGTGGTCGAGGAGCTCGCCGCCGCCCGGGCCCGCGGCATGGAGTCGAGTGCGGCGCTCGCCACGATCTTCCGCACTCTCGTCGACGGGGAATCGCTCGCCGACGTCGCGGAGGACATGGGCATGTCGGCCGACGCGATGTGGCGCCGACGGTCCCGCGCTGAGCGTTGGCTTCGGCCTCTGCCGCTCGCGAGCTGAATGCCGAGAATGACGCTTTCGATGTCCCGCATTGTCGAATAGGCGACAAGTCCGAGACGATCGGGTACCGTCGATCACGGCTGCACTCATACGCAGCACGGTCTCGTCTGCCTGACCGATACGAGGCGGACCTCCGAACTTGGCGTCACCGGCGGCTCCCGCCACCTGGCTGAGGGTCGTCGACGCTCCACCTCGATGGGGCGGCTGGTGCTGGGTCCGGGTCCGCTCGGATGAGGAGGCACGACCATGCCCGGTTCGAACCCTCAAGGCGCCGCGCTGCGACTGCGTGCGTGCTGACCGCACACGTCTACAAGGAGCACGCCGCGGCCTTGGAGAAGGCCGACCTTGGTCACCCCGAAGACCCGGTCGAACAGCTCCGCGTCGACCTAGACAGGACTCACTCTAGGTTCGATGACAAGCTCTAGGAGCAGCGAATCGCCGATGGGCGGAACACGCAATCGGCCCCGGTAGCGGGGATATAACCGACGGAAAGCTGGAATCAGCTCGGAGGTGCTCCGGCTTCGCAGCGATCAACACGCCCGCTCAGAGTCGCACGCTTCACAAGCAGGCGTACTCTCCGCTCCGCTGACCATTTGCGCCAGCGAGGCAAACGTAGGTCAGTCATAAGCCGGTCCAGAAGGCCGAGGATCGGTCGTCGCCAAGCCCGCGGAGATCGAAGCACTGGTCCCATCGCCAATCCTCCACTATGAAAATAAACCGCCTGCCTCTGCTGTCTGGCTAGGGAGTTGTAGAACGCAGCGTGATCAACGAGGGCCAATCCCCAGGCCGCGGTGTCCATCTGCTCATCCGTCAAGTCCCCGCGAGACCCCATGAGAATCACGAACGGAAGTGCAATCATCCCCTCTCGAATAATGCCAAGATGATAAGTGCGCAGAAAGCGCCGCAAGGGCACTCCCTCTACGAGGGCGGCTTCTCGCGCAGTCGAACCAACGGTCAGGATCCAATCAAAGGCGTACTCACATCCGAGGTCGATCGCTTCTTGCTCCAGCGAAGAAGCAATGAGGCTCCGCTCCAGAAGACGTCGATTGCGAAGCCGGATGCGCCGACGGATGCGAAGTGCTGGCGCTAGGGCATAAGCGCCAGCACCGGTCGGTCGTTGGGCATAGTAGGTAGAGATGAGGTCATCGAGGGTCTGCCGCTCCTCGAGCCGTACCACCTGAAGTGCCTCAATTCGTTGTGACACAATTGTCAGGGCTGCGAAGACGATCGAAAGAAGTCCTGCGGTGATCGCGGCAATCTCGGTGCTAGTCAACCCAGACCTACCAATCAACCGTGTGTCTTCGTGGATCAACTAGCTCGTATCCGGCAGTCACGAGACGACTGCCGCGCCTGCGTGCTTCACGGTTCTGTTTGATCTTCGTGCGAACCGTAATACGCGGTGGCACCAAACGCCGTGTCGGATAGCTGGCCATCCTGGTGATGCTTCCGAGGGCCCGCGAAATCAAATAGGCCGATCCGAACATCTCGACGGAGATCTCAGACCTGACGGCTGGCGAGGGCGAGAGGTGCCGCAGCGACATCAGTGCCGTACGGAGGCTCAGGACGCCGTAGCCCCATCGTCCCCGGCCGGCCACGAGCGACTGATGCCACACCACTGGTTCGAGGAGCGTCAGGTCGACGAGCAGGTCTAGATGTAGCTCGGGCGCCCGTTGAGCGAACTCTCTGGTGCTGATCAGCCGGTCATCCACTCGGCCGACAAAGTCATTCAGATCATTGATTAGAGGAGTTGCGACCTGTAGGAGTCTGTCCACTGCGTCGCGGTCTGCTTCGGCGAGTCGCGCGATCAATCGGTCCGTGGTCGGCCAAACGTTCGGACTTGGTGCTCTATCGAGAACTTCTTCCCATGCGGCTACAAGGTCCTTACGCTCGAGCCGATTCTTCAGGCGGCCTGCGATCGCCGCGTACTGGGTCGATTTGAGCATACGCAGCCTTCCTTTGCGTGCGCGCAGGAGCTGACGCAAGGTGTACATCGCGGCTACAAATAGGACCGCGTTGATCGTCCATAGAAGGATCAATACCAAACTAGGCCCCTTTAGCTACTCGATTGTAGCCTGTAGTTCAGAGGTGACTTCGCTATGGAGGTCGTGATAGCCGCGGATGGCTGAGCGGAGCTCTTGCAAATAGTGACTGGCTCGAAATTCCTGTGTAAGCGGTCCGAGCTGAGTGAGCTCGTCAGGCACTCCAATTGTTTCGACCTCTGCGCCATGACGTAAAGCGAGAGTTCGGATTGCACCGGACCCCTGGTATGGCACATATATTCCTGTGGTGATAAGCAGTATTCTGCGACCAAGGAGTGACCCGGAACGCTGAGCCCACCATTCGTATGTGTCGACTGAGTTGGCTCGGCGGATGTGTGGTTCCGAGGACGGAGCGGCGATCACCGAGATGTTGCGAGCGTCATCGAAGGAAGCGACGCGCCAGCGGTGGTTACCGGTCACGTGCTCGGCGGACCCGTCTGCGATAGTCGGATCTCGGAGCTTGAACGCACGAGCGACGCCTTCGCACATCGCTCCGAATTCGTCATCCGCCGCCACATCAAGGCTGCGCGCTAGTTCAAGTTCGTCGCCCGCAAGGTTCCGGAATCCGCCAAGTGAGATAACTTCGCCGAGTTCCAAGCCGTTTTCCGCTAATTGTGCGGCGTATCGAGGCCTGATAATGCAAGCGCGCACGAGGCCACCGAGGATCAATGTCGCGTCGTACTTTCGACCAGATGGCGGTCGAGCTGTTCGGAGGCCGAGGGCTGTTGCGGCCTCGTAGACCCGCTGCTCGAGGTCCGGACTGAGGTCAGCAGTAGTGGCCAGATTCCGTTCGGCCCCCCTGCGAAAGTCCCAATGTTTCGCCGAGAGACTGTCATACCAGTCGAAGAGAAGTGGAACGTCGGTGGCGTCGGGACGTCCTTCTGGTTCCCACGCCTCGCCAAGCGTTGCGAGAGCCTCCGATGAGATCCATCCGGCTAGGTCGAATTGCAGGGCCTCGAGGGCATCCGCCCTCGAGGCGTGGTGCTTCCAGCGTGGGACTTCGACCTCAGCGGGCAAGCGTGTTCTCCGGCGGTAGCGCGGGCGCGAAGCCGCCACCAGCGGTCGTGCCCCTTCGACTGACTGGCTTCGTGGCCCTTCGCTCGAATTGTCCGGTAGTTGGTGTCGGCACCGGCCCGGCAGGGGCAACTGGCCTGGTCAGGAGCCTGACCACCAGGTGATGCTGATGTGTCCCATCACAGTCCTGCCAAACTCCTACCGGACCGGAACCACACGTCCGTTCCTGCAAGGAGAGGAACGCAGTGACCATGCTGGCAGACCAGTTCGATGCTGTCATCGGCGTTGACACCCACCAAGACACCCACACCGCAGCCGTCGTCGACACCGTCACGGGCGCAGTCCTCGATGACACTCGAGACGAAGGATCCCCGCAAGGGAGTCGAGTGCTTCGGTCACGAGGCGTCCGCCGAGGCCACCTCGCTGCTGTCGGGGGCACCGAGGTGGTGCTCGAGACCGACGCTGCTCTCCTCGGACTCGGACCGTCTCTGCTCACCGGCTGACCACAGCGAGGTTGTAGCTGCGGTGAGTAACCTGGTGGCTGAGCGGACGGTGGGAGACGCGGGCCATTGGCTGCCGGTTGAGCGGCCGGACGAGGTGGCAGCGTTCATCAGGCAGAGACTCAGCGATTACGCAAGCCACGACTAGGTCAGACCGTTCAAGAAGCTCTTAGTGGGCATGGCTCCCTCGAAACCATTCCACCGCTGCACGAACCCGTCCAGGCGCAGGACCTCCTCGCGGAACGCCTCGTCTTCGATAAGGGGTCGAAATGCCAAACCCCACGCCTCTTCTCCAAGCACATCGATCCCGGGTGGGCGCCACAGTCGGATGATGGTCTGCCGCACAATCGATGCGACGATGGAGTTGCCTTCTAGAGCGGCGACAGCACCAGAATTGTAGAATCGGAAGTGTCGGCTTTCCTGTTTGCCGATCGCCCGAGCCACGGATGCCCATTCACCGGATAGGTGGCGAGACAGAGCTCGATAAAGGGTCATCGCTAGATATTCCTGCATAGCGCCGTGGGTAAAGTACACCCCTAGCGCTAGTCGTGGGTTCGACCTGAATGTGCTGAGTCCAATTGGGGCGAGAGCTGAACGAACATCACGGGCCATACCTCGGGGTGCAAATCTAAGCCGATTGACTCCGTGCTCACTGGCCAAGGCGGCAAACGCGCGTCCGTGCTCCGATTCCTCTGCGAGCCACGTGATGTTGAAGTCCCGTACGGCGCCGAGTTTGAACACCCCCATATTGCTCACCTTCTGGGCGATATCCTTGGAGTCAATCTCAATAATGGATAGAGCGAAAGCCAATTGGCCAATCCAGCTAACCGGCGTCTGTGTACTGCCTAAAGCGAAACGCCAGGACACCGGCCCCCACTCGCGCAGATGCCGTTCAAGAGCATCTTCTAGGTCAAGATCCATATGTCCCTCCTAAGCGCGGTATGCGAGGTAGAGCGCATAGACCGATGCCAGACCAGTGATGACCGTAAACGGAACGACGAGCCCATCTTGGAATCGTCGGAAGGGGAGCGATCGAACAGCCCTTACACGCTTCACACGCTCCTGAATTGGAGCCACCCGAAGCGAATACTCAAGATCGTTCGCGGCGAGCTCCTTAAGATCCCTCATTTGAGCTCCCAGCTTCTCAAGTTCTGCTTCGCGCCAATGTGGAATATCGCGAAGAAGGATGTAGCTCGGCACCCCAATATAGAACGGCAGCACAAAAAGCCACTGGCCAAGCAGCGGCAACAGGAATACGATCGCGAGAGGAAACGGCACACTTGCAGCTACGAAGGCTAAGGCGAAGCCGTGGAGTGCGAGCGCCGTGAACGTGGGGACAAGAACACCACGAGCATTGCGGTATCCCCAATATCCATCGACGTTGTCGGGGTCCGCCTGGCATTCGATAGAGGCTCTCGTTCTCCACAGGGCAACGACAACCCGGCCCCCGACGAGGTTCATCACCAAAATATAATAGACTCCGAGAGAACAGACAGATATAAAGATCAGTCCGCCGACTGGGTGTAGGAGAGGGTTTGCCCACCAACCCTTGAAGTTCGTTACGCCGGCCTCAGTCCCGGCTCCATCGGGAGTGAAGATCTCGAAGACACCGTACTTGGATGCCGCGTACACGACGGCGAGAACCGCTACGAGGCCGAAGAATGCGTATGGTCCATGAAACTTCGCAACGCGAGCGAAGTGCCTGTTGCATTTGTCGATCTCCGACCGTAGCGCCGACCTGTCCTGGTCGGAGCGGGCAATCAACCGTTGTTTCGCTAGTCCCGACAGGACGACACGGAGGCTCCGCCACTGCCAGTACACCAGGAAGGGCGAGATCGCCATGATGATTGCCGCCGCTCCCATAAGGATGTCCCGCATGAACGGGTACTCGGTGGTGACGGGAGCGTTATAGCAGGCCACACGGGTCAGGCCCATGAGATGCGCAGCGTCATGGCAGAGGTCAGTGACGGAGTGATCGCGCCAAATAGCGCCCTCGAACGGCTGAGCGAGGAGCAGCCCAATCGTCAGGATCGCGAGAGGAGCCACGAGCAGGATCCGCCCTTTGGACCCACGTTTGCTGAGCCATCCGAAGATCCCTGGTTCTGCCGAGAAGACATCGAAGTCGGGCAGAGGATCGTCGCTCGCCCGACGCCGTTCGGCCGACTGTTTGGAATCCACGTGCTTAGCTCCCCCGTATCGCACCCCATCAGGCTGTGGAGACTAGCGCCGATCGTCCGCGGGACAAGTGAGATGAACGCGCGAAACTAATCCGGGCCGGGCACACCTAGTGGAACCAGCGCCTCGAAGGGTTTGAGGCTGCTCCGTGATGAACTGACCAACTACGAATTGCTGCTCCAGGATGTCGAACGGTGGTGGCTCACGATGATTGCCCTAGGCATGACGACGGTCTGGGAGGTGTGGTACGGGTCACCGCCGAGAGTGTCGTCCACACCTCGCTCAACCACCACAGCAAGGACGCGGTGATCCCTTTTTCCACCAGTACGTCGCTGGGATCACTGTCACCGTGTCGCGTTCCCGCCGCTTCCGCATCGCCCCAACCCCCGGTGGCGCGATCACTAGCGCCTCAGACATCCACCGATCGCTGTCCGTACGCACTGATCGAGATGTCCTGGTCGCTCGCCGAACACCGAAGCACCATTGTTGTGACGGTGCGGCCGGGCACCGAAGTCGACGTAGTCCGACGGCACCAGCCCCGCCTTCAGCCCCGGCCGGCATCGGCTCCGCTGGACCCGCCGCCCACCCTGACCCGAGCGCCACCGCCGACGCGGTCCCACGTCGGTGGTCGAAGCGGCGACTGGTCGAGGAAGGGTTCCGGCGGCAACGAGCACGCCGTCCCGCGGCCCGACCCGAAGGTCGGCGATCCGAACGTCTGACGTGGATTCAGCGTCTCGACTCGGCGTGCTGTTGCCCGCCCGGGAGCGAGCTTACCGGCGGAAGAATGAGCACGATCGCTCGTGTTGATCTTCTACTGTTTCTCCTACTATGCCACTCGGTACAGGGGCTTACAGGCTGGTATGGACCGTGTAGCCTGATCGACGAAACACTCGCTTAAGGGCACTATCTGGTACGCATTGGTGCGGGTTCAGAGCTTGACCATACAGCTCATAACCCGAAGGTCGCAGGTTCAAATCCTGCCCCCGCCACCACCTGAAATACTTGGTTTGGGGCCCTTTTCGAGGCATCGAGGAGGGCCTCTTCCATGCCCAAACGACCAGATTTGTACTGTTTTTTCTACTGTGCGGCGCTGCACGTACGGGAAACGCCTGCCGTTGCCGGAGCGGTACGCAATGGGAAGGCGGCCCGTCATCACGACGCCGCTGAGTGGCTCGTACGGGCTATCCGACCGAGGGCCATCGACGCCTGAGGGGTCGACCTTCGGTTCGATAGGTCGTCGGTGGATAGGTTTGCTAGAAGAGGTCCGACCGCGAGGAGCCGATCTTCTGTCGGCCTATCCTGCTGCAGTGGTTGAGGAGCCTAGGGAGACGCGATCCCATTTGCTGAACGGTGGGCTGGGGAGCACATCGTTGATACGCAGACCGGGTGCGGCGCCAAGGCGATTTTCGGGAGGGGTCGAGTTGCTAGTCGGCCACCGCGGACTTGCAGAGAACGTCTCTGCTCAGCTCCGTAATCTCGTGAAAGGCGCAGCCGTGCTGCAAGGCATCAAATGGCGTCCAGTCGGCCTCCTGGCCCAAGGCACCGAGCGCCACCAAGAACGAGCCCTAGGCGAACCATGGTGATGACTCCTGCTCAGGTGCCCCGCTTCTGGGCCGAGCGCACGGCCGACGTGAGCCTTGCCGGTGGCTATCTCACCGACCCAGAGGAAACATGGTGGGGCTCCACCAGCCGGAACCCGGAAGTGGTGTCGACCGCCGACCTAGCCGGTAACCGGTGCCTCGTGCTCCTCGGCTCAGCCGGAGCGGGCAAATCGAGCGTGATCGCCGACCCAGCGTGCCCGTTGCGCGGCCCGCTTGCTCCTATCGAGTTGGGCCTCGCCACGACCGACACTGGGCTGGAGCGTCTCGTTGTCGAGTCGCCTGCCGTGAGGAACTGGCAGGCCAGCGGCGATGAGCTGACCCTCGTCCTGGACGCGCTCGACGAGGCGAAGCTCCAAGTGCCCACCGCCGAGCACATCGTGTCGACTTGGGTCCGCGCCTGGCCGGCCGACCGTCTGCGGCTGCGGCTCGTCGCCCGAGGATCGTCGTGGTCTGGGCTTCTCGAGGAGGCGCTGCGCGACGCCTACGGCGACGCCTTGAAGGTGGTCGAGCTCCAACCGCTGCGGCGCGACGATGTCGCTGCCTGGGTCAGCTCGGAAGGCCTGGATGCGGAGAGGTTCCTCGCCGAGGTCGAGGCTGTGGGAACTGCCGTCATGGCCAGTCGCCCGCTCACGCTCCGTATGCTCGTCTCGCAGTTCCGCCGTGATGGCGGGCTGAGCTCCGACCCAGCCGAGCTCTACGGGTCTGGCCTCTTGGCCATATGCGAGGAGACGAACCCGAATCGGCTGGCATCCGGTACTACGGGCCGGCTCACTGCCGCCCAACGGTTTTCGGTAGCCACGCGCATGGGCGCAGCCAGCGTGCTCGGCGGACAGCTGTTGATGGGTCGGCAGGCAGATCGGAGCGAAGTCCTCGACGAGGCAACGCTGGTCGGGGGATCGGAAGGTGCTGGGGCAGCTCAGTCCGCCGTGACCAAGGACGCAGTAGCGGAGGTCTTCGGGACTGCTCTCGTCTCCGCGGCTGCCCCGGGGGTCAGGCGATGGGACCACGCCACATTCGGCGACTACCTCGCCGCCCGTTGGATCGTCGACAACGATTTGGTCGATGCGCAGGTGCGGAGCCTGATTGTCGCCCCGGACGGTCGGTTGTGGCCGCAGACCCGGTTGGTCGCCGGGTGGTGCGTAACCATTGACCCGGCCCGATTCGGCTGGCTGGTGGACGCCGACCCGACGGCGTTCGCATCGGACCTGGATCTGCCGAACGACACGATCAGGAGAACGATCGTCGACGCGGTCTTCAGTAACCCAGTTTTGGCTGGTCGCGTGGACTGGCCCAAACTCGTCCATCCAGGCCTCGACGATCAGGTCCGTGCAGCGCTTGCAAACGATGACTTCATCGTCCGTAGGGCCGGTCTCGACGCCGTCCGTGATCTCGATCGAGACACGCTCGTCGAAGACATGGTCACCTTCGCCCTGAACGGTGGCGGCGACGCCCACGCCCGAGCGACAGCGGCGAACCTCGCCGTCGGCGCCGAACGCCGGACTGTCCCTGCATTGCTGCCCCTTGTCGCGGAGTCGGACGACAACGACGAGTCGTGGGACGGTCTGCTCGGCGCTGGCCTGCTGGCCTGTTGGCCTCATGTCATCAGCACCGCCGACGTTCTGGCCATCCTCCGCGAACCCAAGCGGTCGAACTACTTCGGCCCCTACAACTCGTTCCTACACGTCCTGGCCGACGAACTCGCCGAAGACGACCTCGACGCTGTCGTGGACTGGGTGGGCCGACTCGGACTCATGCCGGTTGGACACAACGTGGCCCGGGTGGCCAACGCTGCCGTCGATCTTGTCCTGTGCCACTTGGACCAGCCCAGTGCACTCGACGCAGTCTGCAAGTTGGCTCGCGAGCGAACTCATGTCCACCTTGGAATCGTGTTCGACTCGTACAGCGACTCTTCAGTCGCAGCCATCGAGGACGCAACAATTCGGCGATCGCTGATCGACGGTCTTGCTGCCCGCGTGAGCGATGAAGACGAGATGGCACGCGTCCTGGGCTTCGGCCACGACCGCCTGTGCCGCGCCGATGACCTCGGCTGGGCGATCGATCGTTACGCCGCCTCCGCCTCCTCGACGGTTGGGCGGTCCTACGAGATGGTCGCGCGGCAGAGCTACGACCCTCTCAGCCGCGCACATCTCGAACTCGTTTCGGGGCTGCCCCCGGACCATCCGGCGCGACCTGCCTTCGTGGATGTCTGGCTCGAGCCGATTGTGCTGGACAGCGACTACGTAAAATCGGGGCGAGAGCGCATCGAACGGCACAAGCCAGCAGAGAAGACGACCGACGGCCTGAACCGCCGCCTACCTGGGCTTTTGGAGAGCTTCGATAAGAAGCAGAAGGCCGCCTTCTGCACCGCTCTGGCTCTGATCACGATTCCGGTCGGCGGCGATCGCGACGATGACTGGGTTTCGGACATCACCAGTTGCGATCGGTGGCCCACTGTCGACCCAGAAGTCCAAAGCGCCATCGTTCGCAGGTGTCCCGAGTTCCTGGCCCAGGCGAACTGCACGTCATCTAGCTGGCTTGGCGCAGCGCAATACGCCCTCGACACGGAGTCCGCCGCCGGTCTGCGTTGCCTGGTCCTCCTGCTCCGTGACGATCTGGACACGCTCGCTGCCTTGAGCCCGCAGCTATGGCGCCGGTGGGCACCGGCCTTCATCGCTCGGGCGTTGCCCGGCCTCGGTGACGAGGATGTTCTCGCTCTCATCGAAGCGGCCGAAGCTGCGGGCGTCGATGACCTGGCGCTGATCGCCGCTGCGGACATCGTCCCTGTCGGGGACCGGCACCCGTGGGTCGATAGTTCCACCATCGACCGGCTGTGGGGACCGGTACTCCGAAACGCGCTCCTCCAGCTCGTCAAGACTGGATCAGCAAAGGAGCGACGGTGGTCGATGGAGCAACTGGCGAGATGCGACCCCGATGCTCTAATTGCGCAGGCCGCTACCGCACTCGTTCACGATCGGCGGTCGGAGGCAGACCTGATCCGGTTCGGCCTCGACCTCATGCTCCACCGGGACTTCGACGGTGCGTGGCCTACGGTCCGACACTACCTGGACCGGGTTGATGACCCCGAGACGGCATTGGCAGTGCTAGGCCGTGACCGATATTCGCGTTACGGCTCCTTATCCGACTGCTCCTCTCGCCGACTGGCGGATGCTTACGCTTGGTTGCGCCGCACCTTTCCGCCGACCAGCGACCCAGAGATGAGCGGGGCTCTCGGGCGTCGCCATTTTGTCGCCGAACTCCGAGACTCCCTGGTCACGACCTTGGAGGAGCGAGCCACACCAGGAGCGATCGCCGCTCTGCGGCACATTGCGGATGCCTTCCCGGACTTCCCGTCACTGCGCTACTCGTTGGCGACGGCCGAAGCGTCCGCCCTCCGGTCGCAATGGACATCGACCCCATGGTCGCAACTAGCGGCCTTGAGCGAAGTGACGTCGGCGCGGTTGGTTCGATCCGGTGGCGACCTGCTCGATGCGGTCGTCGCCGCCCTGAACGAAGTGCAGCAGCGGTTGACCGGCGCTGTCCCGGAGTCCCATCTGCTGTGGAACACCGACTCGATGAGACCCAAGACAGAGGAGGAGGCCACCGGCTACCTGCACAACCGCCTTCACGATCTGCTCGTCACCCGACATGTGATCGTGAACAGCGAGGTCGAGGTACGCCGCACACACAGAACAGGACGTCCCCGCCAGGTCGACCTTCAGGTCGACACCGTTGTTGATGGCCTGCGCGTGACGGTCCCGATAGAGGTGAAGGGTTCGTGGCACAAGGATGTTGAGACCGCCCTCGACGCACAGCTCGTCGACGAGTACATGCAGGACATCGGTCCACACGGGATCTACCTGGTGCTCTGGCCCGACCTCACAAGTTGGTCAGTCGGAGATTCGCGCCGTCAGCGAGCGGCTCGCCTCGATCGCGACGAGGTGATGAGTCGGTTGGAGGCCGACGCTCGAACCTCGGACGTGCACGGGCTCGATGTGCGCGTAGTCGGGCTCGACCTGGCCTACGCCCAATCGACGTAAACGGGCCGGTGATGATCTGAACTGGCCTGCCTCGGCAGGCGTGCTCGCCGATGATCGGAGGTCGCAGAACATCAGAGGTGTACGGCAGCAGCGCAAAACCAGGTCTTGGTGCCGACGTGAGCATGCGACAGGCACGCCCGCCAATGAGGCAGCCGGTCGGTCAGGGTGGCGCGTGCGTGCCGGCTCAGTATGGTTCACCTCCGAACGGTTGACTGAGGAAGGGTCGGGTTAGGCACCGTGGCACCAGCGCTGTGGTCACCGCTGCCGTCGTCGGCGAACAGTCAGCCCGACCCCTGGGCGCCCAGGTGCTGACCCGAGCTGCTGATTCTTGTTGGACCCAGTTGTGAGCTCGAGAAAACAGAACGGCACCACGTTGCGGGCTCAGCTGTGAGTGGTCTCGTCGCGTACGCCGGAACGACTGTGAATTCCGGGTCGAAGCGAAGCTTGGCGTGATGCTGGTCGGCGTGATCGTGCTCGTCCAGTTTGCTCGTGGCGGCGCGAGATTCGGGTGGACCTACGGGCGTACCGTTGCCGCCCACCCTGAGCTCGGCATCAACGCTGGGCCAGCGGTAGCGACGACGTTCGGTGGTGCGGTGACAGGGGCCGCTGCCAGTCTCATGGTGCTCTCGGCGGTTCTCGGGCTGTAGCGGTCATCCGCGTCGAGTGCTTCTCCGGGTGGTTCGATTCGCTTGCTCACCAATCGGGTTCGTTGTCGGCTGGCTCGATAGCGTGGACGCGAGAGCGAGGTCGAGATGGCGGCGGGGAATCGGAGATCGTGTCGTTGTTGCCACGTTGGGAGCCCGGGTTCACGACGTCCTCGACGCAGCGCTATCCCGCGCCGATAGGCCGAGCCACGGCTGAGTGCGCAGATAGTGCCCGGCGGAACGCCGGTCTGCACTTGCGGAGTTCGCGCCAGATCCGTACCCGGGGGCTCCGGACGAGTCATCCGCCTCTGGGATCCTGGCGATCATCGGGTCGATCGTCGCCGTGGTCGTGTGGGTGGTGGGATCGCGGGGTGCTCTCCTGATTGGGTGTGGCCACGGACCATGCGCCGACGACGATTAGACCGGTGACGATGAGAGCGATGATGCCCCGGGTGAGCCAAGCCTTCGCCTGGATGAGTTCGTCGAGTCGTCGGTTTGAGCACCAGTTGGCAAGGAAGGCGGCCTGGTCGTATCCCTCGACGAGTTTCGCAGTCTGATCTGCCGGTTCAGCTTGAGCGACGTCGTCGATCAGCGGGGGGAACGAGAGGCGGACACGTTGCTCCGCGTCCATTGCCTGAAGTGCCGCCAGCGAGAGTGACACGATGGCGATCGCCGCCGGGAGCAGAGTGATCCAGACCCACACGTCTACGTCGAGAACACGGAGACGTGCGGCCAGGAACCCGGTCGCGGTGAACGCGATGGCGAGAAGCGTGAGTGCGCTCTGTGCGATCTTTCCGCCGCGGGCCTCGCCGTGGTCGGCGCGAGCTTCAGCGAGTTCGAACAGGTCTTTCGCTAGTCCCAGGGAGAGTTCGGTGTGCGCCCGGGAACTGTCGAGCCAGTCGGGTCGCTCGTACTCGGGTGCCCTGAGACCGCTCTGGGGTGGTGCCAGAGCATCAGGTAGCAGATCGGCCCAGACGTGCCGGCGCCACGACGGCCATTCGCCCTCGGTGGGATCAGGGGCACCCGATGGTTCCGCGCCGTCAGTCACCGTGCCTCCCTCTCAGACCGGTGTACAGGTGGGCGGCGAGGGCTGGGACGATGGTTGTCTCGGCGTCTGCCAGGAAGAGCCATTGCCCCTGTGGGTTCACCTCGAGGAACACCTCGCCATCTCCAACTTCGAGCCAGTCCTGAACGGAGAATGTGAGTCCGAGAGCGGCGGCGATGGACTGGGCTGACTCCTCGACAGAAGGTCGCTCGGTGTGTCGGAAGTCCGCCCCGGCCGGGTCGACACGGCGCCAATCGGTCTGGCCGCGTCCCTGACGCCTGGGCCTGTGCCACGAGATCGCCTGGTCGCCGATCGTGACCACTCGCAGGTCGGCAGTGGAGTCGACGCGTTCTTGCAGCATCGTCGGGCAGTGTTTGACCCGGGCGAATTCCTCCGGAGGAACGGTGCCGACGAACGGGGCGATGCCGAAGCCGGACGAGACAGCCTTGGCGACAATCGGGGTGGTGCGCTCGTTCGCCCAGTCCCTGGCGGCGTCCGGCGAGCCGGTGACGAGTGTGTCGGGGTGGCTTATGCCGAGCCGGCTCGCCGTCGCGAGCTGACGGAGCTTCTGGCCAGCGGCCCACTGCGTCGCCGGCGCGTCGACCCAGCGCACACCGATCGAGTCGAGAGCTGCCGGGACGATCGCGTGGACCTCGTCGTGGTACAGCGCCGCCTCGAGCTGGCCCAGTTCGCCGGTATCGGCGGCGCCGCTGCGCCGCCACCAGACTGTCGTCGCCTTGGAGACGGTCCAGACTGAATCGTCTCGCCGTATGTCGAGCGGCGAGCCGGGCTCCCAGGTGATGGACGTCTCGGTCAAGTCGCCGTAGCTGATGCGCAGCCATGTCGAGTCGAGCTCGTCGAGGGATCGACCGACTGCGGACCCGTGTGGGTCACCCTTATCGGCGACAATCAGGACGTCGATTTCCGAGTTCACGGCTACTCGAACTCGCCACGGACATGGGTGAGTGGACCCTCCCTGCGTTGACCACTCCAACGCATCCCGTCCGGTGCTTCACCACGGTTCCTCGTCTCAGGTCCCTCACGTCGGGGACCCGACAGCTGCACGGGCGACTCGCCTCGCGTCTTTGTGATGGGATCGTCGTCGGCCGTGGACCCATCGATGTCGTCGTCCGGGCGGATGAGCTCCGCCTGCTGTTGGGCGTCCAACCAGCCCAGCAGTGTTCGTCTCGGTTCCACCTCGTTGATCATGTTTCCAGCTCTCCCACAGGTGCTCGCGCTGTCCACGCACACCGCAAGGATGGTCGACGCGTCCTGCGGGCAGGTGGACCGCCTGTCGTGCTCAGCCGCTTCCGGAGGGGGGTGGGGTCTGCCGTGGGTTCAGCTGACGGAGGTTGTCGTTGATCTCGCAGCGTGAGCAGCGGGGCGGGTGAAGGCGAGGCAGGCAGCGCGGGATGGCTGAGCTTGCCTTGGGCGTCCTCGCCGAGCTCGACGGTTCGCTGGCTGCAATGGTGACGGAGGAATCACGTCAACTAAAGCGGCACCTCGGAGCGGGACTCACACCTAGCACAAGATGGGCGACCAAGTGCTCTGAAGCATGGCTCCTGGAAGACGTCCGGGCCTCGATCGTGACCTTCATCACGCGCATCGCTCCCACCGGAGACATTTACATTCTTAGCGTCACACGCCCTCCGTATGCTCCGTAGAAGTGAAAGTCGGGAGAAGGGACCGTTCCGTGAGCGCAGGCGAAGCTCGATGAGTCGCAACTCTGGGCTGAAGGTCCCAGTCGCGGACAACGCTGGCGGACTCCTGTGGGTGCATGAGGCCGTGAAGATGGGCGACGTTCCGGCCGGTCTCGCTTGCGTCGGGTGCGGCGCCCCGTTGTCGTGGCGCAATGGTGATCACAACCGACCTCACTTCTCCCACAAGGGCAGCGGCGGATGCGGCGGCGAGACAGCGCTGCACAAGATCGCGATCGAGATCATCTGCCAGTCGATCGCAAACGCGGCGGCACAGGGCGGGGTGTACCCGATCGAGCTACCGTGCAGACGATGCGACGTCATCAAGGTCGGGAACCTGGCGAGGCACCGTGACCTCGTCATCGACCGGGACCGTGTACTCGCCAACGGGATCCGCCCCGACATCCTGATCCGTTCAGGCGAAGGCAAACCACTGTTCGCCATCGAGGTGATCGTCTCTCACGCTCCCGAACCGGCAGCGAGGGCCCTCTATGCCCAGATGGCGCTTCCTGTCATCTCCTTCTGGCCCGACTGGGCCACCCTCGAAACGTTGCGTGACGGGTTCAGCTCCGATCACCTCCTCAGTCCCACCAGGCTCGCCTTGAGCGGACGCGGCGGCATGTACGACGTCGATGGCTATCCATGCCGATCGCCCCGGCACTTCCACGACGGTACGAATCCGACGTGCCCGACGTGCCAGGCGAGGGCCACTCGCCGAGTTGCCATCGAGGTCGCAGTGTCGAAGTGCTACCGATGCGGCACCCCGACGAACATCTTCGACATCGTCGAGAACGCTCCACTACACCTTCGACGGATCGCTGCGAGCTGCCCCGACCTGACAGGAGTCGGCAAGATCGCCGCCAGCTACGGCATCGAGCTCCGAGAGGCCCACTCGGTGACGGCCGGCGGATCGTACTTGGCTCACCACTGCCGGAACGGGCATCTACAGGGTGACAACTTCATCTACGACACGGAGGGCGCTCTCGACCGAGGTCGACCGGTGCAACACATGACCGTCTGTGTGAACGGTCACTGGGTCAATGACGGGCCCCCGCGACCCTGGCCGACCGACGTCCACGCCGAGCGTGTCGGCTTGGTCGTCGGCCTTGTCGGGGAGTCCGCCGGAGTGTTCACCGGACGTCTCGGGTCACCCCGTCGGTTAGAAGGACGAGACCTGAGCGACGTCGGCCGAACCATGGCGTTCGGCTCCAACCGCCGCTGGTGACCTCCTCCGATGCGAGATCGATCTCGCATCGCTGAGCTCGCCTGATCGAGGGGCCTCGTAGGGTGGAGAAGTGGCGCAGACCCCGGAGACCTACCAGCGAGCTCTCGTCGCTGTGCGAGAGGTGGTCAACGCTTGGGACCCGATCGGATTGATCGAGATCGGTGCGCCTGACGATGAGTACGACCCTGAGTCCTCCGACTTGGTGAGACTCGTATTGCACCGGCAACCAATCGATCAGAAGGCAGTCGATGACGTCTGGACCCGATGGTTCGGCGACACCTATCGCCTTGCGGGTTCCGCGGAGTCGGCCTCTCTCGCCGCCGACCTGGCACGCCTGCAGACGGCGTTCGCCGACGGGTAGCGCCGAACGCCCAGGACCGTGAAGCGACATCGAACGCTACGACCGAACTGACCAATTGGGCAGCCGACTGCAGCCCGGTAGTGCGATGGGTTGATCGGTGCGTCGGGATCGGTCACCCTGATGGCGAGTCGATGCGCCGCCGACATGGCTGCGCCCCGGTGATCTGAGGCATGCTTCGCTGTACATCGAACGCCACGTTCTTGTGCTCCAGTTCCTCGAGCGCGTGCCAGGACATGAGCGGTTCGATCGACTCCTGCCCGAACAGGATGTGCCGGGTCGGTTCGTGGTCGAGCACGGCCTCGGCGAGCAGACCCGTGAAGTGCTCGGCGACAGCGTCACGGTTACGCCGAACTGACGCGACGAAGAAGTCCTCACCTTTGGGGAAGACGGCTGACAGGGTTGCCAGGAGATGGCTGAAAATCGGGTCGCCGGGCACGATCCAGTCGGTCGTCACCTCGGATGGGTTCGTCTGGAGTTGTCGTACGGGGATCTGACGCGATGTCGATGGGCGCAGCTCGGCCGCGATCGGTGCAGCCGACGTTGCCGGTTCGGTCATGGTCTCGGTCACGGTTCCTTCTGGGATGTCTCGATGCGCGAGAGGGCCGGGGCTCGGCAGCTCGTACCGATGACGGACTTGGCGAATTCGATGACCTCGTCAGGCCGGCCGAAGCCGCCGATGCGGGAAACCGCAGCGCCCTGCACGAAGGTGAACGCGATGTCGACGATCCGTCGAGCCGTCTCGGAGTCAGCGATCTCGGGCGAGAAACGCATGACGAGCTCGATCATCGTGCTCTCCAGCCCAGCTGCCACGCCGTGGACCACCGTCCGAAGACCGTCGTCGGTACGGGCGGCGACGACGACCTCGAGCACCGCTGCGTACGCTGGACCAGTCGCGATACGCCAGAGCTCATCGAGCGCGCGGTCGAGGGTCCGTTCCGCCGGGGGGGACCTGATCGAACGCAGCCGTGAACCCGTGATCACAACACAGCCGCCACACCCGCCGCTCACCCCAATCGGATGCCGGACCGCGGTCGTCGTCGGGCTACGTTGGGACTGGCCCACCCAGGGGGAATGCCGTACCTGCGGAGCTGGTTACCTTCCCCGAAGGTTGATACTTCAACCACTTGTCCCGGGAGGGTCAGCATGCAGATCGGCATCGACAGCTTCGCCGCGGTGGTCTCGGACCCCGCCACTGGCACCACCCTCAGCGCCGTCGATCGGGTGGCCCACCTCCTCGAGGAGATCGAGGCCGCCGACCGCGCCGGTGTCGACGTGTTCGGTATCGGCGAGCACCACCGCAAGGAGTACCTGGACTCGGCGCCCACGCTGATCCTGGCCGCGGCAGCGGCCCGCACCGAGCGGATCCGCCTCACCAGCGCCGTCACCGTGCTCAGCGCGAATGACCCCGTGCGGGTGTTCCAGCAGTTCGCCACCCTCGACCTGCTCTCACGAGGCCGGGCCGAGCTGGTGGTGGGCCGGGGCTCGTCGATCGAGGCGTACCCGCTGTTCGGCCACGACCTCGCCGACTACGACAGTCTCTTCGCCGAGAAGCTGGAGCTCCTCCTCCAGCTCCGCGACGAGACCAACCCCACCTGGTCTGGCCGGCACCGCCCCGCCCTCAGTGGGCAGGGCGTGTTCCCCCGCCCCGTGCAGGAGCAGCTGCCCGTGTGGCTCGGCGTCGGTGGCACCCCCGAGTCCTTCGCCCGGGCCGGCCTGCTCGGTCTCCCCCTCATGGTCGCCATCATCGGCGGCACGTTCGAGCGGTTCCGCCCGCTCGTCGACCTCTACCGAGAGGCCGGGCGCCAGGCGGGCCACGACCCGGAGTCACTCCGTGTCGGCGTCCACGCCTTCGGTTTCCTCGCCGACACGACCCAGGAGGCCATCGACGCCACCTGGCCCGGCTACGCCCGACTCATGGCGACCATCGGCCGCGAGCGCGGGTGGAGCCCGCCGAGCAAGGCCGAGTACGAGGCCGCGAGCGGACCCGGCGGGGCGTACCTGATCGGTGACCCAGACGCAGTGGTGGCCAAGGCGCAGCACGTCGACGAGGTCCTCGGCGGCATCGACCGACTCACCTTCCAGATGACGAACGTGTTGCTCCCCCACGAGGCCATGCTCCACGGCATCGAGCTCCTGGGCGTCGAGGCCGGCCCCCGCATCCGGGCCGATGCGGCGGCGGCCCGAATCCCGAACGCCAGCTCCGACTGACCTGCGCCGCCCGGACCGATGACTGCCAGAGCTGCGAACTGCAGCTCACGCCACCCGCCGTGGGGCTGACCGCTGTCAGCACCGTCCACCCACCCAAGATCCCCCACCAGGAGAACCCAATGTTCATCGCAACTGTCATCGTCAGCATCCTGCTAGCACTCATGGTCACCATGTCCGCCGCCATGAAGCTCCAGAAGAACGACAAGGTCGTCGAGGGAATCCACGGCACCGTCGGCGTCCCCCTCAACATGTTCCCGGTCCTCGCAGGGCTGGAACTCGCCGCCGCCGCCGGGCTGATCATCGGACTCTGGATCGCACCGATCGGCATCGCCGCCGCGATCGGCCTGACGGTCTACTTCCTCGGCGCCATCATCAGCCACATCCGTGTCGGCGACACCAAGGGCATAGGCGGCCCGATGCTGCCGCTAGCTCTGTCCATCGCTGCCCTCGTCCTCCGACTGCTGAGCACCTGAGCGTGAACGGCTACTGACCACTAGGACGCAAGTACCCATGACCACCGCGCCGCATGGACAAATCTGACGACGCCGAACGATCTATTCCGCGCTGCACAGCACTTTCACGCCAACCCACAAGGAGCCGACCATGTCACTGCTTCGCAATATCAGCCGCGTCATCACCGTTCCTCCGGCCGGTCCGGGTTTTGACGGGCCGGCCCACACGGCCGCCGCGGTGATTCCGCCCAGCGATTTTGAAGCGACAGATCCCTTCTTCTTGATGATGGACGATCGCATCAGCGACGCCGGCCACTTCGGCGGCGAGCACCCCCATGCGGGGATCGAGACCGTGACCTTCATGCTGAAGGGCTCGATGGAGGACCTGGGCGGCAAGGTCGGCGAAGGCGACGTCGAATGGATGACGGCCGGCGGCGGCATCGTTCATTCGGAGCAGGCCGTGGTGTCCGAGGGCATGCGCTTGCTCCAGCTGTGGGTCGTCCTCCCCGAGAACCAGCGACACATTGCGCCGCGGGTGCAACTCCTGGCCCAGGACCGTATGCCCGTCCGCCGGGAGCCCGGCGTGGAAGCGCGCCTCTACAGCGGGCGCTCCGGTGGCCTCTCGGCCGAGACCATCAATGCGGTTCCGATCACGCTGCTCGACGTTCGGCTGCAGGCGAACTCCACGTTCGAACAGGAGCTCCCATCCTCCTACAACGGCTTTCTCTTCGTTCTCGAGGGCGCCGTGTCGGCCGGCGATCCGCCTGTGGCAGTGGTCGCTGGCCAGGTGGGCTGGTTGGACCGCGGGTCGAACGAAGCGACCGATGTGGTCAAGATCCGCACCGACGATGTCCCGGCCCGTGTTCTGTTGTACGCCGGTGAACGGCAAGACACGGCGCTCGCTGCGCGGGGCCCGTTCGTCGCCGGGTCCGAGGCCGAGCTTGCCGAGTACTTCGCCGAATTTCGGCGCGGCGCATTTCCGCGCGCGAGCGCTATGCGCTCCGAGGTCAACGAGGCGTCACCATGAGCAACTAGAGGTCACCGACCCTGACGGCGAGAGCTCCGCGCCAACCGGCGCAGAGCTCGACGCCTTCTTCATGATCCTCACGGTCGCGGGGAGCGAGCCGACACGCAACGCGCTCTCGCAGGACCTGATGGAGCTGGTGCATCACCCCGACCAACTCTCGAGGCACTCCGAGTCGACCCGAGTCTTCTACCGAGCGCCGCCGACGAGGTGCTGCGATGGGCGAGCCCCGTGTTGGGTCACGAGTCCGCGTCGCAGCGCGTCGGCGAGCGCACCGCGTCGGCTCGCGTCTGTTCCTGCGCGGCGAGGTTGGCGGCGAGGCGTTTTGCTTCGGCGCGGCCGGTTCCTGCTGGGTGCCACCTGCGTATCTCGTTTGCCGGTGACTGGGTCGCGGCCTTCGTATATGACCGCGTAGAACCGTCCTCGTCGCTGTGCCACATATCCGTTCATGATTGTTCCTCCTTCAAGGCGTGAAGCCCGACCATCGGGACTGGTGAGAACTATCGGTAGACAGCGGCGTCGGCCTGTATTGGCCGGGAGGTCGAGAGCCGCAATCCCTGCAAACGGACGGATCCGGGCTGTTACGCGAACTCGGTGGAACGGACCTGTTGCCCGTCTTTCGAGTCGAAGTGGTCGGCACTCCCGATGCACGGCTCGACATCCTCGTTCACGGTGAGTGATTTCGAGTTTTTCGATTTGCTGTTACGATGGGGTCGTACTGAAGGAGCACCAACATGGCGACACCCACGCTCGATCGAACCGTCCTGCCGCCGGGGGAGTCGCTGACGGGCCTCGCCGCGCTCCTTGATAGCTTGGGGGTTGAGCCCACGACCACCCTGTTGGGACCGAACGGCGAACAACTCGTCCTGCCGCCCGAGGTCTTCGAGGTCCTGCGCGACGTGGTGGAGGCGATGGCACAGGGCCAAGCAGTGACGATCGCACCGGTGCACCAGCGACTCACCACCCAAGAGGCGGCTGATCTGTTGGGCGTGAGCCGACCGACCGTTGTGAAGCTGGTCGAGTCGGGTGAGATCCCCTTTGAACAGCCCGGCCGTCATCGACGGATCCGCCTTGCGGACGTGCTCGCGTATCGCGAGCGGGCATCGGTCGAGCGTCGTGAGGCGCTCGACCGGATGGTCGAGATCGCGGATGAGGCCGACCTCTACGAACGCACGACCACACCAAGGCGAACCCGCTGAGCGGTCGTGACGTTCTCGGCGGTGCTCGACACCTGCGTTCTGTACCCAGCACATCTGCGCGACACCTTGCTCCGGCTGGCCGAACTCGGGCTTTACCGCGCTCTGTGGTCAGCCGACATCGTTGAGGAACTGCGGCGCAACCTGGCCGCGGTGGTTGACCCGTCGGCTGTGGACCACCTGCTCGGCCAGATGATCACTGCGTTCCCGGACGCCGAGGTGAGCGGCTACCGGTAGCTCATCGACGGGCTCACGTGCGACCCGAAGGATCGTCACGTTCTCGCTGCTGCGGTGCGAGCCAACGCTGGGGGGGATCGTGACTTTCAACACCTCCGACTTCCCCGACAACAGCACCGAGCCGTACGCAATCGAGGTCATCCACCCCGACACCTTCCTCCTCGACCTGCTCGACCTAGCCCCTTCCGCAGTGGTCGACGAGCTGTCGAGGCAAGCCGCGGCCAACCGCCAATCCCCGCGAACGCTGTCCCAGATCCTCGACGCACTCGAACGAGGCGGCGCGCCGGCCTTCGCTGATGAAGTCCGACGACGGGCCGCCTGACGGTGTTGTTGTGTTCGAGGAGCGTCTTGTGGCTAGCGGAGTGGAGCCTCAGCGCGGCGAACTGTCGACAACCTTCAGCGCGGACAAGTGGCTCTATCGCCGCCGGGGAGTCAAGTTGGTGTTGATGAACCCGGCCGGCGTTGGACTTGCTTGTGCCATGTCGTATCCAGTCGTCGTCCTTGCGGTGCTCGGCACGTCGAGCACTCCGATACGAACTGGCACACGGCGGCTCCAGCGACACATTGGCGAATGTTCGAACGTGTGCGAACCCGAAGGTCTCGATTCACATCGTGTAGATGCAGACAGTTCGGACCTCTCTGGTGTCCCAGGGGCGGTTCTTCTACCGAGAGCATCGTGTTCAACTGCACCTCCAAGCATCAGGCCCGCAGCGCGGTGGACGAACTCGAAGTGGTGGATCGGGGCGGAGGAGCCGGGCGCGTTGCTGGCCATGTGGTCAGACTTCAGTTGGGTGCCAAATGGACCGAGGGTTCGGGGTTCGCCGAGAACGGTCTGATCGTCGATGGGCGTCTGTCGAAGATCGGCAGGGAACTCAGGTGGGCAAGCTGAGCACTGACGACGGACTCGATCGGAGCTCGAAGGGCTCCAAGGCTTTGCCGAAGAAGCCGCGCGCCACTGCTGAGCCCATCGCCCGGTGCGCGCCACTGCTGAGTGGTCGGAGAATCTCGGGGGCAGGTGCTCCGTGGCCGGTTGGTCGTGGGGCACACTGTTGCAATGAGCGACGTGATCCTTGGAATCATTGCAATCGCAGTGGGGACGCTGTTCTGCTTCCGGGGTTATCTCACAATGCGCCTGGTCATCCCGATATGGGGTGCGTTCGTGGGTTTCTCGGTCGGTGCCGGTGTGGTGGCGGCAGCGACCGGTGACCAATTTCTAGCTGGCGCGGTCGCATGGCTGGTGGGAGCGCTGGTGGCCTTGGTGTTCGCCGCGCTTGCGTACCTGTACTACGAAATCTCGGTTGCGGTCGCAATGGCCGGCATCGGGTTCATGCTCGGCTCAAGCGCAATGGTTGCGCTCAACGTCACGTGGACCTGGCTGATCGTCCTGGTAGGGGTGATCCTCGCGATGCTGCTCGGCCTGGTTGCGATCGTCGGTGACCTACCGATGATCATCCTCACGGTCCTGACTGCCACTGCAGGGGCGACCGCCGTGGTGGGTGGGCTGATGCTGCTGGTTGGTGCGATGGATTCCGTCGATCTGGATCGAGCCAATGTGGTCAGCAGGGTCCAGGACAAGCCGGGATGGTGGCTGCTTTACGTACTTGTCGCTATTGCTGGGATCGTCAGTCAGTCAAGGACCCTACGCTCCTTGGAATACTCGCTGCGCGAGCAGTGGGCGGCCGACGGCGGCCGACAGTTCCGAGCCCACTGAGCCTGCTCGTTGCCAGCCGGTACTCGGATGACCAACAGTGGCTAAGGAATCGAAATGTCAGTGGACATACCTGTGAAGCGGTCGACGGAATGGTGGGAGTTGAGCGCTGCGGTGCTGCTGAGTCTGGCCACCGTGCTGTCCGCTTGGAGCGGCTACCAGTCGTCGCGTTGGAACGGACACGCTTCCACGTTGAACCGAGAAGCGTCAGAGGTTCGCTCGCGCTCGACCAGGGCTGCGAGCGCAGCTGACCAGCAACTCGTCATCGACGTGGCCCTCTTCACCGATTGGGTGAGCGCGCATCTCGCAGGAGACGAAGTCCGATCGGCGTTTATCCGTGATCGCTTCAGAGCCGAATTCGTCCCCGCTTTCAATGACTGGGCGAAGGGCATCGGTAGTGCTGGCTATGAGTTGCCCGATGAAACCCCGTTCGCCTCGGGCATGTTCACCTCCGCGGCCCAGAAGGAGTCAGACCGGCTGCTGGAGCTTGCCGAAGAACACCAGATCAAGGCCGACGAGGCGACCAGGACGGCCGAGGATTTTGTGTTGACAGCGGTTCTGTTCGCCTCGGTACTCTTCTTTGCCGGGATCGGGTCGAAGCTCTCCAGCCCTCAGACCTCGCATCTTGCCGTGGCACTGAGTGGATTGTCGCTTCTGGGCGCGCTGGTGGTGCTGGCCATGCAGCCGATCCAACTTGGCTACTGAGTGGCCTACTGCTGAGTGACCCACTACTGAGTGACCGACTGACGTGAATCCAGAGTCAGTGGGCGGTTTGTCGCCGTCAACCACGTACACGCCTCCGGTAGCAACGGCTCGGCGACGGTTCTCGGCCGACCACCCCTTCGCTGACGCTCAGACCATGCCCAGACGTTCGAGCTGACCCCACGCACCACCACGACCGTCGTCGTCGTGTCGGGCGTCGGAGCCTCGACGTGAACTTCGATCCACCAGTGCCGTGGGAACTAAGTGGTCAACGTTGCATTGGTCCTCCTGCTAGCGGGATGCTCGAGCGCTGACGACCCGGAGGAGGGGAGCCCGGCCGAAGGCAGAGTTGTCGACGTGGCGACATCGACCTCCACCCTTACGAGCTCTTGGAGCTGGCCCGGGCCGACACCCCCGAGGGCCCACGTGGACCGCCGCAGGACGCGCGTTCGCTCTGCCAGTTGCAGCAGGAGTGCGGGTCGCCGACACGGGAGGGATGCGCCCATCTGAGTAGGTCAGGTGCCCCGTCCGGCGTAGTTGCGGGCAGACGCCGCGGCGGCACAGTGACCGGGTTCGCTTGCTCCGCTGAGTCAGCGGGTTTCTGAAAACCCCCTGAAGTTGTCAACCTCGAAGCGGTCGAGGTACGTCACTGAGGTGGAGGACGCGTGATGGACCGACAGCGGTTGGAGACGTTCGTACTAGAGGAGTACCCGCGCGTCGTTGCCGCGGTCGGCTTCGCATGCGGCGACAGGACCGCGGGGGAAGACGCCGTCCAGGACGTGCTCGCTACAACGCTCGAGCGAGAGTTCGAGGTGACGAACCTCCGGGCCTGGGTCGTCGCGGCTGCGTTAAACAGGGTCCGTTCTGGTGTGCGTCGGCGAGGCGCTGAGGGCCGCGCGTTCGAGCGGCTGCTCCGCCGACCACCCGTGATAGCGGCGGCGGTGCCCGAGCTGGACGACGTAGTGCTCGAAGCCCTGCGTTCGTTGCCGGAACGGCAACGCCAGATCACCGCCCTGCACTACCTGCTCGACATGTCCATCTCCGAGGTGGCGGCCACCCTCGAGGTGAGCGACGGTACCGTGAAAACTCAACTGCACCGCGCGAGGGAGGCACTGCGCAGCCGCCTTGACCAGCGCGCAGGTGGCGAGAACGACGAGGAGGACGACCATGTCCGTCGATGAACTGATCCGTGACCAACTCGAAGCGCTGGTCGAACCGCTCGACGACCCGGGAGCGATCGTCGCTGCGATCGAAGGACGCCATCGGGGCGCGCATCGGTGGCGGCGTGGCTGGCCGATGCTGGCCTCGGCCGCAGCGATCGTCGTGCTCGGCGCCGTCGGTGTCGCCATCTGGCTCGGAGGTGAGCCGGACCGGCAGGTGGTAGCCGGTCCCGGCACCACAGCAACCAGCGTCCCGAACACCGAACCCGCCGATTCGAGCCAGAGTTACCCTTCCGCGGGCTGCGACGGGGTGGAACTACCGGACCTGACCGCGGTGATGCCCGACGGTTTCACTGGGCCCTTGGCAGGCTTGGGCGGCGGTGCAGGGTCCGGACCCCCGTGCGCCAGGCACTGGAAAGGCCGGGACCGCGGCATCCACGTCTCCCAGCTGCCGGGAAGCTCACCGTTCGGACTGGTGCCTGACGGCCAGGAGGGCCTCTTCCGGTGGGGTCCGATCCACGAGGGGTTCGGCATCGAGTACGCAGGCGAGGTGCCGTGGAACGTCGCGGCCTACGGCCTCGATGAGGCGAGCACCGACCACCTCCTCCAAGCGCTGATCGCAAGCGACGACGCTGCGAACATCGCCGCATCCTCGACCCCCCAGAACGGACTGCCGGAATGCGTCCGCAGCGACGGATTCGAGCCGCTGCCGCTGCCCGGCACCGAAAGGGAAGCGCTGTCGGCGCCGGACCCCGAACGTCTGCGCGACGCCGTATGGGACCGCGCCGCGCTCGCTGTTCCACAACTGGCGTCGGACCCGGACATCGAACCCGTCCTAGACGGCTGCGCCGTGCTCAGCGCCGCTGGCGGCGGCGCATACATCGGCATCGCCGGCAGCGAGGCAACCGGCTATGTCCTGACAGAGCTGCGCTACCCCTCGGCATCGGACGATGTATCGATAGGTGTCAGGATCCAGGGTGATCAAGTTGAGGCGTCCGTACCGGCAGGATGCGGCGAATGTGTTGCCGAGCTCTCCGCGTCGTACGGCGGCGAAGTCGCCAAGGCAACGGCTCCAGCGGCGGCCGAGTCCGTAACGGTGACGGTGGCACGGTCGACGGGTGACCCGGGGGCGCTAGTACTGACGTTGCGCGATGACACAGGTGACGTGGTGCGAGTTGACGGCATTCAGGTGCCGCCTGGCGATTTCGCCGCCGGGTGAGTTTGGCGCGGCCCATGAACGACCCAGGCACGGCTCAGTGTCATATTGTCGCGACGGGTCCTTGAGCGCCGCCCCCTTGCTGCCCCCTCGCACGGCTCCCGCACCGTCACCGTCACAGCTCCCGGTGAGGTGAAGTCGGAGGAACGTCACCGCCATGCTGGGTCGGATGCGGTCGTCCTGCCGGCGTTAACCGGTCGGCGGCGAGCCATGATCGTGGGGATCAGAACAGCTCCGTCGGACAGCCGGGAGCCGATTCGAGCTACGCCAATAGATCAGCGACAAGCTCCGCGCCGGGTGGGTAGTTGAAGGGGAGATCGCTGTCCCGCCCACCCAGCTTGACTACCGCTGGCGACCGGCGACTACTCCGGCTGTCCTCGAGCATCCGCCGCTCCACGCCACCGGGTGATCTAGCCGGACGTGTGCCCGATGCGCCGTTGCGTGTCGGGCCGGCTGGGCGCAGAATGCTTTATGGACCGTGCCTCGGAACGGCCGAGGCGTGTGGACCGGAGGTTGCACGATGCTCGGTGACACAAAGACCTTCAGCAGCTTCGCCGCACGGGACCTTGACGCCGAGAAGCAGTTCGACCAGGACGACAGAGGCATCGCTTCGGACCCCCATGGGGGGATGCCCCGCGTCGCGTGGTTCTCCGACCCTGCGGGCAACGTCCTCTCCGTCGTTGAGGACGGCCCGAGCAGCTGAATCAGGCGCGTACTGCCAAGTCCCCAGGCCGACTGCTTCACCGGCGGCGCGGGAGTGTTGTGTTCAGCGGGGCGGCGTGAACGCGCGGCGAGCGGTTTCGACCTCGGAGCGGGTCGCGCAGCCGTCGGCGTGGTCGTTCACCAGCCCCATTGCCTGCATGAACGCGAACACGGTCGTCGGACCCACAAACTTCCAGCCCGAGCGCTTCAGCTCCTTCGACAGCGCGATGGATGTCGGCGAGGTGGATACGGACTGTGGCGGACCGATGTCGTCCGCATCCGGTTCCTGAGCCCAGACGAACGCGGCCAGCGTCGTGCCTGATGACTCGAGGTCGACCACACGCTGGGCATTGTTGATCACGGCCTCGATCTTGCCGCGATGCCGAACGATGCCCGCATCGCCGAGCAGGCGCTCCACATCGGTTTCGTCGAACGCCGCGACTGCCTCCGGGTTGAAGTCAGCGAACGCACTACGGAAGTTCTGTCGCTTCGCGAGGATCGTCCGCCAGCTCAACCCCGACTGGAAGCCCTCCAGACTGAGCTTCTCGAACAACCGTCGGTCGTCGGCAACCGGGAACCCCCATTCGGTGTCGTGATAGTGGAGGAACTCCGGCGCAGCGCCAGCCCAGCCGCAGCGCGGGAGGCCGTCAGGGGCGACAAAGAAATCCATGATCTTCCTCCTCAGACGTGCGTCGGAACATGGCCGGGACGATAACCGAAGCATCGGAGGGGCCGCTCTGCGCCGAGTTGACTCACTCATCTGCTCATGGACTACCCATACCTTGAACGCGAAAACGTGTTCGCCGCTCTCGAGTACGCGGCCTCAGCGGTGAACGAGCGCGAGGTTCCGGTGGCCCGACCGGCATGAAGCTACTGCTCGACGCCAACTTGTCACAGCGGATCGCCGAGTCGCTGCGCGCCCTTGGCTTCAATGCAATCCACGTGGCCGACCTCAGCCTTGTCACAGCCACCGACGACGAGATCTTCGACTGAGCAGCGACGGAAGCCATAACGGCAGGTCAGTACCTCCTCTGGTAGTGCTGGACAGAGGTACTCGACCTGCTAGCTCGGACTACCCGACGCTTGGCTGTTACGAGCCATTTGGCGTGGTCGAACGACGATCGAAAGTGGACGGGGTTCATGTATGTCAATGGGCCAAGGACTTCCAACTCCTCGTTTAGACCGTTCCTCAACGCAACTTCGACACGTTCCCACCCGTCAAGCATCACGCTTCGGAGCTTGCGGTCGAACTCGCACATCGCTGCGACGGCATCGAAATCCGTGCCGGCTTGGAACGTGTCGCGATGTCGCGAACTCCCGCCAGGATCGGGCTCCTGGTACACGTACCAGTAGCCACTGAGTCTGTAGTAGCCCACAGAGCGAAGCCACTGTTCAGCACTCGCTTCATCAACCGTCATGCCTCGCTGTTGAAGGACCGTGATCAGGTCACTGATGTGAGCGATCAGGGAAACCCGTCATTTGGGATCATGTGGACAGTGGTATGGGTCGCTGACGGGCCTCGCTGCGCTTCTTGATGGCTTGGGGGCTGAGCCCACGACCACCCTGTTGGGACCGAACGGCGAACAACTCGTCCTGCCGCACGAGTCTTCGAGGTGCTACGCGATGTGGTGGAGGCGATGGCACAGGGCCAGGCAGTGACGATCGCACCGGTGCACCAGCGACCGTTGTGAAGCTGGTCGAGATCGCGGATGAGGCCGACCTCTACGAACGCACGACCACACCAAAGCGAACCCGCTGAGTGGTCGTGACGTTCTCGGCGGTGCTCGACACCCGCGTTCTGTGTACCCAGCACGTCTGCGCGACACCTCACCATCCGGGCTGTCGGGTTGCGGTGTAGTGGCCCCGTCGGACGGTCTCGACCCGGCCGTGAAGTTTCTTGGCGCAATGCCCGTTGACCAAGTCGGACAGCCGCCGCCTGACCGTCCCGCGCGGGAGACCCGTCGCTTGGACCAGCGCGCTGACGCTGAACTCGTGGGGATGGTTCGCTTCCAGGAAGTCGACGAGAACCGTCGACGCCGAAGTGATGGACGTTTCGCGCTGATCCAGATTGGTGAGCACCAGGTCGAGCTGCGTCAACAGCTCGGTCAGCTGCCGCTCGGAGAGGTTGCCCGTCACCATCCCTCCCAGTGCTTCCACGGCCGCGTCACGGTCGATGTCGTAGAACGCGGACCAGTTCTCCGGCGAGATGCCGACGCCGCACCGATCGGGGTGGAACGCAAGGTTGACGAGGTAGCGCGATTGATTCCGTCCCGGTGTCAGCATCAAGGACCGTTCGTACTCTCGGGCACCGAGTCCGTGGTGGTCAGCGATCTCCAGCGCACGCTCGTACTGGAGTGACATTTCCGCAGCACGGGCCGCCGCGGCGACGGCGGAGCCGGTCGTCGACGCTGTTTCCAAGGGCGAGTCCGTCCCAGCCGATGCCGCAGGCCTCTCGCTCGCGGCGGATTCGGCAGTTGCAGCAAGAAAGCGACGCATCTCCGAGGCAGAGTCGAACCGTTGGGATGGATCCTCGGAGATCGCTCGTTCGATGACCTCGAGCACCCTGCCGGTCTGACCATCTCGCAGCGACACGCCAGTGGTTGATCGACCCAGGGCGGGAAGACGGTCGATGAAGGGTGATTCGTGGGTCAACAGCTCGAACGCGATTACTCCGGTGGCGAACAGGTCGTAGGCGGGCTTCCAGCGGAACAGATCGGCGTCCGGCGGCGCATACTCAGGCGTCGCAGATCGAGTGTGGATCGTCGAGTTCACTTCGCTCGCGATTCCGAAGTCGATGAGCTTGATGACCCCATCCAGACGACGGCGGATGTTCTGAGGCTTGATGTCCCGATGGACGAAGCCGCTCGCCTTGAGATCCTGAAGCTCGTAGAACTCAGCAACTTCAAGCTCGCCCTGGCTGTTCTCGCGTTGTTCCAACTCCTCGATTCGATCGAAGTCCGGATGGATCGCCTCCAATGCTTGGAGGAGCTGGTCGATCGCATCGAGTGCATCGGAGACGTCGAGTCGGTGATCGCCGTCGCAGCCGTAGGCGTCGAGCGAGGTTCCCTCGACAAACTCCTGGGTGAGTAACCAGCATCGCGGCTCTGTCGAAAGCCGATCGATGTCGATGACCTTTGCGATGTTGTCGTGGCTGACCGCTTTGGCAGCGCTCAGCTCCCGTCGTGCCGCTTCCACACTGTGCTCTGGACTCAGGATCTTCAGCGCGACCTCGGTCCCGCTGTATTGGTCATCGACGCGATACACCGCGCCGTTCGCCCCAGCCCCGAGTAGCTCGACTACCTCGTAGCGGTCCCGCACGACGTCACCCGGGGCATAGCGCGCTGGGGTGCGGTCGGTTTCTGTGAGATTCGACGACGACAAGATCCCACCTCCTCTAACTCCCTATCGGCACCGTGGGAAAGAAGTTGAACCTGAGGTGAGCTCCTCAAACCCAGGCTCAGCTTGACCGCCCCAAGACTGACGAGTCCCGCGCCACGGGACCCGGCGTGTGCCGGCCTCGAGGTGATAGACCCCGTGGGCCTTCTCGGCGGAGCTGCAACCCCCTACAACTCCAGCCCATGAGGTGGCCACAGTGCGTAATTAACGGCGTGCAGGCGATACTGGTCGGGTGACGACGACCGCCTGGCGAGACCTCGAGTCGATGATCCGGTCGACCCGTTTCAGCGGTGACGCACCGGTTGACCTACCGGAGCCGGTCGGCCGGTACTTCGAGGCAGCGCTGGGCTCCCAGGCGCAGACGTCGCCCGCCGCGATTCTCACCATGCGTGGAAGCATCAAGATCGGGCGTTGGCTCCGTTTTCGTGCCCGGCAGCTACTCGCACCCCGGCTGGGCACGGTGTGGGAGGCGACGGTGGCCGGTGTCATCCGCGGCAGCGACCGCTACGTGGACGGCACCGGGGCAATGGATTGGAAGCTGTTCGGCGTGGTGCCGATCGTGCGTGCCGATGGAGTTGACGTCTCCCGCAGCAGCGCAGAGCGCGCGGCTGGCGAATCAATCTGGGTGCCGTCCGCCGTCTCGCCGGCAGCCGGCACGAAGTGGCGCGCAACGGGTCCCGGAAGCATCACAGCGATCATCGACACCGGCGGGCATCCGGTCAGCATCGAGCATCTCATCGACGAAAGCGGACGTCTGAGCTCCTCATCGTTTCCCCGCTGGGGCGACCCTGACCGAACCGGAACCTGGGCAGAGCATCCCTTCGGAGTGGAGGTCGCTGAGCACCGTCAGTTCGGGTCCATCCAGGTGCCATCTCGTGGGGAAGTGGGCTGGTACCACGGCACGGACCGGTGGCGAGACGGCGTCTTCTTCCGATTCGAGCTAGAGGACTACACCCTTCTGTCGCCTTGATTGCCGCGTCGGTGCAGCAGCCTCACCGCCTCGCAGGTGAGCGGTAGCGTTCGAGGATGCGCGAGTTCGAGGCACTCATTGCCGGCCGTTCGGTCATGATTCGAGACACCGGTGACCTGCCGGGCCCTGCGGTCTTGTACTTCCACGGGACACCGGGCTCGAGGTTGGACGTCGCGTTCGGGGACCATGTCGCGACAAAGCTTGGCGTGCGGGTCGTGAGCTTCGACCGGCCGGGTTACGGTCGCTCGGAGCCATCGCCGTTCGGGCTGACCGGCATCGCGAAGCTCGGCGAGGCGATCGCGGACCTGCTCGGCATCGAGAGGGTCGCCGCGTTCGGGTGGTCCGGAGGTGGTCCGTTCGCGCTCGCGGCGGCGGCCGTTATGGGCAACCGGGTGAGCCGGGTCGGCGTGGCGTCCGGTCCGGCGCCGTTCCAGCAGATGCCGGGAGCGTTGGACATGTTGGGTGACGGCGATCGGGAGGCTCTGTCGCTGCTGCCCGACGAACCAGCCCGTGCGGCGGAGGCGTTCTGCGCCGGTTCCGAGGGGATTACCGCAGCCATCGACGACGAGGAGTCGTTCATGGCGGGCGTCGATGCCCTGTTCGGGGCGACTGACGCCGACGTGCTCGGTGACCCGCGTCTGCGGCACCATCTGTTCGCGATGCTGAGCGAGGGCATGCGCCAGGGCTTCACCGGTGTCGGGTGGGACAACGTGGCATGGGTCGGACCGTGGGACATCGACGTCTCGATGGTCCGGTGTCCAGTGCACCTGTGGTACGGCGGGCAGGACTCGATGATGCCGGTCGAGCACGGCAGGTGGTTGGCGGACAACTTGGCCGATGCAGACCTCGTCGTCTACGACGGCGAGGGCCATCTGGGGCCGATGCGTCACTGGAGCGAGATGCTCACCGCAATCACCTCAGAGAGTGGGCCGACGCGACCCGCCTGGTGAGACGATCCGACCGGAGGTTCGAAGTGAGAGTCGAGATTCGGGCTACGAAGAGCCAGATCGCATTCCGAGGAAGGCGGGGCTTTGCGTATCTGTGGATCCCTGGCCAGTACTTGAGGAACCCTGACGCAGAGGTCGTCGCATGGCTAAGAGAAGCAGCCAAGCGAGCCGGCTGAGAAACACACTCGGGTCACAACGGTGCCAGCAGCAAGAAGTTGGACTGGGCGGGACGGGCTCCGGCTCGGACCACGTGGCTGGATCGACGAGCGCGGTCCCTCGATACTTGGTGGGTGGCCTCTCTCCTGCTGGTATTCGCGGTGTGGTTGCCGGCCGGGGCCGGTGTCCGGAGCCTGGCCACCCGACCGGCTGGGCGGCGAACGGATGCCGTGCCGATTCTCACCATCGCTGCAGTCGCATGCGTTGCTGTCGGTCTCGCCGCGCAGGTGGCATGGTCCCCCTGGCTCGTCCACCTCGAGCGTGTTCGGGACGAGGTCACGGCTGGCCAGTGGTGGCGCCTGGTCACTTCGCTGGTCGCACAGGACGGAGGTGTCGGGGGTGGGCTCTCGAATCTCGCCGCCCTGGCAGTCGTGGGCGCGGTTGCCGAGTGGTTGATCGGTCGCCGGCGGTGGGCCCTCGTCGCGTTGGCGGGAGCGGTCGGCGGTCAGGTCGCCGGACTCGTGATGGACGTGTCGGGGGCAGGGAACTCCATCGTGGTGGTCGCACTGGCGGCCGCCGTCGCCGTCGACGCCCTATTGGCGGAGCCCGGCACCATAGTCGCCGTGCTCTCGACGGCCGCCTTGTTGTCGGTTGCCGGGCTAGTTGGGCTACGTGATCTGCACGGCTTCGCCGCACTGGCGGGAGCGGCCACGTGCCTAGCGACCTGGGCCATTTGGGTCGACCCCTCTCGTCGTTGAGCCGCTACCCACGCGACCTACGCTACGCACTACAGGGGTGATTGAGACGAGTAGGTGAGAAAGCCATCCGAAGCTGCAAGTGGCCTGCAAATCGGAGCAGCGCTGGCCGCTCCCGGCTGCGGGCTTCATTGGGGGGTCTGGCGCGCCGTGCTCGACAGTTGTAGACAGGGCAGGAGGTACGGATGTAGAGGCAGCCATTTGGGGGTCACCCACCGTGTCCATCGGATTCACCATCGGTGCGGTTCTGATCGCGGCGATCACGCTCGCCGCTTGGAGGCCCCCGCACCGGCCCCGACACCTGGTCCGGGCCGGCTACTTCTTCGGACTCGCACCCAACGAGATTCCCCAGGTGTGGGTGCTGATCTTGACCGCCTCGACCGTGGCGGCCATCGCCGACGACGGCCTGCCCACCATGCTTCCCGGTTGGGTGGTCCTGACCATGACGGTCGCCACAATCGTCGGGTTGATCGGGCTTTCTCACCGTGCCCTCGGTACCGCCCCGACGCTCACTGAGGCCTTGGATGAAGCCGGCTTCGACGCGGGTGGCGTGGGTCGGCGCCCGATATGGCAGATCTTGCTGACCCCGATTCCCTTCCGCCCGCGCCGTGTCGAACGGATCGCCAATATCTCCTACGGGACCGGCCGCCGTCGACGGCTTGACGTGTACCGGTCGCGATCGGCGATTACGACGTCGGCGCCGGTGCTCGTCTACTTCCATGGCGGCGGCTACTTCGGTGGTGACAAGCACCGCGAGGCGCGCCTGCTTCTGCACCGCCTCGCCGACCAGGGCTGGGTTTGTGTCAGCGCCGGCTACCGGGTCCAACCCGAGGCTTCGTTCCCCGAACATCTAATCGACGCCAAAGCCGCGATCGGCTGGGTGCGCGACCACGCCGCCGACTACGGCGCTGATCCCTCGACCCTGGTCGTCGCCGGTAGCTCCGCTGGTGCCCATTTGGCCAGCCTCGCTGCGCTCACCCCGAACGAGTCGGTGTTCCAACCCGGCTTCGAGGACAGCGACACCGCTATCCGCGCCGTCATCGGACTGTACGGCTACTACGGCCGCTATTACGGCCGAGGCGACAACGAGTTTCCGGCGTCCACCCCGCTCGCCTACGACGCCACCGACGCGCCACCGTTCCTGCTCATCGACGCTGGTCTCGACAGCCAGGTTCCGGTCGCCGAATCACGGGCCCTCGCCGACCACCTTCGTGATCAATCGTCGAACCCCGTCGTGCGGGCCGAATTGCCCGGCGCCCAACACGGCTTCGACATGTTCCGGTCCGTGCGCTTCGACGCCGTGGTCGACAGCATCGAAGCGTTCCTTAAAGGATGCAGACTTGGGCCGCCCGAAATCACCCTCGATGTTGCGACCGACACGCCCCGAGGACCTGACTTGTAACCGGTGAAGAGCACACCCTGAACGCAGCTGGCTGGACCATCATGGCGATCTCCATCGCCACCATCTCCGTGATCGCGATCCGTGTCGAACTCGACCGCCGTCGCACCAAGTCGGCAAATCCCGTGCGCGGGGACGACGAGGCGGAGTCCAACTACGAGTTCATGAGCCCGGCGTGGATTGCCATGGCGGAGCGCGAGATCACGAACGCGTTGGCGGAGAGCGACCTCGACGACGTCGAACCGTTCACGCTGTCCGAGGAGTTCACCGATCCGCCCCGACATCTTCGTCGTGACGGCGACACCATTGGCTTCTTCGTTCGAGTCGCCCAGGGACACGTCGAAGTGGGCAACCGTCCCGATCCGAACGCCGATTGCCGGGTCATCAGCGACTACGCCGACGCGCTCTCAGTGGCTCGCGACCCCGAATCTGGCTCGGCCAAACCCGCAGAGGCCGAACGCCGGATCACCGACGGCCGACTGAGGATCGAGGGCGATCCTGCACTGATGCCCGCAGTTCTGCAACAACTCGACCTTCACCGACTGCTCGCGGGCCAAACAGCGTGATGACGGCGAACCTGGAGCCCCACGGTGCACCCCGGCCGCCCGAACCAGCGAGCGATCATGAGCGCTCAGCTTCCATGCGGTGCTGAATGGTCGCTATGCCTCGCCCTCGCCCCCGCCATCGCCATCGACGTCGGCGGGGGCGTCGAGCATTGCGGCGAGGTCATCGCGGGCGTCGAGGTCGATGTCGATTCCTTCGGCCCGGTAGGCGGCACGTCCGACGAAGTGTGCGGCGCTGGGGGCGGTGATAAAGATGAACGCGACGGCGATGAGGATCTTGGCTCGCCCGTTGTCGAGTGCGAGCGCGGCGGCGATGCCGACCAGCACGATGCCGACGGTGGGGGCTTTGGTGGCGGCGTGCATGCGGGCGTAGATGTCGGAAAAACGCACGACACCGATGCCGGCCAGCACGACGAGGACTGCTCCGGCGATGGCGAGGACGCCGATGATGATGTCGGCCATGTCAGCCTCCTCGCCGTTCGATGAACCGGGCGCCAGCGGTCGTGCCGACGAAGCCGATGAACGCGACGACCAGTCCGACATCGAGGAACCACGTGCTGTCGGTGCGGATGGAGTTGGTGAGGACCGCTGCGACGATCGTGATGACGAGCCCGTCGATGGCGATTACGCGGTCGGCAAGCGAGGGGCCGATCACGGCGCGGATGAGGAAACAGGCGCCCCCCACGACCAGCAAGGCGAGTGCGGCGGTGATCATCGTCCCCTCCAGGACTCGGTGTCGTCGATGGCGAGCCCTGCGATCGCAGCGGGAGACCCAAAGGCTCGGATGGCGAGCACTTCGAGCTTTCGGACGTCGGCTTGGACTTGTCCGACGTCGCGGACGTCGAGCGCGTGCACGTACAAGGTGAGTGGCTCGCGGCGCACCTCGAGGGTCAGGGTCCCCGGGGTGAGGCTGATCGCGTCGGCGATAAGGGTGGCGACGGCGTCGGAGCAGCCGTGGAGCGGGACGGCGACGATGCCGGTGTTGATGGCGTCTTTTGGTGAAATGACCGTCCGGGCGACGACGGCAGTGGACTCAACCAGCTTGTACATGAAGTAGAGGACGAATCGGGCGGCGCGGATCGGACGGAGCGCGAACTGGCCGGTCTGCCAGGTATCGAACGCGAACACGATGACGACGGCGACGAGGAGGCCGCTGACGAGGTTGGCGGCCGACAGATCCGACCACAGACCGACCCAGATGGCGACGAGGAGCACGATGCGGACGGCGCGGATCATGGGACGAGCACCGCTTCCACATAGTTGCTGGTGTCGACGAGGTCGTGCGCGGCGCGTTCGGACAGGTTGTAGAGCGGCCCGGAGGCGACCGCTATGGCCAAGCTGAGGATCACGAGGCTGGCCGTCGAGCCGACCATCATCGCTCGCCGGGGCATCGTCAGGGTCCGACCGGGTGGGCCGTCGGGGCGGGGCCCCCAGAACGCGTTGGCCCAGATCTTGGTCATCGAGTAAAGGGTGAGCAGGCTGACGGCCAGGCTCACCCCGACGATGGCGTAGGAGCGGGCGTCGATGCCGGCATCAACGAGCGCGAGTTTGGCGACGAAGCCGGAGAACGGCGGGATGCCGGCCAGGCTGAGCGCGGGGAGGATGAACAGCACCCCAAGGAGCGGTTCGAGGCGGGCGAGACCGGACAGCCTGGCGAGATCGGACGTGCCGGAGCGGTGTTCGATGAGCCCGGCGACGAGGAACAGGGTCGTCTTCACCACGATGTGGTGAATGATGTACAGCACGGCACCGGCGAGGCCGGCGACGCTGAACAGCCCGAGGCCCATGATCATGTAGCCGATCTGGCTCACGATGTGGAAAGACAGAATGCGTTTGATGTCGTTCTGGGTGATCGCGCCGAACACGCCGACGACCATCGTCAATCCGGCGACGACGAGCAGGAGGTTGCCGGGCTGGGTGTCGGCGGGGAACAGCAGGGTCTGGCTGCGGATCAACGCGTAGACACCGACTTTGGTCAACAGCCCGGCGAACACGGCGGTGATCGGGCTGGGGGCCGTCGGATAGGAGTCTGGCAACCAGAAGAACAGCGGGAAGATCGCCGACTTGATGCCGAACACCACGATGAGCAGCAACGCGAGACCGCTGCGCACCCCGGAGGGGAGCTCGGCCATCTTCGTGCTGAGATCGGCCATGTTGACGGTGCCGGTGGCGGCGTAGATGAATGCCAGCGAGATCAGGAACAGGGTGGACGCGATCAGGCTGATGACGATGTACGTCATTCCGCTTCGAACCTGTTCGGCGCGGCCGCCGAGGGTGATGAGGACGTAGCTCGCCATCAACGTGACCTCGAAGGCCACGAACAGGTTGAACAAGTCACCGGTGAGAAACGCCAAGGCGACCCCGGCGGCGAGGATTAGGTACACCGGGTGAAACTCGACGTGGTCATGTTCGGCCCCTTGTTGGCCAATCGCGTAGACCAACACCGCAAGCAGCATCAGCGTTGCGATGACAAGCATGATCGCGGCGAGGCGATCGGCGACGAGGGTGATGCCGACCGGCGCCCGCCAGCCGCCCGCCTGCACCACTGCGGTCCCATCTTCGTCGACCCGCAACAGCAGCACGACGCTCATCACGGCAACGGCGGAGAGCGTGATCACACCGATCAGTCGCTGCGCGTTGCGGGACCGGCCGACGCTGATCGACAGCGCCGCACCGAACAGCGGCAGGAGAATGGGGCCGGCCACCAACGCGCTCACGTGGCGGCTCCGTCTTCAATGGGTTCATCGGCCTCACGGGAGATGCGCCGATCCTCGACATCGTCTTCGACCTCGTCATTCGCGGTGATCCGCCAGCTGCGATAGGCGAGCGCCAGTAGGAAGGCGATGACCCCGAAGGTGATCACGATGGCGGTCAGCACCAACGCCTGTGGCAGGGGATCGGCGAACCCGACGGGGTCTTCCCCAGCGAACGCAGGATCGCCGCCATCACCGCCTGACAGCACCAACAGCACGTTGACGCCATGGCCGAATAGGCCAATCCCGATGATCACGCGGCTGAGCTGGCGACCGAGCACGAGGTAGGTGCCGCACGCGCACAAGAAGCCGGCGGTGGCGACGAGCAGCACGGTCACGGCGTCGCGTCCTGTGGCGCGTTGGCGTCGTTAGGTTCGTCGCCGAGTCCCTCAAAGATCATCAACACGAGACCGATCACGATGAGGTAGACGCCGCCGTCGAATACTGCGGCGGTCGTCGGGTGCACCTCGTCGAGGATCGGAATGTGCCATTCGAACGCGTGTTGATCCAGCGGGGCCTCTCCGAACACCAGCGGAACCAGTGCTGAGCCGGCGGCGAGGGCCAAGCCGATCGATAGGAACGTCCAAGGCTGGAGGACGACCAGTGATCGGACTTGGCCGATTCCCCCCGCGATGTAGCGAAGGGCGATAGCAGCAGCCGCGACGAGGCCACCGACGAAACCCCCACCAGGCTGATTGTGTCCGGCGAAGAGCAGGTACACCGACAGGACCAACGCCGCGTCGAACACCAACTTCACCGTGGTGTCGAGGATCAGCGAGGAGCGCGGCGTCATGCCTCCACCTCGTTGCGGACGCTGCTGGCCGAGCCCCGCTTGGGTCGTGGCCGCGCTGGTCTTCCGGCCCTGGCGAGCGCGGCGATCCCGATACCGGCGGCGACGAGCACGGTGATCTCACCCATCGTGTCCATCCCGCGGATGTCGACCAGGATCACGTTGACGATGTTGTGGCCGTGACCCTCGGGCAGCGCCTGTTCGGACATCTCTCGCGACACCGGGGCTGCGGTGCGCGATCCGGCAGCAGCGACGGCCATCAACACCACGAACACGCCGACGGCAGCAGACACGGTCAGCCGGACGAACTGGCCGACTGCCGGCACGGTACGCCGCTCGAAGCGGTCAGGGAGACGGCGCAAGACGAGCAGGAACACCACGACCGACAACGTCTCCACCGTGAACTGGGTGAGCGCGAGGTCGGGGGCTCCCTGCACGACAAACAGAACGGCCATCCCATAGCCGACGACGCCCAACAGGATCGCAGCCGCGAAGCGGCGTGTAGCCAGCGTCGCCGCGAGCGCGCCGGTCACCAGCAGCGCCGCGATCGGCACATGACCCGGCCGGCCGACGAGATCGGGCCATCCGGGCCACCAGCGGCCCGACAGCATCGCCCACGTCGGCGCGATCGCCGCAGTCGCCAGGATGACCGCCGCGTAGATCGGCAAGGACCCCGACTGCATGATGCTCGTCGTCCGGGCGGCAACGCGCAGCACCGCGCGCACGACGCTGTTGTACACGTCGACACCGGTGACCCGCGGCGCGAGACGGCCCTGCACAGCAGCAACTCGCCGACGCGCCCAGAACAGCACCAACCCGACACCCAACGTGCACCCCGACAGCACCAGCGGCGGGGTGATCCCATGCCACAGCTCGAGGTGCGCGTGCGAAGCCGGATCCAACGAGTTGGCCGCGTGGTCGATGAGCCCTGACCACACCACAGGCATCACGCCGAGCACGACGGATCCGGCGGCCAGGACCGCACCAGGCAGCACGAACCACAGCCGTGGGCCGTGATCAGACACGGCCCGTTCTCCAACGGGGACACTGACCATGTTCGGCCGCACCAGCGCGGCGGCGAAGCGCAGGCTGTAGGCAACGGTGATCATCGAACCGACCACGATGCCCCCAAGTACGACTCGGTCACCGACCGAGCCCTGGACGAGAGCGCCGTAGGCCTGCTCTTTGGCTATGAACCCGGCCAGCGGTGGGATCGCCGCCATCGATGCCGCGCTGATCACGGCGACCAGCCGCGCTGGTGTCCATCCGGTTGCGAGGATCGGCAGCTGACGAATGTCACGGGTGTGCACTTCGTGGTCGACGATGCCCACGACCATGAACAACGCGGCTTTGAACAGGCCGTGGGCAAGCAGCAGGGCGCACCCGGCCGTAGTGGCCTCGGGCTGTCCGATGCCCAACAGCACCATCAGGAAGCCCAGTTGGCTGATCGTCCCAAACGCCAGGAGCTGTTTGAGGTCGAATGGTCGCAAGGCGCGCAAACCACCCGAGATCATCGTGACCAGCCCGACGACAAGCACCAGGGGGCGCCACACTCCGGCATCGGCGAACGCCGGAGCGAAGCGGGCGACAAGGTAGACACCGGCCTTCACCATCGCGGCCGAATGCAGGTAGGCGCTGATTGGTGTCGGGGCCACCATTGCGCCAGGGAGCCAGCTGTGGAACGGGTACTGGGCCGACTTGGTGAACGCCCCGAGCAGGACCAGCACAAGCGCTACCGATGTTGCGGTGCCGGTCGGCGGATCAGCGAGCACTTCGCTGATCTGGAACGTTCCCGCCTCGCGGCCCAACACGACGAAACCGCCCAGCATCGCGAGGCCACCGAGCCCCGTCACCAACAGAGCGTGGAGCGCAGCGCCGCGGGCGTCTGGGTCATCGTCGTCGATCCCGATCAGCAAATAGGAGGTGATTGAGGTCAACTCCCAGAACACGTAGAGCAGCAGCAGGTTGTCGGCCAGCACGACACCCAACATCGACCCGGCGAACAACGTGAGCAGTCCCGCGGCACGACCAGCTTTGGCTGAGGTGCCGAAGTAGTGCCACGCATACACGAACACGAGTGAGCCGATGCCCGACACCAAGATCACCATCAACACGGCGAACGCGTCGAGGCGCACATCGAGATCGAGTCCCAGCCGGGGCACCCAGGACAAGCGGGCTGTGACATCGTCGCCGTCGAACACCGTGCGAGCGAGCACGGCCACTGACACCACCGTGATCGCCGGGGCGAGACCACCGATGACCAAGCCCCACCGACCGAGGCGGCGGGCGCCGCTCAATACGGCCGTGCCCGCGACCGCGTGAAGGGCGACCAGCACAAGGAGCACGAACTACCCGTGGTTCCGCGAGGTCGAGCCCGTCGTGGACTCTTCGATCGCGAACAGGACGAGCGTGCGACCGTGTTGCGCGTCGAAGCGGTCCGCGACGGCCTTAGGCGTGCCCGGGTGTAGCGCCAGCTCTGCGCCTCCGATGGGGAGCATGTCCCGCGCCGCGAGAAGCGCCGACGAGGCCGCCATCACCACCTCGTTGTCGAGGTCTTCCTCCAGCCACTCGTAGGCAACAGCGCGGGCCAACGTGAGCGTTCTGAGCTCCGATCGCAGTGCGGCCACAGAAGGCAGGACCGACCGCACATCATCGGGGCGGCCTTGCACCAGCACCAACACATCGAGCCCACCGCCGTGATCCGCACCCGGCTCGATGACGAGCGGACGCGCTTCACCCTCACGGCGTCGAACCGTGTCTGAGGCCACCAGCAGCATCAGCGGACCAAGGCCCACTCCTAGAGCGACCATCATCTTGCGATCATGACCTCGCCGGACCAACACCAGAGCGGTCAGGACACCCACGGCGATCCATCCTACGAAGAAGCCCGGCATCGAGAACGGCGAGGAAGCCAGCCCCGAACTCGACTCCTGCCCGTCAACGGCGAACAGCCACCAGCTGTCAGTCTGGTTTACAGCCACAGGGGCATGGTTCGTATGCGACACGGCGTATCCATTTCGGGGGTCGACGGAGCAGATCGCCGACCAGACTTCCCGGCACGCCAGTGGCCTATCGTAGCTGGTGCAGCGGAGCCAGGCCGCGTTCACACTGGAGTGATCGATGAGGGGTGGGGGTAGATCTTCGGGTTTCTTGGGCGTACCGCGGAGATCGCCCGCTCCGTGCTCGTCTTCCTCGGCATCCCGCTCCTCACCGGCTACCTCACCCGCACCATCGGCGAGAAGCGCAAGGGCACCGTCTGGTACGAGGAGAAGTTCCTCCCCAAGATCGGCCCCGTCGCCCTCTACGGCCTGCTGTTCACCATCGTCGTGCTCTTCGCCCTCCAAGGCGACCAGATCACTGACCAACCGCTCGATGTCGCCCGCGTTGCGGTGCCGCTACTCGTCTACTTCGCCGTCATGTGGTTCGGGTCGTTCATCACCGGCTACAAACTCGGCCTCTCCTATGACCGCAACGCCTCGGTGGCCTTCACCGCAGCGGGCAACAACTTCGAGCTCGCAATAGCGGTGGCCATCGCCGTCTTCGGCGTCACCTCCGGCCAGGCACTCGCCGGCACCATCGGTCCGCTCATCGAGGTCCCCGTCCTCGTCGCCCTCGTCTACGTCGCCCTCTGGGCCCGCAAACGGTTCTACCCAGCCACGGAGACGGCATAGTGAACCTGCCGCGACCACGCACCAGACCCGGTCGGGGCCGTGGCGGTGTGTACACCCACTAGGAGCACCAACCATGCCCGCCCTCGAAGAGCTGCCCACCGACGTGCAGTACGCCTTGAACAAGGCCACCACGACCCTCGCTGCCGAGTTCGACGGTACATTCTCCGTCGAGACCATCGAGCAGTTCTTGGCCACCAGCTACGACCAGTTCGCCGCTGGTGCTCGCATATCGAGGTTCATGCCACTGATGGTGGAGCGCTTCGCCCGCCAGCGCCTCCAAGCCCTCGCCAAGGTCGAAGGCAAGGTCAAGACCGTGCTTCCCACCGTGCTGTTCCTGTGCGTGCACAACTCCGGCCGTTCCCAGATGGCCCTCGGCTGGCTCAGCCACCTCGCCGGCCCCAAAGCAGTGGGCTGGTCCGGTGGCTCCGAGCCCGGCAGCGAGGTCAACCCGTCGGCCGTTGCGGCCATGGCTGAGGTCGGTATCGACATCGCCCAAGAGTTCCCCAAGCCATGGACCTCCGAGATCGTCCATGCTGCGGACGTTGTCGTAACCATGGGATGCGGCGACTCGTGCCCGTTCTTCCCGGGCACCCGCTACGAGGACTGGGAGCTCGAAGATCCCGCTGGTCAAGGCGTCGACGCCATCCGCCCCATCCGCGACAATATCGAGCAGCGCGTCCGGGCTTTGCTCGCCAGCCTCGACGTCGAAGTCGTCCCGTGACCGGAACCCCCGAAGCTCCGTCGGTGGCTACGCGGCCGGTCAACCGAACCGCCACGCCAGACGAGCTCGTCCACAACGGGGGGATCAGTAGTCGTCGTCAGACGTGTCGCCTTCGCTGGGGCCTTCACCCTTACCTCGCAGCATGTTATGCACGCCGCGATAGAACTCGGCGGCTCGTTGCTCATGGGTTTGGATGACCCCACCGGTGACGACCGTCCGAGGACCGGTGTAGCGACTTCCTACACCGCCGACAAAGGACTTATGGTGCGTGCCACGGAGGCTGGATGTGTCGGCTAGCTTCGACGTGCTGTCGAGTGGCGTGAGCGCGAAGCGAGCGAGGTGAGCGAAGTCATGACCACGTTGACGTCCGATGGCCAGATCCACCTCCTCGACCTGGGGGACGGTGAGAACCGCTTCTCCCCGGGGTGGGTGGCCGAGGTCGGCGCGGCTCTCGACGAGGTTGCCGCCGCCGAAGGGCCTCGGGCGTTGGTGACGGTGGCTACGGGCAAGTACTGGTCGAATGGTCTCGATCTTGACTGGGTCGGAGAGCACCCGGATCAGATGCAGACATACGTATCGACTGTGCACGCATTGCTTGCTCGGATGCTGACGCTTCCGGTGCCGTCGGTCGCCGTGCAGCAAGGCCACACGTTTGCTGCGGGAGCCATGTTCGCCTTGGCCCACGACCTCCGGTTCATGCGTGTCGATCGAGGCTTCTTCTGCTTACCCGAGGTGCATCTCGGGATCCCGTTCACCCCTGGGATGGCGGCGCTGATCCAAGCTCGGCTGACCAAGGCTGCTGCGCACGAGTCGATGACGACCGGCCGGCGCTACGGCGGCAGTGACGCGCTGGCCGCCGGGATCGTTGACGTCGCGCTGCCAGAGTCGGAACTGCTGGAGCGGGCGACGGCGAAGGCAGCGGAGCTTGCCCCCACTGCTGGCCCGACGCTCGCGGCGATCCGCAGCGAGATGTACGCCACCGCTATCGCCCGGCTCACTGAGCGCTGATCACTGAGCGCTGATCGCCGACGTGTTCGCCGCTCCGAGTACGGAGTCTCAGCAGTGAACGATGGCGAGTTTCGACTACCCGACCCTGAATCAGAATTGACCAACCGTGGGTATGACGCCGTCACAGAACCGGATCTGTTGGGGTTCTTGCGTCGTTGCCGGTGATCTTGTCCGGGTTCATCTGGATCCAGATTCGACAGATGCGGCCGTCCTCGTCGGAGGCGCAGCTGAACACGAGCGGACCGTTGTCGTGTTCGACGTAGAGACCGAGTGATCCGTTGACAGAGATGGGCCGGATCTCTGTCACAAGATCGATGTCCCGGGCAAACAGATTGGCGACAAGGCGAAGGACGCGGTCGGCTCCGAAGACTTGGCGACGCGCCGCTCGTCGGTTCGGACCAGCATCGCTGGTAAGCACGACACCGGGTGAAAGCTGAGCGAGGCAGCCGTCGATATCGCCTGCGAGCAGCGATCCGAGAAGGGCTCCGAGCGCATCGCCGGCATCGCTGCCCGTTAGAGGCCGAGCAACACCGGTTGTCTCGTCGCCAGCGGAGTCTCGGAGCTTTCGGCGGGCGCGACTGGCCAACTGTCGACAAGCGTCGGGCTTCCGGTCGAGTGTTACTCCAATCTCGTCGAAGGGCACTCCGAATACGTCGTGAAGGATGAACGCAGCTCGTTCCGATGCTGACAGGCGGTCGAGCATGACGAGGAACGCGAACGAGAGTGAGTCGGCGAGCTCGGCAGCGTTCGCCGGGTCAGTCGTGTTGACAAGTTGGGACACAGGTGCGAGAAGTGGCTCGGGCAGCCACGGTCCGACGTAGGTTTCACGACGTCTGGCCGCCTGTCGTTGACGGTCGATTGCAAGACGGCTGACGGTGCGAACCAGGAACGCCTCGTCATTGTCGACAGCGGACAGGTCAACGCGTTCCCACTTCAGGAAGGCGTCCTGTAGGCAGTCCTCGGCGTCGGCGACAGACCCTGTCATGCGATAGGCCACGCCGAACAGTCGGCCGCGGTGGGGTTCGAATCGCTCGGCCGCTCCTGAAGTTGTGTTCACAAGGGCCTTGCAGCTGCGCTGCTCGATTGCGACTGGGTCAGAAAACGCGATGCAGCCAGACCCGCTGCCTTGCCGCTGGCGATGGCGGCACTGCCGAGAAGGTCGATAGGTCCTACCCAGTCGCCAGCGACGAACACGCCGGGGTGATCCTCTACGACGGGGCCTGGGCGACCTTGGAGGCCCGTTCCGGGTTGAGGCCGGTCGAACGCGACGACCCGACGTTGGCCTATCTGTCGAGCCGCTTCATGGTCGCGCCAGCCCGGCTGAAGTTCGTCGGCGAGCGCCTCCAGGTCGCTCAACCCGATGTCGTTGTCCGGCTCGTAGAACATCAGATGGACGACGTGTCCTTGCTCCGCTAGGTGCGCCCCCGGCGTGTGGACGCTCGCGTAGGTCGACTTGTCGACACCGATCACGAAGCGTGTTGACCCCTTCGGGAGTTCTCCAAGACCAAGGTCGAGGCACGCCGCGTGCACTGGCACTGCTGTCGCGGCAGCAGCGTCGAGCGATGCGCTGTGGTCGCTAAGCAGCCCAGCCGCCAGATCCGGTCCCCCGGCGGCGACCACCACTGATACGGCGACCGCTCGCTGCCCGTCGCCGAACCCGATCACCAGGCGGCCGCCGTCGCGGTCGATCGTGACCGCTTTCGCTCCGGCGATTACCGCGACCCCGTTCGCCCGCGCCGCGCCTTCTAGAGCGAGGGTGAGCTGGCGCCACCCGTCGTGCAGGTACGTCACGCCGCGCATTGCTTGGTGCAGTTGATGGGCCGCAGCGTCGGCGGAGAAGGTCGTCAGGTCGCCGCTATAGGAGCTGACCCGCACTGCGCTGGCAGCAAATTGCCGGCCGATCGGGTCCGACACACGGGCCTCGATCCACTCGTGTGCGCTGACCTGAGCAAGACCGGGGTCGCGGCGATCGGCGCCGGTCCGCCGGGCGAGTCCCAGAAACTGGGCCAACGCACGAGGGGGAGGAGTCATGCGTAGTCTCCCGTCGAGCGAGAATCGGGTTCGGGTCAGGGGAGGGTTTCCACCCTTTGGAGCAATCCCGAGTTCTCGGAGGATCGAACTGCCTTCGGATGCCTTGTACAGCGCGTGGGGGCCCTGGTTGAAGTGGAACCCGCTATTGACCGCCGTTCGGGCCCTACCTCCCAGGTCGCGGCGGGCGTCATAGAGGTGGACGGCTGCTCCAGTCCGCGCAGCGTAAGCGGCTGCGGTCAACCCCGCGATCCCGCCTCCGATGACCACGACGTCTGCTTCTGGTGCCGGTAGCTGCATCATTTGCTCCTCGCTCACATTGCCGGCTCGTCTGAAGCCATGCTCTCACCACAGAAGACGAATGCACCGACGCGAACGTGACGTGTGATTGTCTAAAAGGCTCACTGAGCTCTGAGCAGGACTAACGATGACGGGGCGGCACGCGGGGAATCGCACGAAAGAGTTCACCCGATCAGCAGGTGACCTCGAGCTCTCCCTCGACCTCCGGTTGGGAGGGGTCATGGCGGTGGACCCACAGGCCACTTACCCTGATGGTGGAGCCGTCGACACTCCACTCCGGTGCTTCTGAACTCACGTCGGTCTCGATCGCTCGTAACGGGACCTCTTTGTCGTCGAAGTAGGTCGCCATGGCGTAGTCGCTAGGAACGGTTTGAACAGAGAGGTCGACCCGGTTCCCGTCGGGTGTCCGCATGCCCGACACCACCCCGACGCTGCCCGCAATCACCTTGCACTGGGCGTTTGGATCGTCGGCGTCGTAGGTCAGGTCCCAAGTTTCGCCGTCGAGAATGAGCCGACCTGTCGGTTCGCTTGCCGAGTTGGTCGCCTCTGGGTCATCGTTCGCATCAGACCCCTCGGCAGGCTCGTCGGGGGAAGCGCTCGTAGTCGCCGATCGATCTGCGGGTTCTGTCGAGGTGTCGCCCCCACATCCAGCAAGAGTGAACGTCGCTACCGTTATTGAGATGAGCAGGGTGGGCGTGAGTCGAGTGAGTCGAGTGAGTCGTTGCATGGGACCCTCCGAGGGCTGTGCGTCGATATTGGGACCGCTCATCGGCAAGGCCCGGGTCAGATGGTCAGATGGTTTGATGGCTGCCTGGATGGCGGGCTGTATGGGTAGCGAGCGACTTTGGTGATCAGCCCGCTGGGGGACAGGAGAAGCTGAAGGTCCCAGTCTCAGTCGGAGTGTCATCTTCTGGGATCCTCGTCGGGTTCGACTTCGGTGTCCTACGTCGCACCTCAAGGAAGGTGGCCTTGCCCTCCATGGTCTGACCATCGTCGGAGACGACCAGGTCGGTGACAGCTATCTCACTGGCCGTGGCACCGTCAGGAAGGTTTAGCTCCTCGGCACCTTGAGGATTCGCCACCCACTCGAGGTAGGAATCCTCGATGCTGACTCTGATCAAACCGCTGTGATCCAAGAGTTCGATCGTCTTGCTGTCGGCCCAGTCGTCAGGTGGCAACTCGAAGTAGACCTCTACGTTGTCGGGCTCGGTCACCGATTCCGCATCCCCGCCCATCGCCCCGGCCATCGAGGTGCAGCGCGTGACCGTCAACTCGTGTCGCAGTTCGCCGACCTCGATCATTCCTTTGCCGGTGCCTCCCTGCGCAGCGGCCGAGTCGTCGGTACCTTGGCCGGCGGCAGTCGAAGATCCCTGTTCGCCGCTACCGCTCGAACTCTTCGATCCGCTTTCCTCGCCGGAACCGCATCCTGCCAGCACGAGAGCGAGAACGACGACGCCGAGACCGACCTGTCGACGCATCCCTTGTCCCCTGCGGCCCGGCCCGGGATCAACGCCCACCCTGGGATCAACGCCCGCTCGGGGCAGATCGTTGTCGATCTTGTTGTCGGATGAGCGGATCGATTGGCCGAACGTCGTCGTTGCATCAGCTCGTGGGGTCATGCCGTGAAGCTAATAAGCTGCGGCCCGTTCGCCACTACTCAATACGGTCATTCGACTACCCATTCCCCGTGGGCCCATCTGTGGAGATGTGACCGCCCCAGATGGGATAGCGAGTAGCTTGGCTCAGGCGGTCCAGCTGGTTCGCTAGCATTGCATTGGTGACCACCACAGAGCGGGAGCGAACCTGTGGCCAGATCACCGGAGCTCTCACGGCCGGCCGATCGGTTGTCCTGCGGGGCCCCATGGGGGTCGGCAAGACCCACCTGTTGGCTCAAGTGGTAGTGATGCTCCGCCGTGACGGGTGGACCTGCACCTACGTCAAGGCCAACGCCGCCACGGCGACAGTCCCCTTCGGAGCGTTCGCCGAGCTCGCACCCGACGGCGAGGTCTCCAACCGCCCGGAGTTACTTCGCTCGATCACCGACACCCTGCGATCCTTCGGGACCGGGCGACGCCACCTGATCGCGATCGATGATGCGCCACTTCTCGACGACCAATCGGTCGCGGTGCTCCACCGACTCCTTGTCGATTCCACCGTTCAGGTCATCGCCACCGCCCGCTCGTCGGACCCCGAGAGCCCGGCGCTGACCGGATTGTGGCACGACACCGATGCCGAGCAGATCGAGATCCGACCGCTCGATGATCACGCAGCGACAGCACTGGTCGAGGCCCGATCGGGTCTCGACGCCGAACCAACGACCGTGGCCCAGATCGTGCAACGTGCCGCAGGTAACCCCCTGTTCCTCATCGAGTTGGCACGTGCCGCGGCCGACGGAACGTCGGAGGGGCTGACCAAGCGTCTGCGGGATGTGGTGAGTGGCCGAATCGACCGTCTCGATGAACGGGCCCAGGCACAGCTGAGGCTGATAGCAGTGGCCGATCCCTTCGACACCGACCTCGCCATCGCCGATCCCCACGCCATCGAGCTACTCGAACGGGCCGGATTGGTCGCCACTTTCGAGGAGCTCACGCAGGTGGTGGCACGACCGGCTCACCCCCTCTACGGCGAAGTCGTCCGCGATGCCCTGACGCCCCTGCAACGCAAAGAGGTGAGTCGTCGCCTGGCCGCAGGACTGTCGGAGAGTCCGACAGCACATCGCGGTAACGCGCTGCGCCTTGCTGCGTGGTTGTTGGCGTGTGGCGACCGCCCCTCGATCGAGTTGGCGATTCCCGCAGCACGGGAGGCGATCGCCCTGCTCAACGTCGAACTCGCCAACGAACTCGTCGAGATCGCAACCGTTGGCGAACCCAGCTTCGACGCCTTGTTCGTCGCCGGCGAGGTGGCACGACTCACCGGCGACTACGACCGGGCCCTTGAGTGGCTCGGCCGGGGGTTCGAGATCGCCGAGGAGTCGAGCGACCTGCGTGCGGTTGCCCTGGCGATGGGGCAGATCCATGGCTTCTACCGCAATCGACCCGACGAAGCCGTGCGAGTGCTTGCAGCGGCAGCAGCACGAATGACCGACGAGACCCAGCGGCTCGAGTTGGAATTGGAGCGGCTGCTGTTCGGCTCGATGCTGGGTCGTTACGCCGATGTGCTCGAAGCGACCGAACAGATCCTCGAGCACCCCGAATGTGACGTGGAGGCCCGTTGGACCGCGTGCACCAACGTCTCGTGGGCCGAGGTGCAACTGATCGACTTGCGAAACGTCCACGACCACCTCGACACAGCCTTCGCCCTCATGGACGGCTCGGTGATTGACCGCCCCGCTGAGATCGATCTGGTCCGGGGCGTGAGAATCAACGTCTTGGTGGAGGAAGGCCGACTCGCCGAAGCGCTGGCAGACGACCAGTTCACAGAGCAGGACGAGACTCCCAACGGTCTGGCGCGATTCGCCGCATCCCAGGCCGCGTGGATGGCCGGAGACATCGTCAGGGCCCGCCGACTGCTGGATGGAGCTATCGATCAACTCAGCGCCTTCGACGCGTTCAACGCCTCTCCGTTCGTGCTGGCCGGGTCGAGCCTGCTCGCCTCGGTGAGCGGCGATGCCGAGCGCGCCGCAGCCGACATCGAGGCTTCGGTCGCCCGGGGCGGAGGCACCGGCATGTGGGACCAACTCTGGCTGGCCCGAGCCCGGGCCTGGTCGCAGGTCAATGCCGGCCAACCAGACGACGCTGTGGCGACGCTGGTCGAAGCGGTCCGGGCCAGCATCGAGACGTCCCATTACGGCTGGTCGGTCCTCGCGTTGCACGACGCCCTCGCGTGGGGCGCAACGTCGGTCGTGGCCGAGAGGTTCGGACCCCTACGCAAGGTGATGCACGGCGCACCACTGATGGAATGCCTGACCGGCGGCGTGATCGCGTTGGCATCTGGCGACCTCGATTCAACGCTCCGCCATATCGACACGGTCCTCAATTTTGGTTCGTGGTGGCACGCCGGCGTGCTCAGCGCAGCACTCGCACTCGAGCTCCACCAAAGCGGCGAGTACGTGCAGGCCCGGCGGGCGGCGACGGCGGCACTGCTCTGGCTACCAACTGGTACGCCCCAGGTCCCGACGATTCGGGAGTTGGCGCTCAGTCAGCGACGCATCGACGTAGTGCTCGAAGCGTTGCGCGGCGGGTCAGATCGCGAGATCGCCGATTCGTTGTTCCTCTCCGTCCGCACGGTCGGCAATCATCTGGGCTCCGCCTACAAGAGTCTTGAGGTGGCCGGACGAACGGAGTTGGTCGGGCTGTTCGCGCCCCGGGGCATCGCACCTCCGGGCGCTGGATCGGCGACGTGAGCAGACCTGGGTCGCGCTGTGGCGGCGGCGCTCTCCTCGGCTACGAGCTAGCGCTGTTCTACACAAGACCGAGATTGTGGGGAGCGGGGGCTCAACTCATCACCACACCAGGGTCAACAAGGTCTGTGGTCTCTACATCTGTCGACGAGGCCGTCGATCGCAGACAGAGAGGGCGACCACGGCCTAGTCGCGCATTCGACGCCGCGAGGACGCCCGCGAGTTGGCGCAGGCTCAGCCACTGGCTCCGCCTCGCAACGGGTCCGTTACCCGAGGGCTAACTCCTCTGGCTCACGCGGGCTGGGCGCAGCACAGAAAACGGCATCCCCCACCACCATCTGTACCGTCAGACCAGCACGTCCGCCTGCCAGCGCTCGCTCGAGTCCTAGGCTCCAAATGTGCTGTGTCCTGCGGTCGTGGGCCGAGAGGTCGAGATCGAGCAATTGCGTGAGCGAGTTGGCGGTCTTGCCGGACGGCGAGGCGGCGTGGTGGTGCTCCGGGGCGATGCAGGAGCAGGTAAGTCGCGCCTGGTCCGCGAGTGCACGAGCGGATTCGATGGGTTGACGCTGTTCGGACGAGCCGTGCCGGGCGACAGTCCAGTCCCGTTCCGTCCACTCACCGAAGCGCTTCTAGCGGCCTTCCGGGTCCGTCCGCTTCCCCAGGACCCATCGTTGGCCGACTTCGAGGGTCAGTTGGCGCGCCTCATGCCGGGGTGGGGCACGAGCGTCGCGGCCGACGACTCGCCCGTCCTGCTCGGCGAGGCGATCGTGCGCCTGCTCTGTGTGCTCGCTAACCCGGCGCCGTGCGTGCTCGTCATCGAGGACCTCCAGTGGGCGGACCTCGAGACGCTCGCCGTCGTCGACTACCTGGCGGACGCGCTCCGTCACGAAGCAGTGCTGTGCTTCGGGACCAGTCGACCCGACGTGCCGACCGACGCCCTCCTGCATCGACTGACGCGCCGCGATCCCGCCGCGGTGCTGAACGTGAGCCCACTCGACGACGCGAGTGTGGAGCGCATGGTTTCCGCTTGTCTCACGACTCCTGACCCGCCGGCCGGACTGATCGAGTTCGTCGTGGGCCACAGCGGCGGAAGTCCGTTCCTGGTCGAGGAGCTTCTCGCTGGTCTGGTGGCTGCGGGCACGCTGGACGGCTCCGACGGTCAATGGGAGATCACCGGAACGCTGAGCCCCGCTCTGCCGACGAGCCTCAGGGACTCGATCGCTCGCCGATTCGAGCACTTGAACCCGACGAATCGCCTGGTTCTGGGCGCGGCGGCGATGCTGGGTCGGGACTTCGATTGGGAGCTGTTGCCCGGCATCGCGGACGTCGACGGACGTGCCGTCGTCGATGCCATGCGAGCGGCCGTCGTCGAGCAGTTGGTGGAGCCGACCGGTGATGGATTCCGGTTCCGCCACGCCCTGACCCGCGAGGCGATCCTCGCCGATCTACTCCCGCCCGAGCGTCGTGCGTTCGCCGCTCGAGCATTGCCAGCTGTCGAACTGGCGAATCCGGGGCTGCCCGGTTCGACGTGCCAGCTCGCTGCGGACCTGGCCGAGGCCGCAGGCGACACCGTGTCCTCCTCCAGGCACCTGGTCGAAAGCTCACGTCGAGCTCTTACCGCCGGCGCATTTGCGACCGCGGAATACACGGTCCGGCGGGCCCGGTCGCTCGCTGGCGCGGACGCCGATGCAAGCCTGGACGCCGACGAGCTGCTCGTCGATGTGCTGGCCGCCTCCGGCAAATCCCTCGAAGCGCTTGCACTAGCTACGTCCGTCGGACGGATCATGGCGACCAACGATGCGATGTCGGCGCGTCACACCGACTTGCTTGTGGTGTCCGCCCGCGCGGCCTTGTCAGCAGGTGAGCTCGATGCAGCGGCAATTGCAGTACAGAGCGCTCGTCGAGTGGCTGGACCAGACGCCGGGTCAGCGCTCCTTGCACGCATCGACGCGGCGGCCGCTGAAGTGGCACTAGACCGAGCAGAGTTGGACGATGCGGAGCGACTCTGCCTCAGTTCGATCGCCGGCTCGGAAGCCACGGGACAGCATGAGGTCCTGTGCGCGTCACTCATCGTGCTCGGACGTGTACTCCGACCCCAAGGACTCCTACGCGCACAGAAGGCGTTCCGGCGAGCATCCCAAGAAGCTGAGCGCGCCGGGTTGGCCCGATGGCATCTGCGCGCCCAGCAGGAACTCGCACTCGATTCACTCATGAACCAGAGCGATCGTGAACTGGTGGTCACCCGTGACCTTGCTGCTCGCTACGGAGCGTTCCTGACCGTGGCGCTGATGGATCTGACGCTCGCGGACGTTGCCCTGTCGAACTTCGACCATGTCGAGTGCATGCGAGCTGCCAGCTCATGTCTCGACGCGAGCGGTCGATACGGCCTGGCCTTCGCTCCAGTCGCCCACCTCTGGCTCGCCGGAGCGCACGCGATCGCCGGCGACGATGTCGCTATGCAGGAGTCGGTGGACGATGCCCTGGCGCGCGACCCTTCGGATCCCCGCCTCCTCGCCGACCTCTACGGACGGGTTCTCGTGACGCGGGCATTCGTCAGGGATGAACTCGACACCCTGTCGGAGATCCTCGAGTCGATGATCGCTCACGTACGCGCGGCACCGCCGACCACCTCGGTCTACCCGGGGCGCGTGACCTGGGCGTTGATGCACGCCATCGATGACGACGACCATGGTGTCGCGGCGCGAGCCGAGTATCACGATGCCGCGCAGCGACTCCAGCTGGCGATGTTCGACCAGTTCGGGCAGATGATCGAGGCAGTCGCAGCAGGTCGCAGCGGTGACGCTGAGCGAGCCGATTCCCTGATGGGTGAGGCCTACGCGCAGCTGATGCTCAGCCCGATCGGTCGCGGCATGGTGCACACCCATGTCCTTCTCGTCGCAAAGGCTGCGAGCCGCGACGGCTGGGGCGACCCTGTCCGCTGGCTTCGTGACACCGAGGCATGGTCCGCGGAAAGACGACTCGACCGGCTCGTCCGTCGCAGTCGAGCATTGCTCGGCGCGGCCGGGGCGCCCATCCCAAGGCGAGGACGAGGCGAGTCGGAGGTGCCGGAGTCGTTGCGGGCGCTCGGCGTGACGAGCCGCGAAGTCGACGTCCTGAAGCTCGTAGTGGCCGGCTGCTCCAACAAGCAGATCGCCGCAGAACTCTTTCTGTCTCCCAAGACCGTCGAGAGGCACCTCAGCAGCCTCTTCGACCGTTTCGGTGTCCGGAAACGACAGGAACTCGCGGCACTGGGTGAACCACTGCTTTCTTAATTGGGTGGTGGTTCCCCGATGTCAGTTCGCTGAGCTGGGTACATCCTCGAATCATGAACACACACATCCACGAAATCGCAGACCAGGTGTTCCGCCTGTCGACCGTCGTCCCGGACGCCGCCCCAGGCGGCTTCACCTTCAACCAGTACCTGCTCAGCGGTGACGAGCCGCTCTTGTTTCACACCGGGCCGCGGCAACTCTTCCCGCTGGTTCGAGAGGCTGTCGCCAAGGTGATCGAGGTCGATCAACTCCGTTGGATCAGCTTCGGTCACGTCGAATCCGACGAGAGCGGCGCGATGAACCTGTGGCTCGACGCTGCATCGGACAGCCAGGTGCTGTTCAACCCGTTGGGCGCCATGGTGTCACTCAACGACCTGTGCGACCGGCCACCGGTCATCGCCGATCCACAGCGCGCCGAGGACATCGGCGGCCACGTCATACGCACGGTGGCGACGCCGCACGTGCCCCACGGCTGGGAAGCCCAGGTGATCTTCGACGAGACGACCCGGACTTTGTTCTGCGGGGATCTGTTCACCCAGGTGGGTGAGGGCCCCGCGCTCGTGCACGACGCCGATCTCATCCAACCTGCACTCGATGCCGAGGACCTGTTCGGTGCCACCGCTCTAACGTCGGAGACGGCACCTACTATTCGCCGCCTGGCGGATCTCGAACCCCGTACGCTGGCCCTGATGCACGGACCCGCCTATGCCGGGGACTGCCGCCAGGCGCTTCTCGACCTGGCCGACGTCTACGAAGCGCGCGTCGCTGCCTCGTTCGATCTTGCACACCAAGGAGCGCTCTGACATGCGCCAGAAACTCACCACCGACATCGTCGATCTGTATATCGAGGCATCACCAGAGGCGCTCTATGACCTCATCTCGGACGTCACCCGCACGCCCGAGCGCACCCCCGACGTTGTCCGCTGCGAGTGGCTCGACGGGGCGACCGGACCCGCGGTGGGTGCTCGCTTCAAGTCGACCAACCATCAGGGCCGTGGTCCGGACTGGAACAACAAGCCCGTCGTCACGGTTGCCGATCCGGGCAAGGAGTTCTCCTTCACCCGAACGGAGCCTTTCGCCGGGACCATCCTCTGGCGACACAGGTTCGTGCCTGAAGGCACGGGAACCCGGATGTATGAGAGCTACGAGGTGGTCAAGCCGATCAGGGCGATGGGTTGGTTCATCATGGACACGGTCTATGGCCTCAAGGACCGTCGGTCCGATCTTCGCCTCAGCATGATCCGCTCGATGGAACGCGTCGCCGAACTGACCGAAGACCCGATCGAGCATGTGTAGAAGCGCCTTGATCGATTTGAGGTGGGGCAGCGTGCAGTCAGCTCAGACCGGGATGGCGACTGGCCAGGAGCGGAACCAGAAATTGCTTGGGAGTGAGTGACGCGAGCGTCGCAGAGACCCGGTTGGCCGCACCGGGGATGGCCACGGTTCGACCCGCTGCCAAGGCGTCGACACCGCAGCGTGCAACCGCATCTGCGGACTCCCACATGAACTTCGGCAGGCTCGCTTGGGCATCCTCGTGTGAGATTCCTGCGGCTTCACCGAAACCGGTGTCGACCGGCCCGGGACACAAAGCTGTGACGATCACTCCGGATTTCCGTAGCTCTCCGGCGAGCGCCCGGGAGTAGGAGAGTACAAACGCCTTCGACGCTCCGTAGCCGGCCTGACCCGGAAGGGGCTGGAACGCCGCAGTTGACGCCACGTTGAGGATCGCGCCGCTGTGTCGCTCGACCATCGCCGGCAGTAGCCGGCTGCAAAGGTCGATGACGGCAACAACGTCCACCTCGACCATGTGTAGCTCTGCATCCGGGTTGCATCGCGCCACCGGGCCCATCGTGGAGAGCCCTGCGTTGTTCACCAGAATGCTGACATTCAGACCGAGTTCAGCGACACGCCCGGGAAGCGCCGCTCGAGAGTCTCGGTCGGCAAGGTCGGTTGGGAGCACGTCCGCACGTACTCCGCCTGCTGAGAGTTCCTCTGCAAGGTCACGCAACTTTGTTGCGGACCGGGCAACAAGGGTGACGTTCTGGCCGCGACGTGCCAGCTCGCGGGCGATTTCAACGCCGATGCCCGATGAGGCGCCGGTTACCAGAGCAGTGTTGTCATCTGATGGCTGAGGTAGCGGCATTGTCTCAGAGTAACGCCAGCAACGGCGATGCTGGAGAGCCGTGCCCGCCTCCCGAACAGGGTTGGACCTGATCAGGACTGGAGGCTCTCCAACATCGCCGTCGAAGTTGCCGATGACGACTAGCTAGGGCTTGATCGCTCCGATCTTTCCTGAGGCGAATGCGTCGTAGGCGACATATAGGCGGCCCCGGGTCCAAACAATTGCTCCCGGAGATGGAAGCTCGGCCACTGTGCGTACCCCGTGACGGGTGATCTCGGAAACTTTGTTTCCGAACAGCTCCGTGACGAAGATCCTGCCGCGATTGCCGATGGTCAGATCGGTAGCACCCGCAAGATCCTTCGCAACGACCTTCGTATTGCCTGTCCACAGGTTCAGCTTCACGACGCTGCCGCGGGCTCCGAGCGAGGCGTCCTCAGGACCACCCGGAAGGAGCGAGACCAGTGCCGAGGTCCAGCCAGTGAGTTCGATGTCGGTCGGAACCGGCTCGAAGTTGTAGGTGAGGCCTGCGACGCACGCCGGTAGACCCATGACCGTCGGGTCGGGTGGCAGCTGAACAGCTTGGGGCGGAAGAACCGCGACCGTGTGCACCCTGCCGGTCCAACTGACGAAAAATATTGCGTTGGCCCCGGCATCTGCGATGTATACGCCGAAGAGGCTGACTGCGAGCTTGTACACGTGAGAGTCGATCCCGCCGCTGTAGTTCGCTGGTCCGAAGTCGGCGACCGGCCACTGCGCCGCACAGTCGTCAGAGATTCCCTGAACGCCGTAGCTGTTCGACGCATCCGGGTTGTGGGCCGTCTCGTAGGCCCCTATGTCGGCCAGAACTTTGGTGTTCCCCCACGGAGTCCTCACTTTCAGGAACGACCCTTGGAACGATTCTTCGTCGCCGAGCCGTGACCCGTAGACGATCGTGCCGAACGGTCCCGGAGTGGCCCCTTCTACTCCCTGAGGGTCGCTGAACAGGTCGGTGACTTTGCCGTTTCTCGCAACCTGACTCGCGATTCCCGAAAATGTTTGCGATACCAACAATCCGCGATTGGTTGTCGCAAGTGAGAGGGGACCTGCGAGTCCATCGGCTATGACGGTCGGCTCAGGCGGTGGGGCGGGAGATGCGCTGGCGACGCCACTGAGACCGAACAACGTGGCGATCGCAAGCAGCGACGCCACCGCCGCTCGGCGATGTTTACGCCACGAACCGTGAGGGCGCGCCGCGAACTGGTCGCAACGCAATGCCGACTGGGCCATTGCAGTACCTCCTCCGTAAATGATCGGGCCCCCAGGTCCGATCCCAGATTCGAACCTACTGACAGCGAAGGTCTTCGGCTATGGCCAACCTCGGACCAGAAGAAATCACTCAGCAATGGCGGCATCACCGGGCTTGGTTGAGCAGCCGGGTCCTGCCGTCAGGACCAGCCACGCCGGATCACGGTTCGCGGCGGACTGCGGGGCGAACGTGACGCGGATCGGTAGTCACGGGAACCACGGGGACGTTGATTCAAGGACCCGGAAGTTGCTGTAGAAAAGTCTCGTGACGGTGTTGCCTTCCGGCTGGGTGGCGGTGACCGTCAGGAGCATTAGAAGGTCCCTGTTCTCGAACTCGTCGTAAACGAGGTTGTACGTCACGCGGTCCTCGACGTGATCGGTCACGTAGCAGAGGTAGTCCGGGATGCAGCCCCACTCGTAGGTGAGCTCGGCCTCGGGATCGTTGGTGTCCCAGCCGCCCGCTTGGAACGAGTTGAGCCCACTGAAGAAGACCACGTTCCCAGGCGTAATCCAGCCGCCCTCGGGTCGGGTGAAGCCGAACTGCTCGGCGGCGTTGGTTAGCGGAGTGGTCGGACAGGTAACGGTGTCGCATCCGGGAGTGGCGACGTTGGTGAATGATGCAGAGTTCGTGATCGTGGTCGCCCCATTGACGTGCAGGACGACCTGCGCGGAGAACGACAACGTGTGCGTCGCCCGTGGCGCGATGTCGGCAAGGGCCCAAGTGGTCGTCGCGCCGTCGACGGTGACCTCGCAGTCCGGAGTCGTATCGCAGCTGACCGAGTCGGCGATCAGAGTGGTGGGCAAAGTAACCGTGTCGCTGACGACGACCGGGCCGCTGGGCTCGTCACCGGAGTTCGTGACGGTGAGCCGGTACTCAAGAGGCGCCGACTGGCCACTGACGATGGTCTTGTCGATTCCGGGTGACGGTTGCGAAAGGATGACCTGTACCGATGCAGGCTCCGGGCCCGTTGTAGTGGTGGTCGACGTGGTGGTCGTGGTCGAGGACGTGGTGGTCGAGGACGTGGTCGACGTAGTGGTCGGTGCTGGTACGACAGGACCGCAAGCCACGGCAAGCATCCCTACCACGGTCATCATCGCTGCCCAGGCCTGTCGTCGTCGATGCATCGGTACCCTCCTAAAGGTGACGCTCCCACCGAGTGTCACGGATACATGCTATCCGGTAGTTAATGAGGGACCATTATTGGTCGAACCCGCAATGAGACCATCGACGTCGAGTTCGGCCTTCGCACGGCCCTCAGACAGATGGGACGGTTAGGTCGACTGGTTGAATGGAATCACGGCCGAGCGTCGTCAGGCACATCGAAAGGCGGATCAGTCGAAAGGTGCATGGCCGCTTCCTCAGCGCTCAGGCTGTCCTCGCCAGCATTTACGGCACGACCAAGTGACTGGCCCTCGTCATCGACGATCGGCTGGCCATCCTCGTCCTCGTTCCACTCCTCGAGCCGGCCAGCAGGATTTCCGAGGTCGTTGGTCTCGAGCGCTTCACTTGGCTCGACGTAGGTCTCCGGTGAGCTTGACTGGCCGTCGAAGTCCTCAATTAGCACCTCGGCGTCGAGCTCTACGACCAAGGGATCAGTAGACTCACGCTCCACACGTTCGGCGATCGGCTCATCGACCTCTTCCTCGGCAGAGGTGAAACCGAATTGGTTGACGCCGATCGGCACGTCGAGTGGATACTCGGGCTCGGCATCCGGATCGTCGTGATCTCCTGGCAACTTGTCACTGTCCAGCGCCTCCGCAACGTCCTGAGAATCAGCCGTGTCACTCATGATCACCCACTACCCGAAAATTCACCCGACTACCCACGCTGTCGCCTCCAGAGGTCGCCCTGGGCTGAAGTCGGCTAGTCCGATGGAAGTGGGGGAGGAACTGCCCTACTGCCGACGAGGTGGTGCTACCGTTCGCCAGACGAATCGGGGGATCTCGGATGACAGCACCATGGACACGTTTGCGCCACGTCGCAGCGCCGCTAATTTTCGGTCTGGTTGTGGTGCTCGGAGTTGCCTGTGCGCCGCCGCCCGCAGCGCCGACGGGGATCTCGTTCTACCCACCTGCAGTCGGCTATGTCGGTAAGCAATATGTCCCGACGGCGACAGCCGCGAACAACCTGCCCGTATCGTTCTCGCTCGATGCCCCCAGCACCGGCTGCGCACTGACCGCCGGAGTACTGCACTTCGATGCCGTTGGAAGTTGCGTCGTCTTGGCGGATCAGCCCGGGGACGCGACCAACCCGCCGTTGCCACAGGTGCGGCGCACGATCACGATCTACGAGTGCCCGCCGCTTCGTTCCGGAAAGTGGACAGGCCCGGAGGGAACTTCGGCCAACGTCGTTGTCAGTGGACCGACGTCGTTCTCCGGCACAGTGGACCTCTCCGCGTTCGGCGCTGGCGTCCAATCCTTTGTCGGCACCATTGACTGTGACCTTGTACGGATGACGTTCAACGGCACGGCGCTCTCGGGGCGACTTTCTCCCGATGGCTCGATGCTTTCGAGCTCCTTCAACGGCATCGCGATCGATCTGTACGCTCCGCCCGCCTAGGCATGACTCGCTAGGCAAGACTCGCTAGGCAAGACCCGCTAGGCAAGACCCGCCTAGGCGGGACCAGCCAGGCGAGACCGGCCCGGGAGAATGGGTCATCCGGTCACATCGTCGATGGGGTACGACATGGACGGGTCCTGCGGGCTCTTCAAGCCGATTCGATGTCGGTCCTGGTCGCAGACGATCGCGTAGCGAGCGCCGAAGAACGTGTCCCACGGCTCCACGCTGCTGGAGAAGCCTGCAGCGATGACGCGATCATGGGTTTCGTCGACTGCCTCGCGGCTCGGCAGGTTGATATCCAACACGGTCGAACCGATCGTTGGGCCCGCGTAGGCCGGGTCCCAGAGCTGAGCGAAATCTGGTTCGTGTAGGACGAGATTCATGCCGTTGGGAAACGTGAGAAGTGCTGCGTTGGCATGCCGCGGCGTCGACTGCCATCCCAAGATTTCCCAGAACTCTTTGGCTCGTGCCAAGTCGGTGACGATCAGGTTTACCTGCGACAGACCTTCCATGTGTCCATGATCGTCCCGGCAGCGAGACCTGGGAAGTGTCTACATGGCCTCTTGCCGGGCCGATTCCATCTCGTCCTTCGCCGTGTCGGTCGTGGCGCTGATCGCCTCCTTGGCGTCGTTCTTAGCGGCATCGAATTCGTCGCTCGCAGTCGGTGCAACCTTGTCGGCAGTCTGTCGGGCGGCCGAACCGACGCTCTCTGCGAGCTGGTCGAGTTGAGGCTCGACCTTTAGCACCATCGATCGAATCCATGAAGTGGTCACCTGAGCCCATGACCCGTTCCCTCCAGGAGACCAGGCGGCGGCGGGCCCGTTCCTTCGAACGGTCGGTCATCCGGCTGGGGCTGACTCGATCACCGATGGCAACAAGGTCGTGACCGATGTCGGCTCGTTGGCCAGCGATCTCACGCCGGAGTTCGTCAGTTGTCATTTGATCTGTTGCCGTGTCCATTGCGCATCCTCCTTGAGTGTTTCGATCGTCTCGGGTGCGATCCGCTTCGCGGCTTCCAGCCGTGATCGCCCCAGCACCATGAGCACCGCGGCGACCACTGCGACAATTGCAGCCACGATGATGAAGGCGACGCCCTCGGGCAGTACCTCGGCCAAGCCCCACGCGGCTGCGAAGCACGCCAACATCAGAGCGAGGTAACCGGCCAACGCGCCATTTTTCGGGAAGGAGTTTCTCAGTCACTCTTCGAGTAGCCCATGTCGGGCGGCGTAAGTGGCCGCCTCTGCCCGGTTGGCGGTGCACGTCTTGCGCAGGATCGAGCGCATGTGGTTGGCGGCGGTGTTCCCACTGATCGCGAGTCGGCGGCCGATATCCCCATTGGAGCATCCCTCGGCGGCGAGGCGGAGTACCTGGAGTTCCCGGCTCGAAAGGCTCCCCGACGTATCGCCGGGCCGACCGCCGCCGGCGACGCCGAGAGATGCTGCTGCCGCATAGTGGTCGGCAACCTGCGCCAGAACCGGCCCATCGTCCGAGTCGCGAACGCACACCAGGCCGTCGGCGATCTGGAGGTGGAGTTGGGCACGAGACTCGAGCGGCACCCTCGCTTCGACCGCTGCTCGCACGAGCGGGTGGGTGAACTTGTAGGACAGCCTGGGCCGGGTCACGACCTGGACCAGATCGGCGCTCACCAGCTGCTCGAGGATCCGGGCAAGGTCTGTCGATGCCAGGTGTGCGGCGTGGTTGAGCACCTGCAGGTCAACGACATGTCCTGAGATCGCCAACAAGTCGGCCACGTGTCGGACGGGAGAGGGGAGCCGATCGATCCGATCGGCGAGTACCTCGGTGACACTCGATGGCACCGGGATCTCATCGAGTTTCCCTTCGACGTGCCAACGCCCACCCGCTCGGCGTACAACCCCAGCCTCGAGTGCTCTACGCCAGAGCTCGCAGACGAGGAACACGTTGCCACCGCTGTACTCCGTGATGATCTCCGCTATGCGGCGCAGCGCAGGGCCCGGCTTCTCGGCGGTAACGGAGGCTATGAGTGAAGCGACTTCGTCGGCGCCGAGCCGGTTGATCCGGAGGCGACTGACTGAGGGGCTTCCACCCAGCTCGGCGAGAACAGTTGCGAAGTCGTCCGTTACTTTGTCGCTGGTGTCTCGAAGGGTGGCGATGATCATGATCGGGCCGAGCCGTCCCTCGCGGGAGAGACGGGCGAGTAGCCCCAAGGTCTGGACGCTTGCCCACTGGAGGTCCTCGATCACCACCAACAACGGCCACCGCGTCGCCGATTCGGCCAAAACTTCCCGAACCGCCGCCACCTGAAGCGCCGCAACTGCGGCTGATGGAGTCGTCCGGCTCGTCTGACTGATGTTGTGGTCAGGTGAACCATTTGCGGTGGCGAGACCGCCGAGCGCCGCGAGGGCGGCCGCAGTCTTCGTAACCAGTTCATCTGGGTGTGCCACCAGCAACAGCTGATCGAGCGCCTCCACCCATGGTTGATGCAATACCACTGGATGCGCATCGCAGGACCCGAACAGCACCGCAGCCCCGTGTTCGGAGCGGGAGCGGGCGAACTCTGCGGCCAGGCGGGTCTTGCCAACCCCGGCCTCACCAGAGAGCAGAGCCGTCTGAGTCATACCCGAGGCGGCTCTACGCCAGATCTCTTCGAGAGCCTCCCACTCGACCGAACGGCCGACGAACCCGAACTCCGACGCCGTGGCGAGCACCGGCGGGAAGGTTGGCCGCTCGGTGGACGGCCGCTCAGGGCCATTCCACGGCACAGCGAATGCCTCGATCGGCTCCCCGAGGCCGTCGCCAACAAATGGGTCGAGTCGTTCAAACGTGGCCTTCGAGTGCTCGGCGCCCAGCCAGCGGACTGCCTGGTCGACGACGGTCTGGCCGGCGTGTGCCCATGCCCCGAGTCGCGAGGCTGTGGCGACGGGGAGGCCGGAGCAGCCATCACCGTCGTCGGTCACGTCGCCGGCGGCCAAACCAATGCGCACCCGGAACTCCGGGAAGTGTTGCTTCACCGAGCAGTGCAGGCCGGCAGCGGCGATGATCGCTCCTGATGCGGACGGAAACAGCGCCATCAACGCCCCGCCTCTGCTCTCCTGGAGACGGCCGGCATTACGCTCGATCACTTCAGACAGGCGCCGCACCTGGTCGATGGAAAGCGGGTGGTCTGCGGAGGGCACGTCGTCTGCGCTGTCATCCAACTCAACCCGCGCCGAGTTCGAGTTGTCGACATGACAGAGCATCACCGTGGCAGTGGTAGTGGACATGGTCCGTACCCCCGGACCCTCACAACGATAGTCAGATCTCAACATCGAGCACGTCGCGAAAGGCCTGTCCGTGCTCCTCGGATAGCGAGATCAGGTCATGACGCGAAGTACCGACGGGCGTATCGTTGTCTCAGAAACGGTCTGGACCAATAGCTCTCCCACAGCCTGAACAAAAACCGTGGCGACTGCCCGGCCGCTGCCGCACAATCGAGGAGACCACCATGTCCGTGACCCCAACTCGCGAGCTCCTGCTGACCGACGAGATGCTCGCTCGGTTCGACGAGCGAGCACCGCAGTACGACCGTGATAATGCGTTCTTCACCGAAGACTTCGAGGAGCTTCGGTCATCAGGATTCCTAATGGCGACCATCCCGCCCGAAATGGGTGGGATGGGGTTGGACCTCGGCGAGTACATCGCGCTGCTGGAACGACTCGCATATGTGGCACCTGCCACCGCACTGGCTGTCAATATGCATTGCTATTGGACCGGGGTCGCCTCCGGCTTGGCGCGCATGGGGGACGATTCGATGAAGATCATCCTCGAAAGGGCGGCGCATGGAGATGTGCTTGCCGCCCTTCACGGCGAAGCGGGCAACGACCTTCCGTTGCTGCTCTCGACCACCAATGCCGAGCGGACCGAGGGCGGTTGGCTGATCAGCGGCCACAAGATCTTCGGCAGCCTCTCACCCGTTTGGACCCTCGGCGGTTTCCATGCGATGGACAGCTCGGACCCGGACAATCCCCAGATCGTCCACGGCTTCCTGCCGCGAAACACCAAGGGCCTCGAGGTCGTCGAAACGTGGGACACCCTCGGCATGCGGGCCACCCAGAGTCACGACACCTTTCTTGAGCAGGCGTTCTGCCCAGATGAACTCATCATGCTCGTCGCTCCCGCTGGCTTCGCCGGTGCCGGTCCATTTCAGCTCGGCATATTTGCCTGGGCGTTGACGGGCTTCTCCGCCGTCTACCTGGGAGCCGCCCGTCGGGCCTTCGACCTGACCGTGGCCCGGGCGCCTGAGCGGACATCGATCGCGCTGACCCGATCGATGGCCTATCACCCCGAGGTGCAACACAACGTGGCAGAAATGCGCATCTCGCTCGATGCCGCCACGGCCATGATCGAGGCCACCGCCGGCGACTGGGTGGCAGGGGTTGAGCACCCCGACTGGCCAGTGCGCCTGGTCGCCAATCGCCAATTCGTGATCAACCAGTCCATCGATGTGGTCGACCGTGCGCTCGAGCTGTCCGGCGGTGCCGCCGTATTCAAGCGCAACCGGATCGAGCAGATCTTCCGAGACGTCCACATGGGTCGCTTCCACCCCGGCAACTCGATGCTCGCTCACGAGCTCATCGGAAAGCTGTGCATGGGTATCGACCCGGACGAGACTCCGCGCTGGGGTTGAGAGGAGTCCGGGCGTACCTGCAGGTATCCGCAGGTAGGAACTTTTTCATAGCTCGTACCTTCAAGGGTTGGCATTCGCCGCCATCTACAAGGCAGGGTCTGGACGAGGTCGAGGCCTCGGATCACCCGCACGTGCTCGGGACGCTGCCGCAGTTGGTCGAGTCATCACAGCCGAGTTGTCACTCGTCCAATTAGGCCGGACCGGCCCGGGTAGACGCGGGCGAGCAGGTCGACGATCCGGGCATCGGGACCGACGGTGACCCGGGAGCGATTGTGCTCGATGGCACGGACAATGCGCCGAGCCGCTGCAGCCGGGGGGCGCATGGCGACAGGCGCGAGGCGGGACTTTCCCATCGACGCAAGTTGTGCGGCGTGGCTGCCCCGCGCCGTGTTGGTGATGTCGGTCCGGATCGCTCCGGGGAACACGACAGTCACTCCGATGTTCGTGGTGACGAGCTCAGCGCTCAGGGCTTCGGTGAAGGAGCGAACAGCGCCTTTGGTGAGCGAGTACGCCGCATTGTGAGGCAGACCGAGAAGACCGACCATGCTTGAGAGGTTGACGATGTGGCCCTCCTCTGCCTCGCGAATCACGGGGAGAAAAGCTCGACAGCCGTGGACGACTCCCCAGACGTTGACGTCGACGATCCAGTGGAGATCATCGAGGGACTCTTCTTCGAAGGCTCCGGCGGAGGTGACCCCTGCGTTGTTGACGAGGATGTGGCAGCCGCCGTGATGGTCTACGACCTCGGAAGCGACCTCCTCGAGGCGCTCCTGGTCGCGCACATCCGCCACATGAACGGAACTCCGTTTCGATCTGAGCGCTCGCTGCACACCGGGCAGGTTCGAAACAGCTGCCGCCATCGCATTTCCGGTCTACACGACCTTCCGCCATCGCTCGCATCGTATCTGCGCGGCGCGGCGCAGACGCCAGTTGATGGACCGGCGCGGCATCACCCATTCGGGGTGATGCCGAACTGGTGCTCACGACGAATCCCGCTGCTCCTATCACCTAATCGGACCACAGTCCGGCGGTAACGCGGGACGGTCCGCCTCAGAGCTGGGTCCCCCAAGGACCCATCCCACGGACCCGAGTAGGAGTCACGTGGATGATGAACCCAGCGGGGGGATCCGGCATGGGCGGAAATTTGGTGCCGGGGGCGATGTAGCGCTGCGCGAGTCGGTGCAACAGTTCAGGAGCGCCACCTTCGGTCACGCGGGCGGTTCCCTCGACCACCAGGTAGTTGATCATTCCGTACTGATCGCCTTCAGCCTCCACCGAGAAGGACACCCTGGGATCGCGATTTATGTTCGCCAGTTTCTGGTCGCGCTCAAGCTTGCCCACGACAATCTCGTCACCGTCGGTACCCACCCAGACCACCGTTGTGTGCGGGTGCCCGTCGGCAGCGATGGTCGTGAAGTGGGCAACTCGGCCCGACTCGATCGCATCTCGAGCCTCGCTGGTCAGTTCAACGCTCATCATGACCTCCTCAAGTGGAGACTCACCACCTGATTGTCTGCCCGAGTCCAAGCTCGCGCAAGGGTGAGATAGCCCGTCGGACAATGCCCCGTCAGCCTGACGTTCATAGGAACGCATCACCCCGACGCGTTTGAATCCGATCTTCTCGTAGCAGGCGCTCCCACTTCATTGTCGAGAGAAGGATCAATTACTAGGTGGGGGGATAGGTAACCAGAACGAATTTCGACCCCCGATGAGTTTTTGTGCGCCAAGGAGGACAAATGGTGGTGAATCGATGCTCGCACTGATCACGAATGACGACGGAATCACCAGCGAGGGAATTCGGACGCTCGCGATGACCGCTGAACTGGCCGGGCTTGAGGTTCTTGTTGCTGCACCAAGCTGGGACAGCAGTGGTGCAAGCGCCTCGCTCACTTCGGTTGAACAGGGCGGCCGGTTTCTTGTTGCAGAGGCAAGCATCGATGGCGTCGATGGTCGCTGCCTCAGTCTTGAGGCGGCTCCAGCCTTCATCACCCGTGCTGCACTGCATGGCTCATTCGGCCCGCCACCTGACGTCGTACTGTCTGGTATCAATCATGGGCTCAACTGCGGATATTCAATACTCCATTCCGGAACAGTTGGAGCTGCAACGACAGCGTTCACCTACGGCACACCATCGATTGCGTTTTCGATAGACACAATGCGCCCGAGCGATGAAACAGATACGAATGTGGGGTCGCCGCCGATTCAGTGGGACACCGCCAAGGTGATAGTGGGGACGGTTCTCGACTGGTTCTGTGAGCAAGAACCCATGATTCTGCTCAACGTAAACGTGCCGAACATCGCCACCCACGCGATCAACGGTCTGAGCCCGGCGACGCTCGCTCAGTTCGGCGCGGTCACCGCCAACGTCACTGAGATCGGAAAGGGCTACGTTTCGATGGAATATCGATCACAGGATGCGACTCCGGAACCCGGAACCGACTTCGCTCTCATCGCCGAGGGATTCGCCAGCTACACAGCGCTTCAACCGGTCTGTCAATCATCGTCAGCCGACATGACCGCACTTTCCAACCTGACCCTGTCGACCTGATTCGTTCCGGCTATGAGCGAGCAGCGCTGAGGCGACGAAGTGGAGGATCAATCTTGGGTGGTACCCGCCGATCAGGAAGCTCGGCAAGCAGAACGAAAGTGGCTTCCGCGATCCGTGCCACCGCCCGCTCAACAGCGTCCTTGTTGGCTGGCGAAACCGACGACAAAGCACCGACCTTACGGACGTACTGAAGCGCTGCGGCCTCCACCTCCTCGGCGGTAGCGGGCGGAGCCAAACCTCTTAGCGGGGTGATGTTTCGACACATGCATCCAACCGTAATCGGGCACTTCCCGGCAGTCTGTGACGCTGTGGTCAGCCGAGTGCCGAGCGGACGGCGGGCACGACCTCGTTGGCGAAGCGTTCGAGTTTGCTGTCGTCGTCGTCCCAGAACATGAATGTGTCGAACCCGTAGCTGATGGCCAACTCTCCAATCTCGTCGAACCACTGGTCGACGGGTCCTTGCAGTGGCCCTCGCGTAGCAGCAGTGGTGATCGACCCGGACACGTTCAGGACCCTGCGGAGTTCGCCCGGGTCGCGTCCGGCTTCGGTCGCGGCTTCATCGAGGCGCCGGGTCATCTCTGCGATCGGCGCCATGTCTCCCTGGAACGACGGGACCCATCCGTCTGCGATCCTGGCGGTCAACGCAAGTGCCCTTGGCCCGTAGGCGCCGAGCCAGATGCCGATCGGGTGTGCCGGTACCGGACCGCCCTGGGCTCCCGCGAGGTGGTAGTGCTCCCCGTCGACCCGCAAGTTCCTCTCGCCGCTCCAGATCTTGCGGATCACGGTGACCGCTTCTTCGAGCGCAGCGAGTGACTCGCCGGGCGAGCGCCGCGTTCCGCCATACGCTTCGATCGCGTCCCAGAACGCTCCGGCGCCAAGGCCCAGGTCGAAGCGACCACCCGACAGCAAACTGATCGTCGTCGCAGCCTTGGCCATGACCGCCGGCTGGCGTAGCGGCAGGTTTGCGACGTCCGGGAAGACTCGCACCGTGGTGGTCGTTGCCGCGATAGCGGCGAGAAGTGACCAGGTGTCTACATAGCGGCGCTGATACGGATGGTCCTGCACACCGATGTAGTCAAGACCGAGACCTTCCACGCGTGCCGCGGCATCCAGCAACGGCGCATCCGCGTTCGGGACCAGGAAGTACCCGAAGCGGAGTGGATGGGGCTCCGCTGAACCACTCTCTGCTGAACCACTCTCTGGTGGACCGCTTACTTTCATATCACCTCCTGGGCCACAGTCGCGGGTTGGCGCGGCTCTGATCAGCTCAAACAAACATTGCCAAAGGTGGCCGCTTCGACGAGGGCCTACGTAGTGGCTCCAGCTAGCCCTTGCCGAGGAAGCTCCGGAGGGCGGCGTTGACCTCTTCGGCGTGGGTCCACAACAGACCATGTGGCGCTCCCTCCACCTCAACGTACTGCGCGTCGGGCACGAGTTGTCGGAAGCGACGGGCGGTCGCGTCGATGGGCAGGATGTTGTCGGCGGTTCCGTGCAGGATCAGGACCGGCTTACCGCTCGCGCGGACCGCCTCGACGTCTTCGCGGAAATCCTCGATCCACGACGGAACCACCGCGTAGGCCGCCATGGGCGCGCTGGCCACGGCGACGTTCCAACTGGCGGTGACGGCCTCGGGGCTGATCCGCGTGCCGAGGTTCTCATCGAGGTTGTAGAAGTCCGAGAAGAACTGCGTGTACCAGGCGTATCGGTCAGCCTTCGCAGCGGACTCGATACCGTCGAAGACCTCGTGGGGTAGACCGTCAGGGTTGTCGTCGCGGGCGACGAGGTACGGCTCGAGCGAAGCCAGGAAGGCGAGCTTGGCGACCCGCTCGTGGCCGAACTTGGACACGTAACGGGCCAGCTCACCTGTGCCCATCGAGAACCCGACGAGGACAACGTCGTGTAGGTCGAGCCCTCTCAACAGCGCGTCCAGGTCGGTGGCGAAGGTGTCGTAGTCATAGCCGAAGCCGACCTTCGAGGAGCGGCCGAAGCCGCGTCGGTCATATGTGATGACGCGAAAACCGGTGGCGAGCAACTCGGCTGTCTGACGTTCCCAGCTGTGGCCGTTCAGCGGGTAACCGTGGATCAGGACGACGGGTTGACCCGATCCCTGGTCCTCGTAGTAGAGCTCGACCGGAGTGCTGTTCTCCTGAGCAACGTTAATGATTCCCATGGTTGTTTCCTTTCGTTGGTTTTCTAATTATTTTTCGATGTGATTACGGGGCAGTCACTGGCGCGGTTCCCAGCGGAACAACCTCGTGGCTACTGCGATGGCCACGACGACCCATCCCAGCGTCGGGACCAACAGGAGCAGCGAGTCGCCGAGGCCAAGCCCACCATTCCAACTGTCGACCACCAGCTCCGCAGCTGCGCCGCCGGGAAGTAGCCGCTTCAACAGGGTGAGGCTCTCGGTGCCAGATATGGCGACCCAGTTGGCCACGACGACGACCCCGAGACTGATCGGGAGGCTGGTTACCTGGGCGTTCTCGGGAGAGTTGGTCACGCCAGCGGTGGCCATTCCCAGCGCCAGCATCATCAGAAATGTTGCGACGATGGCCACTGTCAGCACTGCGATGTTGGCCGGCTGGCCGCTCACTCCGGCCAATGCCATCAGTATCAAACACACCTGGAGCAACGAGATCACCACGATCGGCAGCATCAGTCCCAAAAGGATGCCGGGATCGCTTGCCGCCGTGGAACGCAACCGCTTGAGGAACACGGTCTGGCGTCTGCCGGTCAGTGTCGTCACAGTTGTTGCGTAGAGATTGAACGCGGCGATCGTGAAGACGATCACGGCGCCGATGTAGCCCAGGCTTCCGATTCGTTCGAAGAGGTCACGGAAGTAGATGAAGAACGCGCTCGCCGCAACGGGCACGATGAAGCTGTTGATTAGGACGGCTCTGTTGCGGAGCACCTGGAGGAGTTCGCTGTGGGCGATGGTGAGCATGATGGATCCTTTCGAAGTCGGATGGTCGAGCTCAGGAGTGAGCGGAACTGGTGTCGAGGGCACGGAAGACGTCGTCGAGTCGGGTCGGGGCAGCAGACAGCTCCGTCAGCTCGACGGCGTTCGCCTCGGCCCAGTCGAGTAGCCCCATGAGGTCCCGTTGCAGATCGAGCGACTCGATCAGGTACTGCCCGTCGGCCGCGGTGAGCGCCTGAACCGGAGGTAGAGGAGCGTCGGGCGCAAGGGCGAAGCGGATCGACGCCGGCAGGGTCCTGGTCAACTCCGCGACCGTCCCCTCGCGTTGCAGGACTCCGTCGTGCATCACCCCGATCCGGTCGGCGTGTTGCTGCGCCTCCTCCAGGTAGTGCGTGGTCAACACGATGGTGGAGCCGGCGGCACGCAACTCCTCAACGACCCCCCAAACGGCATCTCGGGTCCTGATGTCCAGCCCGGTGGTGGGCTCATCCAGGAAGACCATTTCCGGTCGCCCATAGACGGCGGTTGCGAAATCGAGCCGTCGCTTCTCACCGCCGGAGAGCTGTGACACACGAGTGTGGGCCCTTCGGGTCATGTCTACGATTCCCAGCACCCGGTCCACGTTGTCGAGGCGCCCCGAGAGCCGGCCGATGAGCCTAACCGTCTCCGAAACGGTCAGATCGGGTGAGAATCCACTCTCCTGGAGCATGATCCCCATCCGCGGGCGCACTGTCCGCCGGTCCGTCGGGTCCTTGCCGAACAGTCGCACAGAACCCGATGATGCTCGCCGATGCCCCTCGATGACCTCCAGGGCCGAGGTCTTGCCTGCCCCGTTGGTGCCCAGGAGTGCATAGAGCTCGCCACGCTCCACGTGGAACGATAGATCCTTCACCGCGTGGAAGTCGCCGTAGCTGACGTTGAGTCCGTCGACCTCGATGACCGCGCCCGACGGGGTCCGCCCAACCATCGTTGAGGAGTTCATGATTCCCCCCTGATCATCTTGCGCACGAGCGCTACGTCGGCATCGGTAGCCGGGCGGAACCTGCCGCCGTCCAAGGCGAACTGATCCCCGTGCTTCTTCATGTGGCCCGAGAACAGGGGGCACAGAGCGACGATGGTCAGACCCTTGCGAACGCTGTCCGCGAGCGCCTCGCGGACCAGTAGACCTGCCAAGCCGCGTCCGGCGAACTCGTCGTCCACCTCGGTGTGGAAGAAGATCCGCTCACCACCCATGTCGCGGGCGTCGATGAAGTCTGCTCGACCGACCGTCGGGCCATCCGCCACGTGCAGCGTGTAGGCACTGATCGGCATGGCTTCGTCGAGCCTGACCGTCGTGGTTGCGACTCTGTCGTGGTCGCTGTCGTGGTCGCTGTTCTGGTCGCTGTTGTGAGTCATATGACTGCCCTTCGTTGGTTGAGTTCAGAACGGGTCGCCGGGGGAGCAGGCAGACGTGTGAGAAGCGCCGTCTGGTGTACTTCTGCTTCGAAGACCACATCGATCGAGTCGTAGCCTGCGTCGAGTAGTCGCTCGAGGCGTTCCACCACTGCCAGAAGCTCGTCGTTGTCGAGCATGGGCCGGATGAACACCTGGACCTGGTCGTTGCTGATCCGACCGATCCGCACCGGGTTGCTCGTGTGGGTACCCAGCGGGGTTGGCTGAGCGCCTACCGGTCGTGGCCCGATCAGATCGTGGGAGGCCGCGATCAACTGCTCGGCGAGTCCTCTGCCGTTTAGGACGGAGTCGTCAGGATCATGGACCTGGGGTGGTTTGGACTGCGAAGTGAGTAGTTCGGACATGGATCTCAGGCTCGCATCGGAGGGAGATCAGTCGCATCGGTGTAAGTCCCCAGGTCTTCGCTCTGGGAGGCGTGGGGAGCGTCGGCTGACTCGACAGTTCCAGCAACTCAGACCGGTACCTGCCGCACTTCGCATCGGTGATAGTCACCTAGTCTGGAACCAAGGGGGCCCAGCGGGGCTCGGATGGAGCGGATGTGGCAGGCATGTTGGGGCGGCGCGCAGAGCGTGATGCGGTCGAACAACTGCTCACCGCCGCGGCAAGCGGGGTCAGCGGAGTGCTCGTTGTGCGCGGCGAAGCGGGCATCGGGAAGTCGGCGTTACTGGATCACGCCCGCGGCAGCGCAGTTGCGTCGGGGTTCCGGGTGGAGACTTCGACCGGGATGGAGTCCGAGACACAGTTTGCGTTCGCAGGGCTGCATCAACTATGCGCGCCACTGCTCAATCACGCCGACGTGCTGCCCGACCCGCAGGGCGAAGCGCTCGGGGTGGCATTGGGCCAGCGGGCGGGAGCCGCACCGGACCGGTTCCTGGTCGGTCTGGCGACGCTCAATCTGCTCGCCGAGGCGGCAGAGGAGGCTCCGATACTCTGCCTCATCGACGATGCCCAGTGGATCGATGAGGCGTCTGCGCAGGTCCTCGCGTTCGTGGCGCGACGGGTGGTGGCCGAGCAGATTGCGCTGGTGTTCGCTGTTCGCAACTCGACCAACAGCGAGCCTGGGCCTTTCGACGGCTTGGCCGAGCTTCGGGTGACCGCCCTCGATGATGGCGATGCCCGGTCGCTGCTGGCCTCTGCGGTCCACACGTCGCTAGATGACCGGGTGCGCGATCAGATAGTTGCCGAAGCGCGCGGCAATCCCCTGGCGTTGTTGGAGCTGCCACTGGGTGCGAGGCCGGCCCAGCTGGCCGGCGGGTTCGAACTGCCCGACGCTCCGAGCGTTCCGCGCCGCGTCGAGGACGCCTTTGTGCACCGGTCCGTGAGCTTGCCCCCCGACGCGCAGTTGTTGCTGCTGGTGGCGGCGGCCGACCCGACCGGAGACGTGGCGCTGCTGTGGCGGGCGGCGGCCCACCTTGGTGTGTCGTCCGACGCGGCCGCGCCGGCGGAATCGGCCGGACTGCTGGAGATCGATTCCCGGGTGCGGTTTCGCCACCCGCTGGCTCGTTCGGCGGTCTATCAGGCGGCCACCCCACCGGATCGTCGCCGGGCCCACGACGCGCTGGCGGCGGTCACCGACCCGAAGGCCGACCCTGACCGACGCGCCTGGCACCGCGCCCAAGCCGTGCAGGGACCTGACGGAGATGCCGCAGCAGAACTGGAGCGTTCGGCTCAACGGGCACGTGCCCGTGGCGGCTCAGCGGCCTCGGCCGCATTTCTGGAGCAGGCGGCCGCGCTGACTCCTGAGCCAGGGCTCCGGGCGAGCAGAGCGTTGGAGGCGGCTCACAGTAAGCACGAGGCAGGAGCGTTCGCGGCAGCAATGGAGTTGCTGACGGTCGCAGCGGTCGGTCCACTGGACGCCCTGCAACACGCCCGTCTTGAGTTGTTGCGCTCTCAGATAACGTTCCATCTGACCCGCGGTAACGACGTGCCGGGAATGCTGCTCGACGCGGCCAAGGCGCTGGCCCCGCTCGATGCTGCACTGTCACGCGAGACCTATCTGCACGCGCTGGAAGCGGCGATGATCACCGGCGGATCGAGCCGCGGTCACGGTGTGGGAGATGTGGCCAAGGCCGCGAGTGACGCACCAGCACCTCCGGGTCCGCCCGGACCGATGGACCTCCTGCTGGACGGACTCGTAATGACGGCAACACACGGGCAGAAGTCGGGTGTGCCCGGACTGCGCCGGGCGCTCGAGGCCTTCCGCGACGAAGTACCACCCCCGGACGCTGGACGTGGCCAAGACAGCCGTCGATGGTTGTGGCTTGCCAGCCGTACCGCGGTGGCACTCTTCGAGGATGATCTTGCCTACGAGCTTGCTGGCCGGAACGTCCGACTCGCCCGTGAGGCCGGTGCTCTCGCCAGCCTGCCCGCTGCTCTCACCTCGTTGTCTGTCACGTTGGTACTCGCGGGTGAACTCACCCACGCCAGCGAGCTGAACGAAGAAGAGACCGCGATCCGGCTGGCGACCGGAGCCGAGCCGATGCGCAACCGCGCCCAGCTCATCATGGCGGGCTGGCGGGGAAGACAGGACGGGGCTGAAGGTCTCGACGCGTCCGGCGCCCCTGAACTGTTCGCAACCAGGCCGGGCACGGGGGACGCCATTGGTCAGTACGCACTCGCGGTTCTCTACAACGGTCTGGGCAACTACCCGGGCGCGCTGGACGCTGCTGGTCGGGCTTGTGAGTCGGACGAGTTGTTGAACGGCAGCATGGCCCTGCCCGAGCTCATCGAGGCGGCGGTCCGTGCCGGCCAACCTGAACGGGCGATAACAGCGCTGGAACGGCTCAGCTCGCTGACCAGTGCCAGCGGTACCCAGTGGGCGCTCGGGCTCGAGGCGCGCTCGCGCGCGTTGACCAGCGCCGGGCCGGGCGCCGAGGAGCACTACCGCGAGGCGATAGAGCGGCTCGGAGAATGCCGCATGGCGACGCATTTTGCCCGGACACACCTCGTCTATGGCGAGTGGCTACGACGTGAGGGTCGACGTCAGGACGCCCGCGAGCAACTCCGTACCGCGCATGAACTCCTGTCCGACATGGGCGCCGAGGCGTTCGCGGCGCGGGCTGCGCTGGAGCTGCGCGCCACCGGCGAACACCCGCGCAAGCGCAGAGCCCAGCCGATCGACGAGCTGACGGCCCACGAAGTACACATCGCCCGACTGGTCGCCACCGGAGCCACCTCCCGGGAAGTCGGCACGCAGCTGTTCCTCAGCCCGCGCACCATCGAGGCACACCTACGTAGCATCTTCCGCAAGCTGGAAATCACCTCTCGCCGTCAGCTCAGGGACATCAAGTTCCCCTGAGCGAACGGTCTGCTCGTCATCTCAGACGATGCCGGTGCGTCGGGCACGTCGTAGACCACCGGGGAATGGTCGAGATGCTTTCCGGTCCACGTCTAGCGCCGCTGTTGATTTCCTCGGAGCTTTGCTAAGCAACTCGAAACGACGACAACGGCCACTGTTGTGGCCATAAATGGCCACAACTAGGAGATCAACATGACCGTCGACTACGAAACGCTGTATCCGACACTCAAGTTCGAACGACCAGCCGATCGTGTTCTACGGATCACGCTCGATGGTCCGGGCCTGAACTCGGTTTCTGTCGACGGACACCGCGAACTGGCAAACGTTTGGCGAGAGATCGACGCGGATCCCGAGACCAACGTGGCGGTCCTGCAGGGTGCCGGAAAGGGATTCTCCGCCGGAGGAAGCTTCGAGCTGATCGACGGAGTGATCGGTGACTACGACTCCAGAATGCGCGTCATGCGCGAAGCGCGGGACCTGGTCTGGAACGTGATCGACTGCTCGAAGGTGATCGTCAGCGCCATTCATGGACCTGCCGTCGGGGCGGGCCTGGTCGCAGGACTGCTCGCCGACGTATCGATAGTCGCGCGCACCGCCCGGATCATCGACGGACACACCCGACTTGGGGTCGCCGCCGGTGACCACGCGGCTGTCTGCTGGCCGCTGTTGTGCGGGATGGCGAAGGCCAAGTACTACCTGTTGACCTGTGAGACCCTGACTGGTCAGGAGGCTGAACGTATCGGTCTGGTGTCGATGTGCGTCGACGACAAAGAGGTCCAGGACCGTGCATTGCAGGTGGCGACGGACCTGGCCTCCATGGCACAACCGGCGTTGCGTTTCACGAAGCATTCCCTCAACCACTGGTACCGGTCCGCCGGGCCGATCTTCGACTCGTCCCTCAGCCTCGAGTTCCTGGGTTTCAGTGGTCCGGATGCTGCCGAGGGCCTTGCATCACACCGGGAGAAGCGACCACCGTCGTTCCCCAGCGCCAAGGCCTGACAGCTCTTCCCTGACGAACAATTCAGCTGGCCAATTCAGCTGGCCAATTCAGCTGGCCAATCCGGCGAGGGTGGTCGCAAGGAACTCGTCCTCGGCCTGGTTGCCCGGGAGGTCGAGTGCGCGGCGGTAGGCAAGTACCGCCCCGTGATTGTCGCCGAGTTCTTCCAAGGTGACTGCGCGGGCGATATGGAACGGACGGAACCGTCCGAGAGCCGGATCGTCGGCGAGGCGATCCAGGTGGGCCAGGCCGGCGGCGGGGCCTTCTGCGCGGCCAAGAGCCACAGCTCTTCCCAACCGTATGACCGGACCTGGATCCACCGCATCGAGCATCCGGTAGAGCTCCGCGACCTGTGCCCAGTCGGTCACTTCGAAGGTGGCGGCCTCGGCGTGCACGGCGGCAATCGCTGATTGGATCGCGTAGGACCCGGCACCTTGACTGGCTGCGGCGGCCTCAGCGAGGGCGATGCCCTCGGCCATGTGCGCCCGGTTCCAACGCGACCGGTCCTGATCGGCGAGGGGCACCGGTCGACCGTCGGGGTCACTGCGCGCAGGACGTCGAGTCTCGGTGAGAAGAATGAGGCCGAGCAGTCCGGTGACCTCCGCGTCGGCGGGCAGCAAGGTGTGTAGCACCCGGGCCAGGTGGATCGCCTCTGCGGTCAGATCATCACTGATGTGGGCTGCGCCCGTGGAACGTGTGAACCCCTCGGCGTAGAGCAGGTAGATGACCCGCAGCACCGTGTTCAGCCGTTGCGGGAGTTCCTCTTTGTCCGGGATCCGGAACGGGACACCGAGAGTGCGGCACCGGTGCTTTGCCCGCGTGAGGCGCTGCTGCATCGTGGGAACCGGCACGAGCAGCGCGTGGGCTACCTCGACAGTGGTCAGGCCCGCCACGAAGCGAAGGGTGAGCGCCACCCGGTCCTCGGGTCGCATCACGGGGTGGGCACAGGCGAACAACAGCTCCAGCCTGTCGTCGGGCAGAATACCTCCGGAGGTCGTAGTCCCTTCCTCCGGGACTCCCAGCTGGGCGAGTTTCTTGTCCAGCACCCCTTCCCGACGAACCACGTCGAGGGCCTGGTTCCTAGCCGTGGTTGTCAGCCAGGCCTCGGGTGATCGGGGGACTCCGGTGACGGGCCAGGTCCGCAGGGCCTGGACGAACGCTCCCTGCAGAGCGTCCTCGGCCAGATCGAGGTCACCGAACCGTCGGGCGAGCGCGGCCAGGATGCGGGCCCAGGACGACCGGTCGATCGCTTCGACGGCTCGGCGGGCCTCGTCCATCGGTCAGTACGGAGCCAGGGGACGGATCTCGACGTGACCTCCCGGCGCCGAGCCGGGGCTCTTGCGGGCCCAGGAGATGGCCTCGTCGATGTCGGCCACGTCGATGATGTACGCGCCGCCGACGAACTCACCCACCTCGGCGAACGGGCCCGACGAAACTACGCGCTCACCCGCGTTGTCGCTGCCCACACGGACGCCGTGCTCGGGGTCCTCTAGGGCGAATGAACTGACGACCACACCGGCGGCGGTGATCTCCTGGTGGAAAGCGAAAAACTCGTCCGGACTTGCCCCGCCGTCCTCTCCACACGCGGGATCGTCGACGTGGCCCATCAACAAAAGCACGTACTTCATTTAGCTCGTCTCCTTGGATCTGGTGTCGAACCGGGCGGCTCGACACCATGGTGACGTACGGGGAGCCCGTGGATCGACAGCTCTCGTGATCTTTCCGCGAAGTGGCGCGGTTGCCTATGCCGACGCGCGAGTTTCGGTGACGAGCGCGGCCAGAGACTCGTCGGTAATTCCACCCGGTGTGCTGAGGGCCACTCGGTCGACGTTGTCACCAAAGCGGGCCACCAGCCGGGCGGCCACCTCGGCTGGGTCGCCGCGTAGCACCACGGCGTCGAGCAGATCGTCGTCGATCAAGGCAGCCATCTCATCCCAACGACCTCCCCGCGACAAGGCACGCAACTCTGGGTGGAGACTCTCTCTACCCTCGGTCTTGAGCACCGGGGCGTAGGCGGGAGTCGAGCCGTAGAAGGCGACCATCCAGCGGGCGGCGGTGTCCACATCGTCCTGGGACGAGCGGTCGCCGGCACACGCCACGATGGCTTGGCCCACCACGGTCAGATCAGATCGGGGTCGACCGGCGGCCTCAAGTCCGTCTCGGATACGCGGCAGGGTGACATCTTGCAGGTGTCGGTCGGAGGTGAACGGATGGATCAGCATTCCATCGGCCACGGTGGTCGCCAGTCGGGTCATGGCCGGTCCGAGCGCTCCGAGCCAGATCGGCGGCGGGCCGGTGGCCAACGCTCCGGGCTCGAAGGCGGGTGTCATCAGGGTGTGACTTGTGTGCTCACCGACGTAGTCCAGCGGTTCGCCGTTCTGCCAGGTGTTGCCGATGGCGCGGATGGCCTCGACCCATTCGCGCATGCGGTCCACCGGGTTTGACCAGGTCGATCCGTAGCGGCGCTCGACATGGGCCTTGATTTGCGTGCCGAGGCCGAGAGCGAAGCGGCCACCGCTGAGCTCGGCCAGGTCCCACGCGGTGTGGGCCAGGTGCATGGGCGAACGGGGAAACGCAATGGCCACGTTTGTGTAGATCTGACAGCCGGTGTCGGCGGCGAGAGTCAGGGGAAGGAAGACGTCGTGGGGGCCCTCGAAGGTGAAGATGCCGTCGACACCCGCGGCGGCGAGCGCTTCGGCCCGGCTCGACACTTCGTGGGGCTTGGCCATGAGCAGGGCATCGATCAGCACCGCCGGATCGTAGACCCGGAACTAGTGTCGCCAAATGGCCGAGCCCTCCTCAAATGCCGAAGTCGAGTCGCTTCTCACTGCAACTCTCGACCGAGTCGATCAGACGTAGAAGCCCTCGCGGAGGTTGAGGCCGTGCTCGATCCACGCCTTCAGGTGGATGAGCATTCCGGTCCAGCCCTGGCAGTTGCCGTAGGAAGCGGTCTGACCCTCCGGAGTCTGGTGCCAACCCTCCTCGGTGATCGTCACCAGGGTACGGCTGTCGTCGAGGGGTTCAAGTTCGATGGTGACGGTGGTCTGATATGGGTCACCATCGGTGACGGCGGCGCCCCAACGCAACACGATCCGCTCATTTGGCACGACCTCGGCGACATCGACCGGGAACGCGCCGGGGAAATCAGCGAAGTCCCACGTGACGATTGCACCTGACTCCAGCCGCCCCTTCGCACCTCCGGTCGTGAAGTACTGGGAGAGCTTGTCGGGGTCGACAATCGCCTCGAACACATCGTGCACCGGTCGGGCGATGCGACCGGACACCTTGAAGCGCAGATCCATGGGGTCCTCCTCGTAGACCAAAATAGGTTATATATTTATAACATGTCGGCGCCCACCAAGGTCAAGAGCAAGGCCAAGCTCACGGTCGATGAGGATGAGGTGTTCAAGGCACTTGCGTCGTCCACTCGTCGGCGGCTGCTCGATCTGCTGAAGGATCAGCCCCGCACCACCGGCGATCTCTGTGACCACTTCGCCGACCTGGATCGATGCACCGTCATGCAGCACCTTCAGGTCTTGGAGCGCGCAGGGCTGGTGATCGCTCAGCGCAAGGGCAGGGAGCGCTGGAACCATCTCGATTCGCTGCCGATCAAGCACATCTACGATCGCTGGATCAGCGAGTACGCCACCACGGCAGTCGCTCTCCTCGGGGCGCTGCGCGAAGAACTCGACGACACTGCCCACTAACGCCGGCGGTCGCTCACCCGAGACAGGTCAGCGGCTAAATGTCAGGTGGGTTACGCCGCTGGGCGTTGAGATCACCTCGACCTCGTACTGCTGTTCCAGCGCCTCAAGGCCGTCCCAGAGTCGGACACCACGGCCGAGCAGGATCGGGACCTGCACCACGTGCAAGTGGTCGATGAGCCCTGCTGCGAGGAACTCCCGCACCATGGTCGGACCTCCACCGATTCGGACGTCCTGACCGTCCGCCGCTTGGCGCGCGACATCGAGCGCGTCCGCCGGAGCGGCGTCGATGAAGTGGAAGGTCGTGCCACCATCCATCTGCATTGACGGGAGTTGGCGGTGGGTCAGCACGTATGTCGGTGTGTGGAACGGCGGGTTGTCGCCCCACCAGCCACGCCACTCCGGGTCGTCCTGCCAGCCGGGAGGGCCGAATTTGCCGGCCCCCATGATCTCGGCGCCGATCCCGGGCCCGTGCCGTTCGGCCATTGCATTGTCGACCCCTTCGGTACCGCCGGGCTCGCTGAGGACTTCCTGGCGACCGAATCTGGTGGCGATCATCCACCCGTGGAGCCGATGTCCGGCATGACCGAACGGCGTGTCGAAGGACTGCCCCTCGCCGGTTGCGAACCCGTCTAGCGAGATCGTGAAGTTGTGGACTCGGGCACGCGACATGGTGGCTCCTTTGGTTGGTATCGAAGCCCGCGGTCAGTGGTGGTGCTCGTCGGCGTCCGCGTCGGCCTTGGTCGCATGCATTGTGCCGTGGGGATGCTCGGGTGGTCCATAGATCGCGTAGACCTTGAGAGCGACGTCGCCGATGTTGGTGACGTTGTGCCACGTCCCCGCGGGTACGAGGATCACCCAGTCGTCGCCGACCTCACGGTCGAAGCTCAGATCATCCTCGGTCGGGCCCATCTGCACACGGGCCTTGCCGGCCTCCACGCGCAGGAACTGATCGCCGTGTTCGTGGACCTCCAACCCGATGTCGTGTCCAGGCTCGATGCTCATGAGCGTCATCTGGATGTTCGAACCGGTCCAGCGGGTCGTGCGGTAGTTGCCGTTGGCAAGGGTGTCGTCCTCTATGTTCGTAACGAACGGGTTCGGTCCCTCGTCGGTCAGATTCTCGTTGCTCATCTAACTGTCCTTTCGGTGTTGAACTTCACATCGTTGCAGTTCGAAGCCATTGTCGTTCGCTAGCCAGTTCAGTTCACTGTCGGCTGTGTTGCTCAGCCGCGATCGGCCAAGTCGTACTCGGCGATGTAGTAGGGGTGTCGTGGGTCGTAACGGGTGAGTGTCGATGGTTCATCGACATGCCCGACGGGCCGGATGTCGGACCCAACGGTGGACGTTCGTGAATCGCCCAGAGATGCTCTGATGGTGTCGGCGTGTGCTTGCAGTCGTGCCGCCACCTCGGGGTGCTCGGCCAGGACATCGCTGGTCTCGGACGGATCAGTGTCCAGGTCGTACAGGGCGGGGTCAGGGTCACCATGTTTTGAGAAGTGCAGCTTCCAACGATGGTCCCTGATGGCCTCGAGGTCGTTCATCCAGTAGTAGGCGAACACCTCGTGTGGCGACCCGCTCGTGGGGTCGAACCAGATCGAGCTGATGTCGCGACCGTCGATGGTCCGGTCGGTCGGCAGGGACGCTCCACCGATGCCGGCCAAGGTCGGAAGGAGGTCCATGGCGGTGGCGAGGACAGAGGTGGTGGAGCCCGCGGGGATCCGACCCGGCCACCGGACAATGCCCGGAACCCGCATGCCGCCCTCCCACGTCGAGCCCTTGTTGCCCCGCAGGGTTCCATTGCTTCCGCCGTTCGTGCCGAGCGATCCGTTGTCGCTGGTGAACACGACGACGGTGTCGTCGGTCAGGCCCAATCTGTCGAGCTCGTTGAGCAGTACCGCGGTTGCCCAATCGATGGACTCGACCGCCGCGCCGTAGGTCCCGTTCGTCGACTTCTCGAGGAACTGCGGGAGGGCATAGATGGGGAGATGGACGTAGAGATGGGCCAGGTAGAGGAAGAACGGCTGGTCGCGTGAACTCCGCATGAAGCGGACGGCCTCGTTGACATATCGAGTCGTGAGCGAGGACTGCTCCGGCTGCTGTTCGATCACATCGTCGTCGAGCAGAAGTGGCAATGGTGGATACCGGTGCACCGGGTGGTCACCGACCTGGGGACCCATGTCGTTGCTGTAGGGGAGCCCGAAGTAGTTGTCGAAGCCATGGTTGGTCGGTAGGAACTCGGGCTGGTCACCGCAGTGCCACTTGCCGACCATCTGGGTCCGGTAGCCCGCATCGGAGAGCACCTTTGCGATGCTCACCTCGGTGGGCGGCAACCCCAATGGTTGACCGGGAAAGAGCACGGGCAGACCCTCGAATTCACCAAAGCCGATCCGTGGCGGGTAGCAGCCTGTCAGCAGAGCGCCCCGCGACGGTGAGCACACCGGCGACGCCATGTAGAACGACGTGAACCTAAGGCCGTCGGCCGCGAGTCCGTCGATGGCCGGGGTTTTGTTGACTCCTGATCCGTAGCAGCCGAGGTCGCCGTAGCCCAGGTCATCGCAGTTGATCAGGATGATGTTGGGCTGGTCGACCACGGCGATCTTTCGCTCGTCTCGGGAAGGCCCGCGAACTCCGGGACATCGCCGGTCACACTAGGCGGCTTCGACCGGTGCCTGTGTGGCGCAGTGGACGATGTCGCCCCGGGTGGCACGCGACTTGCTCCACTCAAGTTCTGGGCCGAAGCACGGGCGGGGAGATAAAGGGCCACGGACTGCACGGGACTAGATCACTCGCGGGCGTCGTTGACATAGCCAAGCGATCAATCAAAGCGATCAATCAAAGGGAGTCCAGATGGCAACTGACCAGAGCCAGGAGCGAGTGGCGCTCGTGACGGGAGCGGCCGCCGGCATCGGACGAGCGACTGCCGAATTGCTGGTCGAGGACCATGCGGGCGTGGTCCTCGTGGACCTGAAGGAAGAGAGCCTTGGTTGGGCCGCTGGAGATGATCGCTTCGAGGTCGTCGCAGGAGATGTCAGCATTCCGGCCACGAATGAAGCAGCGGCAAAAGCGGCACTAGATCGTTTCGGACGCCTCGACACGGTAGTTCTCAACGCCGGCGTTTCCTGGACCGGTCGACTTGAATCCATGCCGATCGATGAGGCCGCAAAGATCATCGACGTCGACCTGTGGGGAGTCATTCATGGCACCCGCGCTGCTATTGGTGCATTGAAGGAATCCCCGGCCGCTGCAGTGGTGGTCACTGCGTCGGTCTCGGGCTTCGGTGCCGACCCCGACATGTGGGCCTACGACACGGCAAAGGGTGGCGTCATCAACTTCGTGAGGTCCGCGGCCTGGGACCTTGCCGCCGATGGAATCCGGGTCAACGGTGTAGCCCCCGGGCCGGTACGCACTGCTCTGACGAGCTATATCGAGACCGACGCGCCCGAGGCGTATGAGGCGCTCCGTCAAGCTGTGCCCCTCGGCCGTTGGGGCGAGTCCGTCGAGATTGCCGAGGTCATCAAATTTCTGGCGTCGTCAGCTGCAAGTTTCGTGACCGGTGTCGTCGTGCCGGCCGACGGCGGTGTCACGGCGGGGACCGGCCAGTTTCACCCCGGCTCGGCGCTGAGCAAGGACGCCGACTGACGGCGGTAGCGGTGCCCTCCGGACATATGGCGAGGGAGCGCTCCCTGCTTGCCGAATTGCGGGCCGAGACTCTTCGACGCGTCCAAAGTCTGCAGGACAGCTTCGACGGCATAGTTGAGGCGACGAGTGATGTCGCCACCGATGACGAGCATGACCCGGAAGGCAACACGATCGCCTGGGAGCGTCAGCAGATTGCAGCACTCCTCGACGAAGCGAAACTCACGCTGGTCGACATCGACGCGGCTGAGCAGCGCCTTGACAAAGAGTCATACGGAATCTGCACGATCTGCGGAGAGCAGATCGCACCCGAGCGCCTCGAGGCGCTTCCGGCGACGCAGACCTGCGTAAGGTGTGCCAGGTGAACCCGAGGTCACCGTCGGACCAGCGTGACCCCAGGCGGGTCAATCCCGTGGTCGAGCGCCTAGCGGCCTACGGGTGGCGACTCCTAGTGGTCGCAGCGGTGGTCGTCGGGATCGTTTGGTTGCTCGGTCAACTATGGATGCCGGTGATGGCCCTGACCGTCGCGCTGTTCCTCACTCGCGTCCTGGACGCCCCGGCGAGATGGTTGCGAGGGAGAGGGTTTCCTCCGTCAGCTGCCGCGCTGTTCTCACTTGTCTCGCTGTTGGGACTGATCGGCCTTTCCTTCTGGTTGATAGTTCCGGCGGTGGCCGAGGAATTCTCGACCCTCGGGTCCACCATCAGCCAAGGTCTCGACAACGTCGAGGAGTGGCTGGTCACAGACGCGCCCGGCCACATCAGTCAGGCAGACATCGACAAGACCCGCCATGACTTCGGCCAGGCCGTGGGCAACGTGCTCCGATCCTCCGGTGGGACCATCGTCAGTGGGACGGTCGTTGCGGCTGAACTTCTGACCGGTCTGGTGCTGGCTCTGGTAACGACCTTCTTCGTGATGAAGGACGGCCCGCGCTTCCAGTCCTGGGTCTTGGACCGTTTGCCCGACGATCGACGCGAACCGGTTCGGCGGATGGGAACCAGTGCGTGGCAGACGATCGGTGGCTACCTTCGCGGCTCTGCAACGCTGGGTGCCTTGGAAGGCACCGTCATCGCAGTCACGATGGCGATCGTCGGCGCTCCGTTGGCCATTCCCGTTGGCGTTCTCACTTTCGCTGCCGCTTTCATACCGATGGTCGGGGCGGTCATCGCCGGTGTCGTGGCGGTGCTGGTCACCTTGGCAACCGCCGGATTCGGCGCGGCTGTCATCGTGGCGGTCGTGGCCCTGCTGGTGCAGCAGTTTGACAACGACCTCCTGTCCCCGCTGGTCTTCGGACGGGCACTGGAACTGCACCCCCTCGTGGTTCTGTTCTCGATCGTCGTCGGCGGAGCGCTGTTCGGATTCGCCGGGACGGTTTTGGCCGTCCCGACAACAGCGGTGGTCATGAACGCGTGGGCCGTGACCCGAGTAGGCCAGGAAGCGGACGAAGCCGACTAAGGGTCAGAAGCCCTCCGGCGCCTTCTCAACCAAAAGGTTGACAATATCTCGGCAGGATCCTAGGTTGTCATCAACCATTTGGTTGAATAGGAGGCCCGGTGAACGAAGACAGTCTTTCCCGAGTCTTCGCGGCTCTCGCGGACCCGACCAGACGTGACATGGTCGCCCGCCTAGCGGTGGGGGATGCCACCGTGGGCGAGTTGGCCGAGCCCTACGACGTGTCGGTACAGGCCGTCTCCAAACACATCAAGGTGCTCACCGAAGCCGGTCTGGTGACTCAGCGAAGAGACGCCCAACGCAGACCGTGCCACCTCGAGGCCGAGGTCTTCGACCTGATGACCAAGTGGATCGAGAGATACCGCCGGCACGCCCAGGAACGCTACGAGCGGCTCGACGCGGTCCTGTCCCAAATGAACGCCGATGAGGTCCAGTTCGAAGCGGGCACCGCGGACGGTGTCCAACAACAAGGAGAAGCATCATGAACCCTGCAAGTCGACATCAGGCCACGATCGAGGCCGATCCAACTGTGCCGATCGTCCGGATCATCCGGGACTTCGACGCCACCCCAGCCCAGTTGATGCGGGCCCACACAGATCCGGACCTCTTCGCTCGCTGGGTCGGGCCCGAGGGGATGCACACCAAAATCATCGATTGGGATGCGACCAGCGGCGGTCGTTGGCGATACGTCGCCGAGGCCGATGGTGAGGAATACGGCTTCCACGGCTGCTTCCATGAGGTGAGCGACAATCGAATCGTTCAGACGTTCACCTATGAAGGACACCCCGAGGGGGTCGCGCTCGAGACGCAGTACTTCGAGGACCTGGGCGACGGACGCACCCGACTCCACGCGCAGTCCCTTGTCGAAAGCTTCGAAGCGCGCGATCAGTGGCTGTCGAGTGGCATGGAGACCGGAGTCGACGAGGGCTATGCCAAGCTCGACCGCCTTGTGGGAGAGATCTGATGTCGAGTGCGGCTGAGGAGCATCGACTGATCGCCGGCTTGTTCACGACCACAGTTGAGAACACCGCGGAGGATGCCTGGGACAACCCGGCCCCACCTGAGGGTTGGGTGGCACGCGACGTGGTCCGCCACCTCGTCGAGTGGCTCCCGGCGTTTCTCGGAGGTTCAACAGGAATCACACTTCCCACCGGCCCGTCGGTGGACGACGATCCCGTCGGCGCATGGCGGACCCATTCCGACGCCGTTCAGGCGTTGCTCGACGACCCGACCGTGTCGGAGCCGGAACGCGATTTCCCACATATCGGCGCGATGTCCCTCGGGCAGGCGATATCGATGATCTACACAGCCGACGTGTTCCTGCACCGCTGGGACCTGGCTCGGGCAACGGGCCAGGACGAGACCCTCGACCCGCAGCGATGCGCCACGATGCTCGAAGGTATGGAACCCATGGATGAGGTTCTGCGCCAGAGCGGTCAGTACGGACCTCGTGTCGAGGTCCCCGACGACTCGGACGCGCAGACCAAACTTCTGGGGTTCATAGGGCGCACCCCATAGCTACGACAGAACAGGCGAGGCACGTATAGTCACCCGCAGGTCAGCCTTCGGGGAGGCTCAAACGTGCAGGACGGCGTGGCGGAAACCGGTTCAGCGAACCAGGGGCAGTGGAAGGACGAACTCGTCGAGGTCATCCGCGCGGTCTCGGGCGGTCTTCTCTTCGGTGTTCCGCTTCTGTACACGATGGAAATCTGGTGGTTGGGGGAGCACACGGAAGCCTTCCAGATGCTTCTCATCCTTCTGCTTCTCGGCGTCATACTCGTTGCCCTCAACCTCACTGCCGGTTTCAGAAGCACCAAAGATGTGCGCCTGCGAGATGCGGTTGCCGACGCAATCGAAGCACTCGCAATTGGGCTCGTGGTCACCGCTGCGGTTCTGGTCATGCTGCGGGAGATCACGATCGAATCACCCCTTCCGTCGATACTGGGCAAGGTCGTCAACGAATCGGTGCCGTTCTGTCTCGGAATCGGAGTCGCACGGTTCCTGCTATCGGGTGACCCCGCCATGTCGGAAGCCGACGACGAGTTCTCCGGCGAACTCGGGGACAGCGACTCATCGGACGAGGCGGAGCCAAAGACCAAGCCGCTCAACGCGAGCCTCGCCGACCTGGGCGCGGCCGTCCTCGGAGCCATTTTCATCGGCCTCAGCATCGCCCCCACGGATGAGATTCCAATGCTTGCATCTGCAATGGATCCCGTTTGGCTCGTCGTCGTCATCGCCGCGTCGCTGGCGACGTCCTACGCCATCGTTTTCGTCGCTGGATTTTCACGGCAGGAACAACGTCACAAGCAGGAAGGCATTTTCCAACGTCCCGGTGTCGAAACGATTGTCACCTACGTGGCATCACTGATCGTCGCAGCACTCCTACTCTGGCTCTTCCAGCGCGATCTGTCTCCGGCGTCGGACCTGCTGGATCGGGTCGTGGTTCTTGGCTTCCCAGCAGCGATCGGCGGGGCCGCAGGAAGGTTGGCGCTGTGAAATCCGAACGTACCCGTGCCGAATACGTGACCCTCGCTGCGTGCATCGCGGTGGTAGCGGTCGTCGTCGGGCTGATCCTGCTCCAGCTACCCAACGAAGATGGTCCACCCGCACCGGTGACCAATGTCGATGGAGTAGCGAAGGTTGGCGACGATTTCCATGTGTCTGTCACGGTTTCGAATGACGGAGGAGGGACCGCGGCAAACGTACAGGTGAACGCATCACTCGATGTTGACGGCGAGGTCACAGAGGCGGATCAAACGATCGACTTCCTGGCGTCGGACGATGAAGAGGAACTGGTATTCGTCTTCGCAGACGACCCGGATTCAGGAGAACTGACCGTCGCCGTCGGTGGTTTCGCCATACCGTGACGGGGCCGACACGTTCTTTAAACTGATGCGGAACTAGTCCCCCGCCCGATTGGTGAGGAGTACAGTTTTCACAGATTCAGTTGCTGCCTCAGCCACTCGTCCTTCAGACCTAGGGATCGGTGACTCCCCGTCAGACGAGAGGAACCTATGTCCAACTTCGAAGGCGAAATCACCTATCCCGATATGCTGATCGCATTGCACCAGTTGGTCGGGACCGAGGAAAATCTGACCGACTCGCTCCGTCGATGTGCCGACATCGCCCGATACGCAGTGCCGGGAACCAAGGGCGTCGGACTCACACTGCGTGCGGGTGATTCCGGCACAACCGTGGCATTCAGCGGCGACCCAGCCCCCGCCCTCGATGACGCGCAGTACGAGGACGATCTTGGCCCGTGCTTGGAGGCGTTCCGGACCGACCGGACCATCTATGTGGAGCGTGTCAGCGACGAATTGGCCCGCTGGCCGACGTTCGTCCGGCGCGCTGAGGAGCTCGGCATCCGCAGTTCGCTCTCGTTGCCTCTACGCCTGAAGTCGGATCCGGTCGGCGCCCTGAACCTCTACGCCGACCACGAGGCGGCCTTCAGCGATGAAACAGTCGAGGTGGCCCACATGTTCGCCGTCCAGGCGTCAATCGCGGTGACCAATGCACAGGTTTACTGGCGGGCGAAGCACTTGGCGGACAACCTGACGAAAGCGCTCGACAGTCGCGACCTGATAGGGCAGGCGAAAGGCATCCTGATGCGAGAGCACGGCATCTCGAGCGACGACGCCTTCGATCGGATCCGGCGCGTTTCCCAGAAGCGCAACATCAAGGTGACGGCGCTCGCGGAACAGATCGTCTGGACGGGCCAGATTCCCAACGAAGAGTCCGCCCCACAGGAGCGATGATGCCGGCTCCCTCCGACCAGGGACAGCCCGGCGACCCTGCCGACGGGCTCGCCCGTTCGCTGTACCGAATTGCCGAGCTACTGGTGACGGACCGGTCACTAGCGGCTGACCTGCAGGCTGCAGCGGAGTTGGCGGTCAACACGATCGATGGCTGCGACGCGTGCACGGTGAGCGTGATCGTGGAGGGACGACCAACGACCGCCGCCGCCACCGACCGAGTCGTTGTCCAGATGGATCTGGTGCAGTACGAGTATGACCAAGGTCCGTGTTTGGACTCCGCACGAACCGGTGAAGTGGTTTCGGTCGAATTCGTGCCCAGCGATGAACGATATCCCCACCTCGCGAGCGCTGCGCACGTGGCGGAGTTCACCGCGGTGGTGTCCGTGCCGGTCTTGTTGGAGGGCGCCGAGGCGTCAGTCAATCTCTATTCCCGAGCCCGCGGTGGCTTCACGGACGATCCGAGCGTCGCCGGCCGCGTCGTCGCCGCCCAGGTGGCACTTGCCCTGCAGCGCTCGTCGTTGCTCGGTGAGGCTGGACAACTGGCTGATGAGCTCCAGCAGGAGGGCGATCGTCGCACCAGAATTGGGCAGGCACAAGGCATGTTGGCCGCGCTGTACCACTGCAGCATGGAGCAGGCTCAGTCGCTGATGGACCAAGCGTCCCAAGACGAAGGTCGCAGCGCAGATGAGGTGGCACGGACCATCCTGTCGACGATTGAGAATCCGTCAGAGGATGATGAGGCGACCTGACCCACGTAGTGGACTCACGTGTTTGCCGATCGCACCAGTGAGTGCTGCACGGAGGTCTGAGGAATGAAGACATGGCCCAAATTGGTCAGGTCGAGAATGCGCTGCACCGATTTCGAAGGCCGATTTATTACTACGTCGTAACCTGCTTGGCGAAGACGCAGAAGCTCCCTAACGGCGCTCGAGTCGGTGAACGAGACCCCCGACATGTCCAGAACAATTGGGCCGGGTCGCATGGCCGCATAGCGAAGGCCTCGTCCGAGCACGCCCGACGTGTGATAGTCGATCTCGCCCCTTACGACCCACTCCGGGTCGCCCCCATCGATGCGGAGCCACGCTCCAGCGCTGTCACCGGAAGTCACATCCATTTCATCGTTCCAAGCCGCTCGAGCCGCTGGTTTCGACCCGTCACAAGTTTTCCATCAGAGCGATTCAAGGTCAACAGCCTTGTCTGGGAAGCACGCGAATTTTCAGCGTCCGTTTCGTACCATGACAACGGGGCGCCATGGGTAGGGCCGAACCCGACCCCGGCTCGATCGTGACCGCGATGAAAGAAGAGGCGGACAGCATTATGGGAACCCAAGCCAAGGACAATGCCCAACCGAGGCTTCTGGCGGGTGGTAACCCTCAGATCCCCAAGGAGGCAACGGCCCGGTGCAGATGAGGTGGACGAGGATAAGCTCGCCTCCTGGTTCTCACAGGCGAGCAACCTGCCGGGTGAGCCGGCCGCACCTCTTTCTAGGAGCCCTTCGTCGCGAATTTTGCGGTCCCAGAGCCGACCGTCCCGCTGCTTTCCCCGTTGACGCCCACGATGTAACAGCGTGCAGTTCGGTCGCCGTCCAACCAAGACGACTCAATTGGATAAGTCCAAGAAAGCTCAAATTGGTCGGCGGCGTCGTCAGACCGACCGCCGGTTGCCGTCGAGATCAAGTTCGGGCAGACAGATCCTGCAAGTGAGCCCAGGCTCTCCTCACCCGGATATGGGTCCTCGGCCGAGCCGACAGAGAAGCTTGCCACCTGCTCGTGTGAGTGCGGTTGATCACAGGACACGATGACGAAGGCGCGGCTGTCGTTGCGATCCAACTGCCGCTTGCACCACGCAAACTCCGCTGCCAACTCGCCGGGCCTGAGGATTCCCTGCGCAGAACCGTTGTACTGGCTCAGGACCTCGTCGCTGTGTTGGAGGATGGCAGCGCAAACAACCCAGCGTTCGCCCGCATCCCACTGCGAAGGGCTCGGGACCAAGAGGCCGCCTTGCAGACTTGATACAAGCCAAGCCTCCGCTGGCTGGCCTGCGCCACCGCTCGGCTGTGTCACTTTCAGGCGGTTATCCCCAGCGAACCTTCCGAAAGCTCCCTCGACCTCGCCGTCGCCAATGCAGGACTTGAGGGCGACATCGAGGCCCTTCAGTTCCCGAGTTGCAGCCGGATATTCATCCATGCCGTCAGGGGCATCGTAAACCGCGACGACTTCCCCTCCGTGGGGAATGTCGCAAGACACAAGGGTCGGCATCAGGTGTCCACTCGACATGAACGCCGTCATGGGTTCGATGCACGCACCCGGCTCGGGTGCACCTGCATGGGTCGAGTGCGAAGACGCCTTTGAACGGCCGTCACCTTCAGCAGAATTGCTGTTGGACCTTGCTGGACTCTTCGAATCCTCGGAAGTGCCCTTGTCCGTGCCGGACCCTGCGCAGGCGACGACGATCATGACCACAACAAGCAGGACGATCGCGTTCGACAGATGTTGTCTGGATGATGTGCAACGGCCACGGAGGACCGCCGCACGCGAAGTCATATGGAATCGATCGAAAGGTGCGCGAGCTTACGCATCGGTGTCCTGCAGGTCGGGTGCATCCGGCGACTCTAGCCCCACCCAAGAACATGGTCGCTCGACCCGAGCAGAGAGTTCACATCGGTCTGGCTGATCGAACCCGGAACTGCTGTCAGCCGCCACGACGCGATCGTTGGGACCGCAGCCGCCAACTCGGTTTGGTCTTAAGGTAGCGAACGGCCGCTGATCAAAGGTGACGATCGATGCGCATAGTCAGCCTTGTCCCCTCGGCGTCCGAGACCTTGCGCGCCTGGGGCGTCGATCCGATCGCAGTAACCAGGTTCTGTGAACAACCCGACCTTGAGACCGTTGGTGGTACCAAGAACCCCGACGTCGACAAGATCCGCGAGCTTCGACCGGACCTCGTTGTCGTGGACCGCGAGGAGAACCGTCGCGAGGACCACGACGCCCTGATCCAGGCTGGGCTGAACGTCCACGTATTGGCGATCAGGAGCATCGCCGACCTCAACTCCCAGATGCCTGAGCTTGCCGAGCGCGTCGGTGCAGCCGAACGCTGGGAACCGATACCCCAAGAGGTCGACACCCGGGCCCTCGACCTGAGGGCGTTCGTGCCTATCTGGCGTAGGCCGTGGATGGCGCTCGGGACCCCGACCTATGGAGCCGACCTTCTCGGATTACTGGGTGTGGCAGTGGTCCCGTCGGGCCAAGGTCCCTATCCCGAAACCGACCTGGACGCCATCCGCGATGAACGCCCCGACCTCGTTCTGGCCCCGACCGAGCCGTACGCATTCTCCGAGCGGCACCTGCCGGAATTAGACACCGTTGCTCCAGCAACCATCATCGACGGCAAGGATCTTTTCTGGTGGGGGACCCGAACTCAACAAGCCATCGGACGTCTGGGGGCGGTCATCGGCCGCGCCTGACCTGGCCGGCGTGAGTTCGCTGGTCAGTACTCGCTGGCTAGTACTCGCCCTTGATCACGAAGTACGAGCCGCGGATCGTTCCGGCGAGCTTGGACTTCTGCCTTGCGAACTTGAACGACGAGAGCTCCTCGGGGATCTCCATCCCATCAGAGAGCTTGAATCCGACGGCCCGCTTACCCGCAGGGTCTATCGCCTGGTCGTCGGCCGGCGATCACTCGCTCGCTAGTGTCACGGACCGTGACCCAACCTCGAAGCGCAGCACTTGTTGTCGTGATGCTGTCCACAGTCCTCGCCCTGACTTCGTGCACGAGTCCGAAGGAGGGTGCAGCGGACGGCGGATCGACCACCTCCAGCCGACTGGAGACGACATCCACCGTCAAAGAGCCCGAGCAGTTCACGGGTATCGACGAGGACTTCTACGTGGCCCCGGACCCTCTGCCCCACGGCGAACCGGGCGAACTGATCCGAATCCAGGATCTGGGCGAGCAGGCCGGTCAGCACACGGTTCGAGTGATGTACCACTCCCGCGACGCGCAGGATAAGGACCGGGCGGTGACGGGAATCGTCACATACCCAACGGCCGAGCCTCCCGAGGGTGGATGGACCGTGACATCCCAGGCAAACGGAACTGTTGGGGTGGCCTCACAGTGCGCGCCCAGCCGAAACGGTGAACCGGCTGGCGACTGGGGCATCGAGGGCGTCCACGCCCAGACCGACTACATCGGTCTCGGCCCGGTCGGTGAGATCCACCCCTATCTGTCAGGACCGAGCGAGGGCAATAGCGTCATCGACGCGGTCCGCGCGGCCCGCAACCTTGCTGACGCCCACGCAGGCAAAGCCTGGTTCTCCGTAGGTCACTCCCAGGGTGGACATGGCGCGATATTCGCAGGAGAGCGTGCCCAGATGTATGCGCCCGAACTCGACTTGCTCGGCACGGTCGCTTTGGCCCCGGCCACTGAGCTGACGAAGACCTATGGCCCTGTGGACGAGGTCGTTTCCCGGGTGGTCGGCGTGATGATGGTCTACGGCGCCTCGGGTGAGCACCCGGAAATCCGCTTCGAGGATTATGCGGGACCGGCGCTGTTGGCGGTCAAGGACGTGTTCGAGACCGGATGCCTCGACCAGATCATCGCGGCAACCGCTGGCATTACCGGCGACAAGTTCTACGCGCACGACCCGCTCAAGACACAACCCGCCGCTGGCCTGCTCAAGCTCAACCAGCCTGGGCTAGTCGTCTCTGACGCCCCGCTATTTCTTGCCCAGGGCACGGAGGATGAACGAGTCAACGTCCACCGGACCGAGGACTATTTCGCTCGGGTGTGCAGACTCGGACAGGTGGCCGATCTGGTCGTCATGGAAGGTGAAAACCACGGAAGCATCGTCGGTGCATCGGCGGAGGCCTCCAGTAAATGGATGAAGGCCCGCCTCGCGGGTGAACCTGCTCCGGACTCATGTCCGTAGAGGTTCTATCGTTCGGAACTGCCAAAGCGGACAAGTCCGTGACTGCGGCACCCAAAGCGACCATCCTCTGTGCATGGACCTCATCTCACTTTCAGATGCACCGCCCCATGACCCGGACCGCTTTGTCGCCGTCCCGTTCCTAGACGGTCAGACGTGCAATGCCCGTCTGATCAGGTTGATGCCCGGTCAGGCCTTGCCTCCGCACACCCATCAGCCGTCGGAACTGATGCTCTTTGTCGCGGAGGGCGATGCCGTTCTCGACACCGACGACGGGCAACTCTCGTTTCCCTTGGGAACGTTGGCCCGCCTTGATGGCACTGACGAACTACGAGTTTCCAACGCGGGTGACGCACCTGTGACCCTCCTAGCTTTTCTGACACCGCCGTTCCCGCCGCGCTGACCCGGTTGAAGGGCATCACACTCCGCAGGAGCTGGCAGTCAGACGGTGCGTCGGAACGCCAGGACTGCGATGTCATCCTCCGACGGTCCCTTTCCGATCAGACGCTGCATCACCTGTCGACAAACCGTTTCGGGCTCGTCAGCAGTCACGCAAGTTCGCAGCCTTTCGAGCCCGACATCGAGTGTTTCCCCCCGCCGCTCCACCAAGCCGTCGGTATAGGCAAGTAGGACTGCCCCAAGTGGCATCTCGATGACGGCGGACCTCGGTGTCAGGTCCGTTGTGCCCAGAGGAGGGCTCACCGGTGCGTCGATAAAGTAGGCGGATCCGCCGGGCTCGGCGATCACCGGTGGGGGATGACCTGCGAGAGCGACGGTGGCGACGTCGAACGGCGGAGTGAGCACGGCAAGGAAGACAGTGGCCATCTGTCCGTTGTCGAAGAACTGGAGCTTGCGGTCGCCCAGGGCCAGCACTTCTTCGGGCGGGTGACCTTCTAATGCGTAGGCACGAAGGGCGGAACGAAGTCGGCCCATGCTGACGGCAGCTTCGAGTCCGTGACCCGCCACGTCGCCGACCATGACCCAGAGGTCACCGTCAGGGTGAATGAATGTGTCATACCAGTCACCACCTACTCCACCGAGTTCAGCGGGAAGGTAACGCGTCGCGAACTCCATCCCGACACAGTCCGGGAGGTTTGCAGGTAGCAGGCTGCGCTGCAGGATCTTTCCGGCTGACCGCTCGACCTCAAGCTGGCGAGCTTGGATCGCTGCAGCGGCACGAGCCGCCACGAATTCCAGCAGCGCGGTGTCCTGCTCGGTGAAACTCTCCTCACCTGTGCGTCCTATATGGAGAACGCCGAGAAGGCGCGATCCTCCCTCGAGCGGGACGCCCAGGATTCGCTTGATCCCCTTCTGCCACAGGATTGGATTCGACACGGTTGTGGAATCCACCCGATTGAGAATGACCGGCTGACGCTCTGATGCAATGCGACCTGCGAATCCAATTCCGAGCGGGATTCGGACACCTTGGCGCACCTCCTCCTCGATCCCGTAGGTGGCCCGGGGAACGACGTGAGTTCCGGCTTTGTCGAGAAGGAGTACCGCTGCGGTGTCGGCGTTCAACAGGGCGACGAGTTCGCCGAGGAAGTCGTGGAGCAACTCATCGACGTCATTCAGATGAGCGCCAGCGCTGCCTGAAATTGACCCAATCGAGTCGATCCCACCTGGCCCTGCTCCCAATCCCAGCTCAGCCATATGTCGAACTGTACCGGTAGCCGCTTGGCGCGACGGGATCATCCTCGACCCGGTGCGCTAAACCCAAATCATGGATTCCTTCCAGCAACTCATGTCGACTCTAGATCCGCCAATGATCGTCGTGACCACGGCGGTAGGCACGGAGCGGGCTGGCTGCCTGGTGGGGTTCCATTCCCAGTCCAGCATCAACCCCGGGCGCTATGTGGTGTGGTTGTCGAAGGCCAACCACACGAGTCGCGTCGCACAATTGGCGACGACCTTTGCGGTTCATTTCCTGGCCCACGACCAGCGCGATTTGGCCGTCCACTTTGGCACGCAGAGCGGTGACGATGTCGACAAGTTCGCGGATCTGCAGCTCGAGTCCGTTGACGGTTCGGTGCCGCTCCTGACCGACTGTCCGAATCGCTTCTGGGGTCGCAAGGCGACTCTTCTGGACGAAGGAGGCGACCATCTCTGCGTCGTCATCGATCCGATCGAGGCGGCGGAGGTGAGCAGTTCCTTCCGTTGTCTGCGGTTGAGTGACGTGAGCGATCTGGACGCATCGCACGATGCCGAGGAGCGGAATCACCCGCCAACCGAACGGGCTGCCGGTAGGGGGTGAACCACGGGACACTTGACATTGGACCTCTTTGACTCATAGATAAGACATATGACTGTGTTTGTCTCAGATCAGATCGACCCGGCGGCTTTCGTTCCACGCTCAGATGAGGGCTGGCGGGACCCATGGTCCATGTATGCGTCCCTGCGCGACCACGATCCGGCCCACCACGTCATCGACGGCGACTACTGGGTGTTGTCCCGCTTCGTTGACGTGTTCGCCGCGGCCCGTGACAGCGCTACGTTCTCCTCCGCCCAGGGGCTGACGTTCCACTATGGCGAGCGGGAGACCGCCGGCATCGACGAGATCTCACCGATGGTCATGATGGACCCGCCCGAGCACACGGCGTTCAGACGGATGGTGGGAAAGGGCTTCACTCCCCGCCATGTCGCAGAGATCGAACCCATGGTGAGAAGCTTCGTGGCGGAGCGCATCGAGCGCATTCGGACTGCCGGCTCAGGTGACATCGTCGCCGAACTGTTCAAACCGATGCCGAGTTTCGTTGTGGCCTACTACCTGGGTGTGCCGCCTCAGGACTGGGGACGCTTTGATGGTTGGACGGCCAGTATCGTCGCATCCAACGCCGCGGGTGACGTCCTCTCGGCCGCCGATGCGGTGGGCGAACTGTTCGAGTACTTCACCGCACTGATCGATCGGAGGCGGAGCGAGCCAGGCGACGACACCGTCTCCGCACTCGTGGCGACCGGTGCGCCTGACATACCGATCCTTCAGGTCCTCGGGTTCTGTTTCACGATGGTCGCCGGAGGAAATGACACCACTACCGGACTCTTGGGCGTTGGCGCCGAGTTGCTCACGCGCCATCCCAGCCAACGACAGCGGCTCCTCGATGATCCGGCTCTGATCGACGGCGCCGTGGATGAGATGCTCCGACTCGCCGCCCCGGTGCAGGGTCTGGCTCGCACGACCACCCGCGAGGTTCAACTCCACGGACGAACGATTCCCGAAGGCCGCAAGGTGATGCTGCTCTATGCGTCAGCGAATCGAGACCCACGGCAATTCGGACCAACTGCCGAGGACTTCGACGTAGGCCGTGAGACCGGGACGATACTGAGCTTTGGCTACGGAGCCCACCATTGCCTAGGCGCCGCGGCAGCTCGTCTCCAGGGAAAGGTGGCGATCGAGGAGTTGCTGGCCAGGTGTCCCAGGTTCGCCGTCGACCACGAAGCTGGAGTGTTTGCACCCGGCAACTTCGTACGGCGGTACGAGACTCTCCCATTCGTTGCGGACGCAGGGCTGTGACTGGCACTTGGCTCGGTGCTGCCCGCCAAGACTTGGCGGCTACGCGGATTCTGGATGCCGCGGGTGAGCTGTTTGCGCAGGCGGGGGTCGCAACGGTCGGGATGGCCGAGGTTGCAGAAACGGCGGGCTGTTCGAGGGCAACTCTCTACCGCTACTTCCCCAACCGGGATGCTCTCCGCATGGCGTTCGTGCAACGCTCGGCGCGTCGAATCGGAGCCGAACTGGCTGTACAGGTGGCCGATATCGAGGATCCTGCGCAACAGCTCGAGACAGCGGTGCTCAAAGCAGTTGCAGCGGTGCGCGCAGACCCACTTCTGGCAACTTGGTTCAACCCCGCGAGTGCCGGGATTGCGGCAGACTTGGCAGCAGGCTCGGAGGTGATCGAATCGTTGGCCGAAGAGTTTCTCGGCAACAGGGAAACGGTTGTCGGAGCGAAGATCAGTGAGGCGGCGCGGTGGACCGTGCGAGCCGTCGTGTCGCTGCTCTCGATGCCGGGCCGTGATGCGGACGAAGAACTTCGTTTCGTCCGCAACGTCCTGGTGCCTGCCGTCCTTGGTTGAACGAAGGCGACCCGAGCTACATCGGTCTTGCGACCTTGGATCACAAAATCGACGCCATGTCGGCTGCTCGCCCGGGACTGGTAGAGGCTTCCGCCATCAATCGCGGACCCTGGTGCGCGTGCGCCTCTTTATGGCCGCCAGCTCTAGTCGTTCGGGGCGGTTCTTGTATTCCTCGTCGAGGGGATAGCAACCCGAGATCAGTCCGTGACGAGGTGCGGTGGTGCAGTCGCTGAAGGTGCGACAGATCGACCGTCGTTGCAGCGGTCGGCCGGCGAGGACGTCCGAGGGCAGGGTGGGATATGACAGAACCATGCGCCCCAGTCCGACCGAGGCAGCATCCCCCCGACCGATGACCGCCTGAGCAACATTGGCGACGTGATCCTGGAGGTAGGAGTAGCCGCTGCCCACCACTGCAATGTCGGGATGCTCGTGGGCGAGTTCAGCGGTGACCTTCAACATCTGGGCAACGTCTACCAGCGGATCGTTCGGAGGCGCGTAGCCGTCCGACGGCGGAAAATAGGCCGGTCGCTGGATGTGGGGGTTGTAGTACGGGCTGCCGGCGGTGACACACACCATCCCGATGCCGAGTTCCCGGAACCGGGTCAGCGCCCGGTGGACCTCGCTCAGGTCGACTGCGGTGCCGGTTGGGTCGCTACCGAACGGGCTCGGCAGGCCCTCCGTAGCGACCGGTCGGCCGCGGCTGTTGGGGCCGGGTTCGTAGGGGAGGAAGTCGTAGGCGGAGAGTCGCACGCCGAGTGCAAGTTCGGGCCGGGCGGACCGGATGCCCTCAACCACGGCGGTGAGGAAGTGCAGCCGGTCACTGAGGGCGCCGCCGTAACGACCGGGTCGGGTGGCGGCCGCCAGGAGTTCGTGGAGCAGGTATCCGTGGCAGTGCTTCACGTCAACGAAATCAAAGCCGGCATCGGCCGCGACGACCGCGGCCTCGATGTAGCGGGTCACGAGGTGGTCCAACTCGTCATCGGAGAAGACCGCCTCGGGGCCGATATCCAGCCGGTTATCGAGCTCTTGGTGGGTCCAAGCCGTGCGGGGAGCCGGGTCCCCGGTCGGTCTGGACCAGCGTCCCGAGTGGGTCAGCTGAAGTCCGACGACGAGGTCGTCGCTGCGTCCATGGGCTTGCTTGTGGGCGTCGACGAGTTCGCCGCGCAACGCTGAAAGCGCGGCACCCGCCCCTTCGACAATCGCAAGTTGGTGCGGGTTGGCCCGGCCCGACGCTTCGACTGCGACTGCCTCCCCACCCCAGATCAACTTGGCGCCGCTCTCCCCGAAGCGACGCCAGCGGCGACGCACCAGATCCGTGGGGAGTCCATCGGTGGTCCCGTCCCAACCCTCCATGGGCAGGACCGTCCAACGGTTGCCGATGTGGAGGTCTCCGGCACTGCCGTCGGTGACGGTCAAAGGTTGGGCGAGGGGGCTGTCCTGCCCGGCCGCCAGGTCGAGGTCGACGGGAAGGTCGATCGCAAGCTCATCGGCTCGCGAAACCAGATCGGCCGCTGACGCCAGCTTCTTGATCTGCATGATGTCGGGGCGACGGCTGCTCACTGAACCGTTCCCAGGCTAACGGCGCCAAGATCGCCGGCCGCCAGGTCGAATGAGCCCAGGTCATGGGCGATCTGGGCAAGTACGTCGAGGTCTGACGCCGGTCGCGTCGGCGCGCCCGCGGGAACCTCGGAGGAGCCGATCCACCCGCGGTGATGCAAGAACAACGCTGCGTCGTGACGGTAGGCGGGGACGGGCTCGCGGAACGAGAACGCGCCGAGATATTGCAGCAGGTCGTTGCGCTCGTGGAACGACGGGTCCCCTGTCGCCCATGCCCGATCCCGAGCGGCGAAATGGTCGGGAGCGAAGGCCGCAAGCCCAAGCAGGTAGTCGCTGCCCCAACAGATCATGTCGATCGCCAGGTCGTTGCCGGTGAGGACATGGAAATCGGGCCGCACCTCATCGCGAACAGCCAGACGATCCCACTCGGCGACCCGCGACAGCGAGGAGTGCTTCGCGCCGATGCAGGCGTCGATCCCCAACAGCTCTCGGTATGCATCGACGGGGTAGATCCGGCCATACGGTACGAACTGTTCCCCGAGTTCGAATGCGATGAACCGGTCACACGACTCGGCGAAACTGCTGTGGGCATCCACCCAATCGGCGGGATCGAGCGCGTTGAGCCCATAGGACGGGAACACGACCGGGGTACCACCGGCGTCGCGGACCTTCTGAAGCTCCTCCGCGTACCGCCCCAAGTTGAATGCATCGCCGGGTCGGTCCGCGACGAACGCGCCCGCCAGGAACGCGTCACCCGAAGCGATCCCGTCCCCGGCACTTCTGTCGGCGCTGTCGGCGCGCTTTTCGGCCAGCACCTCGACGGTGGTGACCAGCACCTGGGACCGGGTGGCGTCATCGAGGAGTTGGACGAAACCGGTGTCCATGTTCACCGCAGGAGTGAGCCTCGCGTCGACCGTGTGGCGCAGCAGAACCCGGAACGACTCCCAGTCGACGGCGCCGTCCCGGTGGTGGGGCAGCAGGACCGCGGCGCAGCCCCAGGGGTGGCGCCGGTAGCGGATCCGTCGGTGGACATCAGCGGCCAGATCTGGCTTGGGCATGTGGGGAGTCTCGCGGCGCCGACAACTTCCTGCAAACGTTTGCAGCAGTTGGTACGCTCACGGCCTTGGCGTCCGAGCATCCATCCACCCGTTCATCCGGTCGTCCACCGACCATTCACGACGTCGCTCGGCGTGCCGGCGTGCACCCGGCGACCGTGTCGCGCGCGCTGAACCGGCCGGACATGGTGGCGGAGGACACTCGGGCAGCGGTCCTCGATGCCGTACAGGCCGTCGGATTTGTGCCCAACCGATCGGCTCGGCAGTTGGTCAGTGGCCGCAGCGACGCCATCGGCGTGCTCGTCCCTGACATCACCAACCCGTACTTCGGAGCCATCGTCGGGGCCATCCAGGGCGACGCCCGACGCGACGGTCTTGCCGTCCTCATCGCGGACACAGGGGCCGACGCGGCCGAGGAGCGCCTCGCCCTGTCCACGCTGAGCCGCCAGGTGGACGGACTCGTTGCGGTCACCCCCATCACAGATCTTGTGGCCGCAACGGTGCCCGTGGTGCAGGTCAACCGGAGCTCGCGGGGCATCGTCGGAATTGTGGTCGACCAGGAAGCCATCGCCCGCGCCGCTATCGACCACCTATTCGGGCTGGGTCACCGCCACGTCGCAGTCGTACGCGGACCGTCTGCCTACTGGTCAGCCTCGCGCCGGGACCGGGCGGTCGAGCGTATTGCCGCAAAGGTCGACTCCTCGGGGTGTCGCATCAAACTCATCGGCCCCGCACCGGCGACCTTCGAGGGAGGGCGGTCGGCCTTTGCCGACGTGGCCAGGTCCGGAGCGACCGCCGTGGTCGCGTTCAACGACCTTCAGGCCGCCGGTCTACTCGTCGCCGCCCAAGAGGCCGGACGGTCGGTCCCGGACTCACTCTCGGTTGTCGGCTCCGACGGGGTTGCACTGGCAACGATGACCTCGCCGCCACTCACCAGCGTCGCTGCGCCGCTCGAAGAACTCGGTGTAGTTGCCCGCCGTCGACTCGGTGACCTGCTCGCAGATAGGCCTGGCCTACTTCTGACCACCCTCGCACCACAACTCGTCGCCCGTGCCACCAGCGGCGCCCCGCCAACAACCCGCAGACCCGCCCGTCATCGTCCAGGGAGAAACGACCTTGTCCAAACCACCTGAGTTCCGACCCACCGGGTCACTCCGCCTCCCATTGAATCGCCGACGCTTCCTGCTGGCATCGACGGGCGCCCTGGTCGGGGCCGGACTCGCCGGTTGCACGAGCAACGACAACTCGGCGGGAGGTATTACTTCGAGCACGGACGCGTCCGGGGGCGCGACCGGCGGGGCCAAGACCGGGCTCATCGAACCCGGGAGCGTCGGGCTGATGGACGAAGACGTGTTCCAGGAGCGCGTCGACGCGTATCTGACGTTTGCGACGGCTTCATTGAGCCCGGGTAACGCAACCAGCGTGGCGTCCCATCTGCTGAAGGCAGAGCGCGACGCCAAGTTCACCTGGGACCCGACGGCTGTGACCGCCGAGGCGATGGCCAAGTCCTTTGACAAGATCGACAGCTGGGAGGACACCAGAGACTTCGATCTGATGTACCTCATCTGGTTGCTCCATCTCGGCGAAGGTGACACCGATATGACTCGGCTCGACCCAGGCCTGCTCGGCGAGATCGAGAACCGACTCGTCGCCAACCGCTACCGCTACGACGACCCACTGCCTGCGGACCGGATCGACAACCAGTGGTTCTGGTCGGAGAACCACATCATCATCAACCTGACCAACGAGTATCTCGCTGGTCAGCGGATGCCCGACAGGAAGTTCGCGGTCACAGGCCTGACCGGCGCCGAGCACATGGAGCGGTCGAAGCCCGAGATCCTCAAGTGGGTGGCGGAGCGCATCGAGCTCGGATTTTTCGAGTGGCATTCCAACGTCTACATGTTGAAGAACATCACGCCGCTGCTGATGCTCTCGGAACTGTCGAGCGATGACGAGATCGCAGCTGCTGCAGCTGTCGGCATGGACCTGTGCCTGCTCGACATGGCGTCGCACAATCACGCCGGCTGCTACACGGCGCCCCGTGGACGCACCTACAAGAAGGACAAGATGTCCTCACTCGACGAGGCGACCTTCGACACGGCGAAGTTCGTCTTCGACGACACCGACGCGAAGTACACATCCGCGACCGACGGTGGAGCCACCTACCTGTGCGCGGCGACCCGTTACCGTCCTCCCCGGGCGCTCGTCGAGATCGCAACAGCCTCTGGTCCGAGCGTGGTGAGGGAGCGCCACGGCGTGTTCTTCGACGGATCGACCCCGGTGGTCGACAACCCGAAGGCCCCCTACGGCAAGGATTTCGACGACCCTGCGAACCTGTCGTTCTGGTGGAGTCTCGGAGCGATCGGGATGTGGCCCCTGGCCGAGACGGGCATCGCCGCGGGCAACAAGTTCCGGCTATGGGATACCAAGCTGTTCTCCCAGGTGAAGCTCATGGCGGCGCTCAACGACTACGACCCCAAGCGGGTCGCCCCATGGCTCCAGGAGCGGGCCGCGGCCATCAACTTTGGATTCCTGAGCGAGGCCAACACCTATGCCTATAGAGAGGACAAGGTTTCGCTCGCGTCGGTGATCGATCATCGACCGGGGGAGATGCGCGACCAGGCCCACTCCTGGCAGGCGGCGATCGATGAGAACGCCATGATGTTCACCAACCACCCGGTGACCGACGTCGATCACAGCACCGAGTGGCGCGACGACGGACGTCCCGGATACTGGACAGGCGAGGCTTCGATGCCGCGTTCGGCGCAGTTCGAGCGGACCGCCGTCCATCTGTATCTACCGAAGTGGGACGAGAAGACCGACCCGCTGGTGTGGGGGGTGTTCGGCTACCGGCCCTTCACCCACGCCTATGTGCCTCAGGACCACTTCGATCGGGTTGTCCAGGACGGGAACTGGACCGTCGGCGAACGCAACGGTGCCTATATCGCACTGTGGTCGTGGCGCACCCCGACCTGGCGGGTCTATGACCCGGCGGTGATCGCAACTCGCGGCATGGTGAAGCCGTTCGACCTGGTGGCCGAGGGCGGGCCCGACAACGTCTGGATCGTCGAGGTAGGCACCAAGGCTGATGGTGATCTGGACGCCTTCGTGGCGAAGCTCACGGCCAACGCGCCTCGGGTCGAACGCGGTGACGACGGGTTCAGCGTGTCGTGGGCCTCGCCGTCGTCGGGCGACATCGAATTCTCCAACAGCGGACCTTTCACCGTCGACGGCAAGGACCAGAAGCTTGGTGACTTCCCTCGACATGAGTCGCCATGGGGTTCGGTCGACCACCTTTCCAAGACCTACGCCCTCGAAGCCGGCGACGCCAAGTGGACCGTCGACTCCAAGGGCTGGAAGCGGCAGGTGTCGTGACCGTCGGGTTCGCCGTGGTGGGTGCCGATCACCTGCACCTGTTCTCAATCGTCGCGGGCCTGGTTGACGCCGGTGCCCGAGCCGTTTGCCACACCGATTCGGGTGATCTCATTGCCGGTTACGCCGGATGGCAGAGCGACTCCAAGGCCGCCACACTCGACGAGATACTTCTCGACGACGACATCGACCTGGTGGTCACCGTCGGCGTCCCCGACGAGCGGGCAGAGGTTGCCATCGCGGCGATCGAGGCAGGCAAGCACGTGCTCAGCGCGAAGCCCGGCGTCACCACCCGGGCTGCTCTGACCCGGATCCGCGAGCTAATTGCCGATCGGCCCGGCCGCCCCTGGACGGTCCTGTTCAGCGAGCGGTTCGAGAACCGGGCGATCGCCAGGGCCGTTGACATGGCGCGGGCCGGAGCCGTTGGTCGTGTCGTGCACGTCACCGGAACAGGGCCTCACACCCTGGCGGCGGAGCAGCGTCCCGACTGGTTCTGGGACCCCGTCCGCAGCGGTGGAATCCTTGTAGACCTGGCCTCGCACCAGGCCGATCAGTTCCTTGCCATCTGTGGTGAAGACAAGCCGGGCGGCGGAGTCGAGGTCGCGGCATCGCGGGTCGGCAATGTCGCCTGCCCTGACCGTCCGGGGATGCAGGACATCGGCTCGATGACCCTCCTCGGTGCCGAAGCGGTGGGCGAGCACCGGGTCGATCTGCTCTCGCCCCGTGGCCTTCCAACATGGGGGGACGTCCGCCTGGTAATCGTTGGCACCGACGGGACCATAGAGGTGCGCGCCAACGTCGACGTTGCCGGTGCCGAGGGCGGCGAGCACCTGATCATCACCGATCATGAAGGGGTCCGTCGGGTCGACGTTTCCGGTGACGAGATCCGCTGGGCGGAGGACCTCATCGCCGACATGGCCGACAACGGCGAACGTCTTATGACCCAGGACCACGTGCTGAGCGTCTGCGACCTGACCCTGCGCGCCCAGGAAGCAGCCGAGCCGTGGGGGACGCCATGAGCTCCAAGGCCATGCGAGTAGGCGTCGTTGGCATGGGTGTCGGTCAGTACCACCTGCTGTGCTGGCTCGAGGTTGCCGGAGCGGACGCGGTAGCCATCGTCGAGACCGATCCCGATCGTCGGGACCAAGCTGCTCGCGACTGGAGTTTGCCGGCGTTCGCGTCGCTCGACGAACTGCTCGATTTCGGTGTCGACGTCGTCGATCTTTGCACCCCGCCGGGCCTACACGAGGAGCAGATCGTGCGTTGTCTGCAGGCAGGCGTGCACGTCGTCTGTGAGAAGCCGCTGGTTGCCTCGGTGGCGGCAACCGATCGCCTGGCAGACGCCACTGCTCTTGCCGTCGCAACATCGGGTGCCCGACTGATGCCCATCCAGCAATACCGGTTTGGTTCCGGTGCGACCCGAGCCCGCGCGCTGGTCGAGGCTGGCGTCACCGGCCGGTTGTATACGGCGTCGTCGTCGACTTGGTGGCGACGCGACAAGGAGCACTACGACGAGGCTCCGTGGCGGGGCACATGGGAGGGTGCGCTGGGCGGCACGCTCGTCAACCACGCCATCCACCTGCACGACCTGCTCACCTGGATCGGCGGTCCGCTCGTCGAGGTCGTCGCCCGCACAGCGACACGGGTCAACGAAACTGAGGCCGAGGACTGCGCAGTGGCGATCGGTCGCACCGCGGATGGCGGGCTGGTGACCATGAATGCGACGACCGGGGCGGCCACCGAGTCGTCCCGGCTCGTGTGGCACTTCGAGCACGTGACGATCGAGTCGTCGACCGAGGCGTACGACCCGGCGAAGGGACCTTGGAAGTTCGAGTTCCGCGACGAAGACGCCAGGACCAGAGCCGAGGAGGTATGGCGGAACCTGGTCGACGGACCACAGCTCTACACCGGTCAGTTCCAGGCCTTCGTCGACGCTCTGCCCGACGGCGAGTTTCCGGTCACGCTCGCTGACGCCGCTTCCACCCTCGAGTTGGTCACTGCCCTGTACAGCTCGGCAGCGACCCGACAGGCGGAGTCGCTCCCACTGCCACTCGACCATCCCGGCCGTTCGTCCTGGGCGCCTGCCTCAATTGCTGAGCCGACGGGCGACACCGCTCCCGCGATGACTCGTCGAGGGGATATCGACAGCTGACGCGAGACCGTGGGAAGTGCCAGGTCTGGCTCAGATCGACCAGATGAATTTCGCCGTCGGGTCAGGGCGGTAACAGCAGTAGGTGCCGGTGTGGATGCAGTTGTTCAGGTGCGCGCTGAGGGCCGCATGGTGCTCGTTCAGACGCTCGATGGCGTAGCGGATCGCTCGAGTGACGGCCATGCGGGCGCGCTCGGAGTCGCTGCCCATCGAGCGTGGCCGGCCTCCCAGTCCGAGAGAGTGTGAGAGCTCTGTGATCAGGTGGTCCCGGTCGTGTTGCGCGAGTTCGGCGCGGTCGGCGTCGTTGTTCTCGAGTGCCTCCTCGATATCCTCATCGATGTCGGCGAGTCGTCGCTGGTAGGCCTGGCGAGCCTGTTGGTCAAGAGCGGGCATGCCTGTGTCGGCCCGGCTGGTGGGCAGGGTTCCACGCTCGACCGCAACCAGGTCGAGGACATGGAACTCGCGCCCTGGTTGGTCCAGGAGCCGGGCTAGGTAGCGGAAGCCCTTGAGGTCACCGACCGCGGCGTCCTTACCAGCGAAGGAGATTGCCCGGCTGTCGCCGTCAAGGTGAAACCTGGCAGTCGCAGCCACCGGCTGGAAGTCGACTGCCCGGTCCAACTCGGTGCTGCTGCGGGTGGACGATCCGTCGTCGAGCAGTTCTCGCGCTCGCGCCGCATAGAGCGATGCGCCGAAGATCTGGAACGCGTCGGCCGCGGATTGTCTCTCCAGCCGAGCAGAGTCGTGACTACCGGACCGGTCCTGGGCTTCGGCGAGCACCAGTCGGGCGACGGCTGTTTCGTATGGGGCGCCGATTTCTGCCCACCCCGCGATTGCCATGGTGCTCACCGTGACAGCACCGTCGAGGTCGCCGGCGAGCAGGGCCGTTCGAGCCTCGGCCAGCGACGCCGAGGCCGCCAACCATGGGCTGTGGTACGAGTCGGCGATCTCCCGACATTTCTGGCTCGCGCATCGGGCCAACTCGAGGTCTCCCGCTGAAACGGCGATCTCAACCTGGGCTTCTAGCAGCGGGGCGAGGCCCAGATCGCCGAAGGGGGGCCGTTCTTTGGAGGGACTCCGGAACGGGTGGGTGACTGCGTCGTTGATAAGGGTCAACGCCTCGGCGGTTCGCCCTTGGGCCAGACGGACAAGGGCCAGTCCCGGATGGGGACACCAGACGTGTTGGTGGGCGCCGAGGAACGCTTCCTCAGCTCCGTCCAGGTCTCCCTTTCGTAGGCGGATGTTGCCGAGCTCGGCGAGTGGCCAGCCGAACTCGCGACGCATCCACGGTCTCAGTTCGTCGCACGCCCTGAGTGCTTCGTCCTCGGCGGCGGAGCATGGCCCCGACACCCGCAATATCTCGGCCCGATGAACTCGACATCGCCCGTGAAGCCCACCGAAGGCCTCCCCGCGACCCCAGAGCTCCATGGAATCGGTCCACTCGGACGCCACGTCATAGAGCGCGAGACCCTGCGCGGCGCACACCACCTCGCACAGCATCATCCCGGTCGTGAGGGCATCGACGTCTCCTGACATGAGTCGGACGCCGACCTCGTTGAGCTGCGCGAGACCCTCTTCGACCCGGCCCTCAAGAATCGTGATACGAGCGATGGCCGTGCCTCCGATGACCTCGGCGGCTTTGCTGCCGAGTCGCTGTCCGAGCTCGATCGCCAAGTCGGCGTTCTGACGGGCGGACTCCATGTCGCCGCACATGAACCGCTCGTAGCCGCGGATCGCTGCTACTACTGCGTGCACCGGACTGTCGTCACAGCCTTCCAGAAGCCGCTCGGCACGTTGGATCCACCCGCGAACCGGTGACATCCACCCCGTGTCGATCAGCAGGAACATCGCGACCATCGCTGCCGAGCGGGCTGCGCCGGCTCGATCGCCTGCTTCATACAGCAGGGCGTGTTGGTCCTCCCATGCCTCGACCGACGCCTCGAAGAGCCCACCTCCGTAGGCAGCCCGCGCCCGCAGTTCCAGCATCGCCGCCGATCTAACCGAGCCGTCGCCGTCGAGCATTTCGAGCGCCTCGGACCATTCACCGCGTCCGATCGCCGCTTCAATCTGCGCGGCAAGAGCAGTCATTGTCACATTGTGACAGCGATCCTCACGCCTTTGTAGTAGATCGCCACCTTCGCCAAAAAGGGGTCGGCGCGTTCAGCGGACACAGCGTCCGAATTCTCAACAAAACAAGGAGAAACAATGCGCATCACCAAGAACGACATTCCAGTCCGTATCCAGGCGCCAGGAGCTGTGGCCCGTCAGCTACCTGATTTCGGTACGGCCGATGGATCCATGGGCGCCGAGTACTTGAGCATGGGTGCCGGCACTGACCTTGCTCCGTTGCTGGCCGGGCTCGATGGGGACATGTGCCAAGCACCCCACTGGGGCTACGTCATCAATGGTCAGCTGGTCGTCGACTACAGCGATGGGACCACCGAGCGCTGCGGTACCGGTGACGTGTTCCACTGGCCGGCAGGTCACAGCGTGCTCGTCAATGAGGATGCCGAACTCATCATGTTCAGCCCGCAGGTCAGCCACGGAGCCGTCTTGGACCACATCTCGGCAAAGCTGGTTTCTATGTGAAGACGGCTGACACCAGGACCTCGATAAGGCGTTCGAAACTTCGGTCTACATCGGTTGGCAGGCCGAACCCTCCTGCTGCTTCGAGCGCCACGAAACCGTGGAGCATGGAGCGCCAGGAACGGATGGCATGGATCGCCTCGTCACCGTCGAGTCCGAATCCGGCCACGATCGCAAACACGGGGCGGGTAGCGGCCAGAGATGCCTCCTCGTCCTCGGAGTCTCCGTGCGCGGGGGCGGCAAGGGTGGTGAGGTAGCGGTCTGGGTGTTCGACGGCCCAGGTGCGGTAGCTCTCGGACATTGCCATAACGGCGTCGCCCCGAGAGCGCCCCACCGCGGAGCCGGTCAGGACATCGGCCAGTTCGAGTTTCGCCCGGATCGAGATACCGCGTTGCAGGTCGGCCATGCTTTCGATGTGTTTGTACAGCGACGGTTGCCTGACCCCGAGTCGACCGGCCAGAGCCGCCAGGGTCAGACGGACGGACCCGTCCTCGTCGAGCATGCGCCCGGCCTCTTCGATGACCAGTTCTCTGGTCAGACCCGCCCTAGCCATGCTGTGGCAGCGCTTCGAGAAACTCGATGACCGCAGGGGTGGTGATATCGGGGCGTTGTGACTGTGGATAGTGGCCCGCTTCGGGAACCATGACGACCTGGGCGTCCAGTTCCTGCTCGATCCAGGCTGCTTCGGACGTGGGATCGGGAAAGTCCGGATCGGCTTCGCCCATGACGACCAACACCGGTGTCGACACACGCCCCAGGCACGCTTCGGCGACATCGTGGTTGGTGTGTGTGGTCAGCGAGAACGCCTTGGCATAACCGGGTCGACGAAGGCTGGCAACCATGTCGCTGCGGTGGGACTCGAAATCGGTGGGCCGTTGGCCGGCATAGAGCTTGGGTAGATACGCCTTCCACACAGCAGCGGCCCAGAGCGGTGTCATTGCAAGCCGGAACCCGATCTGCTGCAGGCGCGATGTCGCACCGTTGCGGAGGAAGGGTCCAATCAGAACGAGCCCGTTCACCAGTTCGGGCCGGTCTGCGGCGACGAGCGCAGCCGAGGCAGCACCCATCGAATTGCCGACGACGACCGCTGGCACAGCCAGGTCCTCGATCAGAGCAGAGATGTCGCCTGCGGTTTCGTCATCTCCGTAGGAGGCAAAAGTTGTGTCGCTGTCACCGTGACCGCGCAGGTCCATGGATGCGACGCGGAACCCGCCAGCGACGAGAGTCGGCGCCAGGAAACGGTAGGTGGAGCGGAGGTCGCCCATGCCGGGAACAAGGATGACGAGGGGGCCGTCGCCTGAGAGGTCGTAGGCCACCCTCCCATCCGGTCGATCGAGGTAGAGCGTTTCGCTTTGCCGGGGTTTCGGAGAGGAATTCACAAAGCTATTCTTCATAGCTAAAAAGCTATTGTCAATAGCTTAATCGGTCAAGTAGCTATGAGGACGTCTATCTGGTTTATGGCCAACGTCGCCCCTTCGACAACTCCCATGTCGAGCACCTTCTGAAGGGCCTCGGCGGAGTCGTAGGTGCTGGTGAAGGTGGCCTGGGTGCCCTTTTCGGTGGACGCGAATTGATAGGTGTTCTTCGACACCGGCATGTCCTCGAGGGGAGCGAACGTGTCATCGGCAGCGAAGCCGTCCTCGAAAGTGAAACTGCGGGGCTCGTCGACCGAGGTGACCTTCCACCAGCCGTAGTATTTCTCACCCTCCGGGGATGTCATGAAGTAGTGGGCGGCTCCGCCGGGAGTCAGGTCGTGCTTGACGAACGTCGCTGGATGGGTCGGCGGACCGAAGACCTTTTCGAGCTGACGCGGATCTGCGTAGACCTGCCAGATGCGCTCAACAGATGCGGCGAACTCGGCCGAGATGACCAGAGTGCGGGTATCGGAATCGTGGGTGACGTTGGTTACTGGCATTGCTCTACTCCTGGTTTTCCTGGGGGTCGGTTGCGATGAGCGCATCGATGCGGGCGATGCGGCCGCGCCAGAGTTCCTCGAGCTCGACGAGCATCGAGGCGACCGAGCGCACCGTTTCGACCTCGCCGTGGGCGAGTTGCTCGCGGCCACTGCGCTGCTTGGTCAGCAGTCCAGCCCTTTCGAGCACCGCAACGTGCTTCTGGACCGATGCGAACGACATCGGGTACTTCGAAGCCAGCGCCGAAACGGAGTGCTCCTCGACGAGGACGCGACGCAGGATGTCGCGACGCGTTCGGTCGGCGAGCGCATGGAACAGGGCGTCTGCCCGGTCTTCGTCCACGCTCATCGCTACGGCCATGAGCAAAACATACAACCAATCGGTTGTATGTCAAGGACTTGATTCGGACCAGACCAGTTCAGATCAGGTCGGCGAGCCAACGGTGCAGTTGGGTCACAACCTCAGCGCTGAGCCCGTGGCCACCTGGGTCCCGCACGCCGGTGGTCACGCTGCCGGCCTCGACCTCCAGGTAGGTCCAGGTCTGATCGAGTAGGTCACGTGGGATGACCATGTCGCTATCGCCGTGGGCGACCAGAACCGGCAGCCCGGACAGACGGTCCGTGGTGGTGGGCACGCCGGCTTCGAAGGGCAGCGTCCCGTACAGAATCGCCGCACCCTTGTAGCGATCCGGCTCGTCGAGTATCAGTCCGCCGGCGAAGGCAGCGCCTCCGCTGAAACCGATGAGCACAACTGGCCGAGTAGTACCGGCGACGCCGTCGAGCCACGTGCGGAACCAAGCCATCGTGTCGGTGAGCGACTCGGCCGCCGGGCGCCCGATGCCGCGGTTCGCGAACCATGCGAACCCGCCTCCCTCGGCGATCGGTGCCCGTACGGCCGCATAGGTCGGACCGTTGGGAAGCTGGTCGGAGAGGTTGATGATGTCTGTTTCGTTGGAGCCGCGGCCATGGAGCAGGACCACCAACGGCGCATCGCCGTCGGTGTCGCCGCTCCAGGCCACGACAGGTTCTGGGAAGTTGGTCACCATGATCAATGCGCGGTCTGGCCGCCGTCGACGACGTAAACGCCGCCGGTGACGAACGATGCGAGGTCGGAGGTCAGATACAGGACCATGCCGGCAATTTCTTCCGGCTCGGCAGGTCGGCCGAGTTGCGAACCGGCGACGACCACCTTGCGCATCTCGGGGTCGTCGAGCCACCCCTTGGTCATGCCCGTGGCCACGAGCCCCGGCGCGAGTGCGTTGACGCGTATTCCTGCGGTTGCGTAGTCGAGGGCGGCGGCCTTGGTGAGCCCAACGACGCCGTGCTTGGCTGCGACGTAGGGAGCCATGCCGGGATCCGCGATGATTCCAGCGACGGACGCGGTGTTCACGATGGAACCGCCCCCGTGTTCGACCATGTGGGCGATCTCGTACTTGAGTGCAAGGAAAACTCCCTTCAGGTCGACGGCGATGGTCCGGTCCCAGTCGGCCTCGCTCTGTTCGAGGAGAGGTCCAGTAGGTGGCAGGATTCCGGCGTTGTTGAAAGCGACGTGCAGCCCGCCGTAGGTGTCGACGGTGGTGCTCACCAGGCGCTCGATGTCGGCGGCAACCGTGACGTCTGTCGGCACGAACAGCCCAGCGCCACCCCCATCCTCAATCAGTTGAACCGTCTCGGCGGCCCGCTCGTCGATGTCGCCGATGATCACGGTGGCACCTTGGCGGGCGAAGGCCAACGAAGTTGCCCGTCCGATCCCCGTGGCTCCGCCTGTGACCAGGACGACCTTCTCATTGAAGTCCAGCAGTTGCTCAGACATCATCGTCACCTGATCGGATGGCGGAAACCTCGAACTCCAGGGTGACCTTCTCGCTCACGAGCACGCCACCGGCTTCGAGCGCGGCGTTCCAGTTGACGCCCCAGTCCTTGCGGTTGACGGTGGTCTTGCCTTCCAGACCAATGCGACGATTCTGGTAGGTGTCGACTGCAGATCCCGTGTACTCGAAGTCGATGCTGACGGGCTTGGTCACTCCCTTGATGGTCAGGTCGCCGGTCACCTTGAACTCGTCGTCGGAGGTCTGCTCGATAGCCGTCGATACGAACTTGATCTCGGGGTATGCCTCCATGTCGAAGAAGTCGTTGCTGCGCAGGTGTGCATCACGGTCGGGACTGCGGGTATCGATGCTGGCCGCCTTGATGGTCAGCTCCAACTTGGAGTTGGCGGGGTTCTCGGTGTCGAGATAGCCCGAGCCGTCGAATTCGTTGAACGATCCGCGGACCTTGGTGACCATCGCGTGGCGTGCGACGAAGCCGATACGGCTGTGGGTGGGGTCGATCGTGTAATTGCCGGAGGGTGCAGTGATTGTGCTCATTGGAGGTTCTCCCTTTCAATGGTAGTTGATGTATCCACTAAATTAGTGGACATGTCATCTATTGTCAAGTATCATTTTGAATATGGAAGACATTCGATGGCTCGATGAACGCGAAGGGCGGGCTTGGCGCACGCTGCAGTTCATGAACATGCGCCTCGAAGGCCAACTCGCCCGCCAACTGTCCGCGGACTCTGACCTCTCTTACCCCGATTACCTGGTTCTGGTTGCGCTGACCGATGTACCCGATTCTCGGCTGCGTCTGTTCGAACTGGGCGAGCTCCTCGGTTGGGAGAAGAGTCGGCTGTCCCACCACGTCGCCCGGATGGCCACCCGCGGGCTCGTGACCAAGGAGACCTGCGACTCCGACCGCCGCGGGGCCAATGTCGTGATCACGAAACTGGGGAGGACCAAGCTCGAGGCCGCAGCCCCAGGCCACGTGGCAGCCGTCCGTGAGCTCTTCATCGACCAGCTGACACCAGAGCAGATCGACACGATCGGCAATGTTGCCGAAGCAGTTCTTGCAGCCATCGACCGTGCGAAAGTGACAGACTCAGGCTGACGGTACAAGGAGCGAGAATGGGTGCGATTCGATGAACCGTTGGCCTTCGATCCCGGTCGCGGACTGGCTGGACACACGAGACACGTTGCAGCTCTACACCCAGGTGGTCGGCAAGGTTCGCCTGGCCAACGAGCCGATTCTCAACCACTGGTGGAACGTCCCCTTGTACGTGTCGGCCCGGGGCCTGAGTACCTCGCTGATGGCGCATCCGACCGGCCCGTCGTTCCAGATCGACTTCGACTTCGTCGACCACCGCCTCGCCGTAAGCACCGTCGACGGGGGAACCCGGAGCATGGTTCTGACTGGCCGTCCGGTCGCAGACTTCTACGACGAGGTCATGGCGATGCTCGCCGACCTCGACGTCGCCACCGACATCTGGACCATGCCCGTCGAGATTCCCGGTGCGATCCGCTTCACCGAGGACCGCACCCACACGAGCTATGACGCCGACGCGGTCCACCGTTTCTGGCTGGCGCTCGTAGAGATGGAGCGGGTCTTCAAGGTGTTCGGCACCGGCTTCGTGGGCAAGTCGAGTCCAGTGCATGTCTTCTGGGGTGCCCTGGATCTGGCGTACACCCGGTTCTCGGGCCGTACCGCGCCACCCCATCCGGGTGGAGCGCCCAACTGTGGTCCACACGTCATGTGGGAGGCCTACTCCCACGAGGTCAGCAGCGCCGGTTACTGGCCCGGGGCGCCGGGTGACGAGGGTGTCTTCTACGCCTACGCATACCCGGAACCGCAGGGATATCGCGACACCCCGATGTCGGTCGACGGTGCGCGGTGGGACGACGACCTGGGCGAGTTCATCCTTCCCTACGAACTCGTCCGCACAGCGGCGGACCCCGACGCCGTCCTGCTCGAGTTCCTCCAGAGCACCTACGAAGCCGCAGCCCGAACTGCATCGTGGGACCGGGGTGCGCTAGAACGCGAACCGGACACTCGAAGCGGAGGGCACTGATGGCTGACACGTGCACACACCTGGACACGATTGCTGACGTCGCACCGTCGAGTGACGGTTGCGAGGACTGCCTGCGCAGCGGTGGCCAATGGGTCAACCTGCGTATGTGCATGCACTGCGGCCACATCGGCTGTTGCGACAGCTCGCCCAACAAACATGCGACCGCCCACTTCCATGCCAACCCGGATCATCCGCTGATTCGCTCATATGAGCCCGGCGAGGAGTGGTGGTGGTGTTATGTCGACGAGTTGGCGTTCGAGATCGCCGACGCTCCGCCGTCGCGTTCTCACCCCTGACTGTCCCACCCTGACCTGTCCCAGTCCCCCGACCCAGGAGATCACACACATGGAATCCGCCAAGGAGATCCTTGACGACCTAAGCCTACCGGTGCGTGCACTGCGCGAACAGATTCCGGAAGTCTTCGCCGGCTACGGGGCCATGAGCGCTGCAGCAATGGCCGATGGTGTCCTGGATGCCAAAACCAAGGAGTTGATCGCGCTGGCCATAGCGGTTGCCAAACAATGCGATGGCTGCATCGCATCCCACGCCCGGGGCGCCGCACGTCGGGGAGCCACGGCCGAGGAGGTCGCCGAGGCGTTGGGTGTAGCCATACTCATGGACGGAGGGCCGGGAACGGTTCACGCACCCCGGGCGTTCGCGGCCTTTGAAGAGTTCGCAGCAAAGAAGTGACTCAGGTGGACTCCGGAAGCGTGTTTCTGAACGGCCTCGAGTTCTTCGGACACGTGGTCGATCGCGTCGACGCCGAGGCATGGGATCGACCTTCGCCCTGTGACGGCTGGACCGCTCTCGATGTGATGGGACACCTGACGACATCGCTGGGCATGGGCCTGGCGCTCTTCGCCGGCGAGCAACCGACCTGGCCCCGCGCGGACAGACCAGCTGACCTGATCGAGGGTGACCCCGCTGCCATGTACCGCGAACTCTCCCAACGCTGCCGGACAGCTTTCGAAGGCGCCGATCTGGACCAGGAGATGGATACGCCCATGGGCAGACGCACGGTCGGTGACCGGTTGGCGTTTCCCGCGGTCGACCTCTATGTCCACGCCTGGGACATCGGTCGGGCAGCAGGTCTCGACGTCGAGATCCCACAGGACGTGATCGAGTTCACCCACTCCTTCATCGACCCACTGCCCGTCGAGGCTGTTCGTGGCTCCGAGGAAAGGAGTGGCGCGTTCGGACCCGAGGTCGAGGCCCCAGCCGACGCCACCCCAAGCGAGGCCTTCATCGCATGGACCGGTCGTTCGCCGCGTTGACGATGCATGTGCTCGCACTTGAGGTCGACCTGCGTCTACCCCAATCTCAGTCGCTTAAGGACAAACGTGCAGTTGTTCGACACCTCCTCGACGGCAGCCGAAACCGCTTCAGAGTGTCTGCGGCCGAAATTGGTCAACAGGACAAACTTCAGCGTGGGCTACTTGGGTTTGCGGTAGTTGCCTCCAGTGCGAAACACGCCGACGAGATCATCGGCAACGTCGAGGACTACATCTGGTCCCACCCCGAACTGGAAGTTGTCTCGATGCAACGCACTTGGCTCGAGGCGAACAACTGATTGCAGAACGCTGATTGCAGAACGCTGATCGCAGAACCCGTCGTAGTCTGACCTGATGCAGAGATTCGAGGGTCGTGTAGCGCTGGTCACAGGAGCAGGTTCGGGGATCGGCCGGGCGACCGTTCACCGGTTGGTCGAGGAGGGAGCCACGGTCGTGGCCACCGACATTTCAACCGAGGGGCTCGAGGTCACAGCCAAGGGGGCCGGCCGGCCCGACGCCGTCACGACGTTCGAAGGTGATGTCACCGATCCGGCCTTCGGTCCCGACGTAGTGCAGATGGCGCTGGACGTGGGCGGACGCCTCGACACAGTCGTGTGTTCGGCCGGCATCCTGCGATTCGAACACAGCCACGAGGTCACACTTGAGGGATGGAACCAGATCCTGGCTGTCAACCTGACCGGCACCTTCTTCACCTGCCAGGCCGCCATCCCTGCGTTGTTGGACGGTGGGGGAGCCATCGTCACGGTGGCCTCCACCGCGGCTCTCGCGGCCCATCCGTGGGCTGCGGCCTACTCGGCATCGAAGGGTGGCGTGCTGGCGCTCACCCGGACTCTGGCAATCGAGTACGCCAGGCAGGGACTTCGGGTCAACGCTGTCTGCCCCGGTTCGATCGACACCCCGATCACCGGAGCTTTCAACCTTCCGGAGGGAGCGGACGGACGATTGCTCCACAGGATTGTGTCGCCGGTCGGAATGGCTGATCCGTCAACGATTGCAGCCGCAATTGCCTACCTCGGTTCGGATGACGCCAGCCACGTCAACGGCGCTGAGCTCCGCGTCGATGGCGGCACGCACTCCTGACCCGCCCCGCAGATGACCAGGCCCTCACCTCACCACCCCCGCACCTGACGTAACGCCCCGCAAGGTTTAGGCCAGACAATTCTGGGTACTGCTTCCCCGTCAGAATCGATACGTCGGGCGGGACTATGAGGGCCGAAGGGTCAGCCAAACAAACAGCGGCCCTATTGGTCGCCGGGGGAGTCATTCTCGGAAGCTCCGTCGTCCTCGCACGCCCGGGCTTGGTGTCCGACCGCGAGGGCAGTGTGTTCAGAATTCTCAACGCCGGGCTGGGACCGCTGGAGCGACCTCTCTGGATCGTGATGCAGGCCGGAAATGGTCTGTCCTCAGTGGTCGTACCCGTGGTCCTGGTCACATCTGGACGCTCGCGGGCTGACGCATTGCGCGCCGCCGGAGCCGGACTCGGTGCTTGGCAGATCGCCAAGGCGGTCAAACGCCTGGTGCCCCGTCCACGTCCGGCGTTGCTACTCGATGAGGTGCACCTACGCGACGGAAACCCCGGCGGAGGCGGGTTCGTGTCCGGCCACGCAGCGGTGTCAATGGCGACAGCGGTTGTGGTGGCATGCGGATCGTCCCGACCGGTCAAGCTCGGTGCATTTTCGACAGCGCTCGTTGCCGGTGTCGCACGGATTCACGTCGGTGCACATCTGCCGCTCGACGTAGTCGGAGGCGCGGCATTGGGTCTGATCTGGGGGTCGTTGTGCACCCGTGTGCCCATGCCGGAACTGAAGCGTCGTCGGCGGTGACCAGTCCAACGCTTCCAAGGCGTGCAATGGATCAGGTTCCGGCTGTCCTTGCGCCAATCCCAACGGGGGAGAACGGTCGCAGCTATGACCGCTCCCCAGCGGCGGTCATTCGCTTGGTGCTCGCCCTGTTCGGACTGCTAGTCGTTGGATTTCTGAGCGAACTCACTCCCCGCGCCGTCGCCGGCCTCGAGCAGGACCTGCAGGCCAAGGCAGGCGCATGGGCATCTGCTCTGGGCTCGCTCTCCCAGGCCATTGCGACCGGCGTTGCGCTGTTGCTGATTCTCGTGACGATCACGGCGTCGCTGGTGACCCGACGGCCACGGCAGTTTCTTACTGCGGTATCCGCCGGCGTACTGGCAGCGGGTTTGGTGATAGGAGCGGCAATTCTCTGGGGCACGAACTCCAGTGTCACTTCCGCCGAATACCAGGTGGGCATCGTCGCTGCAGCAGTCGCTATGGCGGCCTCTTCGTTCACGGTCGTCAACGGTGCGATCGTGCGCTGGCCCACTGTTGTCATCTCGACCTTCACGCTTATCGGCGTCCTAGGTGCTGAGATCTCGCTGGTATCGCGGGTCTTCGTCCTGCTCCTGGGTCAAGCTGTCGGGTCCGCCGTTGCGGTCGTGTTCGGAACAGCGTCCAGACAGATCACCGAGTCCGAGCTGATCGCTGCGTTTGAACGCTCCAATCTGCCCGTCGGTGATCTGGAGCCCCACGGCGGTGACGCGCGGGGCTCCCAACCCTGGACCGCTCGTCTGGCCACTGGTACCGAGGTGTTCATCAAGGTCGAGGCGATCGACGAACTACGGGCCGACCAACTCTTCCGGATCTGGCGACGGCTACGTCTGAAGGATCCAGCCGACGAGAGGGCGCCTTCCAGCGTCCGTCGCTCGGCGGAGCACGAGGCGTTTGTCTCGCAGCGGGCCGCGGTCGCCGGCGTCCGAACCCCCTCGGTCGTGGGAATGGGCGTACTGCCTGACGACCGGGGTGTCTTCACGGTCTTCGAAGCCCTTGCCGCCGAAACCCTTGAGGACCTACCCGAGGTATCGGACACGGCGTTGCGCTCAGCCTGGTCACAGATCCAAGTCCTCCGACGCTCCGGAATAGCGCACCGGGATCTTCGGGCGGCCAACCTGATGTGTCTGAAAGACGAGGTGTGGATCATCGACTTCGGGTTCTCCGAGATCGCTGCGTCGGACGAACTTTTGGACAGGGACATTGCCGAGTTCCTGGCCTCGAGTGCCGTACTCGTGGGAGTTGACCGAGCGGTCGACGTAGCAGTGGCGGTGCTGGGGGCCGACACGATCGCCGGAGCCATTCCATGGCTGCAGGCGTCAGCGGTTTGTGCTGCGACACGCGCCGCGTTGACAAAATCCGACTTCGTCGACCTGCGGGAACGCGTGCGTGCAGCTGCCGGAATCAGCGCCCCTGAACTGCCCCAGCTGAATCGGGTGACATGGAAAGGAGTCGCGATCACGCTCGCTCTGGGAATCGCGATCTGGACCCTTCTGCCGCAGCTCACAAGTGGCATCGACTGGGCGGCGGCCTTCGATGCGCAGAGGGGCTGGATCGTCGCCGCGCTCCTGGCGAGCATCGCGACATACGTTGGCGCCGCGATCTCGACGCGCGCTGCGGTCCTGGGACAGGTCCCGATGCCCACCACGGTGCTCGCCCAGTTGGCATCTTCATTCACAAACCGCGTGACCCCGGCAAAGGTCGGCGGTGTCGCGTTGAATGTCCGGTACCTGACGAAGCAGGGGGTGGACGGATCAGCTGCGGCTACCGGTGTAGGCGTCTCGACCGCCGCCGGGACAGTCGTACACCTGACCATCACCCTGGTGATCGTCCTGTGGGCCGGAAACGTAGGATTTCCAAAGGTCTCGACACCGCCGGCCTGGGTACTTGGGGTCCTCGCTGCAGTGGGTCTGGCCGTCGTGGTCGCGGCGGCGAAGGTGTCGTTCCTGCGCAGCTGGTGTGATCGGAAGATCGTTCCGCCGTTGAAGCGTGCGTACCAGTCGCTACTCGACCTTCTTCATTCGCCATTCCATCTGATCATGGTGTTCGGCGGCTCCGCGATGGTGACCCTGGCCAACCTGCTTGCCTTCTATTTCAGCCTTCAGGCCTTCGACATCTCGGTCGCGTTCGCAACCGTCGGCGTTGTGTACCTGGCCGGATCTGCCGTGGCCTCGGCAGCCCCTACACCGGGTGGACTGGGTGCGACCGAAGCCGCCCTGGTCGGCGGCCTTTCGGTGTTAGGCGTCGCGCAGAACGAGGCGATACCCGCGGTGCTTCTGTTCCGCCTGGCAACGTTCTGGGTGCCGATACTTCCGGGTTGGATCGCGTTGACTGTGCTGCAACGCAAGGGTTCGTTGTGAAGGATGATCCAGATCCGCTGACCGAAGTGGTGGACGAAACGGAGCCGTTCGCCGATGCGTCGCAGGATTCACCGGCACTACGTCGGGCGCGTCGCCGCGCCGGGTGGATGTCCATCGGCCTGCTTCTGGTGGCTGCCGTTCTGGCCGTTTCGGTTGCCATCGATCCGGTCACGCCCTGGTTCCAATTCATTGACGACTGGTGGCTCCGGCTGATGCAGACTCACCAGAACCGCCTCTTGACCGACTTCGCGAAAGTGCTCAATGTCGTCGGATCAGGTGTCGTGACGTGGCCCTTGCGAGTCGGTGCACTGTTGCTGTTGTTGCTACGGCGACGTTTCACCCAGGGGAGTGCCTTCGTCATAGCAGTCGTACTGTCGGAGCTCTGTATAGGACCACTGAAATTCATTCTTGGCCGTCAGCGCCCACTCGAGGGTCTGGTGAGCACCACGAGCGCCTCGTTCCCGTCCGGCCACGCGATCGCCACAGCGGTCACCGCATTCGGGCTCGTCATCGCCTTCATGCCTCGCGGCAGAAGACGATTGCACTGGATGATCGCGGCATCATTTCTCGGAGGTGCCATGGCGTGGTCACGCACGTACCTTGGGGCTCACTGGGCGACGGACACGATCGCCGGCATCGGCATAGGCGTCGGCCTGGCGGTGGGCGTCGATGTGGTTCTCACCTCGCTACGGACCGAGGTCGCCGAGGTCGACGAATTTAGTGACAAACGTTCCGACGACGTCACGCAGCGAGTGGAGAACCGGACCAGCCGCACGCCGCCAATGCCGAACGAAGACTCTCGGTGATGGTCCGGTCCGTCTCTATCTCGATTGCCTGAGGCCACCGGGCGAACCGTCGGGCCATGTCGTCAGCCACTTCAGGGGTGGCCTCAGAGACATCGCTTCCTTCAGTCATTCGCCGGAGAATCCGAGCTCGACACACATCGCTCGGGGCGACGCAGTTGATCTCGATGATGTCGGCGCCGGATCGGTCGGCAGTGATTCGGGCCATGTCGCGGTGGGCCCCGTCGGACCATGTGGCATCGAGGATCACTTGCTCACCGCGCAGCAGCAGGGCCTCGGCCTCGCTGAGCATTTCGGTGTAGGTGACGTCTATTGCGTGGTTGCTGTAGCGGTCCGGGTCCGGAATCCGCCTCCGGATCTCGTCCGTTCGCAGCACGACGGCTCCGACGGCTTTTCCGAGCGCCGCAGCAACGGTCGACTTGCCGGTGCCCGGAAGTCCACCGACGATGATCATCCTGACAGCTCCCGCCTCAAGGTGATCCAGGCACAGCTGCTGGAGCACCTCCACCTCGGAAGGTGCCGCCGGTAGGTGTTGTTGGGCCGCTCTGAGCACGCCAACCTTTGCCCGTACGTGGGCCCGATAGGCCAGATAATGGTGCGCCAGCGAAGTAGGCCACTGCCTTCCCGAAATGGCCCGGTAGTCGTCGAGGAACTGCTGGGCGAGTTCGACGTGTCCGAATCGTTCCAGGTCCATCGCCAAGAAGCCGACGTCCAGAAGCACGTCCCCCCAGCGCAGATTGTCATCGAACTCGAGACAGTCGAGGATCCGGGGACCGTCGGGCAGCAGGAAGATGTCCTGGCACTGGAGGTCGCCGTGGCCGTCGCGCACCGAACCCTCCGCTATCCGCTCATCGAACAGTGCCTTCCGTCCATCGAGGTATCGAAGGGCGAGGCTCTCGATCCGCATCTCTATCACCGGATCGATCAGCCCGCCCTGATGTGGGGCGAGTTGAGCGAATCCGTCGCTCCAGTGGGATCTCACCGAGTCACGATCAGCCACGTCGAGCAGTTCGGGGGTAGATTCCGTCGCGTGCAGTCCAGCCATCTGACGAGCGATGTCGGACAGATCCGGGCGCACAGGTTCACCCCGTGTGATGCAGGCGCCCAGGCGGCGATCGTCGGGCATTCTCAACATCGTCACCAGGTAGTCGCAGACCTCGCCGTCGGGTCCGAGCACCTGGGACACCCCCAGATAGACGTCCGGGGACAACCTGCGGTTGAGAGTCACCTCTCGCTCACACGCGATCCGTCTGGCTGCCAGGCTGCTGAAATCGAGGAAACCCAGGTCAACGGCCTTCTTCACCTTCAGGACACGGTCGCCGTAGAAGAACACCACCGCCGAGTGGGTTTCCACCAGGGAAGCGGGTTGGTCGGTGTCTGACATTCAGCGGGTCTCTCCGTCGGTTCCGATGACCGCATGGGCAGCCGAGAGTCGAGCGACTGGCACCCGGTAGGGCGAGCACGAGACGTAGTCGAACCCGGCTCCGGCGAAAAAGTTGATCGAGGCGGGGTCGCCGCCGTGCTCACCACACACGCCGATGGGAAGCCGGCGTTTGACCGACCGGGCTTGCTCGACCGCCGAGGTGATGAGCTTTCCGACACCCTTGACGTCGATGGACGCGAACGGGTCGCCGTCGATGAGCCCCTTGGACAGATACGTCGGCATCATCTTGGCCTCGACGTCATCCCTGCTGAACCCGAAGGTCATCTGGGTCAGGTCATTGGTGCCGAAGCTGAAGAAGTCGGATACGCGTGCCATGTCGTCGGCGACGAGCGCGGCCCTGGGCGTTTCGATCATCGTGCCGACCAGCAACTTCGAGGTGACGTTGAGTTCCTCCGCAACGGTCGTGATCCACGAACGGGCGAGCGACATCTCTGCAGCCGAGACCGTCAAAGGGATCATTACCTCGACGATCGGGTGGCCACCGGCGGCGGTCCGGTCGCGTACCGCCTCGAGCAGAGCCCGGACCTGCATGGCGTAGAGACCCGGTTTGATGACCCCCAAGCGCACGCCACGGATTCCCAGCATGGGATTGGTTTCGTCCCACTCCGCCGCGGCTTGGTGCAGACGCTTCTGCTCGACGGTCTGGTCGGTGGTCTGGTCCTCGGCGTCAGCATTCCCCTCCAGCTCCAGGTCGCCCAGCCTGGGGAGGAACTCGTTGAGCGGGGGATCGAGCAGGCGCACCGTGACGGGGAGTCCGTCCATCGCTTCGAGAATCTCCACGAAGTCGGCGTGTTGCACACGACGCAACTCTGCCAGGGCCTCGCGCTCCTCCTCCTCGGTCTCGGCCAGGATCGTTCTGCGCATCACCGGCAGCCGATCCGGGCTCAAGAACATGTGCTCGGTGCGACACAGGCCGATCCCCTCGGCCCCGAAGCGACGCGCCAGAGCTGCGTCAGGGCCGTTGTCAGCATTTGCTCGTACCGCCAAATGGCCCCTCCGGATGGTGTCGGCCCACGACAGGATCGTCTCGAACTCTGCAGTTGGCTCCGGGACAGCGAGTTCGGCGGCGCCCAGAATTACCCGTCCCGACGTCCCGTCGATAGAAATGACGTCGCCCTCTCGGACAACGACAGCCCCGACCGTGAATTGTTGGTCGCCGACCACTACCGAATCCGCTCCGACCACGGCCGGTTTGCCCCAGCCCCGTGCCACGACCGCTGCGTGAGAGACCAGTCCGCCACGACTCGTTAGCACTCCCGTCGCGGCCAACATTCCACGGATATCGTCGGGGTTTGTCTCAGGACGGACCAAGATCACAGACTCGCCCGCTTCAGCTCGGCGCACGGCTTCGTCAGGGGTGAAGACTGCGGCTCCCACCGCTGCCCCGGGGGATGCGGCAAGTCCGGTCGCCAGCGAGGTGAGGTCGTCGCCGGTGAGTCGGGGGTGGAGAACCTGATCGAGGTGCTCGGCCGTGACCCTCGAGACCGCCTCTTTGCGCGTCAGCTTGATCGCCGGGTCCTTCGTCATCTCGACGGCCATTCTCAGCGCCGCGGGACCGGTGCGCTTGCCGACCCGCACCTGGAGCATCCACAGCTTGCCCTGCTCGATAGTGAACTCCAGGTCCAGCATGTCCCGGTAGTGGGCCTCGAGTTGGTCCATGTACTCGGAGAGCTCCTCGTGGATCTCGGGGAAGTGACTCGCGAGGGCGGACAGCGGCTCGGTGATACGGACGCCTGAGACCACGTCCTCGCCCTGGGCGTTGACCAGAAAGTCGCCGTAGGGGACGTTCTCGCCGGTTGCTGCGTCACGGGTGAACGCGACCCCGGTGCCGGACCGGTCATCACGGTTCCCGAATACCATCGTCTGGATGTTGACCGCAGTGCCAAGGTCGTTCGAGATGTGTTCACGCGTGCGGTAGGCGACCGCCCGGTCGCCGTTCCAGGATCTGAACACGGCCTCGACGGCCCCCCGGAGTTGCACCTTGGGGTCCTGGGGAAAGGGACGCCTCGCTGCGGAACGGATCGCCGCCTTGTGACCCTTGCACAACTCTCTCCAGGCCTCTGCGCTCAGCGCTGAATTGTCGGTCACGCCCTCGCTCGATCGGGCCTGCGCGGTTGGCCTGTCGAAAGTGGAGTCCGACACACCCATGACCACCTTGCCGTACATCGACAGCAGCCGTGCGTAGGAGCGGAAGGCGAATGCGTCGTCGCCGGTGTCCCTGGCCAGCGTGCGCACCGTCTTGTCGTTCAGGCCGAGGTTCAGGATCGTGTCCATCATCCCGGGCATCGAGAACCGTGCCCCCGAACGGACCGACACCAGCAGCGGATTGTCGACCGAGCCGAAGGTCCTGTCCGACTGTTGTTCGAGGCGGGCGACGTGCCGGGCAAGCTCGTCGTCCAAACCAGGTGGCCATCCGGAGCTCATGTACTTTCTGCAGGCATCGGTGGTGATGGTGAATCCGGGCGGCACCGGAAGCTTCAGTACGGATGTCATTTCGGCGAGATTGGCGCCCTTACCGCCCAAGAGCCCTGCCAACTGTCGCGGCGCCTTACGGTGACGGTGTGAGAACGAGTAGGTGAGTGGCACACCTCAACCCTATGGAATTGGAATCGGCGCCGGAGGGGAAATGTAGTGATAGTGGCAAGAGTCAAAGAGGCGGCCAGGTAGTCATGACAGCCAAAGGTCTGGCAGCGCTCATGGTTGCTCTGACGGCGGCGGCCCTGTTGGCGGGGGCCTGTTCGGATCGGGGCTTCGTTCCGCTCGAGGTGGGGCAGTGCCTGCCCGATGGTGCGAACGTCGAGGGGGAGAGGGCCCAGAAACCCACGATCGTCAGCTGCGCCGATCGGCATCGTTACGAAGTGTTCGCAGTCGAGCGCCTCGACCCGCCGAGCGACGATTGGCCAGGCGAGAAGCTGATCACCCTGAACGCCGAGAACCGCTGCGTCGGCGCGATCGAAGCGGCCACCGGCCTCGAGCCGAAGGACACCCCCGACGAGGTCGAACTCGTCCACGTCGACCCCACCGAGGATTCGTGGCGGGGCGGCGACCGGGACGTCGAGTGTCTGTTCCGGTGGGACGAGTCGACCACCGAAACCCTGGTGCGGGCCGGCGACTGACGGGCCCGCTCAGGCGGGGTCAGTCGGGGATCACGACCAGGCGCCCGCTCACCTCGCCGCGGGCGAGGCGCTTGTATGCCTCGGGGGCTTCGGCGATGGAGACTGGCTCGACCTGGGTGTGGATGAGGCCGCGTTCGGCAAGTTCCAGAACCTCGACCAACTCTGGAATCGTGCCCCAGTAGGTAGTCGCGACTGAGGCTTCATAGGGAACACTGAAGAAGCTGAACGGAAATGTCCCCCCACCGATGCCGACGATCGTGACGTGACCGAGCGGTCGTGAGATGGTTCCGGCCAGTTGCATGGTTGCGTCGTTGCCGACGAAGTCGAGCACCACATCTGCGCCCTGTTCACGGGTCAGTTCAGCGATCTCGGCAGCCGCGCCCTCACCGGACGTAACTCCATGTTTGGCACCGGCGGAGGTTGCCATGTCGAGCGCCGAGGCACGCATGTCCACAGCGATGATGGTCGCCGGGGTCAGAGCTTGGAGAATCTGCACTCCCATGTGGCCCAGACCACCGACGCCGATCACCACAGCGGTGGATCCGGGTACCAGCAACGGCAATGAACGCTTGATGGCGTGGTACGGGGTCAGGCCCGCGTCGGTCAACGGAGCTGCCTGCACCGGATCGAGGTCGCCGAGGGGTAGCAGGTGACGCGGATTCCTTACGAGCATGTATTGGGCCATCCCGCCGTCCTCACCGAGACCCGAGGCCATGGAGGTCAGCTCCGCCTGGCGTTCGCAGTAGTTCTCCATGCCTTGCAGGCAGCGGCGACAGTGGCCACAACCAGTCGGCCCATAGAGCGCGACCGGTTGGCCCACTTCCAAACCGGTGACACCATCGCCCAGAGCCTCGATCCAGCCGGCGTTCTCGTGGCCGAGTGTAAAAGGCGGGTCGAAGGGCATCATGCCCTCGTCGAAGTCATGGATTAGATGGAGGTCCGAGTGGCACATTCCCGCGCCGCCTACCCGTAGAAGGGCTTGACCCGGCCCCGGCTCGGGCTGCGGTACATCACGAACCTCGGGCTCGTGGTGCCACTGGGTGAGCTGGACTGCATCCATGACGGGCGCCCCTTTGCTGGGTGAGCTATCTCGTCTTACCCAACCACATCCATCCGACCGGGTACAGGGTCCCGGGCGCGTGAATGAACTCGGGCGCGTCGGGTGCGCCCGAGTTAGGGGGGTGGGCCCTACTGCTGGGAGTCTGGCGGGGTGGCGCTGCCTGCTTCAGGCGGCGGGTTGTCGTTTGAGGCGGTCGTGTTCAGGGTGGTCGGACGTCTGCCCGTCGGTCTCGCGTGGGTCGGGGTGGTGGTGGCGGGATCCGGGCGGTTCGGACGTCTGGTGCGGACCGGACCCGGGCGGGTCGGCTTTGGCAGGGTCGGCGGCTGGCGGGTCGGTTTTGTTGAAGTGGACCCACCGTTTTTGGAGGCGTTCCCCGGTGGGGCTCTGGTAGGGCTGGTAGGCGGGGAAGTTGTCGGGTTGGGGTGGTTTCGGTTGTCCGGTCGCTTCGATTGGGATGCCGTGTTGGTTCGTGAATTTGAGGCCGTCTGGATCACTGTCGGGGAGGTCGGGGTTGCCGGCGATTCCGAGTAGGCCATGGTGGTGCATGCGGTGGTGTCGAGGGCACATCATGGCGAGGTTTTCGGTGATCGTTGAGCAGCCGTCTTCCCAGTGGATGATGTGGTGGGCTTGCAACCAGCGGGAAGTTCCGCATCCGGGAACTCGGCATTGGTAGCGGTCGCGGCGTTCTATTTCTCGGCGTAACCGGCCCGGCGGAGTCCTGTGTTTCCGGCTGTAGGAGAACGGGGTTGTGTCTTTGGTCCAGGTGATGTCGATGTCGGCGTCGCAGGTCATTTGGCGTCGTAGCCAGTCCGGCACCCGAGCGCCGCCGTGTAGTTCGGCTATCCAACTGTCCCGACAGCCAGGTTCAGGTAGTTCCAGATGGAGATGGACTCCCGTTCGAGCGCCGGTCCCGGCGCCGTTGGCGCCGCGGTTGAGGATCGAGTTGGCCATACCGACAACAGCGTCAGCCCACCCCACGTCGCCGACACCGAGTTCGGTGTCGGTACCGGTCGTGGGGCGGCCTTCGGTTTCGGCGAGTTTCTTCGCGTGTTCGCGTTCGAGGTCGTGGAGTTCATCGCGGACTTTGCCCAGGGCTGCTTCGACCACGGCGCCTTCGTCGGCAGCCAGGCGGATTTGGGCCCACCAGGTGCCGTCGTCGTCGGAACCGAACGACACACCGCGTTTCGAGGGCCGTTTCGGGCCGGTGTTCTCGATATCGAAGTTGTAGGTGCGGGTTGCTGCGATTATCTGGTTGACCGACGCGCACTGCGCCAGGTTGCACACCGATTCCTCGTACTCCGCCGGCGTGTAACGGGCTACCGCGTGTGCCTGGTCCAGAGTCAACAACCCCCGCCGCAACAACCCGAGCGTCGTTGGTAGCTCGGCTGCTCGCGCGGCGATGGTGATGACCCGCCGTGCGGTCGCCCTGGTGACACCGGCGCGCCACACCAGCCACTGCACCGGAGTATGGATCCCTGAACCTTGCCAATAATCGTTGGCCAACGCTTCGACGGTCACATCGACGAGGCGTCCATCAGCAGCGTTACGAACACCCATCACGGATGCGAGCACGTCACGAAACTCGTTGTACTCCCCAGCGGACACATACCGCTCAGAACCATCGAACACCAGTTCTACAACCATGACAACACCATAAACCAGCCCTGTGACAACGAAGCCCACCTGCCAGAACGGAAGCCCTTCCACGGGCCAAAGAGGTCGAACAATCAGGATCCGCCGAAAGATTCAAGTTGCAAGGGGAGCCTGCCGATCTCACTCAGATGGAAGCGGATTGCACTCGGACTAGACCGGCACGTTGGCCGGGCGACCTTGGCAATGCCATTCTCGAAACCTGTTTGAAGCTGTCTCGCCGCAGCGCCTCTGCCCTCGTCGTACTGGGTCTGCTCGTTGGATGGATAACGACCTTGACGCTCGGTGGTGCTGGCAACGTGCCGCCCCATTACTTCTATGTCCCGATCCTTTTGGCGGGAATCAGGTTCGGTGCGTCCGGAGCGCTGTTGGCGGCCCTTGCCTCGGGACTGCTGGTGGGACCACTGACGTATGCAGATGTCGCCTCCCGAACGCCACAGGAACTCTCGGACTGGGGGACCCGTCTGGTCTGCTTCGTTGTGATCGGCCAGATTCTCACCGCGATCGCAACCATGACGGTGACAGCGGTGGAGCGTGAGTTGGACCACCTTCGATCCGCCAGCGCGCTCTGGGCCGCACTCGACCGGCGGGAGTTCGAGATCTACTTCCAACCGATCGTGACGATGAAGGATGGCTATCGGGTCGTGGGAACCGAAGCGCTGGTTCGGTGGAATCACCCGAACCATGGTCTGGTCCTTCCTGACGACTTCATACCGCTGGCTGAATCATCCGGGATGGTCGGGGCGCTCGACACATGGGTGCTCCGTGAGGCCTGTGCCCAAACGGTGGCATGGCTCGAAGATGGACTCATCGATGCGAACTTCACCCTCAGCGTCAACGTGTCGGCACGTGAACTCGACAAGTCGAACTACGCGGAGCGGGTGTCGGAGGTTCTGCTCGCTACGCGGATGGATCCCAGGCTGCTCCACCTTGAAATCACCGAGAGGGAACTGGCCGACGATGCTCGGCAGTTCCTCGACACGCTCCACGACCTCCGCCGTCTGGGAGTCAAGCTTGCACTGGACGACTTCGGGACGGGCCATTCGACGCTCGCCCGGGTCCAGAACCTGCCGTTGGACGTCATCAAGATCGACAGGTCCTTTGTCACCACTCTCGGGCACGGTCTCGATGGCGGCGCTATTGCCGAGAACGTCGTGGCGCTGGCGCGCTCGCTCGAGGTTTCGACCGTTGCAGAAGGTGTCGAGACGACCGCCCAGGCCGAAATGTTGCGACAGATGGGCTGCGACTTGGCCCAGGGTTTCCTCTTCGGTCAAGCGGTTCCGCATGACGATTTCCGTCTGGCTCTGATGTCCACGCTGCGACAGAAAGTGGACAACCGAGAACTGGCCTGACGTTTGGCTGTGATGACGAGCGGTATGGTCGACCGGCCTACCGCGTTTCAACCCAGGAGACTCTGATGAACCCGCCAGTACTTCCCGAGGGCCTCGAGTATGTCCGCACCACCGACGTGTTCGACAACGAAAGTGTGCCAGCGGGCTTGTTGCGGGCGCACCGAGTTGCCGAAGGTGTGTGGGGTCGATTGGTGCTGCATTCGGGTCGCGTCCGGTTCATCTTCGAAGATGCGCCTGATGATCCGATCATCGTCGATGACCAGGGATCGGTGGCCATTCCTCCCGGCCGTCACCACCATGTTGAATTCGACGGCCCGGCGACCTTCGTCGTCGAGTTCTACCGCATACCGGAGAACGCGTTGCCGAGCGAGGGTCGGGAGAGCTCAGGCCTCTACGGCGGAGGCGACTGAAGCCCGAGGGATGACGAACGGCAAGGCCAACATCCACTCCTAGAGTGTCGAGGATGGCGGATCTGGATCGTCTGACGGATGTCCCGGGCGTGGCGGTAGGCCACTGGACCGACTCCGAGGCGCGAACTGGGTGCACGGTCGTGCTGTTCCCCGAGAACACGATCGCCTCTGGCGAGGTACGAGGCGGGGCGCCGGCATCGCGTGAGTTGGCGATGCTTGGACCCGACCGCACGGTCGACAAGATCGATGCCCTGTTGCTGACCGGCGGCTCCGCATTTGGACTGGCCGCGGCTGATGGCGTCATGGCTTGGCTCGAGGACTGTGGGCGTGGATGGCCAACACCGGCAGGTCCCGTCCCGATCGTTCCGGCTCTCGGCCTGTTCGATCTGGCGGTCGGTGACGCATCGGTTCGTCCCGGCGCAGATCAGGGACGGGCTGCCTGCAGCACTGCCACAGAAGGGATGCACGACATCGGATTGGTAGGAGCGGGAACCGGTTGCACCACTGGCAAGTGGCTCGGACCTGACCATGTCCGACCTGGTGGTCTGGTCGCGGCGTCCGAGCGCCTGGGCGATGTGGTGATTTCGGTACTGGTGGCGGTCAACGCCTGGGGAGGAGTGGGTCGGAGCAGCGAGGGCGCCGCAGAAGCACTGAAGACACGACCGAGCGCCCAACTGTTGGGAAACACAACTATCGGAGCGGTCGTGACCAACGCTCGACTCGACAAGTGCGAGTGCCTGCTGCTCGCCCAGTCCGCCCACGACGGGCTCGCCCGAGCTGTGTTCCCGACCCACGCCCGTAGCGACGGAGACGCATTCATAGCCGCCGCGACGCAGCAGGTTGAAGTGTCACACCCGAGGGCAGATGAGAATAACGACGCGACGATTGACGACCTGCGGATATTGACCGTCGCAGCAGTCGAGCGTGCGATTCTGGGGCTGGTGCCGGATCTACTCGGCTGATCGTTCGGGCGCCTCGGCTCTGGACTGTTCGTACGGTTCCATCGCAGCTGACAACAACCATGCGGTGGCCGCTTTGCAGGTGTGTTTGACCACCTCGTCAGGATCACCCGGGAAATGGTGAAGACGGGATCGGGTGGTTTCGGTGCGATGGTTATGAAGGGCTATCCACACCGTCCCCGGCTCTTGGCCGTCCTGGGGTTCAGGTCCACCGGCACCTGTTACCGCAACGGCGAAATCGGAACCAAGCAGCTTGCAGACGGACTCGGCCATCGCCACAGCTGCAATCTCGGATACGACCGGAACGTCGGGCACCTTGAGCAAGTCGTGTTTGACAGCAGACGAGTACGACACGACTGCTCCGCGGTACCAGTCACTGGAACCGGGACCGGCTGCGAGTCTTGAGGACAGGGCACCTCCGGTCAGAGACTCCGCGATCGCCACCGTCGAGTTGCTGCGTTGCAACACGGACGCCAACAGCTCGACGTCATCAGAACCGGGCTCACTCATCGCATCACACTCAAATCTTCTTGGACATCGGACAAGTTCAGATTATTTGCTGCGGCGGAACGACTCCTGACAGAAACCCAAATCGTCGCACTGGGCATGGTGAGCCAGCCAGCCTGAATCTCGCCAACTTCCTCAACCCGGTTCTGCCTCTCGCCCCGATCCGGGTAGGACGAATGATCGACCCGAAGGAGCAGTGATGAGGGCAGTGACTTGGCAAGGCAAGAGGGACGTCCGTGTCGAGGACGTACCGGATCCGAAGATCGTTGATCCGACCGATGCGATCATCCGGGTCACGAGCAGCGGTCTGTGCGGCTCGGACCTGCATCTGTATGAGCTCCTGACCCCGTTCATGGGGACCGGAGACATACTCGGCCACGAGCCGATGGGAGTCGTGGAAGAGGTCGGATCGGGTGTGACGAACCTGTCGCCGGGCGATCGGGTGGTCGTCCCGTTCAACATCGCGTGCGGCCACTGCTTCATGTGCAACGAAGGTCTGCATTCGCAGTGCGAGACGACTCAGGTCCACGAGTACGGCAGCGGGGCGGCACTTTTCGGCTATTCGAAAATGTATGGAGCCGTGGCCGGTGGCCAGGCCGAGTATCTACGAGTGCCACAAGCACAGTTCGGACCTATAAAGGTCCCCGAAGGTCCACCCGACGACAGGTTCGTGTACCTGTCGGACGTGATGCCGACCGCTTGGCAGGCCGTGGAATACGCAGCCATACCCGACGGCGGATCCGTGGTGGTCCTCGGTCTGGGACCGATCGGTGACATGAGCGCCCGTATCGCCAGGTTTCGGGGAGCAGGCAGGGTGATCGTCGTCGATCTGGTCCCGGAACGCCTCGAACGGGCACGAAGCAACGGCTTCGAGGTGGTCGACCTCGCCGAGCATGACAACGACCTGGCCGACTCGATCCGCCAGATGACGGGTGGTCGCGGTCCGGACTCTGTAATCGACGCAGTAGGCATGGAGGCGCACGGATCGCCCGTCAGCAAACTGATCCAACAGATTTCGGGTCTGCTGCCCGACTCGATCCAGGAGAAGGTGATGGAGACCGCTGGTGTCGATCGCCTTGCTGCGCTCCACGCCGCGATCGACATCGTGCGCAGGGGCGGCACAGTCTCGATCATCGGCGTCTATGGCGGCGCGGCCGATCCGATGCCGATGCTGAGCCTCTTCGACAAGCAGATCCAGCTGCGGATGGGTCAGGCAAACGTAAAGCGTTGGATCGATGATCTGATGCCGCTCCTGTCCGACGAGGACATTCTGGGAGTGGATAGTTTCGCGACTCACCGCTTGCCCCTTGAGCAGGCGCCCCAGGCCTATGAGGCGTTCCAGAGGAAGTCCGACGGCACCATCAAGGTGCTGTTCCAACCTTGATCGGATCGGAGGATTGGCTATGGACGACACGGAACAGCAATCGGAGCCGGACGATCTCCACTCGGGGTCCACGCCCCCAGACCGGGACGCGGACATTGAGGCCGCTGATCTCCGCAACGGAGAGCCGTCAGCAACTTCGGACCATTCGAAAGCAGCCGAGCACAAGACAGGGAAGGACCAGGCGTCCATGAATCGGGAAAACGATCCACCTGCCTGAGCTTGGGGTCATTATGTAGGTGCGCATCATCTTGGGGAGGGCATATGGACACGCCGATATCAGGACCAGGTCTAGGACTCGGGCGCCAGTCGGCCGTCGATCCCGTGTCGCGGGTCGGAGATGGCCGCCGGGACTCAACGACGAGGAAACGCACGCGTCCGGTGACCGGCGTGGTGATGGCGTTGGTGGCGGCACTGGCGCTCCTTGCCGGGTGTGTCCCGCCACCGAATGCCTCCACTCGTGATGAACAGGTGGACCAGCTGATCGCCTTTGTCGAGGCGCACCGCGGTCACCAGTTCGTTACCCGACCCGTAGTCCAATTCGTCCCTGACGCCGAGTTCCGGCAGCACGTTCTCCAAAGTCTCACAGCCGCGGAGCCCGAACTCGACGTCGATGAAGTGGCATTCAAGGCGCTCGCTTGGATGTCACCCCAGGACAGCCTGTTCGACAAGTACAAGATCGCCTTCGGCAACGCGGTAGTCGGGTTCTATGACCCCGAGTCAAAGGTCTTGGAGGTGCGTGGCGATGAACTCACTCCCTACCGACGTGAAGTAGTGGTACACGAACTCACCCACGCTCTTGACGACCAGATCTTTGACCTCAGCTCCTCCAAGGGGCCCGGAGTCCTGAGCGAGGAGCAGTTGGCGTATCTCGTAGCCGTCGAGGGCGACGCCGCCGACATCCAGCGCGCCTTCGTGGCGAGTTCATCGCCGCTCGACCAGCTCGGAAGTCTGATCGAGCAGCTGTCGTTTCCACTTGACCCGGAGATCCTCAGCGTCCCGGTCGCGTTGTTGAGCATCTCTCAGACCCCGTACCTGCGTGGACCCGAATTCGTCGAGGGACTTGGAGGTCCATCCGCTGTTGACCAGATGTTCAACCGCTTCCCGACGACCGCCGAGCAGGCCTGGGATGTTCAGAAGTACCTTGCCGATGAGCCCGCTGAACATATCGAGAGTCCTCCGGCCGAAGGGCAGGTCGTGGCAACGGGCACTTGGGGCCAGTTCTTCATGAGCCTCATCCTCTCGAACGGAATCAACTTGAACGGTTCCGTCGATCCGGCCACGAACGGTTGGGCGGGCGACTCCTATGTGACCTGGACCTCAGCTGGCGAGTCGTGCATAAGAATCGACACCCGTCAGGACACAGCGGCGCTGGCGGACCGACTCCGCGCTGCGCTGGATGGATGGGCGGCACGCTCGGGAGGTCAGATCCAGGCGTTGGATCCCCTGACCACCCGCTTGACCCGGTGCGCTTGATAGACCGCGCAGAAGGTTCGTCCAGGTGAGAAAGGTCGTGCAGGTGAGTGAGAGGCGCGCGGGTGATCTCACGCAGTGTCCGACGTGTCGAGCTCCATGTGGAAGTAGAACGCCCGGTCGTCGTCCGGCCCGTCGGTATCGCTGAAGCCGTGCCGTCGGTAGAAGCGCTGGGCGTCGATGTCGGGTTCGTCAACATTGATCTGGACGAGCTGGACACCCCGTTCGCGTGAAACCTCCAGCAAGCGCCCGATGATCGCAGCTCCGATCCCCCGGCTCCGTAACTGCGGTTGCACGTAGAGCTCGTCGAGCATCGCGACGGGGCCCTCGTACCAGACGCTCGGCCGCAGCGTCACAAGCGCGAGCGCAATCGCGGGTGTCCCTGCGAGGACGGCGAAGGTCTCGGCGGCGTCCAGATTTCGCGTCAACCGCGAGGCGAGGACATCGACATCGGGGCTTGGCCAGCCGTACTCCGTGTTGAAGTCGCGCAGCAGCCTGGCGATTTGAGGAGCGTCCTCTGGTGTCGCCAGGCGGGGTTCCAGATCCTGCGCGTCGGTCACACCGACCACCATATCGACTGCCTCTCTCTCCGGAGGGCCCAGTTTGGGGCGGCCTTCAGGTGCCCGCGTCGGATCTGTCCTGCTCGGCCAGGACGGGTGAGCCTGCCGATTCTTCGGTGAACCGCATTTCGGCCTCGTCGGGGTCGAACTCTCTGTCGAGTCGCTCCGCAAGTTCCTGGTCCTGGTTGACGGCCTGACCGAAGGACTTGTCCTCGTAGCCCGGCTGTTCATAACGAGCGTCTGGGTCGGTGCCGGTAGCCGTGTCCTGACCTGCCTTCTCCCGCCTTGCGGACTTTGCCCCCTTGTTGGCGACGCCCTTGGCCGCGACAGCGCCGGCCGCAGTGTCGACCTGATCGAGAATTGCGCCCTGTTGGTCGACGATTCCGGCCTCGCTCGCCGGATCGGTGGCTTCTGGGCGGTTCGCCGGATTCACAGCAGCACCAAGGTCGTCTCCGGCAAACGCGATGGCTGCGCTGGCGGCTCCCATGGCGACTGTCGCGAGGGGCATGAGCCATTTGCGTCGACCTTCGAAATTGCGAAACGCCAGGACCGTCGCGGCCATATCGGCCAGATCCATCGCTGCGCCGAGCTTGACGAGGTTCGCCAAGCGGTCGGAATCGCCATCCGAAGCGGCGAGAGTTGCCGAGCCCAAAGCAATATCACGAGCACCGAGCGTCCGAGCGAAGACCTTTGTGCCCGAGCCGTTGGAGCCCGGACCGATCCAGACTCGAGCCGACCACCTCGGCGCTACGACAAGCGACGCCCCAATTCCGGTTCTGACAGCACCCATGACCATGGCGAGGTTGCGTGTATCCATGGAAGGTACATACCCGCCAGAGGGCTGAGCATTCACCCGTCATCTCTCAGCTAACACCGATCGATCTCCGGTCGGCCGGAGTTCTCAGTAGGGGCGCTGGAGGGATATGGGTTGCTGCGACAACCCTGAGACGGGAGGGTCTTTGTGAACGTAGAGTGGCTCGTTCCCGGTCGAGCAGCGGCGTGACGGTGACCGGCGATCGAGGGTAAGACAACCGCCCTGCCGTGACGTCCGCAGCTGGGGTCTCCGCGGACATCACGGCAGGTGACCCTCAGTCCAATGGGTAGTTCGAAACGGCGCCGCCAATTTGGGCACATGGTGGGCGGTGTAGCCTCGGCCTCGGTGAGTACCCGGGTAGTCGCTGTTGGCGAACGCTCCACGCCTACCGACGGGCAGAGCAATGGACCTTCCCGATCAAGCCCCCGCTGTCGATCCCACCCAGGACGATCTCCTGGCCGGAATGGACGTCGCAAATCCCCTCGACCTGATCGGCAATACTCCGATGGTCCGGTTGACGAAGTCGGTCGACGATCCCGACGCCATCGTCCTGGCCAAGTGTGAGTGGTTCAACCCCGGCGGATCGATCAAGGACCGACCGGCACTCGAGATGATCCTCGACGCCGAGGAACGAGGTCTGCTCAAGCCGGGGTCGACCATCGTGGAGGCCACCAGCGGAAACACCGGAGTGGGACTGGCGCTCGTGGCTGCACGCCGTGGTTACAAGTGCATATTCGTCATGCCCGACAAGATGTCGCCTGAGAAGTTCGTCGCCCTCAGGTCCTACGGCGCCGAGGTGGTGGCCTGCCCGACGGCGGTTGCCCCCGAGGACCCACGCAGCTACTACTCGGTGGCCGATCGGCTCGTGGCCGAGACACCGGGAGCCTGGAAGGCGGACCAGTACCACAACTCGACAAATCCCCTGGCCCACTACAAGACCACGGGCCCTGAGATCTGGCGTCAGACCGCCGGGCGAATCACGCACCTGGTTGCAGGTGCGGGAACGGGCGGCACGATTTCCGGGATCGCCCGCTATCTGAAGGAACAGAATCCCGACGTGGTGATCGTTGCGGCCGACCCCGAGGGATCCGTCTACTCGGGCGGAACTGGCCGTCCCTACATGGTCGAGGGAGTAGGAGAGGACTTCTGGCCGACCAACTACGAGCCCGACCTTGTCGACCGCGTCATCGCGGTCAGTGACGCCGATTCGTTTGAGACCGCGCGCAAGGTCGCCCAGACCGAAGGCCTGCTGGTTGGAGGCTCATCGGGTCTCGCCGTGTACGCGGCGACGATTTTGGCCAAGGAGGTCTCCCCGGATTCGGTGATCGTCGTGATCCTGCCCGATTCAGGTCGCAACTATCTGTCGCGATTCCTCGATGATGACTGGATGGTCCGCCACGGTTTCCTTGATCCCGGAGAGTCGCTCTCGGCCGGCGACGTCGTGGTGGCAACGCAGGGCAAGCTGCCCGAACTCGTCCACACCCACCCGGACGAGACTGTCGCCGAGGCGCTCGCGATCATGGACGACTTCGATGTGGACCAGTTGCCGGTCCTCGCGGCAGAGCCTCCGGTCGCCTACGCCGAGGTGCTCGGTACCGTCAGGCGTGAGACGCTCGAAGACATCTCAGATCACACAAAGCATGTCTCGGATCTGATCGAAGCCAGACCGGACACGATTGGCGAGGGCGAGAGTGCCCAGGCCATCGGCGAACGGGTCGGTGAGTCGGGTGTCGTCCTGGTGCTCCGCGACGGCAAGCCCGTCGGGCTATTGGGCGAATCGGATCTGACCGCAGGTAGGGAGACTGGCAGTAAGGGCGACCAGACAGACAGGGCGGACCAGACAGGCAGGACGGACCAGGCAGGCAGGACGGACCAGGCAGGCAGGACGGACCAGGTATGACCGGATTTTCGACGGACGCAGTTCACGCCGGGGCGGTTCCCGATCCGACCACGGGTGCCATGGCACCTCCGATCCACTTGGCATCAACCTTCGCCCAGGACGGCGTCGGCAATCTTCGTGCAGGTTACGAGTACTCGCGCAGCCAGAACCCGACCCGACAGAACCTCGAGTCGGCAGTTGCGTCGCTCGAGAACGCAGCACACGCCTTCGCGTTCAGTTCCGGATTGGCGGCCCTGGACGCGGTGCTCCGTACGGTCGAGGACAACTCGACGGTGGTCTGTACCGACGATGCCTACGGGGGAACGCTGCGTCTGCTGTCCAGCCTCCACCGTGGACGATTGGACGTCCGCACCACGGATCTGACTGCGAGCGATTCGTGGGAGCAGTCGCTCACCGGTGCGGCCCTGGTGATCGTCGAGATTCCCACCAACCCGATGCTGCGTGTCGCCGACATCGCGGCGCTGGCACAGGAGACCCACGCAGCGGGAGCGCGACTGGTTGTCGACTCCACGTTCGCAACCCCGTTCAACCTGCAACCACTCGCTCTCGGCGCCGACGTGGTGGTTCACTCCGCAACCAAATATATTTCCGGTCACTCCGATGTCGTGTCCGGCCTCGTCGCGCTGTCCGATGACGAACTGGCCGCGAGGATCGCCTACATCCAGAACGCCGCCGGCGCTGTACCGTCGCCGTTCGATTGCTACCTGCTGTTGCGAGGCATACGGACACTCGGCCTGCGTATGGAGCGCCACGCCCAGAACGCCCAGGTGATCGCTGAGCACTTGGAGGGGCACCCGGGCGTGACGCAGGTGATCTATCCGGGTCTCGCCTCACACCCACAACACGTGCTCGCGTCCTCACAGCTGAAGACGCCGGGCGGGATGGTCTCGTTCCTGGTCGGAAGCGCGGAGCGGGCCCTTCGGGTCGTCGAGTCCACGAAGCTGTTCACCCTTGCCGAGTCCCTCGGCGCGGTCGAGTCCCTGATAGAGGTTCCCTCGGTCATGACCCACGCCAGCCTCGAGGCCGTCGCAGCTTCCGGGATTCCGGTGACGATGCCGCCAGCCGACCTCATCCGGGCGTCGGTCGGTATCGAGGATGTTGAGGACCTGGTGGCTGACCTCGACGCCGCGCTGTCCGCGGTCTAAGGCGTCGATACCGCAAACATCAGATGAATCCTTATTGAGCGGGTTCCTCAAAAGTCCACGCGTGAGCCGACCGACTCCCATACAATCAGCCGAATGGTCGGCAATTGCTCCGGGGGGAGCTGTCGTTTCAGGTAGCGGGCAAACGGGGGATTTAGATGTCTTTGTTCCGGACTCATCAGATCACTGTTCATCGAGGGGGACCTGCCAGACGGGGGGCCGCCGGACGGATCATCTTTGCCGTTGCGGTCCTTACGAGCGTCGCGACCCTTGTCGTCGGGTGTGGGCACAGCGATGGCGCGACCGCCACGACGGCGAAATCCGGCGGGGAATCGACCGCCAGTACCGGTGCTGTCGATGAACCGGGAGTCTTCGGCGAACTAGGCCAGGTGTGTGGCCCGTCGGAGGGGAAGGTCCAGCCGAGCGACGTTCGTGGTGTCAGTGACACCGAGATTCAGATCGGCGTGCTCAACGACGCGGGCAACGAACTCTCGCCCGGCCTTGGGGCCTCATATCCGTTGGTGGCCAAGGCGTTCGCCGACTGGTGCAACGACGCGGGTGGGATCAACGGGCGCAAGATCGTCATAAACGACCGGGACGCCAAGTTGTTCGACTCTGCAGCGGTCGTCATCGACGCCTGCCAGTCGGATTTCATGCTCGTGGGTGGTGGAGCGGCGCTAGACGCTCCGACGATCGAGCCGCGACTCGGGTGCGGACTCGGGTCCATCCCAGCTTTCAATCCCTCCTATGAAGGCCAGATATCTGACCTCCAGTCAGTTGTCGGGCGGACCTCGGAGAAGGAGTCGAACTGGGGGCTGTTCCGACTCCTTGAACCCGAGTACTCCGACGCCTTCAAGAAGATCGGCATCCTCACCGTCGACACACCCGATGTGCGGATCGCCTACGAGCGGTTCCAGAAGGTGCTCGACAGCCAGGGCCTCGACGTAACGAGTTTTCAGGCCGTGGCGGTGTCGCTCGACAACGTCCGGACCTATGTCCAACCACTGATGGGCAAGACCGAAACGCTCATCCTGGCGCTACCGGCGGTCGAGATATTCCGGGCGATGAATGACGTCGGTTACAACCCGAAACTGATCGCCGATGCCGGCTCGGTGTTCTACAGCCTCGATTCTGTCGAGAACCTGAAGAAGGTTCCGCTGAAGGCTCCGATCTATTCGGCTTCGACGACCTTCCCGCTGGATCTGGTCGATGAGAACTCCACTGCGGCAAAGTTTGTCGAACTCGAGACTGACGCGTTCGGCAAGGCCGACCCCTCCCATGTGACCCCTTGGATCACCTGGCTGTTGTTCGCCAAATCTGCGTCGGAGTGTCCGGAGCTGACGGTCAAGTGCGTGATCGACAACGCCACGAAGGACACCGCTTACACCGCAGGTGGGTTGATGGCGCCGATCGATCTGAGCGACCCGACCCGCACGAACCAGTGTCTGGCCATCAACAAGGTCAGCGCGGATGGCATCGTCTACGACAAGTTGGCGACCCAACCGACCGACGGTCCCTTCAACTGCGATCCGGCCAACGTCGTTCCGATCCCGTGACGTGAGAGAGTTCGTCGGATTCACGATCACAGGCCTGGTCACGGCCAGCATCTATGCGATCGTTGCCTCCGGGCTGACTCTCACCTACGCGACGACCGGGATCTTCAACTGGGCTCATGGCGCGTTCGCGGCGATCGGGGCCTTTGCCTACTGGCAGCTCACCTCGCTCTGGGGATGGCCGTCGCCTCTGGCGCTGGTCGTGTGCGTAGCCGTAATCGGTCCACTTCTGGGACTGGTCGTCGAGGCCGGAATCATGCGCCGGTTGGAGGGAACCAATGAGATAACCCGGATGGCTGTGACCCTTGCGCTCCTGGTGGGCATCATCGCTGGAATCAACTGGATCTGGGACCCGCGGATTGCCAAGGTGGTCCTGCCCATGTTCAACGGGCGTGCGGTGCACATCGTCGGACAGCGGCTCCCCGTGTATGACCTGCTGGTGATGGGCATTGCGCTGATCGTGGGCGCCGTGATCCGCTGGCTGTTGTACCGCAACCGGGTCGGCATCCAGATGCGAGGCATCGTCGATGACCGCACCTTGGTGATACTCAACGGGGTCTCGCCCATCCGGACGGCCCAGATGTCGTGGATCATCGGTTCGACGACCGCTGTGCTCGCTGGAGTGCTGATCGCGCCGAAGACCTCGATATCGGCGGCTTCGCTCGCCCTGTTGATCATGAACGCCTTTGCTGCGGCCGTCGTCGGTCGGCTCCGTAATCTGCCCCTGACGATCCTCGGAGCAGTGATCCTCGGACTGACGACCGCGTACGCCCAGGGCTATATCGGCAGCCGACCCGATTTCGTGGGCGGTCAGTATCTGATCGGGCTCGTGAATGTGGTGCCGGTGGTGGTCCTGTTCATCGCCCTGCAGTTCCTTCCACAGGAACGGCTGCGGGCCGGAAGGTCGCGTCAGGCGCGGGAGCTGTCGACCACACCTTCTTGGCGTGGGTCAGCGGTGTTGGTGCTCGCGGTTGTGCTGGTGACTGTTGCCATCACACCGCTTCTCGCCCCCGGGGACCTGCACAGCATGACGAAGGTCTGGGGTATCGCTCTGATCGCACTCTCGCTCGTACCGCTACTCGGTTGGGCGGGCCGACTGGCCGTGTGCCCGTTCGCCTTCGCGGCGGTGGGCGCGTTGTTGAGCGCGCATCTATCGCCCGGCGGGCAGATCTGGGGACTGGTCATCGCGGGTGTCGGGGCCGCCCTGGTCGGAGCGTTGCTGTCATTCCCGGGTGCACGGCTCTCGCCGCTCTACCTGGCGTTGGCCACAGCAGCCTTCGCAGTTGCGCTCGACAACTGGATCTTCCGTCTGCCGCCCTTCGACCTGGTCCTGCGCATTCCTTTCACCGACGTGACTCTCTACCGCCAACAGATCCACATCTTCCAGGGTGGAGCCCTCTCTGTTCAGCGGCCCTCGATCTTCGGGTTCGATCTGGGTGGGGACCACGCCTATTTCATCTTCAGCGCGGTTGTCTTCGCCGCTGCGGTTCTGTTGTTGACGGCCCTTCGGCGCAGCGACCTTGGACTACGGATGTTGGCGCTCAAGGACAGCCCGATCGGCTACGCGACAGTCGGCCTCAACCGTCAGGTGACGACCGTCGCTGCCTTCGCCATTTCGGCGGGAGTCGCAGGAGTGGGTGGGGCTCTCTACGGGGCGGCGATGCAGCGACCGAGCCCGGACGCGTTCAACTTCTTCGGCGGGCTGAGCATCCTGGTCGTGGTGGTGGTGTTCGGAGTGTCGTCGCTGGGCTCTCCGGTTGCGGCGGGAGCATTTCTGGCCGCGCCGTTCCTGGTCAACATCTTCCCGTCCCTGGCCCAAGTGACCCCGACGATGACGGCTGCCGCAGGTGTCGGACTGGGCGACAATCCCAACGGTGCGATTCCCTCCAACCTGCGACCGGGTTGGGCAGGACTGCTGCGTCAGCCGCAATTGCTGTGGGGAGGTCTGGCAGCTCTGGCCGTCGTCTACTTTGCGGCACTCACGGGGGTGATCTCGAACTGGATGTTCGCAGGATTCTGTGTCGTCTTCGTGGTCGTCATGCCGGCCGCGAGCCAGAGAATCGCCGCCCAACGCCGGGTCGGGAGCGGTTTGGCAGCAGGCGTGAGCGATGCCGGACTGGAGCCCGCAGCGCAGGGGGCGACCCGCTCGGACGGGCTCGCCGACTCACCCGAACACCTCGCCCTGTCGCTTCCGCTCTCCAGTACGGATGTCGCCGCTCTCGACGACATGTTCGGAATCACAACAGGGGCCGGCCGTGGCTCTTGAAGTGTCCGACGTGAAGGTCCGATTCGGTGGCAACATCGTCCTCAACCACGTGAGCCTGGACGCATCGGACGGTTCCATCACCGCTCTGATCGGACCGAACGGTGCCGGTAAGACAACCCTGTTCAACGTGATCACCGGGGTGTTGAAACCCACTTCCGGGACGGTCCGACTCGGTCAGGTCGAGATGGCGCCGATGTCGGCACACCGCCGGGTCCGTTCCGGACTCGGTCGTACGTTTCAACGACTTGAACTCTTCGGCACCCTCAGCGTCGCCGAGAACCTGCGGGTCGCAGCCTCGTCGCTGCCCCGCGGTAGACGCCAGAACGCAGTGGATGGGGTCATCGAACGCCTCGGTCTCGGGGCGATCGCGCACGTTCGCAGCGACACGCTTCCCACCGGAACAGGTCGTCTCGTCGAATTGGGCCGGGCCCTAGTCGGTGAACCGACGGTGCTGTTGTTGGACGAACCGGCGAGTGGCCAGAACGACGACGAGACGGCAACCTTCTCGGATCTGCTGGTGGAACTCGCAGGCGGGGGCCTGACCATCCTGTTGGTCGAACACGACATGGACCTGGTGATGGCAATTTCGGATCGGATCCATGTTCTCGACTTCGGACGACTGATCGCTTCGGGTACACCGGATGAAGTCCGATCTAGCCCAAAGGTGCAGGCCGCGTACTTGGGAGAGGTACTCGAAGTCGGCGACGGAGTGGCCCGATGAGAACCGTCGACCGGGAGTCCGTGGTGGTCAACCTTGATGCGCTCGTCGAGTTGCGTGACATCCATGCCGGATATGACGGGGTCGAGGTATTGCACGGCATCGACCTGGTGGTTCCCGCGGGTCAGGTACTCGCCATTCTCGGGCCCAACGGTGCCGGCAAGACGACCCTGTTGTCCACCATCGCCGGTCTGATCAGACCCACGGGAGGTGACCTGCGCTTCGGCGGACGATCAGTCACTGGTGCCGACCCGGCGACGCTCGCCAGAGCGGGCCTGTGCCTCATACCTGAGGGCCGCGGCGTCTTCGCCAACCTGACCGTGGCCGAGAATCTGTGGCTGGCCGCCAAGCGTGGACGATCACGTGAGCAGGTCGAACAGCGGGCGTTCGAGGTCTTTCCCAGACTGGGGGAACGTCGGGGGCAATTGGCCGGGTCACTCTCAGGAGGCGAGCAACAGATGCTTGCTCTGAGCAGGGCTCTCGTCACCGATCCAGCGGTGCTGCTCCTCGATGAACTTTCGATGGGACTTGCCCCGCTCGTCGTCCACGATCTGTACAAGCGTGTCGCCGAGATCGCCCGAGCCGGCGTTACGGTCCTGGTCGTCGAACAATTCGTCCGCACTATCAGTGACATCGCAGACCGGGGCGTTGCGCTGGTGGGTGGGCGGATCGTGCTCGACGGTCCCATCGCCGAGATTTCACCGCAGCTCCATTCCGCCTATTTCGCAACCTCGGAGGAGACATCCAGATGACCGACACCCCCACCGACACTCCCACCGACACTGCAGGTCGACGCGCCGCGGAGTTTGTCTCGGCGCTTCCGGCCAGCTCAGGTAGTGCGGATCGCAACGACAGTTACGCACGCGCCGGGATGATCATCATGGCCGTGGGAGTCGCCGTGGCAGTCCTCGCCGTGATTCTCTCCCAAGCGTCGGACAACTCACTCGATCAGTCGACCCAGATCTCGCTCGGGATAGCCGGTCTTGCTGCGACATGCTTCGGCGGAGTGATCTTCATCCGCTATTCGCTAGGGGGACTGCTGCGATTCTGGCTGCTGCGCATCCTGCATGAGCAGCACGGCAACGATCTCCCGTGAACCCGATCGAGACGCTTCGGTCCGTCCTCCGCTTCGCTCCGATCGAAACCAATGGCGTCAAACGTCGACTGGCCCGTGCAGCGTCCGTGGAGGATCTCCGCCTGCTTGCCAAGCGGCGCCTGCCCGGAGGTGTGTTCGACTACATCGACGGCGCCGCCGAGGACGAGCGCACGATGGCCGCTAATCGCGATGCCTACGCGGCCATTACCTTCAGACCCCGAGTGCTCACGGGCACTGCGGAAGTTGATGCGACGACGACGTTGCTGGGCGCCGAACTCGCCTACCCGCTGGTACTCGCTCCGACCGGATTCACCCGCATAGCCGACCCGCAGGGTGAACTGGCGGTAGCCCGTGCCGCCGCCCGGGCCGGCCTGCCCTACACGCTGTCCACGCTGAGCACTCGTTCGATAGAAGAGGTTCGTAACGTCTCCGACGGTCGTCTCTGGTTCCAGGTTTACGCCTGGCGAGACCGGGGACTTGTCGAGGAAATGGTGCGCCGCGCCGCGGCTGCGGACTACGAGGCGCTGGTCCTGACCGTCGACACGGCGGTGTTCGGTCGCCGCGAGCGCGATGTTCGTCGTGGCTTCTCGCTGCCGCCGAGCATCGGTCCGAGGACCCTCATCGACGGGGCGCTTCACCCCGGGTGGACCTGGAACTTCGTGCGGAGCGAACCCATCCGTTTCGCCAACGTCGCTGGCCGTGACGATGTCGGCGACGGCGCCACGCCGGTGACGCTCGCCGATTACATCAACTCACAGTTCGACCCGGCGCTGGCATGGGAGGACATCGACTGGTTGCGTTCGATCTGGGCCGGGCCGGTGATCGTCAAGGGGATCCAGTCCGTCGAGGATGCGCGCATCGCCGCCGACCTTGGGGTCGAGGCGATAGCTCTGTCGAACCACGGGGGAAGGCAGCTCGACGGTTCGCCAGCCACGCTCTCGTTGGTGGCTCCGGTTGCCGATGCGGTCGGCGGGCGAACCCAGATCATCTGTGACGGGGGTGTACGACGGGGGAGCGACATCGTAAAGGCGGTCGCACTCGGGGCAGACGCATGCATGGCAGGACGTGCCTATCTCTATGCCCTGGGCGCTGCCGGCGAGGCCGGAGTTGACCGACTACTCGGCGACCTGGGCGACGGAGTGCGCCGTACGCTGCATCTGATCGGCGCCGGGGGTGTCGCGGCGCTGAACCCCTCATTCATCGGGTGAGCGCGTCAGGAGTCCGTGATGACCCCTTCGGTTTTGTTCTGCGAGGTGGCTGCCAGGGCCGCCGTCTCGCAGAACAAAACGGCGGGATCGCAACTGCACTGGGCGATGAGCTAAAGCATCAGGCCTGGGCGCTGTCCAACCAGTGTTGTCCCTTGGCCAGATGAACAGTCGTTGCAGCCCTCGCCAATTCCGCGTCCCGGGCGACCACGGCAGCCAAGATCTCTTCGTGTTCGAGGATCGTCTGCCGCTCAGCCCCATCGTCCTCACGGGCCCGACGGATCAGGCCGAGTCCGGACTCAGTTCGCAGGGTGGCCAGGATTGCCCGAAGTGTCGCGTTGCCCGCGATTTGGGCGATCAGGTCGTGGAAAGCGATGTCGGCTTGGACGAATTCCTCTGCAGCTCCGGCCGAGCGCATCGTGTCCAGGCAGGCCCGCAGTTCAACGAGATTCTCATCGGACACGTTGGCGACTGCCATTGCGGTTGCCGCAGGTTCAAGGACACGTCGAACCGCGTACAACTCGGCAAGCGTGTCGCTGCTCGAGAGGTCGAGCGCCAGGCCTGCTGAGCGCAGAAGGCGGGCCGGCTCGAGGTCGGTCACGAAGGTTCCGCCACCCTGGCGCACGTTGAGCACCCCGGCGAAGCTCAGTGACTGCACCGCTTCGCGAACGGCGCTCCGTGACACGCCGAGTTCCTCGACCAGTTCGGGTTCGGTCGGTAGACGGTCGCCCTCGGAGAAGCGTCCTGAGCGGATCATCGTCAGCAGCGCCGAGACCGCGCGGTCGGTCTTGTTCATGGCCTGTGACGGTATCGCTCGATGCTGGAGGTGAGCATCTCGGTGCTTGCGCCCGGTGCGGTTGGGGTGACGTATGAGCCGTCGGCGATCGTCGCCGGGGTTACGAAATGTTCGTGCAGGTGATCGGCCCATTCGAGCAGGCGACCGTCGAGCGAGCCCGGCCCGCCCAACGCGACGAAATCGAACATCGCCAGATGTTGCACCGCTTCGCTCAACCCGCAGCCACCGGCATGGGGGACAACCGGCACCTCGGCCTTGGCTGCCATCAGGATGATGGCCAGGTTCTCGTTGACCCCGGCTACGCGACAGGCGTCGATCTGACAGACCTGCATTGCGTCAGCCGCTAGGAACTGTTTGAACATCACACGGTTCTGGCACATCTCACCCGTTGCGATCCGCGTCGGTGCTACCGCCCTGGCGATCTGCGCATGGCCCAGAATGTCGTCCGGTGAGGTGGGTTCCTCGACCCACGCCAGGTCGAATTCGGCGAGCGACTCGATCCAGGCGATGGCCTCGGGCACGTCCCAGGCCTGATTGGCGTCGACGGCCACTCCGACATCAGGCCCGACTACGTCCCTGACGAGTTGGAGTCGCCGTCGGTCCTCGGCGAGGTCTCGTCCCACCTTGATCTTCACATGGCGAAAGCCGCGATCCAGCGCCTGGGTCAGTAGCGCGACCATCGAGTCGTCGCTGTAGCCGAGCCAACCGGGCTCGGTGGTGTAGGCCGGATGCCCGCAGTTCACCAGCAGTTCCTCGCGGGCCGTGAGTCCACTCCGACGTGACTCGATCAGCGTCATTGCCTCGTCAGGGGTGAGTGCGTCGGACAGGTACCTCCAGTCGATGACCGAGACGACCTGAGTCGGAGTCATGTCGATGAGGAACTTCCACAGCGGCTTGCCGCTCACGCGTGAGCACAGGTCCCACAGGGCGTTGACCACCGCTGCGGTCGCCATGCGAACCACACCATTCTCGGGGCCGATCCATCGAATCTGTGAGTCCGACGTGAGAAGATCGGGAAGTCTGGCCAGATCGGCGATGGGGTCGGTCAGCGTCTCGCCGACGAGTTTGGCTGCGAGGACCTCCACCGCCGCAACGCACAGGTCGTTTCCGCGCCCGATCGTGAAGGTGTATCCGTGGCCGACGAAACCCTCGTCAGTGTGGAGGGTCACATATGAAACCGAATAGTCCGGATCAGGGTTCATCGCATCCGAACCGGCGAAGGTCATCGAAGTGGGAAAGCGTATGTCTGCGGTTTCGAAACGGGTGATCTTCACAAAATCCTTCCCCGCGGATCTGTCGGAAACGAACGATCATCAGATGAACAGGCCCGCTAGGCCTTGCGAGCAACGCAGGACCGGCTCGACACGCACGAATTCATCTGATGATAACTTGAAACAGGTGGTGGTTCCTTCCAAACCGGATCGGCTCTCTCCGGGACTCCTGTCCGTCGGAACAGCGCCTCTCGGAGGCCTGTATTCAGCCGTCAGCGAAGAGGCCGCACGCGCCACGCTCGCCGCTGCGGCCGATTGCGGAATGACCCATTTCGACACCGCACCCCACTATGGACGTGGACTCGCCGAGGCGCGCCTAGGAAAGTTCCTCGCCCAGTTCGACCAGTCACAGGGCTTCACCGTGTCCACCAAGGTCGGACGCAGCATCCACAGAACCGGAACGCGGGAGAGCGGCGACATCTTCGGCGGGGCGCCGCCGGGTGGATCGCGTTTCGACTTCGCGCCGGAGGCGATTCGTGAGCAACTCGACGAGAGCAGGGCACGGCTGGGTCGTGAGTACATCGACGTGGTGCTGATCCATGACCCCGATGATCATCTCGATGAGGCGGTAGTGGCGGCCGGGGAACTCCAGCGTCAGCGCGAAGCCGGGCTGATCGGTGCGATCGGTGTGGGTACGAACAGCGCCGAGGTCGCCCACCATCTGCTGGATCGTGTCCCACTCGATGTGGTGCTGCTGGCAGGGCGAATCACGCTGCTCGAAACATCGGGCGAATCGGTAGCCGAGCGGTGTACCCGGGACGATGTGATCCTCTTGGCGGCGGGGGTGTTCCAGAGCGGGATTCTCGCCGGTGGCGCCGACAACCACTTTGACTATCAGCCCGCTCCCGAACGGATCATCCGACAGGTTGAGGATCTGAAAGGTGTGTGTGACGACTTCAGCGTGAGCCTCCAGCAGGTTGCTATCAACCATCCCCGCCGCTTCACCGGAGTGACCAGCACCGTGGTCGGGGTGCGCTCGCCTGCCGAGGTCACTGCGGCCATCGCCGGGATCTCGGTTGACCTGCCTGAGGGTCTTTGGGCCGCCATTGACGGAGTTCGAGCCCGTCACAGTGCAAGTGAGTCACGGAGGGAAACATGAGCGAGCGTTTCGCAGGTAGGACCGCAGTCGTCACGGGTGCAGCGTCGGGAATCGGTTACGAGATTTGTACCCGGCTACTCGACGAGGGTGCCGAGGTCGTCGCCGGTGACCTGTTTCCGTCCGACGTTCCCAAAGGGGCCCTCGGTGTAGAGGTCGACGTTTCAGATCCCGATCAGGTTGGGGCTCTCATCGCCCGTTGCATCGAGACATACGGGAAGGTCGACATCCTCTGCAACAACGCGGGCGTCGGCGGCGTGACCGATGTGTTGAACTGCACTGTCGAGGAATGGGAGAAAGTCTTCGCCGTCAATGTGCGGGGCGTGTTCCTGGGTATCCGTGCAGCTCTCCCGCACATGCTGGAGGCCGGGGGAGGAGTGATCGTCAACACCGCGTCGGTGGCGGCCTCGGTTGGCCTGCCCAACCGCGCCGCGTACTGCGCATCGAAGGGCGCCGTTGTCGCGCTGACGAAGCAGGTCGCTGTTCAGTACGCGGCCCAGGGGATCCGCTGCAACTGTGTCAGTCCCGGAACTGTCGAGTCTCCCTGGGTGGGGAGGCTGCTGGACCAGGCCGACGATCCTTCGCAGATGCGCAGGGACCTGATAGCCCGCCAACCGCTAGGTCGACTTGGAACGCCGGCGGAGGTCGCCGAACTGGTCATCTATCTGGCGAGCGATCAGTCATCGTTCGTAACCGGAGCAGACTGGCTAATCGACGGTGGCATCGCGGCGGGTTGAGGTTGGCAGTCATCGGCCGACCAATTCGGCCTGGTATTCGGGATGTTCGGACTCTTGGAGGAGTGCAGGTGAAGATCGCAAGGATCGAACTCGACGGAATCGAACGACTGGCACGGGTGGACGCAGACGTCGTGCACCCACTGCGGCTCGACAGCGGCTCGCCCCTCCGGGTGCTGCTCGCGACTGCGTCGGATGGTGGCGATTCGTCGAGGAACGGTGAGGTCGAGAGCGGTCCTGTCGAGGGCGGTCCAGACGGGGGCGGTCCGGACGGGGGCGGTCCGGACGGGGGCGGTCCGGCCGAGGACGCTTCGGTTGAGCTGGGGCGGGTGAAATTGCTGGCGCCCATCGCACGGCCCGGTTCGGTAATCGCGGTTGGCCTCAACTACGCGGACCACGCAAGCGAGTCGGGACTCGAGGCGCCGCCTTCACCGGTGACGTTCGCCAAGCTGCCGCAGTCGATCATCGGCCCGGGCGAGGTCATCCGTTGGAGCCAGCAGCAGTCGACCGAGGTCGACTACGAGGCCGAATTGGCTGTCGTCATCGGAGCGGAAGCACGCGACGTTCCGGTCGAGTCTGCGCTCGGCTTCGTCCTCGGTTACACGTGTTGCAACGACGTCTCGGCAAGAGACGCCCAGTTCTCCGACGGACAGTGGTTGCGAGGAAAATCGTTCGATACGTTCTGCCCCCTCGGCCCGTGGCTGGTCACGCCGGAGGACATTCCAGATCCCCAGAAGCTGCGGATCGCGTGTCGCGTGAACGGTGAGACGCTGCAGGACTCGACCACCGCGCAGATGATATTCAGCGTTGCGCAGATCATCTCGTATCTGTCGAGGTTCATGACTCTGCTTCCAGGTGATGTGATCACCACGGGCACTCCGGCGGGCGTCGGCTTTGCTCGCACACCACCCATCTATCTAAGCGACGGCGACACCGTCGAGGTCGATATTGAAGGCATCGGGGTACTCGTAAACACCTGCGGTGAAGGGTGACCCGGAAGCTGCGCGTCGCGCTCGTCGGCGGACCGATGTACGACGCTCTCTACGAGGGACTCCGCGACGAGGTCGAGATTGTCGTCCATGCGGATCATCTGGAGCTCAACGAACGCGTCGCTCAGCTGTTGGCCGCGGGTGAGCGGCTCGATGTCATCTCCACCCATGGCAAATATGTTCCGAGTCAACGTCAATGGCTCCACCCGCTGGACGATCTCATCGACCCTTCGACGGTTGCTGCGATCGAGCCCGGTGCCGTCGCGTTGTGCCGCGACCGGGGCGCTCTGCTCTGCGTGCCCCGCAACGTCGACGTTCGGGTTCTCTGGTGGCGTACCGATCGGATGGATCACGCCCCTGACTCATGGCAGGAGCTACTCGACTCGGACACGGTTTTCGGGTTCACCGGTCGAGGCTCGGGCCTTTTCGGGATGTTCTTCGAACAAGTTGTCGGACGGGGCGGTCGGCTGTTCGACGATGAGGGAAGCGCTGCGCTGGATGCTGCAATCGCCACCCAATCCTTGGACGTGATCGCGTCGCTCGGTTCACGCTGTCCCTCCGGAATGAACGGATTGACGTCATGGCACTACGACGAAGCTGACGCGGCGCTGGGTGCTGGAGTCGTCGACTGCTCGGCATCCTGGCCGGGAGCGACCCGTCAGCTGAGGTCATCCCCAATCGGCGATCTGTTAAGGACCGCGCCGTATCCGTCCGGTCCGCAGCGCCGTGTCTCATACTCGGGCTGCCATGGGTGGGCGATTCCAAGAACCTGTGGAGATCTTGATGGCGCGGTTGCACTGGTGGAGAGGCTCAGCTCGACCGAGTTCCATCGGATCGAAGCGTCGGTGGGCGCCATCCCCGCTCGCAGCGACGTGCTCGATGACCTCCGGCCGGTCGACGAGGTCGATGCGGAGCGACTCGACGTGACTCGGAGAACAATTGCGGGAGCAATGATCACCTATCCGCCGCTGGAGCGATTCCCGACGCTCGAGAACGACGGTGCGGCGGCCATTGGTGACCTGCTGCTCGGCCGGACAACGATCGACAGCTGTATCGCTTCGATCAGTGCGGCCCATGAGCTGGTCGCAGGTTCAGCTGATGTTCGCCGGGACGGCCGAGACTGAATCGTCATCGACCGGACCGGAATAATCGATATGGTCCAGGGCTGCCGGGAGGGCCTTGGTGCGAGGTCCGCGAAGGGCGACGAACACGAACGCCACCCCGATCATGACGACGCCGAACCACATGGATCGGGTCCACCCTTCGACGAACGCGACCTGTGCGGTGTGGATCAACTCGGGTGCCTGGGCGCCGGCTTGTGGAGCGACTCCGAAGGCCGCCCCGATTCCTTCCTGGGCGACCCGGGCGATTTCTGCCGGGAAGCCTCCCAGATCGGGCTGGATCGAATTGCGGTAGCCGGACGAGAGGATCGATCCGAGCAGGGCGACTCCGACCGCCCCGCCAACCTCACGGGTGGTGTCGTTCAACGCTGAGGCGACACCTTGCTTGTCGGCAGGCAGGGCTGACGTGATTGCCTCGGTGGACGGGGTCATCGCCAGACCGGTGCCCAGTCCGATGATCAACAGACCCGGCAGAACCGATAGGTAGCCCCCGTCGACGGAGGCGGACACGGCCAGGGTGGCCAGACCAGCTGCGGCTATTGCCATTCCTGTCAGCAGCGTCGGCTTCGTTCCGAGCTTGGCCGACAGTTTGGGCACCAACGCGGAGGTTGGCATCATCACCGCGGCCATTGGCAACATCGCGCTGGCGGAATGCAGCGCCGACCAGCCGAGCACCGCCTGGAAGAAGGGGAAGAGAACCAGGAAGATTCCCGACATCACTGCGAAGAGAGTGAGCAGCGTGGCTGACCCCGCCGCGAGTCTGCGGTCGGCGAAGGTACGAATGTCCAGGAGCGGAGCGGGGTGACGAAGTTCCCATGCGATGAACGCCGCCGCTGCGATCAAGCCCACCGTGAGGCTGCCGAAGCTGAGAGCGTGGGTCCAACCCCGCTCGGGTCCTTCCTGAATTCCCAGCACCAGACCGCCAATTGCGAGCAGCGAAAGGATCGATCCGGCCAGGTCGAATGGGTGCTCGTGATCCTCGGCGGAGTTGGGAATGAAACGGACCGTCAACACGAGTCCCACGGCGACAAGAGCGATGGGCAGTACGAACAGCCACCGCCAGGTCACCATGTCGACCATTGCTGCCGATACGAACATGCCGACCATGGCGCCGCCCCCGGCGATTCCGGACCAGATGCCTATGGCCTGACCCCGCTCTTCCTCGGGAAAGCTGGTGGTGATGACGGAGAGGGTTACAGGCATGATCATCGCTGCACCGATACCGGCGACGATCCGGGAGCCGATCATCATCGTGGCGGAGCCGGCGAATGCACCGGCGAAGCTGGCGATACCAAACACCGCGAGGCCTGAGACCAGAACCGTCTTACGGCCCCAGCGGTCTCCGATCGCTCCGATCGGCATGAGTAGGGAGGCCAGCGCCAGGGTGTAGGCGTTGATGATCCACAGAATGGTCGACTGCGATGCTCCGAAGTCCAGGGCCAACTGCTGTTGGGCGACATTCAGTCCGCTCATGGAAGCAATGACGGCCATCAACGCGACGGAGACCGCGGCAAGGATCATCCGCTTGCGATGGGGGTCATGGATGACTTCACCCGTGGGGGTGGCCAATGAGGAAGCGTCGGTCACTGGATATTTCCTTTCGACGCATCGTGGGAACGGCGGGGGGCACGACGATGCAGTCTGTCTTCAATTACGGAGAACGAAACGCTATAGTAGCGATACGAATATGTCTAGTTTCGAAAGTTCCTCAAATAGCTCGAATCAGGCGGCCGAAGTGGATCCCCGTGTGACCCGAAGCCGCGCTCGACTGCTCGAGGCCGCCGAGGATCTGATGGTGGAATCAGGGGTCCGGTCAGTGACCGTCGACGCCGTGGCCGACCGTTCCGGTGTGGCGAAGTCCACGCTCTACCGGCATTGGCACTCGATCGAGGACCTGCTGCTGGATGTATTGCGCTCGGCGATTCCCGCTGCGGCGGATTTCGATCTTGCATCTGGCTTCGAGGACTGCCTGCGTCTGCAGATGAATGCGGTGGCCACCGCTCTGGGCAAAACCAGGGTGGCTCGGATGCTTCCCGAGTTGTTGGCACTCTGGCGTGACTTCCCTGAAATTGAACTACTGGTCCGGAGCGACCGGACCGCCAACGAGGAAATCCTCGGCGAGATCCTCGCCATCGGAGTGGGTGAGGGGCGAATTCCTGCAGATCTTGACCCCACAACCGTCGGCACGATGCTGTTCGGGCCGATCATGATGTGCGCGATGTTCGGCGATGTGGATCAGATCGCCAACGTGAGCGAGTACACGCTCGAGAGATTTCTGGCCAGCTATCCGACCTGAAGGCTTGGGTGCCGTGATGCGGGGGACGGCTGGGACGGGTTTGTTCAACGGAACGTGGTGTTCAGAACGCCTCGCAGCTGATCGGGAGTGATCGCAGCCACAGGCGACCCCGCCACGCAGCGCGTGACTCTTTCGACATCACTTGTGGCGCCGAGGAAAAGAAGGAAGTGGTGGAGTTCAACTTGAGCTCCAGTTGACTCGAGGATCGACGCGAGTCCCTCTGCCCGGCCAATTGCCTGCTTCACCTGATCCGTGGGCAGCTTTCCGGTTTTACATTCGAACAATGCAACAACACCCCGGGCTTCTACGATCACGTCGAAGTCGGATCCACCCCTGAGAATCTCGGGCGGATTCTGATAGGCGACCGATGTGTAGATCTCGTGTTGTATCAGCGACCCATCCAAGTGGTCAGAGATGATGGATGCTGCATAGCCGTTCAGCCATTCTCCCGTGAACAGGGTCTTGTGCTCTGTTTTGTCGAGAGGGCAAAAGGTCATCCGATAGGGATGGTCGGCTCTCTGCTGCTTTCTTGCCGCGTCGGTGAGACTGGCTTCGGTGACCCAATCTCCCTCGGACTCCATTTCACGGGCTTGGATGGCAGTCAGCCTGAACAGACCAAGAGTGCCGATGGCCTTGGCGAACTGTCGCGCAACGTGGAGCTGTCCCTTCAGAACGGGAATGTGGGTCGGGCTGTTCGTGTCATGTTGATTTCGGAGTTCGAGCCAAATCTCACCTACATCGCTCCACCGATCACCTAGTAGGTGGCCGAGTCGATCCTGACCGTCGGAGAACTTTCGAAGCGAATTCACGGTGAGCCCAGCGGAAGTCAGCTTTCGAAGCAGCGGAGATGCGGCAACAAACGCCCGGAGCTCGGCGGATTCGGCCAAAACACCGTCTGGAAGAGACTCGAAACGACGTCGGATGTCGGCAATTTCCTGACCGTCCTCAAACCCCAAAGGTGCGACGTTCTCGGCAAAGTCGGAAAGGCGTTGCCTGATATTGGCGACCTTGTCCCGTAGTCCAGTCAGTTCGCGGACGCGAGCCGGAGCCAGGGTCAGCTGCTTCAGAGCCAGGTCGATTTCGTGACTCAGCTGGGCAGCGGTGGCGACGGGATCTCCCACCAGCTTCCTTTCCTTTACAAGTGAGCTGGCCACGGTAACGGCGACAGATGAATTTTCCTACAACCTGCCGGTTCAGACTTACGACGAAGTCGCCAATGACGGGAATGGTTTCGCTGCCTCAAGCTCGAGGGCCAGACGCAGGAGGATGGCATCGTGGCCCATCGGAGCGCTGAACATCATTCCGACAGGAAGGTTCGTGGCTTCATCGAAGCCGAGCGGAAGGCTGGTCGATGGCGCCCCGTTGGCGTTGGCCAGTGGAGTGAATCCGACCCACGCTTCGACCCTGGGGAACTGCACGTCGAATGGGAGGGATGCCCCCAGTTCGCCGAGAACCGGGGGAAGGTGGGTCAGAGTTGGGGTCAGGACCACATCGATAGCCTGCTCGACAAACTGCGCCTCGTAGGCGTCAGCGGAGCGTCGGAGTCGCCGGATGGCCCCCGGTACGTGGCGCAGGTTGGGTCGGAAGTTATCTGCAAGGCCGAGCGTGAAGGGTGTCAGCCCGTCCGAGTCGAAGCTGCGGTCGAAGAGCAGCTTGCCGCCGTAACGTGTGAAGAACGCAAGTGTCGACCAGTAGAGAATGAAGTCCTCGGCGAACTGTTCGTCCACCGGAGCAGTGGCCGGAACGACCGTATGACCCAGTCCCTCGAGCAGCGCCACGGTTTGCTCGTAGGTCGTGCGGGTGGGTCCATCCAGTGGGGCGCCGGTAGGGCTCGCTGCAAAGGTCCCGATTCGCAGTCGTCGCTGCGGAGGGCTGTCGATCCGCCCGAGGGAGGGGAGTCGCTTTGGTTTGTAGATCTGCTCGGCGGACTTGTAGTAGGCGATGGTGTCTCGAACGGTTCGTGTCAACACTCCGTCGGCCACGATCTTCACCGGCAGAAGGCGGGCGTGCGGGTCGGGAAGCAGGCGCCCACGGCTGGGCTTGTGCCCAACCAGTCCATTGCAGGCTGCGGGTATCCGGATGGACCCACCGCCGTCCTGGCCGTGGGCGACGGGGACGACGCCACTCGCCACCAGAACCGCTGAGCCGCCAGAGGAGCCGCCGGGCGTGCGTTCGAGGTTCCATGGGTTTCGTGTGGCGGGCCCTGTCGTGAATTCGGTCGACGGGGTGAAGCCGAACTCGGGAAGAGTGCTCTTGCCCAGGCCGACCATCCCCAGATCGAACAACTGCTGGGCGATGCCGAAGGTCTTGTGAGCGGGCCCGGCCGAGGCGAAGGCCTTCGAACCGTTTCGGGTGGGTAGGCCCTCCACGTCGGTCATGTCCTTGATGAACGTGGGGACACCCTTGAACGGACCCTCTGCCGGATGCTTCGCCGCAGCGAGGGCCCGCTCGTAGTCCTCGCACGCAACCGGGTGGGCCGCCGGCTCAACCCGACGTGCCCGTTCGATGGCAGCCGCTACAACCTCGGTCGCTGACAGCTCACCTTTCCGGATGGCATCAGCTGTTGCGACAGCGTCCAGTTTCGCCAGTTCGTCGTCGAATGTATGGATGGTTGTCATCGAGCCTCCGGGTGATTCGGTCCAAGGCTTACCCGCTCACACCTTCCGGGACCAGTTGCGGAGATCGGGTGCCACTCCGGTGTTCGTGACGAAAGTGCAGAGCGAGGGCGATGCTCGTAATGGCCGCCCACGCGCACCACAGGGAAATGAACGCGCTGCGTTGTAGCGCGGCGAGTAGTCCCACGGCCACCAGATTGACCACACCGAAAATTCGGATGTGCGGGTGACCAGAGAACAGGAATGCACCGCATGTGGCAACGACATACAGAACGACCCAGATCGTTCCCTGCCCCAGGACCACGCGGTACGAGATGTGGTGCCTGACGATGTGGGTCGTTATAGGACCCCTCCCGACGGCATAGGTGAGCGCAGCTGCAACCACGGCGCCCAGCGCGACGAAGCCGAAGAGCAATCTTCGTCGGACGCCACGGTCCCTGGCCGCGACGGACAACGGGGCGAGCACGGGGAGTAGGCCGAACGCGACGATGAGATACAGCCATGAGGTGACGTGCAGCACCTGGGGTGAGACCTGACCTCGGAGACCCAGCCAAACGAAAACTTCGTCCAACTGGTGCAGTGCGAATGTCGCCGGAAGAAGTGCCATCGGAATCTGGTCCCTCCGGGTTACGTGTCGTAGGCCGTCGATTCCAGCGGCTCCGATGACCACCGCGGCGACCAGATCTGCCTCAGGCGAGAAACACATTGTCAGGACTGGACCGGGCAGGAAGCGCTCACGGGAGGCTCTTACCCTGACGTGGCCAGATGGAACCGCGGTCCTCGCCGTGCTTCAGGTGACCCAATCCGGTTTTGTTCTGCGAAGTGGCTGCTAGGGCAACCGTTTGGCAGAACAAAACGCGCTTGCGGGAGAGGTGTCGGCCAGGCTGATGTCGAGAAAGGCCTGTGCTGCGGGCGAGACCGGCCCACTTCGTCGGATCAGGCCGATTTCCCGACGGATCGCGGGATGCAGGGCTGCGGTGACGATTCGCGGATCGGTTGCTGTGTCGGCAAGGCGTTTGGGGAGCACGGTCGCACCTGCACCCGCTGCGACCAAGGGAAGCACCGACTCGCGTTGTTCGGTCTCCACGGCAATCAGAGGAGTCAGGCCGGCTTCAGCGAAAGCCATGTCGACCAGACGTCGGAGTGACGTTCCGGTGGGTGTTGTTATCAGCGGGACCGTCGCCAGGTCCGTGATGTTCAGACGTCGACGTCCGGCCAGAGAGGAGCCGGCGGGCAGGCTCACGACGAGGTGCTGAACCAGGAGCGGTTCGCTGACCAGTCCAGCACCCTCGACGGGAAGTTCGGCGAGGCCGATCTCGGAGCTGCCAGTGCGTACCCGTGTGGCGACCGCGGCTGCATCCTCGGGCTGGGCAACGTGGACCGAGATCCCGGGATGGGCGTTGCGGAACTCGCCTATGAGCGACGCCAGTGGGTCGACCGCCAGCGTCGGCAGAGCCACCAGGTCCAACTGGCCTGTCCCGAGGCCCGCAACTGCGGCCACCGACTCGTTCAGCACCTTGCGGGTTCGGAGCATCTGTCGTGCCGGCTCCAAGAACGCAGAACCGGCCGGGGTCATGACGACACCCTTCGGCACTCGATGGAAGAGAGCAACTCCCAACTCCGCCTCCAGGCGGGCGACCCCCTCGGAAAGTGCAGGTTGGGTCACATGGAGCGCATGTGCGGCACGGGTGAACCCGCCGTGGTCGACAATTCCGACCACGTACTCGATCTGGCGAAGCTCCATAGGCGCAGCTTATGGCAATCATCAGAAGAACCAGTTGGACCTTTGGAGACGTCGGATGTCTGCTAGGTGAGTGACCAGAACTGCGCACTTCCGGGCCGACCAGATACGAGCCAACCGTTGAGCGCCGGAACCCTTGTTGCGGTGGCCGCACTAGGAGCGTTTATCGGGTTCCTCGGCGGATTGTTCGGCAAAGGTGGCTCGGCAATCGCAACACCGCTTCTGGCGCTGATCGGGATACCGCCGATCGTGGCCCTGGCGTCCCCGCTCCCGGCGACGATCCCGGCGACTCTCGCAGCTTCGTACGCGTACTGGCGGCAGCGCCTCATCGACTGGCGTGTGTTTGCATTCGCAATCGGATTCGGAATCCCTGCGACGGTGGTGGGTGCTTATGCGACGCGCTGGATCGGCGGCGACATTCTGGTCACTGCCACCGAAGTCATTCTCACCGCTCTGGGCCTGCGCTTCCTGCTCCGGCCGGGTGATCCGCACGAGGTCGCTATCGAGCCTCCGCACTTCCTGGCTCGATTGATCGGCGTGGCCGTAGTTGTCGGAGTGCTTTCCGGACTGCTCGCCAACACCGGAGGGTTTCTTCTGGCTCCCTTGTTCGTCGTCGTTCTCCGCCTCTCGATCAAGCAATCGTTTGCGACATCGTTGGCGGTGGCCGCCGTTCTGGCGATACCCGGAACCGTGGTCCACGCGGCCCTGGGGCATATCGACTGGCAACTGGTTGCCGTGTTCGGCTCGACATCGATCCCACTTTCCTACACGGGGGCACGCGTGGCGCTCAGGACCAATCCGGTCAGCCTTGAGCGTGTCTATGGAGCCGGGCTCGCAATTCTCGGGATCGCCATGCTCACGACGGCGCTCTGACATCCAGCAGCCCAGCGTCCAACACGAATCGGCGTCCGACACGCATCGGCGACCAACACGAATCGGCGACCCACCCGCCTCGGCGTTCCGTCACGCGGGCTTTCGGATTTGGGTTCGTCAGGTGCAGTCCTGGCCCGGCACGCACACACCCGTCGGTTCGGCCGTCGGGTCAAGTGCGACCAGGGGTGCAGTTGGCTTCTCGGGCCGCTTGGCAGGTGCAGATTCTGGCTGAGGTTCAGCGGTCGGTTCTGCAAGGAGCCTTCCGATCTGGGTTCCCAGGGCAAGATCCTCGACCATCCCGAAGGTGCTCGCCCGGATCCGACCCTGACGGTCGATCAGGATCTGAGATGGTGTCCCTCGAAGGTCCAACCGACCCATCGTTACCGGAATGCGCTCGGAACCCTCGCGACGGTCGACGCCGACCGGAAAGGTGATCCGATACTCCGAGATGAACGCCTCGAGTGCGTCGGGACCCATCACATCGTGATGCTCGAACACGGTGTGGATGCCAATGACGGCGACCTGGTCGGTGGGGTACATGCGCTGGACCCGCTGTGCCTGGGGGATCGAATGACTGACGCAGGCGGGACACAGCATCTGGAACGCCTCGATCAACACGACCTTGCCACGCACTGAAGCTAGATCGAGAGGCGGACTGTTGAACCACCTGGTGACGTCCAACTCTGGAGCAAGTAGTGGATGATCCATGCACACGAGCATAGGAGTGGCTGACTCCAGGTCGGCCCCGGCCGACGTCGCGGTGCGGCTTCCGATTGTTGCTAGGCGAAGTGTTCTCGAAGCGGGCCGACCGAAACGAGCGGATCGAGGTGCTCGGCCATCAGTGGTAGCGCAGCAAGGGTGGCATGCCAGGATCCAGGTGCCGAGGTGCAATCCGAGTCGTGTAGCAGGACCGTTCCGCCGGGCTCCAGGCCGGTCAGGACCGTCGACGTGATCGACCCGGGAGTCGCATCCTCTGTCCAGTCCCGCCCCCAGGCGCTCCAGAGCACCGGGTGCAATCCGAGCTGTCTGGCCGAAATGACCGATCCCATCGACAGCACTCCGTAGGGAGGGCGGAACCAGCGCGGAGTGGCGCCGGTTATTTCGGCGATGCTCGATTTGGCTCGTTTCAGGTCCCGGTGCACCTGACGGGGAGTCATCAATAGGTGACAGCGGTGCTCGTCGCCGTGGACACCGATCTCGTGGCCGGCTTCGACTATCCGCCGGGCGGCTTCGGGCGAGGAGCGTGCCATCGACCCCAGCATGAAGAACGTGGCGGACCAGCCGAGCCGCGATAGTTCCTCGAGGAAGAATGGAGTGGAAACCGGGTCGGGCCCGTCGTCGAAGGTGATCGCCACATGGTCGTGTCGGCCGATTCCCTTGAGAGAGGGGGCGAGCCGCTGTGTGGGCCAGTCGAGCCAGGTGACACCGGGACCGACGTGGGCCAACAACGGCACGAACGGCAAGAGAGTTGACGCGACGACGATGCCTCGACGAGCGCTCATCCGGCACTCCCGGGTCGGGTCTGCTCTCGGGAGTCGGAGTCCGGAGATATCAGGTCGACCACCACCGAAGTCGGATCCGACGGAAACACCTTGCGGGCCAGCTCGACCTGACGGTCACGGCCGGGGGAGCCCGGCGCCAGCTTCTGAACCGCAGCGACCAGTTCATCCTCGTCATGGGCGAATGTGGACACTCCCGATGCCGCCATCGCGTTGGCATTGTCGATCCCGTGGCCGGGGATCGGTCGGTAGGTGACCACAGGAAGGTCGGACGCGAACGCCTCGGAGCTGGTCATTCCTCCGGCGTTCTCAACCAGTAGATCGGCGCATTCCATCAGCTCGCTCATCTGCTGGGTGAAGCCCAACACGTGGCCCGGGTCGCGGGCCTTCCTTCTCAAACGGCGGGCGAGCCGGTGGTTATTTCCGCACACAACAAGTGGACGGCACCCTTCGATGCGCTCCAGATCTTCCACGGTCTTCTCGATCTGCCCGACACCCCAGGCGCCGGCAACAACCAGCACGACGGTGTCTCGGTCGCCGAATCCGAATGAACCACGGATGGCGTTCCGGTCCCCCTCCGGCGCAGCCAACTCCAAGTGAGAAGCTTCGGCGCAAGGGGGGTTGGCGTGGAACGAGGGCCCGACCAGCGGCCCGCAAACGCCGACCGGAGCATCACTCAGCGCCGCGACGCGGCGGGCGGAACTCTCATGGACCGTCAGATACCCGGCGATGGACTCGTGTATCCAGTAGGGATGGACACCAAAGTCCGTGACATAGGAGTAGGCCGGAACCTTCAGCTCCCCCGACGCGGTCAACTCGCCGAGGACCTGGGACCCGATGTTGTACGCCGAAATAATCGCATTGGGTCGCCAGGCCGCAACCTGGTCGAGCAGGCGGCTGCGAGCAGCGCGGGTGTCGGCACCGTTTGCACTGCGGACAAGTGTCGGATGTGTCCGCCACGCCGAGTAGATGTACTGGTAGCTCCAAGGGGCGAATCTGAGTTGCGAGTGATAGAAGCCGTTGATGAGGTGTCCGTAGCCGAATCTCATCATTTCCAGAAGGTCGACCACCCGGGGTTCGTATCCGGCGGCATCGAGCAGGCGGACCAAACCCGCCGCGGCGCCGTTGTGGCCCCCGCCCATTCCGGCAGCGACGATAAGTATCGAGCGACTCTCGTTCGTCGGGCTGGGTAGCGTCGGGTGTAGTGGCCGTCCTCTTTGCATTCCTCGCGGCTTTCGGATTCGCAATGGCGTCAGTTGGACAACAACGTGTCGCTTCCGCGGTTCCGAGCCGACACGCACTAAGAGTTGGCCTGCTTGTACAGCTTGTCGCGAACTGGCGGTGGCTGGTGGCCACCGCCATCGATTTTGCGTCCTTCGTACTTGAAGGGATCGCGCTGAGCTTCGGGTCGCTGGTGCTTGTACAAGCACTACTTCCGTCGAGCCTTCTCTTCGCCCTGCCGGTCAGCGCCAAGCTCGTCGGCCGGCGGCTCTCGAGGAGCGAGTGGCTCGGAGCTATCGGTGTGGCCGCCGGAATCACCATGTTTCTGGTGGCAGCAGCGCCGAGCGAGGGCCGCTCCGATGCCCCTGCGGTCACCTGGCTAGTCCTGCTGGGGATCGTCGTGGGCCTGGTGATCGTGCTGGTCGCAAGCGGTCTCCGATCATCATCTGGGCCCGTCAGGTCGGGCTGCTGGGCGGCTGCGGGGTCCTTGACCTATGCGTTCATGGCAGCAGCTACCAAGTCGCTGGTCGACCTGCTCGGCGATGGACTCGGCGCAGCGCTGTCGTCATGGCAGCCGTATGCCGTGGTGCTATCCGCCGTACTCGGAACCGTCCTCATACAGAGTGCGTTCCAGGCCGGAAGCCTGTCTGCGTCGATGCCTCTCATGGTGATGATCGAACCTATCTCCGGTGCGCTGATCGGCTCAATCGTCCTTCAGGAGCAGATCAATCGCGGGCCTCTACACGTCGCGGTGATGGCTCTGGCGATGGGGTCGATGCTCGTCGGAGTGGTAACTCTGTCGAGGTCGCCGCTGGCCCGTTACATTGCCTGACCGTGGGAAACGCCTTGGACGACAGCGCAGGTTCTTCAAGTGTCAGGGAGGCGCGGCGCGTTGGTGTCGTCCTGTTCGACGGCTTCGAGCTACTTGATGTCTGTGGGCCCCTGGAGCTGTTCGGCAAACTGCCCGAGATGTTCTCGATCGAAGTGCTGGCGAAGTCGGCGGGGCCGGTCACTAGCGCCCAAGGTCCTGCACTCGTAGCGACCGCAGCCTTCGAAGATGCGACGACCCCGGAGATCGTGCTCGTGCCGGGAGGCATTGGTACGCGAATGCTGGTCGACGACTCTGCGTTCATCGACTGGCTGTCGGACTGGGCGGCCGAGGCCGAGTTTGTCACCTCCGTCTGCACAGGCGCCGGCCTACTCGGGGCCGCTGGACTTCTCGACGGCTACAGGGCGACGACCAACAAGCGCGCCTTCGAATGGCCGCGCAGTCAGGCTCCGCAGGTCGAGTGGGTTGCCGAGGCACGTTGGGTGCAGGACCGCAACCGCTGGACCTCATCGGGTGTCGCCGCGGGTATGGACATGACCCTTGCTCTGATCGCACATCTCCACGGTGCGGAAGTCGCGCAGGAGTTGGCTGATGCGGTCGAGCTGGAATGGCACACCGACTCCACCTGGGATCCGTTCGCTTCTCTCAACGGGCTGACCTGATAGGGGCGCGTGACACACCGCTTCCCGGCCCCAACTCCCCGCTCCGCTCCGCGCCGCTTCCCACTCCAGGCGCTCAGTTTTCTCCGCCCTGCAGTGTGTCGAGTGCCTCGGCCATCATTTCGCGAACGGCTTCGACGGCCTGACGGGGACGCACCATCACTTTGAAGTCGACGATGAGTCCATCGTCGTTGCAGGTGATCATGTCGACACCGTTCACGTACTTGCCAGCCATGGTGGTCTCGAATTCGAGCACAGCGTTATGGGAATCAATCACCTTGCGTACATAGCGGAACCTGCCATCCCACCCATCCGGGTCGGCGCCGGTTGCGGGCCCTGCGTCGGCGCCGGTTGCGGGCTCGTCATCGGTATCGGGGGAGTCGGTCGTTCCGACGAAGGTCATAGATGCTCCGGTCAGGTACATGGAAACGAGTTCCTTACCTTGGACCGGCTGGAACAGGACCGGGGAGTGCAATACAGCATCATCGGCGAGGGCCCGGCCCAGCGCCGTGCGATCGCCTGCGATGAATCTGTGCCAGACATCTAGACAGGTCGCCATCGGCTCCGTCCAGGTCGAGTTGCCGACCGTGGAGGCGGCAGGACCCGCAGCGGGGGCTTCGTCCGATGCGTTCTCGTCACTGCCGGAAATCCTGTGCTCGGCCATTGAGACTCCTCGTCTGGGGGACACCACGGCGCGGACGCCACAGCAGGTCGGTTACAACCTACGACGGTTACCACGGAGGGTCGGAAGCACGTCTCCGTCTGACCTAGCGCAGCTTCCCGAGTCTCTGGTTGAGTCGCGCCGCCTGGCGTGTCTGGTGGTCACGTTCAGCGACGCTCGGCGCACTGCGTGCGGCCTTGGCGTACAGCTGCGCCGCGAGTTCGAGGTCGCCGTTCTTCTCGTGCAGGTGGGCGGCTGCAGCGTCATACCTAGGGACGTCCTTGTCGACATCGGCCAGCGCTGCAAGCCCCGCGGGCGCGCCGTCGGCCTGACCCACGGCGACAGCGCGGTTGAGTCGCACTATCGAGCTGTCCACGAAACGGAGAAGTTCGTCGTACCACTCGACGATCTGGACCCAATCGGTCTGCTCCACGCTCAGGGCGTCGGCGTGCAGAGCTGCGATTGCCGCCTGTGCCTGGTATTCGCCGAGCCGGTCCCGGGAGAGCGCACGATTGATCACGTCGATCCCCTCGGCTATCAGCGCTGTGTCCCACTCGGCCCGATTCTGCTCCGCGAGCGCAACGATGCTGCCGTCGGCACGGGTGCGACTCTTCCGTCGGGCGTGGTGCAGCAGCATCAGTGCCAACAACCCCTGGACTTCGGGTTCGTCAACGAGGTCGAGCAGCTGACGGGTCAGTCGTATGGCCTCAGCCGCCAGGTCGACCTCGCCCAAATAGCCCTCGTTGAAGACCAGATAGAGAACTCGCATGACGGTGTTGACATCGCCTGGACGGTCAACCCCCGTCCGACCGATCACGCGCTTGGCCCGGCTGATTCGCTGGGCCATGGTCGCCTCTGGCACCAGGTAGGCCTGGGCGATCTGGCGTGTGGTCAGTCCTCCGACGGCGCGCAGCGTCAACGCAATCGCGGACGATTCGGTCAGGTCGGGATTGGCGCACAGGAAGTACATACGCAGCGTGTCGTCAGTGCTGGGCCCTGGACCCGGGGGCGGTTCGACATCCAGTCGGAGCTCCCTTGTCCGACGGGCGGTGTCGGAGCGGGACATGTCGAGGAACGCCCGCCAAGCGACCGTTATGAGCCATCCCGTGGGGTCTACCGGCGCCGAGTCTTCCCATTTGCTGAGTGCCCGGATGAGCGCTTCCTGAACGGCATCCTCGGCCGTCGCGAAGTCGGCTCCGCGACGGACGAGAACACTCAGCACCTTGGGGACGAGTTCGCGTAGCTCGACCTCGTTGACAGTCATCAGAGCCGGGTCAGTGTCTGGCCGCCTCGGTCTAGCGACATTGGTCGACAGTAGATGGATTGGCCAGGAACGGTCGAAGTTCGAGCCACTCGTGGATCGGATCGCCGCCCGCTCCTGGGGCTGAGGACAGTTCACCCGCCAGCTCGATCGCCCGTTCGTAGCTGTCGACGTCGATCACCATCCAGCCGGCTATCAGGTCCTTGGTCTCGGCGAAGGGGCCGTCGGTCACGGGTGGGCGACCTTCCCCGTCAGATCGGACCCACACGCCGTCCGGTGAGAGGGCCTGACCGTCGATGAACTCGCCGCTGGTCTCGAGCCGGGCCGCGAAGTCGTTCATGAACTGGATGTGAGCGTCGACCTCATCAGGTGTCCACTTGTCCATCGAAACGTCATTGACGGCCGCCGGAGCACCCCTGTAGTGCTTGAGCAACAGGTACTTGGCCATGGATATCTCCTTGTCTGACATCGGCCCGATCGGCCCGATGTATTTCTAGGACGGAGCCAGCCACAGGTTCTCGACACCACGAGCAAAAAATGTTCGCAGGCACGCCTCGCAGGTCACTCTGGGGATTTGGCACCAACCTGTTAGCCGACCATGACGTATCGGACACCTAGGAACTCATAGGTCGGAATGGCGCGACGATCCCGGGTGAGTAGTACTCGACCATTGACCCGAGCTGCTTCGCCGACGAGCGCGTCATAGACCATTCCGCCGGCGATTCCCATGTCACCGACAGTTGCCAGTAGTCGTTGTTGTTGGGAACCGTTCAACCAGCAGCGCTCCGAAAAAGCGATGCTGATTGCTCTGGCTGCGTCCGCCGGCTCCACCTGCGCCGGTCCGGGCAGGCGGGTCAGAACCGCCAGGGTCTCGAATGCAGCGTGACCGGAAAGAGCCGACACCTTGCCGCTGAGAGTGTCGACGCACTTTCGGTGCGCGGTGTGCGATGCATCGAGGAAGGCAACTGCAACACTCGTATCGACCGCATAGAGCTCGTCTTCGAGGTCAGCGTCGGTCGGCATCACGGAGCCTCTGCACGTCGAGGTCGGTTGTCACCTGGTCGTCGCCACCGGCAAAGAACGGTCGCCCATCATCGGTGAACTCGAGGCGTCGCCGGGGTCGGGCAACACGCTCGATGCGAATGCTGTCGCCCTGGACCTCGATGCTGAGTTCCGTTTCCGGCACAAGATCAAGTCGGTCACGGATCTCCTTTGGGATGACTATCCGACCAGCCTTGTCGATGGATGCCAGCATGGTAACCATCCTACCATCGCAGCCGCCTGCGAGACCGGGCTGAACCCTTGACCGGTCGCTTGACCGATTAGTGATGATGGTGATGGTCGTGAGCGGTTGCGTCACCGACCAGGTCACTCAACGACACGCCGTCGGCCTTCAACAACATGGGAACGATGATGTCGTCCTCCTTGCGCTGGTGGCTGTGGAAGATCTCGAACAGCATGCGTGCGTACGCAGCCGACTCGCGGGGGTCGTCGGCCGAATCGACACGTTTGGCGGTAGCGCGGATGAGTTCGTGTTCGGAGAGCATCGATTCGATGAGCGGTGCTCCCTCTGCAAGCTCGCTCGCAGCGCGGTAGGTCATCTGCTCCTCTTCAACTGCGTGCGGAACCAGGACCGCCCCAACCCATTCGTGGAGCTTGGAACGGGCGTCGTCGAAGCCATCACCCGAGCGGGCGGCTGTGTCCAAGCTCGATGCGAGATGGTCCAGGTCGTGGATCATCACGGCATGGTGAGCCTTGATCTCCTCCGCTGTTGCCAGGTCTTCTGCGTCATGGTCGTGACTCATGATGATTGTCCTCGCTCCTCGTGGGCTTGGACTGACCATAGTGACTCTTCTTCGGGCGTGGCTTGGGAGGGAAGCTTGATTGACTCGCGCATCCATCGGCGCGACCGTGAGCCTTGAAAGGTCCATTTGACAGGGCGGACGTCGCACTTGATCGAAAGGGGTCGACCATGAGCAGAATGGTCGCAGACTGTAGGGATCTTCCCAGCGAGGTCGGTTGCACACTGACCATCTCTGGCGAGGAGGATGAGGTCGTGGACGCTGCAGCACGCCATGCCGTAGCCGTTCACAAGCATGAGGATTCGCCGGATCTACGTGAGTCGATCCGGACATCGCTCAAGCCTGAGTAGCTCCCTCCCAGCTATCTCTCCCCGTCCCGGGCGAGTTGCCAGGTCGGCCCACCACCGGCAGTCTTTGGCGGAGTGAACTGGCCGACGTGGAACCAGGCCGCGACAGCGGCCCTGATCAGCTGGCTGATCGCGCTCGTCATCAAACGATGGCGACCCGACTCTCGTTCCGCATCGGTCGTCGGACCCGCTGCGCTTGAATTCGCCCTGGTTGCTTCGCTGTACTCGCTTTGGCGGATCGCCCGGAAACTACCGTTGAGCAAGGACGAGGGGGCGATGGATCGGGCGTACCGGATCGTCGATTTCGAGAACTGGCTGCACCTGCCGACGGAGCTCTCGCTGCAACACTTCGTACTCCGGCACGATTGGCTCGGCAGGCTGACCAACTACTACTACGCCGGGTTGCACGTACCGACCTTGTTGGTGTTTCTCGTCTGGATGTACGTACGTCACCGCGACAAATATCCGCACTGGCGTAACGGACTCGTGCTGGTGACCGCAGGGTGTCTGGTGATCCGCTTCATCCGGGTCGCCCCGCCGCGGTTCCTTACGGACCTGGGGTACATCGATCTGTCCAGCCACTACGGACTGAATCTCTACGGCCCGGTCGGGACGGGAGTGTCGGACCAGTTTGCGGCGATGCCGTCGATCCACATCGCCTGGGCCGCGGTTGTCTCGTTCGGCATAGTTGCGGTGACAAAGGGATGGTGGAGGTGGCTGTTTCTGGGGCACCTCATCATCACGTTTCTGGCCGTATCTGCCACGGGGAACCACTGGTGGGTCGACGGAATTGTCGCTGTCGCACTACTTGCCGGGGGTCTGGCGGTCGACTCGGCGGTACGGAAGTTCCGCGCCCGCGGGCGCGTCGAGGCAGAGGAGGCGCGAGAGCCCGAAGTCATCGATGACCTGGCTTTGCTCAGCCCCGAGGGAGGGGCGACCTAGCGGGCGGCCTGGCCGAGTCGACCCGGCCTTGATCGGCCGTGACGTCACGATTCGATTGACTGGAGCCGGTAGTGCTCGCGGTCGGTTGTTCGGGTAGGTAGGTTAGCGCTAGGCCCGTTCCGCCCAGTCGTTTCATCCCATCGCTCCACTGCTCATCCGATTCGTCAGTGCCGCCCGATCGGTCCCACCCAGTCGGTGTCTCTCAGTCGTCCAGATCGTCACTTGCTGGAGGTCCCTCGATGGCCGTTCACCCGCTCAAGACCGACTACCTCGTTGTCGGCGCAGGCGCGATGGGAATGGCGTTCACGGACGCTCTGATCGATAACTCCGATGTGCACGTAACGCTCGTCGATCGCCGACAGCGCCCCGGTGGGCACTGGCATGACGCCTATCCCTTCGTGCAACTACATCAGGCATCGATGTTCTACGGCGTCGCCTCGACCGTCCTGGGTACCGGATCACTCCAGAAAGATGGGCCCGAGGCCGGGCTCCAGGAGAGGGCGCACCGCTCCGAAATACGGAACTATTACCAGCAGATTCTGGACACGCGTTTCGTCGGGTCGGGTCGGGTGACGTTCCTCGGAGGATATGACTACCGCGCCGATGGAGATCTGCATCTGGTGGCCTCGATCGAGTCGGGTGAAACGATTCGCGTTGAGGTGGCAAGACGAGTTGTCGACGCCACCTATCTGTCACCAACCGTCCCGGCGACGACGCCCCCGCCTTTCGGCGTCGCGGAAGGGGTTCGGGCGGTTGCCGTCGGCGAGATCGCAGGGATTGCCGACGTGACGGGCAGCTATGTGATTGTCGGATCGGGCAAGACCGCGACTGACGGGATCGTGTGGTTGCTCGGCAATGGCGTCGACCCCGATCGGATCATGTGGGTGCGGCCCCGCGAGCCGTGGATGCTGAACAGGGCGGTGGTGCAGCCCGACCCGGTGCTGGCGCTCGGCTTCGTCGCCGACATGATGTCGGCGGCCTCCGCAGCCCGTTCGATCGATGACGTGTTTCTGGGACTTGAAGAGTGCGACGCATTGTTCCGGATCGACACGAGCCGCGTCCCGACCATGGCCAAGGCGCCAACCCTGGGCAGTTGGGAACTCGACCTGCTCCGTGCCATCGAGAACGTGATCCATCTCGGGCACGTAGAGACCATCACGGACTCAGAGATTGTTCTCCAGTCCGGTGTCGTGCCACTTCCCGCAGATTCCCTCGTGGTGCACTGCGCCGCGTCAGGACTTCAGTATCCGCCGATAGTTCCCATCTGGGGTCCGGACAGGATCCGAATTCAGATGGTTCGTGCGGGCTTCCCATGCTTCTGTGCCGCGCTCGTCGGCTACGTGGAAGCAACTCGCGACGACGACAGGGAGCGAAATCGGTTGTGCCCTCCAAACAATCTGCCCGACGGCATTGTCGACTGGGTGAAGATGCAGGTCCGGGGAACCATTGCCGCCCGCGGCTACAACGCTGAGCCTGACATCGCAGCGTGGGCCAATAACTGTGCCCTCAACCCGTCGCGCGTAGACCCTTCGCTGCGTGACGATCCGGCAGTTCGCGCAGCGCAGAGGAGACTTGCCGATGTAGTCGAAGATGGGCTCGCCCGGATGATTCAACTAACAGTCTGACGAACCGACGGATTCTGAGCATATACTCCTGGGGGGTATCAGCTAAGCAGGGATGGATGAGTCCGGAGGAACACAATGGCTGAAGTTGAATCTGAAGGGCAGAACGACACCAGCGACTCCCAGCATGATCATTCTGGCGACCCAACGAACCGCCACGCGCCAGGCCACGGTCATCCCGAAGACCACGACCACGACCACGGCGGCCATGGTGACCACGGCGGCCATGGTGACCACGACAACGGCGGCCACGACCACGGCGACCACGACCACGGCGGCCACGACCACGGTGACCACGACCACGGCGGCCACGACCACGGTGACCACGCGGCGATGTTTCGCCAGAAGTTCTGGGTCAGCCTTGTCCTGACGATCCCGGCAGTGATCTACAGCCACATGCTTCAGGACCTGCTGGGCTACCAGGCACCCATGTTCTGGGGTCACGAGTGGGTGGCCCCACTGTTCGGAAGTCTTACCTTCATCTATGGCGGCCCGGTCTTCCTGCGAGCTGGCTGGGCAGAGTTGAAGGCGCGAGAGCCCGGGATGATGTTGCTCATTTCGATGGGCCTGCTCGTCGCTCTCGGCGCGTCTGTCGCCACCCAGATCGGATGGATCGACGTCGATCTCTGGTTCGAACTCGCCACGCTGGTAACCATCATGCTGCTCGGTCACTGGATCGAGATGCGAGCCATCGGCCAAGCCCACGGTGCCCTTGAGGCGCTCGCCGAGCTACTTCCCGACAGTGCCGAGCGTGTCGACGGAACCGAAGTGGCGGCCGTGGCCATCAACGATCTGCGGGTCGATGACATCGTGCTGGTACGGGCCGGTGGGAGGGTCCCCGTCGATGGTGTGATTGTCGAGGGCGAAGCCGAGGTCGACGAATCGATGATCACCGGCGAGTCCAAACCGATCGCCAAGTCGACCGGTGACAAAGTCGTCGCCGGAACTGTGTCGACTGACTCCTCGATCCGGGTGCGGGTCGCTGCCGTCGGCGATGACACCGCTCTGGCCGGTATCCAGCGGCTTGTTTCAGAGGCTCAGGAATCGCGAGGACGAGCCCAGGCACTGGCAGATCGATTCGCTGCGTTGCTCTTCTACGTCGCCATGGGATCCGGCGTGATCACCTTCGTTGTGTGGACAGCGCTCGGTCATGTCGACTTGGCGGTGGAGCGGACCGTCACCGTGTTGGTCATCGCCTGCCCTCACGCCCTCGGTTTGGCGATTCCTCTGACGATCGCCGTGTCGACCGCCGTCTCGGCTCGGGCTGGCATTCTGATCAAGGATCGACTTGCGCTCGAGCGGATGCGGACCATCGATGCGGTCCTGTTCGACAAGACCGGCACCCTGACAGCAGGAGTTCACACCGTCACCGATGTCGCCGCGAGCGACGGGGCAAGCGCCGACGAGGTCCTACGTCTGGCCGCTGCCGTGGAAGCGGAAAGCGAACACCCGATTGCCCGGGCGATCATCAGAGCTGCCGATGGACGTGGCCAGGTTCCGACGGCTTCCAGTTTCGCGAGTACGCCCGGCCGGGGTGTCGAGGCGCTCGTGGATGGCTCGACAGTCGCGGTGGGTGGACCGGCGATGCTCCGGGAGAATGGCATTGCCGAACCTGTCGATCTGGCGGCAACCACAGCGCAGTGGCGTGATCGTGGCGCCGGGGTTCTCCATGTCACCCGTGACGGACAGGTCGTCGGCGCGCTGACTCTCGAGGACCAGATCCGCCCCGAGTCGAGGTCGGTCATCGATGATCTTCGCAAGCGTGGAATCCGTTCGATCCTGATCACGGGTGACGCCAAGCAGGTCGCCGATCGGGTGGCGGCCGAGCTCGGGGTCGACGAGGTGTTCTCCGAGGTCCTGCCAGAGGACAAGGATCGCGCTGTGGCTGATCTGCAGGCTCGTGGTCTGGCAGTAGCGATGGTGGGCGACGGCGTGAACGACGCACCTGCGCTTGCAAGAGCCGATGTCGGAATTGCCATCGGTGCCGGAACCGATGTCGCCATCGAGTCGGCCGGGGTCGTCCTGGGAGCCTCCGACCCACGAGGGGTCATCGGTGTGATCAGGCTGTCCCGAGCCACCTATTCCAAGATGGTTCAGAACCTGGCCTGGGGTGCCGGATACAACTTGATCGCAATCCCCCTCGCAGCCGGGGTTCTGGCCTTTGCGGGTGTCACCCTGTCGGCCGCCGTCGGAGCCATCCTCATGAGTGCTTCGACCGTCGTCGTTGCCTTCAACGCCCAGCTGCTCCGCCGCTTGGATCTTCGTCCCGGAGACATCCCCGACGCAGTGCCCGCGGCCCAAGAGCTTGCGGCCGCCGAAAGTCGATAGACGTCAGTAGATATCGAGAATCACAGCGACCGTCTCGCGGACCTGTGCCAGGAGGGACCGTCCAACATTGCCCCGAACCTCGATGATGCGACCGGGAGATATGGCCCGGATGTGCTGACACTGCGCCGCAGAGGTCACATCCAGGCCGTTCCCCGAATCGGGCTCGACAACGATCTCGGAATGAAACGCACGGATCGTGCTGGTGATGGGGACGACATGCACGACAGATGGCGAAGCATCAAGGATCCGTTGTGCGGTCACCACAATTGCGGGATGGCGAAACCCGGCTTCGCGACCTTCTGGAGTGCCGAACTCCAGGTCGACAACGTCACCCGAGGTCGGCATCGATCCACGCAATCTCGTCGTCTCTCAAGCGGGCCGACAGCTCTGTCCCGATCAGCTCTTGTCGCAGTGATCGGACCGCCAGCGAGACAGTATTTCCCACCGTCGTGTGCAACTCGGATGCGAGACGCTTGAGCTCGTCGTGCGTGGCGGCGTCAATGCGGACGCTGGTGCTGTGCATGCAAATAAGCATACAAGGCAGAATCTCGATCTCGCATGGAGGCTTCCGACCTCACACAATGGTCGCCATGGACGTTTACCGGGTGTGACGATCGAACCGTTCGACCGGGTGGTCAGTGATCACGGTGAAGTTGTGTGGAAGGTTTGTCGAGCACTGCTGCCCGCAGCCGACGCCGATGACGCCTGGTCCGAGACCTTCATCTCGGCGCTCCGGGCCTATTCGGACCTGCGCCCCGGAAGCAACGTCCGTGGGTGGCTGGTCACGATCGCCCACCGCAAGGCGATCGACCAGCTCCGTCGTTCGGGCCGGGCACCTCTGCCCTGCAGTGACCTGGCGGAGCGGCCCGCGCCCGACGGCATTCCCGAGCCCCGCGACGAGGAGCTGTGGGCTGCGCTGGCAGCATTGCCGGACAAGCAACGCGCAGCAGTCGTATACCACCACGTCGCTGGTCTGCCCTATGTCGAAGTTGCTCCGCTCATCGACAGCAGTGTCGCCGCCGCCAGAAGAAGCGCGTCCGACGGGATCGCGCGACTGCGGGCGGTCTACCCCAAGGAGAAGAAGCCATGACTGAAGACATTGTTGGCGCTGGCGGGACTCATCCTGCAGACGGTTCAGAGGATGCCTCAAAGCCCGACCATACGCTTGCCTTCATCAACGCTCTCGGCGACATCTCGCCCGACCCCACGGATCTGGGCCGTCTCCACCAGTCGCTGGCGCGACGGGCGGATGACGAGGGCCTGCTCGACCTCGCGTACCGCAGCGTCGACAGTCCCTACGGCACGTTTCTGGTAGTCGTCGGACCGGATGGGCTGGTTCGGGTGGCGTTCGAGTTGGAGGGCCACGATTCGGTCCTCGATGAGATGGCTGATCACATAAGCCCCCGGATCCTGCGCGACGAACGCCGAACCGATGCGGTTGCCCGTCAGTTCGACGAGTACTTCTCAGGCGAGCGCCACGATTTCGAGTTGCCGGTCGACCTGCGGTTGGTAAGCGGGTTCCGTCGCAACGTTCTCGACCACATGCGCAGGGTTCCCTACGGAATCACGACGAGCTACGCCGAGCTTGCCGCAGCGTCCGGCAGCCCCAAGGCGGTGAGGGCCGTCGGCAGTGCATGTGCGACGAATCCGATCCCGATAGTGGTGCCGTGCCACCGAGTGGTTCGCAGCGACGGGACCACCGGCCAGTATCGGGGAGGCCCCGAGACCAAGGTCGCGCTGCTCGCGATGGAGGCCGGGTCCGGGACGGGATAAGCGGCGCCTAGAAGTGCCCTCTAGCGCTCAGATGAAACGGTGCGCACGATGCCCTCGATGTCAGATCGAACGTGACGCGTGTGGAGTCGCGCGAAGGTCCGCAGCAGCGGGTTCAGCGGCTTCCACGGAACCGTCGGGCCCTCCAACTGTGCGTAGCGCGTGCCGCTTCCTTCCGGAACCGCAGCCATGCCCACGACGTACAGGTGGGGACGAGACACCATCCAGCACCATCCGTCCTCGAGAGTGACGTCGAAACGCATCGGGACGAACCCGAGGCGCCAGGTTGAGCTTGACCGTATGAGCAGCTGATCGTCGTCTTGTTCGAGTATCCGTATCGAAGCCACAGTTCGGTCGAAGGTCGGCACCGAACGTTCCAGGTCGGCGATGAAATCCCACACGGCTCCGAACGGCTCGTCGATGTAACGCTCCTCGAGGGCCGCACCCTTCAGGCCGGCGGCGACGACCCGCAGTCGAGCCACGTTGTCGAGCGACGCTCCGGGCCAGAGACCGGCATCTTCGATCGGTGAGTGTGGAATCCGGTCTTCGGTCATGACGTCCACCTGGCACGAAACGCGGCGCCGGCACGGTTGAGCCTGGACTTCACTGTCCCCGGGGCTACGCCCAGTATCTCTGCCATCTCGGCTTCCCGAAGACCTTCCAGATGTCGCAGGACCAGGATGGCACGCTGCTGCGGTGCCAACTGGTCGAGGACGGCTCTTACCTCGACGGCCGTGGCCGAGCTGTCCAGAGCTGGAGTCCTGTCGAACAGCGACGGGTCGATGGGTATCGACTTTGACGAACCGGCGGTCCGTACAGCTTCGCGGACAGCGATACGCCGGGCCCAGCCTTTGAGCGCCGCAGGCTCGCGGAGCGTGTCTAGTTTGCGGGTGATGATCACCATGGCCTCCTGGAGGGCGTCGTCGCCCTGCTCGAGCGCAATGGAGCCGCAGATCGGTCCCAGATAGGGCGCGAGCTTGCGGACGACCGTCTCCATTGCTGCGGCGTCACCCCGTTGAGCACGACGCACGAGATTTTCGTCCATGCCCAATAGAGGGATGGAACCAGAAGAAGGTTCCCGCCCTCTTGTAGGTCGCAAGGTCATTGGAGAAAGAGGTTGTCATGGCAGTTCATCCAAACTCAACGATCTCAGTCATCGGAGGAGGTCTGGGCGGCCTCATCGCCGCCATCGAGGCCGCCGAAGCCGGAATGTCGGTCGATCTGTTCGATGCCCGTAGTCGACTCGGTGGGCGGGCGCACTCACTCGGCGAGCCCTACGTCGCGAATCTGGGGCCCCACGCCCTGTACAGCTCGACCACTCTGTGGGACTGGCTCGTCGAGCGCGGCCTACAGGGCAGAGCAACCATGCCTCGGAGTACGCGCATGGCCTTCCGCTGGAAGGGGAGTGTCGGGCGCATTCCGCCACGGGCGGCACTCCCAATGTTGGGGCTGGGCCGGGTGACGGCACCCGTCGACGAAGACCTGCGCTCCTGGGCGACTGGCAGGTGGGGTCCGGATACCGCAGCAATTCTGTGCGGGGTCGCAGGTCCACTGACCTTCGACCATGACCCGGGTCGGCTGTCGGCGGCGTTCGTTGTCGAACGGATCCAAAAAATTCTGCTGCGCCCGGTTCCGACGGCGCGATATGTAGCCGGGGGATGGTCTTCCCTGATTTCGGCTCTTGCCGGTAGGGCTGTCGAACTGGGCGTCAACATCGAACTCGGTGCTTCTGTCGATGCCTCTGGCGTTTCCGATCTGGCCGCGAAGGGCCCGGTGATCGTGGCCGTGGATCCCGGCGGGGCCCGCCGACTGCTGGGCGACGACGCCGCCCCTAGAGCGGATAGACGAGTGGCGCTGCTGGACGTCGCGCTTGAGCGCCGCAGGACCGATCCCTATCTGATCATCGACTTCGATGAGTCCATCTTCTCGACCCGGCCCACCGCAGTCATTCGGGATCTGGCTCCCCGCGGTGAGGCCCTGGTCCAGATGGTCGTCGGAATGTGGCCTGGCGAGAGCCTGGATGACGCTGAGAATCGCCTGGAGGCGCTGCTCGACGCAGCCATGCCAACTTGGCGTGAACGCATGACGTGGCGGCGCCGGTCGGCTCCACGCGAGGCCACCGGTGCGGTCGACCTGCCCGGAACAACCTGGCGCGATCGGCCGACGACCACACCTGCTCCCGGCATTTGGCTCGCCGGTGACTGGGTTGCGGCACCGGGGCATCTGGCCGAGGTCAGTGCCAACAGCGCAATCGCCGCGGTGGCAGGCGCTCGAGAGGGTATGCCTTTCAGCCAGGGTCGGGCTTGGAGCGCAGCACGTCGCTCAGATGCAGCCGCCGACCCGTGCGCACGACCGCCCTTTCGTAGACCAGCGTCGCCAGCCGAGCCATGAACAGGACCGAGAGAACTCCAATCACCAGCGATACCACCACCTCGGGCACCGATGACACACCGAGCGCGAGGCGTCCTGGTTCAACCATCGGAGAGCTGAAGGGCAGGAAGGCGAGTACGGTGCCCACCGGTGAGTCCGGAGCGGTCTGTCCCACCAGATAAGAACCGATGAGCAGGATGGACAGAGCAGCGATTGCTGACCCGACGTCCTCCTGGCGCTCCACCAAGGCGCCGAGAGCGCCAGCCGCCAGCAGATAGAAACCTGCGCCGAGCACGAACCACGCCGCTGCCGCCGCGACCGCAAAACCCGTGCCGGGCGGAAGGCTGTCCGAAGTTCCCAGACGTATGACGACCGGTAGTGCTCCGGCCACGAGCGGTATCAATGCGGTCAGGCCAACTCCGGCGACCTTTCCGAGGAGCAATGTCCGGGGTGGCACGATCGCCACCAATACCTCACTGACCCGGTTCGCCTTCTCGATGGCGACTCCGTTGGCGACCTGCATGGTCACCAGGAACAACAATCCGTACATCGCTATTGAGATGATGGTCGCAGCTGCGATCCGTCCGCTTCGGTCGGCATCGACGACATCAAGGTCAATATCCGGTGCGCCAAGGACGTTTGTTATCTGGGCATCGCTCAGGCCCGCATCCTTCAGCCCCGATACCGTCCGGTCCGCTGCCAGGGCGCCCCGAAGGGCGGTGACCAGCTCGCCGGACTCCTGCTGGACGATCAGTTGCACGGTGTCGGCGTGGACGAGTGCAGCGTCGAGGTCCCCCGACTTCACGTCGTTGCGTGCTGCGGACACGTTGCTTCGCTTCTTCAGCTCGACCTTGAAGTCGCCGACATTGCCGGAGGCCCGCAGCGCATCGGTGACGGTCGAGTTCGCCTCGCCGACCAACCCGACCTTGTAGACGTCGTTCGAGTCGATCAAGGTCGGGACCACCACGAGCGCCGTAGCTCCCACCAGGACCAATGCCGCCGTGATCCAGAGAGTCTTACGCCTCAATGCTTCGTGGACCTCTCTGGCCACCACCAACCCGATCACGCGGTAGTCGCTCATGAAGCGGACACCGGGGTCGTGTTTTCACTGTCTTGACCAGTGGCTGTGAGAAAGAGCTCCGATAGGGTCGGACTCTCAACCGCGAAGTCGCTGACGTGTGTCCGGGCACGGATCAGATCCAGGACAACGCCAGCATCGACCGTGGGTGCCAGCCCAACCCTCGAACCTGACGCATCCATCCCGACCAGGTGGGCGTCAGCGGGGAGCCACTCCGGATCAACGGCTACTCCGACTCTCAGATAGCGGTCGGCGCTGTTCGCCTTCAACTCGGCGACGCCGCCCTGCAGGATGACTCGGCCTTCGTGCAACAGAATGATCGACTCGCAGATGTTCTCAACCAGGTCGAGTTGATGGCTGGACAGGACTAGATTTCCGCCTCGTTCGACCTGGTGGTGGATGACCGCCGACAAGAACTCCACTGCTGCAGGATCCAGACCTGCGAATGGTTCGTCCAGCACCAGAAGTTCGGGTTCGTGCACCATCGCTGCAGCCAACTGAACCCGCTGGGCCATTCCGCCCGACAGATTCTTGATCGGGTCATGCCCCCGCGGTGCAAGCCCCAGACGCTCTAGAAGGTTCTCGGCCCGACTGGAGGCCGTTGCACGGTCCAGCCCGTGAAGGCGACCTAGCCAGACCAGATGGTCGAGCACCCGCATATCGCGGTACAGACCGCGCTCCTGGGGCATGTATCCCCAGGTACGTCGGTCCGCCTCGGCGCCAGGTTGGCTCTTCCAGTAGACCCTTCCCCGGTCTGGTTGGAGCACACCGAAGACGATTCGCATGAGGGTGGTCTTGCCGGCGCCGTTGGGCCCGAGGAGTCCGATCACCTTCCCTGGTGGAACCTCCAGGCTGACATCGTCGATGACCAGGTGATCACCGAAGCGCTGGGTTACGCCGTCCACCAGCAGGGTCCGTCCACCTCCCCGATCGCCAGGTTTCGGTCCGCTGTGCATCAGGGGAATCTATCCACTCGGTGGTCCGATCAGACGCGTGTGCCTGCATCGGACCCGACCCCGATAGCGTGACCCGATGCGTTTTCGGGTCGTGACATGGGTTGCCGTGCTCACAGCTCTGACCCTGTTGCTGACCCCAGATCCGGCATCGGCGACCGTCGATCCAACATCCACCCAATCGCAGGTCCTGGCCGAGCGATACGCGCCCATCGTCATGTTGAAGGCACAGGCCGACCGCTGCGACGCGGATGGAGAGCCCTTTGCCCCGATGTCGGTCGACTCCGTCCTCTCCAACGATGATGTCCTCCTGCGCCAGGCTGGTGTCGGTGATCCAGTGGTCACGCGTGCGCCGACCGCGGCCGATCTGTACGGCCGAGGTGAAGGCTTCTTTTTGGACTTCAACGGTCTGGCCCTTGACCCGGGCTGTGTCTATGAGCACGACTTCAGGTCCAATTCCGAGGGCTCATCCCCCGTGGTCTATGCCCACGTCGTCCAGCAGGCCGACAAGCCCGATCAGTTGGCAATCCAGTACTGGCTGTACTGGTACTTCAACGACTGGAACAACACACATGAGAGTGACTGGGAGTTCATCCAGATCCTCTTCGACGCGTCGACTGTCGCCGAGGCGCTCGAATCGGAACCGGTAGCCGTCGGCTACGCCCAACACGAGGGGGGTGAGACCGCTGCGTGGAGCAGCGAGAAACTCCAGAAGCGTGGTTCGCAGCCGGTCGTCTACTCATCGGCCGGATCGCACGCCAGCTACTTCTCACAGTCGGTATCTCTGGGAAGGCAGGGGACCGAGGGCTTCGGTTGCGATACCACCGCGGGCCCATCGGTGCGGATCAATCCCGAGGTCGTCCTACTTCCCGACACGGCCGCCGCCGGCGACGAGTTCGAGTGGCTCACATTCACCGGAAGGTGGGGTGAGAGACACAGCGGACCTTTCAACGGTCCCACCGGTCCGATCACAAAGCCAAGATGGCTGTTGCCGGTCGACTGGCACGATGGGCTCCGTGCCGCGAGCGTCGAGATTCCCGGTGGTGACGACGGCAGCGGAACGATTCTGGACACCTTCTGCAACGTTGTCGATTCAGGCTCGAACCAGCTCCGTGCAGCGCAGCGATCACCTGCGGCTGCGGTGGTGGTTCTGTCGGTGGCGGCGTTGGCGCTTTTCGCCTTGGCGCGTCGCACCGAATGGTCGAACGTTCCACCGGTTCCTCTGAGGCGCCGTCGACGAACCGGCCAGATGATTCGGGCGGCTCTCACCACCTACTCGACCTCGATGGGGGCGCTCAGAGGCGTTGCACTGGCGTATGTCCCAGCAGCGTTGATCGTGGGACTCGTCGGAGCGCTTGCGACCTTCACCGCCGGCCAGTTTGTTGCGGGACTACTCACGTCCCTGATGTTCGCAATTGCGACAGCAACTATTTCGGCGTTCTGGCATCTGGGAGGTACAGGGAGCGAAACAGGTGCTGGGTCAGCAGGTCTGGGTCCTGCGCTGAAACTGGTGCAGCGTCGAACACCTGCGCTTGTCGTGACCTCGTTACGTGCATTTGCGATCGTCTCGGGTCTGTCGCTGACCGGCATCGGTCTGCCGTGGGCAATCCGCCAGGCCGTTCGCTATCAGTTCGCGATTCCAGTAGCTGTCACCGAGAATCTCGGCGGAGCCCGGGCGCTTGCGCGCAGCTCGGAATTGGTCCGTGGCAGGTGGTGGCGGACTGCGCTGACGGTAGGGCTGTTCTCGCTACTCGCGTTCCTGGTAAACGCAGCGGTGCAACTCGGTCTACTCATCCTGCTCAGTGGGGTGCCACTCTGGCTCTACTCCGCAGTGTCGTTCCTGGGCATCGGTCTGGTGGTGCCGATGGTCGCGACACCCGCAATCCTGCTCTACGGCGACGCGGTGGCCCGCACTCCTACGGCTACTCCTGGGGCTGCCCCTACTACGGCTGCTCCTACGGCACCATCACTGCCTTGATGCACTCGGGTGAGCGGGCAGCGACGGCGGAGTAGGCGTCGGCCGCGTCCGACAGCGCGAACTTGTGGGTGAAGATTCCGTCGGTTCTGAGCTTGCCGCTGGTAACCAACGGGACAAGGTCCACCCACGACTTCTGAATGGGTGCCGTCGTCATACGCAGGGTCACGCTGCGCAGTAGCGACATGAGGATCGGCAGCGGATACGGATCGAGACCATGGACCCCTATCACCGACACCGTCCCTCCGGGGCGCACACTGTTGAGTGCGTCGTCGAGAGTGGCGTCGAGGGCCACCGCGTCTATGACGGCGTCAGCACCGCGACCGTTGGTTGCGTCAAGAACGGCTTGGACCGTCGGGCCCGTGAGCGCCTCGGCTCCGTCGGCGACCGCGCGGGCACGTCGTCCGGCCACCGGGTCTACTGCAAGAACCCGGCCCGCACCCATGGCGATTGCGCTACGAACCGCGCAAAGCCCGACCGCTCCCAGGCCCAGCACGACGACTGTTCCGCCCGCAGGGATGTCGGCCCGCTTGGCCCCGATCCAGCCTGTGGCCAGGTTGTCGGTCAGCAGCAGTGCCGCTTCATCGTCGAGTTCTTCAGGGATCTTCAACAACTGGAAGTCGGCACCCGGCACTGCAACCGCTGTTGCCTGACCGCCGCCGAGGAATCCCGAGCCGAACACCAGAGGACCGTCGTGGCACCTGATCGGGTCGAGCGTCGCACATCCGTCGCAGTGGCCACACCCGGCGACCGATGCCGTCAGGACACGGTCGCCCACCTTTGTACCCGTTACTTCCGAGCCGACCTCTACAACGGTTCCCAGGAATTCGTGACCAACGGCTACGCCGTCGCCGACCGGCAGGTCACCGTCGTAGAAGTGGAGATCGCTGCCACAGATGGCGGTTGCATCCACCTGCACAACTGCCCCGTCGAGTCCCGGTGGTGTCGGGTCTGGAGCGCTCTGCAACTCGACCTGTCCAGGTCCTGTGATGACGACTTGGCGCATTTATACATCCCCCGCTCTGGTCCCACAGTGGTGTGGAAACCCTTCGAACCGGTGCACAGAGCCCTTGCACCGGGACCCATGCACTTTTGCACGTCGACCATGAGGCTGCTCGTTGGGAATCTCGACCGCCCGTGACGTTGTACAGTCCGGCCCGCGGAACGCAGGGGGTGTTCCGAGCGAAGGAGTGTGGGATGCGCAACCCGGCCGCCGGGACAGCTTTCTCGACGTCGGATGAGGACATCGCCGCAGCGCTCGAGGATGTGTCGATCCCAACGCTGTTGGTTTCGCTCGTCCACCTGACCGGAAACCCCGAGATCATCCGTGGACACCTCAAGCCTGCGGGTCTGTTCCTCAACGAGGTCCAGGGATACATGTCAGAGGGGGACAAGGCCGAGGCTCGGGCACTCGCTCTGGGACACCTGATCGCCTACCGCGACGCTGGTTGTCCCGAGCCCGCTCCGATCGCTGCCGAGCTGGTCCACGAGATGATGGAGTGGCTCGTCGTCGAAGCGGTGCCCAACGAATATGTACCAATGCTCTTGGAGGATCTCGGGCTCGACACCGCAGTGGTTCCCGCTGGCGCCGCTGCTCCCGTTGGCGCCGCTGCTCCCGGCGCGCCGGGCGCCATCGAGGTAGTTGGTCCCGGTGCTGCAGGCGCGGTGCTCGACCCAGCTGCCCACGAATCGGTTGCTGCGGCCCGTAGCGAGTTTCCGGTCGTGGTCATCGGCGCAGGGCAGTCGGGCCTGCTCGCCGGGATCCGTCTGAAGGAGGCGGGCATCCCCTTCACCATCGTCGAGAAGAACCCGGGCGTCGGAGGCACCTGGTGGGAGAACACGTACCCGGGTGCCCGCGTCGATGTGGGCAACCACTTCTACTGCTACAGCTTCGAACCGTCGCATGAGTGGACCGAATTCTTCGCCAGGCAACCCGAACTCCAGGCCTACTTCCAGTCCGTCATGGAGCGCAGGGGTCTTGAGCCGCACATCTGCTTCGAAACCGAGGTCCTGGGCGCAACCTGGGACGACGATGAGGGCATTTGGTCAGTGCTCATCCGAGCGGCTGACGGAACCCATGAAACGCTCACAGCTCGCGCTGTCATATCGGCCGTCGGTCAGCTCAACCGGCCCTTTGTCCCCGAGATCCCCGGAGCTGACACCTTCGCCGGGCCGTCGTTCCATTCCGCCCGCTGGGACCACGATCTGGATCTGGCCGGCAAAAGGGTCGCCATGATCGGGGCAGGCGCGAGCGGCTTCCAGATCGCCCCGGCCATTGCAGACACGGTTGGACACCTCAGCATCTTCCAACGGACCGCGCAGTGGATGTTCCCCAACCCGAACTACCACGAGCCCGTCGGTGACGGCATCCGCTGGGCGCTCGAACACCTGCCCTTCTACGCACGCTGGTACCGATTCCTGATCTTCTGGCCCGGCTGCGACAAGGGTCTCGAAGCTGCAAGAGTCGACCCGGACTACAGCGGTGATCCCCAGGTCGCCGTCAGTGATGTCAACGACTTTGCACGCATCATGTTCACCGAGTGGATCGCCGAACAGGTCGGCGATGATCCCGAACTGTTGGCGAAGGTTCTGCCGGACTATCCGGCGACCGGCAAACGGACTCTCCAGGACAACGGCAGTTGGCTGCAGACCCTCAAACGTGACGACGTCGACCTGATCCGCACCGGGATCGACCACATTGAGCCTGACGCCGTAGTCACCGTCGACGGCGAGCGGCACGAGGCGGATGTCATTGTCTACGCAACGGGATTCCGTTATACCGAAGCGCTCTGGCCAATGGAGATCATCGGACGCGACGGGGTCGACCTCCGCAAGCGGTGGGGTAGCCGACCGGCCGCGTACCTCGGCATCACTGTTCCCGAATTTCCGAACCTGTTCCTGATGTATGGACCGGGGACCAACCTGGCCCATGGTGGCAGCTTGATCTTCCACTCCGAGTGTCAGATGCACTACATCACCGACGCACTCGAGCAGTTGATCGACGGCGGCCACCGGACGATGGAGCCGCTCCAGGAGTGTTACGACGATTGGCACGCCCGCTCTCAGGCGGAGCTACAGAAGTTGGTGTGGTCCCAGCCGACGATCAAGCACTCCTTCTTCAAAAATGCCGATGGCGAGATCCACGGTCTGAGCCCGTGGCGACTTGTCGACTACTGGACCTGGACGAGACAGGCCGACCTGGCCGACTTCGACGTCAGAGACTGACCCTGGCCATCACGCCATCTCACCGAGATCACCACACCCACGACCGACTGACACCGACGACCTACTGACACCGACGACTGACCGGAGCGACAAGATGACCGAAGCCACCCCAATGAGCGATGAACTGACGGCGATCGTCGAGATGATCCGGGTCAGCGGACTTACGGACGCATCGTTGACACTTGCCGAAAGGTCAGCCCTGCTCGACCTGGACAGCCCCGTACCCGAGGGCACGACCGTCGAAGTGCTCGACGCCGGGGCAGTGGGCTTCCGGGGCGAGTGGATCGCAGCGCCCGACAGCACGAGCGACCGTGCCGTCGTGCACCTCCATGGTGGTGCCTACACCGCAGGTGGGCCCGGGTCGCACCGGCCCTTCGCCGCCGAACTATCGGCAGGCGCGGGCTGCCCCGTTCTGCTGCTCGACTACCGCCTGGCTCCGGCCGATCCGTTTCCCGCTGCGTTCAACGACGCACTCGCGGCCTACAGATGGCTGTGTGGTTCCAACGGCAAGGGCTTGGACCCGGCGTCGATCGTCATCTCGGGCGACTCCGCCGGGGGAGGTCTGGCCGCCGCGGTTCTTGTTGCGCTCCGCGACGAGGGGACGGACCTGCCCGCAGGCGCGGTGCTGCTATCGCCGTGGACCGATCTGGCTCTGAGCGGCGGCTCCCATGCGACCCAGGACGGGTTGGATCCGATTTGCTCGACGGCAACGTTGACCCAGTCCGTGCAGGCATACGTGCCCAAGGGCGTCGACGTTCGCGATCCGAGGGTTTCGCCCCTCTACTCCGATCTGAACGACCTGCCACCGCTGTTGATCCACGTCGGCGAGGTCGAGGTGCTGCGGGACGACGCAGTGTCCTTCGCCGAGCGGGCCACTGCGGCGGGGACCGAAGTGGAATTGTTGGTCGCTCCGGGACTGGTCCACGTCTGGCACCTCTTCTCCGGTATCGCCCCGGAGTCGACCCGGGACCTCGCCGTCGTCACCGAGTGGATCCGCGCCCGCACCAGCTAGGCCTGCACTGGCCAGCTCCCTTCCGTTCCGCCAGCTCCGCCAGCTCCGCCAGCGCCGGCCAGCGCCTGTCGGCCCGCCACAAGCTGGCACGGCCGATCGGCTCACGGGCATAGGGTGACCGGATGTGTGAATCGTGCGGTCCAATGACGGTCCTTGCCTCACGACTGGAGATGGCGGCGGCTCACGACCGGTACTCCCGCGGGGCAGGGCATGCGGCGCAGAGATCCAGAATCGCGCACCGGCCAGCGCGCACGGAGGGATCCGCTGCTCGGTCCGGATCCAACGCTCGGTCCGGATCCAACGCTCGGTCCGGATCCGGCCGGACCCACGCCGATCTGGTAATCGTCGGTGGGCCGGTGCTGACCATGGACCCCGCTCGGCCAAGGGCCGGGTCCGTCGCGATCCGTGACGGGCGTATCGTCGCCGTCGGCAGCACCGGCGACGAGGATGAACTGGCGTCGCACGTCGGTGCCGACACAGAGGTGCTCAACCTGGAGGGCAGGGCACTCCTACCCGGGTTCATCGACCCCCATATGCACGCGTCGATGGTCCATTTCAACGGCTGGGTGGACCTGAGCCCGATGGCCAATTCAACTGCGGATGCGGTGTTCGCAAGCCTCCGAGGTGCTGTTCCGGCAGAGTCCGGCTGGGTACTGGCCAAGCAGTTCGACCCGAGCATCACCGACGGTGACGCCCGCCTCGATCGAGGCATCCTCGACCGGTTGGTGCCAGATCACCCGGCGTTGGTCCTCGAGGGCAACCTTCATGTCGCCTACGCAAACTCGCGTGCCATGGAGCTTGCGGGAGTAAGTCGGGATACGCCGGACCCGCCAGCGGGTCGTTTCGGACGCGACGCAACGGGCGAACTGACCGGCCGACTTGAAGAGTCATCCGCTCTCGGGCCGTTCCTCGTCGGTATGCCGTTGGCCTCGGGAGACGAGATGGTCACACGCATTCGGGACCTCTTCCGCCACGCAGCCAGCCAGGGCGTGACGCTCCTGCACGACTGCGGCATCGGTCTGGGAGGCGGGGCCGCCGACCTGAAACTTCTACAGCGGGCGGTCGATGCATCGTCTCCGGTGCGCTACCGCGGGATGCTGGTCTCCACCCATATGGACACCTGGGAGGAAATGGGGCTCGAGCCCGGCTTCGGCGACGACATGTTCCGGATCGATGGGATCAAGGCCTGGTCCGACGGATCGAACCAGGCGGGGACCGGCTATCAACGCGAGCCGTATCTGGGCACCACTTCCCGGGGCAGCCTGAACCACTCGCCTGAAGAGTTGGCAGCGGTAGTCGCCCGGGCGCACCGGGCCGGGTGGCAACTCGGGGTCCACGCGAACGGCGATGCAGCGATCGACGTGACCATCGACGCGTTCGAGCAGGCGTTGGCCGAGCACCCGCGCAGCGATCATCGCCACCGCATCGAGCACTGCAGCGTCATGCGCCCCGAACACGTCGAACGCATGGTTGGACTCGGGTTGTCCCCCTCATTCCTCATCGGCCACGTCCGTTGGTGGGGTCGGGCTTTCCGAGACCGACTCCTCGGACCCGAACGGGCGAACTACTACGACCCGTGCGCATCAGCGTTGCGAGCAGGCCTGCGAATCTCACTCCACAGTGACTGGAACGTGACACCGCTCGAACCGCTCCGATACGTGGAGGACGCGGTCACCCGGATCATGGCCGAGGGTGGTGAGGTGCTCAACGCCGATGAACGGATTCCTGTCGACGCGGCGCTGCGTGCGATAACCATCGACGCTGCCTGGCAGTGCCGAGCTGATGACATAACTGGATCCATCGAGGTCGGAAAGTACGCGGACCTCGTGCTACTCGAAGACGATCCCACAACCGTCGACCCGACCAGCCTGTCCCGGATTGCAGTCTCCGAGACCCGCCTGGCGGGCGAGGTCCGATACCGAGCCTGAACGGTGTGGCGGCCCGGCGAAGTTGGCTAACCCGCTGCTAACCCAGGTCGAGGAGGCCGCGGATGTCGTCCTCGGTGAGCGCGCCAGAGAGCGCACCCTTGTCGTCCATCACACTGTTGAACAGGTCTGATTTGCGGGCCTTCAGCTCCATGACCTTCTCTTCGATCGTGTCGGTCGAGACGTAGCGGTAAACCATCACGGGGTTCTGTTGTCCCATTCGGTGGGTGCGGTCCACGGCCTGGGTTTCGGTTGCAGGATTCCACCACGGGTCGAGGATGAAGCAGTAGTCCGCTTCGGTCAGGTTCAGCCCAACACCTCCGGCTTTGAGGCTGATTACGAATACCGGAGCGTCACCGTCCTTGAAGCGCGAGATTGCCTCGTCACGCTTGCGGGTACGGCCATCGAGGTAGGTGTGGTCGATTCCGGCTTCATCCAGACGAGTGCGGACCCGGGTGAGAAACCGGGTGAACTGGCTGAAGACGAGCGCCCGATGCCCTTCCTCGATTACCAGGGTGAGATCCTCCATCAGCCGGTCGAGTTTGGAGGAGCCGATGTTGTCGTGGGTCTCGTCGACAAGACCGGGATCGAGAGCCAACTGTCGCAGGATTGTCAGTGACTTGAGGATCTCGAAGCGGTTCTTCTGCACGTCGCCGACAAGTCCGAGGACCTTCTGTCGTTGGCGTTGCAACTGGGTCGAGTAGATGCGGGCGTGACGTGGACTGAGTTCGACCTGAACCGTCTGCTCGGTCTTGGGAGGAAGCTCGGTGAGAACCGCATCCTTGGTGCGTCGGCGCATCAGGGGTGCGACCCGCCGGCGAAGAGTTGCAAGGAGTTCGGGCGCCTCTCCACTCTCAATCGGCTTGCGGAATGTGGTGTCGAATCGCTTCGGGTCCGGGTAGAGGCCGGGAGCGGATATCGACAGCAGCGACCACAGATCCATCAGAGTGTTCTCTATCGGCGTGCCGGTAATGGCGATCTTGGTCGTCGCGTCGATTTGGCGGATGCACTTGTAGGTCTTGCCCTGGTGGTTCTTGACGAACTGAGCCTCATCAATCAGCAGCAGCGCCCAGTCGTGAGTGGCGTACTGGTCGAATTCGAGGCGGAACAGCGCATATGAAGTGACGACGAGATTGGAGTCATCGATTTCGTCCTCGAGTGTCGTCCCGCGTCGAGATTGGGTCTCATGAATGGTGCGGACCTTGAGGCTCGGGGCGAAACGAGCGGCCTCGCGCGCCCAGTTGTCGACGACGCTTGTGGGTGCAATCACCAGGAATCGGGCATCCGGATCATCCTGGAGCACATGTAGGGCGAGAGCCAAGGTCTGGACGGTCTTACCAAGGCCCATGTCGTCAGCCAGAATCCCGCCCAGTCGGTTCCGGTACAAGAACGCGAGCCAGTCCAAGCCGTCCTGCTGGTAGGGGCGAAGTTCTGCTTGGAGTTCGATAGGAACAGCCACCGGTACAGGGGCCGCGAGGGATGCCATCTGATTGACGTTCTCGTTCCAGCGATCCGACTGCTTGGCGACGACGCCAAGTGAAGTCAGCTCTTCCCACCAACTGACTTGGAACCGGTTGACACGGGCGACACCGCCTTCAGTCGGTTCGGCGAGACCCCGTGCCTCGTCGATGAGAAGTCGCAGTTTGGTGAACTCGGGTCGATCCAGACTCAGCCAGGTGCCCGACGGCAGGATCAGCATTCCATCGTCCTGGCTCAGGGCTGCGAAGAGGCTGACGAAGTCAATAGTCTCACCGTCGACGCTCACCTCGACGTCAAGGTCGAACCAGTCGTTGCCGTCGCGCCGGCCCTTTCTGTCGGTGACACTGAGTGAGATGAGCGGATCTTCGGTTGCCTCCCGTAGTGCCGGCTGGTCTCCGGAGAATTCGATCGCGACATCACACTTGGTCTCGATCCACGGCAAGACCTCGGCGAACAGCAGGATTACCTCCCGACCCGAGATGACGATGTCCTTGGGTGCTCCATCGGTACCCACGAGCTCTGGCAACAGGTGTGTAGGCAGATCAAGCGCCCTAGCCGCGACCACTTCGGTTCCGCGGTCGCGTCCACGGCCGCCGGGGGACCGGAGCCGGTAGAGCTTGGAGCGGTCGCCGATCTTGTAGCGGACGGACCAGGTGAGGTTCGCGACGTCTAGAGCGGTCCGTTCGACCCCCAGGACGAAGCCGTCGAAGTGGGTAGTTGTGATGGTGACACTGCCATCAGAGGACCGGACGTCGGCGTAACGGGCGAGCTCCGGCTGGTACGCGTCCAGGAACTCCTTCACGTCCTCGGCCGGGACGGTGAGCCCTCCTGAGGTGGCCAGTCGCTGGACGGTGGGATGTAGCGGCGAGCTCAGCTGGGCCAGAGTCAGACGGTTGCCGTCCGATATCCACACTCCGTGCGCCGGCGAACCGATCAGACCTACCTCATTCAGTTCGACGGCGAACGACTTTTCGTCGAGATGTACTCCGACCGAAAGGTTGACTGATCCGGTTTCGTCGGCGGTCAGGTCGATGCCCACCCGAGCCCGGGTAGGCGATATGTAAATCGCATCGCCGTTCCTGGATCCGATCAGCTCGACGCCAAGTTCGACTGCGTGTTCAAGGTGGCGCCAGAAGTCGGCGGTAATGGTGGTTAGCGGCACCGCATCCGTACTGGCGGAATAGCCTCGTCCGGCCGAGGTGATCATGTCCCGAAGTGCGGCGATCTGGGCCGGGTCGACATCGCGCATCGATTGCCCGGAGGGGAACGAGATGTCTCGCCACGACGCCCCCGTCTTGATCCACTTTCCCTTCTTGCCCTTGCGAAGAGCCTGGACCGTCACACGTGGACCGGTCTCGGTGGCGAACCTGTGTCGCATCGGCCTGACCACCGAGAACCGCAGGGCGAGTCCCTCGGCATGGCGGGGCTGGTGGTCCTCCCCGGCGGCGATATCGGCCAATGCCCGTCGCCAGTCCTCTCGACGAGGAGTATCGCTACGGGCCAAGAGTTCGCCTGCCCTCCGCTCCGCTGCCTGACGCCGAGCAGTCAGGATCGTGGCGACACAGTGCTTGCAACTGCCTCCGAGCGGACAGCTGCACCGGTCATTCAGGTCGACGGGGCTTCGGGCGAGATTGGCATTGCGGGCGACGTCCCACCCGATCCTGACTGTGTAGACGGCTTGGCCCGAACCCTGACAGAAGGAGGAGAGTTCGCCGGGGGAGGCGTGGATGATTTTGACCCGGTCCTCTTGTGCGTATGCCCTCCCCCTGGCCAGCGACCCGACGTCGTAGAAGGTCACCAGAATGCCGTCGCTCAATTGTTCGACGGGGATGTCGATCTTTACAGGGTCGGGGTCGGGCATTGCGGAAGTTCCTTGGAGCGAGAGATCACCTTCGGGTCATGCCGATCCGAGCATGGCGTAATCGCCAGGTGTGGAGCGGACGTCTGCGCCGAAGTTCATTCGAGACTACGCGTCCCGTAGGACGGCTAATGGGTCGTATTGCCGGGGAATTGGCCCCGCTGCAGCACTCTCCGCCCTCCGAAGCTGCCTAAGTGTCGGCCGACGAAGTCAGACCTTCGGTCACCCGGGAACCAGCTTCGGTCGGCTCGATCAGATAGCCCCAGGTCGAGAAATGGAAGTCGAACATGTAGCACTCGAAGACAAAGGCGCTGCCCGGGTCGGCCTGGATGATCCGACACTCGCTGGTCCACTCGTGTTCGCCGTTGCGATTGTGGCCGTTGAAGATTACACCGATGGCCGGAGCGTCGAACCCGTCATGCCATTCGCAGCTGTAGCACTCGGGGGATTACTCGCCAACTCGCCAATGAGCATCACATCCGAGATGGCGGCATAGACCAACTCTGGTGGTGCTGCGCTGTCCCGGGTGATCGTGAGTCGTTCGGCCATGGCCTGAAGTGCACCGCATCGATGGGCCACTTAATGCCAAGAGGAGGGCGCGAAGTGTGATTGGAATGGTCGCTATTCGACCACTCCAATTACACTTCCCACGGATCGACTGCACCTGTCTCTCTTTCGTCTGTGCAGGAAGGCAGTCGGACTCCCTTGGCGACTCTGGATCAGGATCCGGGAACCGGTTCTGGGGCCCGGTCAGTTCGTTATGGTTGCGCGATGACCTCGACCACCTCGACCACCACGGCGCCCTTGTCGGACCCGACAGTCTCTCCGGAGGTGAAAGAGTCGCCAGAGTCGATCGGTGTTGTCGTCTGGGGGACGGGCAACATGGGCCGCGCTTCGATCCGGGCTGTTGCCGCCAACCCTGATCTGCACCTCGCCGCGGTTCTGGTCCACGACCCCGCCAAGGTCGGCCGCGACGCAGGAGACCTCGCAGGCATGGACCAGCAACTCGGCGTGGCCGCCACGAACGACCTCGACGCGGTGCTCGCCGATCTGCCCGGTGCGGTCGCCTACATGGCCTCGGGTGATATCCGCCCCGATGACGCGGCAGCAGATATCGCCCGGGCGTTGAGTTCCGGCGCCGTTGTCGTTACTCCGGCTCTATATGCGATGTATGACCCGCTATCCGCTCCCGCGGAGGTCAGGCAACCACTTGAGGACGCAACGAAGGCCGGGTCGAGTTCGCTCTTCGTGTCTGGCATCGATCCCGGTTGGGGCAACGACATTCTCCCCGCGTTGGTCGCTGGCTTGGGCAGCACGATCGAGCGGATCACCTGCCAGGAGATCTTCGACTACTCCACCTATGACCAGCCCGACGCCGTGCGGTATCTGGTGGGTATGGGACAGCCGATGGATTACGAACCACCGATGGTCGCGGCTGGGGTGCCCACGATGGTGTGGGGAGGGCAGATCCGGCTGCTCGCACGCGCCCTCGGGGTCGAACTGGACGAGATCCGTGAAGTGTTGGAGCGGCGGCCACTTGACGACACCGTCGAGAACGCCATGGGAACCTTCGACGCCGGCACCCAGGGCGCGATGCGATTCGAGATCCAGGGCATCGTCGACGGCGAAGCTGTGCTGGTCGTCGAGCACGTCACGCGAATCGATTCGAGCTGTGCTCCCGATTGGCCACTGCCCGCTGATGGGGGAGCCGGCGCCCATCGGGTCGTCGTCGAGGGAAGTCCCCATATTGAGGTCACAATCGAGGCGAGCGACGAAGGTGGAAACCGGGCTGCCGGCGGAAATGCCACTGCAGCCGGCCGATTGGTCAACGCCATCCCATGGCTGAAGGCCGCCCCGCCGGGGATCTACAGCGGGCTCGACGTTCCGATCGAGCCTCCGACGGGTCGACTTGGAAGGACGAAGCGATGATTCTCGACGTACCCGAAGACAAGGACCCGATCATGTGGGTGTGGGGCGAACTCGTCCCACATATCGGCGTTGCGGCGTCGAAATTCTCTGCGGCGGTCTATGCCCACAACACGTTGGGGCTCGAAGAATTCGAGGCTGCCCGACTACGGGTCGCCCAGATCAACGGCTGTCTCTTCTGTCAGGACTGGCGCACCGAACGTGACGGAGTGAAGGTCCCCGACGGTTTCGAGAATGAGGTCGCGGCGTGGTCCACCACTGAAGTGTTCGATAGCCGGACCCGACTTGCCGCTGAGTACGCGGAGCGCTTTACCCTCGACCCGCACGGCCTGGATGACGAGTTCTGGGAACGCATGCTCGGCTCATACAGCCAAGCCGAGGTTGTCGAACTGTCGATGTGCCTGGGCTCGTGGATCGCGTTCGGCCGGTTGAACCACGTGCTGGGTATCGACACGATCTGCACCCTGCCGAGTCACCAGGGTTAGGACATCAGGGATAGGGAATCAGGGCTAAGGCGTCAGCGGCCCGCCGACAGGGACGGCCCGGGCCGTCACGTCGGCCATCATTTCCTGCTCCCTAACTGGGCGGGTTGGCGACAAGCTTGTTAACCATCTTGTCGAACTCGGCTCGGCTGATTCCGTAGACCTCAGCCGACCACGACGGCGTTCCCAGATATTCGACGGCGAACCCGTCCTCGATTTCGAATGACGCGAAGTCGTCATCTGTTCGCTCCGGCGTGCTGTGAAAGAAGCTCATGCCGCTGTGTTGGGTCAGGTGGATCGACGTATCGGTTGTGGATCCCCAATGCCTGTAACAGCCCTCGCTGCTCCCGGTCCCTCCCACACCCGGATTGGGACCGAAATCCATACTCGCCGGAAGTACTGGACCAAGGTCCGGAAGCTTGTTGACCATGCAATCGGATGGAATCGCTGTGGTAGTGGTGGAGGAGGCCGTGGAGTTGGTGGAACCGGAACTCTCCTGCGGTTCGGCCGACCTCGTCGAGTCGATTGGTTTGCGGCCATCGTCGGGGCCAGGGATCCACACTGCCGCCCACCGATAGGGGGCTTGTGGGTTGTTGATCAGGTCGTTGTCGCTGGACCAAACGAACAGCGCCTTGTCGGTACCAAGCCACGTCTCGATGCCCCATTCAGCGCGCGGCGGCAGAGGCATCCGTTCCCACTTTCCATCGTGCAATATCAGCGGATTGGACCTCTCGACGAAGTCGACTGGGGCACAGGGCTGCACGACCAATTCGCCACCAACCGCTGCGGAGGTACTTGGGCACCAACCGGGTTTGCTCGGCTCGAGGGCCGTGGGAAGTTCCGTCCACTTTCCAGACTCTGGATCGAACGAAGCCGAGCGCCCTCTCGCCGGATCTTCTCGGGCTACCAGCACCACTCGCCCATCGACGGCAACACCCGTTGCTCCAGTTGACACGTCAGGGTCGGCCATCGGAGGGCCGGGTATTTCTGGGAGCGGTTGACCACGGCTGTCCCATGCGAGGCCGGGATTCCGGGACCACGAAGTCAACAGGACTGCATCACCTATCCAAACCGGTGTCGCCGAGATCAGATGTGTGTAGTCAATCAAATTTCCAGGCAAGGGAAGTGGGGTTGCCGTTCCAGTCGAGGGGTCAAGCACTGCTCCTCGGGTCAGGTCGATCACTCGCTCGCCTGTCCAGATCAGCGATTCTCCTCCCGGACCGGATGGGCCGGCAACGCCAACCGTGCGCAGTTCAGGCGCCACCGGGACTGCACCGTGGTCGGTCCACGACTTGTTTCCTGGATGCCAAGTTGCCCAACGCAAAGGTCTGTCGAGCCCTCTGGAGAGCCAATTGGCCGGTCCGCCAACAGCCACGAGTTGCTCGCCGGCGGAGACAAGCGAGATGGTTTCGAAGAGCGGTGTGGGCAGGGTCGACCAGCGCTCGTCGCTCGGGTCGAAAGCCCAAACACCGGCTTTGGGCACTGGATCCGGGGAGGTCTCGCCCTCCGCTGACCAAGTGGTGTTGGCAACGACAAGGCGGTGGTCGAAGTACGCCAGTGACACACCGGAGCTGGGCGGTACCGGCCCGGGGTCGATCTCATGCCAGCCCGCGGTCCAGTCATCGAAACCGTGCGCGACAGGGTCAGGGTTGGCTGTGACGAGGTGGGTTGCGTCGTCAGCGCTTGCTCGCCAGACACCGAAGCCAGCGACCCCGGCCAAGAGCGCGACCGCAGCAGCGATCGACAGCCAACGCCTCCCGCGCCCCTGATGCGATGTAGCCGGAGCGTCGGAGACCGATCCAACACTCGCCACCCTTGGGCTCACAGCTGTCGGGTCCGACGCTTTCGAATTTTGGGCCGTCGGACTCCCTGCTCCGGAACCATCTGCTTCGGCGCTCTGACGCGCCCGCAGGCGCGCCGCCAGTTCTGCCGGGTCGATATCACCGGCATCTTGGGTGGCCGCGGCGATACCCGATCGGATCTGCTCATCGAAGTCATTCACGATGACACCTCTGTTTCGTTCAGGTCAGCGCCGAGCTCCCTTGCGAGAGCAGCGCGACCGTGGAAGAGAGCGTTCTTGACCGCCCCATTACTTCTCTCGATGACAGCGGCAATTGACGCGATGTCCATGTCGAGCAGGTAGTGCAGGACGATCACCTCGCGCTGGCGTTCCGGCAGGCCGAGAACTGCTTGGTGGATCTCGTCGCCAAGCGCTGCTGACGTGAATCCAGTATCGGCAGTCATCATCCCCGACCGTGGGTGAGGGGAATTAACAACCCGCTGCAATGCACGATCTTCTGCGCCGACGCGACGAAGTTGTGATCGACACCAGTTCAAAGCCACCCGGATCGTCCAGGCATCGAGTGACCTCAAATCCTCGTCCAGATTCACCCGCTCCCACGCCCGAAGGAGCGCCTCTTGGGCGCTGTCCTCGGCCAACGCGCGGTCGCCGCACATGGCGAGCACCACACGGGTCAACCGGGCGTGCAGATCTCTTGCGTCGGAAGAGAACTGCTCAACGCTGATCATCGGGCGGGCCGATCATGTTCACGTGTGTCTAGAAGCCTCTTTGGCTCGGCGGCGACGGTGTCCAGCGGCTCAATCACGCAGTTCGGCCCAAACAGGCTGTTCGCCTCCACTACGCGGTTCGCTCCACAAGCGCTGTTGGGTCCCACGTGGAGTAGACGCATGAACCACCCTGTCAGGTTCGATCGGACGGAGAATTCTTATTGGAGCAAGCAACCCGAAAACCGGAGCGGCCGTAGCGGTTGCATTTCTCGTCCTCGGAGCCTGCGCTCCGGTGGATCCAGCGCCAAGCTCGACGACGTCCTCCTCAACGACCAGCACCACGACCTACACCCATTGCTTGACTGTCCGCGCAACCATCGAGACAGCGATCATTGCCTATGCGGTAAGCGAAGGGGGCGGGATTTATCCAGAGACGCTTGAGCCGGTGGCTGCCATGTATCTGAAGCCTGGAACTTCGATCGCCGAGTGGACGTATACCGGGTTGGGAACGACATTCACGCTCACCGGACCCTGTTGACCGGATTGACTCGGCCGAGCGTCCTGCGGCGCAGGTCCTGCGATTCGGTTCATGTCCCGCGGGAAGCGGAGCGCTCCACCCGGGCGGCCGGGTCCTGGTTGTAGAAGGCGGCCAACACCTCGTACAGCTCCAGCTTTTGGTCGCGCAGCCGAACCGGAATGTCGAAGAAGGCCTCGGTGGCCACGGCGAAGAACTCTGCCGGGTTGACCGACGCGTAGTCGCCCAGAACGTCGTCGCCGCCAGCCTGCAACGACTCGTACTCCCGAGTGCACACCTCCACCCAACGTTCCCATTGGTCGCGTTGCAGCGGAGGCGTCCCGTCGACGACGTGGTCCAACATGTCGAGCTTGTGGGCGAACTCGTGGAACACAACATTGTGTCCCCGCTCCGGATGCCGACAGTCGTTCAACACCGCGTCCCAGGCGATGATGATCGGTCCCCATTCCGCTGCCTGGCCCAGGATCGGCATTGGCGAATCCGTCATCAGGCCAGACACCGCTGATCCTCGTGGACCTGTCAGCACGACGGTCGTCGGGTGCACGATGATGGCGCTCACCTCTCGGAAGTGCCCGAAGCTCAGACCAAGTACCAACAGTGATGCCTGCGCTGCTATCAGCATCTTCATTTCGGTGGTCAAGTCGAATCCGTTCGACGCCTCCCAGTGCTTCTCGGAGAGCAGCTGGCCGCTCAGGTGACCGAGTTGGTCTCGCTCGTCGTCGCTCAGGTATTCCCAATGTCGAATACGTTCGGCGAGGAGCGAACGCCACCCCTCCGGCAGGGCATCCTCGGGGGGTCGACGGCGGAAGATTCCCATGCCATCTTCTATCGCTGTTTTTTGGGGAGCGACGTTCGGCCTCGTCAATGGGTCCGTCAACCCGTAGGCCGCTATTGACAATCAAGGGGCAGCCCGCCACAATCCGTTGAATCCATGATATTCGTGGAAACGCGGAATCGAATTCGGATGGAGGCTGGCGTAGTGGAAGTCGTGAAACGCTCAGCAACAACCAAGCAGGTCGCAGAGATGTTGGGCGTCAAAGAAACGACAGTTCAGCTCTACAGCAGGCAGGGAAGGATCCCGTTCGCAGTAACTCCAGGTGGACATCGCCGATACGACCTTCGCGAGGTTCGGGACGCGTTTGCAGAAGTTGGATCTCCAGGACGGTTGAAGCCGATGACCTCATCAGGTCTGGGTGAGGGGAGTGAGGCCACGCTCTCGGTGATGGCAGCGATGGATTCCGAGCGACGTGCTGTGACCAATTCGGCGTTGAAGGAAGATGTTGAGTCCGGTGAGAGCGATGCCGGCGGTGGTATGGCCGCCGTAATGTCTTTGTTCGAGCGTCCGCGCCGAGTTCTTGTTGCTGTCTAGTGGTGGCCCCGCAGACCCCAAGAATCCCATCCAGCAAACTCGGGTCCCTGCTCCGTGACCTCTCGCAGGGAGACCTACTTACCCTTGGTGCCGTGAGCATCGTCGGCAGAGGTCACACACCAGTGGTTGACGCGGCTGGCGGTATGCCGCGGGCCAAGTCGCTGTGGTCGGTCACCGTCGAAAGCGAACTGGGTTGGTACGCGATGGTCTCCAGCGCGTGCGACATCGTTCGGGACCCCAAAATTGAACCGTGCATCGTGGTGGCCCCGGTGGCTGCGGTGTCGCACGAGCGATACCAACGCTTACGCAGCGGCGAGTATTCGCCGCGGGAATTCCCGCTGCCCAAAAAGGAGGTCGCCCGTATCGTCGGTTCCGCGCAACCCGACGATTTCTGGCCGGTGGTGGACCTTCGGTACGTAACGAGCGTCGACAAAATGGCGTTGCTTTCCGCGGAGGTCGAGAGCCGGCGACCCCTCACTGGACCCCAACAGAAGCGTTTCTCGACATGGGTCGGTAGGCGGTTCAACAGGCCGATGCACTCTGGCCAGCATGAGGTCCACGTTCTGAGTAGGGCCGGTGACAAGATCTCGAAGCTCGCTCGATCGTTTGCGAGGGCGAAAGAAGCCAAGGCTGCGCCTCCTGAGGTGAGACTCGTTGGAGCGGCGCGAGAGTGGCTGATCGGTGGCACGGATCGTCACCTCCAGATCAACGTCGTGGTCGACGCCAAGTCGGTCCAGGCAGTCGGGATGTACAACGCCAAGGAAGCAGCACTCGATGAGCCGGCTATCGACAGCGCAGCCCGGAGGCTTGGAAACGCCCTCGCCATGACGCTGCCACCAGACGACGGATACGTAATTTCCGTTCGGGCGATCACACTCGATGGCATACCGGCTTCGGAGTATCTGGCTCTCGAACCATGGTTGTGGGCCGACCTGCTAGATCCGCTCGTGGCAGACAACTGACGCTACGTCGGCGTGATGGCGCAGAGTCAGGAGAGTGCAATCTGGGCGTACGATTTAGGGGTGGACTCAACAGCCGGGGCGACACGAGACTTGACAGCTGAGAAGCCGTCGGCGAAGAAGTTCCCACTCCAGAACCTGGATGATCTGGTGCTGTTGCGTCGGGCCCGGGATCGGATGGACCGTGACTACGCGCAGCCACTCGATGTCGAGGCGCTAGCCCGTGGCGCGAACATGTCCTCCGGTCACTTCAGTCGGCAGTTCCGGCGTGCCTACGGAGAGTCGCCGTACTCCTATCTGATGACGCGGCGGATCGAGCGGGCGATGGCTCTGTTGCGTCGGGGCGATCTGAGCGTGACTGAGGTCTGTCTCGCCGTTGGCTGTGCATCGTTGGGAACTTTCACCACCCGCTTCACGGAACTGGTTGGCGTGTCGCCGGGCGCATACAAGCGACATGCCGCGCCCATCACCGAAGGCATCCCGTCGTGTGTGGCAAAACAAGTCACCAAACCGGTCAGGAATCGAGAAGTTCTGCCCAGGAGCCGTCGCTAGCGTCGTGGGCATGGACATCACAATTCACTCAAGTTTCCTTCCCCAGACCGATCCCGACGCCGCGCTGGCGTTCTACCGAGACACTCTCGGATTCGAGGTCCGCAACGATGTCGGGTACGACGGAATGCGCTGGATCACGGTCGGCCCGGTGGATCAACCGGGTACATCGGTGGTCCTCTATCCGCCATCAGCGGATCCGGGAATCACAGAAGAAGAGGGGCGCATGATTGCCGAGATGATGGCGAAGGGAACCTACGCCCGGGTCAATCTGGCAACTCCCGATCTCGACACGACGTTCGCAAAACTGGAGTCCGATGGCGTGGAGATCGTTCAAGAGCCGGTCGATCAGCCTTATGGGATAAGGGATATGGCAGTTCGTGACCCTGCTGGCAACATGATTCGGATCCAAGAAGCCCGCTGAGCCACGCAATTGACTCAATAGAGTCGCCCGATGAACACAGCCCCCAGACGGCGAACACAGATGGAGAAATGAACAGAATGCCTTCGCGGAAGGAAAAGCCGACGTCCACCTCGCACGTTGCCGATACCCACGACCTGATTCGTGTGCGCGGCGCAAGGGTCAACAACCTCAAGGACGTCACCGTCGAGATTCCCAAGCGGCGGCTGACGGTGTTCACCGGGGTATCTGGATCCGGCAAGAGCTCCCTGGTTTTCGGCACCGTCGCAGCCGAGTCCCAGCGGATGATCAACGAGACCTATAGCGCGTTCGTGCAAGGGTTCATGCCGACCCAGGCTCGCCCCGAGGTCGATCTGTTGGAAGGGCTGACGACAGCGATCATCGTCGACCAGGAGCGGCTCGGTTCGAACCCTCGCTCAACTGTCGGCACTGTCACCGACGCCAACGCCATGTTGCGGATCATCTTCAGTCGACTTGGAGTGCCACACATCGGCTCCCAACAGGCCTTCTCGTTCAACACCGCAACCGTCAGCGGCGCCGGGGCCATCACCGTCGAGAAGGCGGGCAGGACCACGAAGGAGAAGCGTTCCTTCACCCGTGCCGGGGGCATGTGCCCTCGCTGTGAGGGCATGGGATCGGTCACCGACTTCGATCTGACTGTCCTATACGACGACTCGAAGTCGCTCAACGAAGGCGCGCTGACGATCCCGGGCTACAGCATGGACGGCTGGTACGGCCGGATCTACGGCGGTTGCGGATACTTCGACCCCGACAAGCCGATCCGGAAGTTCAACAAGAAGGAACTCCACGATCTGCTCTACCGCGAGCCGACCAAGATCAAGGTCGACGGCATCAACCTGACCTATGAGGGTCTGATTCCGAAGATCCAGAAGTCGATGCTCTCCAAGGACCGCGAGTCGATGCAGCCCCACATCCGGGCCTTCGTCGACCGTGCCGTGACGTTCACGACCTGCCCGGAGTGCGACGGGACCCGCCTGAACGAGGCAGCCCGGTCCTCCAAGATCAACGGGCTGAGCATCGCGGATGTCTGCTCGATGCAGATCAGCGACCTCACCGACTGGATCGCCGCTGTCGAAGACCCAGCAGTGGCGCCGCTAATCGAAGCTCTGGAGCAGACTCTCAACTCGTTCGTCGAGATCGGCCTGGGTTATCTGTCGCTGGAGCGTCCGTCGGGCACGCTCTCGGGCGGCGAGGCTCAGCGCGTCAAGATGATCCGACACCTGGAGTCCGCGCTAACCGACGTCACTTACGTCTTCGACGAGCCGTCGATCGGGCTTCATCCCCACGACATCGCCCGCATGAACCAGCTGCTGCTACGGCTGCGGGACAAGGGCAACACGGTTCTGGTGGTGGAGCACAAGCCCGAGACGATCGCGATCGCCGATCACATAGTCGACCTCGGCCCGGGTGCCGGAAGCGGTGGTGGAACGATCTGCTTCGAGGGCAGCGTCGATGAACTCAAGACCAGCGGGACTCTGACCGGACGTCACCTCGATGACAGAGCGTCGATCAAGGAATCTGTGCGCACACCAACCGGCGCCCTGGAGATCCGGGGTGCGTCGACCCACAACCTGCGTGACGTCGACGTCGACATCCCGCTGGGTGTCCTGGTCGCCATCACCGGGGTCTCGGGCTCGGGTAAGAGTTCCTTGATCCACGGTTCAATGCCCAAACAACTGGGCGATGACGGCAGCGACACCGTGGTGACAGTGGACCAAGCTCAGATCCGTGGCTCGCGCCGGAGCAATCCGGCGACGTACACGGGTTTGTTGGACCCGATCCGCAAGGCCTTCGCCAAGGAGAACGGCGTGAAGCCTTCGCTGTTCAGCGCGAACTCCGAAGGCGCATGCCCCAACTGCAACGGCGCCGGGGTCATCTACACGGACCTAGCGATGATGGCCGGTGTCTTCACAACCTGCGAAGTTTGCGAGGGCAAGCGGTTCGATGCTTCCGTGCTCGAGTATCACCTGGGCAAACGCGACATCAGCGAGGTGCTCGCCATGTCGGTGGACGAGGCGAAGGACTTCTTCGGCGACGGTGAAGCAAAGACTCCTGCGGCCCACAAGATCCTGGAGCGACTTTCGGACGTCGGCCTCGGATATCTGACGATCGGGCAGCCGCTGACGACCCTGTCGGGCGGCGAACGTCAGCGGCTCAAGCTGGCCACCCATATGAGCGACAAGGGCGGCGTATACGTCCTCGATGAGCCGACGACAGGACTACATCTGGCAGACATCGAGCAGCTTCTCGGCCTTCTCGACAAGCTGGTCGACTCGGGCAAGTCGGTGATCGTGATCGAGCACCACCAGGCGGTCATGGCACATGCGGACTGGATCATCGACCTGGGTCCCGGTGCCGGTCACGATGGCGGTCAGGTCGTCTTTGAAGGCTCGCCCGCCGATATCGTCGCCGACCGCTCGACCCTTACTGGTGAGTCGCTGGCCCAGTACATCGGCGCCTGACACCTGACACCTGACACCTGACACCTGACGCCTGACGCCTGACCGGGGTCCCGGCCGGACGGCTTCGGGCCTACGCCGTCGAGCTCGTCCGCTCCCGATCTTGGGCCGTGGCTGCCGGCAGAAGTTTGATCGATCGAGCTGTGTGCATCGAGTGCGTCACCGGTCTCACCGAGCGCCGTCGGACGTACTAGTAGGTGACCGTGATCGACTCGGCGGGTGTCGGCGGGGTCCAGAGGAATCCTGTCCGACTCACCGAATCGACCACGAACTGGATGTCCGCTACCGACTGGCCGTTGGTGGCGTACTCGTCAGAGGTGAACGGGATGGCGCCGGACTGATCCGTCGTGCCGGTCAGCAGATCAGGGTCTTCGCGCCAGGCGTTCGCCGGATCGTTCTTGGTTCGGTACCGGACCCGAACCTTTACCTCAGCGTTCTCAACCAGTTCACCCGAATCGTTCGTGACTGTTGCTGTCGATAGCGCACGCCATCGGTTCTTCGAGGTCTTGGGAGGAACTTCCCGTTTCGGATTGCTCAAGAACGTCCCTCTCTACGTCTCGGCCGACGGTCTCACGACCCAGCGCTCGACTCCCTGGGGGTCGCCTCCCGGATCTGGCCGGTGCCGGTCGATATCCCCGGAGCCATCCCGTTTCCCGACGACGACGTTGACGCGAGCTACGACCCTGATTTGGTGCGACTGTTCTGCTTTCACTGGTTGAGATCGAGCGGGTGTTCAAGATCTTCGGTTCGAGGTTCTTGGGGAAGTCCAGCCCGATCCACGTCTTCTGGGGAGCGCTCGACCTGGCCCAGACACGATTCTCCGGAAGAAGCGCTCCGTCATCCCTACGAGTTGGTCCGCAGCGCTGATGACCCGGACCAACTGTTGCTGGAGTTCCTCCAGAGCACCTACGAGGCTGCGGCCGTCACAGCCGGCTGGGATCGGGACGCTCTGGAGCGCGACATGGATAACCCGCATGGCTGAAACGTGCGAACCCGTCGTACCCCTGAACAGCCAAACCCTCGATCGGTACTGTCGGCCGATTCTTACGACAATGCTCTTGCGGAAACAACGAATGGCCTCCACAATGCAGAGTGTGTCTACGGCCCCGGCACCACAGGCTGGGACGGCGTCGATGACCTCGAACTTGCAACGTTGTCCTGGGTCTATTGATTCAACAACGACCGCCTCCACAGTCACTGCGGCGACGTGCCACCAGCAGAATTCGAGCAAGCGTTTTACGCTGCACAACAAGCCACCCAGCAGGGGTTGGAAACCAATGAAACCAGCCTCCATCAAACCCAGTGCGATTCAGATCGCTCAGTTTGATGGGTTGTACGGAGAGGAGTCCGTTGTGGTACGAGATTTTGGACGGAGTCGCAATAAGTTCGCGGCTGTGGGCATGTTGACGGCCTTGGCCTTGGCCTTCACAGGATGTGGCTCATCTGATGGTCTGGCTACGACTGATGTGGGCGCCGAGGCACCGTCGCCTGACGTAGGTGCCGAGGACCTGTCGTTTGACCTTGCTTCGGGGAATTGGATGGCTGCAGCGGCTGGACCGGATCTGATTCTGGTGAGCTATCCGGACGAGAAGGCTGAGACGTTGTCGGCGGCTGTCCGGACCCCTGTTGGTTCGATCTCGTCGTTGCCATCTCTGCCCTTTGTCGGGGGCGTAGGAATTTCGAGTGTCGGCGACTCGGTGGCTGTGGGGGGTATCGAATGTCTGAACAAGGGTTGCAATGAATCGGTGGCTACGTTTGCACTTCTAGCGAAGGATCAGAAGTCGTGGCGGCGCCTTGCCGGACCGGAGGTACGTTTCACCGGCGAGGTTGAGGTCTCCGCTCTGGGGGTCGGACGGCACAAATACGGACTCTTCCTGATTGGCGACGATGCCTATTCCGTGGCGCCTTCGGGGGAGGTCACCACTGTGCCGCGCTCACCAAGCTACGGGTTGGGGCACGGCTTCAGTTGCGTGTCCGGCGACACGATGATCGATATCAAGGCTGCTGGTGTAGCCGGTTCCGAGTTGGCCGGAATGATCTCGGAGGTCGAGTTGGTGGGCGATGTTCAGATGCTCCGGCTTGGTTCGATAGCGGACGGATGGCAGTCGTCGGACACTGTTCCCCTGGGGGTTCGTACGACGTTCAGCGAGCTCTGCATGCCCGACCGGTTCTCGTTCCAGAACGGGGAGCAGGAATCGTCGTTCAGTGTGACGGACGGAACGTGGATACAGAACCCAAGCAACCTTCTTGCATTGGTCGGAAATCCGATCTTCAGATTCGGAGTCGAGTCGACGGCATCCTCGGTCGACGGTGCCACTCACTACTTGGTCGCCGAGGGACGGGTCCTCGCTGAGAGACAGCCCGGCGTCTGGATAGATACCACCGAGAAGGCGTCTCGGATCTGGGGGACCAGCGATGCCGTCGTTGCATACGACGATTCAGTCAAAGGCTTCAAGAACATTGGTTCCAAGTGACGATGCCAACAACTCGTTCTGGATCGTCGATCTGGGTCCTGGGGCGGGTCACGATGGCGGTCGGGTCGTTTTCGAAGGCTCTCCTGCCGACATGGTTGCTGACCGCTCGACCCTCACTGGTGAGTCGCTGGCCCAGTACATCGGCGCCTGACGCCTGACCGGGCATCCGGCCGGACGGCTTCGGGCCTACGCCGTCGAGCTCGTCCGCTCCCGATCTTGGGCCGTAGCTGCCGGCAGAAGTTTGATCGATCGAGCTGTGTGCCTCGAGTGCGTCACCGGTCTCACCGAGCGCCGTCGGACGTACTAGTAGGTGACCGTGATCGACTCGGCGGGTGTCGGCGGGGTCCAGAGGAATCCTGTCCGTCTCACCGAATCGACCACGAACTGGATGTCCTCTACCGACTGGCCGTTGGTGGCGTACTCGTCAGAGGTGAACGGGATGGCGCCGGACTGATCCGTCGTGCCGGTCAGCAGATCAGGGTCTTCGCGCCAGGCGTTCGCCGGATCCTTCTTGATTCGGTACCGGACCCGAACCTTTACCTCAGCGTTCTTAACCAGTTCACCCGAATTGTTCGTGACTGTTGCTGTCGATAGCGCACGCCATCGGTTCTTCGAGGTCTTGGGGGAACTTCCCGTTTCGGATTGCTCAGCTTCACAAACATTGGTGTCGCAGCTGGCGGGGAGGAAGTGGTCGTCGGAGGCGTTGTTGTGGTCGTCGATGTTGTCGTAGTGATGGTTGTCGTAGTCGGTGCTGTAGTCGTGGTCGTCGTGGAGGTGGTTGTGGTTGACGTCGTCGTTGTGGCGGGCGGAGTGTCGTTGCACGACGGGAGTGGTTGTGTCGTCACCGGTCCGGAGGTGCCGCTGGTGAACTGGCGAACCTCGACCTTGGGTACTCCGTTCGGGTTGAACCGGTACGCAATCTCAGAGGACGATTTGTAGAGCACCGCTGACTCGCCCGGCGAGCGAACCTCGGCCAGGTAGGTGACGAATCGGTCGACTGAGTGACAGCCGTCGCCAGAAGGCGGGTAGTTGAGGCACTTCACGGTTACCTCGAAGCCGCTTATCGGCACGTCCAGATCGGCGCACGGGCCACCGATGGTGCCGATCGACTCGTCGGCACGACCGCTGGCTATTGCAGCCTCGATGGCTGACGTTGCCGCGTAGACCTCTGCGCGGTCAGCAACCACATTGGACGTCACTTTCAGTCCGGTCCCGGTCAGGGTAAGTAGTGCTGGGATCAGTATTCCGAGGACAGCGGTGAGTCCCAGGACCAGGATCAGCGATGATCCGGACTGACCCCGGCCGTGTCGGTGGCCCATGTCAGTTCTCTCTCTTGATGATGCTCAGGACCTGCAGATGGCCAGACGGCGTACGGACGCTCAACTGGATCATCTGGAGTCCAGGATCCTGGTCGGCGCAACTCGTGGTGGTCGAAAGCTCGGTGGCCGTTGTCGACGCGGGCGACTTCATCGCCATCGGGGATGGCCCTGGCCCTTGGCCGTGCGGGTCCCAGAACGTCACCTTGACCGCGACCGGTGAGAACTTCGGCGCGATGTGGGCGGAGTGATATGTGTCGTGTCCCTCGCATCCCGCGAACGGGATGTAGGGCAGGTCCGGATTCTGTAGGTCTTCGGCGGAACTGCGAAGCAAGGTTTCGGCGATTGCGATCTCACGATGCTGTGCCGACGCCTTCAGCGCGACCGGGATTGCGTGGAGTGCGGGAATCGCAACGATGGTCAACAACACGATCGCGATCAGCGACTCTAGGAGCGTTTCGCCCCTCTGTGATCGCGTACGGCTGGAATTGGGCGAGCGAGTGTCAGCCAGCACCGATGATCACCTCGCCGCTGTTGGTGATCGAGACGTTTCTGCCGATCACCTGGTCGATCTTTAGGACTCCAGCGCCGCTCGAAAGGTTCATGGAACTGGTTCCGGGCGCGTAGATCGTGCCGCTGATCGCCAAAACCTGTCCTCCGTTGGAGATGTTGAAAGCGGATGTGTTTGTTACCGGTTGGAAGAAGATGATCCCGGCGTACTGGCCAGAGGTTTGGGTGGCCAAGGTCAACTTCGCTGCGCCCCGAACAGTTACCCCGCCGGATTCCAGATAGAGCAGAACTCCACCGGTGGATTCGAGGGTCCGGGAGTTCTCGAGCTGGACCCCGCCGCGGAGGATGTAGTTGCCCGGCTCCATCTTGAACTTGGAGTCGCCGCCGCCACCCGGAGGGAAGACTCCGGGGTAGATGCCCGGGCTGCAGACGTAGTAGCCGCCCTGGACCGGACACGAGTTCCGCGTAGTCAGGCCTGAGGGGTCGGGGGCGGGCAGGTTGGCGAACGGGTCGGGGTAGGTGGCGTCGAACGTTCCCGTTCCGGTGCCGCTGATCCTGATGTCGCACCAGCCGCACACGTTCATCTCGGATCGTGCGGGGCCGTTGCCGTCGACGTGCAGAACCGGGTTGCCGGTGGCCACCAGAACGGGACCGGGGTTCGAACCCTTCTGGACCTGCAGGCTTCCGGTAACTGTCAGGGACCCGCTACCCGAGAGGTTCGCCGCGGTTGTGCCGGGGTTGTTCAGATAGGCGTCGCCCAGGACTTTGAGCCTTCCGGCTCCCGAGATCGTCAAGGGGGTCCCGCCGCCGAGCGAAACGAAGACCGGAATCTGAACAGGAGCGACTTCGGGGTCCAATATCACGTTGGTTGTGCGGCGGACCCCGTCGAGGCTGAACTCGAATTTCGGTGAACGTCTGATGTGAAGTGAGACAACTCGAGGAGATGTGTCGACGGCACAAGTTGAGCCGTCACAGCTGATGGTCGGGACTGTGTCGAGGCCCTCAGTGACCGTCAGCGTGGTGCCCCCACTGCCGCATTTGACGCGCTTCAGCCCGAACGTATTGCCGGACGTCGTGACGCGGTATTCGATGCTCGGACCAGCGCCGGAAGGCTCAAAGGTAATGAGTCTGATGCCGGTTCCCGGTGCGCACTCGGGAGCGATCCGGGTCGATCCCTGAACGTCACGTGTGAAGGCCATCGAGGCCCATTGAGCAGCAGTCGCCTCGACTAGGCGGTCCTTGGATCCGTCAGACACCTTCATAAGGAACGAGATGCTGATTCCGGCTACCGCGACGGCGATCAACGAGAGTACGGCCATTGAGGGTCCCCCTGCTGACCGGTCACCTCGTATAGGAGGTAGTCATGTCAGTGATGGAGCAGGAGAACCCGCCGGGGCGGGCCCGGCGCAAGTTCACCGACGAGTTCAAGCGTGATGCTGTGGCGC
>JBARXY010000003.1:0-17286 GCA_049647585.1 Microthrixaceae bacterium | reverse complement strand
ACCCCCCAACGCCAGGCATCCAGGTCGACCTCACCCAAGTCTGCGAACGCAGCTTGACGAGCCGCGTCGGCGGCAACCACGCCGTGCCCGACGCGGTTGGCGCGCACGCCCATCTCGTAGGGAGCCGAGGTTGCGGCAAGGTCGAGCAGGGAGCGCTGCGATGCGGCGAGGCCGACCAGCACCTGGAACTGGATGGGATTGATCTTGTCGGCCCCGGAAAGGAGAGTGAGTCGGTCGGCCTCTTCGGAGGACGCTGCCTGTGCGCGTGCCAGGTTGTCCGAGGTGGATGCCCACGCCGCATCGATCGCGCCGGCCGGGTCGATAGCGGCCGTGGCCAGGTCGAGCACACTGTTGATTGCCGGAGACAGCGTCGAAATGGCGGCATCGCCACCCAATCCGCTGGACGCTACGGCGTTGGCTCCGGTGACCCAACGAAGGGTCGTGTCAGCCATTCGTTGCAGCGCCACGTCCATGGACTTGACGTCGCTTGCGATCGATTCGGCGGCCTGGGTCGCGCGCGCCCGGCTCTCAGGGCTGATCGCCTCACCCTCAACCAACGCCGAGCGTTGGAGCTGCAACTCGTTGGCCAGCCCGAAGGCGGTCGTCGCCATGTCGGTTCGGGCCTTCAGCGCAGAGGCGTCCCCGGATTGCTGAACACCGCTGTAGACGCCGAAGCCGGTCACCGCCAGCAGCCCGACCAGAGGTACGGCGAGCAGGATTAGGAGCCGGCCACCAATTCGCATCCGATGACTGGAGGGCTTCCGATCTGCTCTGAGCTGTTTCATCCTCAGAGCGATCGTCATGAAAGTCGTCGAGGTTTAGAAATTGCTTGTCTGCGCCGCTTGCCCGTGCCGCCCTCCACGGGGGACCTTCACCCCGGCGGTGCGATGAAGCACTCGGGCCGCCATCTCGTAGGATTGATGGCGCATGGGAAAACGCAAGCGTCGAAATTCACTGCCCGCTCCTCCTTCACCGCCCGTCGTGGCGGGATTGGTTGGGCCGATGCGGACCGTTCCGGCTGGGATCTCAAGGCCTGAGTACGCACTCACGGGCGAGCCGTCCTCGCGAGCAAGCCGCGCCATCCGCACTCCCGACGAGATCGCGGCCATGCGGATAGCCGGCAGGGTCGCCGCCGAGGCGCTGATCGAGGTTGGACGCAATATCCGCCCCGGGATCACCAGCGACGAACTCGACCGAATCGGCCATGAGTTCATGGTCGAGGCGGGGTCCTACCCGTCGACGCTCAACTACCGCGGCTTTCCCAAGTCACTGTGCACCTCGGTCAACGAGATCATCTGCCACGGCATTCCAGACTCCCGCAAGCTCGTCGATGGGGACATCGTCAACATCGACATCACCGCCTACATCGAAGGCGTGCACGGGGACACCTCGTGCAACTTCCTGGTCGGCGATGTCGACGAGGAGTCCTTCGAACTCGTCCGCCGCACCCGAGCTGCAATGCACGCAGGTATAGATGTCGTGAAGCCCAATGCCCGTGTCTACGAAATCGGTCGTGCGATCGAACAGTCTGTCGCCCCATATGGATACGGTGTCGTACAGGAGTTCATCGGACATGGGATTGGCGATCAGTTCCACACGAGCCTGCAGATTCCCCACTACTACGACCCGCACAACGACACGGTCATCCTTCCCGGCATGACCTTCACCGTCGAACCGATGATCAACCGCGGTTCTCGCCGCCTTGAAATGTGGGACGACGGTTGGACCGTTTCCACCCGCGACCTTCAGCGTTCAGCACAGTTTGAGCACACCGTCCTGGTCACCGAAACCGGGCACGAACTATTGACGGTCCCAGCAGAGGGCCCTCCTGCCGACGAGCTTTTCGCCGACGTACGCCTCGGCCTTCAGCCCACTCCCTGATATCCATCGGAGGCCACGGTGGCCGCGTTGTTTCAACGACTTTTTGCGCGCCCGCTGGCCCCAATTCTGTTCCGCATCGAACGCGCCCGATTCCGCCTACAGGGATCATCGCTAGCCCGACAGGTCGCCAGGCGACGGCTGCTGAGCCTGGTGCTCGCAGCCGGCGTGGCCCTGACCGTCCATGGCGCGCTCAGTGGCGCTGACTCGGCCAAGCGGTCCTGGGGAGAGACCGTCTCGGTCGTCATGACAAGGACCGCGGTTGAGGGCGGTGATGCTCTGACCGAGTCCTCCATGAAGATGATCGAGGTGCCTAGGGCGCTGGCGCCGACCACCGCCCTGACCGAGTTGCCGAGTGGCCGCCGAGCTCGCACCCCGCTCGATCGGGGCGAGATCGTGACAGCGGCGAAGGTCGCCGAACCATCGGCGGGTCCCATCGCTTCAAGGCTCAGTCCCGGAACACAGGCAGTCACGGTCCCCCTCGGTGATTCGCCCGCCCCACTCGCATCGGGCGACCTGGTCGACGTCTACGGGATCGTCCCCGACCGCAGCGGCCCGGTCATCACCAGCGCTTCAATGACCGTGGTCGCCCAGTCCGCGACCGTCATGGAACTTAGCGATTCGGCCGCGACGCTCGCCGTCGCAGCGGGGGAGGTTGCCGCAACGGTCGAAGGCACCGCCAGCGGAACTCTGCGGATCGTGATCACCGGCTGAATACTTGGGCCTGACCTGGCGACATGCACTCGTGTGCAGCTTTCGACCAGCCTGCGGTCCGCAGCTTTCGACGAGCCTTGCGCGGCGCGGCTAGGAGCCAGAGATCGAGACGTCCTCGATGACTAGCGAGCAGCCACCATCGCCGCTGCGCTCCCACTGGAAGTCCCCACCGACCTCGGAGATGTCGCTCAAGAGCCGTTGGATCGTCGACGCGACGGTCAATTCACGCACCGGCTCGGCTATTGCTCCGTTGCGGATCATCAGGCCGTCGGCTCCGACCGAGAAGTCCCCCGAGACGGGATTCACCCCCGAGTGCAGTCCCGAGAAACTGTTCACGTACAAGCCCTTGTCGATCGACGAGACCAGATCCGCAAAGGACCGTGTGCCCGGCTCCATGACCAGCAGTTGCACACCAACCGAGGGCAGCCCTCTGGTGGAGCGGACCGCCGACCCTGTAGAGCCGGCGCCGCTGCGCCGACCCGAGTAGGAGTCGTAGAGGAACCGGTCAAGCACTCCGTCGACGATGAGCGGATTGGGCCTACACGCGAGCCCCTCTCCGTCGAGTTCGGTGCTGGCAATCGACTCGGATCGTGTCGGGTCATCGGTCAACGACAGCAGCGGTGACGCAATCTGTTCACCGAGCCGGTCAGCGAACGGCGACCTGCCCCTCAGAACCGAGTCGCCCGAGAACATGCCTGCGACGATCCCCAGCAAAGTCAACGCCAAGCGTGGCTCCAGCAGGATCGTCATCCGACCCGACGGCGGCTTGACCGCCCCAAGAAGTCTGGTCGCCCGTTCGACCGCCTCGTCCGATGCTGCCTCGACGTCGAGTGCCGACGGGTCCCTTCCCACCTGATAACCGACCCCGATCTGGGTCTCGTCTCCCTGGTGGGCCAACGGCTGGGTAGACACCGCGCAAGACGACGAGCGATCCGCGCCGCGTATCCCGGCGGTCGAGACGATGACCGATTGTCCCCAACCGTCGCCGTAGGTGGTCGAGCGAGAGCTGACGATTCGTTCATCTGCGGCCAGAACCCGCTTCTCGAGGTCCAGGGCCATGGCGATCTTGTCGTCAACGGGAAACTCAAGAACCCGCTCGGACCATGAGTCGTTGGCAACGATGGCCACGCCGTCGGGCTGGGCAAGCCCGTTGAACTGGTCGGCCTCTCCGAACTCCGCGTTGTCGCGGGCCTCGCTCAACATGTCGTCGAGCACGTTCGGGTCAAGAGTCCCGCAGTGAGCAAACCCGACGCGCCCTTCGGTTATGACCCGCACCCCTGCGCCGGTGCTGTCGGCCGAGGTGAGCGACTCTACCTGTCCTCCGTAGACCTTGACGCTGGTCGAGGACCCCCTCGCCAGTACAACCTCGATCTGCTCGCCGGGCGTCGCCCGAGCTATCAGCCGATCGGCGAGTTCGAACAGATCCCGCGCCTCTGGCTCAAACATACTTGCGGTCACAAGTCCCCTCTCACAAGCCCGACATCGTCATGTCGCTGATCGCCATGGTCACTCCCGCGGATTCCCACGGGTAATACGTCAGGTCGGAGCCGATCGCCGTGATCTGCCCGAGCATGCGCTGCAGCGTCGATCCAATCGTCACCTCGCGAATGGCCTCAGCCCGCTCACCGCCACGGATTCTTACGCCTTCAGCGCCGACCGACAGGTCGCCCGAAACCGGGTTGACTCCGGAGTGCAGTCCGGCAATGTCGTTGACAAGGAAACCATCACCTACAAGCGACAACACCTCTTCGGGCGAGTGCCGACCTGGGGTCAGGCTTACGACGTGGGCGCCGACACCGGGCGCAGAGCGGTGATCACCACGCTGGGCCGATCCGGTCGAACGCGACCCCATGGCCCGAGCGGTGTAGGCGTTGTGTAGAAATCCGCTGAGTACCCCGGCGTCGATCAACGGAACTCGCCTACAAGCCAGCCCTTCGCCGTCTGTGTCAGATGCGGTGGGCGCGTCCGGATTGGTTGCGTCGTCGAACAGGGTCAACCCCGACGAGGCGATTGATTCTCCGATCCGACCTGCGAACGGAGACCTACCCCGCAGGGCCGCGTCGCCGGCGAGCATCTCGGCCACCAAACCCAGGAACTGGGAAGTCACGTAAGGATGCAATACGACGGTCAACTTCTCACTCGGCGCCTTCTTGGCCCCGAGCAGGCTGACGCAACGTTCGACCGCCTCGGCCGAAGCGATTGCAACCGAAAGGTCCTCGATCGAACGACCGACCGAGAATCCGAAACCCGTGGTGGTGTCGTCATCGTCGCCGGCGAGCGCATAGGCACCGATGTAGACAGACGTCTCGGCGCTCGAGGATCGGATTCCGGTGGTGGACGCGATTGCGCTCGACATCATCGAGTCGGCGTAGTCGGCCGACTCGATTCCGATGATCCTCGGGTCGCCGCCGCGGACTCGTCTTTCGAGTTCGATGGCGATCGCGATCTTGTCTTCGGTCGGAACTTCGGCGAGTCGCTCATCGAAGAGCCGGAGCGGCGCCACTGGCACGCCGTCGGGTTCTGCCAGCCCGGCATCGGGGTCAGGTGATCCGAACCGGGCGTTGTCACGGGCCTCGTCAAGGCAACCGGCAAGGGCCGCTTCATCTACGACGCCGACCCAGGAGAGCCCCTGGCGACCCTCAGTGATGATCCGAACCCCGACTCCAACCGAGTCGGACGAGACGAAGTGTTCGACTTCACCCTCGTAGGCACGTACCTCGGTGTCGTGGCTCCATGCGACCACCGCTTCGAGTTCTTCCCCCGGCACCGCCATCGAGACCAGCCGATCGGCGATCTGTTGAAGCTCATCGGGTGTCATGGGCTGCTCCACCGATCCTCGGACGGGATCTTCCGACCCGATCAGGCCACGAACTGTGGGGGCACCGAGAGTAGCAAAGGCCCACTCGGGCGATTCACGCACCCACAGGTGTTCGACGGTGCCTCAGAACTTCGACGACCACAGGCACCAGCGACACCACGACGATTCCGATCAGCGCAAGTTCTATGTGGTTCCGGATCACATCTACCTGCCCGAAGAAGTAGCCGAGCAGGGTCACGCCGACCGCCCAGAGGACTCCACCGATGATGTTGTAAACGACGAAGGTTCGGTACCGCATGGACCCCGCGCCAGCGACGATCGGCGTGAATGTTCGGACGACCGGCACGAAACGTGCCATGACCAACGCCCGCGGCCCGTATCGTTCGAAAAAGGCTTCGGCCTTCGCCAGATGGGCCTGTTTGAAGAACCGTGAATCCTCCCTCTTCGAAAGTGACCCGCCGACCTTGGACCCGAACAGGTATCCGACCTGATCACCGGCGATTGCGGCGATGGCCACAACCGGCAACAGAACCGCAAGGTTCAGGTGAATCGAAATGGAACTGAACACGCCAGCGGCGATCGCGCCGGCCGTGAACAGCAACGAGTCACCCGGAAGGAAGAATCCGATCAGCAGGCCGGACTCGGCGAAGATGATGGCGGCGATCCCCAGAAGTCCGAACGACTGGATCAGATCCTGGGGCGACAAACTCACGTAGCAAACCTACGACCAGCAAGTCATGCGCGCCACAGTTCAAGCGGCAGTTAGCTAAACCTCTCAGGAGGCTGTTCCGCCGATCGTCAGACCGGACGCGACCCGCAACGTCGGAACTCCGTCACCGACGGGCACTCCCTGCCCATCCTTGCCGCAGGTTCCGGGGGAACCCATGGCGAAGTCATCACCAACAGCATCTATTGCGGTCAGAACCCCGGGACCGTTGCCGATGAGGTTGCCCTCGCGCAACGGCTCGGTGATCCGACCGTCCTCGATGAGGTAGGCCTCGGTCATGCCGAATACGAAGTCGCCGGTCGCCGTGTTCACCTGTCCACCACCGAGGTGCGAGATGTACACCCCCGACGGCGTGTCAGCGAGTATCTCGTCGGGCTTGGAGGATCCGCCCATCAGATAGGTGTTGGTCATGCGGACCATCGGCAGGTGCTGGTAGCTCTGGCGTCGTCCGTTGCCGGAAGACTTGCGCCCCTCTGCCCTGGCTCGCAGGCCGTCCCACATGTAGTCGACGAGTATTCCGTCCTGGATCAGGACGTTGCGCTGAGCAGGGCGACCTTCGTCGTCAATTGCGAAGCAACCCCACTCCCCTCCCATGGTTCCGTCATCGACCAGTGTGACCAGAGGCGACGCAACCTGCTCGCCGAGGCGACCGGCGAACACCGATGCTCCCTTGGAAACCAGGTCGGCCTCGAGTCCGTGGCCACACGCCTCGTGGAACATCACGCCTCCGCCGCCCGGGCCGATGATCACGGTCATCTCACCTGACGGAGCCGGGCGGGCTGCAAGCTTGGTAAGGGCCCGACCTGCCGCGGTACGGGCCAACTCAGCGACGTCGTAGGTGTCGAAGAGTTCGAAGCCCACCGTCCGTCCGACCGACTCGCGTCCCGTTTGCATGCCGGTGTCGCCAGTGGCGACCGCCGATATCGAGAACAGCGTCTTGACCTGATCATCCGACGCGAGTGTCCCGTCGGTGTTGGCGACGAGGATCTGCCGGTGAGAGTCGGCGTAGCGGGCCGACACCTGGCTGATCGCGCCACCAGTGGCACGAGCGACCTCGTTGGCCGTCAGTAGCAATTCAACCTTGCGCGCCTTGTCAACCTCTGAGGGCATCACCAGGACGTTGTTGGGCCGGGCGGCATTGATTCTGTCCAGGTCCACCGTTTTGGTACCCGAGCCGGAGCCGCGGGCTGCGGCAGATGCGATCCTGGCAGCGGCCAGCAGGCCTTCCTCACTCAGATCCGACGTGTGTGCGAACCCGGTTGATTCACCCGCGACGACCCTGATTCCCGCGCCACGATCACGCCCAGAGGTGAGCTCCTCAATTCTTCCGTCGTCGAGCAGCGCCGAGGATGAGCGCTTCTCCTCGGCAAATATCTCGGCGAAATCTGCACCGTCGGAGGTTGCGGCCCCGAGAACCCTCTGGATCGTCGACTCATCGAGCATGGACTGCCCTCCTGATCTGAATGTGCCCCAGCGTGGCCGGATGTGCCTCTGCTCGGCGAAGCTGCTTACTGTATCGGCAATGCCTGTACGTCCCGGCCTGTCAGCCACGGTCAACCTCGTCGTTTCCGACGATGACACTGCAATCGCCATGAAGACCGGTGTCGTTCCGGTGCTCGCCACTCCCCGCGTCGTGGCGCTCATCGAGGAAGCCGCCGTACTCGCGGTCCACGCCGAGCTTGACGAGGGTTGTTCGACCGTCGGGGTCAGGGTCCAGATGGAGCACATCTCTCCCACAGCCGTGGGCCAGATGGTCACGGCCGAGGCCAGCCTTGAGAAGGTCGAGGGCCGACGCCTCATCTTTCACGTCGCCGTGCGTGACAGCAGGGGACTCGTCGCTGCCGGCAAGGTCACGCGTGTCCTGATCAACGTCGAGCAGTTCCTGGAAAAGGTTCACTGACCGGACCGTCGCCCGCCCGCGGGAGTTGGGGCGATTCTCCCTGTGTCGGAAAGTGATAGGTAGAGTCGAAAGGCCCTATGTCGGAAAACGGTGCCGCGCAGACGAGCCAAGAACAAGAGGAGCTCTGCGAAGCCATCGCCGAGATAGACGAGGCGTCGCTCCCACATGGTCTGCCGCGGAACAATTGGCGCAGCACGCTCATCCGCCTTGGCGTAAGTCTTCTCTTCCTCGGAATTCTCTTCTGGCGTCTCCCTCCGGTTTCCATTGATGACGTAGTACCGGACTTCAACGCATCGACGATCTCGTGGCTCGTCTTCGCAGTGCTCATCCACGTGCTGGCCTACGTCCTCCAGACTCTCCGGTGGTCACAGGTTTCCTCGACGCTCGGGCTGCACATGCCGTTCCGCCGGATGTTCGGTCACCTACTGGCCGGCGAGTTCGTCTCCAATGCTCTACCGACATCTTTCGGCGGTGATGTCGTCAGAGTGGTCCGACAGGGCCAGGAGACCAAGAACTTCACAGACGCCTTCGCTGCTACCGCGCTCGAACGTCTTACCGGTTGGTTGGTGCTTCCTTTGCTGTCCGGCATCGCGTTCGCCGTGCGGCCAGGCCTCCTCCAACTCGGCGGCGCCAGCCTGGCAGCGGTGCTGTTGAACGTCGCCACTCTTGTTGGCCTGGTCGGAATGCTCTGGCTCGCCGGTCACCCTCGAGGCGCCGGCCGCCTTGTCGGAAAGTCGGGCTGGACCCGCTACCTGGGCGCGGTCCACCTAGGTGTTCTGGCATTTCGCCACAAGCCCTGGCAGGTCGCTTCGGTGCTCGGCGCCGGTATCGGCTTCCAGTTTCTGCAATGCGTTTCGGTACTCGCTGCCGCCCGGGCACTGGGACTCCACCAGGTCGACCTGATCGTCGTCATGGCATTTTTCCCTCCCACCGCAATTCTCCAGAACCTCCCTCTCGCTCTTGGTGGCCTGGGAGTGCGCGAAGGAGCTTTCGTGGTGTTCTTCGGCGCCCTGGCTAATCCCGTTCCGGACTCGAGCGCTATTGCACTGGGACTGCTCGTCTACGCCGTCTTCATTGTCGCCAGCCTCGCTGGCGCTCCCAGTTTTGCCCTGCACCGCAACCCTGACCGGCCACCTCGTAGGCGTCCTGAGGAGACCTCGACATAAACCGTCGACATGATCCGGGGTCAGGACAGCGGTAGCGTGGGTCAGCTACACGAAGGACAAGCATCAATGCTGTTGGAACGAATCAAGAGTCCCGCAGATCTGACCAGGCTGGACCTGGCGCAGTTGAACGAACTCGCTGCAGAGATCCGGGAGTTCGTAGTTGAGTGTGTGAACACTCGGGGCGGTCACCTTGGATCGAACCTCGGCGTCGTAGAGATCACCATTGCCCTGCACCGTGTATTCCATTCCCCCCACGACATCATCCTCTGGGACACCGGACATCAGGCATACGTGCACAAGATCCTCACCGGTCGTCGGGAGGCATTCGACACGCTCCGCACCGAAGGTGGTCTGTCGGGTTACCCATGTCGCAGCGAGTCGGACCACGACTGGGTCGAGAACAGCCATGCATCGACGGTCGTGTCCTACGCCCACGGGCTTTCCACCGCGATGCATCTGCGGGGCGAGGAGGACCGTCAGATCATCGGCGTTCTGGGTGACGGCGCTTTGACCGGCGGGCTGGCGTATGAGGGCCTCAACAACCTGGGCCACTCAGGTCGCAAGGCCATCATCGTCCTCAACGACAACGGTCGCTCCTACGCACCGACGGCATCGAGTCTCAGCGAAAGCCTCGCCAAGTTCAGATCTTCGACCGCCTACCGGCGTCAGAGCGCTCGTATCGAGAGGATCATCGCCGAGCTACCACTCGGTTCGTACCTGGAGAAGGGCGCCGCCGGAGCCAAGGCGGCCATCCGGGAGATGTTCGAACCGCCGGCGTTTTTCGAGCAGCTCGGAGTTACCTACCTCGGCCCCTACGACGGCCACGACATTGCCGCCTTGGAAGAGGTCTTCCGCAACGCGCAGTCGGTTGACGGTCCGGTTGTCGTCCACTGCCTCACCCAGAAGGGGCGTGGCTACGGCCCCGCCGAGAATGACCCGATCAAGAACATGCACGACCTGTCCGAGCTGAAGCCGGGGTCGTACACAGCAGCGTTCTCCGAGGCGATCATCGCCGAGGCCGAAGAACGTCCCGAACTCGTCGCGATTACCGCTGCCATGCCGGATTCGACCGGCCTGTTGCCGTTCGGCCGCAAGTTCCCTGAACGGACCTTCGACGTGGGAATTGCCGAGCAGCACGCTGTGACCTCTGCGTCCGGGATGGCCATGGGTGGACTTCGGCCCGTCGTGGCCATGTACGCCACGTTCCTCAGTAGGGCGTTCGATCAGGTCAACCTGGACGTCAGCATGCATGGACAGCCGGTCGTCTTCGTCCTGGACCGTGCCGGCATCACCGGAGATGACGGACCCTCGCACCACGGCGTTCTGGATATGGTTCTGATGTCGAAGGTCCCCAACGCGACGATCTTCGCCCCGTCGAACTACGCCGAAGTTTCACGGATGCTCCACGACGCACTCGAGCTGTGCCTCGATGGGCCTGCTTCGATCCGGTTCTCCAAGACAATGCCCCCCACCGACGACGTCACCACCGGATCGGGACTCAATGCGCGCAAGGTCCTCCAGGGTGAGGATGTCTGCATCATCGGGGTGGGCAAGATGTTGAGTGCCGCCAGGGAAGCGGCCGAACGGCTCCAGGCCATGGGAATCCGGGCGACGGTGTGGGACCCGCGCATCGTCAAGCCACTCGATCCCGACATGCTCGACGACGCTGCAGGCCACCGATTGGTGATCACCATCGAGGACGGGCTGCGTGACGGCGGAATCGGCGAGGCAGTACTGGACAACCTGTCCAAGCTCGTCTCCACCGGAGGACCGACGGTCAGGGTGCTGGGCATTCCAACTGTCCACTTGGCCCATGGCAAACCGGACTCGATCCTCGCAGCACTCGGACTCGATGCTGACGGCATCGTCGACGAGGTGCTCGCATGGAAGGGTTCCGAGATCGATCTGCCCGGCATCGAGAAGTCCCAGAACTGATCCGCCGGCCAGCCGAAATCGAGAAGGCCTGGCCCCTGTGATTCCGTAGTGCGGAAGTCGCTACGGCCCTTCGGCTTCCCGGGGTGCCCATAAACGGCACATCGCCACGGTCGGCCTAGGCGGCACGCAGCGACTCCATGAGGCCTGCCACGGCGAGCATCTCGTCGCGGTCCTGTTCATCAGCTTCGAGAGCGGCAACCTCTGCAGCGAGTTCGGAACTCCGGCGCAGTCGCTGAGCCGAAGAAATAAGTGCTGACCGGATAGCTTCGGACCGAGTCATACCAGCGGCTTCGAGAGCGCGGAGCGCTCGATCTGCCTCGTCGTCGAGCCGTACTGAGATCACCTGAGCCATAGCCGACTGTTTCACGAAACGTCACACGTTATGAGGTCTGAGAGCTGACCGCGTCGATGAACGCCTGGTCGTCAGCCTCGTGGATACTCGCCGCGACGGCTGCTGATTGCAGGTGGGCCTGATCGACAAACTGGGGTGATCGAACATCGGGCACTCTTGCGGCCACTGACTTCCGCCCTACGCAATCACACGGGGGTCTCGGACCTACTCGTAGAAGGGGTTCTCGCCCTGGGAGTGGTCAGTCGCATCGATGACTTCAAGCACTTCGGGGATGTGCTCCTTGATTGAGCGCTGGATCCCCAGCTTCAAAGTCGCTGCACTGGCTGAACAGCCTTGGCAGCCGCCACCCATGAACACGTAGACGTTGTTCTTCTCGTCGACTCCGACCAGATTGGCGTAACCGCCGTGGGAGTCGAGCGCCGGGTTGATTGACTGCTCCAGCAGCTGCGTGACCTTGTTGGCAATGTCGCCGGTCAACTCGATCTCAATCCCGGCCATTGGGTCGGCCCGGTTGGGGTTGCGGATGACCAGCCCTCCCTGAGCAGCAGCCCGGGGCAGGTCCAACTCGGCTCCCCGAAGGTTCTCCACCGATTCGAGGGGAATCATTACCGTCAGATCGCCGATGGTGTAGCTCATGTGTTCGTCGTCGATCGCAGCAATTTCGTCGAAGGACAGGTCGTAGGTGTACTCGATCCCCTTCGTCCCGGTGACCGCCACACGCAGCGCCAATGACTCAGGATCATCCTCGGTCGCCCGGATTCCCATGACCGTCGACATGGCCTCTGCCGTCACCCGCAACACAATGTCGCCGGTAGTGGCCAATTCGTCAGTAGTCGTTGTTTCAGTTTCTGTCGTGTCAACGCTCATGATTTACAACATGGTAATAGGAGAAATGTCGCCGGGACATCCGGTGTGACACTTATACCTTCATTCCGACTGCTTCGGCTTCAGCTGCAAGCTCCAACCAACGCTCCTCGGCCTCGGCCAATTTGGCCTCGATCCCGGCAAGCTCCACGCCCAACTCCGTCATTCGCTCGTGGTCACTGCCCGTGGCCACCACGGCGAGTTCATCCTGAAGCTTCACGTGACGCCTGCGGGTCGACTTCAGTTCCTTGTCGACTGCCTTGAGCTGGAACCGGATGGTTGAGGAACTGCGTGTGGCTGCGGCACCGTCAGCGGCCGCCGCACCTGGCGTCCTGCTACCGGCACCCTTCGTCCCGCTGCTTGCCATCTCCGTGCCTGCCCTGTCGGAGCCTGACTTGCTCGAGCCTGACTTGCTGGATCCTGACTTGCCGGACCCAGCTTTGGCGACACGGCCCGAGACTCCACCACCAGTGGCCGAAACCTTGCGCCCGCCCGAGAGCCGACGTCGCTGCTCCTCATAGGCCGCGTAACCACCGGGTCGTCGGGCGGCAGTACCGGCGCCGTCGAGAATCACGACATCGGTGACTGTCCGTTCGAGGAACGCACGGTCGTGGCTGACAACCACTAGCGCTCCGGGCCAGTCCTCCAGGAAGTCTTCGAGCTGACGCAACGTGTCCAAGTCCAGGTCATTTGTGGGTTCGTCGAGTAGCAACACGTTCGGTCGCTCAGCCAACGTCAACAGCAGTTGGAGTCGGCGACGCTCACCCCCGGAGAGCAGTCCGATCGGCGCCCACTGGGCATCGCCGTCGAACCAGAAGGCCTCCATCAGCGCCGAGTCGGTCCAATCGACCTCTCCCTTGCCGCCGGTGACTGCATCGCGCACCCGCTGTGTCGGGTCGAGCTCACGACCGCGCTGGTCGTAGTAACCCACCTTGGCGGTGGTTCCGAACTCGACGACTCCGGCGCTCGGTGTAATCACCCCGGCCATGATGTCCAGCAGGGTCGACTTACCGGTGCCGTTCTGTCCGACGATTCCAAGTCGCTCGCGGTTGTCGAGCAGCAGTTCCACGTCCGAGAACAACGGGGGCGCCGGAGCGAACGCGTGGGAGACACCCCGGAGTTCGATGACCTTGTCCCCAAGCCTTGGAGTACCGACATGCAGCGGCAGGTCGCCGCTGCGGGCTGCGGCTTCGGCTCGACCGTTGACTATCGCCGTAGCTGACGCGATGCGGGCCTTTGGCTTGGCGGTCCGTGCAGGAGCGCCTCGCCGGAGCCACGCGAGTTCGGTCCGGGCCAGGTTCTTCCGCGTCCGCTCGGCCTTCTCGGCCATCTCTTCGCGCAGCGCCCTGCCTTCCAGATAGGCGCCGTAACCGCCCTCATGGATGTAGCCGTGGCCGCGGTCGAGTTCTAGAACCCGGGTCGTGATCCGGTCCAGAAAATGGCGATCGTGGGTCACCAGCACGAGCCCGCCGCGGTGCGCCGCCAGACGATCCTCGAGCCACGCAATGGCGTCAACGTCAAGGTGGTTGGTCGGTTCGTCCAGGATCAACAGGTCTGACTCGGTGACGAGTGAACGTGCCAGCGCGACCCGCTTTGCCTGGCCACCGGAAAGGCTCTTGACATCTTGGTCCATCAAGGGACCAAGACCCAGGCGGTCGGCGACCGAGGCGGCCTCCCACGCGTGTTCCTCGTGACCCGCTACAACGGCCTCGTAGACAGTCCCCTCACGCAGTGAGGGGTTCTGGTCGAGGACTTCGATCCGCACCCCTCGCCCCCTGCGCACCTCGCCGCTCTCGGGCTCGTTCGTCCCGGCGATGATTCCGAGAAGGGTCGACTTGCCGCAGCCGTTGAGTCCCACGACGCCGAGGCGGTCCGAATCGGCGATGGTCAGCGAGACATCGGCGAACAGCGGGCGGCCTGGACGACTGGCGGCAACTCGGACAACGTCGAGGAGAATCACCGAACCACAGTAGGTCTGCCGAGCCACATTCCTACAGCGGAGCCGGCCAGGCTTAGAAGGCAGTCAGGGGTTCTTGAGCTTCCACCAGTCGCTCCAGACGCCGTAGACCTTCTCGGCCAGCCCGTCCGTGTAGAGCTTCTGCATCTGCTCTGCGGATATGTGGAGACCGTCCGGTCGCAGCGATCGGTCGGCGAGCCGTTCCGGTCCGAGATACTCGGCCAGATCCAGGAGGCGCACAGACCGCGGACGTTCATCTGCGACCTGCTTCATGAGTTCGTGCAGTCGTGCCATCCGCTCTGGCTCCTCCTGAGCTGTCAGGCCCGGCTTGCCATGGTCGTCGGTCCATGGAGCGTACGGAGGCCACAGCACTACAAGCACCATCGCCCCTGTGCTGCTCAGGGTGTCCACGGCCGCCAGGAGTTCGGAGTGGATGAATTGATCCGCGTCCGGATGCCCGATCGATGTCCATTCATCACTGTTGGGAAGCTGGGCGTCGGGCAGCTCCCACGCGCCAGTGATCAGTTGCGCGATATCCGGCTTCAACTCCGAGACCCGCTGGGTCCAACGTGGTTGCCAGGACAGGCACTGATCCATCGGGGGGCGAGAGTCCTCGAGGCGCAGGGTCTTGAAGCGCGAGACGCCACAACCCAGCTCCACGTCCCCTCCCGAGTCGACCAGTCGAGATTCCTGCCCGCTCCGCCCGGCACCGGCAAGCCCCATCACAGTCAAGAGCGCGGTCGAGTCACCGAAGGTTCCGACCCGCGCGGTGGCCGGCGGAGTGGGCTTGGCGGCCCCGGCGCCATTGCCCGGAACCGTCGTCGTGACATCGGCAGTATCGGCCGGCGGAGACTGGGTCTGGCGGGCGTTGAAGTCCTTCAGCGCCGCCTCGAAGTCGGTGCTGAGCTCCGCCTTGTTGACCGGAAGGGGTAGACACGCAAGGACTGCTACGACCAGAACCGCGACACCGGTAAGACGTGCGGTCCTCAGGGCATTGCCCCGCACGGGCCATCGACCGGACCTGATCGGCTGTTCGAAATACCGGAAGGAAAGCTCGGCGGTGACGAGAGTGGCGCCAATGGCTATTGCCGCTTGGGGTAGTCGGTCCCATTCGGAAAGTAGCTGGCGAACCGTAAGCAGTAGCGGCCAGTGGAACAGATAGATCCCGTAGGACCGAGTCCCCAGCCAGCGCAGCGGGGACTGCGACATCAAGCTGCTGATCGGGCCGAGTGGCAGTGCCGCCGCTGCGATGATCAAACAGGTCATCGTTGCATAGGCAAGCAAACCGCCTCGGTAGAGCCAGCCACTGGACTGTTCAACCGAGATCCAAAAGTAGACCTGCACGCCCAGGCTCACCGCGGCTGCCACCAACAGCGCCGTCCTCGCTCGGTAGCGGAGTGCAATTCTGCGCCGCACCGACTCATACGAAAGCAGCACCGCGAGGGCTCCGCCGACGAACATCTCGGCCGCCCTGGTGTCGGAGCCCAGATAGGCGCGGTTGGTGCTCATCGAGAAGATCAGGGGTAGCAACGCCGACAAGGCAGCCAGCCCGACGAAGAGTCCACCGAGCAGGGCGCGACGCCCCTTGGCTACCCGCCACAGGAGAATCATGAGCAGTGGGAACAGTAGATAGAACTGCTCCTCGATCGACAGGCTCCAGAAGTGGACCACGGGGGATGGACTCACCGTGAAGTCGCCGTACTTCGAGCCACTCAGGATCGAGTGCCAGTTCGCCACGTTGAACAGCGACGACAAAACCCCGCCCCGCAGAGCGCTGCGCTGGTCTGCATCGGCCACCAGGCGGGCGAAGAGGGTTGAGACCAAGGCCAGGGTCAGCAGCGAAGCAGGCAACAGGCGACGGAAGCGTCGACCCCAGAAATGGCTGAGCGATACCCGTTCAGTTCGCCACGATTCGTTCAACAGCAGCGAGGTGATCAGGAAGCCCGAGAGTGTGAAGAACGTCGATACGCCCAGGTATCCGCCGACGGCCCAGTTGAAACCGACGTGGTAGAGCACCACAGCGACGACGGCCAACCCGCGTATCCCGTCGAGCCCCGGAAGCTGGGGAAGTCTCGGTCCATCAGGCCCGGACATTTCTATGAAGGACCTGGTTCGGCTTTGCGACGTCATCATTGGGGGAGGTGGGGCAGGGCGCACGCCCCTCGTTGAGTGTGACACAGCGGCCGACGGGCTGTGCGTCGTCTCGCTGGCTCCACTCAGGCAACACATCCTACGGTTCACACATGACCGACTCCACCTCCGCAGAAGCACAGAACGTGAGCTACGAGTTCACCGACCCGGTTGCCGTCATCTCAATTGACGACGGCAAGGCCAACGCTCTGAGCCACGCCACCCTCGCCGGCATCGAAGACTCCCTCGACCGCGCCGAGCAGGACGGCGCCAGGACTGTCGTCATCGCAGGGCGACCCGGCAAGTTCTCAGCCGGATTCGATCTCACGGTAATGACAAGCGGGCCGGAGCAGGCTCGTGACCTACTCGCAAGAGGCGCCCGGTTGGGCATCCGGTTGTTTGAGTTTCCCCGTCCCGTGGTGCTGGCGGTGACCGGGCACGCACTCGCGATGGGCGGAATCCTGCTGTGCTGTGCCGACGTGCGGATCGGTGCCGACGGCCCCTTCAAGATCGGCCTCAACGAGGTCCGGATTGGAATGCCCGTGCCGGCCTTCGCCGTCGAGGTCTGTCGGGACAGACTTTCGCCTCGCGCCTTCACAGCAGCTGTACAACTGGCTCACATCCACACTCCTGTCGAGGCGCGCGACGCAGGGTTCCTCGACGAGGTGGTTGCACCGGATGAAGTGATCGCCCGGGCCCTGGAGGTAGGCACTGAACTTGCCGAGAATCTGCACGCCACTCCCTTCAGCTTGACCCGCACGACCATGAGGGGTGTTCTGGCAGGCGAGCTCCGTGATGGACTCGCCAGGGATCTGGAGGCCTTCAACGTCGAAGCGCCCTGATCC
>JBARXY010000002.1:0-1854 GCA_049647585.1 Microthrixaceae bacterium | reverse complement strand
TCATCGAGGTGTACTCGAATGGGGCAACCACCGAAACCTCTGCATGCCTGTAGGCGGAAGTCATGAGGATTTGCGCGATGCCGCCGCAAAAGCCGGCAGCGACCAGCAGCATGACCTGCGTCGAACTCATCGCGTCCCAGCCAAATGGCAAAGTCAAAAGCGCGAGCAAGCTCGCCATCATCGAAAACCACAGGACGATGGTGGCCGTGCGCTCGCTGTGAACCAGATTCCGAACCAGAAGTGCTGCCACCGCAGAACTGCCCGCGCCGGCCAGAGCTGCCATCACGCCCAACACTTCCTTATCGTCCATCCCCGACCCGGAGCTCAGCAACGTCAATTCCGGCCATGAGATGATGACGACGCCCAGCAATCCGACCGCGACCGCGCTCCAGCGGTAAAACCGGATCGCCTCGCCAAGGAAAAGCGAACTGAACACGACAATAAGCAACGGCTGCGCGTAGTTGAGCGTTATCGCGTCGGGCAACGGCAGCCGTGTCAGGGCAAAGAATGTGAAGCCCATCGAGCACACGCCGACGACGCCACGCAGGATGTGGCCAATCGGACGCTTGGTTGCAAAGGCCGTGCGAAGTTCATGCTTGTAGAACAGAAAAATCAGGATCGGGAAAACAGCAAAGAAGGACCGGAAGAACACGATCTGGCCTGCGGGCAACGGCCCTGCTGCCTTGATCAGCGACGACATCGCAACGAAAATCGTTACTGACATGACTTTCAGCGCGATTGCGGTGAGAGCGCCCCGCGAGCCGGGGACTTCGGATGAAGTCACGTTGAAGTGGCGTCCTGTATTGCCGAGCGGATATGCGCCGGAGTTGCAAGCATGTTGACGTGGCCTCGTTTCATGTAAAGAACCGGGCTTTGGGTGTCTTGGGCCAACGGCTTTGCCTCGCCTAACCAAAAACGAAAGGAAAGCAATCGGATGCGCACCGATACAGGCCAGGTCTTCAAGCTGGAGGACTATAGGCCAAGCGACTATCTCATTCCGCAAACGCGGCTGACCTTTCGCCTTTCGCCAGAAGCCACCGTTGTCGTCGCTGAACTGACGATCGAGCGCCGCGCCGAACTCACGACGGTCACGCCGCTTGCCCTCGATGGGGACGGGCTGACGCTCCAGCGCATCGAGGTGGATGGCAAGGCAGTGCCTTTATCCGCCTATGTCGCTGGCCCGGACCAGCTTATTTTGAATGCGCCGCCTGCAAAAGCGAAATTCACGCTCGTCACAGAAACCCGGATCGATCCGGCGCACAACGAAGCGTTGATGGGGCTCTACCGTTCCAGCAACGTCTATTGCACGCAGTGCGAAGCCGAAGGTTTCCGGCGCATAACTTACTTTCTCGACCGTCCGGATATCCTGTCCGTCTATACGGTGCGCATCGAGGCATCGCGCCAGGAAGCTCCGCTGCTCTTGTCGAATGGCAACCCTGTTGAGAGCGGCAACCTTGCCGATGGTTGGCATTACGCGGTTTGGGAAGATCCCCACCCGAAACCGTCCTATCTCTTCGCGCTTGTGGCGGGTGATCTCGGCAAAATCGAAGATCGCTTCGTTACAATGTCAGGCCGCGATGTCGCGCTGGGCATCTATGTCGAGCATGGCAAAGAGCGGCTGGCCGGCTACGCAATGGACGCTTTGAAGCGCTCCATGAAATGGGATGAGGACCTCTTCGGCTGCGAATACGATCTCGATGTTTTCAATATTGTTGCCGTCTCCGATTTCAATATGGGAGCAATGGAGAACAAGGGCCTCAACATTTTCAACGACAAATATGTGCTGGCCGACGAGGAGACCGCGACAGATGCCGATTTCGCCAACATCGAGGCGATCATCGCGCATGAGTATTT
>JBARXY010000001.1:0-206567 GCA_049647585.1 Microthrixaceae bacterium | reverse complement strand
TTCGAATACCTATAGGTATTCGAACGACAGCCGGAACGGGTTAAGTGCGAGCGGCTGCGGGGCATGTGTCGAATCAGTGACGGACATCGTCATTCAGTCGGCATCGACGTCCCGAGCGCGGATAGGTTCGAGCAATGCTCCGCTTCAATTCAGCGCTCGAATGTGCCGCAGCTATTCGGACCAAGTCCGTCAGCCCGGTAGAAGTCCTCGACCACTACCTGGCTGAGGTTGACCGACTGGATCCCAAGCTGAATGCCTTCTCCCTTCGGGACGACGAGCGTGCCCGCGACGACGCAGTAGCAGCCGCTGAGGTAATTGCGAACACATCCGCCGACGAACTGCCGCCCTTCATCGGTGTGCCGATGCCGATCAAGGACCTGAGCAATGTAGAGGGATGGCTGACCTCGATGGGTTCGAACGCCGTCCCCGAGGTTCCTGCGGTCGAGGACGATCTTCCCGTCGCCCGTTTGCGCGACGCAGGTTTTGTCCTGATGGGCAAGACGACGACTCCGGAATTCGGCTCGATATCGATGACCGAGTCCCAGCGGTTCGGTGCGACCCGGAATCCCTGGAACCCTGACTTCACTCCTGGTGGATCATCGGGTGGCGCCGGAGCGGCCGTCGCCTCGGGCATGGCCCCGATCGCCCATGGTTCCGACGGGGGAGGGTCAATCCGAATCCCAGCTTCGTGCAACGGTCTGGTGGGGTTGAAGGCGAGTCGTCACCGGATAACGGACCGAATCTCACCGATTGTCGGAGCGTCTACATCCGGGGTCTTGGCACGCACTGTTGCCGACAGCGCAGCGCTGCTCGATGTGATGGCGCTGCTCGACTGTGGTGCTTGGAGCAACTCGCCCGCCCCTCAACGGCCGTGGGCCCAGGAGGTAGGTGTAGATCCGGGGAAGCTACGAATCCGGGTAGCGCAGACCAACGCCCTCGGAATGCCGGTAGCCCCCTCGTGCTCGCAGGCCGCGAGCGAGACGGCCGACCTACTCGCGGATCTCGGCCATGAGGTTACCGAGACCGATCCGGAGTGGCCGGACGCGGGCGGGTTTCTGGCAGCGTTTCTGACGGTGTGGTCCACGATCACCGCAAGCAATGACGGCTTGGTGCCCGATCGACTCGAGCCGCACAACCGTGCTTCCCACTCTCAGGCAATGGCGACGTCATCGATCGAGTATGCCAAGGCTGTTCTCACACTGCAGCGGGCATCTCGATCCGTGGTGGCGCAGTTCGGGCGTGATTTCGATGTGCTGGTCACCCCGACGATGGCCGTCGAGCCGCCCAAGGTTGGATCGATCTGGATCGGAGCCGAGGACGACGCTTCCATGCCCGTCATGAACGCGGCCCCCATGGCGGCGTTCACGGCAATGTTCAACGTGACGGGTCAGCCGGCGATATCGCTGCCACTGGCGATGACCGATGCCGGTCTTCCCATCGGCGTCCACTTCATTTCTTCACCTTGGCAGGAAGGACAGTTGATTCGCCTGGCGAGCCAGATCGAATCCGAACAGCCCTGGGCCGACCGCTGGCCCGATCTGGTCGGCTGAAACCTACCGTCCTGGACCTGACAACCGTGGGGTAGTCAGCCGACCGCTGGCCCGAGCCGGTCGGACGACTCAGCCTTCGGTCTTGGTGGCTTCGGTGGTCGTAGGCGTGCACTTCTGTGCAATGCCCGAGAATTCGGCAAGCGCCTTGGTCACGTCCTCGGAACTCATCACGGTGCCGAACTCTTGGCTCGTGAAGACATCGGGGGCGAACTTCTTGGACTCTGCGACCTTGGCGACCTCGTCGGCTGCTCCGTTGAGAGCCTTGATGTTGTCGGTCGAACTGGCAGGGAGGGCACTGGCCACCGAGCGCAGAAGCTTCGAGTAGGTGCCGACCAACTGTTCCGACTGGGCGGTGTTGCCCGGCATCGGAGGGTTGGAGTTGAGCGCTTCGACCAGGGCGCAAGCGTCCGTGCCGGCATTGTCGATAGCTGTGTTGACCTTGCCGAGTTCGGTCTTGAACGTTTCGTCGTCAACCGTCGTGGTGGTCTGCTCGGTCGTAGAGGTTTGGTCTGAGGGCTCATCACCCTTCTTCGTCTCAGTTGTCGACGTCGTGTTCTTGTCTGACTTCTTGGAGGTCGAATCGCCGTCGCTGCTGCATGCACCAGCAAATAGAGCGAATGAGGCCATCAGGACCAGAAGGGTGATGCTGCGTCTTGTATTCATCTTGTTGTCTCTTCCACTTCTTCTACTTTGGGGCTGTTGCGAATCTAGAGCTTTGTGATCGGCCGAAAATTGGTGGTTCTCAGGCGGATGAACCTATCGGAACCGGACGGTTCCGTGCTTTTGTGCCAGCTAGCCCTGCGGCTGGGCTTCACCCACGCTCTTGAGGCCAGGGCAGTCCTTGGTAGCAGCTGTGAATTCGGTGATTCCTGCGTTGACGCCTGGGTCGGTCATAACCTTCCGAAGGCCCTCGCTGCTGAAGAAGTCTCCCGAATAGCCGGCATCCTTGGCCGATTTGTCGATGGCATCGGCGGCGTTGGTGAGCGCCTTGGCGTTTGCCGATGATGCTGAAGGCAGGGCTCCGGCCATTGATCGCAGCAGCAGGCTGTAGGTGCCGACTACGTCTGCCACCTGTGTTGCGTTGGTCGGCTCGGGGGGTTCGGTGTCCTGGGCCAGGGCAATCGCGCACGGGTCAGTTCCGGCAGCTTTGATCTCGTCGTTGATCTTGCCCAACTGAGCGGTGAAATCCTTGTTGCTGAGCGATTTCGGTGCGGTGTCCGTCGAATCGACATCCTCGGCAGTTCCGTTTTCTTTCGAGCTGTCCTTGGCCGCACCGTCCTTTGCTGCATTGTCCTTGACGGTGGTTTCGGCCTTGTTGTTGGCGGAGGAGTCCTCGTCGCTGCCACTGCACGCACCTGCGAATAGGGCCAGCGAAGCGACGATCGCCAAGAGGCTAAGACTGCGACGGGTGTTCATTGAGAATTCTCCCTGGCGTGGGACCGAATCGGTCAGGCGGCTAGAACGTATCGGAGTGGTAGGCGAACCGAGGAACGGCCTTGGAATTGCTTCAGGATCCGATTCCGCGGCCGAGGTTCTGTTTCCGCAGGTCATTCTGTAGCGTTGAAGGCCTTGGACCGAGCGGATGCCTTCACTCCGATGATTACCGAGGTGCATCCGGATGTTCCTCCGGTAACCCCTGCGCCGGAGTTGCCCAGACGTCGACGGCGACGTCAGGAACTCAGTCGGTCGGACAAGACACTTGTCGCGGTCATCATCATCGGTCTTGCAGTTGCGGCTGCTGCGTTTGGAACCGCAGAGCCGACGACGGTGCCTTGGGCGGATGCAGCTCAGCGCTTTGTTGCTGTCGCAGTTGTGGCCTTGGCCGGTTTGCGGGCGCGCCGATGGACCCTTGTCGTCGGGGCTGCCTTGGTCACCATTTTCGGAAGTGGTTTCGGAATCGTTGTCGGCTTCGCGACGCTGCTGGTCGTCGTGGCACTGACCGTCATTGACAAGCGAAGCCGCATCGTCGGGTCAGCCATTGCTGGACTTATCGCGTTACTCACCCTGTTTCTATCGGTGCCCGGGCCCCTCGGAACCGAGATCCTGGTTGCGCTACTCGCAACAGTTCCGATTTTGGTTTCGGGATATCGGATACACGTGTCGAGCAAGTCCGGCAGGCGACGCAAGCTGCGACGGATAATGGTGGCGGTGTTGGTCGTGGTTGCAGCGTGCCTTGTGGCCACCGGCGTGGCCGCAGCGTCATCGTGGAGTCACATCCAGAGCGCAATGAACTCTGTCCAGGCTGGACTCAAGGCGGCGGAGCGAGGCGACCGCGAGCTTTCCTCACAGAAGTTCGAGTCAGCACATGACTCGTTCATCAAGGCCAACCGAATGGTCGGATCCGTGTGGGCGTCTTCGGGACTGCTGCTGCCAGTGGTCGGAGCGAACCTCTCGGCGGTGCAGGATTCCGTGAATGCAGGAGAACGTCTGACAGCGACCGCTGGTGCGGTAGCCGGTGACATCGACTTCTCGGACGTACAACTCCAGGGTGGCGGCGTGGACCTGGGGAAGCTCGCCGAGCTGGGAGCACCACTGGTCGACGCGAACCAGACCCTGGGCCAAGTGACCGACTCGCTGTCGGCTCTGACGTCACCTTGGCTGGTCCCGCCGCTGGCAGATCGACTCGAGGACCTGACATCGCGTGTCGAAGCCACCTACGAGCAGAGCGAAACAGCGCTGTTGGCGGTACAGAAGGCGCCGGCGATTCTCGGGGCCGACGGACCACGCCGCTATCTCTTTCTTTTCGGCAATCCTTCTGAGAGCCGAGACCTGGGCGGCCATCTCGGCAACTGGGCCGAGGTGCTCGTCGACAATGGGCGTCTGAAGCTGGTGAGGGTCGGAGATCCACTGGACCTGGCGATTCCTGACGACAAGGCGCCCAAGGATCTTGCAGAGCGTTTCCCGGCGTCCTTGGTGGAAATGAACCCAACCCGCTTTCCACATAACTGGAGCTCCACGCGGGATCTGCCGACCGTCGCAAAGCTGGCGGCCGAACTCTTTCCCATCGCAACGGGCCAGAAAATCGACGGAGTCGTATACGCAGACGTCCGCTCATTTGCGGCCTTCCTCCAGTTGACCGGCCCTCTGCAGGTACCTCAGTTGGATCCACCGCTGAAACTCACACAGAACAACGCCGTCGAATTTCTGACCCGCGGTCAGTTCGAATTGTTCGAGTCGGAGTCTGTCGCTGGTGACGCGCTTGAAGAACTGATCCACACCATGTTTGACAAACTCACATCCAGCCGCCTGCCCGCTCCAGAAAAACTGAGCGAACTGTTCGCCCCACTGGTTTCCCACGGCGAGTTCCGAATGGCAACCGTCCATCCCGAGGACGCCGAGTTGCTAGAGCGTGTGGGCCTGCTCGGAGAAGTTCGAATGATATTCGGCGGCGACATGTTGTCGGTCATTAGTCGAAACGCCGGGCCGTCCAAGATCGACTCGTTCCTTCGAAGAGACGTGTCAATGGACGTCATCTGGAATCCCGAAAGCGGTGGCGTAGAAAGTCGGATAACAGTTGATCTTCACAATGGCGCTCCCGCCGCTGGACTGAATCGGACGATTTCGGGCAACGACGCATCAGTACCTCCGGGCACCAATTTGATGGATCTCGCGGTCCTCACCCCGATGAAGCTGCGGTCGGTCTTTGTGGATGGAGCACAGTCCGTCTCGCAACCGCAGCGTGAAAACTCCTCCTGGCGTTACACCGTTCGGGTGGCCATCCAACCTGGGGCCGACCGGGTAATTGTCTTCAATCTTGAAGGAAGCGTGGACCCGGGCCCCCATTACGTTCTATCCTTCAACGGTCAATCGTTGCTCGACCCGGGCAATGTCGATATAAGGGTGCAGTCAACCAAGGGTCGAGTAATGAGGGCTGGGGAGCCGGACGGCCAAGTGGGCCAGAACAATGTCAAATTCGGTGGATCCCTGGACAGGACGATGATCTGGCGGTCGGAGGGACAATGAGGGTCGGGAAGAACATGAGACACACAGTGGCGAAGTTCAAGGTTGCACCGTGGTTAGCCATTCTGGCAGGAGTTCTGGTGCTGGCGGCGTGTACCGATGGCGGGTGGCCGGCGCCGACAACCGCGTCGACTACAACGATTCCGTCGAGTTCGACGACGCTACCCGGCAGTGGGTGCGAGGACTACACACCGACACATCTGGCTATCGGTCAGACCACTGTCATGGCCGGCGACCAGGTGACAGTTTCCGGTATAGCCATGTCCAGCGACAGTGTCGAAGCAAAGCTCTCCGGCGGCACAATTGGAACGGTGACACTCGGGACCGCCGCTGCCGATGGTTCGGGACAGTTCTCGATTACGGCCAACCTACCCACGCCGCTTGATGCAGGTAGCTACACGATAACTGTCACCTCGACACAGTGCCCGACACCAGGATCGTTGATGATCACGGTGGTTGCCGGAACGCCCGGTAGCTGCCAGGGGAGTCGTGCAAGTAGAACGTTCCGGCCTGGACAGAACGTCAATTGGACCCTCGACACCTCCAATTTCTCGAGCATCCATGACGTGTCCCTGAAGATTTCCAGAACGGGCTACTCACAGGTTCTGTACACCGGCCCGTGGCCGGCAAGCGGAACAGTCGCAGTGGCTATACCCTCCGCTGCTCCGTCGGGGCAATACACGGTTGTGCAGACCGGTACGAAGCGTGCAGGAAACAGCGGAAACACCAGCGCAATCTCCAAGTCCTGCCCCGTTTGGATCGAACTACGTTCAGTGGTCGCTCCGGCTGATTCAGCTCCTGGGGCTTCCGTGGAGGGTGCAGTCGTAGAGCGGCCATCCGGAGAGGTTCAAGCAAGGGACGTTGTACTCGCCCGGTCAGAGAACAGGAGCCAGGGGAACCAACGGGCTGCCGTCGGTTCATTGCCGTTCACCGGTGGTGACGCCGTTTCGTTGACGATCATTGCCTTAGTGATGGTGCTGGTCGGATTCACTCTTATGCAACTGCGTCGCCGTCAAAGCGCCTAGGTCTGACCATCTGGTAGCTCGCCAGACGGTCACAAGACAGATAGTTCAGAGCTGAGGCGTGGGGTAAGCACCGGGCCCCTCAGTCGCGCTGGGACGAGTTGCGCTCGGAAGAGTCGCGCTGGGAAGCCACCAATTTCGTGTAAGAGGACTATCCCATCGGATGGTGTGCTGCCTGCCGACCAGACCATTCCACCTGATCGAACGGAGCGGCGCTGCTCGGCCGAGAGGGGGTGGATGCTTCCACCACGATCAAGGACGGGGCAAGCGAGGCCCGCTGCCCCACTCAGAGGTGCTGGACCGAGTCGCCCTTGAGCGCCCGGCGACAGTCGAGCACCGGAACACCCGACGCTGCGATCGCGTCACGATCGAAATCATCGTGATCGACCAGGTATACGATTACGTCAGCATCCGCCATGTCGGTGGTCCTGCCCGCTACACGTTGAGCGTCATCGGGAAGCAGTCGGTCCGGTACATGGGGGTCAGCGAGTGAGATGGTCGCCCCAAGAGCGATCAGCTTTTCGATGATGGGTCTTGCGGGAGTTTCTCGAGCGTCACTGGTGTTCGCCTTGTACGCCAAGCCGAACACTAGGATCTTCGAGCCTCGAACCGACTTTGACTGATCGTTGAGCAGGGCCTGGGTGCGGCGCACCACATAGTCCGGCATGTGCTGGTTGACATCATTTGCCAGCTCAACGAACCGGAACGTTTGTCCCAGAGATCGTTCCACTTGCCATGACAAATAAGATGGGTCAATGGGTAGACAGTGACCCCCGACGCCTGGCCCGGGGGTGAACTTCATGTAGCCGAACGGCTTGGTGGCCGCCGCATCGATCGACTCCCACACATCGATATTCAGGTCCCTTGCAAACATCGCCAATTCATTTACCAATGCGATGTTGACGTGCCGGAACGTGTTCTCCAGCAGCTTTGTCAGCTCAGCTTCACGGGTTCCGGATACAGGGACGGTCTTCTCGACCAGACGATCGAAGAAGCCTTTGACGTGCTCCAGCGATTGGGCGTTGATACCCGAGACAACCTTGGGAGTGTTTTCGAGCTTCCAGTGGTCGTTACCAGGGTCGATCCGCTCGGGGCTGTAGCCCAAGTTGAAGTCAACCCCTGCGATGAGTCCCGAGCCCTCTTCGAGGATCGGGGCAACGAGTTCATCAGTAGTGCCGGGATAGGTGGTCGACTCCAGAATTACCGTGGATCCTTTGGTGATACGGGTCGACAGGGTGGCAGCAGCCGACTCGATGAAGGACAGATCCGGAACGCCTTCCCCCATAGGGGTGGGAACCGACACCACCGCCACGTCGAAATCCGCCATGTCATCGGCGGAGGAACTGGCCCGATAGCGCCCAGTGGCTATGGCTGCAGCCAGTCGTTCGGCGGAAATATCCTCCACGTGGGACTTGCCGGCGTTCAGCTGGGTGACTTTCGTTTCGTCCACCTCGAAGCCTGTGACGTCGTAGCCGACTTCGACAGCGCGAATCGCCACGGGAAGGCCTACGTAGCCTTGACCTACTACAATCAGGCGGTCTTGAGTTGGTGACATCTAGTTCCTCTGCGGACGGGTTTGAGCCGGAGATTTGGGCTCCGTGACCCTACTTGTGGAGTTTTGCTCACTGAACCTAGGTCAGAAGACCCTTGCTTAGTGCCTGGTGTCATGTTTCACTCTCTGGAGCGATTCTGATACCTGGGGTTGAAGAGTAGCTGGGTCTGGGGCAAAAGAGACGCTTGATTGCCCATTTTCAAGTATGTGATGGGGAAGGTCGGCTAGATGAGAAATCTGATGCAGAGAGCAACTGGGCAGCGCTTCTTGGTCCAGGTTGTTATTGATTGCGCCGCTTGGACCGTCGCACTTTGGTTGGCGACATACTTCCGTTATGAGATGGCTGCATCGGAAGTGAGCCTTATCGATGTGTTCTCAGTGAGCGCCTTGGCCTGTTTGCTGCAGCTGGTACTTGGTCGGGCGAGCGGACTTTATGTCCATCGCTGGCGATACGGGACCTACGAAGAGATTTCGGCCACCATGAAGGTCGTCCTGATGGTTGCGCCCGTAATCATTGTGGCCAATCTGCTCTGGCCTTACTCGCATGCACTCCCGACCAGCGCCACCATTAGCGCCGGATTCATTTCCCTCATGTTCATGTTCTCGGCACGCTTCGTCTGGCGCTATCAGCGCGAGGGATGGTCACGTGCCGCCGATGAAGGTCGCGGCCGTGCCATCGTCATCGGAGCCGGCGAGGGCGGACTCCAGATCGTTTCGGCGATGCTCAAGTCCGGCCCGTGGCATCCGGTGGCAATTCTCGACGACAACCGGGACCTGAAGAACCTGCGGGTCAAAGGGGTGCCTGTCTGCGGCGACCGAAACGCAATGCAAGAGGTTGCCCGGCGCTTCAACGCAGACGCCGCGATCATCGCAATCCCTTCGGCCTCGTCGGAGGACATCAGGGACCTGGCCGAACTGGCCGACAACGCGGGCCTCGAGGTCATGATCCTTCCCCCCGTGGGCGAACTCTTCGGCACCGGCGTGGGGGTCTCCGATATTCGTCCCTTGACCGAAGCCGATCTCCTGGGCCGCCGTGAAATCTCACTCGACATTGAATCGGTTGCCGGGTACCTGACCGGTAAGCGAGTTCTTGTCACCGGAGCCGGAGGGTCGATCGGCTCGGAACTGTGTCGTCAGATCCACCGCTTTGCTCCCTCGTCGTTGATCATGCTCGACAGGGATGAGTCGGCACTTCAGGCCGTACAGCTGTCGATCGAGGGTCGCAGCCTGCTGAACACACGCCAGCTTGTCATCGGCTGTATCCGAGACAAGGAGCGGATGGCGCAGGTTTTCGCCGAGCACCAACCACATGTGGTGTTCCACACCGCAGCTCTGAAGCACCTCCCACTGTTGGAGATGTATCCCGAAGAGGGCTGGAAGACCAACGTGTCCGGCACCCAGAATCTGTTGGAACTCGCAGGAGAGTTCAAAGTCGAGCGGTTCGTGAACATCTCGACGGACAAGGCTGCGGATGCCACCTCGGTTCTCGGCGAGACCAAGAGGGCAGCCGAGCGGCTGACCGCCCATGCTTCGAAGAAGGAGTCAGGCACATACCTGAGCGTCCGGTTCGGAAATGTTCTTGGTAGCCGCGGGTCGGTGCTTCCTCTGTTCCGCAACCAGATCGAGCAGGGTGGCCCGGTTACGGTTACCCATCCTGAGATCACTCGGTTCTTCATGACGATTCCCGAGGCCTGCGGTTTGGTCATCCAAGCGGGAGCCCTCGACAGCGATGGTGAAGTCCTGGTGCTCGACATGGGTGAACCCGTCAAGATCGCCAGCCTGGCCAAGCGGCTGATTGCCGAATCCGGCAAGCGGGTCGAGATCGTCTACACCGGACTTCGGGACGGCGAGAAGCTCCACGAGGTCCTCTTCTCCGACGACGAACTGGGCGGCCCAAGCGAGCATCCGCTGATCATGCGGGTGGACGTTCCTGCAATCAGCCCCGTGGACGTCTTCGACCTGCGGATCGACCGCGCTGCCAACGTGATCGATCTACGGACACAGGACGATCTGAAGGCAGCGACCTCGTAGCTCTCTAGGTAACTAAGCGAGGAAGGCGTAGGCCTCAAGAGACTGCTTGGGGCCAGCCGCTCTCCTGCCTTGGCACCGCACCGGCGGAGTGCCAACCCGAGACGCTGGATTTCAGGACTGGGTGGAACGGAACCAGTCGATCGTCGCTCTCAACCCGGTCCGTAGATCGACCGGCTTCACCTGTGGGAACAATTCCACGAGGCGGTCGTTGGCGGCCTGGGAGTGAGGAACGTCTCCGGCACGGGGTGCGGTGAACTCAACTTCGACCTGTTGGCCGAGAATTTCCTGAAGAAGGTCGATGACCTCCAGCAGGGTCGTGCGCGATCCAAAGGCCAAATTTGTAGGCTCCGGTGCAGCCACCGAACGGAGCACTGCATCGGTGAGGATCTCACACACGGTGTCGACAAAGGTGAAGTCCCGCGATTGTGTTCCGTCGCCGTGGACGGTCAGCGGCTTGCCTTCCAAGGCGGCCGACACGAAGGCCGGCACCACTGCCGCGTAGGCATGCCCGGCCGCCTGCAAAGGTCCAAAGATGTTGAAGAACCTGAACACCAAGGTCGGCACTCCATAGGACTTCTGCCAAGCGAGTGCATACGCCTCGGTCGCCAGCTTGGAAGCCGCATATGGGCTCAGTGGCCTGGTAGCCAGGTCCTCGCTCTTGGGCAGCGTCGGGTTGGCGCCGTAGACCGAGGAAGAGGAGGCGACGATCACATGGGCGTTGCCCGCCCGTCTGGCGGCCTCGAGAACGTTTATGGTGCCAGTGGCGTTAGCTGCGTGAGAGGCCATTGGTTCGGCAATGGAGCGGGGGACCGACGGCCGCGCAGCCAAGTGGACGATTGAGGCCGCCCCTGCGGCACAGTGGTCCAGGGTCTCGGTGTCGAGGATTGTCCCCTCAACTCGTTCGACATTTATGCCATCGAGGTTCGACCAGAATCCCGTGGAGACATCATCGAGCACCACCACCTCGGAAACTTCCGGGTTCGACGCCAATGATCGACAGAGGTTTGCGCCGACGAACCCGGCTCCACCCGTTACCAGTACCTTCACCAGCGATCACCCCACATAGGGTCTGAGGCTACAAGGTCAACTGGGCAAAACAACTCAGGTTCCGACGGCTATTCAACGACTTCAGAATCACAGTGCACGAATCGGTCGTCACTTTGTAAATCTGAAAGCGTCGGCGCTGACAACGGTGCCTGATCGGCTATCGCCTAGCGGCCCGTGCAGATTCGGCGTCAGTATTCCGTCATCCTCGCGGCCAATCAGACAGACTGTTACCACAGGTCGCCCACTATGGCCGACGAGAGGGAGATTCCGTGAACGGTGATGCTGATCGATCCACAGAGCTGAAGCTCAGCGACAAAGAACTGAGACAGGGAGAGCGGGCGAGGGCGGCGGCGCATCGCCCCGGTACGGCGGTTTCGGGACCCTACGGCCACCCCTTCCATCCGCTGCTGGTGACGATTCCGATCGGAGCTTGGGTGTGCACCGTAGCCCTCGATATCGCTTCAAAGATCTCTGAGGGTCGGGCTTACGCGAGGCCGGCCGTCTGGCTATGCGCTGTCGGGATTGTGGCAGCAGTTGTTGCGGCCGTCTTCGGACTGATCGATTTCCGCAGGCTGACAAAGGGGACCAAGGCGCACCAGGCCGCCCTGACACACCTGGTCCTGATGGTCACTGTTCTGGTTCTGTTCGTCGTGTCGTTCATACTCCGCAGGTCTGGGTCGGAATCCAGCTCATATCTATCCGACGGAACGGCTACCGGAGCAATGGCAGTCGCAATCGTTGGACTGGTGCTGTTGGCCGTGGGCGGCTGGTTCGGAGGTCGCCTCGTCTACACCTACGGCGTACGTGTTGCCGATGAACAGGATCAACTGGCAGGACACGTTCCGATGAGGGTGGGCGTTGAAGAAGTCAAGGCCGAAGTGCCAGATTCAGGGAGCGTGAGTGCTGGCGGAGCCGGTGCTTCGAACGCCCGCGACGAGTCGACGTCGTAGACGGAGTTACCTCGTCATAGGCACTGAATGACTCCCAAATTGCGAGTGACCTATGTCGGTCACGACGCGAGCCGGACAGGCGCTCCCATCCTCATGAGAGGGATGCTTCGTTGGCTTCTGAGCGGTGAACGCTGCGAGGCACGGGTGGTGCTCCGGCGCGGCGGACCTCTGGTCGCGGAATATCGGTCCCTGGCCCCTTGCCATGTGGTTGACAACCCGGTGGTTCGGACGCTGGATCGCGTTTCGGCCGGGATCGGGTCGGTCCGTGGCACGCCGAATGCTGAGTTGGGTCTGATACACGGGGCCGGATTGTGGCCACGTTTGAGGTCACAGGCCGCAACAGATGTCGTCGTCGCAAATACCCTCGCAGCACTCGAGCTGGCGACGTCCCTCGTTACGCCGGGAGCGGCGCTTGTCTGCCATGTGCACGAACTCGATCACGTCGCGCAGCGCGTCCTGGCGAACTCCAGACGAAGAACACTGTTGGATTCGGTGGACCGGTTCATAGCGACTGGACCAGCTGTGGCTGCGATGTTGATTGATCGATGGGGAGTGAACCCATCACGGGTCTATCCGGTAGATGCGTTCATCGAGGAGCCGAAGCCGTCCCGAGAATCTGTTGGCAGAGCACGCCACGTGCTCACCGGAGGATCAATGCGCCCGGTGGTTCTATCCGTCGGGGCGATGCGACGGAGGAAAGGGCCAGAGGAGTTTGTCGATTTGATGGGCATGCTCGCCGAACTTCCAACCAAGCCGAGGGGTGTCTGGTTGGGAGGTGACCCTCAGAGTTCGGAGCGGCAGGAGACCGAAGGAGATATTCGACGGGCAGGACTTCAGGGTGACGTGAGAGTCATGGAATCGGTTGCTGACGCAAGTCCCTACATTGCTGCTTCGGATGTAGTTGTTTCGGTGGCCCGCGAGGATCCGTTCCCACTAGTTGCACTGGAGGCAGGTGCGCTGGGCGTACCCGTGATTGGCTTCGACGCAGGAGGTCTGGGACACATCCTCGGTTCGGCTGGGTCGCCCGATATGGCTGTGCCGCTCGGAGATCTCTATCGGATGACAGACCGGCTCGGGTTGCTTCTGAGCGACGAGGAATATCGGCGCCAGCAAGGCGAAAGCCTTCAGAGCTGGGTGCTCGGCACCCACTTGGTCGACCATGTTGCGCCGGTGCTCTGGCAGGCGATCATCGGGGACAGGTAGTAGCGGGATGAGCAACGGAGCGGTTGTATGGATCGGCCTCCACAACATGTCGCGTACGGGTGTGCCGATCGTGCTGGCGCGCCTGCTTCGAGCGAGCTCGGAGCAGCAGCGCCGAAGTGTGCACGTCATTGCCATGCACGGAGGACCGCTGGAAGAGGAACTCGGCGAGCTGGCCGGGTCGGTGACCGTTCTCGAACCAGCCGGACATCGCAGTGTTCCTGGAGCACTTGTAACTGGAATTCGTTCGGTCGCGGCTGGGTGGAGGCCACTGAACTCGTCGGCCTCGGCGATTGAGTCCAGTTTCTGGAGGGCCCGTCTTTCACGCCTTCCTCACCCGGACGTGTTGCTGTTGAACGGCGCTGGTGCCTGGCCCTTGACGGGGGTTGTTTCCTCAGAGACGCAGGTTGTTCTGCACCTTCACGAGCTGGAGACCGGGCTCGATAGGTCTGTTCCACATCGGGACCAGCAGGCGGCGTTCGACAGGGCGAGCCGGGTCATGGTGGTCAGCGCGGCAGTAGCCGACCTCGCCCGTTCCAGAGGTGCGAGCGCCGACAAAATCGTCGTGGTCCCGGGAATCGTCGACAGTCGTTCCGCTGCCGGAGTCGATGGACTCCATACCAGCGGGGTGTCCAGCCGCACCGGCCCGCCAGAGTCGCACACGGAGTTGGACCCGGATCGGATCTGGGTGATCGGCGTGGGACGACCGGGCTGGCGGAAGGGAACCGACCGACTTGCCCCGATCGCGTATGAACTGGGCAGACGCCTTCCATCGTCCTCGGTCGGATGGATCGGTGGGGCGCCGGTTGGACAGGACGCCGGATGGGTCGACGGGACCGATCCCATTGAGTGGATCAAGGAATTGATAGATCCATGGAGCGTTGCCGCGAAGGCGAACGTGATCTTCATCCCGAGCCGGGAGGACCCTCTGCCGCTGGTTGCGTTGGAGGCTGGTCAACGAGGACTTCCGGTGGTCGCAACGCCAACCGGTGGACTTCCCGAGTTGCTGTCCAAGGGTCGGGGATTCGTAACTTCTGGACAGCGTCTGGCCGACCTATGCGACACAACGGAACACGTCCTTCGAAATCCCGGCCTGGCCGCCGAAGCAGGCGCGGCACTGTCCGAGCATGTCGAGCAGCATCATACGGGAGCGGTCGTGGCTTCGATTTGGTGGGACGCCATATTGAGCGACAGCGGGTCAGGGAACTAATGACGGTTCGACTCGCGAGGGTTTCTGTCGACGAGGTTCCGTGGACAGAGCTTGATGCTCGACCCGACCGAACGGTGTTTCAGACCCGAGAATGGCTGGAGTTCCTTCGGTCGACCCAGCACGCCGAACCTGTCGCTGCACAACTGTTCGAGGGGGACCGCCCGATCGGCTGGTTCTCGGGAGCGGTGGTGCGCCGCGGTGGACTGCCGTTACTCGGTTCACCGCTTCCCGGTTGGTCCACGTCATATATGGGATTCACAACAGACCGTTCGGACCTGGGATGGGAAGCGGTTTCTGCGCTGGCGGATTTCGCGTTCGGATCGCTCCGTTGCGTGCATTTCGAGGTGATGGACCGGAACCTCTCGCTCTCGACCGACTCCGAGGCGCCTTCGAGAGCGGTCGTGTCACCCTTCCGGGGCTATCAGCTCGAGCTTCGCGACGATGACACGATGCTCGAAGGAATGTCACCGACCGCGCGCCGGAACATCCGCCGGTCCGAATCCAAATCGGTGGTCGTGGAAGAGATCGATCAACCCGGTTTCGCACAGTTCGTCACGGATTACTACTCGCAGGTGACAAAGGTATTCGCCAAGCGTCAGCTGGTTCCGACCTTCCCGATCGAGCGGATCGAATCACTGATCGAGCACCTTCACCCGACCGGCCATCTTCTCCTGCTGCGAGCTCGCAACCCCGAGGGTGTCAGCGTTGCGACCGGGATCTTCCCAGGCATTCCGGGAGCCTCGGCAGGCTTCTACATGGGTGCATCCGAGGTGACGCGTCCCGATATTCGCCCTAACGAGGCCGTCATGTGGCACGCGATCAGGGCTTGGAGAGATCGGGGTTCGGTGAGTTTCGACTTCGGCGGGGGAGGCGAATACAAGGCCAAGTACGGAGGCGAACCCATTGAGGTTCCGTGGGTTCGCTGGTCCAGGTTTCGGGGCCTCGATCAAGTTAGAAACGCCGCCAGGTCCGGTGTCAGAGTTGCTCAGCGGGTGAGAGGAAGACATAACGCACCCCGTCCGCGCTGAACGGCTCAACGTCGTGACGACCAAGAACGGTAGATGCCGGATTCAGCCGACCAGCCTCTAAACTTGCCCAACCTGAATTGCGTGGGGGCCGGAGTGCAAGTTGTTTCCAGTGACGAAGGGCTAGTGAGCCCTACGCCTTCCACGATCTCCGGTTTTCGACCGGATGTGCAAGGGCTCAGAGGAATAGCGGTCCTGGCCGTTGTCCTATTCCACGCAGGAGTCTGGCTTCCCGGAGGCTTCGTAGGAGTTGACGTCTTCTTCGTCCTCTCCGGCTTTGTCATAACCCGGCTATTGGTGCGGGAGCTCGGAGACTCCGGGGGCCTGTCTCTTTCGAACTTCTATTCGCGACGTGCCCGTCGATTGCTTCCGGCCTTTGCCACCTTCTCGACCGTCACGCTGCTGCTGTCTGTTCTATTGCTGAGCCCTCTGGGGTCTCAGGCCCAGCAGCACGCACTCAGGACAGGGGCATTTGCGACCTTGTTCAGTGGCAACTGGTTTCTCTATTTCCGAGGGGGTGGATATTGGGGACCGTCCGAGACACTGAACCCCTTTCTCCACACTTGGTCACTCGGGGTGGAGGAACAGTTCTATCTCTTCCTGCCTGCAGCACTGCTTCTGGTATGGCGCTTGGTGTCCCGACGCCGAGCCGGACCATCGCAACTGAGGACGCTGGCTGTCTCGATCGGGGTCGTGTCGGTCCTTTCATTCCTCCTTTCCTGGGCACTTTCCACCGGAACACTGGCCATCGGGTCCCCCGAGCGGCTGGCCTTCTACGGGACCCCCATGCGGGTCTGGGAGTTCGGTGCCGGTGCATTGGTCGCGTTGGCCGAAGTCAGGCTGCAGCGCATCAATGCCGTGGGCCGATTCGTGTTGGGGGTGGCCGGAGGGTTGCTACTGGCCTATTCCTGCGTCATGTTCGATGAGTCGACTGTGTTTCCGGGCTCAGCGGCAGTGTTGCCGGTGGCCGGGACCATGGCGCTGATGGTGGCGGGCGCCGGATTGGGTCCGGTGAGAACGGCTCTCTCGTGGCGTCCGCTGACTTGGATTGGTGACCGTTCCTACGGCTGGTACCTGTGGCATTGGCCCGCGATCGTGTTCGCCGGAGTTCTGTGGCCGACGGCGGGACTGGCCAAGCCGATTGCGGCTGTAGCTTCGATAGTTCCGACGGTGCTGTCCTTCCGTTTTGTGGAACAGCGCGTCCGGCTGAATCGAAAGATTAGCGGCCTGCGGGCTCTGCGGATGGCTTCGTTCTGTATCGCTGGGCCGTTGGTGTTGGCGGCTGGCGCCTATTTCGGCGCATCGCACGGCTGGGGGCTTGAAGCGCCTCCGGAATGGGCAGAGCATGGCGTCAGTTTCACGGCTGGCTGTCACGCAGGTGATCAAGAGAAGGACCCTTGGTCCGAACAGAGTTGCCTCTTCGGAGTGGACAATCCGAAGGGTCTGATCCTGCTACTGGGGGATTCCCATGGTGCCGCGGCAAGCTCCGGAGTTGTCGAGGCCGGCAATTCGGACGGCTACGACGTGGCTGTCTGGACGCGATCAGCCTGCCCATTTGTGATCCCCAAAAATGCCTCCGATCAACCGGGCTGCGATTGGTGGGAGCTAGAGGCTGTTGGGCTGGTGGATAAGCTTCGCCCGGATCTGGTCGTAGTGATCAACCGGAGCTCCGGCTACACACTCACCACCGAGATGGTCACGGACAACGGAGTGCAGATCGGCGGAAAGTTCAGCAGCAAGCAGGACAGGGTCTTCGCGCTGAACGAGTGGACCAGGCGATTCGACGGGATGCTTCATCTGATGGACGAGCGGAAGATGCCGACCCTGGTTGTTTCGGACGTCCCCAACTGGGGGCTCGATTTTCCCGACGGCTCGGTTTCCCTTGTCCGCCCTCATCCTCGGGTAGCGGACACTCCTCGGCAACAGTTGGAGAGAAGCAGGAGGGCCTGGGTCGAAGCCGAATCGGACCTTGTGGCCAAGTATCCGCTGGCCAGCGTGTTGGATCCGTTCGACATCTATTGCCCGGGGCAGAATTGCAGCCCGAAGATGGATGGGTCGTGGAACTACTTCGACGACAACCATCTGACGAAGCTAGGCAGTCTCCGTATGGTGGATCCCCTGCAGGACGCCATCGCCGGAGCACTTGCCGGGCCCAAAGGCTAGGACGGAAGGACTGCATCGGAGCGATGACACTTGGTCGCTCCACGACGAACCACCTCTCAGCGCTCAGTCAGTAGTTTGACCTCCTCGATCACTTCTGCCGGCGACCGACGATGGGTGGACTTGCGCCCCACCAAGGTTAGTGACCCTGCGGAGCCAATCTGAACCGTCGTACGACGTTTGTCGAGCAGTTTGAGTCCGCTGAGCAGGATACGGCTCAGGGCATTGAGCGCTCGACGTGTCCACCGACCGCCGCTCAGATCGACCACTAGTCGATTTGTCATGGAGGCAACGGCGCTCGCGGAACCCTGACCAGCGCATAACTCGAGTACATCGCAGTCCCGGAAGAGGGCTCGGAGTCCGGTCGGAGTGCATCGAAAAAAGTCGTAGGGCTGTCCGTGCCATGGGTGACAGAACGGAACCCGGATCACGATCGTCCCTGTGACCGCGCAGACACGCTGTATCTCCGCTGCGGCGGCCTGCATGTCGAACACGTGCTCGATGACATGATCGGCGATCACCACATTGAATTCTCCATCGGCAAATGGCAGAGCTGTCGCGTCGACGATCATGTCCACGCCATGGGTCAGGTCCACGTCAGTCACTAGCCAGTCGATGGCTGGATATTGCATTTGGTGAGTCCTACGAGAACCTGCGCCGATAATGAGCCCACTGCCGTTGGTCGTTGCCAGATACTCGTCCTCGATGCCGATGGAGGAGTCTCCGGCTATGGACGGGAGCGACCGTCGGAGCCTTACCTTGAGTCTGGAATCGCTGGACCCGCTTTGGAAATAGCCGCGTCGGTCGACAACCTGGTCGGCATTGAAGACGGAGTCTTCGGGGAGCAGAATCGGTACTTCGCCCGCCTGACCGAAGACTCGACCGCATCCGCTGCAGCTGAGTTCATCGCTCAGAACAGAACGGCACTGCGGACAGATCAGATCCATTGTGAGAAACTACGGCCGACTTGTGGTCGTCGCCACCCGTGGGCCGAACCGCCGTGTGTTTCGCAACCGGTCGACCAGCCAGAGGATTTCAAGTCGACGACGCCTGCTCGCATTGAAGGGACTTGGCTGTTGTTGTGAGCTGAGGAAGTCGAGGACATCGCTGACAGGTGCGAACCAGCCGTTTCGTCGGGACAGCGCAGTCATGACATTGACAAAGCCCGGGTCCAGTGCACCGTCGACCACGAAATCGACCCCGAAGTGGGTGTACATGATGCACGCCCCACCTTCCGCAGTCAGCTGGTCGAGACGGTCCGTCGTCAGTCGTTTGAGGAACGACTCGCGTCGGGGCGCATCGGTAGCCGAAAAGTAGTGATTGACGAACGGCCGCGCTGGGTCGTGGTACGGCATCTCCGGACACGCTCGAAGCGTGTTCGTCTCGGCGAATGTGAAATTTCGCCAATACGAGATGTGTTGCTGACAGATATCGCCCCAGAAGAATCTTGACTCTGGGTCATCCCCACTGAACCGGGGGCGATGTGGTTGCAGGCTCCGTTGGATCAGCGAGTATGCCAATGACCTCCAGCCACTCAGGCGTCGAGGTCCCCAGTACAGGGCTTCGCTGTTGCCGCCATGGTCGGCACCCACACGTGGGTATTGCCCGAACATCTCTCGAAACTTCTCCAAACCCTCGATTGTCTCGTTGCGGAGGGAAGGGTGATCGGTGGCGTTGTGATATCCGATCTCATGGCCCTGGTCCCTGAGACTCAGAACCCATTCCAGATAGTCGGGGTCCGCACAGGTGTCTCCTCCGGTTGTTCGGGGAGCGGTTGTGGCCAACGGCCAGACAGACTTGGTAATCCGAAAGCCCAGGTCCGTCAGGAACTCATAAATGAGGCGGCCGTCGGGAAGCGTTGTCCAGTCGGTGTCATCGAAAATGGTGAATGCAAAGGCGTGGCCGTGTGGCCATTGAATTGGGGTGTACTTGGTCGACCTACCCGCCTTCATTACGTCCTTGGTCACGTGGCATCGCGATCTGTGGCATAGCGATCTGGGGAGAATATCCCGTCGACCAGAGTTGTTGATTGCCGGAGAGTGAACCCGACGATGTGGACGTACACTGAATCATTCAAATCTGCGTCAGGGGAATCAGTGTCAGTTGTGGCGAGGGACCAGGTACGCGTAGCTGTAGTTGGTTGCGGGTATTGGGGACGAAACCTCGTACGTTCCTTTGCGGAACTCGGCGCTCTTGTCGCGGTGGTGGACACCGATCCGGACAATGCAGCGGCCCTGGCGGCGCAGCATTCCGTCCAGGCTCGCACACTCGATGACGTCCTCGCCGACGAGTCGATCCACGCCATGGTCGTCGCCGCTCCCGCCGTTGAGCACGGAACTCTCGGCCTTCGCTGCCTTGACGCCGGGAAGCATCTTTTCGTCGAAAAGCCGTTGGCGCTGGATGTGCCGATGGCTCAGGCGCTCGTTGCTAAAGCGGCAGAGGTGGATCGCCAACTCATGGTCGGTCACCTATTGCGCTATCACCCGGCATTTCTGGCTGTGGCCGACATGGTTCGGAACGGTTCACTGGGCGACTTGAGGTACCTCTACTCGAACCGACTGAATCTTGGGAAGATTCGTCGGGAGGAGAACATTCTCTGGAGTTTCGCTCCCCATGACCTATCCATGCTTCTTGCTCTGGTGGGCGAGGAGCCCTCTGAGGTGAGCGCCGTAGGGTCGACCTTCCTGAGTCAGGACGTTCCCGACGTTACGACAACCCACCTCGAGTTCCCCGGTGGTCAGAGGGCGCATGTATTCGTCTCCTGGCTCCATCCGTTCAAGGAACAGAGACTGGTCGTCGTCGGATCAGATGCGATGGTCGTGTTCGATGATCTGCAACCGTGGGACTCGAAGCTCACCTTGTTCGAGCACCGGGTTGACTGGGACGGGTCGACACCGATTCCGGTCAAGGCCGACGCCACACCTATTTCTCTCGAACAGGCCGAACCGCTCCGTCTTGAATGCGAGCACTTCCTTGATTGCATCGCGACCGGCGCGATTCCGCGCACCGATGGACACGAAGGGGTCAGAGTCCTGACCGTCCTGGCGGCAGCCCAGGCCTCATTGGCCGCAGGAAGCGCGATGGTCGACGCCGAACGGCACGGCCCAGAGGGTCTTGACGGCTTGGTCGGTTCCAGTGCCCGGGCGACCCCGGGTGGTCTTGCCGAACCCGGTTCCTCGACCCCCTCCGATACCGGCGCCGACGTTGGTCAGCACCCCGACAGCCTGATCCATGAGAGCGCCTATATCGATGACGGTGTCACCATCGGCAAGGGAACCAAGGTCTGGCATTTCTCACACGTGCTTTCTGGTTCGAGTATCGGAGCAGGCTGCACTCTCGGCCAGAACGTGGTCGTCGGTCCCGATGTCACCGTTGGTGACCGTTGTCGGATCCAGAACAACGTCAGCGTCTATGCCGGAGTGACTCTCGAGGAGGGCGTTTTCTGTGGCCCGTCGTGTGTGTTCACAAACGTGTACAACCCGCGTGCCGAAGTATCACGTAAGGACGAGTTCATGACCACGGTCGTGCGTCGAGGCGCAACGATCGGTGCCAACGCAACCATCGTGTGCGGCAATGAGATCGGCGAGTACGCGTTCATCGGAGCGGGTGCGGTTGTTGCCGGTCCGGTGCCGCCACATGCGCTGGTCGTCGGGTCCCCGGCGCGACAGATCGGCTGGATGAGCCACGAGGGCGAGCGCCTGGGTGAAGATCTTGTGTGCCCCCGGAGCGGACAGAAGTACGAGATCCGCGATGGCCGACTCGTCCTCACCGACGCAGTTGTTGGCGTTCAGACCGGAAATGCCTGAAACGGAGAACCATGCAGTTCATTGACCTTTCTGCACAGCAGGAGAGGATTCGGGGTGCGCTCGATGCCGCGATAGCTGGAGTCCTGGATCACGGGCGCTACATCATGGGTCCTGAGGTCGCGCAGCTCGAAAGTGATCTGGGCCAGTTCTGCGGAGCTCCATCGGTCATTGGATGCGCCAGTGGAACCGACGCGCTGGTAATGGCCCTCATGGCCCGCCACGTCGGACCAGGCCAGGCTGTGTTCGTCCCGACGTTCACCTTTGCGGCTACAGCAGAAGCAGTCGCAATACTGGGTGCGACTCCGGTGTTCGTCGACGTCGACGAGAGCACGTACAACCTCGATGTGTCCAAGCTGGCGGAAGCTATTGATGGCATTTCTCCCGATCTTCGACCCGTCGGGGTAATCGGTGTCGACATGTTCGGTCTGCCTGCCGATTATCCGGCAATCGCGAACGTCATCGAGCCACATCGGATGTGGATGATTGCCGACGCTGCCCAGAGCTTCGGGGCAACCGCGCATGGCGTGAGGGTCGGTGAGATGGCACAGATCACCACCACGTCGTTCTTCCCAGCCAAACCACTCGGATGCTACGGAGACGGCGGCGCGGTCATGGCCCTGGATGCCGAGGATGCGACCGTGGTGCGGTCCGTGCGGGTCCACGGATCAGGAACCGAAAAGTACGACAACGTCAGGCTGGGCATCAACGGAAGGCTCGACACGATCCAGGCGGCGATCCTGATCGAGAAACTGAAACTGTTTCCAACCGAACTACAGCAGCGTCAGGCTGTAGCTGACCGCTATTCGAGTGCGCTGGCCGACATCGTGGAGGTGCCAGTGATACCGGCGGGCTTCTCCTCCAGCTGGGCGCAGTACACAATCCAGGTGGACGATCGTGACAAGTTGATCGAGCACCTGAGAAACAACGACGTGCCGACCGCGGTTTACTACCCCCGCCCACTCCATCTGCAGACCGCGTACCGGGACTATCCGATTGCGAGTGGCGGACTCGGCGTGTCGGAGCGTCTCTCGGGCAGGGTGCTCAGCCTTCCCATGCATCCATATCTGAGCGAATCAGACCAGACCCGCATCGTGGAGGCCCTGGCTTCACGGTGAAGATCACTTTCGTGGCTTCGAATTACCATCCGTCGATAGGCGGAGCGCAACTGCTTGTTCGACGCGTCGCCGAGGGTTTGACCGAACGCGGACACGACGTCGAAGTGCTCACCACTAACGCGCTGGCTTCACCGGGTGCCCGGAACCCGGGCATGGTGGAGGTCGCCGATGAGATTATCGCCGGAGTGCATGTCCGACGATTTCCCGTCGCACGCAGGACACATTCCGTCGTGAGAGGTGCTCGTAGGGTCGGCAGACGACTTGGGTCGGCGTCTCTGGCAACGCCTTCGAGACTTGCGACGGGCCCGCTCGGAGTTCGACTAGCTGCCGCGACACGTGCCGCCGCGCGAAATTGCGATGCAGTTGTCGGTGTCGCCTCGCCCTTTCTGACGTTGCTCGAGGCGGACCTGGGCACTCGTGGTACGCCCGCAGCTTACGTCGCGATGCCACTATTGCATCTGGCGGTCGCACCTCCCCCGGAGTGGGTGCGACGTTCGATCACCCGAGCTGACGGCGTCTGCTGCATGACAACCTTCGAGCGTGACTGGCTGGTCGAAAACGGCGTGGATATGAAGCCGACTTCGGTGCTTCCGCCTGGCTGTGACCCCGAGAGGTACTTCGACACTGACGCCATTGCCGCTCGAAGGACACTCGGTCTGCCGGAGCGACCCACCGTGGGCTACATCGGCAGGCTGGCGGCCAACAAGGGTGTCGACACTTTCGCCCGCGCTGCCGAGAAAATCTGGGACTCCCATCCCGACACGACGGTTCTTCTGGTAGGCAGACCCACAGGCTGGCTCGAGTTCGATCAGATCGAGAGGCGACTAGGACAGATCGGTGGCAACCGGCTGGTGGTGCGCGAAGGCTTCGACGAGTCCGAAAGATCCGACGTCTTTTCGGCCTGCGATGTGGTTGCCTTTCCCTCCAAGCAGGAGTCGTTCGGGATGATCACGATCGAGGCCTGGTGTGCCCGACGCCCGGTCGTCGCCGGTGACATCGGCGCGGTCCGCTGCATCATCAAGGACGGAATCGATGGCGACCTCGTAGGTGTCGATGATGACGCGGCGTTGGCCACCAAGGTCGGAAGACTTCTGGATGATCCTTCTCGTCGCAAGCGTTATGGACGCGAAGGAAGGGCCCGGGCCGAGACCGAGTTCTCCTGGGACAAGGTGATCGATGGGTGGGAGAGCTTTCTTCACGACTCGGTGGAGAGGCGCCGCGGAACAGCCTCGGGTGATTCGCGATCTCCGAGGACAACAACCTCTCCAAGTCACTCCGGCCTCGCCGCAGACAACCTCGGGAAAGACAGCTGACATGTGCGGGATAGCGGGGATGTTGATCTCCGACGGACTCGGCGCGGATGATCTTGTCGAGTTGGACCAACTCGGCGAACTCATGGCGCGGAGGGGTCCGGACGACTCCGGCGCATGGAACGACGAGGTGTGTGGTCTCACCTTTCGGCGCTTGTCGATCATTGACCTGACCGAGGGTGGACACCAGCCGATGGTCTCGGATGACGGCCGCGACGTCGTCGTGTTCAACGGCGAGATCTACAACTTCGCGGAACTACGTCAGCAGCTGCAATCGATGGGCCGAACATTCAGGTCACGCTCCGACACCGAGGTGGTTCTTCAATCGCTGGCCGAGTGGGGAAGGTCGGCGTTCTCGAAGTTCAATGGCATGTTCGCCATCGGCTGGTACAACACGGCGTCGCGGCGCCTGGTTCTGGCGCGGGATCCTATGGGCATCAAGCCGCTCCACTGGTGGTCATCACCGCATGCCTTCGTCTTCGGGTCACAGTACGACCAGGTGGTTCGACACCGAAGGTGTCAGCGTGAAGATATCGACCCCGTTGCGCTACATATCTACCTGCGTCTCGGCTACCTACCTCTCGACAGAGGACTCATTCGCTCAACGGGTCAGGTCGAAGCAGGTCACCTGATGATCGTGGAGCCCGGCTCGACCCCTCGGGTTGAAAGGTTCCGGACTGCTCCGACCCCGGTTCCTCGTGGGGAGAGGCTTTTCGATCGGGAAGCCGATGAAGCTGTTGCCAGTGCGGTCGATTCGGCAGTCGCACGCCAGACCGTCAGCGACGTTCAGATGGGGTGTTTCATCTCAGGCGGAGTGGACTCGCCGTTGGTCGCCGCAGCGATGCAGACGAGTAGTGAAACCCGGGTTCCCGCGTTCACGATTGGGACCGACGATCCCGCCAGCGACGAGACAGCTCCGGCCGGCGAGTATGCCGACGTTCTGGGGCTCGATCATCACGTCCGGACGATCACCGGTGCAGGCGCTCTGGAGATGCTCGACGACGTGGCGTCCGCCAACACCGAGCCCTTCGGCGACTTCTCCTCTTTTCCGACCCTGCTTGTATCGGAGTTCGCGGCAGAACACGTCAAGACGGTTCAGTCGGGTGACGGCGGGGATGAACTGTTCTGGGGATACCCCCGCTTCGCAAAGGTCCGTGAAGCCCGCCGATGGTTCTCACTTCCGAGGCCGGCCAGGGTCGCCGCATACGGCGCTTCCAAACCCTTGTCGGCGGCTCGTCGACCGGCACGCGGAATCATGTTCGACTCGATCGGCGACTGGTACCTGGATGCACATTCGGGCCTTAGGGAACGCGACTTCTCCCGAATCGTCCCCGATCTTGCTCCATTGCCAGAGGACTTCGATCTGTTCAGCCTGGACGGCGACATTGACGACGATGGACTCATGCAGTGGATGCGCATGAACGAACTCCGCTGCCATCTACCCATGGTCCTGCAGAAGGTGGACCGTGCGGCAATGTTCCATTCACTCGAGGTTCGCGTTCCGCTGTTGGACCTGGACCTTGTCGACTTGGCATTCCGTGTAGATCCCAGCGCGTGTCTGAACTCCGAGGCGGGCAAGCTGGTGCTCAGAAATGCTTTGTCACAGCACGTACCTGCCGATCGGATCCCGGTGCCGAAACGTGGATTCACCGTTCCCATGCGCAAGTGGCTGTCCGACGACCTGGGAGCGGTCGTCAACGACCTCCTGGTCGATCGAGATCCGTTCCCACACGGGTACTTCAACCGCGTGGCCATGAAGGAGTTCTATGCGGATCACATGTCCGGTCGTCTCGACCTGTCCCGGGGGCTCTGGAACCTGTTGGCACTCCAACTCTGGGCGCAGACCCATCTGCGACCACTCGGGAAGGCTTGAAGTGTCCGGTGAAGCGCTCCCGAGCATGAATGGCAGACGACCCGGATACACTCGTGCGATTGGTCGACCCCGCTTTTCAGGCGGCCGTTTCGGGCCGGACCGTACTTACCGAGGGCCTGGACGGCGCGGAGAACATATGCGAGCACGACCGTGACCACAATTGAGTCAAAGAGCGAATCCGCTCCGGCGGCGAGGGACGTCGCGGGACGTTTGAAGTTGGTGAAGTCCACAGATGTGAAGATGTGGGCCACTCTCAAGCCGTTCTTCGCCGGCGAGTTCCTTTCGATCGTCGCCTTAGCCGTTTGCTCTTTCCTCGCTGGTATCTCCGAAGCGATCCTCCTGGTGGTCGTGGCCAATCTGGCGTTGGGGATCAGCGGTGTCTCCGACGCACTGGGCAACCTCGGCCAGTTCGGAAATTTCGACATGAGCATCGACACGATGTTCCTGGTTTCGATAGTGCTGACCGTCGCCAGGCTCGTGTTCCAGTTCCTTTCCGCCCACCTGACATCGGCGATGTCGGCACGGCTCACCCAGCGAATCCGCGAGGGCACTTTCGCTGACTATGTGCACGCCTCTTGGGCCGTTCAGGCAGCCGAAGAAGAGGCCATGGTGCAGGACCTTCTGCTTCGCCATGTCGGTAAGGCCCAGTCGGCGGTATCCACGCTCTCGAATGCCATTTCGACCGGGTTCATGCTGGTTGCACTTGTGGTCGGCGCCTTCGTGGTCGACCCGATCTCGGCGGCTCTGATAGTTGTCACCGGTTCGGTGTTGTTCCTGGGTCTGCGACCGTTGACCAAATATGCGCAGAAACTGGCAAAGCAGCAATTGGACCTTGGCCTGGAGTACGGCATCCGATCGCGCGAGGCGATCGACTTCAGCGTCGAGATCCGAGCATTCGGCGTGAGCGAGGAGGTGGCCGATCGCCTCCGGGTCGCCACCGAGGCCGAAGTAGAGCCCACTTATAAGGCCGGACTCGTATCCAAGATGGTGGCAGCGGTGTATTCGCTGGCCGCGATCGTCATCATCCTGGCGGGCCTGTTCGCCGTGCACACCTTCTTGGACAGAACTCTCGGCACACTCGGTGCAACGGTGATCATCCTGGTGCGTGCGCTTACCCAGAGCGGCGGGGTCCAGTCCGCCTACCACTCACTGTCCGAGTCGGTGCCCTACGCCCACCGCCTCGAGACGGAACGCTCCAGATTCCGCGAGTCAACGCCGCCATCCGGAGACCGAAAGCTCCAGCAGGCCGACTCCCTCGTGTTCGAGAACGTCACCTACTCCTATATCCCCGGAGTACCGGCGCTGTCCGATGTGAGTTTCTCTGTGGCAAGCGGCGAGGCCGTCGGAATCATCGGCCCGTCGGGCAGCGGCAAGTCGACACTGATCCAAATCCTGTTGAGACTTCGCTACCCGGACGTGGGGCGATACCTGGTGGGCGGCATCGGCGCCGGTGAAATTGACGACGATTCCTGGTTCAAGCGCATTGCGTTCGTGCCCCAGGACTGCCGGGTCCTGAGCGGCACCGTCCGAGAGAACATTCGCTTCTTCCGCCCTGAAGTCACCGATTCGGCAATAGAGATGGCTGCCAAACGAGCTCATGTACATGATGAAATCATGGCGATGGCCCAGGGCTATGACACCGAACTCGGTAGTCACGGTGGTGCCCTTTCGGGAGGCCAGCGCCAGCGGGTTGCCATAGCCAGGGCGTTGGTAAGTGACCCGTCCATACTTGTCCTTGATGAGCCGACGAGTGCGCTCGACATGCGTTCCGAGGCCCTTGTCCATGAGACTCTCACCAAGCTGCAGGGATCAGTCACTTTGTTTGCGATAGCCCACAGACTCACGACTCTGAATACCTGCGACCGCATCATGGTCATGCAGGAGGGACATCTTCAGGCGTTCGGGTACAGGGAAGAACTCGAGCGTGACAATGCCTTTTATCGTCACGCGATCGAATTGTCGAAGATCAGATCTTGAAGTGTCTGAGGAACTTACTGACCTCGACATAGCGTCCGCGGCAAGGGTTGTTCGCCGGAGGGCGACTGAAGTCAAAGCGGAACGCACCTCCAGGGACTGGAGCTTGTTGGGCGTCGCTGCAGGGTTGATAGCCCTCGTCGTTGCATCGACACTTCGACCGCCCTTTACCGGAGCTCAGAACCGTTATCTGGTCCATGTCATGGCTCGGCTGGATGGCGGGCCGATCACGACTGACAGGCTGGTCAGATCGGTGGACCCCGCTCCTGTGTTCTCGGCGATCGTCCGTCCCCTGCTGAATGTGGCTGACACCGGTCTTGTTCTTGGGACGCTCTGGATCCTTGCCGGCGCAGTTTTCTTCGGTGCACTCTGGTCGATCAACGGCCGACACGTGGGTCGGAACCGTGTGCGCCTCCTTCTCTGGACGGCGGTCATGGGCCTGCTCGCCGGTCCCTCAGCCCAGGGCTTGCTGGAGAACGTCTGGAGTGGATTCGACGGGTTCACGTCGCCGCTGGGGCTCAGGTCCTATCTTGTGCCACAGACAGGCGTGGCCCTGGCAGTTCTCGGGTCGGCGATCGCTGTTCGAAGGCAGCGCAAGTTGCGCGACGGGGCGCTTCCCCTCGGCGTCGCGATGATTCTGCTCGCTGTCGTCCTCGGTCCGAGTTTCGCAGCAGGCTCGATAGTGCTGGTTCTGTCACTCGTGTCCGCCGAGATCTGGGGTCGATCCAAGGAGCGAGCGGCGTGCGTACGTTCAGTAGCCAGGATCGTGATCGTGGGAATCGTCCTCGGCGGAGCGGCTGCCGCGCTCAACCGGAACGCAATGTCAGCGTTCTTCGGCATGAGTGGTGATGCCGCAGAAATTCTTGCTCCCAAGCACGGGTTGGTTCCGCCATTTGCGTTGTTGGTGGTTGCAGCACTCGCTCTCGGCAGTGTGGTTGGGGCCGGGCTCCTGGCCCTGTATGCCGAAGCCGAACCCGAACGTCGGGTAGGACGGTTCTTCCTATGTGGTGGAGCGATTGGAGGTGTACTGACGCTGGTCACATGGCTGGCAGGAGTCCCGATGCTCTCGCTTTTGGCGCCCTGGTATTCATTCGCAGTTCTGGTTCCGCTGGCGTTGAGCTACCTGGTCGGGCGCCTCGCCCATCTGCTCCCATCCGAGCTGGATTCCTCTCCAGCAGCGCGGGTAGGCCTCTACGGGGCCGCGGCAGTGGCCATCGTCTTGTCCGTCCTATTGGGAGCCAAGTCATGGGCGGTAGCAGATTCCGAGAGCTTCGGAGTGAAGTATCCGAAGCTGCTGAGCGCATTGGCCGAGGACCGTCCAGCGGCCGTCGGGTTGATTCCGTCCGCCCTCTCGGACCTGCGACTGGCGGCGTTGGTGGCCGTCTCCGGTGATAAAGAAAATTCGCCCATAGGTTCTGATGAGGTCTTGGACTGGCGTCGCAACAACAAGTTGGTCGATTCCGCCTTTGGACGTCCCCGAGATTTCTGCAAGCAGATCGCCGAATCTGATTTTGGCTGGGCAATCCTTCCGGTCCGCGTCGCAGCGGTCGCACAACAGGGCTGCATGGCCGACTGGAGGTTCACGGTGGCGGAAGATGGCTTGGCGCTCGCCTTTGCGCCCACAAAGCCGTGACCGTTTCGGCGGTAGCGCCGTACCCTGATCGCACGGGTCCGGCCCGGCGAGATTCTTTAACGCATCAGATGGAGATTCATGCGAGTTGGTCGTAATCCCGCCAAGAAGATTGATCAGGCTCCGGTGGCCGTCGAGCCACCACCGCCCGTATCGGTCGGTCTCCTGACCCATGTGCCCTACGTGGCCGGCTACCACGCCGACCAACTGGATGTGGTTCGTCTTGCAGTGCTGAGTGCCCGGGCCAATGCCGCAATGCCAATCCATCTGATGGTCTTTGACAACGGATCCGGTCCGGAGTTGACCGACTGGCTCGTCGGTGCGGTCAAGGACGGCACCATCGATCAGCTGATCCTCAATCGCCGGAACCTCGGCAAGCTGACGGCTCTTTCGCAGATCGTTCTCGGGGCACCAGGCCCCGACGTCGTATATTCCGACGGAGATCTGTTCTTCCAACCCAACTGGCTTGAACCCATGTTGAAGATCGCCCGAGGGATTCCGAACGTCGGCGTTGTGGGTGGCGCACCGGCCCTGCCGTCGGTCCACTCGGGCATTCCGGGTGGGGCTGTCGAGGAAGCCCCTGACATTGCAAGCGAGCCGGAACTGCCCCACGGAGTGACTTCCGAATACGGGATGTTCCTCGACGAGGGCTACATGCGGGAATTTCTGGCGGACACGGGTTATGACGAGAAGGGCGTAGAGGAACGACTCCAACTCTTGCGCAATGAGAACGTGACCCGGCTCAGATGCGGTGATGTCTCGGCCATATCGGGTGCGGGGCACGCCCACTTCTTGATCACCGAGGAGGCTCGTCGCCGGATGGAGTCACAGGTGGGTACCAAGGCGCTCAATCCGGCTGAGACACACAGCTACGACAGGGCTACCGAAAAGACAGGCCTCCTTCGGGTAAGCGTCGAGAAGCCCGTGTTCCGACATGTTGGAAATCGGCTCGAGCCGGACCAGAGGGCAGCTCTCCAGGAGCTGACAGGAGAGTCGGTGACACGCGACGAGCGAAAGCCGTTGAACCTGAAACTCCTGAGCCGGACACCCGTCCGGCGGACGGTGCGCAAGATCCACGACTGGTCCTTCCGCGCTCTTTACGAGACCGGCGAGAACAACTAGTCCCAGCCAGGCAACTCACCAAAGGTCACAGTCACCCGGGTCCGTCGAGCGCGACCCCGAGTAGAGGACGAACGGCGCTGGCGGACAGTGTCGATTCGACGGACGTAATTCCGGCCCTGGAAAGAGTCGACCAGAGATCGTCGTCGCCCAAGAGGTCGACACACTTGCGGACCAAGTCTTCGTCGTCGGACCCGATCAGGCAGGTGGTCCCGTCGATGGCCTCCATCCCCTCGACGCCGACCGAGGTTGTGATCACCGGCAGGCCATTGGCCATGGCAAAGCCGATCTTGCCTTTGAGGCCAGCACCGAAACGCAATGGGGCAATCAGGGCCACAGACGAATCAACTATGGGGTGTAAGTCTTCGACCCAGCCGACGACATGGATCCTCGGATCCGGTGACGACGCCAGATCCTCAGGTAGGCGGTCCCCGATCACCGTCAACGCAATGTCGGGAAGCTTCTTCCATATGGCTGGCATGATCGTTGAGTACAGGTGTCTGACTGCGTCGACGTTCGGAGCGTGGCGGTAGCTCCCATAGAAGACCAGACCGTTGCGTCCGGACCTGGGCGGGACCGGTTTCGGACGGGATTCGTGGACGTTTGGAATGACTTGGACCGTTGACGATCCGACCAACTCCTGGACGATCGAGCGTTCGACATCCGTCACGACCAACGTCATGTCCGCTGCTTTGACAGCCGATCTCTCCAGCCGCTTGTACGCCCGCGCAGCACGGCGATCCCTGGGGTTGCGGGTCAGGGCAGCTTTGCGTTTGAGGCGAACGTGATAGAGGTCGACGGTGTCGAAAATCACCCGCCGACTCTCGACGTGATCGGCCAGAACAGGGAGCAACCTTCCCGCCACGTCAGGCCGGGAAAGCCAGATGACCGATGCGTTTCTGATCCAGTCCCAGAACTGCTCATCGGTCCATCTGTCGGCTTGTGGAGCGACCCGGAGATCATCAGGATCCGCAGAGGTGATATCGCACCACTTCCGATGGGTGATCGACGCAAGAACCGTTGGATGTCCCAACTCGTGGGCCATCTTGGCCAGGCGGATGATCCGGTCAGACCCCGAATCCTTGGTCGGATCGGGAAACGTCAGATCGATGATCAGAACCAGATTCGACGCGGGCGGCCCGACGCCGACACCTGCGGCACGGAGCGTGAGATCACGTCGGATGACCTTCAGGGCGTCGAGAGCGTCCGAAGGGGTGTCCTTGGAGATCTCCCTGCCCGCCATATCGGTCAGGAACCACTCGAGTCGTATCTTCGTCGCTAGCCAACTCATTGCTCTGTTGACCTTCGTGAAGAGGAACTCTGCCGTTGTGTCGATAGCGGATCACCGCGTTGTCCGCCGCGGATTGTCCAGCGGACAGTCTTGGTCGAAGCCAGAGCCAGCGTCTTTGCATGGATCCTTGCCCGCCTGAGCGCATCCCGGGTGCTCCTGGACGGCGAAAGTGCTGCGATGAATTCGGCAGGGATCGATCGGATCTCGTAGAGAACCAGTTTGAACGCTTCTTTCCAAGCGCGATATTTGATGCGCAGGAGTATCTGATTCCCATGCATCATCACCTGGGCCGTGTCCTGGTGGGCGGATCCACGAGATGAAGCGTCCGCTCCACGAACGGCGCCGACCCGCCACCCATGGATACGTGCCCTCATACAGATCTCGCGATCCTCGCAGTAGGAGCCGAAGTCCTCATCGAAGAGTCCGATCTGTTCCAGGAGTTCCCTACGTAGCAGGTAGCCGGAGCCGCTCACCCATGTGAACTCGGTGATTCCATCGACCTCGCCGAGTTCACCAACCCTTGCGACCCTCGGAGTGAACCACGGTGCGATTACACCGAAGTCCGGATTCGATTCCGCAACGGCGACAAGTCTCGCCAGCGTGTGGGGATCTACCGTCAGGTCGTGCGCTGCGACGAAGCAGTACCTCTGGGTCGAGGTGAGCCAATCGCGGAGAGCGAGGTTTGCCCCGCCCGCGTATCCGACGTTCTCGGTGGGGTGAAGCACCCGGACACCGTCCGGCATGCCCGGCAGGTCGCCGCTGTTGTCTACCACCATCACCGATGTCGCAATCTCCTCAGAGGCAAGGACACTGCTGACTGCCTCGGAACACCAGAGCGGAGCGCGATAGTGGATGATCACAACCGAAATCGAAACGTCGATTTCCAGCGATGTCACGAGGCCGGCCAGGGGAGCTCGACTCCGAGGTACTCCTCGAGCCGCAAGCTGTCGGGACGCAGTTCCTTGAGGACCGATACACGTTGGAAGTGATCGAGGACGACAGCCGGTTCGGTACGACCGAAACGGCGACGAAGCGCCTGCCTGATTCTGTGGGGAAGACGAATTCCCCTTCGGCGAAGTGCCATCTCAAATCCGGTGACGCCCGGCCGGACAGCGGAAACGTTGATTCGGGGTAGCTCCCCGGATCCGCCGGTAATCCCTAGGAAATTCTCGATGCGACTGAGCTCCGCACCGGGGTTTGCAACCAGGTTCTCGAAAATCACGACATGTATCTGCTCGTCCGGAAAGATGGCCAGGAATTGGTCCAACTGCATCATGTAACGGCTGCGGTCGAGGAAGCCGCGGTCATTGGCAATCGCCTGTGGCCAATCGGAGCCGATGATGCCGTTTCGGTAGCTGTGGACCAGATGTGACTCTGTCCGCCTGACGGGATCACGCACCACGTAGAGAATCTTCATCTTCGGATTGTGGTCGTGCAATCGCCGCGGGATGCCCTCCACTTCCGGATACATCGAGTTGCTGGTCGAGGACTCGACGAGCAACCTGCTGCCGTCGTCATCGAACTGCTCCGAGAACCACTCGGCAATTTCGGGCGCAGTTCGTTCCTGGCGCCAGAAATGCGTCTCCTTGGTCTTCGAGTGGCAGACCATTGGGTGTTCCGCGAGCCACCTTGCGAGAGAAGTTGACCCTGATTTCTGCGCCCCTATTAGGCACGCATCCAGCTTTCCTACTTGGCCCATGGTTCGATAATCCTATCGAGCCGGTGCGATTTTCGGGCGGAGTCCTCCCTGTCGTCAGCAGCTCGACTCTATGCGCCAGAGCGCGTATCTCTGCTTGGGCGACACCGCTATCGGGCCGCGTCCGATCAGTGCGCTGGGACGCTCGCGGTGCAGCCAGCTGGATAGCTCGAGCGTCACCGAATGGTCGTCTCGGCCGACCGTTCCGATGTCATTGACGGTGACCAGATATTCCACGTTGAGGTCACTCAGTGCACACGCCACTCCGTCGTCGCGCCACCTGTCCTGAAACTTGAAATCCCCTGTGAGCCCGTCCAGCGCGACGACCGGATGACCGGATATGAAACCCAGAACACCGGGCATGTCCACCGTTGCTAGGACAGCGTCATCGGGTACCGCCCCGACGATCTCGCTCGAGAACGATCGGGCGTCCTTCCACAAGGAGTCCGACGGCCCGAGATAGGCCCGATTGGAGCAGAGGACCACTGAGCCCACGGCAAGCCCCAGACATGCCAGACGCGCGGTAACGGGCGCCAGAGTTGCGGCGCCAGGATGTCGCTCGAGTAGCCGATCCACCAGTAGCGGGAGGGTGAGGGACAGCGCCACGGCGTGAGGAACGAAGTACCACAGCCATTGCGTGAAGGGCCCGCGCGAGAACGCAACGTAGAAGGCCGACGAGAGGGTCGCTCCCAGGGCTGGAACGAGCCAGATGGCCACACGAGCGTTCAGTCGTGGCTTCCGAAGGACACCAAGCAAACCACCGATCCAGATGAGTGCGAGGATTCCCACGCCAAAGAGCCCGATGCCTTCGATCGCCACACGGGGGGACCGAACATCGACCTTGATGGCACCCGAGATCGGACTGAGGTTGCCGAAGCGGACCACGTTCCATGCCAAGTAGGGGAGAACCAGCGCGGCCGAAGTGACCACCACGAGTGCCACGAGAGGGAGCCGTTTCATGAGCGCGGATCCCGACGAGAACAGGAGCAGCGACACGACGGCCGCTGCCGCCACCCACACCGTGTCCAGTCGGGACAGCATCATCACCGCTGCGGCGCATCCTATTGCGAACGCAAGTACGGGGCTGGGTCCGTCGGTGAACCACCGCTCCATCACGAGTAGCAGCCACAGCAATGCCACGGCTACCAGGTGGGCCTCGGAGGCGAACATCCCCCAAGGTCCGCAGAGGCAGCAACCGAGAAGCACCACGCCCAACAGCCGGCCTGCCTCGCTGACGCCAAGTCTGCCGAGGAGGCGCCACACCTGTGCGAGCGCGACCACAGCGAGAGCCCAGTTGAGAACGAACAACAACCGGAGCTGGGCTAGAGGAGTTTGCACTCCTACCAGATCTGCCAGTCCGACGATTCCTGCGGTCAACAGTTGCCACAGGGGCTGCACACCGTTGGTAGGCATCAACCCGTTGAAGGTCCATGCTCCGCTTGTCGAAAGGTGTTGCCCCACCACCAGGTAGAACAGTGAGTCGTCAGCCGCAAATACCGAGGGGTACACGAAGCTGAGGGTCACCGCGGAAGCCAGGGACGCAATCATCGCCGCCCAGAATCCGAGCTTCAGATGACCGTTGATCGGGCCGCGGAACTGCCTGGTTGCCACAGTAAACTTCGTAATCAGATTCTGACCAGATGGCGGAGACCCACGTTGTTGAAGTTACCTCTTCGGCGGATAGGCACCCCGTGACAGAACATCCTCAAGAAGGGACGCTGCCGCAGATTGTCGCGACTTTTCCCATGAGTGAGCGGTACGAAGCCGATCTGCTTCTGCTCAAATTGCGCCTGGAGTCGCAGATAGTTTCCGAATGGATAATCGTCGAGAATTCGTACTCCTTTCAGGGAACCCATATAGGCCTATTCATCAGGGAACTCGTTGACACCGACCAACGGTTCGATCCCTACAGGGAGCGGATCACCGTGATCTCCGCTGACCGGGCGGTGAAGGCGTTTCCCCCCGGAGACGAAGCCGACTCGGCTGCGTTCCAGGTCGAGCGTTGGCAGCGGGATCTTGCCATGGGCCACGTGAACGCCCTTGATCCGGACGTCTGGATCATGATCTGCGACATTGACGAGATGTTGGACGGCACCAGTCCGGCACGTATGTCGGAACTCGGGTCACGACTCCTGGCCCAGACGGGAGTGGTGCAGGTTTCGACGCAGAGGTATTGGTACGACTTCGACAACCAGTACGTTCCGCTCTACGGCATTCCGCTGGTCAGGTCCGGACACTTGAAAGGTAGCGACCAGACGATCTCGGCAGTCAGGCGAGAGTTCGCCGGATCGTTGCGAACGGACTGGGACCAGATCGTCGTCTTCGAGTACACCTCGTGTTTCGGCTGGGACGAAATCATCCGCAAGTTGAATACCCAGGCGCACACCGGGTACACGGTCGAAGACCTGAGGATTGCCCTTCGATGCAATCATCGGGTCATGGCAGGTTCACGCGGGATTCGGGTGATGGACTCGGACAGAGATCTCCTGGCCCGTATCGAACTGACCCCTGACAACTCCCCCGAATACGTACGGCGCAACCTCATCTCATTGCGAACCGCAAACATCGCTGACGACTATCTCGATCAACGCCGGAAGGAATATCCGCACTGGGAACGCTCGCACCGGAGCCGGTTGTCCATGTGGGTTGGAAGAGTCGGTGGAGCCTCCAGACGAGCACTTGAATGGATCCGACGTAATGGGATATTTGCAATACGTCGATTGGGGTTCCGCAACTTCGGCCTGATTCCGGAGGACTCGGGACCTTCCCCGTGGCTGGACCAGCCTCAGCAGTGACCCGCCCGCCCGGCCGTGTGCCTGCCTGCCGCCTACCTGCTTGAATCAGAAATGGTTAGGGATCGTGGTCCAGCTCGGCGGGTACAGATCGCGGGTGTTGTAACGGCGCGTCGCGTACCAGTCAGAGGGTGCAATAACGGTGTGTCCTTCGCTGCCGTTCAGATGCGCCGCCCACCAGCTGAAGGAGCTGTTGGCAATCACATTGTGGCGACACTGCATCATCAGGTGCAGGTCCTCGGCAGAGGAACTTGTGATGTCGCCCGATACGACGGTTGCGTCCAGAGAGCTCGGCAACAGGTCTCTTGCTGCGTCGGGCTCATCGGAGAACAGATAGAGCCTGAGGTCCGAATGGGTCCTCTTCAAATGGTTGATCGCTGCCTCGTAATACCCGGCGCCCAGCCCGCCGAACAGCTTCTTGTAATGGTCCTTGGAAGTGCGGTCGGTCATCCGGATATGCAGACTCACTGAATCGGTAGAACGCATGGCCGATCCCAGATCGGTGACCGCTCCGGTCAGTTCGGGCCTAACGCAGAATGTCTGACGCAGCTGGTCCAGAATCTCGTTCGAGTATCGCCAGCTCTGCCAATGGCCGATCAGATAGACCGGATCCTCGCTGGCAGCTGTGAAGTGCCGGTCGTAATGGTAATGAGGCTCGTAGTAGGTGGCTTGCCGGTGCGCTGGGCTAAGTCGATTGAAGATCCGATAGGTCTGGGTGACCGCAAGAGGCTGTTCGTAGGGGAGCCCCTGCAACAACGGGTTGCGTCGGTAATACACCTTGTTCCACGCCCGCCTGACGGGCTGGCTGTATGAGAACGAAAGGTGTTCATCCCTTGACGCCTGACGGGCCTCGATCCCGAATACGTCTTTCAACTCGTATTTTCGGGGTGTATCGCCGCCATAGGAGCCTTCGCCTCCGAACATGGCGAGATCAACAACGAGATCCCGCCCAAGAACGGTGGACAGCGCCAGTCCGGCGGCGTACTGGAACATCTGGTTTCCCAGGCCCATGCCTATGCGTGTGTAGACGGTCACGGCCGCTGAGACTACAGAGAAGCAAACGATTCGGTGCCCGATAGAGTGAACTGATGCACCAGACGGAACGACTGCTGGTTCCCGTCACCTATGGGTTCAGCGTTCGTTACCTGTTGCCCACCGGGATTCTCGACAAGCTGAAGGATGTGTGCGCCCCCGTTGTGGGTCTGGGCTGGGACGACCCTCAGTTGACCGCGCTACTCGAAGCGCGCGGCCACGAAGTGGTCCGGCTTCCGGGTCCACAACTGAATCACGATTACCGCATGTACCGCCGTCGCCTGGCTCTGGTCCATCAACGCCGTCTCAACAGCGTCACTTCGACCATCCAGCGACAGAATCCCCGTGATACCCAGAAGAACTTGAAGCTTCGAACCATTGCCGGTGTCAGGAGCGCGATCGACCAACTGCAGGTTCGCCGGCCCGGAGGCATGGAGGCGGTCGAAGCTGCGGAGTCCTCAATGGTCGAATCGGGCTCCAACGTGTCGGATTTCAGCGAGTTCCTCGGCACCCACCGCATCGCCGGGGTGCTATCTGTCGCCCCGTACCACGATCAAGAAGGACTGCTGCTCTGGGCGGCGCGTCGAGCAGGCATCCCATCTGTCACGTCGGTGATCTCGTTCGATAATCCCACGACCAGGGCAAGGTGGCTGGAGCGGAGTGATCGCGTTCTGGTCTGGAACTCATTCAATGCAGACGAGGTACTCCGGTCCTACCCGGACCTCACTCCGGACCGTGTGGAAGTCATAGGGGCACCCCAGTTCGACCTGCACCGCCGTCCCGACCTGGTGATGGACGAGGCGCGTTGGCGCAAGGGTCTCGAAATTGACGACGACCAGCCCGCCATCCTCTACGGGGCTGGACCGAGTTCACTTGTTCCCGGTGAGGCGAAACTCGTCGAGTGCATCGACCGGGCGATTTCGGACGGACGCCTGCCGGGATCACCGGTCCTGGTGGTCCGACGCCATCCCAACGACCGGCCCGAGCCTTGGCACGAACTCGGCAAGCGACTCACGAACAGTCGGGTGGTCGATCCCTGGCCTCCAGGCAGCACGGCATTCCAGGCCTGGCCCTCGGACGAGGACCTGACCAACCAGATGTCGTCATTAGCGCACAGCGCGGTACATGTGAATGTGTGCTCATCGATGACTCTCGATGGTGCAATGTTCGACAGACCCCAGGTCGGGCCAACCTTCGTGCCGGGGGCCGACGACGAGACTCAGCGTCGGATCAGAACCTTCTACCAACAGGAGCACTGGCTGCCGATCGCCCGCTCTGGTGGTCTGACCTGCGCCGCGGACGAGGCCGAACTGATTGCCGCCATTCGGGACGGCCTAGAGGATCCGGACCGCCTGGCGGAGCAGCGTCGCAAGATGATTTCATCGGTCCTGACATGGGACGACGGCAGGTCGTCACAACGTCTGGTCGACTCGGTTGCTCAGCTCGGGAGTATGCCCCGATAGGCCTCGAGGAACAGTCCGACCTGTCGAGTGACATCGAACTCCAGGTCCGCCCTCTTCATAGCAGCGGCTCCGAGCCTGCCCCGCAGATCAGGATCAGATCCGAGGATCGACAGGCGTTCTGCCATTGCTTCTATGTCGCCCACTTCGACCAGGTAGCCGTCGATTCCATCGTCAATGACTTCGCGCATTCCGCCACAGTTGGTGGAGATCACCGGCAGTCCGGACGACATGGCTTCAAGAACAGCGTTGGAGATTCCCTCGCTCAGACTGGGAAGTAGCAGGACATCGGCCCAGGTCAGCTGCTCACGGATCTGGTCCTGGGTGCAGGTACCGAGAAGCGTGGCCCTACCGCCCAGTCCGTACTCGTCGATGAGGAAGGAGAGCTTCTCCCGCTCGACGCCTTCGCCGGCAATCCGGTACTCGATGTCGACTTGTCCGGCGTTGAGAGAACTGATCGCCTTCAGGGAGTCGTCGAAGCCCTTTTTCCAGTGCAGACGACCAATCGACAGCACCCTGAGCTCGCTATGGCCATCAGCGGGTTCGCGCAGTAGTGCGAGCTCGGTGAATGCCGCGACGGGCACCGCCGGACGGTTCACGAGGATCCGATCAGACGGTGCTCCCAAATCTTCGACAGTGCGGCGGATGTCGTCAGAAACGCAGTGGATCAAATCAGCCTGCTCGAACACTTCGCGGAGTTGCGGGCCGCGCGTCGGGTCTCTACGGGGCACGATCTGTTCAGCGGCCCCTCGGCAACTTATGGCGATCTTGGCAGGCCGTAGTTGTGAAAGCGCTCGCCGATAGGTGACGGCAATTCCAGAAAACTCGAAATGAACGACGTCGGACTCGTTGGAAAGTAGAGGGGCGAAAAGAACTCGTTCCTTCGCTGTTAGCCGAGAATCCTGGGCCTGACCCGGGCCGTTCAGCACCGACCGTGCCGATGCGAGCAACGAGCTGCGGTTGGATGGGTCGAGCGCTCGCCGGTAGTCACGCCACGGCACCAACGGCAATGGTCGGAACGGAGAACTATCGACCGCGTCGGTGAAGTGGGTGGCCCCGACTGTTACGTCTACTCCCGCTTCGCTCAATCCGAGCAACTTGCGCTCGATGAAGGTCTGGGACGGCGCGGGAAACTCGTTTACAACCGCCGTCAAAGAAAACGAAGGGCTTGTCACCATTGGAGCCTATCGGCGGGTCGACGAGTCTTGGTCAGAAGCGCCCAGCCGGTCACCATGAAGATGACGAGCAGGGCATCGGTCGGGGCGCGTAGGCGGGGGCTGCCTGTTTCAACCAAGGCCGACACGATGGCGACATAACCAGCCATCATCATGCAGTAGCCCAGGATCGCCAGGGTGCGCCGCTCGAGGTAACAGGCCAGCGCCAGACCGGGGAGCGTCAACAGGCTCAGGGCGAATCCGACCATGAGAACAAAGTGCGTGGCGGACTGGAGCCAGCCTCCGATACGCCCCGGGCCGGACGCGGCCGGCTCGGCGTCCATCTGGGTGAGGTTGAACAGGGAGCGGTTGACCGCGGTGACGTAGTCGAACGGATGCGAAGCGATGAGACCGACGTTCAGATGCAGCATCCGACTATCCAGCTGTGCATCATCCAAGCCGGTTGCTTCGGAAATTCTGTCCTCTATGCCGAACTGGTAGTTCTCGGCGTCGGTCTCCGCGCCCAGTAGCGATCGGCGGTCCCGTTCCCGAATCAGCATCTCCCGGAGGGGTTCCGACTCGGGAAGTTCCTCGACGAAGGCGCTCGTCCGAGAACCGAGGAACCATCCCAGCATCGGGGTCGTTCCCCATTGACCGAAGCGGACGCCGTTGGAAACGATCAACGAACCGACGATCAGGACTGCCGGCAGAGCAACGGTGGCTGCGGACCGAATGGACGCACGTCGGTTCGGGCTTTCACGCAGACTCCGGGACCTGGCTGTAATGAACCAGACAGCCAAGGTAGCTGGTAGCCAAACCAACTGGAACGTCGGCCGGACCCATGTGAGTGCGCCAAGAACTACGCCCAGAGCTAGTAACCGTTCCCCGGACCGGCAATCGAGCCATCCGACGAACAGCCACAGCGAGATGACCACCAGGAATTCGGTCAGGGCCTCGGAGCCTGAATAGACCACCTTCACCATTACTGGCGGCATGACCAGTAGGACGGTGATCACAAACCGGGCAAGCCTTGGCAGACCGATCCTTCGGGTGACCATCAGGACCAGGACGACCGAGGTGACGTGTAGAACCAACTGAGTCACGAAAAGGGCCGTGGTCTCGGAGTCGAGCGATCCTGTGATCCACATCAACAGCGGATATCCGGGAGTTCGGTCCGTGATGTGATGCCATCCTCCGGTGATTACCCGCCCAGCGGCCCGGTACGACTCGGAGTCACCCATCGGTCGTGTCCGACCACCCCAGACAATGGATGCGGTCACCGCTGCGACGGCCAGAACGGTCAACGCCCACCGGTCCTCGTTCCAGAGTCGCTTGAGACCAGATCGACAATCCACGATCCGGTGATCGTAGTCGTCACCCGAGGAATTTCCGGCGGCTCTGACTAGAGTTCACCCGGTATGCGACGAGGGGAAGCCGTACGAAACAGAGGGTATCCGGCGCCGGATTCCTACGGGTCGGCCCATGACTAGCAACCGTCGCTTCAACCTCAACGCGGCGGACGGTCGGGGAGTCTCGTCAGGCTCGGTCTACTCGACGATTCTCTTGAACCACGCAATCCAAAGTTGTGCAGGTGGCGCCTCGGACGCGATCGGCACCAACGTCGTGCTCGATGTTGGCTGTGGCGAGTCTCCATATCGGGATCTGCTCGCACCGACAACCTATGTGGGTGTTGACCGGAGGCCTCGCGCCAGACCGGGTGATCTCGCGGCAGTTGCCGACGTGATGGCCATACCGGCGCGCGGACGCTTCTTCGACGGAGTGGTATGCACCGAGGTGATCGAACACGTCGACGACGAACGTGAGCTGATGAAGGAACTCGCCCGGGTTGCCAGACCCGGCGCGAAGCTCGTCTTGTCCTCGCCCTTCGTCCATGGCCTCCACGAGATGCCATACGACTTTCGACGGCTGACCTCGATTGGACTGGCCAGCGTTCTCGAGGAGGCGGGCTGGAAGGTCGAGGTGATGTCCAGTATTGGCGGACCGTTCGTGGTCGCGGTTGACAGCTTCGTGCGTTGGGCCAACCAGTGGAACCGTGCAATCGCCAACAAGCTGTTAAGGAAAGGGTCACTGGCCCACAGGGTGGCAGTCGCTCCGACGGTCAGTGTCCAGAAGGTGCTCGCCGGAATCGCGCTTCGTTCACGATGGACCCGGCTCGGAGCGATTGATCCGTATGCGGGCAAGCCACGCCTGACACTCGGTTATGTAGTCGTTGCCACCCGGAAAGATGTCTGAAGGGCGTCGACCGGCAGCGTTGACATCGAAGTGGGTCGTGATCGTTCTAGGCGCGATCGTGGCCCTGGTCGTGGCCGTGCGGCTACGGCCTGACGTTCTCTTCGACGACGCAGCCATCACCTTCCGATACGCGGCGAGAATCGCGGATGGCTCGGGCTTCACGTTCAACGACGGGGATCGGACGAACGGAGCCAGCGCCCCGCTCTACACCCTCGTGCTGGCGCTCGGCGCTGTATTCGGAGCCGCACCCGAGCGGACCGCAGTGGTTCTCGGCGCCATGTCGTTCACGACAGTCGTAGTGCTCGTGGGGGTCCTGGCCGACCGGATCGCTGGTCGAGTCGCATCGGTTGTGGCCATGGGCGTGCTCACAACCAGCACCGTCTTCCAGAATCAGGCGCTCAGCGGGATGGAGTCAGCCCTTGCATGCGCCCTTGGTCTAGGTGCGCTCGTAGCGTTGGCTGGACGCCGGTTCGCGTTGGCCGGACTTCTGCTGGGTCTGGCTCTGTTCAACCGGTTGGATGCGCTGGCGCTGGCAGTTCCGATGGTGTCCGTTGCGGCAATACTGGACCGCAGGGCTGCCCGGCGCGTTGCCATGATGGCTGCCGGGACCCTTCTACCGTGGATCGTTTTCGCCACCGTCTATTTCGGCTCGCCGATTCCCTACAGCGGGACACAGAAACTGGACGGTAGGGCGGGGGCATCACCGTTCGATCCAACCTGGGTGCTGAGGGCGGTCACCGGTCGTGAGGGCATCGTCGTATTTCTGGTCGCCATGGGCCTACCCGCACTAGTCGTGGCGAAGTGTCTTGGAACCAGATTTCACGGACTGACTGAGCTCAGAGTTTGGAGTGGCCGGATCATGCCCCCAGCACCGGTTTGGACCGATGCCGCTGTCATGGTCGCCTTCGCCTGGATCGCCGTCCACGGCGTGTTCTATTCGCTCGTAGATCTTGGCGCCCCCTATCCCTGGTACACCACGGTCATCTTCCCCGTCGTGGCACTCGGTTCCGGAGTCACCGTCGCGTTGCTAATTCGGTCGGTCCGTCACGCCTACGTCCCGGTCGGGCACGCACATCCTCGTACACGGATGCCTGTTCTCGCGGCCGCAGTACTGGTCTTCGGCCTTGTCTCGGTAGCTGCTGTCTCCCGCTCGGAGGCAATAACCTTCACGGCCCAGAGTGTGACCGGGGGCTTCGAGCACAGAGCAAGTCGCGACCTGGACGGGACACGACGGGCGGCGGGCGGGTACCTGCGAGTGGAGGCCGACAAGGGAGACGTGGTCCGCACCTGCTTCGGATGGGTCGCCTACGGAGCAATTGACCATGCAATCGATGAAGCCTGTCCGCTAAGCACACGCAGACCGGTAGGTAACCCGGACTGGATCGTCGAGTCGCCCGGTCCCGGTGAGTCCCTCGACGTCCCGAAAGACTTCCGGTTGGTCGCAAAGTTCGAGGCCGAACAGCGACAGCAGGATCAGAACGGGGAGTTCTCCGGTGCGACCTTCGTCTTCAGGCTTAACCCAGACTGAGCCTCCGGCGGGGTCGGATGAAGTGACATTCAATCGGTACTGAACAGAAGGTCACGGAAGACCTTGTCTTCGCCAAGAGCCCAAATTCGTTCGTCGCCCAGCAGGTCACAGAAATGGCGGGCGCTGTCTCCTCTACCAAAGTGGAGACTCTTCTCGCCCAGTGGCATCGACGCGGCTTCTGCGATTCCGGCACGTATCGAATCTGGCGAGTCCCCTGTATGGATGATCGTCGGATGGTCATGGCGGCCACGTTGACGAGTGCCGATATTGACACTTGGTATCCCGTATATGGGTGCTTCACGGATCCCCGCGCTCGAGTTGCCGATGAGCATCTTCGAATGATGGAGCAGGGTCAAAAAGGCCTCGAAGCGCAGAGATGGGAATACTCGGAAGCGTTCGTCGCCGGCCAGCCGTTCGTAGGCTCTGAGAATGGTGTCGCTTCCCGGGTCGTTGTTCGGGAAAACCACGATGGCCGGAAGGTCACCTTCTAGGAGCACATCTACGAGGGCATCCGCCGTCCTGCCGACGGTGTCGACATCTTCGGTCGTGATCCCGTGGAATATGACTACTGAGTATTCATCGAAAGGAATCTCGTAGTCGGCGAGAACCTGGGTCAGTGGAGGAAGTGAATCCGAGAGCATCACGTCGATGTCTGGTGATCCGACCGCAAACACAGTCTCAGGGTCCTCGCCGAGTTGGACCACACGACGAGCTGCTTCCTGGTTGGCAACCAGGTGCAGATGCGACAGCTTCGAGATTGCGTGACGAAGGATTCCGTCGATCGTCCCTGACAGTTCACCGCCTTCGACGTGGGCCACGGCGACATTGCGGAGCGCGCCGGCCGAGGCTCCCGCCAGTGCCTCCACCCGGTCACCGTGAACCACGAGTAGATCCGGGCGGTCGTTGTCGAAGACGGTGGCGAGACCGTCGATCGTGCGCGACAGGACCCGGTCCATGGTGTCGCCGTCGCGCTGGTTGGCGAATTCGACAACCCGAACATCGGGCTCAAGACGTCGAACTTCGATGACGGTGGATCCGTACTTCTCGAGCAGGTGCATGCCGGTGGCCACAACGGTTACGCGAACCCGGGGTAGCTCCGCCGCACCCAGGATCAGCGCCTTCAGCTTGCCGAAGTCGGCACGTGTGCCGGTCAGAAAGCAGACGTGTCTCTCTGTCAGAGCGGCAGGGTCGGGCAGATCAACTCTGGACATCGCTCCACCGCAGTTGATGGTCCCCCGGCAGGTCGATGGTAGCGCTGGAACCGACCACGCGATTGAATTCCGGAGCGAGGATTTCACCGGTTCCTGGACGCTTGACCCACACGTTCGACTTGTCGAACTTCTCGCCGGAACGGATCGGACGAAGTGTCACCACCGATGAATACGCAAAGTCGATCGTCGGCTGCTCTGCAGCGAGAATGCCTTTGGTCCCGCCCATTGCCTCGTGGATGTATCTGCTGCCCCGGACCAGGTCGGCCAGCTCGTCGGGCGTCATCGAGATCTCTATGTCCGGTCCGGGCCATGACGCGTCGCTGGTGAAATGTCGCTCCAGGATTGACGCCCCAAGGGCCACTGCTCCGAGTGCGACGTGGTTGCTGAGAGTGTGGTCCGACAATCCGATGACGGCGTCGGGGAACGCGTCCCTCAGCTCTGCGATCGCGCCCAGACGGACCTGGTCCCGGGGGGTCGGGTAGAGGCTGGTGCAGTGCAGGAGCGCGTAGGGCGTGTGGTGATCTCGGAGCACTTCAACCGATGCAGCGATCGAAGCCATGTCGTTCATTCCGGTCGACAGGATGACGGGCTTACCGAACGATGCGATGTGGTCGATGAGAGGGACGTTGTTGCATTCGCCGGAGCCGATCTTGTACGCAGCCACGTCCATGGAATGGAGGTGGTCTGCCGCCTCGCGGGAGAAAGGTGTCGAGAGGTACTCAAGGCCTGCGGCATCGGTGTAGGCCTTCAGTTCCTTCTCCTGGTCCCAGGTCAAGGTGCATCGGCTGATGATGTCCCAGATGGAAATGTCGGCGTTGGCCGGCACGACGTCGTTGGGGATCATCTCATCTGACGGGGAGTGGGACTGGAACTTGACCGTCTCGGCGCCTGCGGCCGCGGCATCGTCAACCATGCGACGGGCCTTGTCCATGTCGCCCTCGTGGTTGATTCCGATCTCGGGTACGACGTACGGCGCGTGCTCGACGCCGATGCGCCTGTTACCGATCACAAGCTCAGGGGAAGTCGAACTACTCATTTGGGGTCCCTTCGAGAATTCCAGAATCTGTCTTTTGGCCTGCGGAGCGCGCTCACCATGCGGTCCATCCGCCGTCGACGACCAGGTTGTGGCCGGTCACATAGCGCGACATGTCGCTGGCCAGGAACACTGCAGCACCCTTGTAGTCCTCTTCGGTGGCCATTCGTCCGAGCGGGGTGCGAGCCTCGTAGGCCTCCTTGAAGCTGTCGGGATGGCCCCGGAACACGCCCCCCGGACTGAGTGTGTTGACGCGGATATCAGGTGCGAGGGTCGTAGCGAGCCAGCGTGTCAGCTGGATCACGCCGCCCTTGCTGGCTGCGTAGCCTGCGGCGTTGCCCATGTCGGTGCCGTCGTAGATACTCCAATCCGGACCGACAATGCCGTAGGTCGAACCGAAGGTGACCACCGATCCGTTGCCAGAGGCACGCAGCGCAGGCGTGCACGCCTGGGTCAGGGCGAACACGGCTGTGAGGTTGACCTCGAGGGCCCGTCTCCAGACCTCGGTGCTCTGCTCCTCGAACGGTGTTGTCCAGTTCAGCAACGGTTCTGCACTGACAAGCGCGGCTACGTGGATCAGAATGTCGATACTTCCGGCGGTGTCGAGGACCCGGTCAGCGATGGCTCGGGTGGCGGCTTCATCGGCAAGATCGACCGCCAGGGCAAACGTCCTTGATGAACGCTTCTGCTCGATTTCTCGGGCGACGGCGTCGCAGCGGTTCGGGTCCAGGTCGACCACCGCTACCGTGGCGCCTTGTTCGGCAAGCGCGTCGGCAACCGCGCTGCCGATGTGTCCTGCGCCGCCGGTGACGATTGCGACCCGGCCATCGAGTCTGGAGAGCGACGCGATGTCGCGATGCCCGCTCTGGGTGTTGGTCATTTGATCTCCCCGGATCTGCGATCGATCAGCAGTTCGGCGAACGCCAAGTCGACCTCGGTGTCGATGTCCAGATTGCGTTCGGCCGGAACCTCGACCGCCCTCACGACCCCATCGTAAAGTGAGGTTGCCGATTTCACATACGACGGCTTGGCCACAAATGCAACGGTGCCGACGTCATGCACCTTCGGAGCATCCTGACGGCGATGTATCCGCTGTGGAGGCTCGATCACGAGGCTTGCCCGACCGTCATCATCGAGCGCCACCATGTTGAACCACGGATTCCGATGGGATTCGGTAACCGTCAATACGATGTCGACATCGGGATCGGACGCAGCTTCGAGACACCGTTCCAGATCCTCGACGAGGCGCAATGGCGCAGTGCACGGCACCACCAGCAAACGGTCCGGAGTCTCGCCGCGGCTCTCCAGCCAGGCCAGCATGTGTTGCCATGCGTCCCACTCCCGGGCCGTGTCGCTGGACAGTTCGGCCGGACGGAGCCACGGGACTTCGGCACCCGATTCACGGGCGACCCGGGCGATTGCCTCACTGTCGGTTGACACGATCACCCGCTCGACCCCGACACATGACTGGGCCTGTTCGATGGCGTGGGCCACGAGCGACTTGCCCGCCAAGTGGCGGAGGTTCTTGTCAGGCACTCCCTTGGAGCCACCGCGGGCGAAGACTGCAGCAATGACGTTCATGCCAAAGAGATCCTGTCCTGTTCGCTCGCCAGTGCGGCCTCGATCACGTCGAGAACGGCGATTCCGTCCGCCCCGGTGCAGAGCGGTTCGCTGCGACCCTCGGCAACCTCGATGAAATTGTCGATCAGGTTGGCTTCAGCGCGGTCGCGCTCGCCGGGGGCGCTTCGATGTAGGACTTCACCCGCACCCGCTTCGGGGGAGCAAAGTCGGGTGATCGTGCCGCTGAGCAGGTCTGCGGTCAGGCTGCCCCCGGACCCTGAAACTGTCCAGGTCCTGAATGGATCTTCGCTCACCATGTCGAGATGAATCTGGCCACGGGTTCCAGACGCAAGTTCGATCTCCAGGTCTGCGACTGTGTCGACCAGACCGTCGGTTGGTGCGCCGTCGCGACGCAAACGGGCCGAACACGAGGCGACATCACCGAGCAGGAATCGCAGGCCATCCAACTCGTGACTTAGCTCCAGTAGAACGCCACCACCGAGTTCCTGACGTGCTGTCACGGACTCCCGCGGGTCGGCGCCCGGACGCCACTGGGACAGATGCTGACCCACCCCGAGCGAGAAGGATGTCGGGACCCCGATCGCTCCATCCCCGACCAGAGCTGCAAGGGTCGGAACGGTCGAGGAATATCGAAGGTGGTAGCCGACCACCAATCGACTGCCGTTGGCGTCTGCTGAGGCGACCAGTTTTCGGGCGTCGTCGGAGGTCGTTGCCAGTGGCTTCTCCACCAGTAGATGTGCGCCGACTGAGGCGAGCGCTTCGGCGTCGTTTCGGTGGGTTGACGCTGGACCGGCAACCACTGCGACGGTGGGATTGAGCGCAACGGCCTCATCGATGGAAGTGACCAGTTCGACCTCCAGCGCCGTCAGCCGTTCCAGGGGCTGCCTGCTCGATGGGCGCCTGACCACGATGATTTCCAAGCGTGGATCGCGTCTGCGAAGTGAGGCCGCGTGCCGATACCCGGCGCTGCCGGATCCGACGACCACGGCGCGTTCTACCGCCACGGCGCGTCCTTCTGCAGAGCAGCGTCCTCGCGCCAGTGCGCGAATCGCTCTCCCGGTCGTTTCACAGCTCTGGGCGGATCGACCCGCGCGGGGACGTATCTGGCCCGGTTCCGTCGATCACTCGGGGAGCGCCCCACCCGGCACCAAATCCGACGTGGGCGACGTGTTCTGGGCGAGTGTGCTCGGGAGGGCCATAACCCGCACCGAAACCGATCGTGCGTTTACGGCCGGGGGGATCCTCTGACCAATCCGTGACCGGTACGTGCATCGGGTTTCCGTCGGGCCACAACTCCTCGTCGGCTGCCGCCGGATCGCTCTCATCGTCATCGTCTTCGTCGGACAGCCTCAGGAAGGCCAGTCCGAACGCAAAGGGGACCGCGACTATCCGGAGATTTGCATAGAACATCTGCGAAATAGCCCAGAGCATCCAGGTGAATGCCAAGGCGCGGCCTTCGCCCCGGCGTCGGAAGGAGTTCACCGCCAGCAGACCCATGATCACGATGGCGATGGCACCCGGGATCCCATGTTCACCCAGCATGCGGGTGAACTCGGTGTGTGAGGACGCCTCATCCCTGCATTTGTCTGACCGCAGCTGACAGACCTCGTAGGTCAGCCGCTGGTACTTGGTCATGCCAGGACCGACTCCGAAGAGGAAGTTGTCCTCGAAAATCTTGATGTCATTGCCGGCCAGGGTCGTCCGGGCGGATTGGGTGTCCGAGAAGCGCTCATTGAACGCTCCGCCGGTGAAGGTTTCCAGCCATGGGAATACCAGCAGGTATCCGACGGTGAATGCCACGGCTGCGATGACCAGGATCCTGTTGCGGATTCGTGGGCTCTTTGCGTTCACCAACGCCAGACCTGTCACCGCTATGGCCAGCGAAGTGGATCCTCCACGCGAGAAGGTGAGAAGGGTTTGCACGACCAGGGCGGAGGCGACGATCCCTGCGAGGATCCGGACGAACCGGTCCGACTCGGAGAGGATGAGCAGAACTGCGGCCATGGCTCCTAGCGAGAGCATTGACGACACCTGGACGGGACCGAAGCCACCTGAGGTGACGAAGTTGGACGCACTCTTGAAATTGACCGAGCCCGTAGCGGCAAGCTGTGCCCGGGTGGACTGCACGGCAATCGTCAGTGGACCCACAGCCGATATCAGGGTCGTCCAGAGAATCCGTCGGTAGAGCCAGCGCTCAACCTTCACCTGTGAAGTGAAAGCTACGAAAGCTGCCAGAGCGATAGGGCCGCTCAGGGCAAACGCGATGAGTTCTCGAGACCCGGTGCCAGTGGTCCGGATCGTTGAAATGACTGCTGGGACCAGTAGGCCCGCGTAGAGCAGAGCAAGACGAGAGTCGCGCCCGAGTCGACCAAGTACCAGGATGACTGCAAAAACTGACAGGGCGATAAGCAGGTATGGGGCGGCCAGGTAGAAGACCGGGGCTCTGACCTGTCGCCAGACGATCTCGGCGCCGGTCAGGTATGCCATCACGCAAAGCAGAGAAGCCAGGTCTCGTCGCATCACCGAATACAGGCCGAACAGGGCGAGACCGGCTGCTTGCACCAGGCCCAGGATTCGCAGTTCCTGAATAGCGAGGGTCAGGATGATCTGGCCAAGAAGGATCACTACCAGGAAAATCCACCGAGGAATCGCGTCCTTGCCGGTGGTCAATCCGCGCGGACGCTTTTCACCTACTGCGAACCTGGAAGCTACTTCGATAGTGGACAGCGTTCACCCCCTGGGCCGACGCGAATTGGCCCTGTGACTCTACCGAGTCAGCTTTGATGTACCTCGTCGCAGCAGCTCAACCGGGTAGATTTCCCGGTTGGTCGCCGCGGCCCAGAATCCGCTTCGCACGCCGCTTCTGACGTCGAACCAGACGCACGAGTGGACCGAACCAGTGTCGAACCCTCCAGTGCGCACGGAAGATGGACCACCATGTCCGACCCAGCTTGAATCCGAACTCGCGCAGAGCGATCCGGATTGCGTGGTAGCAGCGGTTCATCCCGGAGCGGATCGCCCACCCGAAGGTGACAATTCGTCCCCACGCCGAGCGGGATGTCATCCCGGTTCGGATCCCGAGTCGTTCCAATATCGGACCGAGGACATCGACGATCCAAGAGGCCAGCTCGACGAGCATTGTCAACTGGTCCAGCAGCTGTTTCTCGACCGCCGACCAGAAAATCACGATCAGCGCTCCCAGGAGCCAGGCCCATCTGAGATCTTCGACGACCAGTACGCCGCACAGCGCAATCGCCGGCCAGACCTCGTAGAACTCGGCGAGAGGCATCCACTGGCCGTGCCGCGTAGGCACAGTGTCTATCGGCTGTCGCTCCCAGCGGCGGTGATTGAGCCACAGCGACAGATGAACCGCGAAGTAGATCGCCGCTCCCCATGCGACCCAGACGGTCACGAATGCCAGCAGGCCAAGACCCAGCAGCTCGAGGCTGAAGGCATCGCGGGCGGTTCGGGCCGAGCGGTGCGTTCCCCGCTGAACCACGAAGGTTTCCACTGAGGCACGGTCATCGCTGTCCATGTCCAGGATCTGATGGACGACGATGCTGCGGATTCCGAAACCGAGGGCCCAGACGGTCGCCCCGACCGTTGCGACCCACCATGCCGTTGTTCTGGAGCCAGCGGACCCCATGAGCATGAACGCGAAGACCGTCGGCAGAACATGGGCCACCGCCGCGTCGGCAACTGCTCCCAACAACCCTCTGCGCTTCAGTCGCACTGGGGGCACCGAGTACGCGATCGATGTCAGAACAAGCGTGGCAAGCACCACCGCTGCCGGAATGCCGATCGATACGAAAATCCAAGGGGTAATCGCAAGCACCCCACAGGCGCTCATCAACGCCCACGGCATCCAGCCGGGGGAGTTGGACAATGCGTTCCTCTTGCCGGCGATGCGGTCGACTTCTCGGTCCGCCAGGTCATTGACGACGTGTGCGAAGGCAGCGACTCCGACGGCAGATACCACCATCGCAATGACGCGAGGTAGTCCTTCACCTGCGGAGACATCTGCCGCGATCGCAGCCAGCGCGGCAGCCGCGATTACCGGCAGGACCTTGGGGGTCCACCAGATCGGAGCCCGGACCAGCGACCAGACCCGACGGCCCGAACTACGCGGTGAACTCATCCGCTGACCGGCTCAGGTTGCTGACTTGACCGCGGGTCCGGTCGCATGAGGTCGCCGAGCTGGGCGATCTGGTGATGGAGATCCAAGTGGGCCAGCTCCGACTTGAGCGCGCGGCCGGAGCGGTCCAGAGCCTGGGAATCACCGAGCAGAGCCACCAGCTCACCGGTCAGTTCCTCGACGGCAAAGGCAGTCGTCTGCGGTGCGGTAGGTGGCAGGTCACGGGTGCACATTCCGCGAACCGGGACCGCGCCGATCGCAGCGGCCAGAACGATGTCCTGGTGTGCCGGCTGGTAGCCGGTCCGTACCACGACGGCAACATCGTGCAGCAAGGTCGGATCATCGCTGGGTCGAACCTGCACCACGCAATCAAGACCGGCGTGCTTCAGGTCGTGGTGGGCCAGCCAGGTGTCGTTCTCGGTGTCGGCAACCCATCGCAGTGGCCGGTCGGGAAGCTGATGGTGCAACTGCGAGGCCACTTCGATTGCGTGGTCGATCGAGTCCCACAACCCGATACTCGGCACCAGAACAACGGCGCCGGACGGATCGATCGAGCGAGTTACTTCTAGAAGGTCATCCGGGTCGACAAAATTGGTGCCTGTTGCGGCGCTGTCCAGTTCCACCACAGGGACCCCGTAGAACTCGCCGATCTGCGCGCTTTGGGCAGCGCTCGAAGTAAGCCATCCATCCGACTCGGCCAGGGTCTCGCGGTCCTCGGCCCTGAGTGAATCCAACGAGCTGGTGCTGTCCGGAAAGGCTGCTATGACCCGACTGAAGGGGCGCGGCGCGTAGCGGACAAGGCTGGCGGCGAGCGGATCGTGCACGAGGAGCGTTGCGCCTGATCGCCGAGACAGGAATCTGCGCAGTTTCCAGACCTTTGCGCCTTGGCTCAGGCGGGTCACGCCGAGGAGGTAGGGGAGTGTCGCGATTCCGCGTCGACGGAACCGGTCGACAACAGTCGTCGGAGCAACCGATCTGAAGCGCTCCAGGTCGGGACGGGTGCCTTCGCCCAGGGCAACGATCTCGACCTTTAGCCCTCTGCGCTTGAGCCAGCGGGCGATCTGGAGCAGCCGTTCGCCACCGTTCTCCAAGGTCGGCAACTCGGTGGCTATGAGGACATCCGGTTTCATCGGATCTCCATCGCCCGGTCGATGCTTGCGAGCAGCGCCGGTCCGGCGACCGACAGAACGAGGTTCTTCCGCGCGAACTCGGCACCTGCCGCGCCGAGCCTGTTCCGATATTCCTTGTCGCTGGCCAGGTCCGCCAACGCATTGCACGCCGCGTCGACATCCGGAAACGGGATTACCGCGCCGCAGTCCGCCGAGCGAATCAACTCGGCCGCTCCACCGCTCTCGAATGAGACGACCGGGCGTGCGAGGGCCGCCGCCTCGACCACCACCAGCGGAAAGGCGTCTTCTCGCGCAGATAGGAAGAACGCATCTGCAGCTGCGACCCAGCGAAGCGGTTCAGCCTGATGCGGAATGAATCGGACGATCTGGTCGAGCCCGGCGTCGATGACCTGTTGCTCGAGACCCGAGTTGTCGCTTCCGCCGATCCATTGGAACTGCCAGTCGATCTGTGGGTGCAGCTCGCGGGCCCGTAGCGCGACACGGACGAAGAGTTCAGGCGCCTTGCGCCAATGCCGGACCCCGGAGCCGATGACCACCATCGTCGTCGCAACAGCTTCGCGCACGGACTCGCTTTGTGGTGAGTGGCCATCAGAGTTTGGGAGCTTGGCATCGTCCACGAAACCCCACTGGCGTTCCACGAGTTCGGGCGCAATGTCGAACCGGGCGAGCAGCTCTTTACGCACTGCGTCCGAAACGGCGATGTAGCGGTCGGCATTGGGAAGCTCGCGGCGGGCCGTCTCGCCCAGGTGGAAGTCCTGACCCACCGACAACTCGTGTACATGGCAAAGAACAGGAGATCGCGGAATCATCGGTATGGCGCGCATCGATCCAGCGCAGTGGACGTGTGCCAGATCGACGTGTCCGAGTCTGACGAGGGTGCGCTGGAGTTGGCGCTCCCTGATTCCCTTGGCCAACCAGGGGTGCCTCTCGTCCGGGCTGTCGGGGGACGGGGCGTTCACGACTGTCGGGCCGAGTCGCTCAAAGTCCTCCACCAGTGGGCCACCGGCATCCAAGAACAAGGTGCTGAGCTGCCACGAGGGGCGCTGCTCCTTCAGCCAGCGGAGGAACTGCAGCGCGAGAAGTGGGGGACCTGTCCGCTCGGCGGCGTGAATCACGCTCAGGAGGTGTCGAGATGATTGGTGTTGATCGGTCATAGGTGCTCGGAACGCGCCTGCTGCATGGTGGCCGGGTGTCTCCAGCCTGCAATCACGCTATCTGGAGTTACGCCGATGCCGATCGAGGGCCTGGGTTGCCCAGGCCGTGGTCAGCGCCTCGGAAGCCCACCCGAAAGCTTCGCTCGGGCCGCCGTAGTAGAAGATGGACCGTTCCCATGAGCCGTCGTCGGCCTGGCTCGCTATAAGACCGTTGGCCAGCGTCGCCCGGGCGTCCTCGTCTCGGTCGAAGCCCTGCAGCGCCAGCAGCGCCAGGGCCGAGTCGAGCGGTGACCCGACAGACCCGTCGTTGTTGAGCCTTTCCCTGATTCTCTCGCTGATCGGCTCGGCAACCTTCTGAAATCCCTTGACCCCGCGTAGGTGAGCATCTGCAATGGCCGAATAGAGAGTGAAGCGATTGCGGTGCCAAGCATCGCAATCGTCCTCCAGGTTCTCCTCAATGATCGAGACCACCCATTCGACGGCTGCAGCCGGTGCACGTCTTGGTCCCAGGTATCGGATCACATTGGTGTTGACGACTGCATCTACGTCGTCTCTATGCGCTTCGGTGGTACGCCAGAGCTCATCTCGACGCTGCTTGATAATGGATCTGTATTCATCTCTCATCGCCCAAGCGCGCCGCGGGTCGACACTTCGACGGTGGGGTACCAGCCAGGTGTAAAAGCGCCCCGCTGCGTCGCGGTTGCCGAGCAGGACCGGGACATTGCGTCCTGTCGTGAAACCGCGGGTGGCGACGGCCAACGAACAGCATGCGGTGTCGTCCGCGTCCGGGGGAGTGAAGTCGAACTGTTGGTTGCTCTGGGCCCAATAACGCCATTGAGCCATGGTCTCCTGCTCTCGGCGCAGGAAGTCGACAGCCCGATCGACAACTCGTCGGGCACGCTGGTCGTCAATCTCATCGAGAGCCACGGCCCCTAAAGCGGTGATGAACTTGAGCGGATCCGGAACCCATTGCGGAGGTCCACTGTCGAGCGCACTCGCATGTGCCTCGAGCTCTCCCGTCGTCGTCTGGGTCTCGGAGAGCCAGGTGAGACTTCGGTCGATGCTGTGTGACAGCGCCGAGGTGGAGGTACCAGTCGAATTCACCTGCCGGCTTCCCGGGTCAATGGGTCCTCGGTGTCGTTATTTGCCTGGAGACGTGAACTGATCGTCACTGGCTGCGATCGTGAGGTGGGGGAGGATTCCGCCCAATCGACCAGCTGCACGTCGCGGAATCGTTCGAACACGGCCGTGTTCTTGGCGTGAAGCCATGCCAGCGGGCCTACCGGTTCAGGCAGTTTGGCCTTCAGCAGGGTCTCGCGGATCTGGCGCAGCTCGTCGCCCGGCAACGGATGAAGTGCGACCGACTCGGGGTAACGGATCGTGTTGAACCACAGGTGGATGTCACGCTCGTTGCACCACCGAACGTACTCGGGCAGTTCATCCCAGTTGGACCGCATCGGATTGACCATTACGCACAAAATGCGGTCGCTGTTACGGGTGTATTCGATGAACTGCTCGACGTTGCGCATCAACACGTCGAATCGGGCATGTACCCGAATCTCCTCGTACCGTTGCGCAATCAACGAGTCGATCGACACGTTCAGGTGGATGTTGCAATTTTCGAGAACCCATCGGACCTTGCTGTTGAGCACGGTCCCATTGGTAGCGATCGTCACCTTGAGGTCGGGACGCAGTTCAGCCACTTTTTCCAACAGCGAGTACACGAGCGGTTGAAGCAATGGTTCGCCGCCGTTGATGCGAAGCTCCCGGAGGTGCGGAAGAAACTCGACTACCTGTTCGATGAACGAATCGTCGTAAGGAGACTCGAGAGGCGGAAGGTGTTCACGATTCGCCCGGATCCGTGACGACAGCATCCCCGAGCACATGACGCACTCAAGGTTGCAGTGGTTGGACAATTCGAGTTCGAACATCGAGGGCCACCCCTCGATTACGGGTATTTCGTCATAGGCGGCAGCCAGTGGGCGGTTCCCCACTTCGATCTCGTGGGAGCAGGTCGTGCATGGCCCTTGGAACTGCCGGCCCACTAGTCGTCGACGTAGTGAGTCCATCTGGCTTCCGTCCCAGATTTCTCGAATGGTCGGACCATCGGGTGACCAGTGAGGCGAGCGGCTGTGGAATTGCAACCAACACGGAGCCACGGCGCCGTCGGCCCGGAAATACAGATTGTTGAACGGTGCGTTGCAGACGCTGCGACGATCCGTGGCGAGTCGGGATTTCTCGTAGCGGCTGAGTGCCTGGTCAAAGCTTGTTGATTGGCGTGAGCGGCCGGTCAAACGCATGTGCTCGACACCTCCGGGGCGCAATGCTACCGAGAATCGTGAAGATTGAGCCCGCCGGGCCGACTGGAGCAATTACTTCTGACACCCAGGTCCGAAACGCCCCGTCCACTTGCAGAAGGTTTGGAGCTTGAGTCCTTGGCGACTTTACTGATAGCCCGTCGAACTCCGGCATGCCCCGGAGCCAATGTCAGGCGAGACTCCGGGAAGGGGGCGTATGCGCCGCATCCGGATTTTTGCGAATGGTCTTTATGAAACTGCCGGCACAGACCCCGCCCGGGTCGTTCTGTGGGTCGCTTCCGTAGCGATAGGAACCGCAGGGTTGGTTGCCGTTATCGGGTCGTACCGCTCCGGTTGGTTTCCCATCGGCGACTCAGTGGTTGTCGCCGGACGGTCCGAGATGTTGGCTCGAGGAGACATTCCACTGCTCGGTATGCCCACCTCCTTCTGGGGCTTCACGGGTGTCATGTCCTATCACCCGGGTCCGTTGCTGTTTTTCTGGATGGCGCCGTGGGTTCTGGTATTCGGAATGAGCCTCGGGTCGATGCTCGGAGCGGGTGCACTGAACGTTTTTGCGATTCTCGTGAGTGGCTGGGCGGTGCGCAGGGTTGCCGACGCCAGGCGGGCTCTCATATTTGTTCTTGCCGGGGCATTTCTACTCACTCTTGTTGCGCCGCGTGGCCTGATGAGGCCGCTCAATTCGATCCTGTCGGCCATGCCACTGTTCGCGGTACTAGTACTGGCGTGGGCGGTACTCTGCGGGTCCCGCGCTGCCTTGCCTGTTCTAATAGCGATGGCGTCATTTGTCGCCCAGGCGCACGTCGCGTACACGTTGGTAGCGGTTGGGGTAGCCGTACCTGTCGTGATCTTCGGTGTCTGGACCAACAGAGGCGGTAGGGGAGGTCGACGGTGGATCTCGATTGCCGGTCCCATCGGGCTGCTCGTGATGTTATGGCTCGGTCCGATCATCGATGCAATTGCCAACGGTGGCGGCAATCTGGCCGAGCTGTGGAGAGCTGCACTCTCGGGCGATATTCCTTCCCGGGGACCTGCAGCGGCCGGCCGGTTCCTGATGGGCCTGCTTTGGCTTCTCCCAGGCAAACGGACAGAGCAACTGGTCTTCGATGGTCCGATCCAGTGGTGGGGACTGCTGTTGATCCTTCCGGTGGGAGCAATTCTCGCCGCCTCGCTCCGCAGCGGCTCGAAGGTGGAACGGATGTCCATTCTGGTGCTCGGACTTGGGGTTGCCGTCGGGTGCGTGACGGCAACCCTGCTTCCCATCACACAGATCAACCCGCTCCAGGGCTTCTGGTACCAGGTGCTGGCGGTGTTCTTCTGGTGCGTGGTCGCAGCGTGCGGATTGGACCTACTGCAACGCTTCAGTTTTGCCAGGTGGGTGGCCTACCCAACGTTCGTCGTCTATTTGGTCCTATTGGTGAACGTCATCGGAATCGTTGCCAGACCGGCCGGGATAGGTTCCGTCGTCTACACAGAAACTTTCCTCAGGCACTTCATCGATGATGCGGGTGGCGAGTTGGCAAAGGCCATTCCATCGCACGACCGCTATCTGATCGAAGCGAACAGGTCCATAGACGCAGATCGTGTTCTCCAGAACTTCGTCGCCGATCGCATCAGCAAGTCGCGACCGTTAGCGATAGAAGCCACGTCCTACTGGGGCGACGAGTACGGCCTATGGGTAGGCCCAGAGATTGACGGCATAGTTCTGATCACCGACCGACCTATCTCGAACCTGGCTAGCTATGGAACACACAGGCCCGCTGAGGAGATTGCCTTTGAGAAGGGGCCTCTCGACGATCAGCGGTCCCAGACCGTGGATGCGATCGCGGAGTTCGTATCCAAGAACGGCCCGCTGGAACTGACCGACATCGGCACACTCCGTCTGGCAGAGGCGCTCGACGGGAGGCTTCCGGGCAAGTGTGAGGACCTGGACCAATACCGACAAAGCCCCAACTTGATCAGTCGGCGGGCACCTGAGGCGTTGCTGCAGTTGTACAAGGAAGGATGGGTAGCGTCACCGACCCTCTCCCCAGAGCTTCAGGAACAACTTTTCAGTTTCCACCGTCCGGGCCTCTGGGCGTATTCGCTGAAGATCGACCATGTCGACCTGGTCGGAAGGAGCCCCGAGAAGCTGGTACTCAATCGACTTGGCTGTGCCCGCTGAGCCCGTCAGAGATTGTGTCGCTGCTTGACCGGGTCGCCAACCTATTGGTTGGGATGGACGGCCACACTTGGAGTGACCGAGGGCGTCTCTGACTAAGGTTTCACTGGTCTGCGGTTGACCAAATGCCGAAGGACCTGTCGAGGGGGCCTGCAAGACCAGCAGTTAGGAGTCCGGGTGGGTTCGAGGTTTCGACGTGCGTCTTTGAAGGCAGGACTACGCAGTCTTGTTGCGGTCGCCCAGCCGACCGTCCAATCATCTACCTGCAACGCGCCGTCCGCCTCGCTGTATCTCGACCAGCGCGGCGACGTCCGGGCGTGTTGTCAGAACGCCGGATTCCCACTCGGGAACATCACCCAGAACTCGCTCCGGGAAATATGGGATGGCGAGAAGTCTCGACGTCTCCGTAGCGCCGTGGACGCCGGCGATCTATCCCTGGGTTGCAACTTCTGCCGTTGGCAGACCGAGGAGGGAAGCGCCGACGCGGTGTTCGCCCGTACGTTCGACCACCTGGGCCACGGCGGCACGGATCCGCAGTGGCCCCAACAGCTCGAACTGTCGCTCTCCAATGCCTGCAATCTCCAGTGCGTGATGTGCAACGGGGAGTGGTCTTCGTCGATCCGAGCCCACCGCGAGAAGCTTCCGCCACTACCGGTGGTTTACGACGATCGCTTCTTCGAAGACCTTGCCGAGTTCCTGCCACACCTCAAGGTGGTGAAGTTTCTGGGCGGCGAACCTTTCCTGGGCAGTGAGTCGCTGCGAGTGATGGAAATGCTGGCCGAGTTGGGCACCGACATTCCGGTTCACATAACGACAAACGGAACTCAGTGGTCGCCCCGGATAAAGAAGATCCTCGACAAGCTCCGCGTCTATGCGGTCGTCTCCATCGACGGGGTGACCAAGCAGACCTACGAGTCGATTCGGGTTGGCTCGTCGCTGGACACCGTCGTCGAGAGCATCGACAATTTCATCGAGTACAGCCGGACGAAGGGAACGTCCTTCAGCCTGTCGCACTGCCTGATGCCGGCCAATTGGGATGAGTTCACAGACTTCCTACTCTTCGCCGAGGAGCGTGGTTGCACGGTCTGGGTCAATACGGTCACGGAGCCGTACTCGATGAGCTTGTATCACCTGCGGCCGAGGGAACTTCGCGAGGTGGTCTCGGGGCTCGAGAGCTCGGACGCAGACATGGCCACCAGACTGACCGGTCGGCGTCTCCAGGTGTGGAAGGAACAGTTGGCTCGTCTCCAGATGCACCTGACGAGCCTCGAAACACACAGCGCCCCGGCCTACATCGCCAAGAGGCGGCAGCTCGGATTCGCATGGCTGGCTCCGCCCGAGCGCTCAGCCCAGGCGCAACAGCAACTCGAGGCGGAAGCGCTGGGGTCGAGCGGTATCTTGGTCCGAACTTCAGCCGCCGGGGTTGTTGAGGAGCTCGAATGGCGTGGTGAACCCTCAGAGGAGTTCGTCAACTTTGTCGAGTCCCACCTCGCAGTTGGTGACACGTTTCCCGATAACTTCTCCGACCCGGACTACAGAGAGGACGGGAGTGTCATTGGTTCCGACTTCCGAAAGTACGTGGTGGATGGCGACTCTGAAGATGGGCGCTTGCGTGAGATCCGCCTGGCCCAGATCGCGGTGCGTGACAGCGACGGTGTGGTCGAAGGATCACTGACCTGGCTCCGTCAGTCAGCAGGCGCCCACCGTCTGGCCCTTGGAGTGACGGTTCCCGGATCCAGAATTGCCGGCTTCACCCGCGACGACGAGGGGCAGATCAGAAGCGTCATCGAGGACACTTCCGCAATGTTCGGACAGTCGGTCGATCAACTAATCGGCACGCCAGTGGCAGAGCTGGCGCAGATGGCGGACAACACCGAAAATTCATCGGTTGTGTCGTCCGGCGACGTCGTTCAGATTGACGAGGTGCGGCACTATCGAGCTGACCTAGTGCACCCAGACGATCATGTCACCCTGATCGAGGTATTTGAGGAAACGGTCGATGGGGTAACCAACGTCTGGGTTGTGCGCCACCTGCCAGCCTGACTCCTCGTCTCGTCCGTGCCGAACCGATGGTGCCCCGCCGCCTCAGTTGCGTCCGGCTTCAATCGGTTCGAACGCCTCAGTCTGGCCAGCCACCGCTGCGTTGCAGTTCGGCTGTGAACTCTGGGAAGACCCGGGCGTAATGCTCGCCACGTATGCCATCCCGTTCGACGATCTCGGCCACCCCCGCCTTGAACTGCTGCGCGTCGTCGTGGCGCTCATGACCCATGAAATCGACCAGTTGGCGAACGGCCTCGCGGACGTCATCCGAAAAATCCCTGTTATCAAGGACCTCGGAGGTCAGCCTTGCCCGCACTTCGGACTTGATCTGCTCGGGGAGAACCTGCACAGAGAAGTGACGGGGATAGTGGACGAGGTTCAGCACGAATTCGAGCGGAACCCGGTCCTCTCTGCTGGAGAGCCACCTCAAGTACTCGGGCAAGTACCAGACGTTCAGAAGACTGACCGAGCAGAACGCGTACAGCTTCCAAGCTTCGCCCGCGACCGACTGGTACCGGTCGAGGTTGGTGGTCACGACATCCCATCGGGCCGGTGCCCGTTCGTACTCGAAACGCTCGCCCAGGTCGTCGATGCTCAGGCATATCTTCACCTCTCTGAAGTTCCCGAGATGTCGGAGAATTCGGTCGTCGATGATGGTCGCGTTCGTGTTGAAGAGGATGCCCACCTGTTCTGGGGATCCCTCCTCGGCGATCAGTTCGATCAGCTCGCGATTCTCGGGTGAGAGCATCGGCTCTCCGCCGGTTAGTTCCAGATACTGCAGGTGGGGCAGCCACTTCCGGACTGTCTCCAGATTTGCGGGCTGCCGGGTGATCTTGTTGGACAGGTAATAGGTCCGTTGTTCGGCCAACTGGGCGATGAAAGAACCAGGTTTGGGCTCCTTCACGGATAGCTCCTCCTGCAGCCACAGCGAAGAGGCAACCGGGCCACAGATTCGGCACTTTAGGTTGCAAGCGTTTGAAAGTTTCAAGTCGAGCGCTCGAGGCGCAGCGGGTGCTATGTCATCGAAGTCGACGATCTCGTCCAGTCCACGGTATTCCGCGAAGGCTTGGCGATAGCTGGCGACGCCAGCGCCCTCTTCGTCCCAGCACGTCGAGCACTCCGCTGGTCTGACTCCCGCTCGAAAGTCTCGACGAAGTTTCTGCATGCCATCGCTGTTCCATACCGCTTCGAGCGTGGAGTGCTGCAGGTTTCCCATTTGATACGGCGACTCGGCAGTCTGATGGGCGAATTTGCAGCACGGCCGTGATGTCCCGTCAACGTCCAGCGAAAGGTTGAGCCACGGCAGAGCGCAGATCGACTCGGGTAGTTGCTCGGCCGTTTCACGTCGAATCCATTTTGACAACGAAGTGCGCTTCATCCTTCAAACACCGGCATCGAATCATTGTACGGGTTCCAAAGTTGTGAGCCCGTCTTAGGGAAACCACCCACTCCTTCCAACTCCATTTGGGCCGCGCATCCTCTACAATTGAACGGGCTGTCGAACTAGGGTCTGCTACCGGTGGGGCTCCCAAACTGAGACTGGGAAGGGGGGAATCGTGTACTTGAGCATCGTCGCGCCGGCGTGGAACGAGGCGGATGGCATTGAACACTTCCTCGAAGCCGCCTTGGAACACGCCGACCTGCTGGAGGCCTCACCCCAGAGTGACGTGAAGCGTGTCGAGGTCGTCATCGTCGATGACTGCTCGCAGGACTCCACCGCTTCTCTTGTCCATGCGGCCAGCAACCGGGACGACAGGGTGGTGCTGTTGCAGCACTCCCGAAATCGTGGCCTCGGCGCAGCCGTGAGAAGCGGCATCGATGGTGCACGGGGCGACGTGATCCTCTATACCGACGCCGACCTGCCGGTCGACTTCACCGAGATTTCGGCGATGGTTGACGAGTATGTGACCAGCGGGGTCTCGCTCGTCTCGGCCCGTCGTGCAGGTCACGGCGGTGACGGCGTTCGACGTTGGTTCTACAGACATATCTATGACGGCCTGATTCGAGTGGTCCTCGGTGTGCCAGTCAGCGATGTCAACTTTGCCTTCAAGCTCTTCGACGCCGACGTCGTGCGATCGCTCGGGCTTCGTGGCGAGGGAAGCATCTTCGATGCAGAACTGCTCGGAAGACTGCACAGATCCGGAACGAAGTGGTCACAGATCAGAGTGCCCTACAAGCGGCGTCAGTTCGGAGAGTCATCCCTGGCAACTCCCCGCGTGATCGTCGGCATACTTCGAGACTTGCGGTCACTTGCTCCGGAAATCAGGGCAATCGGCCGAGATTCCCGCAGCCGATCGGCCGCAACGGTCAATATCTCTGAATGACGTTGCTGTTGGTGACCGCCGACGACTATGCCCTCACGGAAGGCATTTCGAGGGGCGTCATCAAAGCCCACCGGGGCGGTCTCGTGACAGGAACTTCGGTCCTTGCGCTGGGTCCGGCTTTCGAACGTTGCATGCCGTGGCTGCTCGAAGAAGCGAACCTGGACATCGGCGTCCACTTGGCGGCCGTCGGGGAGGATCCGCCTCTCCTGAGCTCTGCCGAGATCCCTACGTTGGTCGACCGCAGGGGTAGGTTGCCGACGTCTTGGAAGCATTTTCTGGCCAGGTGGAGGTCGATCGACGCGGCGGATCTTCACCGCGAGCTTTCGGCGCAGATCGCCCGGATCAGCGGAATGGGGGTGGCGCCAACACACCTTGACGCCCATCAGCACCTACAACTCGTTCCAGGATTCGCCTCGGTGGTTATCGACCTGGCCCAAAGTTGGCAGATCGCGGTGGTGCGCGTTCCGGGCTCACATCGCAGGACACCGATGGGGGTATCGATCCGTGCGCTGTCCCGACAGCTTGGAAAGAGCGTCCGGCGCAACGATCTGACAACCACAGAGGCCTTCGCAGGTCTCGATTCTGCGGGATCGATGGATCACGATCGACTCTGCCACGCACTCAGGGTCCTGGCCCGGTCAGGAGTCGCCAGCGCCGAGCTGAACGTCCACCCTGGCTTGGAGCGGGATCCGGAGAGGCACCGCTACGACTGGCGCTACAACTGGGGTCAGGAACTTGCAGCGTTGACATCTCCAGAGGTCGCCAAGCTTGCGGAGAACCTCGGTCTCCGGCCGGGACGCCGCGCCGATCTGATCTCCAGTGGTTGAACAACTAACCGGGGTGCTCCAAGCCGGTGGATATCCGGCCAGTTCGCGACCACATCCGTTTCTGGGCGATAGCTTGACCCTACTTATGAGCCGATCTGCCGGGGAGTTCCAGTGACCAACTGGCGCAGGTTTGTCCCTGCAGTGATTCCAATGATTCTCGGCATCTATCTGGTGGCGAAAGGAAACGGCACCCGGGATTTTGTGATGATGATCGGCGCTTTCGCCGTCGCTGGACTCGTGGTCATCGGCCTCGATTTCTCGGGTCCCGTCGGAAAGGTGACTGCATGGATTGTGAACCTGCTGTCCGCCACTCTGGCCTGGATAGTCGGATTGTTCCTGGTCCTACCGATCTGGATCTGGAATCGAGTTATGACCGGTCGTCGTTTCGGCTCCCTATTGGCCTTGGGCTGGGTTGATACAGGCGAACCGGACGGCAAGCCATCGCGTACGTTCTCCGAGGAAGTGGTCGTCCATCCAGCTAGGCCCGTGGTGAGCTTGGCCGCTGTACTGGGTGTGGTCGTGATCCTCGTGGTTGCAGATCTGGGTGCAGGCATAGTTTGGAATCATCTGACCAACTCAGGTGAAAGATCGGTGGCAGGCGCGATCCGAATCGATGAAACCGAGTTCGACACTGACCCGCCTCCGAACGGAGTTAGCCCACATCCGCCGGACGCGAGGGAAGACGGTCCTGCCATGTCGCGCTATCCCTGGTCTCACGACTACTTCCAGGAGTTCCAGTCGGTTGGCTCGACCTATTGGCCCTTTACTCTCCTCAGGCCCCTCCCATTCAAGGGTAGGTACATAAATATCAAGGGTTGGGAACGCCTTAGTTATCAGCCCGATGACGACACTTCGCCGATGCCGCTCATCGCTTTCCTCGGTGGATCGGCAATGTTCGGTGAGGGCCAGCGCGACCAGTTCACGATCGCTTCGTATGTGGCTCGTCTCGCCGAGTCAGACGGCATACCGGTGCGCGTGCGCAATTTCGGGCAGCGAGGATGGGTCATGTGGCAGGAGATGACCCTGTACGAACAACTTCTCGCCGAGGGCAACCACTTTGCGATGAGTGTCTTCTACGACGGGGCCAACGACATGACCGTCCAGACAGGCCCTGTGGTGGGGGTGCCCACTCACTATGACGTGGCCCAGTACGCCGAACGTCTCTCGGGAGGAGGGCGGGTCAGTTCTGCAGAGCTCAGGAGCTCGATCTTCAGTTGGTGGTCTTCGCGCAGCGTGATGATGCGAGCAATAGCGAAGGTCCGAGGCGACGCTGCCATTGAGGACAAGGAGCCGACAGAAGAGGATTACACGAACCTGAACGGTTATGGCAGGCGTGGGGTTGACGTATACCAACGTGGACGCCAACTCACCCAAAGTCTTAGTAGCGAATATGAGGTCGTGGACTCCTACTATTGGCAGCCGCAGAATCTGGAAGCCCCCGAGACGGACTGGGCGGCGGAAAATGTTGGTGCGCCAACGGTCTCACTCAGTGACGTGCTGGACGACCACTTGGACGTATATCTCGACAATGTCCATACCAACGAAGAGGGTGCCAGACTGATTGCGGAGGCGATGTGGCCGACACTCAAGCCCAAGGTCCAGGCTTGGTATGACCAACAGGACCCTCAGTCTGGGATACCCAAAGGGTAGACGGGCCGCACAGTGCGATACTTTTGGCTGACCAACGACCGGGAGCGGTGACAGTTATGCCAACCGATGAGCCGGGCACCCAGAAGGTCAACCGTGGACGCCTACGGACATCTGTCCAGCGAGTTGTCCTCAGGTCGAAACAGCGCATGCTGTCCGAATCGTCATCAGGTAATTCGGCTCCGGACTCGATTCGTAGGGGCACGTCTCCATCGGGTTCTCGACGGAACACATTCTGCAATGCTCCCTCGACATCGCTTTACCTCGACCAGATGGGTGACGTACGCGCCTGTTGCCAGAACGCCGAGTACCCACTCGGAAACATCACGGCTAGCTCGCTGCGGGAAATTTGGGAAGGAGCAAGGACCGGAGCCCTGCGTGAGGCGTTGACCCGATCCGATTTGTCCCTGGGCTGTCAGTTCTGCCGCTGGCAGATGGCCGAAGAGAACGAATCGCTCGTATACGCCAGATCCTTCGATCACCTCTCGATCCCGTCCGGCGGGCCCGAGTGGCCCCAGCAGCTCGAACTCTCACTTTCCAACGCATGCAACCTGCAGTGCGTGATGTGTAATGGCGATTGGTCCTCATCCATTCGCACCCACCGTGAAGGGCGCTCGCCGCTTCCGGTGGTCTACGACGACGCGTTCTTCGCCGAGCTGTCGGAGTTTCTTCCCCACCTGAAAATAGTGAAGTTGCTCGGTGGGGAGCCGTTCCTGGGCAAGGAGTCCCTACGGGTGCTCGACATGCTCGTGGAGCAGGGTCTGACGCCCGAGGTTCACGTCACCACGAACGGCACGCAATGGTCTCCGCGGGTCGAACGGATCATGGAAGCGTTACCGATGCACGTCATCGTCTCACTCGATGGCTGCGACAAAGAGACCTATGAGTCGATCCGACTCGGCGCCGACTTCGACACGGTCATGGCGAACCTGGACAGGTTCCAGAGCTACGCCGAACGCCACGGAACTGAAGTCAACCTCGCCCATTGTCTGATGACCGCCAACTGGCAGCAGTTCGGGGACTTTCTCCGCTTTGCCGATGCGCGTGGTCTACCCGTCGGGGTCAACACCGTCACGTCCCCTGTCGAGTTGAGCCTGCACCAGCTCCACCCCGACCGCCTGGACGAGGTCGTTGCTGCTCTGGATTCGATGGACGATCAGGTCCGCGCCGACCTCGGGCGCAATCGTGCCGTTTGGATCGACCAGCTGGATCGACTCCACCACCGCCAGCGTGCCCTGGCCGAGTTCGAGGACGTCAGCTACTACCTGGGTCGCACAATCCTGGGAGTGCCGTGGCGGCGTCGCCCCGACGGACGCGATCACTGTGCAGAGGCGGTGGCACTGCTGGCCAACCTGCCGGATCGCCAGACGGGTCCCATCCTTGCGGTGGATGAGAAGGAAATCGTCACAGGGATCGTGTCGAATGGGGACGCAACTCTGGTGGGCGTCGACCTGGAGACCCTGGTTGGCCGACACGCCGCCGAGCTGTTCGGCGTCTTTGGTGAGCTGCACGGAGATGGTGCGCCCGAAGTGCTCAGCAACGACCAGGACCTCCAGCACTGGAGGATCACGTTCAACGGTGCGACCGGGCTGGTCGTCGACGCGGTAATGGCGCCGGTGGTCGATCACGCCGGAGTGGCAAACGAGGTGCGCATTCATCTGGGTGCCCGCACCACAGGTCCGGTAGAGGTGGATTCTGGCGGAGCCAGAGTGCCGGGAGATCAGAATGAATCAAGTCCTGAACCCGTCGATCTCGACCTGTGGTTCGAACAGCTTGTTGCGCCAGCAATAGTCCATGAACTGATTCTCGACGGTGAGGGAACGGTACTCGCGATCAGTCCGGACAGCACCGATGTCCTGGGTCTGGATCTCTCCAACCTGGTCGGTGGTTCGGTCGTAGATCTGATCGGGGCGTTCGTCCCGAAGTTCGGCGAACTGGGCGATCGTCACGAAATGTCACTACCGGTCGGAGCGCCGTTGACGGCACGTTACGAAGAGGTCGGCTTCGCCGGACTCGGCTCTGGGCCAGTCAGCCTGAAGGTCATCATGGACTCCTCGGCGACGACGACTGATGGTCGAAACGGAATGCGCGTGCTGCTGGCCTGAGGGTGGACGACCCGACGACTCAGTCCAGCGATTCGGTCATCGTCTATCGAGTTGGCTTCACGCCGAGGCTCAGCGGCACCGTTTGATCCATCTGTCCTGTCTCGCCACGTTCCTCGCGCTCGCGCTGCTCGGACAGCCAGGCAGGCAATTGGTCGTGCATCAGGTGGTTCCACGCCGTCATGTTGTTGGCGAAGATGAAATCGCGGGTGACGTCGGGTTCCCGCTCAAAGCTGTGCTGACCGAGCACATCGATGATGTGCTCCAACTCGCTGGACGGCAGATTCCAGATGGCCGAGTGGAGCGGATAGCGCACGACGTTGAACCAGCAGTGGACATCCATATTGGTAGCCCATTCCATCATCTCTCCCATCTCGTCCCAGTTGGAACGCATGGGGTTGACCATGACGGAAATGATCCGCCCATTGCGGTTGCAATAGTCGCGGAAGTACTCGAAGTTGGACATGAGCACGTCGTGATCGGCCCGTATGCGGATTGCCTCGTAGCGATCCTTCCTGAGGGAGTCGATCGAGATGTTGATATGGAAGTTTCCGCGTTCGAGGTGTGACTTGACCCGCTCATTCAGAACCGTGCCATTTGTGGCGATGGTTATACGTAGTTCTGGATTCAGCTCGTAGGCCTGTTCACAGACGTCAAAAACCATCTGCTGGGTGAAGGGCTCACCGCCGTTGAAGCGGAGTTCCTTGAGATGCGGTATCAGCTCGCGGAGCTGTTCGACGAACGTTTCGTCATACGCCATGGGGAGCGGCGGTAGGTGCTCGCGGTTCTTGCGTATCAGGTGGCTAAGGGATCCCTGGCACATGACGCACTCGAGGTTGCAGTTGTTGGATAGCTCCAACTCGAGCATGGCCGGGTACCGGTAATCCTCGTTCGGCTCGACATCCTCATAGGCGAGAGCCAAAGGGCGAGTGCCTTGGTTGACGCAGTCCTTGCACTGCCAACACATGCCCTTCATCTTGCCTTCGGCAAGGTCACCACGTAGTTCCGAAAGGAAACGGCCCTTCCAGATATCCATGACCGAGTTGGTGGGTGACCACTTGTTGGACACTCCGTCGCCAATCTGCAGCCAGCACGGTTCAGCCAACCCGTCGGTCCGGAAGTAGAGGTTCGTCACGGGTGCATTGCAGAGGTGCTTTCGATCCGCAGACTTCCGAAGAGCTTCATACTTCGCGAGGCCAGCTTCGTTTGGCCGGTCATTGTCCATATCGGTCCTTGGCGCGTCGCGCGTTGTAGGTACTCCGGAGTCGATGCCCGGCCACCCAGACCGCGCACAGACGATGATACCGGCTCATCCTTCGACCAAGTCATGAAGTTGGGCGCGCAACTCCTTGAACATGCCTTCCGCTACTACGCGTGCGCCGAGCTCATTGGTGTGGGCGAAGTCAAAGAGGACCGGCTCTTTCAAATCGTCGAAGGCGTGGCTCAGGTCGACGGGGTCGGCCCCTGATCGAGCCATGTCCTACCAGGCTCCCGCGACGCTGGTACCTGCGTCGTCCGGGTCGTTGACGTCGACCCAAGTGGTCGAAGATCCTGGTCCATCCGATTCTCTGCTATCCGCTGAGGGACTTGAGCGTCGGGCGAAGACTCTCGTAGATATTGGTTGCAACGATCTTGGCGCCCAATTCATTCGTGTGGCTCGAGTCGAAGAAGATGGGTTGTCTGACATCGTCGAAGACGTGCGTCAGATCAACCGGATTGACACCTGAGTCCTCGCGGATCTTGTCGTAAGTCGCTCGGGAACCCCCGATCCATTGGGGATTGAAGTCCAATCGCTTCCAGAGCTCGTCATCGGCCGGGTTCGGTTCCTTTGCAAACGGTTGAGGCTGCCAGATGTGAACCACCGGCACCCCGTAGCTCCTGCCGGTTCTCCGGGCCAGATCCGCTCCCCGTCGATACTGGGTCGAAGCGAGTTTGACCTCGAGAGCTTCTCGCTCTGGTCCCCATGCCATCGGCTTTCCGGATCCGTGGGCCTCCTCCATCTGCGAGCGCTCGGCGTCGTTGCTCGGAAGGCGGGCAATTACATCCGGATCGTCGATTCCAAGGTCCACCCGGAACGTGCCGAGACCACGGTCGTTTACACCGTCGTAGAAAACTGCAAGGTCGGGAGGATCGATACCTGAGGTCAGCAGTTGGTCGAACAACTGGGTCTCCTGCCAGTTGACGAAACCGCTGTAGCCGAAGTTCATGGCCTTAATACGGATTCCGTTTTGGCGGGCCAGACGGGCCACGACCGAGGGGATGGTGTGGTCGTCGCGCTGGCCTACTCCGAACATGGTCGACCCGCCGAAGAACCAGACCGTGATTGTCGACTTCTTCGGCGAGTAGCTGACTCTGTGTCCGTCCTTGACGTTTACGTGCTCACCGACGAAGTCACGTAGGAAAAGGCCTAGAAAAGGATCCGGCCGGTACTGAAGTTGGGACAGCTCACCGAAGAGAGCGGGAGCCCAAGGTTCGTGTTCGTGGGTGTAGTTGTCGACCGCCAAGCCGTCGAAGGCGGCGGCATCCAGCCTTATCGCTCTTGTTGGGGCCTTGGAAGTCCCCGCAGCCTGCCCACCGCTTCCACTCGTAACGCGGTCCAGGTTCAACAGACCCGGTGAGAAGATGGCTACGGTCAAGCCCGCCAGAGCAATCACGACCACCATCGCCACGGCTATTGATACACCCTTCCCGTCGCTGCTCCGCCGGCTAGGTGACTCCGCCACGCTCGACCTTGTCGCCCTCATGACCTGACCATTAGGAGCGCGTCGTTGTGTAGATGAGGCGAGCAGCCAGTTGCTGTCGTTGTCGACCCATCTCGACCTCAACGGCTCGGAGCGGAAAAGCCTGGACCATGCCCAGCTCGGTAGAACCGTCAGTGCCCAGGCAACCCACGAGATGGCAAACGAGACGCATCGGGCGACAATGTCCGCAGCGCGAGCGACGAACCTGTCGAATGCTTCCGCTGTACGCGGCGACAGAATGCCGACAATAAGGACCAACAGCGAAAAGGCCATGATCGCGTATGCGCCGCGCCGTCTGTCGAGCGCCAGAAGAGCGATCCCGGCAAGAAGAGGAACCACGATACGGCGAGATGCGGCACCTACTCGGGTCCGAATCATCTGACACCGCGGAAGAACAACAGGTCACTTGGCCTCTCGATCACGTACACCCCCCCCTGCGCTGCTCTACACACGATCTTCGGGCAATCCGGTTAGGCTACCGACTGTGTTGCGACTACGGCATTCGTTGAGGCTGGCCGGGGATTTCTTCAACTATGCGCGGGTGAATCGTGCATGGTGGGTTCTGCTGATTCTCCCGTTGATAGCAGTTGCGCTGATGGCAGTGGGAACGACCCACGTAGTTGTGCCGTATACCGTCTACACGCTGTTCTGAGAGGGACGATTTCGGTGTTCATTCTTGGTGTCAGCGCGCTTTATCACGATTCGGCTGCAGCGCTCATCCGTGATGGAGAAATCGTGGCCGCCGCTCAGGAGGAGCGGTTCACCCGCATCAAGAACGATGCTTCGATTCCGATCAATGCGATCAAGTTCTGCTTGGAGCGCGGCGACGTCGATCCGGACGATATCGACATGGTGGCTTACTACGAAAAGCCACTCAACAGTTTCGTCCGTGTACTCAAGACGTTCACGGCAATAGGACCACAGGGACTGAGGACCTTCCCGAAGGCGATGGACGAGGCTCTCCGCCGCAAATTGTGGGCCTCCTATGAGATCGACAAGTCAATAAAGAAGCTCGGCTATTCCAGACCCAAGAAGACGGTCTTTGCTGAGCATCACTTGAGCCACGCTGCGGCGGCGTTCTATCCATCTCCCTTCGATCGTGCATGCATCCTGACCTTCGACGGGGTAGGAGAGTGGGCGACCAGTTCGATCGGTGTCGGTCGCGGGCGCCACATCGACCTGACCAAAGAAATGCGCTTCCCGGACTCGATCGGACTCCTCTATTCGGCGTTCACCTACGCGGCAGGTTTTCGGGTCAATTCGGGCGAGTACAAATTGATGGGTCTGGCGCCATACGGCGAACCCACCTACACCGAGCGAATTCTCGAGAACCTGGTGCAACTGCGCGACGACGGTTCGTTCACGATGGATCAGCGCTATTTCGCCTACCTTGCTGGTCGAAAAATGACCAACTCCCGCTTCGACGAACTCTTCGACGGCCCCCCTCGTGACCCGGATGCGCCCATCACCCGTCGGGAATGCGACCTAGCGCGATCGATCCAAGACGTGACCGAGGAGATCGTTCTGCGCATGGCGCGCCACGCCCACGAGATCACAGGAGAATCCAACGCCGTTCTAGGCGGTGGCGTGGCTCTCAACTGCGTTGCCAATGGGCGGCTGCTGCGTGAAGGTCCATTTGACGACATATGGGTACAGCCGGCAGCCGGCGACGCCGGTTCAGCACTCGGATGTGCACTCTGGGCGTGGCACGAGGTTTGTGAGAAGGATCGTCCCAAGGTCGAGGGGCGTGACTCGATGCAGGGGGCCACGCTGGGACCGGTTCCGTTCACGGGTGACCTGTGCGCTGATCTAGACGCCAAGGGCCGACCTTATGAACAGATCACAGATAGTGAGGTTCGGGCAAAGCGTCTTGCACAAGTGATCGCTGACGGGGCGGTAGTCGGTGTGTGCCGCGGCCGCATGGAGTTCGGTCCGCGCGCCCTCGGGGCAAGGTCGATTCTGGCCGACCCGCGATCGGAGGCGATGCAACAGAAGCTGAACCTGAAGATCAAGAACCGTGAATCATTCAGACCATTCGCTCCGATCGTCCGAGAGGAAGATGTTTCCGACTGGTTTGAACTGGACAGGCCGTCTCCCTTCATGTCACTCGTCGCCCCGGTCAAAGGCTTCGACATCCCGGCGGTACTCGAAGACGACGTCGATCGGGATCCGTCCGAGGTGATGGACCTGTCGTCCTGGCTGGGAAGAATCCACTCACCTATCCCTGCGGTCACCCACGTCGATGGCTCCGCACGGATTCAGACGGTCAACCCCGATCGCCATCCGCAACTGCACCTGCTGTTGAGCGCATTCAACGATCTGACGGGGTGCCCGGTTCTGGTCAACACGTCGTTCAACGTCCGCGGGGAACCAATTGTTCATGACTCAGAGGACGCATATCGCTGCTTCATGACCACCGACATGGACTACCTACTGATCGACGACTGCCTATTGTCGAAGGTCGAGCAACCAGAGTGGACAGGCTCAATCCCAGTCCTGGTGGCGGACTAGGTCAGAGCGGCGTTCTGGGCGATGACCGGTTCGAGGCGTCGTGGCGTGCATTCCTCAGGCGCTGACGACTCGTGGGGTCGGAGGATGGCACAAGCGGCGGGACGGTCAGCCGCGCCTTTCGTCGCCATGGGCTTGTTTGCATGGCTCGGTAGCGAAAGTGCGGCCATCGCTGTTGGACTCGTCGGCCTTTCCATTTTTGCGCTGGGAGTATTCCTACCGGTTGCTGCCAAGTGGATAGATCTGAAACTTGGTCTGCTGACCAAGATGGTGGCTACCGCATTGTCCGCCGTGCTCGCAATCACCGTTTGGATCGTCGGCGTCGTTCCGGCCTGGTTGGCAGGAAGGGCCATTGGCAGCGGTATGACATCACGGTCGGGGAGCGGCTGGTCGAGGGTGGCTCGGGCCGATGGACTGGAGCGGTCGACGGCAGCCTCCACCCAGTCTCTGAACTCCACCCTCTCCGGTCGAGCGCGTTACGTGCTGAGGCTGCGCCAACTCTTGACCGCAGCATTCTCGATAACCGTCGTGGTCGTGCTCGTCGTGGCCATCGCACAGCCCGACCGGGGCAGTTCTTCGACGCCGTGGGCGAAGAGTAACGACTTCCCGGTCGAGCCCTGGAGCTTTCCGGGGGAGCCGTGGGCCCGCGAGCTGTTGAAGGAATACTCGACGTTTGCGAAGGATCCAGACCTCGGTTGGAAACTCGAGGACATGTCGACTGAACACGTCACCATCACTGACGGAGTCAGAGTCACCATTGGACCGCCGGACCCAGAGCTGACGCTCTGGATGTTCGGAGGGTCCACGACCTATGGCGTCGGCCAACGGGACCAGAACACAATCGCCTCGGCGATGGTCCGGATGGCAGCGGATCGGGGTATCCGGCTTGCCGTCACCAACTTCGGAGTCCCCGGATATTCCAACTGGCAAGAGTCGATTGAATTTGAGGAACTAACCAAGAGCGGCGAGCGAACTCCTCCCGACCTGGCAATCTTCTACGACGGAGCGAACGAGGTCGCACAGGCGTGGGAACGCGTTGACTTCGGAAAGTTCAATCTGGACGAGCCGCACCTACTTACCGTCAGCAATGAGGACCGAGATTCGATGCTTCGATCTGCGGAGCGCCGAGGATACGAAAGAATTGGCGAGGCTGAGATTCTCAAAGTCATGCCCGGACTGGTGGCTGGTCAGTACCAACGCGGCGTTTCCAGGATTCTGGAAACATCGGCCATCAGCGGAGTCCCGGTGGTTCTCTTCTGGCAGCCCCAACTGCTCAACGTTCCCATCGACCGTCCAAGGGTCAAAGACCTGCTGAACCTCCTCAAAAGCTCCCCTGAAGCCAAGGCCAAATACGCCAACCGGTGGGGGAGCCCACCCAAGGTTGTCGGCGATGGGGAAGTGGTTGACCTGACCCGGATCTTCGACCATGTCGCCCAGCCGGTGTTCTTCGACTGGGCCCACACCAACGAGTACGGCGCGACGGTTGCGGCGAACGCGATCCTGGACCACCTCTGGCCACAGCTGGTTCAGCTCGCAAAGGCGCGTTAGTCCCTCTGCTAGTCAGACTGCTCGCGATTGGTCAGGCTGCTCGGCCTCGTTGACGGTGTCACCAACTCTGAAAAATGGCGTCGCCTGTTGGAATGCACTTCGGAGAATCAGATTGCCGACGATCGCCACGAAGCACAGCAACGCTCCGAGTAAGGCCACCAGGGACCCCCAGCCCGCAACCATCCAAGCGGGTCCACTCCGGCGGACGAGCGCGACGACGAGCGCTGTAATTGCCGTGATCGCTCCGGCTGACCCCATGGCCGCTCCACCGGTGGCCACGCCGAGGAAGATCGTCCTTCTCTGGGCAAGGTCGGCCTCCAGTCCTGCACTGAACAGGTCGGCGAGCCGATGGCTACTGGAGCTGTAGGGGCCCGAACGTACGGGCACTTCTGCGATGTTGGTTGCGAGCGCTCCCAGGAGAATCTTGAATTTGAAGCTTCTCCGCAGTTCTCCGTGCTCCAGAGCCTCAAGAGCGATCCCGCGTCGCATCGCGACCATTCCGCATCCGATATCCGCGTACCCGACACCTGCCCGGTGCATCCTCCGATTGAAGACACGTGAGGGCAGCGAGCGTCGCAAACTCCGCCCTTCGCGGACACCATTGGCCACATCTGCACCGGCCAACACGGCATCGACAAGCCTCGGAATGTCCTCCGGATAGGTGTCGAAGTCCGCGTCCATCGTCACGACGACATCACCCGATGATTTGCTGATGCCAGCACACAAGGCGGGGGTCTGTCCGAAGTTCCTTACCAGCTGGACACCGAGCATCTTCCCAGACGATTTGGCCGAGTCGGAGATGAGCTTCCAAGTGTCGTCGTGGCTACCGTCGTCAACCACTATCAATTCGTGGTCGACATAGGTTGCTTCAAGGACTTGGAGAAGCCTCGGAATCAGGTCCACGAGGGTTGCACCCGCATTGAATGCAGGTACGACCACCGATACCTTTGGCTGCTCGGGTCCGTTGTGCATTGGACGAGCATCCTAGCGGCGGGTCCGTAATTGCCCTCGCTGACAGCGCGCCTCAGGGGCGTCGGAAATATTGGGCTTCCAGTCCAGGAGACCAACAGTGACCGCTACTTCCCCGGCCGGGTTCAGAAAATGAGAGTCGAACTGGTCGCCCGGGGTGATGTCGACTTGCTCGCCGAGATTTATGCCGGATGCGAGAAGTTTCCCCGGCGTCTCCTGAGTCATCTCGGACCCAGCGTTCTTGACGAGATCCTGAAGAGTGAGCTCAGTTCCTCCGTCCTCTCTGCAGTTGCGCTCAAATGCCGGTTCCGATCGTCGACGGCATTTGCGGCGGTCGAAGAGGATCCGTGGGCATCCAAGCGCCTAGGTGTGGAGGTGGGGCGAATTGGCCCTGCCTTTGCCAACGGAAACGCAGGTGACAGGTCATCGACAGTTGCTGCGGTTATCGCTGCCTCTGTAGACGCTGCTGCGGGTCGTGGTACGGATCTGCTCACCATGCGAGTCCACGCGGATGACGACCAGGTCATCTCGGCGTCGCTCGCCAACGGCTTCGTACGGGTGGGCGAAGAGAACGTGTACCTCAGGAAGCCAGCTTCAGGTGGACTCCGCCCTTGTGTTCGAAATGGTGCAATTGAGATTGAGACCATCATGGATGGTCGTCCGATCGCCATCACCGAGGCCGACAGGGGCGAGCTCATCGATCGCGCGGGAAGGTTCCGGCTATCTCACCTCGGTTCGAATCCGTCCATGCCGATTGATGCAACGGAGCGCTTCTACACGTCGTGGACCGAGAACGTCATCGATGGCAGATACGGCGATGTAGTTGCGGTGGCCCGCCTCAATGGCCACGTTGTGGGTTTCTTTGCATGGAAGCGCGATGCCGAAATTGCGGACCGCCACGGAGTCGATCTATTGAACGGAAGCTGGGCAGTGGTGTCCGCCGAACGTCAGGGAGTTCTTCAAGCCCTCAGCGAGGCAGTGATCGAACGGCCCGTCTATGGCGTCGGCTGGATCGAATGTGAAACCCAGATCCAGAACGTGGCTATGAATACCGTGATGAACCGGATCGGGACCGGCCCACCGCCACAACGATGCGTGGTCCTACACCGCTGGACCTAGGCCGACAGGCGCTCTTTTATGCTCCGTCGACGACCCGGGGGACGATGGGCCACCAGCTTCGACGGTGCAATGTCAAAGCGACGCTGCAGGAAGAGCATCGCCCTGAACCCGACCGCCAAAACCGACTGGATCGGCTTGGTGACCCAGGTTGGCGCCTTCTTGAACGGAGTCGCCCAGTTGGCGAAACCTTTCATACCCATCAACGCCAGGGAGTTCGCTTCGATCTCGTGCTGTCTATCGGCAAAATCCGGGTGAACGTAATCGACCACGACGATCAGGCGCGGCTTGTCCGTCAGGTTCCACGCGGCGTGGCGATAGGCGATGTTCAGGGCGAACACCTTGCCCTCTTCCCAGCACCTTGTCTCCGATCCGACGCGCATCCCCAGATCGGGAGCAGTCCCCGGGACCACCAAAGGAAGATGGCATCTGATCAGGCCGCTGGTCTCACCGATATGTGGACGTATTCGGGTATTTGGCTTCAGGACGGCGACCTGGGCCAGCATCATTCCCGGAATCTCGGAGACCAGGGAATGGAGGAATGGGAATTCCTTGCAGTTCCGGTGCGTCTTCATCCCGAAGGAGTAGAGGTCCAGCGTCAGCCAGCCTTCGTTCGAGTAGCCCCACTGGAGCCAGTTCGGACGAAGTTTGGCCCTCCGGTTCTCGTAGAAGTCAAGTACTTCAGCCTTGATCTCCTCGTAGTTGTCTTCGAGCAGCTTTGCGACTTCGCTCTGGGACACGTCCCACCAGGCCGGGTATTTGCCGCCATAAAATCCCGCGCCCGTTGCCCAGTAGTAGGGCTCCTCGTAATCGGAGGGTCGCTCGGCCGACTTGCCGCTGATGGTTTTGATAAGACTCATCCCCACTCCGCCCTATTCAGCTCTGTGCGCACAGAAGGTCGACCACTTGGCCGACGGTTTTCACATCATTCAATAGTTCTTGTCTGACGGCGACGTTCAGATCCTCTTCCATGAAGACCATGATCTCAATGATGTCGAGACTGTCAGCGCCAAGATCCTCGGCAAATCTGCTCTCCAAGGTGATCCGGCTCTTGTCGATGCCGAGAACTCTTGCTGCCTCAGTGGCATATCGCCCGAAGACCTCATCCCTCATCATGTCCGGGCCCATCCCCTTGTCAATAGCAACCAGTGCCCCAGCACCTTCCGCTTTCGTGGCGCAGTATATACCGGTGTTTCCCGGCTCAAGGCTGGAAGGCCTCTGATCGGACTCTGGCCGTGACAGGGTCCGACGCTCGACAAAGTCGGTGGAGATCCGGTTCACTTTGGCGTCGCCATGCCACCGCTGAAGTCGACGACCAGAAGCTACTGTTGGTCCGGTCGGCTGGAGGACACGGCGTGTCCAAGTTTCGAAGGGAAGCGCGTATGGCGCGGATCGCGTTGGTCACCGGTGGGTCCGGCTTCGTAGGCGGCCATCTCTCCGAGCGACTCGTCGACGAAGGTTGGAGCGTTCGGGTTCTCGATCTTCGGCGCCCTGCACTCGAGCGTCCGGTTGAATGGATTGATGCTGATGTCCGGGACAAGGAGGCAATGACCCGGGCTGCGACTGGAGCGGAAGTTATCTTCCATCTGGGAGCTGTTGTCGGAGTCGACAGAGCCATTCAGGATCCTGTCGAGGCAATCGATGTCACCGTCACGGGGACACTCAGCGCACTGGAGGCCGCCACAGCTTCTGGCGCTTCGCTCGTGCATCTCTCATCGAGTGAGGTGCTTGGAATGAACACCGACCTTCCGTGGGTCGAGGAGTCGAACCGGGTACTCGGCTCTGCTCTGACGGACCGCTGGAGTTATGGATCCGCCAAGGCGGCGGCTGAACATCTGGTGCTCGCCGGCGCTCCGCTCAGGTCGATAGCGGCAACGGTGATCCGCCCCTTCAACGTCTACGGGCCCAGACAGGAGCGCCGTTTCGTCGTCCCGTTGATGCTGGACGCAGCTCTGACTGGCACCGCTGTTCGAGTCCATGGTGACGGCACCCAGACCCGTAGCTTCACCTATGTCGACGATGTTGTGTCGGGGATCGTCGCAGCGGGAAACAAGCCCGGTATAGGACCCTTGTTCCATATCGGATCGAGCGACGAGATCTCGATCATGTCGCTGGCGAAATTGATTGTGGACAAGTCGGAGAGCCAGTCGCCCGTCTACCTAGAGGAGCCTTCCGCCACCTGGGGTGGTCGGTTCGAAGACATCGGCCGGCGCCTACCGGATGCATCCCAGGCGCAGTCACTTCTGGGCTGGACAGCGACGACGAGCCTTGAGAGCGGCCTGGATCGCACCATCGAGTGGGCTCGCTCCAAAGGATGGTGACACCCCCGACCGTGGGACCCTCTGAGGGTCACGCAGAGGCAGCGGGAGGGGACGATTACGTTGGTCTCGACGACGGCCTCGTCCGATATGACCGTCAACTGCTTGCCGATCCGGAGATCCAGGAAAGGCTCCGCCGTGCCGGTTACGTCGAGTGTGGCCGCGTCCTCGACGACGGTCAGTTGCTGGCGGTGCGGCAGGTCGCGTTCGATTTTCTGGACAGCCTGACCGAACCATGGGGTGAGGCATTTCTGACCACGGGGCGGATCAGTGACCCCGTCCTACGTGCCGAAGCCACCCAGCGGACGGCGGACCTTGTCCTTCCGGCGCTCGCCCCATACTTCATTCCCGAAGTCAGGCTTCGCGGATCGGCGCTGCAGATCAAGCCACCATCACACTCGAGCGAGCTGAATAGTCACCAGGACTCGTCCTTGGTGGACGAACGCCGGTGGCTCGGCGTGTACGCATGGATCGCCCTCGACGACACCGGCGTACACAACGGCGGACTCCACGTGCTGCCAGGTAGCCATCGGTTCGGCAACCTCCAGCGAACCCTCAACATCCCATGGCAGCTGGCCCGGTTCGGCGAGATCATGGCTGAACTGTCCGTGCCTCTCGCGGTTCCCGCGGGGTCTCTGGTCCTCTTTGATGCAGCGACAGTTCACAGCTCGCCGCCCAACCACAGCGAAGAGATCCGCTTGGCGGTCAACAGCTTCGCGAGTCACCGGGACGCGCATTTGATGCACTACTTCAGGGACGAGACCACAACCGACGGGACGGTCGAGGCCTATGAGATAGACGACAATTTCTTCTTTGAGGCCGACATCATGGCCAGGCCATCGCCTCCCAGTCGCTTTCTTGGTGAGTGGATGCAGCATCGCATCGACTGGTCGCCGGAGGAGTTCGAAGCCTTGGCGCATCAGGCAATGGATGAGTCCAGGTGATTGGGCGGTAGCGTTGAGTCATGCGGCGGATCCTCAATGACCTGGCCAAGCAGCAAGAGCTTCTCGACGTCGGATTTATCAAGGTCCAAATGTTGGACGAGTCGGAACTCGGCGCGTTCAATGACGAATTCGACCAACTGAAACCTGACGACAAATGGGCTCCGGACGGAACCGGTTTGAACCGTTCCTCTTACCACTGCACGTTTCTGGACACGAACAAGGAATACAAGCGCCAGGCCCAGGACCTGATTCGTCGGGTCTTTCAACCCAAGGTCGATGTGTTCATGGCGGATTACCGGATCCTCACGAGCAACCTCTACGTCAAGCAGCCCGGTGTGGGTCGGTTCCAGATCCACCAGAACTGGCCGACCACCATTGATCTGTCGATCACGACTCTGACGGTCTGGTGCCCCATGCATGACGTCGATGAGACGAACGGAACACTGCGAGTTGTCCCTCGTAGCCACAAGATTCTTCCTGACGTGGCGACACCGCAGCTTCCCCCATTCTTCGCAGATTTCGAAGACGCGCTCATCGACCGCTATCTGGAACCCGTAACGCTTCTCGCCGGCGAGGCCTTGATCTTCGACGACAGCCTTCTGCACTGGTCCTCCGAGAACCTCAGTGACAAGCCGCGACGAGCAGTGCAGATAGAGACGTTGCCGTCCGAGGAGACGGCGGTCCTCTATCACCTCGATGAGCGCGGCCCGGAGCCACAGTGGGAGGTCTTCGAGGTCGACGACGACTTTTTCGTCGACCATTCGATTGACATGGTCATAGGGCGACCGTCGACCCAGAGGAGGATCGGGCTGGCTGACTTCGTCAATCAGAGCTGTGACGAAACGGAATTCGCACTGTTGCTTGAAGAGGGGCCCGAAATTCGCCGTCAGGTATATGCCGGAGCTGGATGGCCGTCTCGTCAAGATCGTTGATCTGATGGTTCCATGGGACTTCTGCACCCTTGACAAGGCTGAAGACGTGCTGAGAATGGGCAGGGGTACGGTGGTCCGCCCGAGCATGAAGTCCACCAAAGTTTGAAGGAGACCAGAGTGATTGAGGCGGCAATGGATAACGAACTAGCTGACGGGTGTACCCGCCTGTTGGTCGCCGATCCATTGGGCCTTTTCGTTGCGCCGTTGAAAGCCACCGACCTGGAGCCACTCGACATTGCGGAGCTAGTGGCACAACTCCGCGAACCCGACACATCGCTGCTTCCACTCGCCGCCAGTGCCGTTCCTCGCGCCGAGGCTTGTGGACGTATGGACGAGCTGACCCCGGTGCACCCATTGGTGCTGCGTCAACAGGGAAGGACCGTCCTGGCATGGGACGACGACGGCGGAGCGTACGTCGCTCTGGGCCCTGCCCATTTGGCGGTCCTGGACTTGGCGAGGTTCCCTACGACAATCGAATATTTGGAGACCCTCGCCGCTGAGTCCGACTGGCCGATCGGCGTAGCCGAACTTAGGCAGGCAGCTGCCGAGCTTGCGGAATGCGGATTGCTGAAGCTGCAACGGTCGATCGAGCCTGAACCGGACCCCGTAAGCGCCGAGGTCGTTGGACCGGCCGAGGACGTTCCCGGTGCCGAGGATGGTTCCGACCAGGTCGAAGGTGGCCCAGGTGCCGACGAGGTTGGTTCCAGTGCCGACGAGCCCGACGAGGCGGCGGTCGACGAATTGGTCGACTCCGACCATCTGTCGGTCAATGAGGGTCCTTCGGTCCCGACCGGGGCCCGGCTGGAAGCGGAAGCGGTCGCCGACGAGGCTCTCTCCGACCACGCGCCCGTGATCGAAGAGCACGAGCCCGGACTGTTGGAAGACCTCCCATCCGGCGTGGGTGCGGCGAAGGTGGTTGCCTATCGGGCGGCCGTACGGTCGCGTCGAGGTCTCCACCGTTCCGGCATACGGCTGGGTCGCAGCGCTGCTCAAAGTCTGCTCAACAGATTTGGCGTCGAGAGCGATGATTGGCCCGATCCCGAGCCGGTCACAGATCCACAAGCGGAAGTCGATCCCCAGACCACCGATTCCGATGCTGCGACAGCGTCACTCGCTAACACCGATTCCGACGCTGCGACAGAGGGCGACTCTTCCTCAGATGTCAGCGAGTCGACAGGTGCGTTACCGGATCCGGCATTGTCAGAAGGTCCTGGACCTGCGACAGCGTCAGAGCCGGCGGAACCTGCGCCGGACGAGGTTCGAGTCGAAACGTCGAGCGGGTCTGCCGACGAATCTGCTGAGGTCGAGGGAGAAGGTCAGGGGACAGAAACCGAATCTGCCGAAACCGACTCAGCCGCCGCCGAGCCGGGGGAGACGGCCGGGTCCGCGGGGCCGGTGCGCTTTGATCCACGGACACCGGTATTTGCCGTCTACTACTCACCCGAGCACAACGCGAGCCTCGGCCTGGGCCTGATCATGGCGTATGCACGGGTCGCCGACAGGGGCGCGCTCAATGTTGATTTCGATCTCCGCAAGGCGCGCATTGATGCCGACCCGATGCTCGATGAGCTGGAACGAACCGGTCGTCAGGCGATCGTCCTCTTCTCTGACTTCATGTGGTCGATCGATCACAACCTGGCGGTGAGCTCCAAGGTTAAGGAGTTGAATCCCAACTCCATCACTGTCCATGGTGGCCCTCACGCTCCCAAATACGAAGGGGACGCGGAGCGCTTCTTCGCCGAGAACCCACATGTAGATGTCCTTTCGCGTGGTGAGGGTGAACTGACCGTCGCCGCGCTTCTGGCCGCCCTTGGGCCAAATCCCGATTCCTCCCGGCTCTCGGACTATCTAAGCGAGGTCGAGGGAATCACGTTCCGCAGCGGACCGCCCGAGCACTACACGCTCGTGCGGACTCCGGACCGCAAACGGGCTACAGACATGGACGAATATCCGTCTCCCTACCTGACCGGAGAGTTCGACGAGATCGACCCCGCTCGTTGGCGGTCGGCGACTGTCGAGACGAATCGGGGCTGCCCCTACGGATGCACCTTCTGCGATTGGGGTTCGGCCACCAACTCGAGGATTCGGCAGTTCGGACACGACCGCGTCTTCGCAGAGCTCGAATGGCTGGCTGCCCGGGGAATCTCCGAGGTCTTCCTGGCGGATGCCAACTTCGGACTTTTCGCCCATGACGTGGAAGTCACCGAGCACATTGCCGACCTGAAAAGCCGTTACGGGGCTCCCTCCCAGATCATCTGCTCGTTCGCAAAGAACACGGTGAAGAACACCGCCCAGATCGTCCGGATCCTGGTGGATGCCGGAATTTGCGCCGAAGGTTCGGTCGCACTGCAGACCACCGACGAGACGACGTTGGCGAACGTCGAGCGATCCAACATCAAGGTCGAGAAGTACGACGCTCTCGCCGAAGAGTTCCGACGCCATCGCCTGCCCATCGTCACAGACCTGCTCATGGGGCTACCGGGAGCGACTATCGAATCGTTCAAGAACGATTTGCAGCGCTGCCTGGACCAGGAAGTCACTCCGCGCATGATGGAGACGGTGCTACTCCCGAACAGTCCCATGAATGCTCCTTCGTACAAAGAGCGGTTCAAGATTGAGACCGACGAGGCAAATGTTCTTGTCTCGACAATCAGTTACACCCGTGAGGACTTCGATGAGATGCGTCGACTCAGACTCCTCTTCCGCGCGTGTGAGCACTACGGATTGCTGCGGCATCTGTTCCGCTGGTTGCAGGTCGAGCACCAGGTGCGGCCGTTGGATCTGATCCACGTCATCGATCAGACGATCGAGGAGCGCCCCGAGCAGTATCCGCTACTCACGTGGGTGGGCCGTTACTTCGACCTGATCACCGCGCCCCCTGGCGGATGGCCTCCGTTCTACGACGAAGTTGTCAGGCTGCTTTCCGAGACCTATGGCATCGAGCGCGACAGCGCCATGGATACCGTCCTGGCGGTTCAGAAGTTCCTGATGCCATCGCATGGCAGGAAGTTCCCGGATCGGCTGTCGCTCGATCATGATTATGCGACCTGGTACCACTCGACTTCGCTCGGGGCACAGGACGTGGCAGGTACCAGGCCGCTCATCGACATGCCGGCGGGCGAACTGGTCGTGGATGACCCAGCGGGGATCTGTGACGCCAGGCTTCTCCGCAACGGTTTCAGCATCCGTCGCGAAGAGGCCTGCGACAATCCGTTCTGGGTTCTAAACGATTGGGAGCTTGACTCGGAACTGGCTCGTCCGATGGCGACGGCCGTTCCGCTGCTATCTGGTTCATGAGTTCTGACGCGCCATATTTCCTCGTTGCCACCGACGATGGTCTGGTCGCGTTGTCCAGGACCGACATCGCGATAGAACTCTCACCCGACCAAGCACAGTCGCTGGTTGCGGGGCCTGAGGGCGAGGCGCACGGGCAGGCAGATCAGCAGGCTGAGTCTCATCCGGAACCGTCAGGGGCGGGTGCGGGCAGCGAAGCCGCTCATCCGGATGCCTGGATCAGACCCAACTTCCGGATCAAGTTCCGTTGTCCCCTCGCCATGCTGGTCCACGACCGGGAAGTCACCTTCAAGGCCGCCGCGTCGGAGGTGAGAACCCAGTTGACTGGTACACAGCTGCGACTTCTCGCCAATGCCCAATGGGGCTTCGATGCGGACGAACTCACCGTTAGGGTCCTCGGTTCGATTCTTGATTCCGGCTACTTCTATCTGGATGACGAAACAGGCGGTGACGCTGATGGGGCATCCGGCTATCTGCGCCCTGTAGCGGCCGATCCCAAAGCCGACGACATCGGCTCCCCGGCGGCCGACGGCCTGGTACCCGTCTACTCGATCTGTTCATCCCATATTGCCGGAGTGCCCCTCGCCCTCGGGATGCTGGGCGCTGCCATGAGGGCACACGACAGCGGATCGCTCATCGAGCACTTCGACTTTCGTCCTCTGCGTCGTGAAACGTCGACGACGCTGGCCGAGATCAACGGGCATCCGGTCCCGTCGGTATTTCTCTTCTCGAACTACGTCTGGTCGATCGCAACGAATCTGGAACTGTCGAAGCAGGTCAAGACTCTGTGCCCTGGTTCATTGATTATCCACGGTGGTCCCAGCACACCCAAGTACGAGGCGGATGCCCGCACGTTCTTGGACCGACACCCCGAGATTGACGTCCTCGTAAACGGTGAGGGTGAGGTGACGATCGTGGAAATCATGGAGCGGTTGACCTCAGGACTCGATCCGGACAGATTGCTGGAGATACCAGGCACCATCGTCCGCTCATCGGACGGAGGCATCCACATTGGTCCGCCTCGTCAGCGCGTTGCCGAGTTGTCAGACCTACCGTCCGCGTATCTGACAGGACTGTTCGATCACTTGGACGGTGGACTGCTCGACCTGATGCCGCTCGAGACCAATCGCGGATGCCCCTACGCGTGCGCCTTCTGCGACTGGGGCTCCGCCACGATGTCGCGAGTCAGGTCCTTCCCGTTGGAGCGCGTCTTTGCCGAGCTCGACTGGATCGCCGAACACAACGTCGGAACTCTGTTCATTGCCGACGCAAACTTCGGAATGCTGCCCAGGGATCTGGAGATCGCCAAGTACATCGCGCAATTGAAGAGTCGACTGGGAGCACCACGAGCGGTGCTGGTCTCGTTCGCAAAGAATCAGACCCTCAGAGCTGCAGAAATTGTCAAAACCTGGATCGATGCCGGAATTGCGACGGAGGGCTCTGTGGCACTGCAGACCACGAGCGAGGAGACGCTGCAGAACATCAACCGCAAGAACATCCGCATCGAGCGCTACGACGAACTGACCGAGGAGTTCCGCAAGCTCGGCCTGCCCTTGGCCGTGGACCTGATGCTGGGGCTTCCCGGATCCACGGTCGACGCGTTCGCAGCGGACTTGCAGAAGTGCATCGACGGCGAGTTGACGGCGCGGATATATCCGACCGTAGTCCTGCCCAACAGCCCGATGAACTCACCGGAGTACCGGGCGCAGAACAGGATCAGGGTCGACGCAAGCGGCATAGTCGTCGAGGCGGCATCGTTCGATGACGCTGACTACGCCGAAATGCTTCGCCTGCGAAGGATCTATAGAACCTTCGACCATTTCGGAGTTCTCCGCCATGTGGCGCGCTGGGCGCAGTATGACTGTGGGGTTTCCGCCCTGGAGCTGTACAGGGCAATTGATGGCGCGGTCAGCTCGGAGCCGCGGTCCTGGCCCAACCTTCATTGGATGGCGCAGCACTTTGCGCACTTCACCGTTCCACCTCCTGATTGGGACCAGTTTCTGGGTGAGACCCGCCGCATACTGGTCGAACGCCTCGGAATCGCCGAGAGTTCGGCGCTGGACACGGTGCTGGCAGTTCAAGCAGCTCACCTCCCCGTGCCATGGGCCGAGTTCCCACGTCGGGTTCTGCTCGACCATGACTATGTTGCTTGGTTCAGGTCGCTGCACTCATCCGAAGAGGCACAGGGGCGCCATGAACCACTCCGGGAGTTCGGTTCAGGGTCGCTGGAGGTCGAGGATCCACGGGGGATCTGCACAGGAGACCTGACGGCCCATCTGCGGGTTCACCCACACCCGGACGTGGACAGCGTGATGTCGAACGAGTTCTGGATAGCGGATGACTGGGAGCTGACCTCTCCGGTGATGAGACGAATTCCCCAGGTGCTGATGGAGACCGAGCGATCCTTCTGAAATCGGGTCCGCCGGATTCAGCCTGCGGATTCAGCCGCCGGATTCAGCCGCCGGACGCTGTCGAGGGGCACTTGTTCGCCAAGGTTTCCGACACCTTTTGGAAGGACTTTGCGAAGTCCGCCCATCGTCCTTGGCCGGTGCTCAATCCGGTCACGAGGTTCTTGAACTCTGGGGACTTGGTATTCCACGCTGTCTGCTCACCGACGTCCGCAGCAGCAAGAAGTGCGTCCTCTATCGACTCGACATCTTGGAGCATCTCCGGAGGGGCGAGACGCTTTACCGCCTGCAGCTTTTCGATGGCGCTCGTGACCGCCTCGCGGGCGGTGGCGGCGTCGGCGTCGATGATCTGGGCGAGACTCTTCACGATCTCGGGAATCTCACACAGTTCGACGGGAAGCTCGTCCGACGACCCGTCAGAGGGCATCGAGGTCTGGGCCTCGGGTGCGACTCCGTCGACCTTCCAGTCGTTGGGGTCGAGCCGGTAAAGGCCACCGTTCATACCGCCGGCAAATATGACCCCGTCGCTGGTCGACCCGATGGTCGTGATCCCCTCCTTCGACTTTGCCACCGCATTCGGGCTGAACTTGGCCGTACTCGAGTCCAATGCGGAAAGACCGTTTCCGCAAGAGTCCCCAAACACGTACTTACCAACCAGGGGCTTGATCATCGAGCTGCGATACACGACCCCGCCGGTAATTGCGCAGACAAGATCACTGTGGGCCAGTACCGCAAACGGCGCGGTCACATGCAGGTCCTTTGGGGCTCCCGGGGTGAAGCTGGAACGGCCTTCGAAATAGGGCCAGCCGAAGTTGACCGGAAAGTCTGCACTGTCCTTAAGGCTCACCTGGTTGACCTCTTCGAACCTGGCTTCACCGACATCGGCTATCCAGAGCGTGTCTTCGGCGTCATCAATACTGATCCGCCAGGGGTTCCGTAACCCCAGAGCGATCAGCGAGAGGCTCGGATCGTCCTCGGTGACCAGCGTGCCCTTCACAGCGCGGTCAATCGGTAGGGAGAACACCTTCCCGTAACGGTTGTCGAGGGCTTGGGCGAGGGGCGGCCGAGTGCTGCCCATGTCGCCGATGGAGATCAACAGGCGCTCGTCCTTGGAAATCGCCAGACCACCTCCGTTGTGGCCGGAGAATGGATGGGGAATCTTCAGAACGTCGCCGACGAGTTCTGCCTTGTTGTCCGAGTACCGGTACGTGCGAAGCGTGACCGCACCATCCAACGCGGTGAACACGACAAAGAGATGGCTACCGTTAGGTGAGAACATCACGTTCAGAAGTCCACGTTCACCGTCCGTGGTGGTCTGGTCGGAAAGGTCCAGGATTGGGCTGCCGAAGTCAATCGTCGACCAAGATCGATGTCGGGTGATCTTCGCCCGGTGAATGACTCCGTCGCGGCTCGCAACCAGCAGCGTGGAGCCATCGGGCGAACCGGCGATAGCAGTGACTGTGTCGCCCAACTGCTCGACAAGGGTCAGCTTCGCAGTCGGTCCACCGCCGAGAATCGCCTCGGCCACATATTCCGCCGGCGGTCCAGCGCCCGGAGGGGGCTTCGAAGTCGGGCTTTCGGACTTCCCGTCCACACATCCCGAAAGCAGAAGACCCGTGATCGCAAGGATCCCGGCTCCCCAGGTCGCAATTCTCATCGATCTCACACGTTGCTCCTGATGCCGACAATCTACTTCGCTTGACCGCTTTTCCGACTCGCCGTGGCATCATGGCGGGGCATGTCCCAGTTGAGTCTGAAGCTCACCGACAGTGAGCAACGTCGCCTTGCGCGGCATGCTGCAGCGTCCAGAGGACGGGCTCGCAAGCTGCTTAGAGCACAGCTTCTGCTACTGGTCAACGAGGGAAGATCCGTCGCCGAGGCTGCCTCCATCGTCCACACCGACGAGGAGTTGGCTCACAGATTGATCGGCTCCTTCCGCCGACTTCCCCGCACGAAGGTCCGGGCGATGACGGCGCTGCGTCGCAGCCGGTCCCAGCTACAGGCCTGGTTGGGTGGGAATTCTCCCGGATTCCAGAATTCGCCGCGCAGGCATGTGGCACTGGACCTGCTCGTGGTGGGAATAGTTGCCGCGATCCCGATGATCATCGTCCTGCCGCCCCTCCTCGAGGGCCGAATGATCATGGGCAACAACGACTTTGGTTGGCACACCCAGCGGGGCCTGACGTTCTCGCTTATTCCCTTCAGCCCGCCGAGCCCGCACTTCCTGTATCCCCTGCTCGTCCGAATTTTCTATCTGTTGACCAGCCAGATCTCCTTGGCGCTGACGGTGACGGTCGTGCTGGTAGGGGCAAGGGCATTGGCGGGCGGAGCGATCTATGCGATCGCCAGAGGACGCTTCAGCGACGGCGGGCCCAGGCTGGGCCGGACAGCGGCGGTGCTCACCGCGACGTGTGCGCTGCTCATCGAGTCCCCGAGAGTGTTGCTGTACGGCCCTCGTCTTGGTGACGGTGGGGCCTTCCTACCGCTGCAGGCATGGTTCAATCCGACCGCACTGACAGCGTTGCCGTTCGCGATCCTCGGCGTTGCACTGGTGGTCCGCTACGTCGACAGAGCCAAGAAGGGCGAACTCGGGTGGCGATTCCAAGCACTGACACTTCTGGTGTTGCTGCTAGCCGCCCTGGCCAAGCCGAGCCTGACCCAGGGTGTCGTCCTGGTGCTTCCGTTCTGGACCCTGCTCTACGCCAGGGACGGGCTGATTTCGGTCTGGAAGGTCACATGGTCGGTGACCAGTCGGCTTGTGACTCCGTTGGCTGCGGTGTCCATCTGGCAGATCTGGTTCCTGTCGGATCCCGCCAGGCATTTTGCTCACGGCGGAGGTGGCTCGGTGGGTTGGTCACCACTGACGACCGCCAAGATCTGGGACTTGGGCAATCCCGCTGCATGGTTGGCTCTGTTGGTTCCGATGATCGGAGTCATCATCGGGGGAACGGCCTGGTTGAAGCGCCCGAAAATAGTTCTGCTGCTGTTCGCTCTCGCGGCTACGGCCGCTCAGGTGATGCTGCTCGCAGAGAAGGGCGCCCGATCGAGCGACGGCAACCTGGGCTGGGGCGCGCAACTGGTCTATTTTCTCCTGGCCATCGAAGCCATCCGGGAACTCTTTGCAAGCCGCAGAGATCCTGGCAAGGTCGTCAAAGCTCTTCCCTACCGGCAAGTTTTTGCGGGACTGATCTTGGTGGCATCCCTTGCCGGTGGGCTGGTTTCCATCTACGACGGCGGTATCCGGGAATCTCCGTGTCTCAGAGGAATGGTTTCAGTCACGCACTATGACGCGGCGGTACCGGGCGGAACCTACGTTGCTGAGGAGTGCGCCTAGAGGGACCGGAGTTTGACCCTCCCGAAGACCGCCGATGCGTTCCGGTCGGCTCAGCGCACTGCCCTTACAAGCTCGAAGGCTTCTGCCGCCGGCACACCGACTGTCGATCCTCGCAGCGTGGCAAGAGCCCGGACCGCGGTTTCGGAACGCGGATGGGGGAACTGCCGCATCTCCGACCGGTACTCCTCGAGCGCGGACATCTTCAGGTCGATCGTGTCGGAAATATCGACGAACACGCTCGGGACGAAAGCATCCTGGCGGTTGAATCGCCACTCCGTCGCCGATTGGACCTCGAAGGCGAGCACGGTATGGACAGTCGATCCGGGCACAGGGCGAGTTGCGGTGAGAACCGCCTCGTGGGTCATTCGGTGATCGACGTTGAGGTCGCCCCGATGATGTGTGATCACGATTGCCGGTTCCCGCGCGCCTATTTCGGATTCGATCAACTTGGCGACGTCCAGGAGGTCGAGGCTGTCGAAGCGGTTGTCTGGAAGTTCGAGTTGGGTGACGGATCCGACCCCGATTATCGACGCCGCCCTCAAACAGTCCTCGGACTGTGAGCGGAGTTCCGCGCTCCCGACCTGTGTGCGGTCGGCGGCCCGAGATGTGGTGCCCTCACCAAGGATCAGCCAATTGACCGCATGGCCCTGCCTGATCAACTTGGCGGAGTAACCGCCACACCCGAGCGTCTCGTCATCTGGATGGGCGGCTACGACAAGAACATTCAATTCGTCAGTCCAACTATCAACATCTCTCAATCAGCTTTCATCTCTACGCCTGCGCTACCGATTACAGGACCGGGTTTCGTACTGCAGGAGGCGGTTGTAGGAGGCGAAGAAGTCCGAGAAAATCGGGTTCTGAGTGAATAGGAGGTGAGTTATGTATTTGAGTGACGGCTCATTGATGTCGTAGTCGGCAGCGATCAACCTGCGAATCAGATCGTCGGCCATCGCCTTGACCTTGGCCATGTCGCCGCGAAGCTCGACCGGTGTTACTGATTGATAAGCCTTAAGGACCTCTTGTACCCGCAGGACCGTTTGTTTACGGTTCAGTTCGGGATTCACAAAGACGCTCACCAGCGATTGGAAGTATTGGTTCATCCCGCAGAGTGACTTCAGATCAATCAATGGAACGGGATACATCGGCGGCAAGGTCGTGGTGGGAGCCGGCGGAGTCGTCGTAGTGGTTGTTACAGCGGTTGTAGTAGTTGTGGTTGGTTCCGGCATCGGTGTGGGAACAAACGTGTCGGGTTGCTCCACGCCGGGAAGGCTGGGGCGCATTTGACCTTCCACATCATCGGGCAGGGGCAGGGTGGGGGATGGCCCGAGGATGGTCGTGGAGGCACCTGTACCCGCCGGTTCGACCAGCTTGAATTCGCCGTTCTTGCTGCGGTGCTCGCGGTCTGAGTAGCCCGGGGCGGAACCAACGTTGGAAACGTCAGTGCCGCACGCGACACTGATGCTCACAAGCAGTAGCAGTGAGCCGATCAGTCGAACACTACGCCTGTTCAACTCGACTCCATCCCAGACACATCTCCGGAGCCTAACGGGATCCGGGCGAAACTGTCAGTCGTGGAAAGGTTTTGTCCGGCCGCTCACACAAGACCGAAGGGGTCCGGCGCAACAGCAAAGTCGCCAAGTTCGTAGCCCGACTGACCAGATCGATCAGTCCACCAGGGCAGGCTCGGACTTGGCGGCGAAAAGGTAGTCGTTGGAGAACATTCGACGAGCAAGTGGGCTGCTCATCTCCCAGTCGAGACCGTTCCAGAAAAGGTTCTCGAACTCGAGTTGGCGGTCGCCAAGCGTGACATTCTTGATGAGCCTCTGGGAGCAGACCTGACCTGGGTCATCGACCGCGATTTCGGCCGGGCCATACGAGGCCAGTGGACCAGCTTCGGAATCTTCGAGATGGTCGGCTCGATAAGAGACGAAGTCATGCTCCAGGTGAACGACCGTAGGAAAGAGGCGCCCTCTCTGTGGGGCGAGCGCCAGATGAAGCTCCACCACCGATCTGAGGGCGGAGTCGACCTCTATACCGAACGTCTCTTCCAAGATTTGGGTGATCTCGTCGTAGAAGGGTTCCCAGGCGACTGGCGGCATTGTATAGAGGTCGAACAGCCGGCCGAAGAACGCGACCAGCGGATACCGATTACCACGACCGATGATTGCCAGGTCGATCGCGTCCGCTAACTCTGACGCCAAGATGCCGTGGTCCCATTGGATGTATTGGAAAAGGTAGCGCAGGACGCCATAGTGGTCGCCACCTCTGAAAATCAGTCTCAGGTGCTCCATACGCCTTAGATCGGCCTCATCAAAGGTGCTGGTAGAGACGACCTGGCCCTTTTCGTTGCACTTGATCTGATACTTCTCCCGATACTCCGGGGCATTCATCGGGCTGTTGGGCAGCATCAGGAGTGGGAACACCCGCGGTGTGATCTCGCGATCGAAACAGAATTGCAGGTCGTGTTTGAAGGACCGGATGGATGATCCGGGAAGACCGATTATCAAATCGGTCATCATCGGAATCGACATTGCCCGGAAGGTCTCGGCCAGATCGTCATAGCGTTCGAGCTTGATGTTCTTGCGGTCTACCGCTTCAAGTACCTCTTCGTCGGCGCTCTGGATCGACAGAGGCGACGAAATGATCGTCAGATTGGCGTCATAGAGGAGCCGATAGATCTGCTGGGTGTACTTGACGGTGTTCTTGGCCAAGCCAGTGAAAACTAGATTCGTAAGCTGTGGATATGTCTTTTTGAGCTCAATTACATGCTCAACTATCTCGACGTCCCTTGCAAAGATTCCGAAGTTCGCGTCAGCGACCAAGATCATGCTGGTGGAGACATTGGAAAGTATCCACTCGATCTCGTCCTTCACCTGTTCCAGGTCGAACTTTCGCACACGAGCCGACGTTGCCGATCCCCAATCGCAGAAGGTGCAACCGTATGGGCACCCGCGATTTGTCTCGAGTGTCGCCCAGCGCCAATCGTGCTCCAGTAGCTCATCGAACTCCCCGGTCAGATAGGGCGAGGGGAATGTGGCCAATTCGACCGGCCTGGGCCTGTCCGGATTGCGGACGATCTCTCGGCCGGCTGTTCGGCGCCTGAACGTGATACCGGTGACACTCTCGAGCCGGTCCACTCCCGAGGGGCTCAGATCGCCGTCTAGAGCATCAAGTAGGGCCGCAAAAGTTTCCTCGCCCTCACCTCTCGCCGCAGCGTCGACAGAGTCGTTGTCGGCGAAGAACTGCAGAGAATCTGCATGGTATTTGGGGGAGCTTGGGCCGCCGTGGACGCACAGGCTTTCTGGGCTAATGGCTTTGATTCGCTTCGAGAGAGCCAGATTTCTCTCAACGCTCCAGATGTAGTCGGGAAAGACGAAAACTGCCGGGACCGGTGACTCTGCCCATCGCGTGAAGGCCGTTTCGGGATCGGCGAGCATCTTGTGGAAGTCGTACTTCTCGTTGAGGCGGCCCCCGCCGAAAGTGCGTGCGTACGCCAAGAGCATTCCGACGGCGAGGCTCGGCTCGATCAGCCCATCGGTCTGGACCACCTTCCCGAAGTAATACAGCGGGATGACCGGGATTCGGCTTTGCGCGTCGTCAGCTGGCACCAGGCCCGCGGTGACCTGACCTGATTCGGGCACGTCCTGATCTGCTGCGTCCTGACCGGCAGCGATCTGACCAGCTGCAACCGGATGGCTCCTCGAGGAGATGCTCTTCAACCATGCCGAAACCCGGTGACCGCCGGTTCGTCCGTTCTGGACTTCAGGGCTGGCTCCATTGCCATCCGTCGAAGGTTCTTCTGTCAGGCCAGCGGTCTCCACGTGTAGCGAATTTGCTGAGGCCACTGCGGCGGGCCTTCTGCGGACACCCGAAAGGGCGACAGCGTGTTCCTTGGGGGCGTCGGCTCCCGCGCCTACTTCGTCGCTCGAGCCATCGGACTGCGGAACTGCATCTGCCGAGGAGCTTCCCTGGTCTTCCAGAGTCGATGTCTGACCTTGCTTGATCAGGCGCAGGCTCACAAGCCGAGCCGAGACGAGGTCGATATCTACCCCTGGAACAAGCTGCTCGAGGTCATTCGGAGTTCTCGCCGTTCGGAGCAGGTCGAGAACTTGCAAGCTGTCGGAATCCAGTTCTGCGTGGCACCCGGATTCACTGACCCACGTGAGCACCCTGCCACCGTCAAGACGAAATGTCAGAGGCTCCCAGACGACAAGTGGTTGATCGGGCGGAACGTCGACTGTGTCGATCGACAGATTGTCCAGCGAAACGGCAATCAGAGGGTCCGGAATGGGAAGGCCGGCGATGGGCTCGAGTTCTGGATGGCCGGCTGTAAAAATGGTCGCCAGATCGACCGGTCGAACCGAACCGGCATCAAGGTCGGCAAGGCCGACTTCTTCTGAACTGATGAGCACCACACCTGGCCGGTGAGGTGCCAGAGCCCCAGCACTGTGCATCATTCCCAAAAACCTCTCGCCAGCACACTTCCTTCTCCCCGGCCATGATACCACCCTCATCCAAATTTCGGGCCCTGTGGCTTTGGGTCGAAGTGCCCTTACCGCCCGCCGTCGACAGTTCCAATCAATCGGCGATCGCCGCAAGAAATTCTGGTTGGCCCGGCCGAACTCCTTTCCGCCTCCGTCGCACGGCTGGATAGGACCCCTAAACAGTCCGGGCTGTATCGACGGAGTGTCGGAGCTTTCATGCTCCGCCTAGTCCAATTTAGTTGTGTCAAGAACCATCAAATCGAGGCGGCGCGACCCAATTTGCGGTCAATTCTGAAGGTCGACAAACGGACTGGTATTCTTGCCCGACCACTGATGGCCATCATTGAAGTGAGACTGTGGATTCAGAGCCGATCGTAGTTTTTGAGAATGTGACCAAGACCTACCGGTATGGAAAAGAGCGATCAAACGCTCGGGCGGCGGTTCCGGGTCGTCTTGGTGAGTCGGGTGGCGACCGGGCGTTCAATGCACTTGAAGACGTGTCATTTACCGTCTCCAGGGGCGAAGCCTTCGGGATTGTTGGTCCAAATGGCGCTGGCAAATCAACGATTCTCAAGATCATGGCTGGTGCCGTTTCGCCGACTTCCGGCTCGGTCGTTCGCCCCGCAAAGACGGTGTCGATCATAGAGCTTGGTCTGGGATTCGACGCCGATCTTACTGGCCTGGAGAACATCGAATACGGCGGTGCGCTTCTGGGCATGACGGCGCCTGAAATTCAGGCCAGACGGGACGAAATCATCGAATTCGCCGAACTTGAGGGTTTTGAAACAATGCCGGTGAAGCGGTACTCGACGGGCATGCTCGCTCGGCTTGGTTTCGCCTTGGCTACGTCGATTGATGCCGATCTGTTCGTGGTCGACGAGGTCCTTTCAGTCGGCGACTGGCAATTTCAGACCAAGAGTCTGGAGCGAATGAGGACTCTTCACAAGAACGGTGCCTCGATCATCTTTGTTTCTCACAATCTTTGGGTAGTGAATCAACTCTGTGAGCGGGCCCTATTCATCGAACATGGACGGACTCGGGCTCTGGGGCCCACTGCAATGACCTTGGGTGCATACCTCGGCGAGAAGCGCTATACGGTTGGCCGCGATGGCGTCGAAGAGATGTCGGGTCCCGGTGGAAGGGGTGGGGAAGGTGTTACTTCCGCAGGCGGCGCCAACGAGTTGTCCGACCAGATCTCCTACAGCCCTGACCAGGACCCCGAGTCATATGTGGACTCGTCGACGCCGGAATTTGAATACGCCGCTGATGCTGCTGATGATGTGGAAGCGCTGGACCTGGGGGACTTTCGTCCGGTCGTAATCCATTCGATCGTTTCTGATCCACCGGAGATTCCTAGCGGCGGCGGCTTCGTCCTGAGGGCCGAAATCGAAGTCAAGGTGCCAACGCGCGACCTGGTTCTGGTGTCGTCGCTCTACTGGGCCGGCTACGCCACCTTCGCTCTGCCGGACGAACTGCCCTCAGAGTTTCTCCAAACTCCCGGCAAATACTTGGTCGAGGTTGACTACTCCTTCATTCCGGCGTCTTCGTCGACGACAACTTGGCAATTGGCCATCATCAGGGCCAACGAGGAGCTCGAGGATGCCGAGCAGCTCTTTCCCAATGCGATTGACAGGTTGACCACGCAACTGCGGATCACCGGTCCAGTCACCCCTCGTCCAGGAATCAACCTGCCTCATAGCACCCGAATCAAATCAATCTGATCGAGTCGCCTGATCGAGTCGTCTAATCGGCCGAGTGAGGGCGACCAGGGACTTGAAGCAGATTCTTTGACGCCTAAGCGACGTCGACCATCCTGGATTCGATCGAGCGAACATAGGCCAGGGAACCCAGAAAGAGTACAACCGCTACGCCAAGGTGGATCAGGTAGCCGGTCACCGGAAACCAGCGGCCGAACAGGACCAGGTCACGCACATTTGAAATTGCAATGGCAAAAGGATTGATGGCGGGGAACCATTGCAGCCAAGTCGGTAGTTGATCGGACTGGTACATGATTGGAGTGGCAAAGAACACCCCGATCGAAATCAACGTCATCATGTGTGCCACGTCCCGGATGAACACCGCCACTGCTGAAAGAAAGATCGAAACTGTCGCTGTCGACAACAACAGGAGCAAGTAGGCGAATGGAAGACCTATGACGTGGTAGCTCAGGCTGCCTCCTTCAATCAGCACGATCGTAAACAGCACGATCGTGCCGATGGCCAGGTCAATCGTTCCGGCAAGCACTCCCGATAGTGGGATAAGTTCTTTGGGAAAATAGGCCTTCGAAATTAGGTGGATGCTGTCGGTAATCGATGTTGTGTTGTTCAACCCGATCGAGATGAACCGCCAAGGGATCAGGCCGGCTGCAACGAATGACAGGTACGGAACGTTGCCCGAGTCCACCTGCAGAACCCCGTGGAAGAAGAAGGCGTAAACGATCATGAACGCCACTGGCTGGATCACAATCCAAGCGAGCTGAAACGTGCTCTGCCGGTAGCGGGTAATGAGCTGCTGGCGAGTGAGCGACCATAGGAGGGGCCAAGATTTGAAGTTGACGAGCGGCCTGCGGTTTTTCCCGCCGCTCACTTCTACCAGCGCGATTGCCCGTGTGGAGAGCACTGAATCCTGGGTTCTCTCCACTCCGACTTCATCCGCCATTTCGGCATCCGACGGGAGGTTGTCAACTGTCACTCAGGGATTCTATCCCGTGCTTCCCCAAATGCCGACAGTCCGAGTGGCAGAGGCACCACGCTGCGTGCCGAGCCAGCCCCGTGGAGCCCAACCTCTGGACCCGTTGAGCTGGCTGCCACTTCTCGTTGTCCATTGTCGCTGGATTCTGGGTCAATTCGGGGATGGCCTAGTACCCTGTGGGGCACTGGCGATGCCCACGAGCTTGGGAGTTGGTATGGCGCAAGGCGAGGCGGGTTCGCCGACAGACACCGCAACTCGAGAACCATTCGGCCGTACCCTCAAGAGCCGCTCACTTGACGATGAGCTTCGCGTCGATGGGTATGTGGTGCTAGATCTGCTTGAGGCAGCGGAGATCCGGCAGTTGATCGAGGGATGGTCAACAATTCGAACGTCCTACACCCCGGCTTGGGACCCAACGGGGATGGCGGTCACCTTGCGTCACCCCGGGATCGACCACCTCGCGCATGATCTGATCAGGCCGGTGCTTGAGCCTCGCATACAGGAACTGTGTTCTGAACGCACAGGTTTCATGTCGACGTATCTGGTGAAAAAGGCGAACTCCGGTCTTCTTCCGCCCCACCTTGACTGGCGACTGGTGAACGAACCGCAGTCTCTGACCTATGGATGCTGGGTTGCCCTACATGACATGACTCCCGAGACCGGGGCTCTGGGAGTAGTGCCAGGCTCACACGTCATGGTCGATTTCGACCGTACACCGGTCGACCCCGGACACGACCGGGTGGACGGCATAGTCGAACGTGCCGGGCGGGCCGAGACACTTTTTGTCGAGGCCGGCCAAGCGGTCATCTTCGACCACAGGCTCATTCACTTCAGCGATCCGAACAGTTCCGACGAAGATCGGCTGGCGGTCAACTTTGGGCTTTCAACGGTGGAGGATGCCACCGTCGCCCACGACCGGCTCGTCAGTTACATGGAAGAGGGCATGAAGGGCCTAACGGTGGCTTCACAGCTTGCAAACTTCGATCCCAATTCGGCCTGAGCACCCAAGCCGAACAGATGGGATGACTCCGCGCCTACACGGAGTCGTCAGCGCAGCGTTTCAGGAGTTCGTCCCTGTCGAAGTCGTCCGGCAGGAACTTTGCCCTGCCGACCACCGGATAATCCGGACGGACGCCCGCCTTGAAACTGCAGTAGAACGCCTCGTCGATCGACATGATCTCCAACTCATCGGAGTCCAGGTCCTCAAGATGCCAGTGCAACAACGGCGCCGCGATGGGAGCCATCACCAATGCCACGGCGACCCGAACCTCGTCGGTGGTGTTGGGTACAGACCCATGGACCAGCGCGTGGTCGAAAATCAAAGCCTGTCCCGCCCGAATATCCAGGGGGACCATCTCGTCCCACCGGACTTGGAAGCCAGGAGCTGTGTACCAACTCGGAAAGTCAGGGTCGCATCTAACCGCTTCGACCCTGAGGTGACTTCGTGGCAGGACGACTAGGCCGCCATTCTTGTCGAGCGTGTCCACAAGTGGGCACCAGAGATTGATACCCCGGTACTTCTGCTCGTCAACCACGTTCCAGTCCTGATGAACCAGGAAGCCGGTGTCCTCGCCCGGAAACTTGTGTATAGCGAAGGCGTTCACCGCTCTGTAGTTGTCGAGCACCGGGGTGCTGTACCGGCTCAGAACCGGACCGACGGTGTCTTGGACGGCCTGCCGGTACGCGAAATTGTGTGCAACGTTGGACGCCTGAAAGCCGTGCTCGGGAAGGTCGAAACAAGCATCGGCCAAGGTGCGGAGCTCGTTAACCTGACTGTCGCTCAGGAGATCGATGACCACGTAGCCGAATTCATCGAGGTGACTTTGTTGATCGGGATCGATCATCGTGTTGGCCAAGTTGCGGCGGAAGCCGTGAGCCTTTTCAGTCATCATCTGACCGGCGTCCTCTCCGAGGCCTGCCCTATCGGGCGCCTGAACAACTCGAGGTCAGACGTTGCCCAGCGTCTGGACAGCTCCAGGATTTCCTCATTGCTGCGTTTGGTGCCATAGAACTGGCGACGCGCTATGGGCTCGACCGTAGGCTGGGTCCCAATTATCAACTGCTTGAAGAACTCTCCCGAACCGTCGTAGACGTCCACGTCGGCTGTTTCCCGGTCAACCATGTGATAGTGCAGCAGGTCTGCTTCGACTGGTTTGAAGGCGGCGAGCAGGGCGGGGCGAAGCTCATCGGTGAAGTTTCCCCCGGATGCGTGCAGAACGGCATGGTCCCAAACGACAACCTGCCCCGGATCGGTTTCCAACGCAACGAAGTCCGAAGTCTCGATGCCCTCAAGGTCGTCTTTGAACCAAGGGGGATCGCCCGGCATCACCCGCAGATTGTCGAGAGCCAGATGGCTTCCGGGCAGAATCTGGAGGGCACCGTTCTCCAGACTTGTGGCTACCAGCGGGATCCAGATTGCGTAGCTTCGGAACCGGCTCTCATCAACGAAGCTCATGTCCTGGTGAGGACCAATTATCGACTTTGCACCGGGCCACTTGAAGGCGAGGGACGGAACGCAGAAGTCGTAGTCATCGAAGATCCGGTCCGCCATAGCTTCGATGAGGACCGGGATCTCATCAAAAAGGCTTCGACGATATGCCCAGTCCGTTGAGAGCATCGAATAGTGCTGGCCTGCGCTCTCGCCCCGGTACAGCGCAATGACACTTTTCCGCAGGTCATCGAGTTCGTCCTCGGACATTGCGTCCACAACGACAGCACCGTCACGACGCAGCCTGGCGTCCAGTTCGGTGTCGCGCAGGGCTCTCCGATCGGGCATGGCTGGACCGGGCTGAATGTTCAGTTCCAAGCTCACTCTGGCCACCTCGCATGGACACAGGTAACGGGCGCAACGTAGCTCGGATCGGCTAATTCGACCAAGCTTGCAGAACCGTGAGCTTCATAGCGTATCGAGATCTTTCGTTCTTTACGTCGGTCGGCCGCAGAAGTCAATGGACGGGGGTTACCACCCAATGAAGTTTCCGAACCAAGTGGTAGCCTGAACCGCGCTGCGGGACTGGCTATGGCCGACACCGCCCGGCCGGAGCACGGAGTCGAAGGTAGCTGGGACATGACGAGCACACGTGAGAAGACTCACCACCGACCAGGGCTGATGGTTGTAGAGAGACGCCACTGGACCGTTCTCAATCTCGATGATGGCGAATGTCGCCCGGTCGAGTTCGGCCAACTCACTGACATCTGGACTGCTCCCGAGCTTCGCCAAGAAGCCGACGGACCAGTGGCCGAACCCGTCGAATCAGCGTCACTGCGGGATTCAGAGGCCGTGGATCCGTCTCGGATCTACATCGTGAACGAACCGACCGTTCTCCGCCTGGACAGCGGTCGGGTGTTGTCGTGGTCCCATCAGGACAATATCCACGTCGAACTGACCCCCTCGCACCTGCATGTTCTCGAACTGCTCCGCAGCCCCGCCCGCGTCGCCGATCTCGACCCCGTTGGGCCCGAGGCGGAGCTGCTTCTGGGCCAGCTTCTGGCGATTTCCCTGGTGATCGAAACCTATGAAGAGCCGACCGTCGCTCCACCATCAGCCGAATCCGGGGGTGAGGGAAATAGCGAGGACGCATCTGGGGTGAACTTGGCGGACCTCGATGGGACCGACATGGACCGGGCAGGAGCGGGTCCCCGGGACTCTGCTCTCAGCAATGGCGGGGATTCGGCATCGCCCGATCAGACCGAGCCAGTGACGGAAGGGCCCCTAGGCGCAATTGCCCGGGCGGTCACAAAGAGCCGCCTCGGGATGAAGCTGTTTGGATCTGCTCGGTCAGAAGACCCGACGGAACAATCCGCCTCTGTGTCAGAGACGCCCACCGGCGGCGGTCAAGCCAGTTCTGACCCAAGGGTTCCGGTCATTCCGCTTTATCGGTGGCCCATGATGGGCCAGAACAGCGGTGTGATGATGCAGGTGGAACCGTCACTGTCGACGGGAATGATCTTCGCGGCAGCCCGCCACTACGACGGTGGCCGGCTGTCCGAGAAATATGACCTCCGGAAGCTGCGACCGGACGCGTTCGAGGTCCTGGCCGAATGGGAACAGAATCCAAGACCTTCCATCTTCGCCTTTTCCGACTATCTGTGGAACACAGAGATTCACCTTGAACTCTCTGAACGGGTCAAACAGGCCAGCCCGAACAGCCTCTGTATTCACGGCGGACCCAATGTTCCCAAGTATGAAGACGAGTTGAACACCTTCTTCCGGGACAATCCTTCGGTGGATATGGTTGCCCACGGCGAGGGCGAGCTCACGTTCTCCGAGATCCTCGACGTCATTGATGGCGACCTCGACGAGAATACGAAGGTCGACCTCAGCGGAATCGCCGGCATTTCCTTCAGGTCCAAAACCGGTGATGGCGCCGATGACTACGAGATCATCACCACCGCGCCGCGGGCCAGAAGTACGGGGCTCGAGGAATTTCCGTCGCCGTACCTCACGGGGGAGTTCGACGATCTGCTCAGCGCTCCCTGGCGATCAGCATCGTTCGAGACCAATCGTGGATGTCCCTACGGATGCACTTTCTGCGACTGGGGATCGAACACCAACTCCCGAATCAGAAAATTCGATCTTGATCGAATCAAGGCAGAGATGACTTGGGCGATCAAGAACGGTGCCCCCGCCGACGTCTATGTGGCGGATGCGAATGTGGGAATCTTCGCTCGCGACGTCGAGATTGCAGAACACATCGCATTCCTCCGCCAGACCTATGGCCTGCCGTTCTCAATGACCTTCTCGTTGGCAAAGAACACGGTCAAGTACTCCAAGGAGATAATTCGGATCATCGTTCAGGCCGGCATTCTGCCGATGACGGCCACCTCAGCGGTTCAGAGTGTCGACCCGGCCACCCTGCGAGCGGTTGAGCGCCAGAACATCAAGGTCGAAAAATACGAGGAGCTGGAAGCCATATTTGCGGAGCAGGGCGTTCCGCTCATGACGGACATTCTGATGGGCCTGCCGGGCTCGACCTTTGAAAGCTTCAAGAACGACCTGCAGCATTGCCTGGAGCGAGAAGTGACACCTCGCACCATGGAAATCATCATGTTGCCCAACAGCCCGATGAACGCTCCCAATTATCGCGAGAAGTGGGAGTTGGTCGTCGACGATGACGGAGTGCTGGTGGGATGCTCGACGTACTCGAGCGAGGACTACAAGGCGATGGCGCAGCTCCGCCTGCTCTATAGGGCATTTGACCATTTCGGAATCCTCCGGCACCTGCTCCATTTCCTTGAATGGGAGCACGGAATCAGAGGCGTCGATCTCATGGATCGCATCAACCGCACCGTCAACAGCGATGTTGGACGGTACCCACTTCTTTCGTTCGTAGCTCGACAGTTCGACATATATACCGCTCCTCCGGTCGGCTGGGATCCGTTCTTCGACGAGGTCAAGGACTTCCTTCTCGATGCCTACGGGATCGAAGCTGATACGGCCCTGTGCACGGTTCTCGACCTGCAAAAGGCCCTACTGCCCTTCCACGGCCGAAAGTTCCCAGAGGTGGTCACGCTCGACCATGACTACAGCGCCTACCGAAGCGATAGGCTTGCGATCAGGCGTGGTCAGGCGACAGAGGTTCGTCCACTTAAGGACTACCCACCCATGACGATGGAACTTGGCGACCCCGGGCGCGTCTGTGACGAGTACATAGTCAGGAATGACTATGCAGAGCGGCGCTCCGCCTCGACGGGGAACCTTTTCTGGATCGGTTACGACTGGGAGCTCGACTCTCCGTTCCCGCGTCACACTTCCACCAACATCGGACGCTTCGAGCGTCAGCCCGCCTGATAGTGAAATCGACCCGGGCAGACACATTCGTCGACGGTTCTTTAGAGGTTTCTCTACGGGAGGCCGGCTATGTGGTCATAGACCTGCTGGGGTCCTCGCAGCTGAAGACCTTGACCGAGATCACCGAGCGGCTCTACATAGACGAAAGGCATGGATTCCATGCCTCAAACCTGAGTGCCCAGCATGGTTACCGTCATTCGGTATACGAAGAGGTCGGACCGATCCTCGACGCTGCGGCCCGAGCCCTATTTGTGGACCACCACCCATTCACGGCGAGTCTGTTGATGAAGTGGCCGGACGAGGACAGCGCGTTCAATTCTCATCAGGACTGGACCATGGTCGACGAGACCAGGTTTCGGACGGTCAACGTCTGGTGCCCGTTGGTGGACACCAGTTCCCACAATGGTGCGCTGCGGGTACTGCCCGGAAGCCACAAGGTTCTCGACGCGATCCGATGCAGTCCCATGCCGCCAGAGGGCTGTGAGTCACCGGGTTGGCAAGTTGGCTGGGAAGAAATGGTGCCGGTTGAGGTCAAGGCAGGCCAAGCGCTGGTCTTCGATCATTCACTGTTGCACTCCTCTGGCCCGAACTTCTCGGACTCTGTTCGGCCGGCGGTTGCGGTCGCGTTCAAGCCCAAGCAGGCATCGCTGTATCACTGGTTCCTGCCCGACCCGTCCGAGCGGACACTTGAGGTGATGAGCGTCGATTCGGCCTTCTTTGCGGACGTGAACATCGGGTCCCGGCCGGACTATCCGGTGGATCATCTGGATGAGTTCACATGGAGTGATCTCACCAAGCAGGGCTTGTTGGAACGCTGCGGGGCGACCGGCCGTCCACAGGTCGACGGTGAGGCCGAGGTCGACGGTGAGGCCGAGGTCGACGGTGAAGCCCAGAGAGTCGAGAGCGACCGGGCGCCGCAGGGAACATCGGTAGCATCGGTCGAGTCGCAGGCTTCGGCCTCGACAGCGGATCACGAAGTTGCCAAGCTCTCGCTCGTCAAGCGCCTACGCAAGCGGATAGGTCTCTGATTTGCGTCCACTGATGCGCGACCCGGACCTGCAGCGTCAGGTCGAGGAGCGCGGTTGGGTCGTCGTGGACCTGCTGACGGACTCGGAGGTCCGGGCGATGGTCGACGGGTATGACCAACTCGACCACGAAATAACCGTCGACCGATCCTTCGCCGCCGGGTTCCATGCGACCATCATCGACGAGCGACACGACTACCGGATCAAGTGTCACGATCTGATCGCGGGAATTTTCGAGTCGGCAGCGGATCGTGTCTTCGACGACATGACCTTGGCGATGACCAACTTCGTGCACAAGGAGCCCGGTGCGGCGGCAGTCCCCGACCACGTCGACTGGACAATGGTTGATGAACCGGCGGTGTCGTCGCTCAGCGTCTGGTCGCCGATGTGCGACACCGACGTATCGACCGGGTGCATCGGCGTTCTCGACCGGTCCCACCGATCGGTTCCGTTCATCAGGGCGTCGGTGAATCCGTCATACATGGAAACTTCCGACTTTGGGGCAGACCTTCCGGGTCGTGAACTGTTGCCGCTCAAGGCCGGCCAGGCCGTGGTGTTCGACCATCGCCTGGTGCATTTCTCGACGGCGCACCAAGGTTCTGAGCCGCGGGTGGCGTTCACCTGTGAGATGGTCCCGAGTGAGGTGCCCCTCGTTCATTTCGAACGTATAGACACCGGCCGTTTTCGCCGCCACGTGGTCGAGCCTGGGTTCTTCACCTTGTACTCGGCCGGCCAGGACCCTTGCATCGTGCCGGGTCACATCTCATGCTCCGAGGTCGATGCCATCTCTTTCGACCAGGTATGGGCGCCCACTGATTCCGATGACGCCGCTGCAGTTGATGCCAGTGCGCCTGACGCCGCTGCACCTGATGCCAGCGGGCCTGACTTCGCTGCGCCAGTTGGACTAGACGCCGACGAGTCGGATGAAGCGCCAAGCTCCAAGCCACGTCGCTTGATCGCCTCGCTACTTCGCCGCGCCAAACGCTGATTTCAGCTCTGAGTTGGGTCAACCGATAGGGCGCCCAACAAGGACGCTGACCTCAGACGCTGGTATCGGCGAAGGCTTACAATGCACCGGCTTTCGCAGGACCTGGCTCACCGATCGTTGCGGGGCTTAGATGTTGTCTCGCCAACCGACACGTAACCGGCCTTGCCGGAAATATCGTCCTCGGTGGGAAGCGCCGATTCGGACAACAGTGGCACGTCGGGCTTGGAGCGCTTGAAGAAACGTCCCAAGACGGGAACCTTGGAAGGCTGCAGATAGCCGTAGTACTCGTAGAGCGAACCGTAGGCACCCTCTGCGTTCACGCCGTTGAGAATCGTTCCGATCAGCGGGCTGTTGACCTGGCGCAGACGCTCTATTCCTCGTTTGGCCTGACGCTTCGACGTGCTGTTGCTCATAGCGATGAACAGCGAGGCGTCTACGCAACGCGAAAGCACAAGAGCGTCGGTCACAGGCAGTACCGGCGGGCAGTCGACGAAGACGATGGCATGGTCTTCGAGCAGTGACCGGATCAATACCGAGGTGCGGTCCAGGCTGAGTAGTTCAGAAGGGTTCGGTGGGCGCGGTCCAGAGGGCAGCACCCGGATGTTCTGGTGAACAGGTGACTGCTGCAGCGCCTGCTCCAGGCTCACGTTTCCGAGCAGAACCGATGTGAGTCCGACCGAACCGTCGACGCCGAAGAAGCTGTGTACCCGGGGACGCCGGAGGTCGGCGCCAACGACTGCGACGGGCATTCCCGCCTCGGCGAATGCAACTGCAAGGTTCGACAATGTCGAGGTCTTGCCCTCGCCTGCGCTGGCACTCGTGACCTGAACGACACCCATCGGTCTATTGAGTGCCAGGTACTGCAAAGTGGTCCGCAAGCCTCGATACGCCTCGGCGGTCGCGGACATCGGCACCTCTTGGGTGCTGAGTCGGGGCTTGTCGCTGTTGCGCCAGCCCTCGTCCACCGGAATCAGGCCGAGTGTCGGAAGACCCTTTGCGGTCCGTTCGAGGTCGTTGGTTGTGCGGATCGAATCGTCAGCCTGCTCCAGCAGCAGTGCCAGACCGATGCCGATGAAAAGCCCGATAAGAGCGGCCTGAACGATGTCACGCGTGATGTTCGGAGATATCGGAGAACTGGGGACCGTCGCGGGGTTGAGGATCTGGACGCCACCGGTGGTCGTCAGGCGCTCGGACAGCTGCAGGATCTGCAGGCGCTGCTGATAGTCGGAGAGCTGGTTCTGGAGCTCGTTGCGCCTGGACTGGACCTTCTTGTCGAGCTGCTCACGCTCGATGACCAGCTGCGGGTACGCCGGCGAGTTGACGGGTGTGTCCACGATCTTCTGGTCGATTGCCGCCAGGGGAGCATTGACCTTGTCGATCTGGGACTGGAAGTCATCGACCTGCTGCTGAAGCACGGTCTTTGACTCGCTAAGGTCCGCAAGGATCGCGTCGCGTCGGACGGTCTGATAGGTCTCGGCGTAGACGTTTACCTTCTTAGCCGCTTGCTCCGGGTCACTGTCGGTGGCGCTGAGGATGATGATGTCGTCATCTCCTCCAGACGCCGCACTGATTCCCACGGGCGATCCGAACGCCTTGGTCACGGCCGTACGAACCCTGAGGGAGTTGATGATCTTCAATTCGTTCTGAATCGCCCGGGTGGCGTCACCGACGACCACACCTGGCTGGAAGATCGATTCCGACTGCTTCGGCTGCAACAAAAGCTGGGTCGAGGCGCTGTAGACAGGAGTCTTCGAAAGGTCCAGAACCGCAACGATGGCACCAGCCAGCAGGACCGTCGCTACGATTACGAACCAGCGTCGACGTAGGACCGTGAAGTATTCACTCACGTTCCTCTCAGTCTGGTCATGCATAGGTTCCATGCTGAAGAAGCTCCCCGCGCCGCCGTCGGACCCGGACGAACGCCGTATAAGTATGCCGGTAATCGGTCAAAACAAAACCCCGGTGGGGTAGATCTGCTCAGCAGATCCACGACGGGCTTCTACAGGCCGAGAACCTTCTGATAGACGCGCTCGACCTGCTCGATGGCGACACCCTGTGAGAACAGTTCTTCGGCCGCGCGTCGTCCTCGGCGGCCCATCCCGGCTCGCTCGTCAGGGGACATTTCGAGCATCTCTCCGAGAGCGTCCGCAACCTCATGATGGTCCCTCGGGGATGGAATCAGGCCAACCCCCAGGTCGCGAACCGCATCGGTGATCTGGCCGGTGTCGGTGGCGATGAACGGCTTGGCGCTGGCCATGTACTCGAGCACCACCAGAGGTCCGGTCTCGTTCTTGGAGGACAGCACAGCGGCGTCCGCTCCGGCGAGCAGCTCAGGGGTGTCGTCGCGGGCCCCTATGAACCTGACCAGATGGTCGATGTGTAGGTGCTCGACCATTTCGACGCACTTGGCGTGATAACCGACATCAGCCGTGGTGCTGCCAACCACGACCAATCGAAGACGATTACGTTGATCGACGGGCAGGTCTGCCATGGCTCGCAGAAGCGTCGGATGATCCTTCTGGGGACGGAAGTTTGCAACCATCATCAGGACCAGGGATTCGGCCGGAAGGTCTAGTTCTGAGCGAAGGTCGTGGGCGACGACGTTTGTGAACCGGTCCAGATCCACGCCACTTCTGATCAGGTTCACTCTGCTCGGGTCGATTCCGGCAGTTTCTCTGGCCCAGTCGCAGAGTCTCTGATCCACTCCGATGTAGGCCTCGACGGCCGAGTTCATTGCCAGACGCAGTCCACGGCTGGCGCCGCGGTCGACGTGGAGCCAGCCGAAGTGGTCATGGAATACGTGTCGAGCCTTGATCAGACGTAGTTCACGGGCCAGCGCGACGAATTTCATGGTCCCGCGGCCGTGGCTGTGGATCACGTCGATTTGTTCTCTATTTATGTACTTCGCAAACGCGAAGAGTTTCGCTATGTCCCAGGTCGCCGAACGTCCCAGGATGTTCACGGCGACGTCATCGCCGATCTGCGATCGGAGTGGACCGCTAACGCGGGTCGAGCAGAACAGGACGTCGTGACGCGATCGGTCGAGACTGTTCGCTATGTCGACAGCGACCCGTTCGGCCCCTCCGACGTTCAACGAGTCGTTGACAATCAGAACTCGGGTCTTCCGAAGGGGGGTCATGCGGTGACTGGATCCATTTCGCGATGTGGACTTCTGACGCTGCGGACGATGTCTGCAAGTACCGCCCCCAGACCCATCATGTCGTAGTCGTACACGCCGAGCTTGGCTCCACGGGCGACAACACCAAGTCGGTCTCTTACGGTTGCCCCACCCTGGACCCTGAATCTGTGGAGGTCACCGACCTGTCGGAGAGTTTCTGCCCCCTCGAAGTCACCCAGGTTCTCTGCGCGATTGGCCGCGGTGTCCAATTGCGCGGCGCGAACCAGGTGTCCACGGATTGCCTGCTGGGTATGCCCCTCGAACACTCCGATGGCTGCTCGGGTGAGTGCACGAAGCAGTTGTCCTTCGACCAAGACGCCGGTTTCCTGTCCCGGGTGGACCCGGAAGCCCATCAGCGGTTCCGGTATCGCCCGGACCGTGCCGACAGCGGCCGATACGAGAGACAGCCAGCGGTCGTGTCGCATCGTGGCCGAAGGGTCAGCGAGGATTGCTGGGAACGGCAGGGCTGCCTCGACTGCACGTCTTCGCACAGCCATGGTGCATCCCGTAGTCAGAGCGCGTCTGGCGAGTAGTTCCTCGGGCACCACCGAGTGGCGTCGAAGTATGTGCCCCACCAGTCGCGTGTCCCACAGTTCGGAACCCTTGAGACGACCGTCCTCACCGATCAGGTCGGCGTTGGAGAAGACCATCGTTATGGTCGGGTCGAATTTCAGTTCAGTTACCAGCAGTCGCAACTTCGCTGGATACCAGATGTCGTCCTGGTCCGCGAGTGCGATCAGCTTGCCGCGGCTCCTGGCCAGAGCCTGTGCGAAGTTTGCCGTCGAGCCGAGGCGTTCCTCGTTTATTTCGAGGCGAACCTCGAAGGGCGCCCGTTCTGCAAAAGCCAGCACCAGGTCGACGGTGTCATCGGTTGAACAGTCATCTTGGACGACCAACTCGTCGGGCAATTGCTCCTGCGAAGCCAAGGACTCCAGGAACTGGGTCACCCATCGGGCGCCATTGTGGGTGCACAGCGCAACCGAGACATCGACCTCTGCTCGGGGCAGGCGGGAGGGAGGCATGTCGTTGAGGTCCGAGGTCATTTTGGATCGTGTCTGCGACGGCCGTCGGGCTCCATCGATACCGACAGAGACGTACCCTATCTGGGAACCGACGTTTTGATTCCTTGCGAAATTCGAAGCCTGCCGAGCAGTGGCCCGGCCATGAATGTCGTTGCCAGCGCCATGAAAACCAGGACTGTGAACATCGTCGGCGTTACAACCCCGAGTTCGAGACCCACGCTCAGAATGACCAACTCGGTGAGTCCACGCGTGTTCAACAAGACCCCGATCGTCAGAGCGTCATTCCAGGTTTCTCCCGTCATCCGCGCCGCAAACGCAGAACCTCCGAGCTTCCCTACGACTGCTGCGAAGGTGATCAGCGCGGTAACGGCCCAGAGGTAGGGAGAATTCAGAAGCCCGATACGGGTCGATAGACCAACCACAGCGAAGAACACCGGAAGCAGGACCGCAGTCGTCATGGTATCGAGGTGATCCGCAAGGTCCTTCCTGGATGACGTGCCCGGCATGACCATCCCAGCCATGAACGCACCGAATATCGCGTGGATTCCGATCATCTCGGTCAGCCATGCGCACACCAGGGCGAAGGCAACCGCGGCGGGAACACTCAGCGGCTTCCGTTTGGCAAGCAAACTTCTGACCCCACCGAGCATCACCACTATGAACAGTCCGGCGAGCATCACGGTCACGGCCACATCGCCGACCCCGGAGGAGTTGACGATTGCGATCACGCCCGCCAGCAGGCACCAAGCAGTCACGTCGTCCACAGCTGCGCATGTCAGTGCCAGCGCACCGATCCGCGTCGACTCCAAGCCTGACTCCTGAAGGATCCGGGCCAGGACCGGAAACGCCGTAATGGACATCGCAGCACCGATGAACAACACGAATCCAAGGTGATCGGCCTGTGCGCCCAAGCGGGGGTAGATCCAGAGTGCCACCACCGCGCCGAGTGCGAAGGGAGCGACGATCGACATGTGGCTGATGGCGACGGCCCTCCTTCCTTGACCCCGCAGGTGGGACAGGTCGACTTCCAGGCCGACGAGAAACATGAAGAGAACCAGGCCGATCTGGGCGATGGTCGTCAGTCCTCCCACAACTCGTTCGGGAAAGAGATAGTCGCCGGCACCCGGCCAGAAGAGCCCGAGAAGGCTCGGACCCAGAAGCACGCCAGCCAGAATCTCCCCGAGAACCCGGGGCTGTCCCAGCTTGGCCATACCCCATCCGACGACGCGTGTAGCAGCGATCACCACAGCCATCGCGACGAGTATCCGGGTGTTCGCGTCGATGGCGCTCAAGTGTCGATAACTGTCATTGGAAGGGTGTTGTCGGACCCTTGGTGCCGACCAGCACGTACCCTATCTGCGAACAGAAGCTTTGAGCTGCTGACAATGTGCCGATTGGATCGTGGTGAGCGAAGAAATTGAACTTCTGACATGGGGAAAGAAGCGCCTGGGCTGGTCACTGGGTGCCACCACGTCACTTCCCAAATCGCTGCCTGCGGCCGTCGAGACGCTGGACTCCGTCGTCGCCCGAACCTCAGCTGACTGGCTTCTGCTGTGGGATCCATCTCTGGGAGATCCCGACCCCGAGGTCATCCAGAAGCTCGTCCGCGGCGATGTCGACGTCTGGCACGCGGGTCTGCGGTTCGGTCTTTCGGGCCAGCCGGAGGAGCACGACTACATCCATCCGATCTGGCCCCTCGCGCTTGACGCTGACCCCCATATCGAGTCTTCCTCGTGGAGGGTTTCGCTCGGTGCTCTGTTGGTTCGGACCGAGGTGCTGAAGACCCTGGGTGGAATCGATCCAGCTTTCAAGGGCCTTACCGGCGCCGGCCTGGAACTCGGCCGACGAATGATCGACCGCGGCGCAATCATCAGACACACCCCCGACCTCGTCGGCGCCAACGTACTTTTGAGCGATACGTTGCTCGAACACGACCGCTTCGTCTTTCTGCGCCGCGTCTTTGCCAGAAAATGGGTTCGTTATGCAGGGATCCGGCGCTCGCTGGCCCGACGTCATCCACTGAAGGTCCGTGCGGCGCTGCGCTCCTCGGCCGAGGCAGTTGGGCGTCACAAGCGACCTGGTGGCGTCGGTGAGGTTCTCACTAGACCAGCCGTACAGGTCGCGCCGGATCCGTCGATAACCGTCGTTCTTCCGACACTCGGGCGCTATGAGTTGCTCCGCCCGGTGCTCGAGCAGTTGCGCAAGCAGACGATCATGGCGCAGCAGGTGGTTGTGGTCGACCAGAACGATCCCGACAAGCGTGACCACGCGCTGTACGAGGAGTTCTCGGACCTGTCACTCGAAGTGATCTTCCAAGAACAACGAGGTCAGTGGCTTTCACGGAACGCCGCGATCCAAGCGGCGACCGGCGAGTGGCTTGCGTTCATCGACGACGACTCCGAGGTCGGTCCCGACTTTCTCGAACAGCATTACGAAGGCCTGATGCGCTACAACGCGGACCTGTCCACGGGTGCTTCCCTGGCTGTCATCGGTGCTCCCATCCCGGAGAACTACGCCTTCTTCCGAATTGCCGACCAGTGGGACTCGGGCAACGGCATGTGTCACCGCCGACTGTTCGAGAAGTTCGGCCTGTTCGATCAGCAGTTCGACCGCCAGCGTCGCGGCGACGCAGAGTTCGGGCTCCGGGTTCAACTCGGTGGTGGACTCGTGATCCACAACCCTCACGCCATTCGTATCCACCTGAAAGCCGCGGAAGGTGGACTTCGAACCTTCGGTTCCCTTGACGGGTTCCGTCACCGGGATCGCTCGGCTCCTCTGCCGCTGCCGTCGATGGTCTATTACACCAAGCGCTACCACTCGAAGCGACAGGTTCGTGAGGACCTGTTGATCGGCATCGCCCAGTCGATCGTCCCCTACGAGCTGAAGCGCCGTGCATCCGCCAGGCAGTGGTTGGGCTTCGTCGCGGCCGAGTTGATCCACGTTCCTTCGACGATCCGACGGGTCCGGGCGTCGTTGCGGATCGCAGATGCCATGGTGGAGGACGGACCGAGAATCCCTACACTGTGAACGGCTCTGAAACAGCCGTGGTCCAGGTGCGCGACAAAGAGCCGCTTCCCGGTATTGGCAGTCACGTCACGAAAGCGGGAGTTCCGTGCGCTTAGCGATAATCGGCGACACACAGCATTATCGCGACAGTGATGGACGTCTCTGCGCCCTGGAACCGGTCGTCAATCAACTGGACCGTTGGGCCGAACTGTTCGACGAGATGGTGTTGTGCGCGCCGCTCGATCCAGGTCCACCGCCGGCCGGGTTCGCTCCGTACGGCGCAAAGAACATCCGTATCGAGCCGCTGCGTCGGGCGGGTGGAAATACCCGTCTGGCGAAGTTTGCGCTACTGGGTCACATTGTTCCGTGGGCTTGGAAGACACGACGAGTGGCACGGTCCGTCGACGCGATTCACCTTCGTTGTCCATGCAACATCGGGCTGGTGGCGATCTTTTCGACGTGGCGCGCCGGTTGTCTCCGCTATGCGATGTACGCAGGTGTCTGGCATTCCTATGAAGGCGAGCCGCGCTTCTTCGGCATGCAACGAAAGCTGTTGGCCAGCCGTTTCTTCGGCGGCCCGGTAAGCGTCTATTCGGACCGGGATCCGTCCCGACCCCACCTTGAGCCGTTCTTCAGCCCCTCGTACTCGAGCGCCGACATGGAACGCGGTTCCGACGCCTATGCCCAGAAGCTCGCCCGCATTTCCGACCCCGAAAACAAGGGCCCGTGGCGACTCGTCACCGTCGGTCGCTTGACCGAGAACAAGAACCAGCAGACCATAATCCGCTCGATCAGAGGGATCGTTGACGCCGGACTTGATGTCACTCTGGAAGTGTTCGGCGACGGACCTTGCCGAGGTGACCTCGAGAAGCTCGCTGCGGACCTCGGTGTGGCAGAGCAGGTCAAGTTCCACGGCTCGGTGGACCATTCAGTTGTGATGAAGGGCTTCGCAGAAGGTGATCTGAACTTGCTGTCGACGCGCCAGGAGGGCTTCGGAAAGGTTCTTCTCGAAAGCATGGTCTTCGGCACCGTTGCAATCTTCGGTGAGAGTCCGGTAGCGGGTGAGATCTCAGGCGGAGGTAGTCGCGGCCTGGTCTTTCCGCCGGACGACCATGCTCGTCTGTCCCAGCTCGTGATCGACCTGATCAGAGATCGGGAGCGGTGGGCCGCGATGTCGACCGCGGCCCGGGACTATGCAGGGACCATGACCCTGGAGGCATTCCAGGATCGAGTGGTCGAGATGCTGGAACGTCAGTGGAAGGTCAAACTTCCCCTACCGAAGCGTCGCCGGGGTGCAGAATGAGTGAGATTGCGCCGGAGCCGTTCTCGGCGACCTTGGTGACCCAGTACTTTCCGCCCGAGAGTGGCGCAGCTCAGGTCCGACTCGGGGCGATCGTCGCAGATATGGCATCGCGGGGACATCAGGTCGACGTCGTCACCTCGGTGCCCAACTATCCGCTCGGCCGGATCTTTCCTGGATGGTCGCACCGTCCGTTGCAGGTCGAGCGCGATGGTCAGGTCAAAATTCATAGGGTGTGGGTCTGGGCCGCCATGGGTAGCGGTCCTGGACGCATGCTCAATTACCTGTCGTTCGGCGCGATGTCGATCGTGGGAATTGCGTCGACGCCAAAATCAGACTGGGTGTTGGTGGAGTACCCGACCCTGATCGGAGCGCTGCCAGCTGTGGTCATCGGGCGCTTGCGCCGTCAACGGGTCGCGCTGATCGTCGCCGATCTGTGGGTCGATTCAATTGCCGAAATTGGCACGATCAAAGAGGGTGCGGTCGTCAGGGCTCTGCGAAGGGTTGAACGGTGGATGTTCCGCCGTGCACATGTGGTCACTGCCGTGACCGAGGGGGTACGTGACGCGTTGGTCCACAAGGGCGTGGACGTCGACCGGCTCGCGTGGCTGCCGAACGGCGCCGACACCAACATGTTCGCCCCGGGGGCCGAGGATCCAGAAGTCAGGGCCGAGCTGGGTATTGGCGACGGTGAGCACATGGTGCTTTACGCCGGCACGCACGGCTATGTCCATGGACTTGAGGTTGTGCTCGACGCCGCCGAGTTGTTGGACGACGTACCGGTGCGATTCGTGCTGGTCGGCGCGGGTTCCGAGAAGGATTCACTCAAGGCAGACGCGGCCCAACGAGGTCTGAACAACGTCACCTTCCACGATCCCGTTCAGCCTGAGCAGGTCGCGAAAATGCTCCGCAGCGCAACGGCTGGTCTCGCAACTGTCCGTCGCGGTGATGTCTACAAGTCGATCCGTTCGGCCAAGATGCTCCCGTCGATGTCGAGTGGCTGCCCGGTCATCTACAGCGGCGACGACGAAGGCTCGCGCCTGATCTCCGAAGCTGGTGCCGGATTGGTGACCGATCCTGGAGACGGTAAGCAACTCGCCGAGGCAGTGCGACGCCTGATCGACGACCCGCAGTTGCGCCGGGAACTCGGCGATGCCGGTCGCCGTTGGATCATCGAGAAGGGCAGCTGGCACAAGCTCGTCGGTGACTGGCTGGACGAGTTGGACGGCGCCGCAAACCGCACGTCGAAGGCGACGGCAGGTCACACATGAGTCTCACCGACCTCTACCAGCGCTCGCCGCTCGCCGTGCAGGAGGCATTCGCCACCGGCTACGGGCTCAGGGAGCTGACCCGACGCCACGGACCGGGGTTCCGCCGCAAGGTTGGCGAGTTCGACGCGCGGCAGTGGTGGAGCAGATCCGAACTCGAAAGGGATCAGGCGTCGCGGCTGCGGTCGATGGTCGTGTGGTCGGTGGCCAGGGTTCCCTACTACCGGGACCTGTTCTCCGAGCTGGGTATCGATCCGATGGACATCCAGGCTCCGGCTGACCTGACGGCACTTCCTCTCCTCGACAAGGAAACCGTTCGTGCCAATCCCGAGCGGTTCCTTCCCGTGCCGCCCAATGGTCGCACCGTCGCCCAGACCACCGGCGGTACAACCGGAACGCCGCTGCGCTATTGGGCGAGCGTGGAAGCCGTACGGACCAACTACGCGACCTACGAATCCCGCACCCGCGCTTGGGCCGGAGTGAAGTTCGGGCAACGAATGGCCTCGTTCCACGGGCAGCCAATCGTCCCCGACTCCCAGGTGGGAGGGCCGTACTGGCGACACAATCCGGCGTTCAACCAGCAGTACTTCTCGGTCTACCACCTCAACGACTCGACCGTGCCCGAGTACCTGGAACAACTCCGCAAGTTCGACCCCAAGGTGATCGCGGGCTACACCTCTGCTGTACATCGGGTGGCTCTGGGAATCATCGAAGCCGACGCTGTCGGGACCATTCGACCGTCCGCGATTCTGGTCAGCTCAGAGATGTTGACCCCCGCTGCCCGGGCCGACATCGAACTGGCTTTCGGTTGTCGGGTGACCAACTCCTACAGCTTGGGCGAACTCGTCGCCTACGTCTCGGAATGCGAAGCGGGCGAGTTGCATGTGAGCACCGAATACGGGGTCGTCGAGCTGCTTGACACAGAGGCTGGAAGTGAGATCGTGGCGACCGGGCTGATCAATCGGGCAATGCCGTTGCTCAGGTACCGCACCGGAGACATGGCCGTCGCCTTTGGCGACGATGAACATTCAACTTGTGGAAGAAACCTTCCTTGTCTCAAGGAAATTGTGGGGCGGGTGGACGACGTCGTCAGGACCCCCGAAGGCGCGGTGGTGGGTCCGGCGCCAATGAGCCTGGCATTCCAGCGCGTGCCCAACCTTCGCCGGGCCCAGGCCCATCAGAGTTCCCCGGACCAGGTCCGGATTCTCCTCGAACCGGCCGAAGGCTTCAGCAAGGAAGACGAGGACTTCCTGCGTCACGAACTGCGTCGCCGGCTCGGCCCTACGATCGCCATCGATCTTGAGCGGGTCGACTCGATAGGTCGAACATCTGGTGGCAAGGAACGGCTGGTCATTTCGACGATCGGCTCCGCTAACGGCGACGAGCCGAGGGCCGGATCATGACCGCAGCCAAGCACTACACGCGGCCGCCGGTACTGGGTTTCATCGGCATCCACGCCGGTAGCCGAAAGTCCCAGCCGATATCCCAGAACGAAACGGTCGCGAATCTGTTCGCCCAGTCGGGATACTCGGTGAGGCGTGCTTCGTCACTCAAGAAAAAGGTCCCCAGGACGCTTCACCAGATCCTCTCGCTGCTCTGGTGGAGAGACGTCGACGTGGTGGTGATAGCGGTCTTCTCGGGGCTGTCGTTCCGGATGGCAGAGTACTCCTCGCTGCTGTCGAAGTTGACTGGTAAGCGGGTCGTGCTCTTCCTCCACGGCGGCAACCTTCCTGTGTTCGGAGCCACCCGCCGGAAGCGGGTCGAGAGGGTCCTCAACCGCGCGGACGTGGTGATGGCTCCGTCCGATTTCCTGGCCGAGACGTTCCGGTCCTGGGGCCATGATGTCCACGTCGTTCCAAATGTGCTCGACATCGACAAGTACGAGTACAAGCCCCGCTCTGCCGCGAAGCCCAACCTTCTGTGGATGAGGACCTTCCACGAGCACTACGACCCTCTCATGGCCGTGCGGGTCTTCGCGAAGGTGGCCGAGGTTCACCCGGAAGCCACCATGACCATGGGCGGGGCTGACCACGGTCTACTCGAAGCAACCAAGGCGGAGGCGTCCAAGCTCGGGGTTGCCGATCGGATCCAATTCCCGGGCTATGTCCGCGACGAGGTGAAGCGCGCGGCTTTCGCCAACAACGACATCTATCTGAACACCAACATCCTCGACAACATGCCGGTGAGCCTTCTCGAGGCGGCGGCGTGCGGTCTGGTGCCGGTGGCAACCGCTGTGGGCGGCATTCCTGCGATCGTCGAAGATGGCACCAACGGACTTCTCGTGGAGTCGGGCGACGTCGACGCGATGGCGTCGAAAATCTTGGGACTCATCGCAGATCCGGCGCACTTCGCCGAACTCTCCGCCGGTGCCAGAGAGCTGGCCGAACGGTCGGGCTGGCCCAACGTCTACCGCCATTGGGTGGCAGAGCTTTCCCTGGTGCTACCCCATCTGGTACTCAGATAGCGTCGTGGGCAGAGCAACGAGCGTGGTCCGAGAAGTTACAGAGTCCGATTTGCCGACCGTTGCCAGGTTGCACGTACAGGCATTCCCGGACAGCGTCCTTGGCAAGTTGGGCGTTGAAGCTGTGCGACGCAACTACCTCTGGCAACTGACCGGGCCACATGACCTGACCGCTCTGGTGGCAACCGAGGACGATGTGGTCCTGGGATTCCTATTTGGAGGACTGTTCCGAGGCTCGACCATCGGCTTCGTCAAGAAGGAGAAGTGGTTCCTCTTCCGGAGGGTCCTGACACGACCGGCCATCCTGTTCCGCTCCGTGGGGAGAAATCGGCTCGGGTTGGCTGCGAAGCTCCTCACACGCAGGTCCCAGCCCTCCCAGCCGGAAGAACCAGCGTCGGTCCCACCCCGGTCCTTCGGGGTCCTGGCAATAGCTGTTGACCCTGCTGCCCAGGGCAAGGGAATAGGTATCGCATTGATGAAGGAGGCTCGGGTCCGTGCAGTGGACCAGAGCTACACCGCGATGCATCTGACGGTTCACCCCGACAACGCCTCGGCGCTGGGGTTCTACCGTTCGTTGGGGTGGAGCGAGATGTTGGAGCCCGACGGAAGTTGGGTCGGGCGCATGAAGGTCGCACTTGACTGAAGTCCGACAGCATTGACCGGTCCCGGAGTTGAGGGGAGCCGAGTGGTGTCCCGTACTTCCAGGTCCCTCCATTCCGCACGGGTCTCGCGCCGACTGTCCCTTCTGATCGCAACCATGGCGATAGCCGGTGCACTCAGTTATGTCGTCTTTGTTCTGACCACAAGGGGGCAGCGATTCGACACCCTCGCCTTCGAGGGACGAAAGGCGACCGACCTGCAGATCCGCGAGTCCCTTACCTTCATGATGCGACTTATGACCCCGCCGGGCGTGGTCCTCGGCTGTGTCTATCTGGCGGTGGCGGCAGCGCGTCGCGGCAGATTGTGGTCGGGTTTGATTGCGAGCGCATCCGTCGTTGCAGCGGTCGCTCTGGCCGAGATCCTCAAGTTCGTGCTGCCTCGGCCGCACTTGACGAACCTGGTCGAGGCCCCAAAGGAGAACACCTTCCCGAGCGGACACTCGACAGCGGTCCTGGCGCTGGTCCTGGCGTGGGTCTGGATCGCTCCCCGCTGCGGTCGCAGGCCCCGTGTGACTTTGTGCGTCGCCGGGTTGATCACTTGGATGACGGCCATGGTCGGCTCCGGCTGGCACCGTCCGAGTGACGTCGTCGGAGGCATCGCACTGGCGACGGTCGTTGTGGCGACGATGCTCCTGAGTTCCGAACTACTCGGCTGGATAGTGGACTCTTCAGCCTCGGATCGGGGCAGGCCAGCGGAGGGTCAACTGACAGAGGATCAACTGACAGACGATCAACCAGCGGAGGATCCACCGTCCGTCGGTCAGGTAGCCGCCGCCGGTGTAGGAGCGGTTCTTGCGTCCGCCATATTTGTCATGTCGATCCTGAATCAGAGGAGCGACCCGCGTCACTCGCTGGGGACCTACCTGGTGATGGTGTTGCTCTGCAACGCGCTCGCGGCCACGGCGGTCACGTTGTCGTGGTGGGGAACAGGTGACTCCAGACCACATCCAACAAGGTTGTGATCTCGTCGGCCGAGCGATTGAAGGCCCGCTGGGGTCCTCCCATCGGGTCCTTCAAGTCGGAACCGGTATCAAAGGAGAGGACCGTCGAGGGCTCGCGAAATCGGTTGGCCTGTTCGATCCAGGACTCGATGCTCAATCCCGGTCGGCGGTAGCCGACCTGGGTAGCCAGCTCGGCAAGTTCCTTGAGGGTGAACGCACGTCCCAGAGCGTCAAGATCGAGGCCTGCGATCTCGGTCAGGTGCCTGCGCTCCATCGCCAGTACCAGGTGCGCAGCTGCGACCGTGTCTGCACCAAGGGTGGCGCTGACGTGTTCGGAAATGTCGAGTCCACGACCCTTCATCGCGCGCACGGCGCCAGAGGCGGCTTCGTAGCCGCCTTCGAGCACGCCGCAGGACCTGACCAGAGTCGTCACTCCCAGTTCCCGAAGTTGAGCTGTGGCGATTGCCTCGGCCATGGGGGAGCGGCACTGGTTCGCGGTGCACATCATCAACACCCGAAATTCGCTCAACGGTCACTTCGGTCGACGGTTGGGCCGATAGCAGCGGCAGATTCACTGACGGCTTTGCCGACGACTCTCTTGAGCGCACGGGCCTCTCGTCCCAGAGCGTTGATGACCAAGCTGGAGAGAACCCTCAGATCGCCTGCCGGCGAGGCCTTGGCCACGTACCAGCGATCTATCGCGAGTTTCACCGGAACAACATCGCGCAGGTAAGCGCCGCCGGCTTCGTCCTGGTCGATCATGATCTTCTCCCAGTCGCCCACGATGATCTGGGTCGGACCGGCAATCCCTGGTGGCACCGAGAGCACGTCTCGCCACATGGCGTCGTCCATGTCGACGAACTCAGGGGCTTCGGGTCTGGGTCCCAACAGCGCCATTTGTCCCCTGGCGACGTTGTAGATCTGGGGTAACTCGTCCAGATGCAGCGCTCGGATCTTGCGGCCGATCGGTGTGACTCTGCTGTCCACACTGGCGGTCAAAGCTGCCCCTCCAGCGCGTCCGTCGGTGCTCTGGACCGACATGGAGCGGATCTTCCACATGTCGAACAGCTTGCCGTTACGCCCGACCCGCTGGACCTTGATCAGGCCGCGTGAGCCGTCGTGTCGGCGGACGAGCATCGCAATCACGGCCACCGCCGGGGCCAGGGCAACTCCAGCGATGACTGCGAGAATGCGGTCGAGCACCAGGCGGATCGAAAGCCAACGCGATATCACCGTCGGTCAGACCTTGAGCGCCAACTGCAACTGGGCACAGACACGCTCGACATCGTCGTCGCTCAGACACGTGTGGAAAGGAAGGCTCAGGGCCCGCTCTGCAAAGCGGTCCGCTACCGGTGTGCCCCCGGAGCCGGAATCCAGTCCGTTGGCGGCGAACCATTCGAAGGTGTGAAGGGGTCGGAAATGAACGCTCGACCCGATTCCTTCACTGCTCAAGTGTCCTTGGACCGCTGTGCGGTCTGCTCCCTCCGGCAGGGTGACCATCATCAGGTGGTTGGCGCTTCCCTCGCGGGGCACCCTCGGAACGACGTTCAGGTCGTAAATGTCGCCGAGCAGACCCCGGTAGAGATCGGCAAGCTCTCGGCGGCGCTCCTGTAGGCCTTCGAAGCGATCCAGTTGCGCCCGGGCGATCGCAGCGAGGATGTCCGGAAGGTTGGCCTTGAGCCCGTCACCGAGGATGTCGTAGGCGGCGGTCTTTGCCCCGGGGGTGTAGCGGGCCCAGGCGTCACGACTCAGTCCATGTAGCCGGAAGGACTGCGCAAACCCGGCGAGCTCTGCGTCGTCGGTAGCAAGCGCCCCACCTTCGGCGGAGGTCAGGTTCTTGGTCGCATAGAACGAATAGCAGCAGCCCGCCGTGCCCTGCCCGGCGACCATTCCTCGATGGTCGCTCGCCCCGAGTGCGTGCGCGGCGTCCTCGATCAACGGGATTCCCGCTTCGTTGCAGATCTGGTGGATGTCTTCTCCGAACGGAACTCCACCGAAGTGAACTGCGATCACCGCGTCCAGGCCGTCTTCAGCGATCGACCGACGCAGCGCCTCGGGCGACAAGTTGAACGTCTCCTCGTCGATGTCGAGTGGTACGGGCATGACGCCACGGTGGTACGGGGCGAGGGCGCTAGACACGAAGGTCCACGTCGGGACGCCGATCTTCGATCCGCGCGGTAGTCCGAGATGGGCGACCGAGATCTCGAGCGCAGCGGTACACGACGAGACGGCCACGACGTGTTCGACGCCCAGATACTCGGCGAGTTCACGCTCGAGCGAAAGGCATTCCTCGCCTGTGGTGATCCAGCCGCTCATCAACGCCCGTGTCGCCGCGGCGACCTCGGCGTCGGTGATATCGGGAGCTGAAAATCGAATCTCTCTGGGCAACGGAAACTCCCGATGGGCATCTTGAACTGGCCTCAATCTACCGTCGAAATTCCCTATAACCGGTGCATTGATTCCGCTTACAGAATTCGTTGACCTCTGTTCAACTTCTTTGGGTGTCGATTCGCTGAACCTACAATCACACCGATGACTGCAACGATGCTCGATGGCGAGGCGCTAGCCACTTCGCTCAAGGAAGAAATGCGCACCCGGGTCGAGCTTTTGGCCGACCGTGGTGTCACTCCAGGACTGGGCACGATTCTCGTCGGCGATGATGGTCCGAGCGCCAAATACGTGGGCATGAAGCATCGGGACTGTGCCGATCTAGGGCTGGTCTCGGTCGACCGTCGACTGCCTGGCGACGCGACCCAGACAGATGTCGAGGCGGCAATCGACGAACTCAACAACAACGCTTCCATCGATGCGTTCATAGTCCAGTACCCATTTCCAAGGGGTCTCGACTACGGCTCAACTCTGCTTCGGGTCGACCCCAACAAAGACGCAGACGGTCTGCACCCCACCAACCTGGGACGACTCGTCATGGGAGAGGCCGCGCCGCTCGCATGCACTCCCCGCGGGATCCTGCACATGCTCCACGCCTACGAAGTCCCGGTGGAGGGGAAGCACGTTGTGATAGTTGGTCGCGGTCTGACCATCGGACGGCCTCTGGCCAACCTTCTTGCTCTCAAGTCCCCGGGATGCAACGCAGCCGTGACCGTGGTCCATACAGGAGTCGAAGACATCGGCGAATACACCCGCACAGCCGACATTGTCGTCGCTGCCGCCGGCTCGCCCGGGCTGATCACCGCTGACATGGTGCGGCCGGGCGCTGCGGTGATCGCCGCCGGAGTCAGCTTCGCCGACGGCAGGGCAGTAAGCGATGTTGACGATGGAGTCGCGGACGTCGCCGGATGGCTCTCGCCGAGGATCGGGGGAGTGGGACCGCTGACCCGCGCATTCCTGCTGCTCAATACGATCGAGGCCGCGGAGCGGTCCTGGGCGCCTGACCTGGTGCCGGGCCCGATGGACGGAGCGCACTGATGCAGCGCATCGCCGATATCATTGCGAATGCAAATGGTCCGACGCTGAGCGTCGAGTTTTTCCCGCCGAAGACACCCGCAGGCGACGTCGCCCTCAGCCGTACGATCGAGGAACTGCGCGTACTGTCGCCCAGCTTTGTATCGGTCACATACGGGGCCGGTGGATCGACAAGGGAACGAACCCGGGATCTGGTGGTCGACATCAACGCGGCCGAGGGATATCCGGCCATGGCCCACCTGACCTGTGTCGGTCACTCAAAGAACGAATTGAACGAGCTGATCGACGACTACAGCGCCAGCGGGGTCGACAATATTTTGGCCCTCGGTGGTGATCCGCCGGCGGACGGTTCCCCTGTCCGCGGGGATTTCGCCTTTGCGATCGAGTTGGTGGAACTGGTCCGGGAGAGGGCGCCCCACATGAGCGTGGCCGTGGCGGCGCACCCTGAGTCCCACCCGCGGTCGGTCGATATCGCAGAAGATCGCCGTCACCTGGCTCGGAAGCTCGCCGTCGCCGACTTTGCCATTACCCAGTTCTTCTTCGATGCTGACAACTATTTCAGGATGATTGACGAGCTGGCCGCCCAGCCGGAGGGGTGCCAGACGCCCATTTTGCCCGGGATCATGCCGCTGTCGAATCTGGCCGGTATCGAGCGCATGTCCAAGATGTCCGGCGCCACGTTCCCGGTCGAGATTGCGGCTCGCCTGGAATCAGCGTCCGAGGCCGATCGGTCGAAAATGGTGGTGGAAGAGGCCGCACGGCTCTCGCAGGCCCTCCTCGACGGAGGCGCTCCCGGACTACACCTCTATGGACTCAACCGATCCGAGACGGTCCTCGGCATCGTCCAGGCACTCGGTCTGGGGTCGTAAGTTGCATCCAAAAGCCACCAACGATGTGCTTCTGCAACCACTCTGAGTGGGCAATCCTGCTCCGTTGACCGCCGACTTGGCGGCTCCCATACTGCCCTTTACTGGTTTACAAAAAGTCATTTGTGAACTAGTTTCAGGATGCTAATTGACGGTGCGGATCGTCAGAGGGGAGTGGGAGTGCTTAAGCTATCCCGCCGCGTTTCGGGCAAGAACAGCGATTTCAACGCGACCAGCGCTCAGCTGAGTAGCGAGATTGACGCGTGGGTCCATGAGGGTCGTCGCAAGCTGGGAGAGATTCTCCTCGATGAAGGCGTCCTAACCGCGGATGATCTCTTTACCGCACTAGAGAAGCAGCAGGCCGAGGGCGGTCGCCTGGGCGACACGCTGGTTGGCCTCGACCTGATCGAAGAACACGATCTTGCCCGGGCACTGTCAGAACAGTTCCAGATCGACCTCGCCGACCTGCGTGTAGAGGCCCCCCAGCAGGACGCGATCGAACTCGTCGGCGAAGAGCTGGCCCGTAAGCACACCGTCATTCCGCTCCGCATCGAGGACGACGGCCGTGTAGCCCTGGTCACCGGCGAGCCGCTCGGCACCGAGGCAATTCGCGAACTCACCCTGCACTGCAAGAAGATCCGCATCCTGGTGGGCGTCTCGAGCGAGATCAATCGCATGCTCGACCAGGCCTACAGCGCGCTCGCGTTGGCCCAGGAGCACATCGAGGCCTTCGAACTGGTCGACATCATCGACGAGGAGAACACCGTCTCCCTCGAGGTCGACGAGAACGCTCCGATCGTCCAGGTCGTAAACCGGATCCTCATCCAGGGTGTTCGCGCCCGGGCTTCGGATATCCACATCGAACCGCACGAAAAGCAGGTGCTCGTCCGATTCAGAATTGACGGCGCCCTTTCACCCGCCATCAGCCTTCCCCAGCGGATGGCGCCGCCTCTGGCGTCACGACTCAAGGTCATGTCGGACCTCAATATCGTTGAGCGTCGCAGGCCCCAGGACGGACAGTTCTCGGTATCCGTGGACAATCGACCGATCGACGTCCGCATCTCGGTCGTGGGTACCGTCCACGGCGAAAAGATCGTGCTGCGACTTCTGGACAAGACCCGGTCGTTGATCAGCCTCGACAAATTGGGCATGCCCTCATACGTGGTCGAGCCCTATCTCGAGATCGTCAAGGCTCCCCTCGGGATGCTCCTCTGTACCGGGCCTACCGGTTCCGGCAAGACGACGACCCTGTACGCCACTCTCGCCCAGGTAGCCGACGAGACCAAGAACGTCGTAACCATTGAGGACCCGGTCGAGTACCAGTTCGACGGCATCAACCAGATGCCGGTCAACGAGGGAGTCGGGATCAGTTTCGCCGACGGCCTCCGAGGCGTCCTACGTCAGGACCCCGACGTCATTCTCGTAGGCGAGATCCGCGACGCCGAGACCGCACGGATCGCCACACAGGCTGCTCTTACCGGTCACTTCGTGCTCTCGTCCCTACACGCGGTCGACGCCGTCGCCGCTCTGCACCGTTTCACCGACATGGGCATCGAGCCGTTCTTGGTTGCTTCGGCAATAAGCGGCGTCGTCGGCCAGCGTCTGATGCGTCGCACCTGCAGCCTCTGCCGAGAGGTGTACGAGCCGTCCCCCGACCACATTGCCCTGGTCAAGTCCCAGGCTGGCCGGACGCCTGATCAGTGGACACGCGGGAAGGGCTGCAACATGTGCAGCGGAACCGGGTTCAGTGGCCGCGTCGGCGTCTACGAACTTCTCCAGGTATCGGACGCGGTGCGTGACCTGATCGTTGCCAAGGCAACCGCCAAGGACATTCGTGCAACGGCCATCGCCGAGGGCATGCACACGATGCTCGCCCAGGCGTGTGAACTGGTTGCCGATGGCATGACCACGGTCGAGGACGTTCTGCGCAACGTCTACGCCCCGGGAATGGACGACGGAGCGTCGTTGACCGAGGCCGACAGCCTGATTGACGCCGGCACCGGCGACATCGATATTCGCGAGGGCGATCCAGCCGACCCCGAGTCAGACTCGCCCCAGACGAGTCGTAACGGGACCAAAATTATCGAGGTACTAGAGGTTTCAGCGTGACAGCGACGCTCACAAAGTTCCGTTACACCGCCGAGACCCTCGACGGTCAGAACGTCAAGGGCGAAATTCAGGCCCCGACCGCCAACCACGCGCGCAATGAGCTCGCCGTGCGGGGAATGCGCGTAACCAAGATCACCGAGCGCAAGGGCCTGCAGGTCGAACTGACCAAGCAGAAGGTCCCTCTGGTCGAGATCATGCACTTCTCGCGCCAGATGGGCACCTTCGTAAGAGCAGGTGTACCTATCACCGAGGCGCTCGAGACCATCCGACGTGACTGCAAGAACAAGCGTTTTGCAGATGCGCTCCAGGACATCGCCGAACGCGTCGCCGGTGGCTACTCGATCAGCGAGGGCGTAAACCGCCACGCCGAGATTTTCCCTTCCTACTTTGTTGCGCTGCTCAGCTCTGCAGAGCTGACCGGCAGGATGGACGACGCGTTCGTCCAGTTGCACCGGTACATCCGCAGAGACCTCGAGCTGAGCAGGGCGGTCCGAAAGGCGCTGATCTACCCAGCGATCCTTCTCACCGTGGCGATGGGCGTGGTCGCTCTCATCACCATCTTCGTAATCCCGCGCTTCGCCGACTTCTTCGAGAGTTTCGATGCGGAACTTCCTCTTCCGACGCGAATTCTCATGTCGATTGCTGATTTCGTGCAGTCTCCTTTGGGCCTATTCGTCGGCCTCGCCATAGTCGGAATCGTCGTGGCCGTGGTGGTTTACACCCGTACCCAGGGCGGCCGGCGCAATCTGCACCATCTTCTGCTGAACATCCCTGCTCTCGGCACCGTCATGACATATGCGGCCACAGAGCGCTTCACACGTGTTCTCGCCGTGCTGCTCGAGGCCGGTGTTCCGCTCCCGGATGCACTCCCCAACGCCATCGAGTGCTCCAACAACCTGGTGTTCCGGGAGCGTCTCACCAAGGCAACCGAATCGGTGCTGGCGGGTAATGGATTCGCCGACCCGTTGGCAGCGACAGAGCTGTTCCCGGTCACGGTCGTCCAAATGGTCAGGGTCGGAGAACGCACCGGTGACCTGACAGAACAGCTTGACAATGTTGCAAGCTTCTTTGAGGATGAACTTGATTACGCCGTCGAAAAGCTGACGCAGTACTTCGAGCCGATAATTATCTTGTTCATCGGCGTTGTAGTTGGGTTTGTGGCCTTGGCGATGGTTAGCGCCATGTATGGCATTTACAACCAGGTTGACATGTGATGGAGAGGGCGGCGTAGGGCGATGCGGGGCACAAGATCGCGTCATGATCGCACCCAAGGAGGTGCGTCCCTCATCGAGGTTCTTGTCGCGCTCTTTCTTATATCGGTCCTGGTCATTGCTCTCGTAAACGGTCTGTTGACCTCGACCAGAGCCACCACAGAGTCCAACCGGGCCCAGCGCACCGGTTCTGCCCTCACCAGCATGGGCGAGCTCGTAAAGCAGATGGACTACGTCCCCTGTGCGAACGTCCTCGACTACCAGTCCAAGTACGACGACATGGCCAACGACCCACTTTCGGATCCGGCGTCCTTGGGAACTCTCGAAATGGATTCGGTCACAATCGACAAGGTCGAGTACTGGCGGCCCGGATCGTTCAGCGAAGCTGTTCCGACCACAGTCCTAGGTGACTACATCCCCACCTGCGACTTCCCCGAGGGCGGGGCACAGCGCGTCACCTTCACAGTCAAATGGGGGCCGGACACCAAGACAGCAGAAGTGGTCAAGCGTGACCCCTTCGCCGGAGGCTTCCTTCCTGCCACGACTACCACCGCACCTCCGCCGGCATCCCAGCGGCCGGTAGCGCGTTTCAGCGCCACCCCTGTTTCTGGTCCGAGTCCACTGACCGTCAACTTTGATGCTGGGGCATCCTTCGACCCCAACGGCGTGCTCACGGCGTACGACTGGGACTTCAAAGATGGGGCCACAGCTACCGGCGAGACCACCTCGCATACCTTCACGAATCCGGGCAAATTCATCGTTTCGCTGACCGTCACTGACAGTGAAGTGCCGGCGCTGACAGCAACCACGACCTTGACGATCAACGTCACCGGTAAGCCGGCTACTCCCACAGGGCTTCACAAGGTCGGCTCCGGCATGATCGGGGTATTTGCGGGCTATCTAGATCTGGGGTGGAACGCCGTGCCGGGAGCACAGAATTATCAGGTCCACGCCGAGACTTTCGCATGTTCAATCACCCAGGACGCAGGAACCTCCAACAAGGTCAGGTTCACGACGAACACCTGGTGTTCTTTTATCAATCTCATTCCGGGCATCAACCTCAAGGCCAAGGTACGGGTCAAGGTCGGTGCGGAGTGGAGTGACTGGTCTCCCGAGGTGAGCGTTCAATGGTAGGACTAGCCCGTCTCAAACAGCGCCTAGGCAGACGTGGTCGGTCTGAATCTGGCTTCACCCTCATGGAGCTGTTGCTCGTCATCGGTATTACAGGCATGGTCCTGGTGCCGGTCATGGCGTGGTCCATAACCGCGCTCGGCCGTCAGGCCAACGAGGACGTCGACGCGGACACCGCTGCCTTCGCCCAGCTGAATCATTTCTTCACGCCCGACGTCGCCCGGTCGATCTCGGGAGCTGCGCCGGTTCCGGTCGGCGGCTTCTGTGGTACCGGCTCCGATCCGGCGCTCCTTCGCCTCGAATTCAATCGGGCCAGCCCCGAAATGGTGACCTACCACCGGAGAGAAAAGATCGACTCCGTCACTGGAGTTCAGGCGGTCGACTCTGGAACGGGTCAGGACCTCTTCGAACTGGTCCGGCGTACCTGCGTGCCGGACGATCCGGCCACCGCGACTGTTCACGAGAACGAGACCGTCGTCGACGAAACGATCGTTGCCGACCAGTTGGTCGGAAACGTGATCGTCAAGTGCAAGCCCCGGAAGAAGTTCGCCAACCCGGTCACGATCGATGGCTCCAGCTCTCCAGAGATTGACGAGTGCGGCGAAGTGGCTATGACGCTCCAGGGCGTCTACGGATCGCCGGTGACGCTGCGCGCGACCCGGCAGGTGGATCCGGAGCCGGACCCCACGCCCGGCAGTCGGCCCATCCCCGTCATCGCATGTAGTCCGGCCTGCCCCGCGGTTGGGTACCGGTCCCTGACGATCAATTTCGACGGCACGCTGTCCAGCGACCGTGATCCGGGCGGCGTCACAGGTTGGGCCTGGGACTTCGGCGACGGCACTCCGTTGGTTCCAAACGGTCGAGTCACCCATACCTTCGATCAGGTCGGGACCTTCCAGGTCTCCCTGGCAGTCAGTAATGCCTCTGGTGGCACCAAGTCCATCACCACCACCGTCACGGTCAAGAACGCCCGCCCAGAAGCGGTAGCCACCCCCAACCCGGTCACCGCGTTCCGCCAGCAGGCGGTGCAGTTCATGGGAAGTAGGTCAGTTGACCCCGACGGTGATGTTGCGGGCACGTCGCTCAGCTTCTTGTGGGACTTCGGTGATGGGGTCACTGCGACCGATCCCGATCCCTTCCACACCTACACGGGAACGTTCCTCGGAGCGCTCAACCCACCCGCTTCTCTGACGGTCAGCGACGAGGATCCGGACGAGCCGCTCTCGTCGTCGGTCAACATTCCGGTCAATGTGGTCAACAACCCACCGAAGGTCGAACTTTCCTCCGCAGCGCCCTTCATCCCGGTTGATTGTGACGAGACCAACCCGGCTGCAGGCAAGTGCATCCGCGTCAACGACTTCCCGATCACGGTCCAACTTCGGGCGATCACGCCCGACAGTGGCGCCCTCGGCGCAACCGACCTTGACGGCAACGTCCCTCCGGGTAACTACAAGTGGGATATCCGCCGCAAGGGAAGCGCTCTTCCGTACGCCGATCCCAGAACGCTGGGCAATGGCAGGACGCTCGGCTTCACGTTCAACCAGAACGGCGTCTACACCGTTTCGCTCGAGGTGACCGACAATGACGCCGGCCGAACGATCCGCACCATCGAAGTCGTTGTAAACAACCGACCCATCGCTTCTGCAAACCCGGCCCGTTGTGTCATCAACGTGGGCCAGCCCGCCACGTGCGAGTTCGACGCCTCTGGCTCCTCTGACCCCGACGGCGAGTTGGTCGGCTACAAGTGGGACTGGGGCGACGGGACCATTGATGAATTCACGACTGCCAACGGCAACTTGGACCAGGGCGTAGTCAGATCCCATACCTGGGATCCCAGGCCTGCTCTCGGGACCTCGTTCCCGGTCAAACTGACCGTCACGGACAACGACGGTACGTCCACGTCGCTCTCTATCCCGGTCAAGGTCAACCGTGCCCCGGTACCGGTAATCGGGATCCTCGAGTCACCGGTCTATCGAAAGAAGGAAGCGACCTTCCTGGCGACAGGTTCGTCCGACCCGGACGGTGACCCCGAAACCGGCTTCTTGGCGAACTCCTACACCTGGGACTTCGGCGACGGCAACACCGGAACCGGTCACACACCGGGCCAGACCTATCAAGATGTCGGCACCTACCTGGTCAAGCTGACCGCAACCGATCAGGACGGCGGAGTCGCCACGGTCCAGCTGTACGTCAACGTTGTCAACCAGCCGCCGGTCGCAGTAATCAACCTGGGAACCCCATACGTCAACGGCGCCGCTCCGTACATCCTCAGTTCCTCGGCGCTGCCAACCTCGTATGATCCGGACGGCACCATCGTCTCGTATGAATGGGATTTCGGTGACGGTACGACCGCAACTGGTCCCTCCTTCACCCACGAGTATCCGGCTCGGGGCAAATACGATCTAAAGCTGAAGGTCACGGACAACAACGGGGCGACTGCGACCGATGTCCGCACCATCAAGGTGAACCAGGCGCCGATCGCCAGGTTCACCACCGACCCGGCGCCGCCGACAAAGCTCGACCCGCCGCTCAAGGTGACCTTCGACGCTTCGACATCGACCGACCCCGATGGTGGAGCCGAGACCAACATGCGTTACATGTGGGACTTCGGCGACGGAACGGTGACCGGCTGGTTGACCAATCCGGTGATCGACCACACCTTCACGACTCGCGATCAGTTCACAGTCACGCTGACCGTCGACGACAACCAGGGGGGCCAGGACACCAAGACGGTGGTGGCTCTCGTTGGTATCAACAAGCTGCCCATCGTCAAGCTCAAACCAACCCCCACGGGTGGCATCGTCGCAGGTCAGAACGTCAAGCCCGCCACGTGGTCCTTCGATCCTGCTGGAACCTTCGATCCCGACGGGTCGATCGCCCAATACACCTGGAACTTCGGCGACGGAACGCCGACTGTGACCCAGGCGAGCGGACCTCTCGGCACGCTGTCCCACACCTTCAACGACTTCGGAACTTTCGTTGTCCGACTGACGGTCGTGGACAACCTGGGTAGCTCGGCGTATGCCGAGGTGACGGTCAAGGTCAACCAGAAGCCAGTGGCCGTGATCAAGCCATCGACGCCGTCGCCGCTGCTCGGCGGCAATGGCGTTCCAGTCAACTTCGACGGGTTGTCCTCATATGACCCCGATGGAACCATCAGCGCCTACCTGTGGAACTTCGGCGACGGCGGGACGAGCACCGACAGCAAGCCCAGCCACACCTGGACCACCAACGGCACCTACACGGTCACCCTGAAGGTTCAGGACAACAACGTTCCGGGTTATCAGTCCGACGTCGTGAGCCGTCAGATCGTCATTTCGAACTCGCCTCCTACCGCGAACATCGTGACCACCCCGGGCCCGAACGGCGCAAACGTCGTCCAGTCACCGAACAAACCGTTCCTCGTGCAGTTCAACGGCACCGGGTCCTTCGACCCCGACGGCAACATCGTTTCCTACGACTGGGACTTCGATGACGGAACTGCCCACGGCACGACACCCACGGTCTCGCACTCGTTCACCGAGTACGGAACCTACATGGTCAAGCTGACCGTCACCGACAACTCCGGCCTGACGGACACCAAGACAGTCAAGATCCGCGTTAACCACGCCCCGCTTCCCGTCATCTCGGTCGTAAGCGGTTACCCGTGCGGTGCCAAACCGCCATGCACCGTTGTCTTCGATGCTTCCAACTCGAGTGACCCTGACGGAACCTTGGTCGGTCGTATCCAGTGGTCGATAGATGGGACGAACGTCAAGTCGGTTCCGTGGACCGACGGCGACACCCTACTTAGCTACACCTTCACCCACACCGGGTCGAAGAACTTGGTGCTGACGGTTGCTGACAACGACGGCCAGAGCGCGAGCGCTCTGTTCCCCGTCTACATCAACAGGCCGCCGGTTGCCGGGTTCACGACCACGCCCAACCCTCCGGTACTGAACGCCGAGCCTTACACGATCCAGTTCAACGGCGGCTCGCCCTACTCCGTTGACCCCGACGGAACAATCATTTCCTATCTATGGGACTTCGGCGATGGAACGTCCTCGACAGACGCTGCTCCGAGCAAGACATACGCCGCACCGGGTAGTTACAACGTGACACTCGAGGTCACGGACAACCAAGGCGTCAAAACCAAATCCGCACCCGTTGCCGTACGGGCCAATCAGGCACCGACAGCCAAGATCGGACCGGATGTCCTTGATCCCAAGCTGGGTCTGGATTTCCACTTCGACGGCTCCGGCTCGACCGACCCAGATGGAACCATCTCCACCTACGCCTGGGACTTCGGCGACGGTCAGACCTCGACCGAGCAGTCGCCGGTCCACATCTACGCCGCCAACGGCGATTACACGGTGACCTTGGTGGTTACCGACAACGATGGTCGGACAGACTCTGACACCCGCACCTTGACGGTCGCCCCCAACGTCGACCCGACTGCATCCTTCGTGACGGACCCCGCCAACGGCCGCGGCGACGGCGCTCCGGCGACCATCGGCTTTGACGCCTCCGGCTCCGATGATCCTGACGGCCAGATCGTCACCTATGCATGGGACTTCGGAGACGGCACCACCGGTACAGGCAAGACCACCACCCATGTCTACGCCACCTATGGAACATTCACGGCCACGCTGACGGTCACCGACAACAACGGTGCTACCGACGTCATGGTCCGACAGATCCTCATCAACCAGGTGCCGATCGCGTCGATCCAGACGTTCCCGAGCCCCGCAGTGTTCAACGTTGGTGACGCCCCGTACACCACCGACTTCTTCGCTGAGCTTTCCCAGGACCCTGACGGCACGATCGTCTCCTACGACTGGGACTTCAACGACGGCACCACCGGAACCGGTACTCCGGTTAGTCACACCTTCGCCGACTTTGGCACCTATGAAGTCACCCTGACAGTCACTGACAACGACGGCGCAACCGCAACCGCAACCGTCGAGGTCAAGGTCAATCGTCCGCCACACGTGTCCGCCACGTACTCGCCGTCCGACGTCAGGCGTGAGATGGAGGTTTCCTTCGATGCCTCTTCGACCTATGACGAGGACGGCACGATCGTCCTTTATCAGTGGGCCTTCGGTGACGGATATATCGGTAGTGGTCGCAATACGACGCACACCTACGACGCCAGCCTGGCCATCGGCGACTACGAGGTTGTTCTGACGGTCGTCGATAACGACGGCGGACAGTCGTCGTACACCTTCACGGTCCACGTCGGCAACGCCGACCCGATCCCGAAGATCCTCGCTACTCCCAGTGATCCAACTCACGGAGTAGTCATCGGCCTGAACCAGCCAGTCCAGTTCTACGGCGACGCCAGTGTCGATCCGGACGGGACGATCGTTTCCTATGAATGGGACTTCGGTGACCAGACATCCGACAGCGGAGTGGAACCTGCGCCCAAGAGCTACGACAAGTACGGGACGTGGCCGGTAACGCTCACGGTCACCGACAACGACGGTTCGGTCGCCTCGACCATGATCTTCGTCACCATCAACCAGTCGCCCGTCGCTGTGATGGGACCGACCGATGGAATCACCCGAGGCATCGAGTTCCAGTTCACCTCGACAGGGTCCAATGACCCGGACGGCACGATCGACAACTACTACTGGGACTTCGGCGACGGAACCAACGCCACCGGTCCCTCCCCGAAGCACACCTATAGCGCTTCGGGCGGTTTGGGTCCGTTCACCGTGATGTTGATCGTGACCGACAACCTGGGTTTCCAGACCATCGCGCAACGAAACATCACGCTCATCAACCAGACGCCGACCGCAAAGGCTTCCGCTCAGCGAGTCTTCAATGGCGTGGTCGGCGGTGCACCGTCTGGCCCGCCTCCTTTGGAGATCGAGTTCACCGACAACGGGTCCTTCGATCCGGATGGAACCATTGCGAAGTACTCGTGGAACTTCGGCGATGGATCGCCAGCAACGACTCCGAGTGCCAATCCCACGGTGCGGCACACGTACTCGGGCTCGGCCCGTACCGTCACCGCGGTTCTGACCGTGACCGACAACAACGGTGCTACTGCGACCGTGAACGTTCCGATCACGGTCACAACCAACCAGGCTCCGGTTGCGTCGTTCTACTACACACAACAGAGCATTTACGGTGGTCCGGTCACGGTCAACGCCAGTGATTCACATGACCCCGATGGTTGGATCGTCTCCTACGACTGGGACTTCGACACGCGGTTGTCGAACCCGTCAGATCTGGCCAGTGGTGTCGAGGTGACCAGGACGTTGCCGGTCGGCTACTGGACGATCCGCTTGACCGTTACAGACAACAGCAACAGGTCGACTACAACTGAGCAGAGCGTCTGGGTACGCGGTTCGACTCCGGCTCCGGTGCTCGAACAAGTTGGCTCCGGCAAGAACTTCACCTGGACCCAGGTCCCTGGCGCAGTCGAGTACAAGCTGTTCTCTGAACACACCGGCGGCTGCGGCAGCAATGACAACAAGACCATCACTGCTCAGACCAATACGGGTTCGCTGAACTTCTCCGAGCCCTGGGACTGCGACTGGTTCGATAACCAAGTGTTCAGGGTCTATGTCCAGTCCAGGAACTACGGCTCCAATGAGTGGTCGGATCGGTCCAACTACATTGAGTTCCGAGGATGATCGGCGGAATGGCGATGCGTAACCACGGACAGTCTCGGGCGAGGCGACAGAAGACATTTGGTCAGCACTGGACCGTTGGTCCGCTGGCCAGGGTTCAGCGTCGTCGCGGACGTAACAACCAGAAGGGCTTCGCCCTCATGGTTGTGCTGTTCGTTCTGCTGCTCACTTCACTGCTGGTCGTGGCCCTCGTAGGGCTCTCGTTCTCGACGGCTGTCTTCTCGGGCGATCAGTCGATCCGCGACAACCGGGCAAGAGCGGCGGACGCCGCCCTGCAGACGTCGATCAACGAGATCGCCAGGGACCCAACGGGCAACCTCGGCTTTCCTTACAAGTTGACCGACACTGGTGAAGTGGTCGACAACCCTGACTGTTCGTCCGGCCGAGATTTCAAGGTCGGTACGCCTGAGGTCAAGGTCGTCGTCCAGTGCGTTCCGGTTACTCCCGAGGAGTCGGCAGCAACCGACGGGTCGGTTACAGGCGGACTTGTAGGTACCGACTCACGTGACCTGGTTCGGGTCATCGGCGAGACCAATCGTGGCGATATGGCTTCCAAATGGAAGGCGACGTGGCCGTGGTCGAGCACCATCGTCGACAATCCCGAGTCGTCCGGGGTCGAGTCCTACGCCGCGGCCCAAGCGGGAATCAACGCTTACAACCCGACCTTGCTGCACCGTGGTCCCGAGCCGCTTTCCTTCACCTCTGGTCTAGAGGTGAGCCAGGGAGCCGCAGCACTGCGCGATCCGGTTCTGACCAAGCCCGATGGGTTCGATTCTGCCATCAACGTGAGCGGCAGCTACTGGCAGGGTCTGCCAGGTTTGCTCAACGGCACTGCAACCCAGGAGACCGGCACCGAGGTCTACAACTCGGCCGAACTTTCCAACTCGTGCGGACTGCTTCAGCCTGTCAACTCCACCTGGCAGATCTGGGGCGCTGCAATCAGGACCGGCAGCTCGATGGCCTGTGACCAGTCCGGGAAGTCCGGCGACGCCCGCAACACGCTCAACACCAACTGGCAGACCAGCGGAGTGTCACCGGGGGCGCCGAGCGTTAGTTCCCAGCCGACCTTGTGGACCCCGGACGAGATCACCTTCTACGCCCGAACCGCTCCCTCGTGTCCCGCCTCAGGTGGAACAGCCTATTTCCAGGCGGGTTCCTACAACCGTCTCGAGACCGCCAAGATCAAGGCAATGTGGGCCGGGTCCGGTGCAGGGTCTTGTCCCGGGCGGACCTGGATCTTTGAACCAGGTCAGTATTGGATGGACGTCGCTCCGGCATCGGCGAGCAACGATGCAGAACGCAACGCTCTGGTCATCAACGACCCCGCCGCCAAAATCGTGTTCGGCGAACCGGTCGAGAGCCCACTCACCGCAGCGAGTTTCCCGAACGCCTGCGATCCAGACGCCGATGGAGTGGTACTCACGCTGTCGCCCCGGACGTCGATTCGTCACAAGCGTGGCCGTGTGGCGATGTGTGGTGCTCAGACCCAAGAGGGTCGACAGACCGTCTGGCAGAGTTCTGGAGCCAACCTCGGCTGGGTCGCCGCCCCGTCCGACAGCACCGGTGTCGGAGGCGACTTCGTCACCAACCCCAACGGTTCACTGGTTCTGGGTGACGGTCAGGTTTCACAGGCATTCTGGCCGTGCTGGTCTCCGCTTATCCAGGGCTGGATCGACGGAGCCGAATGCTCAGGCCCCCGTGAGCTCACAATCAGCGGCTTGGGCGCCGACGATGACGCCGGCAGTTCGCCGGTCGCTTCTCTCCAGGTCCTGGTGAGCGCCAAGGCGTTCTCGTCCAACGCCCGTGGCGCAAACGTCCGCTTCGTGGTGCGTCCGAGCGCCGAGAGGGGTGGCGGACAGTGCACCATGACGTACTCTCCGCTGCCAGACGATTTCGAGCTGTACGCATATGAGTTGATGAACCCGTCGGGTAGTTGCCACAACCTGATCAAGTCCCGTTCCCAACTGGTGGGTGCGACGATCAGTGCGTACTTCTACCTCCAGCCGACCTGCACGATCATCTGCTGGACAGAAAGCGCCTCGTTGCAGGTCGACTACATGGGGATTCGGGTGCCTTGGACCCCGACTCCAGAAACTGTCGGCTACTCCGGAGGATCGGCCTACGAGAACGCCGGCAACGCAGCCAAACTCGACAACACGTTCGCCAAGCGAAGAGTCAACTGCGACGGCTGGTTCTTCCCCTGGCTGTTGTGCCAGGGGAGTACGACCGCAGTTCTCGAACTGTCGAACTTCCAGGATCTCTCTTCACCCGACCTGACCGGAACCGCTGCGACCGGAACCACGCTCAAGTCGATGTACGTCGTGGTCACCGGTTATGCCGAGAACGTAAACCTGGGTGGGTCCTCGACAACTCTGACCTTGAAGCGACCCAACGGAAGCGTCCTGTGTTCAGCCCAGTACCGGGGTGTTCCCGGCGGGATATCCAGATACGGCCCGGTGCCACAGGCCTATGACCTGACCAAACCGGCGACCATGGGAGGCAACTGCAACACGCAGGTCACCCAGGCTTCCCAACTGGTCGGCGCATCGCTACTGGTCAACAGCACGCTCAGCAAGAGCGGCGACTGCAGCGTGGTCCTCACCTGGTTCGGATTCAGGGACTGCTCGGGTTGGGGCACCTACATCGACCACGTGAGTGTGTCGACAACGTCGGCGGTCAACGGGCCGGATGGGCAGCCGAGTTCTGCTGATACCTACCAGGGGCCGACCTCCCCGTTCTTGGTGACGTCCAACAACGATGCCGGGACTCCCAACGACGCGGTGTTCAGCGCCAATGGACAGTTCTCGGTTCCTCGGGCAGACCTCGACATCCACTGGGACGGGCCGGCTGCCATTGGCATAGCCGATCTGCCCTCTGCGGGTTCTGTCAGCGTCAACCCGTTGTTCTCGGGAACCGGCACCTACGCCATGACCGTCAACAGCATCAACAGTTCGGGCTCGGGCAAGGTCGGGGTGGTCTGCTGCAAGCCGGCCAAACCCACCGAGCGGCAGGTCGACCTGATCGTGCGGCTGGGTTCCAACACCGGTTCTGTGATCGCCACAGCCAAGGTCCTGTTCTTCGACGTCAGCACGTCCCCGGCCTCGGCCGGCACCTGGGCTCCCGGTCAGCGCGTGACCGTCCAGGACTGGCGTAGTTGTCCCGCAGGCGTCGCGGATCCGTCGGTCTGTTCCACCGCCTAGGGCGTAGACCCGGGCGCAAGCCGCCCGGGTCGGCCCCGGACGTGTGGGGTCTCTGAGTCGGCTCAGGTCAGCCGGGCGTAGCCTGGGTGTCAGCCTGGGTGTCGACGCTGGCGTTGGGGTCGACAAGCGCGTCGATCAGGAAGATGACGACCTTGCCCGCTTCGATGTCGGACTTGGTTATCAGGGCACCACCCAGCCGAAGTTCGCCGTTCACCGAGAAGATCGGTAGCTCTTCGCCCGAGATCGTCTTCACCACCGCGTTGTGCATCCCGACCAGATCGGAATAGTGGATCTGCCCGGGAGCCATGTGCCGGTGCAACAAAGCCAGAAGCTCCCCCTGCGGGTCGGCCTTGAGCGCGTCCAGCCGCTCGTCCCCGAGGGCCTTGAAAGCCGCATTGGAAGGAACGAACAGCGTGTACTCCTGCCCGGAGTCCAACTGGGTGTCCAGGCCGGCGAGCTTGGCGAGTTCGTTGTAGGTCGAGAACTGCTTGTCGGCGCCGAGCACGTCGGTCGGCTTCATGGCCCTGGTGACCTGGGCTGTGCTCGCGGGACTGGACCGAACAGGGTTCTTGTCCGCCTTGTCGTCGCCCTTGTTGCCGACGCATCCACAGACGAGGAGAGCGGAAACAGCGGAGCCTGTAATCTTGAGTGTGAGGCTGATTTTGGGCTCCGGGTCTTGGGTGATTAGGTAATTTTGCTATTCGACACTGAGTCGAATTTCGTTCAGACTACGAAACGCAAGTCACGCGTGGGTGCCAGGAAGCGTCGAATTGGGGGAGTTTCTCAACTGGCGTGAGGGTACTCACGAATACACCGTCTGACCGAGTGGTCATGCGGAAATTCTCATAACGGAGGAATACCTATGAAGGCTATTGAAAAGCGCCGTCAGATGGCCGGCCAGGGTGGCTTCACCCTGATCGAACTTCTCGTCGTCATCGCAATCCTCGGCATCCTTGCCGCAGTCGTCGTGTTCGCAGTCGGTGGCATCACCGACAACGGCCAGGACGCAGCCTGCAAGATCGAGGCTCGCTCGGTTACCACGGCAATCGGCGCCTACCGCGCACAGAACTCCACCTACCCGACGGCCCTCACCGACATCACCGGTGGCCAGTTCCTCGAAGAGGCTCCCACGCTTCTCACCTACACCCCCGACGCCACCGGCGTGACCCGCGGCTCCGCCGTGTGGGCCGGCAAGTGCTCGACCATGACTGGCACTCCCTGGACCTGATGCAACGCCGCTAGCGGCATTGCTGTAAAGCGTGGGCGGGGCTTCGGCCCCGTCCACGCTACGTTTTGTGACCGACCAATCCCCGGGGGATCCGTGACAGACCTTGACATGACCTTGCTCGACCCGTGGCTCCGCTACCTGTGGGACAACGGAGCGACCGACCTACACCTGGCCGCCGGCTCTGCGCCTCGTGTCCGCGTCGACGGCAAGCTCCTGGCGGTACCCGAGGCGGCACCCACGGACCCTGGGACCCTGATCGCAATCCTCGACGGCCTGATGACCGAGGCCGACCGGGAGATATTCAAGGAGGACCGCCAACTCGACTTCGCGTTCTCCTGGGCGGACACCGCCCGTTTCCGTGCCAACGCCTTCTTCCAGCTGGGTCGGCCCGCACTGGCGCTACGTCTCATCCCCCAGCAGATCCCCACTCCCGAGGAGTTGGGCCTGCCGGAGATCGCACACAAGCTGGTCAACCTGCCCCACGGCCTGGTGTTGGTCACCGGTCCCACCGGCTCGGGCAAGTCGACAACCCTGGCGGCCATGATCGGCTGGATCAACCACCATCGCCCGGTTCACATCCTCACAATCGAGGACCCGATCGAATACATCCACCAGTCCAACCTGGCGCTGGTGAACCAGCGCGAAGTCGGTGACGATGCAACTTCGTTCGAAGAGGCGCTCAAGGCAGCCCTGCGCGAGGACCCCGACGTCGTCCTGGTCGGCGAGATGCGTGACCTTGAGTCGATCGCACTGACGCTCACCCTGGCCGAGACCGGCCACCTGGTGTTCGCCACGCTGCACACGAACGACACCGCTCAGACCATCGACCGCATCATCGACGTGTTCCCGCCATCCCAGCAGGACCAGGTGCGCACGCAGTTGTCCATGGCCCTCGCAGCGGTCATCGCCCAGCGCCTGGTTCCAAAGATCGGCGGCGGTCGCATCGCAGCCTATGAATCCCTTGTCGGCACCGCGGCTGTCACCAACCTGATCCGTGAAGGCAAGATCCGCCAGCTACGCAACCTGGTCGCCTCCGGTACCCGCGACGGCATGTTCGTGCTCGAGCAGTCCCTGGCGACTCTGGTGACACAAGGTGTGATCACCCTTGAGGACGCTCAGGCTGTCAGCGTCTATCCCGACGATATCGCCGGCTACGGCAACCGGGCCGCGGGACTCGCGTGACGCCTGCGGAGTGGGTACTGCTGGCTTGCATCATCCTGTTCGGTCTGGCCATCGGTTCGTTCACATGCGTCATCATCGATCGACTCCCCTTCGCCCTTGAGGAGCCCGATCAATATGGCGACTCCGTCGGCATTACGCCGTGGCGTGAAGTCCTGGGCGGAACGAGCCGCTGCTCGTCATGTGGCGAGGGGGTACGCCCCAGGGACAACATCCCGGTCGTGTCGTGGCTGTTGCTCCGCGGCAAATGCCACTCGTGTGGAGAGAAAATTCCTGCGTTCCACCCGATAGTCGAGTTGTCCGTGCCCGTCATCGCCGTTGGTCTGATGTTCGGCATCGGCCGAGAGTGGCTGCTTGTTCCGGCGTTGATCTTCGTCGCCCCCGCCGTTGCAATCGCCGCAATCGACTTCCGCTGGATGATCGTGCCCACCAAGTTGGTCTGGCCCACGTTCTTCGTGGTCGTTCCGGTGTGTGTCGCCATTGCCCTGGCACAGGACCACCCCCGCTGGCTATTGGGTGCCCTTCTGGGTCTGGCTGTTCTGGCAGGACCGCTCTTTGCGATCTTCTGGTTCTATCCCCAGGGGATGGGATTCGGAGACATTCGACTCTCGGTGCTGCTCGGGTGGATGATCGGCTTCTCTGGCGCCTATTTCGGAGCGAGCCTTCCGGTGGTGGCACTCCTTGTCCTAGTAGCCGTGGTCGCGTCTTCGGTCATCGGAATAGTGCTCGGACTGATGTCAGGACGCGGTAGCCGCCAGGTGCCCTTCGGCCCGCCGTTGATCCTTGCCGGGCTGCTCGCAATCGGTTTCGCCCGCCAGTTCGTGGAGCCGTTCATCTAACGAGTCCACAAGGGCTGTGGGTCAGGGAGCGAAGGCCCCGTCGATCACGTGGATCGTGGCGTTGGATGTGGCGATGTTGACCTTGACGATCTTGGCGCCGTTGATCGAGACGTTCATCTTGTCGTCGACGGCGATCTTGAGTTTGGTGCCCGCCAGGCTGTCGAGTTCTTCGTCGTTCTTGTTGACTAGATCGTTGATGGTGAACGTGTCCTTGACCATGTACTGCTTCAGGTAGTCGGCCAGAGCCTGGTGGTCCTTGGAGAGTTCCTCGATTACTCCCTCGCCGAGCGCGTCGAAAGCCTCGGTGTTGGGCACGAAGAGAGTCAGTTCTTCTCCGTTGACCGTGTCGGTCAGGTTGGAGGTCTTGACCAACTCGATGAACTTCTTGAACTGGGTGTCGACCCCCAGAACCTCAGCGGTCGACATCTTTTGGGAGACCTGTTCCTTGGCCTTCTTGTCAGTTGTCTCGGTCTTCTTGTCGTCCTTGGATGCCTTCTTGTCCTTGTCGTTACCGCCACAGCCCGAGACTGCGAGCGCAACGACCAGAAGGATCGCGAGCGCCACCAGACGGGGCGCGCGGGCGCTGCGGCAAAGCTGGTTTCTCCCGCTCATGGGACGGCGACGATGCATTGCGGGCCTTCTTCCAGGTGTGATGTCCGATGACAGTTCAGAGTTATCTAGCTTGATGACCGGACGTGGTCCATCATTATCGTTCAGCAGAACCGCAGGACGGCGCGTTACCCGGGGGGTTGGAATGAAAAGAGGGGCTCGATACGCTGCGGCGCTCGTTGTTCTGTGTTGCGTGGTGGCCACCGGCTGCCTGTCGGGCGAGGCTTCCCTCAAGGTCGATGGAGACGGTGCGGGCGAGTTCAAGGCCCAGGTATTCCCACCCGGTGCGTCGCGCGTGCCTCTTCGGCAGGTCAAAATCGAAAAGCTGCTCGAAGACGCGTTGTCGGCCGCCGGTGGAGCGAGTGTTGAATTGGTCAAGAAGGATGGCTTGACCGGCTACGAGATAGTTGTGCCGTTCGACGATGTCGACGAGATGGTTTCGGTCATGAACACGCCTATGACCGTGGGTGCTCACAAGGTGAGCCTGTTCTCGCAGTTCAGTGTGGTCAAAGAGGTTGAGGACAACGGGGACAACTGGCGTCTGAACGCGACGCTCAACTCCTTCGATCAGATATTTGGACCACTCACCAGCGACGCCGCCTTCGCGAAGGTGGCTGAATCCGTCAAGGCAGGCGAATCGCAGTCCGGCCTCGAAATGAACTTCGTGGTCGACCTTCCGGGCCAGATAGTCAACAGCAACGCGACCAAACGTGGGGGAGGATCGGCAACCTGGGAGATCACAAGCACCTCAGCCCAGACAGTCATCACGGCTCGGAGCGAGCCCAAGGAGTTTCCCACCACCCTGCAGAAGGGTCTGCTGCTCGCAGCCGCGGTGATCGTCCTGGGGTTCCTGCTAGTGGCTTTCAGCAAGTGGACATCGCGGTCATCGGCGACCAAGCGGCTGAAGAGAGGGGAACGAAAGGCGATCAAGGCCCGGTCGGCTAGCGGTTCCGGATGGGGGCCCAAAGGGCCGAACTCCATGCCGACGACCCCTGCTCCCAGCACCGACATCGGTCGCGAACTTCCGGGGGTCGCGCCGGGTGCTCAGGCACCGTCGGGAACATATGACCCGGTCCGGGGAGTGCGGATCGGACACACCCCGACCTCGGACATCCCCGAGCCGCTCATCGGGGTCAACAACGAGCACCTCGAGCGACATTCGGGGACATCGCACAGCCATCATGACGATGAGGCCGACCGGTCCGGGGTCAAGTCGGCGACAGATGATCGCGCCGCGAAGGAGTTGGTGATCGCCGAGAAGGAGCTGGCTCTGGCCGAGAAGGAGCTGGCTATCGCCGAGAGGGCCAGGAAGAAGGAGGAGAAGAAGCTCGCCAAGAAGCTGAAGAAGGGCAAGGGCGGGAGCGGGCAGGTACCGCCTGTGAACCTGCCGGCAGCAGGACCTGCACCAATCACGCCTCCTCCTCCGGCTCCGACCGCAGCAGTTCCGGTGGCGACCGCCACAGCTCCAGCCACTTTTTCTGCTCCCGACACGAAAGCGGCTCAGGCGCCAGCAGCGCCCCCAGTTCCGGCTGCAGAACCGGCTGCAGAACCAGAGCCAGAGCCCGCTCAGGCTCCAGAGCCGATACCGGAGCCGGAACCGACGCCTGAGCCCGAGCCGGAACCGACGTCGGTGCAGGAACCGGTCCCGGTGCCCGCGCCGGAACCTGAGCCCGAGCCGGAACCGACGCCAGTGCCTGAGCCCGAGCCCGAGCCGGAACCGACGCCAGTGCCTGAGCCCGAGCCGGTGCCTTCATCGGCGGTCGAGGGTGAACATCGGGTACCAAGAGTGTTCGGCGCCCAACCGAAGGCGGCAGGACCAGTCAGCGACGAGGAGGTCGCTGAAGCTGTGGTCGATGCTTTCAGCGGGATTGAAGGGTTTCGTCGGTGGGCACGAGGTCCTCTCACCGATCGCGAGGTCGCAGAGACGGTTGCCGAGGCGCTGTCCGACTCAGGCTCAGCGACGGATGCCGGTCCTACAACCGGCCCACAAGTCGATGCAGGAACAAGGCCCGTGCGACAAACAGGTGCCGATTTCCATCCCGAGTCAGCCGTACTGAAGGCCGCCGGCAAAGGGGTGTCGGACGAACCCGATGACGAGGAGCCGGTCATCGAGATCGAAGCTGACTGGTATCCGGATCCGGATGATGCGACCCGCTATCGATGGTGGAGCGGTACCGAGTGGACCGACTACGTGTGCTGACCGGCTACGTGTATTGACCGGCTAAGGGTGACCGGCTACCCGTTCTGTCCAACTGTGAGCGCTTGATCGGGTACGTAGCCTCATCAGCTAGGCAGCGGAACTCACGGGGTGACGCAGAATCCGAAGCCGGTCGTACGGCCAGCGGCAAGGGTCTCGTTCTGACCCTGGATTCCGCGGACCCTGGTGGTCTGGGGATTCAGGCGGTCATAGGTGCCGTTCCAGAAGTCGTCGAGCGTGCCCTCGAGGGGAATGTCCACGATCCACTTGATGGCCGACGAGGTCGGATTGAGCACCGTTACATCGGCGCAATATCTACCGTCCCAGTCCGGATTGCGTTTCTTCATTGTCCACGTAGCGGGAGAAGGCTGGCTCGGTACGGTCGTCGGTGGGACCGTCGAAGTAGTCGTGCTCGTCGTGCTCGTGCTCGTCGTCGTGGTGGTGGAAGGTGGGATTGATGTCGTCGAAGTCGATGTGGTTGTCGATGTCGTCGGTGGAACGGTCGGATCCGGAGTTTCGGGATCGGGTTGACCATCCTCGAGGTCGTCGGGGCCGAGACGCCAGTCCACGATCCTCACGGGGGAGTTGCTCCAACGGGAGTCGCTGATGATCACCCGGGCCCGGCCCATCAAGGTGCGGGCTCCGTCACTCGACAGGACCCACGCCTTCAGGTTGACGATCCGTTCGGCGGGCTTGGTCGGCGCGCAACACAGCACACCGGCGGTTCCATTGGGTCCGACGCTGGAGCCGATCGAGCCGATGACCGCCTGGGCGCCGATCAGAGGAACAACATGACCGTTCGAATCGATCGCAGGACTGCCTACCCAGCGCACGTTGAGAGTTGCCCTGGGTATCGAAACGGGACCGAAGATGTTGATAGACGTGGACGAAGCGCCGTCGGGGTTCGCTGCCATCGTGAACAGGTTTGGAGCGACCGGTCCGACGTATCGACCGGAGCTGACGGTAGAGAGTCGGATCTGGTCGATGCCGACATCGGTGCTGTTCGCGGTTGCCGGAGTGAACAGGTCGATCCTTGCAGATGCACCGATCAACTGGCTGGCGTTGGTCAGGACCGTGGCGCAGTTGCCATTGCCTCCGCGCAGGTCCAAGTACACACCAGCAGGCGAGAGCGGCGTTGCAGGCCACTCGGCGCTGCACGTCGAACCGCCGGCCAGCGTAAGGGTTGCCCTGGTGACTGGGGCCGAACCTGGAATTGTGATGGGTCCTCCAGAGGTGTGGCCGACGATGATCAGCCCAGCCTGTGTCAACGGACCGTCGGTGGGCGTCAGCGGGTCGACGGTGCTGTCCAGATTCGAGACCTGGATCGAGCGAAGCAGTTCTGCACAGAAGCCCGCTGAACATTTCGCAGGATCTCCCGTGGCCAGAACCCCGTCGGCGACGTCGACTCTCTGGGTGTCGACCCATCCGTTGAGGTTCGTCGCCGTACCTGCCAGTGCCTGCCAACCGGAACGCAAGGAGAAGCCTTGGACCCCGACCTCGACCGACGGAAGGTGGGTATCGACTCGCGAGTCGACCAGGTCACCCACTGTCAGCTGGTCGCGTACGTCGACGCATCGAGGAACGCTGCCGTCGCCAGCGAGTGCGGGGGAGAAGAGATCGACCGCACGGTCGAAGGAAGCTCCCGGTGCCAAACCGGCGTCTGCCGGGAACTTGACCGCACAGAGCGGTGAACCAGCTCCGGAGGCAAAGAGTGAGACAGTCGCTTGTTCACCGGCGGTCCCGGTGGGATCCGCTCGGGTGCCGGGTGCTGCGAGCGTCGAAACGGTCCCGTGAATCAGCAGTTCGAGTGACCGGACCGGAGTCGTATCGCCAGGATCGGAGCCGTCCATGTCGATGCCCCGCAGGGTTGCGGTGCTCCAACATCCGTGGGCTGATCCCTGGGTGCTGCACGCCGAAGCGTTGCTGGACGCAGCGTCCGCCATTCCCGAGAAGCCGCCGTCAGCACCGGCTGCGCCGGATGCACCGGCCGTCTGCCAGAGGGCTGGGGGAAGTGAACTTCGTGCTCCCGAGACGCTGCGGTCACAGATCGCGACGCGACCCTGCTTGTGGCGAAGACTGGTGCGTGCCGACAGTGTCACCGAGACTCCCGGTGCGTCCGGATTGCAGGCCTTCGGGAACGTTGCTGCGAGCGCTGCGGTAGCAGTGTCACCGCCTGCCGGTTCACCGAAGATGACCCGTACCGTCGGATCGTCGACTATCAGCGAATGGCGCTCAAGGGCCGAGTTGGAGGGGTCGTCGACATCAAATGAATAGTCGCCCGGACTGAACCACAGAACCGAATTGGCACACGACCCGCCCATCAGGTTGTTCAGGGCTTCGGTGGCAACTCTGGTGTAGACGCCAGGGCGCAATTTCGTGACCGCTCCGGCACCTGCACAAGCGGGAGTCTGCGGCCGTGGTTGCAAAATGGTCCACAGCGTCGGGGCGCGAAGCCCGGCCGCGTTCGTCGCGACATTGGAACCGCATGAGGGACTGGCGGTCGAGCCCTCAGAGACCGAGATCACCGTGGACCCGAGCGACAGGGGTGAGACAGGGGACAGAATCCCGCACGCCTCATCCCCGTTGCCGGCGCTGCCGAGCGGTCCAAGTGCTTGCTGGTTGAACGTTCCTGCCACCGATATGGCGGAGGTAGCCGACGACGTGGGTGGCTTGAGCATCCCCAGCGCCGATCCGGCGACACGGACGTTTCCGCTCAGAGACAAGGTCGCGTGCAGGGGATCCGTCGCCGGATCCGAGGTGTGTAGAAGGGTCGGGCGCAACGCCGCGATGTCCGTCGCGTGGGCACCGCTCGCCGCGCCGAGAGCCTCACCCCAAGGGAAGCACGTCGAGACGGGAGTGGTGGCACAGTCGGCTTCATAGCGGACCGTGTCTGGCAACTCGATCGGAGAGTTGTACCGGTCGCCGACGACGTGAAGATCTGCCGGATTCAACGAAGCGTCATTGGCAAGGGTCAGCAGGCTTGATGTTTCGCAGTCAGCGGTCACCAGAACCGAGTTGCCGAGGGTGTCTTGGTAGTCCAGTCCCTCCGCGCCTTCGAGGCCGATCCCAGGTTCACATTTGCCGTTCCCGGAGCCGATCAGTCCGGTCGGGTCCATCCTTATCTGCTGTACGGCTGCCTCCATCGAGGAGTCTGCTGCCCGCAGTTGTTCTGCCGATGTCGAACTCTGTTCGGCGATGGTCAACGCGTTGAGTGTCATGCTCATCAGCGCAATCAGGACTGCGCCGCAGAGAGCGAACCAGACCATGAGACCGGCGATGAGGGCGAACCCCGCCTGGCCGCGTCGGGCCAACCTTGACTTGATGTGGGATCTCAGTCTGGTAGTCACTTCGCTGACTTGGCCTTAATGGTCGGGGACCAGTCACCCCAGAGGGCGGTCGCTGCTGCCCGGGCTCTGATTCGCGTTGTGAACTGCGTATTCGAATAGGGGATGTTGACCGTTGCTGAGGTGCCGGTGACGACCCAGTCGATCGGACCCGAACACTTGCCGCAGGTCACTTCGAGCCAGTAGCCGTCGGCGCCGGCAACGGCGTCCCAGGCGAACGACATGGTCAGACGGGGTTGGGGATTCAGCGTGACCACCCGTAGATTTCGGGGATAGGTGAGCGGTGTGGATGACGTCACGGTGACGACCTGTGAGGTGGTCGCACTCGCCCCCAGATCGTCGGTGACGACGAGAGTGACGGTGTAGGTCCCTGCCGTCTGGTAGGTCACAGGCGTCGGTGCAGCCAGATTCGAGGTGGTCGAGTTTCCGAAGTCCCATTCATAGGTGAGTGCCGGGTTGATCGACATCGAGGTTTCGTCAGTGACGACGGCGGTCAGGGTCGTCGAGAGGGGAGCGGCGCCACTGCTGGGAGTGGCGGTGATCGCGACGCTCGGCTCGCGATTGGCGATGTTGACCCGGATCTCGGTCCGGCCCTGTCCGCCGTCCTCGTCGGTGACGGTCAGTGCCACCCGGAACCCGCCGTTGGGGCTGACCGAGGTGTATGACTTAGATGGGTTGGCCTCGCTGGAGGATGTTCCGTCACCGAAGTCCCAGGAATAGGCGACGATCGTTCCGCTGTGGGCGGGATCGGCAGAGTCGTTGCTTCCGACGCTCGAGAACGAGATGTTTTCGCCGCGGAACCTGGATATGTCCGTTGGAGGAGACGAGATCGTCGCCACCGGAGCCCGGTTGACGACCTCTATCACCACGAAGCTGCTGCCGGCCAGACCACTCGCGTTGGTGACGGTAAGGACGGCGCTGTAGGTGCCGAGGGTGTCATAGGTGTGGATGGGATTCGGTGCACCCGAGTACTGCGAGTCGCCGAATTCCCACTGGTAGGTCAGGTTCTCGCCGTGGGGATCGGAGGATCCCTCGGCGCTGAACTGGACCGACAGACCGCGTTCGCCCTTGGTAGGGGTTGCCGACAGGCTGACGAGCGGAGTCCGGTCATCGGGGTTGTCAATCCCGCGTTGTTCCGTGACCCAGTCGGAGCGGATCATCGCGCTGATCGTCGCCCGCCGGGAGTTGTTGGTGCCGACGCGCATGGTCACCCGTGGGCAGGAGCCCTCCTCGTCCTCGCTGTCCTTGCCCCGTGCCGAGTCACACACGACGCCGGTCGCGTCCCCGTCTAGGTCGGTCAGGAGTTCGGCCGTTTCACCGATGACCCCACCTGGCGTCTTGCAGGTGTTGCGCCAGATGCTCAGGTGGTCGTCGGTTCCAGGTGCGATCGAATAGGTGGTGAGAGAGTCGTTCGCAGTGACCACCAACAGCAACCTGTTGGCGTTTGGATCCGCCTCGACACCCTTGTTGTTGTCGTTGTTCGAGCTTGCGTCGGGTGTGGCGCAACCCACGAAGTTGTCGCCGGAGACGTAGGCGTCGTCAGCAGACGCGACGTCGCGGTGGAGGTAGGTGCGGAGCAGTCCGAGGTCGTTGGAGAAGTTGGACCGCTGTTGGGTGCGAACCTGTTCCGCAAAGGTGAACTGTGCCCAACCCAGCATCGGGACCATGATCATGACGGCCAGCGTGAGTGCCATCAAGGTCTCGATGAGCGTCATGCCGGACTGATTGCGTCGTCGAACGACCCTGGCAGGGATTTTGAGCCGGAGTTTCACGGGGTGCTCCCGGAAGGATCGCTGGGCATGGAGTCCGCATTGCGTGCCACAACCACTCCAACCAGTTCCTCATCTCCGATGGTGACTCTGACGGTCAGCTGTTGGGCGCCACCGTCGACGCCTTGGCCCGTTTGGGGCTGTCCACCGTCGCCCCCGTTGCCGTTGTCGTCGTCGAGACGGCTGTTGTCGTGGTCGGGGTCATGGTCCTCATCATCGTGGGGGCTGTTGCCATTTCCGTTGCCGGGCACGAAGTCGCCCCCGTTGAAGCGCCCGTTGTTGTCGTCGTTCCCGTTTCCATTCCCGTTCCCGTTTCCATTCCCGTTCCCGGCGCCATTTCCGTTGTTGCCGTTGCCGTTGCCATTGTTGCCGTTGCCATTTCCGTTGCCGTTGCCGTCATTGGCGTTGGGAACTGCCTCGCCGCAGGCGTCAAGATCGACGAAGGAAGCGGTTTCCTGGGACCAGTAACGAACCTGGAGAACCTCGGTCGATGTCGAAGGTGCAGAATCACCCAGACTCTGGGTGTACTCCTCCGGGCTTGCGCACTCGATGTACGAGCCCGACTTGAGTTCTTCGGTGCGAGCCGAGAGAAGCGCCTCGAGTCGCGCCTGGGTCTCGGCCTCGCTGCTGGTGTGAACAGCCGTGAACATGCCGTAGCTGGCAGCAAGGATTGCCGGTACAACGACGGCGATCATGACGAGCACCTCGACCAGGGTCACCCCGGCCTGCCCTGTGTGGCGAGCGGGTCCGGGTTTCACATCTGGACCTGTGAGTAGATCCCGTACATCGCCGAGACCATGGCCAGCGCCACGAAGCCGACGACGATGCCGATGAAAATGGTGATCATCGGTTCGAACCACGCGGTCAACTTCTGCACCGAGTAGCTGAGTTCGGCCTTGAACAGTCCGGCGGCATTGTCGAGTTGCTGCCCGAGGTCACCCGTCCTCTCCCCGACACGGATCATCTGGATGACGGTGCGGTTGAACAACTCAGTTTCGGCCAATGGATCGGCGAAGCCTTCACCGGCAAGGATTCCGTCGGTGGCGACTCCCAGTCGCTCGGCAAAGACCGCGTTCTCGCAGCTTTCAATGGCGGTGGGCAGGGCGGTCGGCAGAGCGACACCGGCTTCGATCAGCGCCGCAAGAACCCGGGTGAAGCGTTCACTTGCCGCGTAGCGAACCACGTTCGACAACACGGGTGTCCGCAGTTGCATTTGCTGGAGCTTGCGACGGCCAGGAGGGGTGCGGATGGCGGCGAGGACACCGACCACTGCTGCAGCCAGGACGATCCCGACACCCGCACCCAGGGGTGACTGCACGAAGTCGCTCACGCCCATCAGCATCCGGGTAGGCAGGGGTAGCTCGGCGTCGAATCCCTCGAAGAACTCGGCGAATCGCGGGATCGCAAACAGGACCATCAGGAGACTGACCGACATGGCCAGGCAGAACAGGATGATCGGGTAGATCAGTGCCTTGCGGACTTGCCGTGTCAGTTCTAGGTCACGTTCCAGATAGGTGCTTAGTTGTTCGAACGCTGTGTCCATGCGCCCGGTGAGTTCTGCAGAGCGCAGGATCGCGATGAAGTAGGCGGGCGCGATGTCGTCGTGTTCGGCGAGCGCGTCGGCGAGTGGAACACCGGCGCTGACCTTCTCGATGCCGTCGCCGAGCACGGTGCGGAGCCGGTTGCTCTTGGTGTCGATCCGGAGTTCGTCAATGGCTTCGACAACGGGAACTCCGGCGCTCAGATAGATCGCCATCTGACGACAGAAGTGCATCAGTTCGGCGCGGGGAACCCGCTCGCGGGTCAGGTCGGTCCGGAGTCCCTTGCGTTCGGTCAGCTCCAGTACCCGCAGCCCCCGAACCGCTAATTCATTGCGTGCAGAGTTCGGTGAGATCGATCGGATCTCGCCCTTGATCACTTCGCCGTCCAGCCCTTCGGCCGTGTAGCGGAATCGCATCCCCTCTGCCTTGGAACCCTTCCGCCGGCCGTTCCGCAGGCCCTTCGGGTCGTGCTCCAACGGGTTGCGGTCGCCGGGCTGGGCATCAAGATTGACAGTCACGTCAGAACTGCCGCGGGTCATGGTCATCGGGGGCTCACTGTCTGGGTTGCCGGGATATTGCCGTCCACGGCCGGGTTCGCCGGGTTGTTGTGGGCAGCCGCGTTGTTGTGGGCAGCCGGGTTGTTGTGGGCAGCCGGGTTGTTCTGGGCAGCCGGGGTGTCCGACGCGGTGGAGGAGGGTCCGGTGCGTTGGGGGAGTGATGAAGGTGCCCGACCAAGAGCACGGGGCTCGCTGGATGTGGCCGAACTCTGGGAGTAGACGCTGCGCAGCACCTCGTCGATGCTGGTCGCTCCTTCTGTCACGAGCATGAAGGCCTGATCTGCCATCGTCCGCAGCCCCTGGGCGAGAGCGACTTCTCGGATCTCGGAGTGCGAGGCCCGACGGCCGACCAGATCGCGGATCTCCTCGGTGAACTCCAGTAGCTCGTAAACGCCAACCCGGCCCTGATAGCCGGTGTCGTTGCAGAGCGAACAACCGTTGGAGCGGTACCAGGTCTCGGGCATTTGCCCGTCGGTGTGTTCAGAGAGGATGGTCAGTTCATTCGAGGTCGGAGTCGTAGGAATCCGACACTGGAGACACAGCCTCCGAAGCAGTCTCTGGGCGACGATCCCGTTGACCGCCGAGGCGACCAGGAACGGCTCGATTCCCATGTCGATGAATCTGTGAACCGCGGCGATGGAGTCGATTGCGTGCAGAGACGACAGCACCAGGTGACCGGTCAGGGCGGCCTGCATCGCGATCCGCGCGGTCTCCGCGTCGCGGATCTCGCCTACGAGAATCACGTCGGGGTCCTGGCGGAGGATTCCTCGCAGGCCATCCGCGAAGCTCATGCCCGTTTCGCTCACCTGCATCTGGGCGACTCCGTCGAACTGGTACTCGACCGGGTCCTCGATCGTCACGACGTTCTTCGTCGGGTCGTTGACCTCGTTGAGAGTCGCATAGAGCGTCGTTGTCTTGCCTGCGCCGGTCGGGCCGGTGCACAGGATCATCCCGAGGGGCGAGCGGGCCATCTTCAGATATGGCTCTTCGACAGCGTTGATCATTCCGAGCGCCGGCATGCTGATCAGCGACTTGGACTTGTCGAGCAGCCGCATGACGGCCTTTTCGCCGTTGATCGTCGGTACAACCGAGAGTCGAACGTCGATCGCCCGACCGTCGACCTGGATGGAGAACTGTCCGTCCTGGGGGCGGCGCTTCTCGACGATGTTCAGCTCTGCCAGAACCTTGAGCCGGCTTGAGACAGCAGGACCCATGCTCTCGGGAAGTCGGATCGCCTCGGTCATCGCACCATCGACACGGAACCGAACCCGGACCGAATTCTCAGCAGGTTGGATGTGAATATCGGATGCGCCGATCCTGGCTCCCTGGGTCAGAATCCGGTTGACCACTTGGATCAGTGGTGCTCCGTCGTCTACGTGGAACGCGTCGTCGGCGATCGAGTGCGCCTTGGAGGTGGTGCTCAATTCGAAGGCGCGGATCATGTCATCGGCGCTGGTCAGGGCGTTGTACGCCTGGTCGATGAGCCTGTCGATGTCGTTGCGGGGGCCGATCATCAGGCCGATCCGGTTGCAACGTTTCGTCAGGGCCTGGATGGCGTCGGTGTCGAGCGGATCGGCGCTCGCCAGGAAGACACGGTCATCGACGACGTGGGTCGGAAGGACCCGGTAACGGCGAGCCATTTCTTCGGGGACCCGCTCGACGGCGGCCTGTTCGATTTCGATATTGGTTAGATCAGCGAGCGGGATGCTGAACTGCTCGGCGAGGGCGCCAGCGAGCGCCTTGTCGCTGATCGAGCCCAGTTCCATGAGGATTTCGCCGAGCCTGGCGCTGGCAGACTCGTCGTTCGGTGAGTCCTTCTGGTGCTGAAGGGCATCGAGGAGGTCATCGGAATCGATCGAGCCGAGGTCCATCAGGACTTCACCGAGACGGGGTCGGGTGACGCTGACCCAGCTGTCGATCTGCGATTCCAGAACATCGCCTGGCACCTCGTCGCTGCTGTCGAAGGTCAGCGATGCAGGAGGAAGCCGATCAAGGTCGTCCATGGCGGCCTCGAACACGTCGTCGTTGTCGATCCCGTCCTCGGGCGGGACACCTTCAACGTTGCCTTCCAGCACCGATAGAGGGCCGGAGTGCTGACCGGAGCGCTGACCGGAGTGCTCGCGGGCGGTCCCGCGTGCGGGTTTGTCGGAGCCACGGCTGGTTGCCGGGTCGACCTGGGAGCGACGAAATACAGCCACGCAATCCTCTTTCAAAAGGCTGTTGAGATGCCCGATAGCACCGTTCTCCATTTGTGGTCGGCCCAGAATTTGTGAAATGAAGAGATTTCAGCCAGTGATTCTGAGGTCGTCTCAGAACCCGCGGCGGGGCGGACCTGTCTGCCTGCGAGGCTCTGGATGGCTATGGCAGGCTTGTGGCCGGTACTGCCCGTCAGGAGTCGCGTGGAAACAACCCAACCGGACCTCGTCGGTCAGCCGGAGCAAGTCGGTCAGATTCGGTCACCCCAGGCAGTCGCAGCCGACCTTCGCTCCCAGATCGTCAACACCATCCGCGGCAAGTCCGAGGCGGTCGATCTGGCGTTGACGACACTGCTCTCAGGCGGTCATCTGCTGGTGGAGGACCTTCCGGGTGTCGGCAAAACTCTGCTCGCCAGGTCCATCGCAGTGTCGGTCGGAGGTGCGCTCGGACGGGTGCAGTGCACCCCGGATCTGCTGCCGAGCGATATCACGGGAACCTCGGTGTTTCAGCCGGTTACGGGCGAGTGGCAGTTCCGACACGGTCCGATATTTGCAAACGTTGTTCTGGTCGACGAGATCAATCGTGCCTCCCCAAGAACCCAGGCCGCTCTGTTGGAGCCGATGGAAGAGGCCCAGGTCACCGTCGACGGCACCAGTTGGCAGCTTCCCGAACCGTTCTTCTGCATCGCCACCCAGAATCCCTTTGGTCAGATTGGAACCTTTCCCCTGCCCGAGAGCCAACTGGACCGTTTCAGCCTGGTTCTCTCGATGGGGCTTCCCGACAGGGTCGCCGAGCGCGAGATAATCACCGGGACAGGTGGCGTCGATGCGCTCTCCTCCCTGCGGGCGGTGACCACCCCGTCCGAACTGTCTGCGGTGATCCACAGTGTCCGAGCCATTCATTGCGATGACAAGATCATCGAATACGTACTCGACCTGGTCGGAGCGACGCGGACCGATCCCAGGTTGAGCCAGGGCGCCTCGCCGCGAGCTACCACCTCTCTGGTCGGACTCTCAAAGGCCTATGCGACTGTTGCCGGACGTGACTATGTGACTCCCGATGACGTCCAGGCCGTGTTCGTCGGAGCGTTGGCGCATCGGGTACTCCTCGCCGGTCGTGTCGACACACGCGGAGCTTCGGAAGTCCTCATCTGGCTGCTGTCGCAAGTGTCTGTCCCAAGGCCGTGAGTCGGCGACGCACCCGCACGACACTGCGGCCGACGGTGTTCGGACTGGTGTTGGTGGTGCTATTGGGTCTGGCCTGGTTCTACCGACCGCAGGTATCGGACCCGTCGGTTACGGGCATGGTCTTCGGCGGTTTGGCTGGCGCGCTCGTTCTGGGACTGTTCTGGCCCAGCGTCATGATCAGGCTTCTGAACCTACAGATCATCGACTCACCCGGTGATCTGATCACAGGTGAGTTGGCCTCGGTCGAAGTTCAGTTGAAGGGTCTGGCCAGCGGGCTTTCGATTTCCATCGCCGGGTCGACGGTGACGGCGACCGACATGGCGTCCCCTTCGGGTCAACTGGTCCCGCTGGCGATGGCGCACCGCGGTGTCTATGACGAACTTGAGTTCGAGGTCGGTAGTGATGCCCCGTTCGGGGTCATGTGGGCCATGCGTCGCTTCGCCGTGAAGTTGCCGAAGCCGTTGTACGTGGGGCCGGTTTCGGACTTGAGTGATGTCGACAGCGCACGGGTACTTGACAACACCAGCCCGGTCGAGTCGATCAGAGGCGAGGTCTTGGGGGAGACGGTCAGGTCGGTGCGCCACTACGTGACCGGCGACCCAGCGCACCTTGTCCACTGGCCGACGACTGCACGTACCGGCCAGTTGGTCGTACGCGAGTTCGAACCGCCGAGTGACGATGCGGTGGCGATCGTGGTCCATTTGGGATCCGTTTCGACCGACGGATCCGGAATGGGTTTTGAGGCTCGTGAAATAGCTGCACGTCGCGCATCCGGAATGGTCGAGAACGCGCTGGCCCGAGGTGTCCGTGTGGTCCTCTGCACCGCCCAGATGTCGGGCCAGGTGAGCCGCGAGGTGGCGGACATGACCGCAGCACGACGACAGTTGGCTGCGGCGATCGAAGGGGAGCCCGCCCCCGCTCCGTTCGGATGGCCGGTGGTCCAGGTGACCTCGTGAGCCTGATTCGCCAACCCTCCGAGGACCGCAGAACAATCCCGGTGCAGCGGCTCTGGCTGCTGACGTTGTTGCTGACGGGTCAGCTCTGGGCAGCCCTCAGCTCTTTGTCGCTCACTCTCGACCCCTCCGTCGACCGCGCGAATCTGGCGGGTGGCGGTGCTTTCATCTCGGCCGTGCTGGCGATCTTTGCCCTGCGGACCGTCCCCGTCAGGAGGATCGTCCGCTCACTCACTCTGTTGAGTGGCCTGATCCTGGCGGCGTTCGGGGTGTTCGGCGCGATGGGTGGTTTGAGCGGATCGTGGCGGGTACTGCTGTGGTTGGGTCTGAGCGGAGTGGTGCTCGTCCTGTCGCCGTCATCGCGGTCGATAGTCACGAGCACACCGCGAGTTGTCGTCTCCCCGGCAGATATTCCGAACGTCCGCCCGGACGCCATGTCCGCCACACCGGCGGGCACCGGTTCCAGAGAGACCGGTGGGCCGAGGCGCAGCCGGTCCTCGTGGGTCATCATCCTTTCCGCAGCATCGCTCCTAGCAGCATCTGCGCTGCTGTTGGGTCCCTATGTGGCAAACCGATTCCCCGCGGGACTTTCGGCGGGAGACCTGATCGACAGGACGCTCGACAACCCCTCCAACGTCATGGCTGCCAAAGCCACCCTCGACATGAAGACGCGACCGAGTCTGACCGACAAGGTGGTACTCAGCGTGCGTTCGCCGTTGGCGATGTTCTGGCGGACCGAGACGTTCGACCACTGGGACGGTCAGATGTGGTCGCGCAACTTCCAGGCCAACGGCGAATGGGTCTCGAAGAACCTGCCGATCGATCCGTCACCCGATGACATCGCCGCATCGAAGGGGAATCTCTCCACCCAGGAGTTCCGACTCGAGACCGGCTTTGCCACCGCACTACCAAGCGCATCGTCACCGGTGGAGGTGCGCAGTTCCCACCAGCTGGCACGACGGGCAGACGGAACCCTCGTGTCGCCCTTGAGACCCCTTGGTTTGGGCGCGACCTACACCGTCGAAAGTCGCCAGATCGCGCTGGATCTGGAAATGGTGAGCAAGTCCGGCTCGGCAAGTGACGAGAAGTGGAGCAAGGATCCGGTCACCAAGAGCGTCCTGAAGCAGTTCGCAGAGAGGCCGGTCACCACGGACAGGGTCAGAGAGCTTGCTAGGGAGGTGACCAAGGGGGCCAGGACGGACTTCCAGCGGATCTCCCTCATCGAGACCTGGTTGGGTGACAACACCGGATACTCCACGAAGGCCCCGTTGGCTCCCGCGGACAGGGATCCGGTCGACGACTTCCTGTTCAACACCAAGCTCGGCTGGTGCGAGCAGATCGCCAGCTCGCTGGTCGTCATGGCGAGGGAGGTGGGTGTCCCGGCAAGGTTGGTGACCGGCTTCGTCCCGGGGGAATGGGACGCCGTCGCCAATCGGTTCACGGTCCGTGAGCGCGACGCCCATGCATGGGCCGAGGTTTGGTTCCCCGAGGTCGGGTGGGTTCCCTTCGACCCCACTTCATCTGTCCCATTTGCCGGCTCCGACGAAGCCCGTGCCGGCGCGGCTGCCTCCGACTGGCGCGAGCAGGCCGGACTGGCACTGCTGATCGTGGGAGTGCTTCTGTTCGCCATCGGCCCGGTTCGGGCCCGCCTAAGGCGTATGGCCGGTTGGGTCTGGCGACGCCTTGCACGAGTGCTGTCAGAGCGACGAGTGCTGCGAAACCAGGACATCCGGAGCCTGGCTGTACGTCTCGAACGGATAGGACGGTCCCGAGGTCGCCCGCGACGCAGCGACGAGACCATGACCAGGTACTCAGCCCAGGTGGCCGAACTCGTCGAAGACCCCGAAGTAGCCCGGATCGGCGTCGCTGTCGATCGCGAGGCCTACCGACCGGGATCGGGTGGATCGGAGGGCTCCTCCGAGGATCTCGAGAGGATTCTCGCCGGCCACGAGAAGTAGATGCCCTCCATGGGTCTGTACGGCGGGTGGTAAATGGCCACCTCACGGGGTAATCTGGCAAGTCGGCTCAAGGCCGCGCACGGACGTGCATCCGCGGGCCACGGAACCGAATTGGGAGGCTGTCATAGCGGCAATCGTCCAACTCGGGGTTTCCAAGAAGCTCGCAGCTGGCGGGGTTCAACGGTGGAAGGCTCTTCAGTGGTGGGGTTGACGTCACGGGAAGACGGAGGCAGGTCGCAACAGTTCTGTTGCGCGACGCGTCGAACCCGTCGGACCTTGTCCCGGGCCCGGCGCCGTTCGCTCAATAACCGTCCGACCCAGGGCGGTTTCAGCCTCATCGAAGTTCTGGTTGCCCTCGCGATTGCGTCGGCAGTGGTGGTGGGACTCGCCAGTGGACTGCTGGCATTGATCCGCACCGACACCTCGACCGCCGAACAACAGAAGGTCCAACTCTGGCTCGGGAGCTATTCGGAGAGCATCAAGGCTGCTCCATACAGACCGTGCCACCTGAGTCCCGACGCAGCGACGCCGCAGGCGTACTTCGACGCCTACAAGACCTGGGACGTCCGCTGGGAGCCGCCAGCAGGCGTCACCCTTTCCGTCACCAGGGTTGAGTACTGGGACAAGGCCTCGGCCGACTTCATCGACACGTGCGGAGCCATGGATCAGGGCACCCAGCGCCTGAACCTCCAGATCAAGTGGCGCGACATCGTCAGCACCGCCCAAGTGGTGAAGGCGCCGCGGCTATGAAGGCGCGAGGACACGATCGCGGGCGCGGCTACCAGAGAGCACGGCGCAACCTGCGCGCGGGCCGTTCCCAGAGCGGCTTTACCCTGATGGAAGTCCTGATCGCAGTCGCGATCACTTCGATCATTCTCGTTCCCCTACTCGGCTGGACGATGCTGTCTCTCAGACAGCAACCGGTCGTGGGGGACAATCTGATTCGCACCGCGTCCGCCGGTCTGCTCGGTACCTACTACCCACGCGACGTGTCGGCATCCGGTGAAGCGTCGAAGGTCGGCGAGGACTGCATCGGAGGGGAGGGAGGAAATGGATCGGTCCGACTGATCCTCCTGTCCGGCGGGTCGAGCGACACCAAGATTGTCTACTCCGAGGCACCGAGTTCACTAAGCGATCCCTCCGATGGCGCCGGAACGAGTCTCTGGCGCAGGGAGTGCGACGCGGCGACCGGCGCGCTGCGTAACTCGATCGAGGTCTTCGAACGGATAGTCCTCAATTCGACGGTTGTGACCTGTTCCTCCGAGGCCGGGGATGCGCCCTGTCGCCAGATCGATCTTGTGACGATGCCGGCCAAGGCGAACGGTCCTGATGGTGCCGTCCGGCTCCGGGCGACGCGCCGGGTCGACGTCACCCCGGCCTCCAACGCACCCGAACTGAAGGTTCCTCCGACGGCCGTGATCACCGTCGCTAGTCGGTCGGGAACCCAGCCGTTGACGGTCGACTTCACCGCGGATGACTCCGTCGATCCGGATGGTTCCATCGCCAACTACCGCTGGGAGTTCTCGATCGATCCCGGTTCCGACTCGGCGGTCACCGTCAGAGAAGGTGCCGACCAGAGCCACCAGCAGTGGATCTTTCCGGTCGCCGGTGAGTACACGGTCTGGCTGACGGTCACCGATGACGACGGGCTCAGCCATACGACGCATCGCCGGATCAGCACCGACAATCATGCTCCTATCGCAATCATCGATCTGGGTCGTAACTCCGGTATCGCCGGAGTCGACGAATTCTCCTTCGTCTCGGAACGGTCCTATGACCCCGACGGGTCCATCGGATCCCATAGGTGGGTGATCGATTTTGCGGGCACTCCCAGCCACCCCGATGGGTTCCAGGTCGCGCTGGATGGCTCTTCGGTGGGCCACGTGTTTCCTGGCGATGTCTCGGGAATCGGTCTGGTTACGCTGACTGTCACCGACCTTCAGGGCGAGGTCGGTACCGAAACTGCGATGATCACCGTCAATGCCCCGGGTGCCGATCCCGTCGACCCGCTACCGGTCGAGGGCGCTCCGGTACCGGTGATCGTCGTGACGCCCGGCGAGAACCCGCGTGAGCTCAATTTCGACGGATCACAGTCCACTGCCACGGGTCAGCTCGTTTCTTACCTGTGGCAGTTCGCTCCCGGAGTTCAGACCGACTCCGTCTCGGCCAGCTTCACCTATCCAGCTCCGGGTGAATACAACGTGACCCTGACCGTGGTTGACGACCAAGGACGGTCGGCGTCCAAGGTTCAGCCGGTCTCGGTGCCGGGTGGCCCGACCAAGCCCGGTAATCCGTGGCGGGTCGGCAACGACCTTGTCTGGAACCCCGTGATCGGAGCCCGCAGGTACCTGGTCGATTTCGAGTTCGCGAGCACGACCGACTGCCTGTTGCAACTGAGGGATCAGGCGGTCGGAGCGTCACCCGCCCCGCGCAAGGCAATCCCGGTCAATCCCTGTCCGAAGGGTGCCACGACCAAGGCGCGCGTCGGTGCCGAGGCGAATGGGCAGATTGTCTACTCCGACTGGGTGCAGGTCACTTCGACGCCCGCAGGACCCCCGTCCACCTCCCCGACGACGACCACCAAGCCTGAAGTGGTCAAGTGAGGACTCGGGGGTCTGGTCCGAATCAGGACGGGTTCGCGCTGATGGCAGTTCTTGCTGTCATCGCTCTGACTGCGCTGACGCTGGTGGCTCTACTCGGAATGCTCCTGGTGACCATGCGATTGAGCGCCAGCCAGGAACGCAACGCACGTGAACTCCGGGCCGCCGACGGTGCCGTCACCGCAGCGGTCAACCATCTGCGAATCACGCCGGCAACGGGGAACGACCCGTGTACCCCGGGTGTGCCGGCTTCGGGCCTGCCGGTTGGGTTCGACAACGGCAGCAACGGCAATGCCGGGACTCCCAATGTCTCAGGCGATGACATCGAGATCATCGTCAAGTGCACCGAGTCGCTCAACACCGACCCTCCGACCAATGCCGGCGGTGAAGCCAAACTGCTCGGTACCGGGGTTGCGCCGGACAACTACAACGGCTCGGTTCCGTGGTCGACTAACTGTGCGACACCGACCTCGACCGGCTGTTTCCCATGGGAGTCCGCGCTTGGCGCTGCGTTCTCCCCGGGAGTTGTGTCGGGTATTCGGCCGGGGCTGATCCACAGCGGTCCGGACTCACTGGAGTTCAACTCCAACGTCCTCGTTCGGGGTGGCGCTGCGGTCCTGCGCAACCCAGCGACCGGACCTTCGTCAGCCCCTGCTGTCGTTGTCTCAGGCAAATACTCCCAAGGGGATCCCGGGCCTCTGGGGACCGGTACGTCGTGTGGAATTCTCTCGGGAAGCGGCGTCGTCGCGGCTGCCGAGATCGACTCGCCCGAACAGGTCGAATGCGGCTCTTCGGAGGCCCGTGCCGGTGTCGCCGAGACGCCCAGCTACCGGATCAATCCGGTCGATCGCCAGGCGCCCCCCTGTACCCCGGGCCCGGTGGTCACCCTGCGTCCGGGCCGTTACGACCGCAACGCCGTGGCGCAGCTGAACACGCTATTCGGCGGGGCCTGTCCCAACAAGACGTTCCACTTCGTGCGAGAGACCGTCAGCGAGAGCGGCAGCTTCTGGTTCGACGCGAACACCGCGGGCGCACCGGCGTCGAGTCGGCATGCGTTGATCCTCAACGATCCGACCTCGAAGTTCGTCTTCGGCGCCCCGAATGGTTGGAGCGACGCAAGCGGTGCGCCTGATTCAGCATTCCCGAAGGCGTGCGACATCAATTCTCCCGGATCGAGCATCGTATTGTCGGGCCGCACCGAGTTGCGTCACCTGGGTGGTCGGGTCTCAATCTGCCCGGATGTCAATGAGGTCGGGACACCACTAGCTGCGGTGCTCCAAGAACCGGCCGTCCCGCATCACGTGACGGTCTCTCCTCTCGGCGGCGACTTCGCTCCCCTTGCATCACTGGTTTCGGGTGATGCCGGCAACGTCGCAAAGAAAGAAATCGGTTGCTCGGGCACTCTCCAGAACAGTCTCTGCATGGCCACGGCGTCGTTCGCAGTAACCACGTCAACCCCCGGAACAGCCACCATGAAATCGGCCCGGATCGGTCTGCGTGGTGGCGAGTTCAACCCGGTCAACCTGATCCAGTCGCGGACCGTTGCTTTCACCGTCACACCGTCGGCCCAGAGCGGTTTCGCCACTTGCACAACACCGAAGCTGAACGGCTTCACCAACAACAATCAGACCGCCAGCTACGAACTGCTGAGCGGCGGGTGTGCTTCGCTTAACAACGAGCGCGCGCTCGACGGTGCGACGATCACCGCATCCATCGAATACGGATTCACGGGGCTCTGCTTCTTCTTCGACTGCCCACGTGTATCCGAGACCCTGCGCCTGTTCGACGTGAGCGTCCAAACGGGTGCCGTCTACGCAACGGCGGTTCCGGGTGACGTCACGGCTGCCCCCGCCGATTGGGTGACTCCCGGAGCTGCGGCGCTGGACGACACCGCAGCAGCGCGGATGTTCGCCGCCGAATGCGGGTTCTTCCTGGGAGACGGAATCTGTGACTATTTGCCGCAGACGGCCCGTCCCGACAAGGCCAGGGTTCTACGCCTTGCCAACTTGAAAGTGGATACCTCTGGAGCTGTGACCGACGGGTCTTCGGTCGAGTCATTGTCAGCATTGGTCCGTTACACCCGACAGGGAACAATTCCTTCGTCGGGCGCCGCAACGAAGCTTGAGTTCACCCTTCAGACGCCCGGCGGAAACTGCGTCCAGAGTTTCACCGGAGTGGCGAACTTCAGCCATGACGTTTCGTTCGACCTGTTCGGGCAGAGCGGAAGGTGCGGCGGGGTGATCCAGACCGTCAAGGACCTGCAGAACTCCACTCTGACCCTGAAGGTCGAGCCGGAGTGCACGGTGGAGTTCCAGTTCGGAGCATGGCGCTGCCTCGGTGCCATCCAACCGCAGGTCCAACACGTCGCCCTCATGGTGACGACCGACTCCTATCAAGGACCAGTGCCGACATCGGTTGTCTCGATAGACCCTGACAGCGGGCGGTCGATGAACATCTACGGCACAACCTTCATGCGCGGCAGCGCGATCGATCTCCACTGGATGGGATCGGTGGCCAGGGATCCGGTTTTCAACGGAAATCTGGTACTGAATTCCCTCGCGAGCGATATGACGACCGGGTCCGAGGCCGGTCTGGTCTGCTGCAATTCCAGAAGCGATGATCGCCACGTAACGCTTGATGCGACGATCGGTACCGGCGCCAGTGCCCGTACCGTTCTGCGGGTGTCGGCGATCCTCCGCAAGGATGGAAGCGTGACCATTGTCGACTGGAAAATCTGCAGCGCCGACGTCTGTGCGTAGCGGAACCCGATGGGACCGTCCACGTCTGACTATTTGGTGCCCGGCGAAGTCGAGTGGAGCGGGCTGTAGGTCAGCTTCTGGTTCAGTTCGACGTCTCTGTAGACGCTCGGTTCGCTGGAACCCGGCCAGAAGATGTCGATCTGTGCGAGTGGCTTGACCCTGTCCCCGAATCCGAGGTGTAGTTCCGCGGGTTTCTGCGATTCGTAGGATCCGCCACTGGTGATCCAGGAGACCTTCGGCTCGGAGTCGCTGTCCTCGCGCACTTCGATTCGTACACCTTCGCCGGAGCTATTACCGAGTCTGGAAGTGTCCTTGAGTCGTACCGTCAGCCATCCCCGGTCGTTCGGGGTGTCGTTACGGTAGAGGACTGGCTTGGCCCCGGCCTGGGCGATCAGCAGGTCAAGATCGCCATCGTTGTCCATGTCGAAGGGGATCATGGCGTGTCCCAGGCCGGTGTCGGTGATACCAACCGCTTCGCCGATGTCTTCGTAGCGTTCCGATTTGCTGTTCCATGCCCAGAATCTGGTGCGGTCCTTGGGGAACGTCGCCATGTAGTCGTGAGCGGGTTCGCCTTTCGAACCGCTGAGTTCTCCGATGTCATAGCCGTTGGTCATTGCCACCTGGGTTGAGCCGCTGTTGGCGAAGTCCTCCGCTGCGATTCCCCAACCCCAGCCTCCATCGCGCAGGCCGAACTGGTCGGTTGCGTCGGTGAACGTGATCTTCCCGGCAGCATCAGCGGTGCCTGTGGCAGAGTCATTGAGATAGAGACGGTTGCCGGAGCAACCAAATATGACTCCGCCTACGGGGCACTGGTCGCCGGGCTTCCCATAGGCGATCGCGCTGACGAGCCAGTCGGGCTTTCCGTCACCGTTGAAATCACGGATCACCGAGCCCATGCCGTTCTCGTCAGTGCCTACTCCGGAAGACGCGGTGACATCTTCGAAGCGTTGACCGTTGACGTTGCGGAAGAGTCGGCTGGTGCAACCGTCGCCGGTTATCGCCAGGTCTGACCAACCGTCACCGTCGATATCGCCGAAGACACCGGTGAACGCCAGGATGTGATTGAGGTCAAGACCGAACTGGGCTGTCTGGTCGGTGAAATTGCCGGACCCGTCATTCATGTACAGGGCGCTGCGGACCGGTTCTTGGCCCTCGGAGGTGGGATAGCCAGAGTCCACCGCAATCTGCTTTGCCTCACATGGCTTGACCGACCTTCCTGTCTTGTCTTTGCGGCTTTCGCTCAAGGCCGAGACCTGATCGGTTATCGGCTTGGAATACATGGCGGAATACCACTGCAGGACCAGCAGATCCATGTGCCCGTCGTTGTTCACGTCACCGATCGTCACACCATGGGTGTTGGACAATTCGGTTGTCTCGGCCAGTGGCATGTAGACGCCACGGGCCTCGGTCTGATCGCTGAAATGGCCCTTGCCATCGTTGATGTAGAGGATGTTCGTGCCTCGGCCGAATCCCGACACGAAGAGGTCCAACGAACCGTCACCGTCGGCATCGAAAAAGGCCGCTGCAGAGGACCCATAACCAACGCTGCGTCCTGAAACACCCGCGGCTCTGGCCGACTCGGTGAACGTCCCATCGCCGTTGTTCAGATAGAGCAGGTTCGTTCGCCCGGCGCGGGTAAGGAAGATGTCGTCGTAGCCATCGCCATCCACGTCCGCTACGGCGGCGCCCGAAGTCATCGTCTCGGTTTTGGCGATTGCCTCGTCCGACTGCACCTCGGTGAGGCCGGCGGCCTTGGCCACGTTGGTGAACTTCAGCCCAGGGACCCCGTGCTCGGCGAGCAGGGTGCTCAGATCCTTGTCGGTGGCCGAAACGTCGGTCGGGTTCTTGGCGTCCAAGTCGTCGGACCTGTCTGGTCCGTTCCCTGTCTCCGAGCCACTACTACATGCCCCGGCGACCACTGCGAGCGCTGTCAACGCAGTCAGCGCGGTTGCGGCCATCTTCATCGCCTTCGTCACCTTCGTCATCTTCGGGGCGCGTCGCGGTGCCTGTCGCGCGCCGCCCCGCTGGTAGCGCTCGCACCGCTTCTGCTCACCGCTCATAGGTCACCTCCAAATGTTGGTCCGCAGGAACGTCCCTGAGTGTCTGTGTAACTCCATCGGGCCAACGAATCGTGAGCTGTTTGATCGCTTCTCGGTGACCCAGACCGACATGCGTAGTTGTCGGTCCACCGCTCTGGAAGGACCGGTCAGCGCCGACTCGCTTCGACACGGGCACGCCTTCGCCCAGGTCCAGAGTGAGCGTTGCGCCGATCGCCCGCCTGTTCGCGGAGCCATCGTCGTTCAGCTCGATAGAGATCCAATGGTTGGAGTTGGCTGTTTCGTTGCGGTAGAGCGCCGGGTGACCGACGGTATCGATGATGAGTAGATCGGTCAGCCCATCCCGGTCGAAGTCGGCCGCAACGGCGGCCTTGCTGTTCGAGGTCCGATCAAGTCCCACTTGTCCGGCAACCTCGGGAAGTGGCGTATCGGCACCGCCGATGCCGAGCCAGAGCCGAGCGGTGGTGTCGCGGCTCCGCTCGAAGAACTCCAGGTCCTTCACCTCGCCAGGAGGAGCGAGCGTGGCGACGTTCGACAGTCCGGTCGCAACCAACAGATCGTCCAGCCCGTCGTTGTTCAGGTCCGTGGCGATCGATCCCCAAGCCCACTTAGCGTCGTTGACGCCGAAGTCGCCCGTCGCGTCAGCAAAGCTCCCGTCGCCATTGTTGAGCATCAGATGATTGCCACCACAACCCCATCGGGGCTCTCGCAGGGGACACTTGCCCGAGGCAGTGGGATACGAGACCCCGGTGGTGAACAGGTCGAAGCGGCCGTCCCCGTTGGCGTCGAGAATCTCAAGCCCGTTGGCAGTCTCGATGGATTCCAAACCAGAGCCGCCTGTCGCGTCGGTGAATCCGCCCTTGGTGTCGTTCAGCAACACCCTCGAGGTACACAGCTGCCCGCCGATGACCAAGTCATCCCAGCCGTCCCCGTCGACGTCGACGAAACGGACAGCACTCGCCAGTAGCGAGGTCGGATCGATGCCGATCGACGTTGTCCGGTCCTCGAACGAGCTGCCCGTATTGCGCAGAAGTCGGGTCAGACCAGCCTCCGTCGCATCAGGCTTCGATGCCGCGGAGGCGATGTCACGCCTGACCTTCTCGGCAGCATTGCTGCAGATTTCGGCGCCAGCGATATTGGCCTTCGCCAGACCGGTCAATGTCTCATAGGGGTCGATCCCCACGATCGCCAGGTCGACATGACCGTCGTGGTCATAGTCAGTCGCCGCGATGCTGAACCCCGTGGCGTCAGGATCCGGGTTGGCGGCGCTCGGCAGTCCCCAAGATTCGGTTGCGTCGCGGAAGTGACCGGCTCCGTCGCCCAGGTACAGCCGGTTCGGAGTTGACCCAAGTCCCAGGACGATCAGGTCCAGATGTCCGTCAGCGTCTATGTCGACCCATGTGGCACCGGTCGAACCCGAATCCGTTGGAAGACCCTCGATCCCGGATCCGGCAGTCACATCGTTGAAGTGTCCGCCATCATTGCGGTAGAGGAGGTTCGGCAGCCCGACGCGTGTCAGGAATATGTCTGGGTAGCCGTCATCATCGAAGTCGCCGACCGCCGCCCCGCCGGTGAACGCCAATGGCTCCTCTGCCATGGCTCCCCGCCCGTGGGGTTGGGTGAGTCCAACCTCGGAGCTCACTTCTCGGAACCTCAGCCCGGCAGACTGCTCCGGCGTTGCAGTGGGGAACTGGGTGTCGAGAGCGGCCTCGATGGACGAATCTGTGGATGTCCGTTGATCACCTACGGGCTTGCCTCCGGCGTCGTATTCGTTCGAGATCAGATACACGCCGTCGACCTGGCGCACGGTGAAGGTGCTGTTCAGCGGCTTCGCCTCACCACTGGCGTCGACCGTCTCGCCCTCAACCTTGACGGCCAGTTCGGGCGGAGTCTGTGGACCGCCGTCGGGCTTGATCAGCGTAAGAGTGAGCGCCTTGAACCGGTACTCGGTAGGTGGGGCCGCTGGGAGCGTCGAGGACTCGCCACCCCGGCCGGCCTTTATGGTGGAGGTGGCCTGGACCAGCCGGACCCCGGTAACCGCAGCGGTCGCCAACTCGACATCGGACTGGGCGATCGCCGTCGCCTCGATCTGCAATCCGAGAGCGACATCGGTGGCCACATCGGCAGCGAGCTTCTTGGTGAGGTCGACCCCGGCCGATTGGGGAGACGGATCAACCTTGGCTGCTGGAATCAGGTCGGCAGAGAGTCGCATCTCGGCCCGCCGGTTGATCGCCGCGGTCTCGGTCCCGTACGTCGAGTCACTGGCGGTGGCCCGCCCCGCGCTGCCGAGCAGTGCGCCCATGACCGCTACGGCAACGATGACTCCAAGCGGCCCGAGCAGTGGTCGGGCTCGGGCCCGTTCTGTGAGCCACTGGGGTAGTGAATCCTCCGGGGTTCTGGGCTCCGGGACCCTGGCCTCGATGACCCGGACCAGCAGGCAGAGCACCACGAGCCCGCCGAGAATTCCGACCTTGGTTCCGAACTCGCCGCTCTGGGTCGACACGATCAGGGCGCTCACCACAGCGATGCCCGAGCCGTAGAGTGTCTGTCCGACCCTTCCCCGCGGCGCCGTCTTCGGATCGGTGATCATGAAGAAAAGGAAGACGAGCACCTCGGGCGAGGTGACGAGCAGCTTCCAGTAGTCGAATCCCGCGAGGGGACCGACGTGCCAGTTGGCGGTGATGCTGTGCCCGCTCGCGGCGATGACGCCCGTGCAGATCGCAAAGACGATCCAGAATGACAGGGCGCTGTAGCCCTGTTTGACCCTCCTCGTAATGACGACGCTGCCGCCGATGATCACCGCGAACGCGATGACGATTGGGATGCTCAGAGGTCCCCACCACAGGACCTGCGGGTCTACCCGACTTTCACCCAGGGCCACGAACACCACGACAAGCGCGAAGTTCGACGGGTTGAAGATGTGCTTGCCGCGCCGTCTGATCAGGTACTTGGAGCTCATTGCGAGCACCGCCGTTCCGACGAAGATGTACCACCCGTGCAGACTCCACCAGTCGCCGTGTTGGGTGCCAGGGACCCGCAAGATGAGTGCGATGCCGTTTCCGGTGAGCATGGCGCTCGCCGGCCAGGCGATGGTTTTGTCGCGGGTGAAGGTGATCGTGAATTCGATGGCCCCACAGACCGCCATGGTGATCAGGATCTGGGCGATCGAGACGTTGAAGTCGAACGCGACCTGACCAAGAACCTGCAGTGTTGTGGTTACGACCGCCAGGTGCATCCGGGGATCGGCAAACTTCGGCAGGAGAACGGGATAGCGTCCCAGGTGCCGTTCAGTCACTGCGGTTCCTGCTGTGCATCATTGAGAGTGCGATGTGTCGCTGGGTTCTGAGCCATCGGACCGGGCGCCACGGCTGGGTGATCAGTAGGCGGCAGGGCAACGATTCGTTGGTTCTGCGGATTGACGGGCTCAGTTGACTACGGGCTTGCTGGGGAGAGCGTTGACGTATCCGTGTTCGGCGATCATGTGGGCACGGTCTTCGTAGAAGTCGCGGTCATCCGGAGCCCAGGTGTTGAGTCCATCCACGTAGCGGTTGAACATGCAGAACGTCGCAGCGATCAGGACGGTGTCGTGGATCTCGGTGTCGGTCGCTCCCTGTGCTCGTGCTGCGGCAACATCATCCTCGGTGACCGACTTGCCGCCGGCCTGGACCTTGTCAGCTATCGCAAGGAGCGTCACCATCTTCGGGGAGACCGGAGCGCTCGCCGGGTCGGTCAGAACGCTGTCGACCAGGTTCCAACCATCCTCGAGCTGCACCGCGGCGAACGCGCTATGGGCGTTGCAGCAGTACTTGCACTCGTTGAGGCTCGACACTCGTGACGCAATGAGCTCACGTTCGCCGCGGGTCAGCGAGTTCTCGCCCCGCAGTAGGACTTCGGCCAATGCATTCAGTGGTTCGGCGGTCTCGGGCCGAAACATCATCGGACCGCGGATGCCCGCAATCCCCTCGGGCAATTCGATGTGTGCCATGTTCCCCATTTCCCGCAAGATGACTGTGCGAGCGACTCGCCAGTGCCATGCGTCACGTGCGGTGTGAATCTAGTTCGTGTTTCCTCCGAGATGCAGAGCTGCTCCATCAATTCTTCCGCGAGGTTCGCCCTATTCGTTGGGAGGAGGCGGGAAGTGTGATTGGAGTGGTCGAAATACGACCACTCCAATGACACTTCTAACGAAAAGTCGGTCCAGGCGGGTTCCCGTCAGGTTGCCGGTCCCGAACACCTCGGCGGAGACCAAGCTGTCGCTCGCTTCTGTGGGGTCTCGCGGCCAGGGGTCTCGCGGCCAGGGGTCTCGCGGCCAGGGGTCGTACGACCCGCTGACTCCTCGAGAGATGACGACGACGCTCGGTAGATGAACCTGCCTGCTGTCGCAGCACTCCTCCGGGCCGCTAGCGAACGCCACGGAGTCACAACAGTTTCCGAGGCCAAACAACTCGGGGTCAGTCGAGCCCAGTTACGGACCTTGGTCAGGAACCACCAATTCGTGAGCCCACATCGAGGGATCCTGGTATCGACCTCGGCCACCCCATCCTGGGCACAGGACGCATCGATCGCCACACTCTCAAGTGGCGGTGTGCTTTCGCACCGAGGCGCCGCACGACTCCACAGATTCGACGGCTTTGAAAGGGAGTCACCGGAGGTGACCGTTCCGATGTCCAGGCCCATTCCAGAGGCCCCTTTGACCGGCCATCGCTCGAGACAGCTTGAGGACATCGACGTGACCACGGTCCACGGAATCCTGGTCACGTCGAAGGTCCGGACTCTGATCGACCTTGGAGCGGTTGTTGGCGACGACAAGGTGGAACAGGGTCTCGACCATCTCCTGCGGACCGGCACGTCTGTTCGTGCCATCAATTCTGCTCTCGAAAGGCTCGATCGACCGGGGCGGAGCGGATGCGGTGCCCTGAAGCGGGTGCTTGCCAGACCAGACCGCGCTGGTCCTTTGCCGGACTCGAAATTCGAGCGCCTGGTTGAGCGGGTGTGCGTGGCCGCCGGACTTCCCCAACCGATCCGGCAATACGTTGTGCGCGATGACAGCGGGAGGATCGTGGCCAGACTCGACGCCGCATGGCCTGAAGTCATGCTCGGTCTAGAGGCGCATTCGGATCGCTGGCATAGCGGAGTGCGGAACTCCAGACGCGATCAGAATCGGGACAACTTGCTCTCGGCACTCGGCTGGGAACTCCTGTATGCGAACTGGGCCCACACGACAAGGCCTGCGGAATTCACTTCCCACGTGCGCATGGCCTACCAGCGAAGAGCTCAGCTGTTCCTCTGAGTCAGTCGCTGGTGCAGCGCCCCATCGACTTTCGTTAGAGGTGTGATTGGAATGGTCGTATTTCGACCACTCCAATCACAATTCCCCCTGAAATTTGGGGGACCACGTTCGTTCGGGGCGATTCAAACGGCCGCAAACGGCCGCAAACGGCCGCAAACGGCGCAAACGGCCTAACGGCGCGCCCGGGCCGACCGGACGCAGGCTTCGTCACCGGGGCAACGTTTGTGGCTGACGGCCGGAGTTGCGCTATCGCCTGACTCAGCCTGAGTCAGCTCTTGGCCATGCGGGCCTGGAGGTTGTTGTCGAGTGCCGCGAGGAACTCTTCGGTAGTAAGCCACGGCTGGTCCTTACCGACGAGCAGGGCGAGGTCCTTGGTCATCTGGCCGCCTTCAACCGTAGCTACGCAGACGGCCTCGACGGCGTCGGCGAATGCGGTCACCTCGGGAGTGCCGTCGAGCTTGCCCCGGTGGGCCAGACCACGGGTCCAGGCGAAGATCGAGGCGATCGGGTTCGTCGAGGTGGGGTTGCCCTTCTGATGCTCGCGGTAGTGGCGGGTGACCGTGCCGTGCGCTGCTTCGGCCTCGACCGTCTGGCCGTCCGGGGTCATGAGGACGGAGGTCATCAGGCCCAGTGAGCCGAAGCCTTGGGCGACGATGTCGGACTGCACGTCACCGTCGTAGTTCTTGCACGCCCAGACATAACCGCCATCCCACTTCAGTGAGGCGGCGACCATGTCATCGATCAGGCGGTGCTCATAGGTGAGTCCAGCTGCGGAGAACTGATCGGCGAACTCGGCGTCGAACACTTCCTGGAACAGGTCCTTGAACTGACCGTCGTAGGCCTTGAGGATCGTGTTCTTGGTGGAGAGGTAGACGGGGTAGTTGCGCTGCAGGCCGTAGCGGAACGACGCACGGGCGAAGTCCCGGATCGAGTCGTTGAAGTTGTACATGCCCATGATGACGCCGCCGTCCTCGGGCATCTGGACGATCTCGTGCTCGATCGGCGCCGATCCGTCAGAAGGCGTGTAGGTGATGGTCACGGTCCCACCGCTCGGGACCTTGAAGTCGGTGGCCTTGTACTGGTCGCCGTGGGCGTGACGGCCGATGACGATCGGCTTGGTCCAACCCGGAACCAGACGGGGGATGTTCGAGCAGATGATCGGCTCACGGAACACGACACCGCCGAGGATGTTGCGGATCGTCCCGTTGGGGGAGCGCCACATTTCCTTCAAGCCGAATTCCTCGACGCGAGCTTCGTCCGGGGTGATGGTCGCGCACTTCACGCCGACGCCGAACTCCTTGATGGCGTTGGCGGAGTCGATCGTGATCTGGTCGTTCGTCGCGTCACGGGACTGGATCGACAGGTCGTAGTACTTCAGATCAACGTCCAGGTAGGGCAGGATCAGCTGCTGCTTGATGAAGTCCCAGATGATTCTGGTCATCTCGTCGCCGTCGAGTTCGACGACTGGGTTCTGGACCTTGATCTTTGCCATTCGCGAAACCTGCCCTTTGGGGAGTCAACAACACCGTGAGTATACATGTTGTAGACAAGTGGTTTCATGGCGGGAAGACACCCGAGAGCCCGATCGCTATACCTCGGGCATGCAGCGGCCACGTCCCAACTCGGCCAGTCCCTTGAGGTCGCCGGACTGATAGGTCCGAGCTTCATTGACGGTCGGAAACATGATCTGTGTCGGGTCGTCCACATGATCCAGGCCGGCCAGGTGTCCCAACTCGTGGATGATTACTCCTCGAGCCTGTTCCAAGCCGGACGGTGCTGAGATCATCTGGGTGAAGTCAGGGCCATCAAGTACCACTGAGCCGGTGACGTAGACCAGCGTCGGCGACTCGCCCATCGGAACCGCCGGCCCTACGGCCTGACTCCCCGCGAAACCCGCCGCCGACGTGAGGGGTGAGGCCGGGTCGACCTTGCCGAGCTGGGGCGATTCAACCGGGTCGGACCAGGCGATGAGGACCGGTGCCCACCGTTCGCCGTAGCGGTCGGGCTGGTAGGGGGCTCGGTCCTTGCTGGGACCTTCGTCTGTGGCCCCGTCGTCGATGAACTGGAGTCCGGTTGCCTTGGAGAGTTCAGCGATCGACTCGCGGATCAGCCGTTGCCCCTGAGGGGGACCGCCCGGTCGTGTGACGTAATGGATCTCGCGGCAGGGGTCATAGGCCACGGGTGTTTTGCGGTCGTCCTGGAGCTGAATGAACTTGAAATTCCCACCCGCTGCTGGCACTTCTGCGGGCTCCCCCAGTGGGGTTGGGGATGGGTCCTTGACCGCCGGAGGCCATGTCTCAGGGCGCGGAATGCTGACCGCCTGGTCGCCCGGAAGATCGACCCCGTCGTTCGGCGTGAAATAGTCCAGTGCAATAATTGCAATTACAATGACCACCGCAAGGATTAGTAGGCGCGACTTCAAAAGACCGGAGAGCCTTCCTCTCCTAAACCTCGCCGAGTAACTCTTCGATGAGGCGGGTTTTGACGACGACCCTCCGGACGAGAATGGCCGTGATGAGGTGCGTCCCGATCGGCGCCTGCTCGGCTCGTCGCCCGGTGCGTATCGCTGGAACTGGTGGGCGGCGTTCAGGCGTTGTGACTCTTCGTCCGCGAGGCGGCGGGCCAGATCAGCCTGGCGGCGAGCCCGCTCACGCTGCGCCGCGGATGGTTCGGAGTGCTCGGCTGCGCCAATGAAGGCGTCATCCAGCGAGAGTCCATCGAAGGGGTCGGACAGGTGGTCGTCCCCGTCTCGACCTCCCTGGTCATCATCCCAACCACCCTGAGGCATGGTCGAAACAGTAACCCCGGATTGGGGCAGACGAACCACGGGCAGATTGGTCAGGGACAGGCGGCCGGCCGGTAGCCCGCGTCAGATCGCGGGTACGCACGCCCCCTTTCCCAGAGCGGCGAGGCCCTCTTTGTCTCCCGCCGCGAACTCCGTCTGAGAGCCTTGAAGCATCGGAGCCATCAACTGGCCCGGATCGTCCACGTGGTTGAGTCCGACCAGATGTCCCAGCTCGTGGAGCACAGTCGCTCGCGCTCGGGCATAACCGTCGAACTCGCCCAGCATGCCTGCGAAATTCTCGCGGTCCAGAACCAGTGAGCCAGTCACGTAGATCCTCGTCCCGGAAGTGTCCGCCGTGGATGTGTCTGTCGTGGAAGTGTCCGTCGTGGAGGCTCCGTCGGACCTACCAGGCTCGGTCGGGGAGTCGGGGCGTCCCGCCGCTGAGCTCACGGGGCCGAGGGCCAGCCCCTTGGGCTCGTCAGCGTGGACCGTTGCCGTTCCCCCTGGCGTGAACCCTGCCGACACGCTCCCGGCGTAGCCGAGTACGTCGACAGTCGACCCCGGGGGAGAGCCCTCGGGGGTCGACACGCCAAGCCGGGGCGACTCGGTGGCCGTCGACCATGAAATCAGTACCGGCGCCCAATGCTCGCCGTAGCGGTCGGGCTGGTAGGCGGCACGGTTGTCGCTCGGGACCTCGTCGGTCGGACCGTCGTCGACGAACACCAGCCCGGTGAGTTCTGACACGGTCCTCAGAGCATCGCTCACCAGACGTCCGGCGCTGTCCGGGGCATCGGCCTGGCCGTGGGTTACGTAGTGGATGACCCGACAGGGGTCATAGGCAACCGGGGTTGAACCATCCGCCTGCAACTTGATGAACGCGTGCGGTCCACCTCCAGATGGCACCGTGGCTGGAGTCCCGAGCGGCGTCAGCGGCCAATCCGCGAGTGGCGGCCAATCATCGGGCCTGGTCGCCGCTCCGGTGTCGGCGTCGCGGGGGTCACCCGGGCTCCGGGACCCGGCTGTGGCGGTGTTCTCGGTGCCCGGAGTTCGCGAGCCATTGGCCGAGTTCGAATTGCGGATGCTGAGTCCGGCAAAGAACTGCGCGAGTGCGTATACGAAGAGGACCGAAATGATGACGACCACCGACACGACCGCCAGGACCCGACGGTTGCGTCGCTGACGCCGTTGGCTGACCCACAAGTCGTAGTCGTCCTGGTCGAGACCCAGGAGCCATTCGTCCTCATGATCGGGTCCAGCCTCACCGAAGTGGCCAGCGTCGTAGTTGAAGTACTCGTCGCTGTAGTCGTACGGGCCTTCATCGTCGCCGGAGCTATCGGCATCACCGGGTAGCGGTGCGAAACGACGGTACTCGTGGAGGAGGTTCTCCTGTTGGGCCTCTCGGTCATCGAGCAGTCGCTGCAAGTTGGCCTGACGCACTGCTCGCTGACGCTCGGCGGCAGTTGGTTCCTTTATTTCGGCGGCGCGAACGAAGTCATCATCGAAAATGAAGTCGGCATCGGGTCCGAACCCGTCGTCGAATGGGCCGGCCCGGTGTGGATCGTCGCCAAGCGGACCATCCTCCATGTCATCTTGCTGTCGGGCGGTCGAGTCCGGCCCGATGTCATCGTGGGTCGTGTTGCCGTGGGTCGGTTTGCCGTCGTCGCGCCCGCGGCTGTCGGAATGACCGTTGCCGTCGTCGCGCCCGCGGGTGTCGAAATGACCGTTGCCGTCGTCGCGCCCGCGGCTGTCGGAATGACTGTTGCCGTCGTCGTCCTCGTAGGCGGGGTCACCAGACCCGGGCTCCTCCACCCGGCCGAGGATATCCCCGGCACTACTGCGGGTGTCCTCGCCGATTTCACGACCTGTCCCGACCGAGTGTCACTGGCCTCTGCCAGTGTGTGATCACGCAGAGCTGCTGTGCACATGGCGGCGGGCAACAAGTACGATCGTGATACTTGACGGTTCGGTCAAGTTTTGAATGACGATTCAAAAAGGGGGGCTTCATGAAGGCCTACGACAAGTTCTATATAGACGGACAGTGGGTGTCGTCGACCGGAGACGCCACCACCGACATCATCGACTCGGCCACCGAAGAGGTCGTCGGCCGCGTGCCCATGGGCACCGCAGCAGATGTTGACGCTGCGGTCACCGCCGCCCGGTCCGCATTCGAGTCCTGGGCATCCACGCCTGTCGACATCCGGGCAAAGTACCTCCGCGACATAGGCACCGGATTGGCCGCACGCTTCGAAGAGATCGCCGACACCATCTCTGCCGAGGTCGGTTCGCCCAAGACTTTCGCCCAGATGGTCCAGGCGGGACTGTCTCTCGGCGAGTGGGAGAGCTTCGCTTCGCTTATTGAGAGCTATGAGTTCGAAGAGACCGTCGGCAATTCGCTCGTGGTTCGCGAACCCATCGGAGTAGTTGGCGCGATTACGCCTTGGAACTACCCGCTCTATCTGATCATCTGCAAGGTGGTACCGGCCATCGGGGCGGGCTGCACCGTCGTGCTCAAGCCTTCCGAAATCACTCCTCTCAACGCTTACATCCTCGCCGAGGTGATCGATGAGGTCGGTCTTCCGGCAGGGGTGTTCAACATGGTTGTCGGCAGTGGACCCGAGGTCGGCGCCGCGATCTCGTCACACCCCGGAGTCGACATGGTTTCCTTCACCGGGTCCGGTCGCGCGGGTGCCGAGGTCAGCAGGGGAGCGGCCGTAACAGCCAAGCGGGTGGGGCTGGAACTCGGTGGCAAGTCGGCCAACGTGGTCCTCGACGACGCCGACCCGACCACCGTTGCGATGGGAGCGCTCTTTGGAGCTTTCATCAATTCCGGCCAGACCTGCTCGGCGCTCACCCGGGTCCTTATCCCCGAGTCACGTAAGGACGAATTCGTCGACGCGATCGTCGCCGAAGCGTCTCTGATGCGACTGGTCGACCCGAAGGCTGACGAACCGGACATCCTTCACGCACTCGGACCGATGTCGTCCAAGGCCCACCAGGAGCGGGTCAACGCCTACATCCAGAAGGGCATTGACGAAGGAGCGACGCTCGCAATCGGCGGCCCCGGCCAGCCCGAAGAATTCGAGAAGGGCTTCTACGTCAAGCCGACCGTGTTCGTCGACGTGACCCCAGAGATGACCATCGCCCAGGAAGAGATTTTCGGCCCGGTTCTGTCGGTCCTCACCTACACGGACGACGATGACGCCGTTCGCATCGCTAATGACACCATCTACGGGCTGTCCGGGGCGGTTCAGTCGGGCGATGTCGAACGGGCAAAGAAAATCGCCCGACGCATGCGCACCGGCCAGGTGGACATCAACGGGGCCGCCTTCAATACCGCTGCACCTTTCGGTGGCTACAAGCAGTCGGGTAACACCCGCGAACGTGGTCGCTGGGGTCTCGAGGAGTTCCTCGAGACCAAATCAATTCAGCTTCCCTGACACCTGTGCGCCGGGCACAACTTGCCAACGCGACTTCTGCCCGGCGCACAAAGCTTCGAAACCCAAGTGATGTCCTGACGTGAGTTCCATAGCCAACGCCTCCGATCCGGTTCCGGATGACGAACTCCCGCCAGGTGGCCATTCAGGTCACGAGGACCTCTCGCCGACCCGTGAGGGCATCAAACTTATTGGCCGCTTCGTGCGCATGCAGCCGGTTTCCTTCGCCCTTTCGCTGGTCGGCGGAGTTGGCTGGGCGATTCTGGTGGTCGGCGCGTCCTTCATTCTCGGTCGTATCACGGACAAGGTGATCACCCCGGGGTTCAAGGAGGGGGTGTCTGCATCGACGGTTGTCTGGGCGATGTTCGCCCTGTTTGTCGTGGCTTCACTTCGCGGGCTATCGGTCGTCGCCCGCCGGTGGTACGGGTCGGTGACCGAGACGCTGGCCCAGGCCGAACTGCGCCGTGGTGTGAGCGACCGTCTACTGGTCATGCCGATGTCTTCGTACCGGCGTCACCCGACGGGCGAGTTGTTGGCCAACGCCGATGTCGACGTGACCACCGGAACCCGGCTGCTGATGCCCTTGCCCTTCTCGGTCGGCGTGTTGGCGTTGATGGTGGTTTCGCTCGTCAGTCTGCTGCTTGCCGACGTCGCCTTCGCCCTGATCGGACTGGTCCTGTTTCCGCTGTTGGCAATGCTGAGCCGCTACTACACCAATCAGGTGAGTGGTCCCTCCGGCCAAGTGCAATCGAGACTCGGAGAGGTGTCATCGATCGCGCATGAGAGTTTCGACGGCGCGCTCGTGGTCAAGACGTTGGGCCGTGAAAGTGACGAGGACGAGCGTTTTCAGACATCGGCCGACAAGTTGCGTACGGAACGATTGATCGTCGCCAACATGACTTCGATTTTCCAACCTGTGATCGATCTACTGCCGAATTTGGGAATGATCGCGCTGCTCGTCGTCGGCGCCTGGCGAATCGACACCGGCGCGACGACCCCGGGACAGCTGATACAGGCTGTGGCGCTGTTCGGGTGGCTCGCGTTTCCGATGCGAATCGTCGGGTTCATGTTCGAGTCCACCCCGATGTCTGTCGTATCGGTGAAGCGAGTCGATCGGGTCATGAGCGAACCTCGAGATCCGGCTGCCGAGGGATCTGGCTCCGGACGCAATTCTGTCGATCGCAGGGGACGACCAGCCGCGAGGGTCGGAGTCAACGGGACCGGCGGGGCTGGCGGGACCGGCGGGACCTGCGAGGCTGGCGGGGCTGGCGGGACCGGCGGGACCGGCGAGGCTGGCGGAGCTGGCGGGACCGGCGCTGTCAGCGTGCTGCCGGAGGGCCCGCTGTCGGTAGAACTCGACGATGTCTCATTCTCCTACGGGGGAACCCAGGTGCTGAGCGGCGTCTCGTTCCACGTCGATCCAGGCGAGACTGTCGCTCTTGTCGGTTCAACCGGGTCGGGCAAGTCAACACTTACCAATCTGATCGTCCGACTCGACGAACCCGATACTGGAACCGTGAGGGTTGGTGGGGTCCCCGTCGACCAACTCGATCCTGACGAACTGAGGACTTCGCTTTCGGTGGCCTTCCAGGAGAGCTTCCTGTTCGCATCGACAATCAACCACAACGTTTCACTGGGGCGACCGATCCCGGACGCAGATCTGGACGAAGCGCTTGAGCGGGCGAGGGCCCGTCGGTTCGTGGGGAGACTGCCACACCAGCAGGCGACTGTCGTGGGTGAGCGGGGAGTAACCCTCTCCGGTGGGCAGCGCCAGCGGGTCGCACTTGCGAGGGCGCTGGCAGGCAAGCCCAGGGTGTTGCTTCTGGACGACGCCACGTCAGCTGTCGACCCGGTGATCGAAGCCGAAATTCTCGGTGGGCTACGAGATGGACTGACGACAATGATCGTCGTGGCCCACCGCTTGTCCACGATCATGCTCGCCGACCGTGTAGTGCACCTGGAGGACGGCCAGATTCGGGGTCAGGGTTCGCACCAGGATCTGCTGTCCGACCCCGAGTACGCGGCACTGGTCACCGCGTACGAAGCCGAGGAGTCGATGGAGGGCAGAGATCTCGACGACGCCGACCTCGACGACGCCGACCTCGACGACACGGGTTTCAATGACGAGGACCTCAAGGGCCCCGGCGGCTCCGGCGACCCCAACGGGTCCATGCCATGACTGGACGTAAGGGCCCCACGCAGGTCCGGGCCATGGATGTACTGCGCACCGGCATACAAGCAACCCCGGAGCTGCGGGTGGGACTCGGCGTGTCGGTAACGATGGCGCTGGTGATGGCCGGCGGCAAGATGGTCATTCCGATCGCCATCCAACAGATCCTCGACAAGGGGATTGGCTCCGGCGAGCCGCGGTGGAGCTTCGTGCTTGTTACGGCTTCGCTAGCGGCCGTCGCCATGGTCGCACTCGCATTGCTGACCAAGGTCACCTACATGCGGCTCATGGTCACCGCCGAGAACGTCATCTACGGGCTACGCACCAGGGCCTTCTCCCATGTCCACCGACTGAGCGTGGCTCACCACAACGAGTCCAAACGCGGCGTGATGGTGGCCCGGGTCACCTCTGACATAGAGACGCTCTCGCAGTTCGCGTCCTGGGGTGCGGTGTCGTGGGTGGTGAACTCGACGGTCATCGTGGTGTCGATACTGGTCATTGCCATCTACAGCTGGCAGCTCGCCCTAGTCACGCTGTTTGTAATGGCCCCGATCGTACCGATCCTCAAATTCGTCCAGAAGCGTCAGCTCCGCGCGTACGACAATCTGCGCAATCGGGTCTCGGACACCTTGTCGGAGATCTCCGAGACGGTCATGGGCATTCGGGTCATACGTGCCTACGCCGACTCCCGGGCAGCCCGGAAGCGCCTCGACGAATCGATCGACAGCCAGCGAGACGCACAGCTGAAGGCCCGGTTCTTCTACGCACTCATGTTTCCGGTGTCCGACGTATTCAGCGGGCTCATGCTCGGTGCCGTCATCGGAGCCGGGGTCTGGTGGGGACCTTCCTGGGGACTAAACACGGGCTCGCTGATCGCGGTCGTGTTCCTTGCCAACATGATCGTCCAACCCGTCGCCGACATCGGCGAGGTTCTCGATCAGACCCAGACAGCACTGGCCGGGTGGCGCAAAGTTCTGGACCTGCTCGATGAGCCGATCGACGTCGTCGAACCCGAGCCGGGAGTGGAACTCTCATCGGGCGCGCTCGACTTGTACGTCGACGGGGTCGGGTTCGAGTACGAACCCGGCAATCCGGTACTGGGTGACGTGGAGCTTCATTTCGCTGCCGGGGTCAACGCCGCAATCGTCGGTGAGACGGGTTCGGGCAAGACGACCTTGGCCAAGCTGCTTACCCGCTTGGCGGACCCGACCCGCGGACGGATCCTCCTTGACGGTGTCGACCTGCGGGACGTTTCGCCAGGTTCGCGTGCCCTCGCAATCCGGCTCGTCGCCCAAGACGGGTTCCTTTTCGAGACGACAATTCTGGAGAACGTGCGGTTCGGTCGACCGGGTGCCACCGACGCCGAGGTGAGGAGTGCCTTCGAGTCCCTCGATCTCGGTTGGTGGCTTGCCGCACTACCAGAGGGGATCAACTCCCAGGTGGGGGAGCGGGGCGACGCACTCTCGGTCGGCGAGCGTCAGCTTGTGGCGCTCGCTAGAGCACAGGTCGCCGACCCGGGGCTACTGATTCTTGATGAGGCGACGTCCGCGGTGGACCCCGAGACCGAGCGCGCCCTCGCCAAGGCCCTGGCCAAGCTATCCGAGGGGCGGACGACGATAAGCATCGCCCACAGGCTCTCGACCGCTGAAGCTGCCGACATCGTGGTCGTGTTTGATGCCGGACGGGTCGTCCAAATCGGCCATCACAGCGAGTTGGTCGAGGAAGGCGGGGTATACGGCCGTCTCTATGAGTCGTGGGTCGGCAATACCCAGTCGGCCGAGCGCCAACGGGCTGACCACCAGCCACACAGGTGACACACCCGGGACTCGCGACCATCTGGGGTCGGACGCGAGTCGTGTTTCCCGCTGACGGCTTCCGCTAGTCAGGTAGGTCGGACACCGGGTCGGTCATCGAGGGCGCTGCATCGGCAGGGTCCGCCGGATCGGTCGCCGGTGGCACGGTCGATGGTGGCACGGTCGCCGGTGGCACGTTCGATGGTGGCACGGTCGATGGTGGCGCAGTCGTCGGTGGCGCAGTCGTCGGTGGGACGGTCGATGGTGGAGATCCACGTGGGGCGTCTACAACAGGGAAGTGGGTCATCTTGATCGCGGTGTTGGGCGGGAGGTGGCCCGCATAGATGCCGAAGTGTCCAGATCTGGCTTCGAGCGAATGCGCCTTCACGGTGTTCACCTTCGACCGGTCCTCCCATGACGGCTCCGGGTTCGATGAGCGCCAGATCTTGAACCTGACGGTATTGCCGTCGATGCGGCCGCATAGGTTCACGGCGCCCATCCCGGCAAGTGACCGTGATGCATCGACACTCGCTAGGAGCGTCAACTCTGAGCCCCTCCATGAGTGGACGTTGTAGATATTTGTTGCGTAGCCGAAGACGTTCTTGGTCACCGTCACAGCCCTCGTCTGTCCGCCCGACGTGGCGATTCGCAGCGCAACTCCCTCCTGGGTGGGCCACACAGAATTCGGGTCGAAACGAATACACGAACCGCCGTTGACGGTCGCGGCCGATTCGGTGGACCAGAACACCATTCTGGTGTTGACGCCGTTGTTCCCGGTTCCCGAACTGATTCGCCAACTGCCCGACCCGCTCGTCGCCGTGAACGTGTCGCCGTGCTCGTGGGTGAGAGTGGCGCCAGCCAAGCTTTGGCCATCCAGTTGGAATGCCTCAGGCGCCGGAACACAGGCCCCCAGCACCCCAGTCACGACTAGTAGTACGGCCATAGCCCCGAACCACCGCTTGGATCTCACCTTCGCTCCTCCACCCTCTTCCTTTCGAAGTAGTTGCATCGGGGGCAATTCGGTCCGGCTTGAGAATGGGTTCGGATCCAGTTTGAGAACCCGTCGTTCTGTAGGGCCTATGTAGGGATGCCAACGGCTCGAACTCGGTCACTCTTGGTCCACTCGGTTCGTTCCCGGTCATCCCGACTCGGTAGCCTCAGAGGGCCTCAACGAACAGCACCCGCCTGATCAGTGGCGCCAAACCCAAGGAGCAAATCGTGGCAAAACCCCCCGTTCGTGTAGCCGTAACCGGTGCAGCCGGTCAGATCGGTTACTCCCTTCTGTTTCGCATCGCCAGTGGCGCCCTGCTCGGTGACGATCAGCCGGTCATTCTTCAGCTGCTCGAAATCACGCCAGCGCTCGGTGCGCTCAAGGGCGTGGCGATGGAGCTCGAGGATGGGGCGTTCCCGCTGCTCAGCGACATTGTCCAGACCGACGACGCGGACGTCGCTTTCGGCGACGCAGGCGTAGCTCTTCTCGTCGGCGCGATGCCGCGCAAGGCTGGAATGGAGCGGTCGGACCTTCTCAGTGCAAACGGTGGAATCTTCAAGCCGCAGGGTCAGGCGCTGGGACGTTCGGCAGCCAAGGACATAAAGATCCTCGTCGTCGGGAACCCGGCAAACACCAATGCCCTCATCGCCATGAACAATGCCGAGGGACTCGATCCCAGCCGTTTCACAGCGATGACACGCCTGGACCACAACCGTGCCAAGGCCCAGCTTTCAGCCAAGACCGGAGCGACGGTGAGTGAGATCACCAAGATGACCATCTGGGGCAACCACTCGACGACCCAGTACCCCGACCTCTTCCACGCCGAGGTGAAGGGCCAGAACGCTGCCGCCCTGGTGAACGACCAGACCTGGCTCGAAGATGACTTCATCCCGACCGTGGCCAAGCGCGGTGCGGCGATCATCGATGCCCGCGGAGCTTCGTCGGCAGCTTCGGCAGCCTCGGCGGCAATCGATCACATCCACGACTGGCATCTTGGAACTCCCGAGGGTGACTGGGTGTCGATGTCGGTCCCGTCCGACGGTTCCTATGGCGTTCCAGAGGGACTGATCAGCTCGTTCCCATGCACGGTCACCAATGGTGAGTACAAGATCGTCCAAGGCCTTGAGATCGACGAGTTCTCACGCGGACGCATCGATGCATCGGTTGCCGAGCTCGCCTCAGAGCGCGACGCCGTCCGTGAGCTCGGCCTGATCTGATCCGAAATCCGGTCCCCTCAGATGGGACCGGACGAGATTTGGCCCGATCCGCTGGGTTCGTCGGGCAAGACCCGAGGGAAGTGTGGTTGGAGTGGTCGAAATACGACCATTCCAATCACACTTCAAACCCCTCCGGAAGCGGTCCGCACTCGTGGGGGAGGGGGACCCGATGGCCAACGGGCGCCGCCGCTATTTGAGGAACTTCGACGTCGTGTTGTCGGCCAGAACTTTGCCGCCCGTCTGACATCTGGGGCAGTAGTCGACTTCGTAGGCGTTGTATTCAACGGCACGGATGGTGTCGCCGCACACCGGGCATGGCTCGCCCTTTCTGTGATGAACCCTGGCTGGCCGATCGGCTGACTTGGACATCGCGTCGAGGGCTCTTTCACTGGCCAGGGCAGCGTCGATGCTGTCCTGGATCGCTTGATGAAGCCGCACGATGTCCTCGTCGGTGAGCTTCCGTGTCATCGCGAACGGCGAGAGTTCTGCTCGGTGGCAGATCTCGTTCGCGAGCATCCTGCCGATCCCGGCGATTCCCTTCTGGTCGCGTAGGAACCCGTGCAGTCGCTGATTCTTTGCCGCTAGGGCCTCCCGCAACTGATCGAGACTCAGGCTCGCGGCATCGATTCCGAGGTCGACTAGGGGTGCCTGCGCGAGCGGGTCTCCGGACATCAGCCAGATCCCCACTTTGTGCTCCTTGCCGGCCTCGGTGAGCAGCAGCGCACGGCCGCTCCCAAAGGTCCAGCGGGCCACGCCGTTCTTGGGGCGCGGTGACTGCTTCTCGTCCGGTATGAGTCTTCCCGCCTGCATCAGGTGGATGACGAACGTGAGTTTCGACAACTCCGATGGTTCGGTAACCCCGACGTCGCCCGCATCGCCGAAGTGTGCCAGCAACAACTTGCCTCTCCGGCCGAAGCCCAGCAACGACATGCCGACGGCCTCGTCGGGTGACGGTTGGACGGTCTTGAGCGCCGAGAACGACAGCAGCCGGAATTCATCGAGGGTTTCACCCTCGAAGTCGTTGCTGAGTCTCTCGACGTGAGCTTGGACCTCGGGTAGCTCTGGCATGCCGAGAACGCTACCCATCGCTACGCCCGCATACCGGCGCGGGTAGCCGGACCCCTGTCGCCCTGGCTGGTCCCTTGCCAAAGTCGGCCCTTGCGACCGCCGAGAACATTGCCGGCGACTGCCGATCGCGACTCGTCCGTGGCGACCTGGTCGTCGCGACTCGAACCTGACGACTTGAACCTGATGACTTGAACCTGGCGACTTGAACCTGACGACTTGTGGCGGTGAATCGATGGCGGTGTGCGGAAAGTGATCCTTGGAGCAGACGTCCAGGTGGTTCGGCGACTCGGCTCCGAAATGTCCGCGGCTGCAGTCGAACTTGCGGAGTCACGCCGTCGGATCGATGTTGCGGTGGAACGTACGTGGTGGTGCGGTCCGATCTCCCAACGGTTTCGGCGAGAGTGGACTGCGGTGCATGGGCCGTCTCTGCGGAACGCCGAGGGCCTGCTTCGTGACGTTGGCAGTGCACTCGCCTCCCAGGCGGCGCAACAAGAACTCGCTAGTGACCCTGAGGGCTACTTCGGTCCGAGCAACGGAACCGGGACCGATTCCGAGTGGCGCTCGAGAGCTGACGCATCGACCCCCGGTGGAAGCGCAACATCCGGGGCGTTCGCTCCCATATTCGCCTCGAGTCAGGACGAGATTCAGGCCAAGCTTCGGCACTTGCTGCAGGCGGAGCAGGCCGAGTTGGTCGAACGTAGCAAGTGGTACAGGTTCGGGGGTCTGCTGTGGAGCAATGACCGACTGGAGGCGATCCTGCGAACCGCTCAGCACTATGACGGGCTGGCCGGTCCGGACCGTCAGATCCTTCTACTGGGCCCTGGCCAGGTGGCCGAGGTTTTCGGGGATCTCGATTCGGCAACACGCATCGGGATCTGGGTTCCGGGTGTGGGGACTGACCTATCTGCGTTCGCCAGCCCAGCCTCCTTGGCTGCCAACAGGATTTGGGACGAGGACCCTGATCTGGCGATGATCGAATGGCTCGGGTATGACCCACCGGACAGAATTCCACTGGCGGCGATCGAACTCGGCCACGGAGCCAAAGGGGCAGGCGACGACTTGAACCGGTTTGTTTCGCAGATCAAGGACATGCTCGGACGGGATGGCGATGCCCCCTCGATAGTCATCGGTGGTCACAGCTACGGCGCGGTTGTCGCGGCATCCGCAGCAGCGGCGGGCACCCGGGCCAACGGAGTTGTCCTTGCCGGCAGTCCGGGAGTGCCGGTTGGACACGTCGCTGAGTTCCGCCTTGACGGTGGTGAACCCGGCCGGGCTGAGACCGTCGCTGTGGTCGGAAACCGGTTCGATCCCGTGGCGTTGGGTCACCTGGCCGATGAAGCCATCAACGCTGCGGCATCGCTCGCTCTCGCTCCGCTGCCATGGAGTTCTACGTTTCACCTGATTGGCAGAGTTCCATGGAATCAGGACACGCCGACATGGTGGAGCCAGATGTCCCACGACCCGACCGCGGCACAGTTCGGGGCGACTCGGCTCGCCGCCAACGACACGCGCCTGAGGGGAGCGGTCACTGGGTCGAACCACCGTTACGCCGAATTCGGGTCGACCTCGCTCCAGAGTCTCAAGTCGGCGTTTCGGCGCTGAGTCCGCCCCTCAATGACGGCCCAGCCAGGCCTGTCAGTATTCGGTGTTCGAGCGCAGATCGGCCAGAACATCACTGAGGCTGTCGATCGCGGCGTGGGCACGAATCAGGACGCCCACGTCGCCGCCAAGCTTCATTTTCCCCTGCATGAATGCAGCTTGGGCGGACAGTTCACCCTTGGCCACCTGCACGGCGGTGGGATAGTCGAGAGCGAAAGTGACCTCGGCGCCCTTCGAAGCGCCGACATCCAGTCCTGCCGCTCCGTCGCGCAGCCAGATCGTGTACGCCTGTTTGCCGGACGGTGCACCGGTCACCTCGTACTGAATCGTGACGTCTTCGCTAGCGGTCGCAGCCGCTCGAAGAGCCTCGCTCGCCGAGATCGCCGCGCCGGCTTGTTGGAACCATTCGTCGCTCAGGTACTGGACCACACCGGAGAGACTACCGGCAGTGGGCGCCACCTCGACCGTGCGCCCACCTCGACCGAGCGCCCAGACGCCGGGCGACCAGACGCCGGGCGACCAGACGCCGGGCGGACAGTGCGAATCAAACCGCATCCGTCGGGGTGTCGAGGCCGCACGGGGTTTCGCCCGCTGACAGACTGCAGTTCATGCCGGCTCTGAATCCGATCGACGAACAGCGACACGTCCCCGATGACTCGATGCTCTGGAACGAGTCCTATTACATGGACTGGTTCAGCGAGGACCAGGAGCTCGGCGGCTATGTGCGCATCGGCTTCTACCCGAACATGGATCGGGTCTGGTACTGGGCCTGTCTGGTGGGACCTGACCGTTCACTCATCACGGTGATCGAACACGACATTCCGATGCCCAGGGACGCGACCGCGTTGGAGTTGCGCCACAGCGGAATCTGGGCGGACCACACGATCGAAGTCCCGGGTGAACATATGTCCATCAACCTCGAGTCGTTCGGCTTGAGACTCGACAGTCCCTCCGACGTGTATCACGACCCCCGTGGCGAGCAGATCCCATTCGGTTTCGAGTTGGACTTCTTCACCGATCAGGACGCCTACATGTGGCCGCCGGTCACTCCTCGCTACGAAATCCCGTGCCGGGTCCACGGCCGCATTCTGGTTGGAACCGAGACCATCGAATTCGATGGCTGGGGTCAACGGGATCATTCATGGGGAGCTACCCGTGACTGGTGGACCAACACGTGGTGCTGGAGCGCTGGTCGCCTCGATGACGGGACCAGATTTCATGCCACCGGCGGGTTCTTTCCCAACGACAACTACGGAATCGCATACGAACTCGAACCGGGCGGATCGTTCCGAGAGTCTGACCAGGTCGCCATCACTACGGAGCTTGGGGACGAGAGCCTGCCGACGCTCGGGAGACAGGTCTTCGGTGAGCTCGATCTGAGTTTCGAACCGCTGGCCTTTTCTCCGGTCCTGCTGGTCCACCCCGATGGACGCGAGTCGCGTTTCCCCAGGGCCTTGGCCCGAGTCACGGCCGCCGACGGTCGGACCGGCACCGGCTGGATCGAGTGGAACCAGCCGCCACCTCCGCCGAACGCTTCCGACTCGTAGGCCGCGCTCCGGCATCGACCCACTGGCCTGGCGACCTAGGCGCGACCGACCTTCGCGAATCTGCCCGGTTAGGGTCGAATCATGGCTGACACAAGCACTGAAGGAGTCATAACCGTATCTCCGGGCACGGAATTGAGGTCCCGTCTGCTCGGCCTATATGGCGAGGAGGGCCCGTTTCTGACCGTCTATGTCGAGACCCCCAGTCGGTTCACCGATGCAGACGATCAGCTTGCGATCAGGTGGCGGAACCTCCGCAGGGTCGCCGCCGAACAGGGTGCATCGGATGAACTTCTGGACGTCGCCGAGACGACGATCGAGGGCAACCATCAGGGCGGCGACGGACTCGTGGTTGTGGTTGACGAGAAGGCTCCGCGGCTGGTGGTCCACATCGCTGACCAGTTGACCGATGACGTCGCACATGTGGGCGCACTACCGAGATTGGCGCCTCTGCTCGACTGGGAGTCCTCGCTTCTCCCGCACGTCGTCGTGCTCACCGACCGTGTCGGAGCGGACGTGTCGGTTGTCGACCAGGGCGAACTCGAAGATTCCTTCAGTATCGAGGGCGAGACACTGCACATCCACCGGTCCCATCCCGGAGGTTGGTCCCAGCGCCGCTACCAACAGAGGGCCGAGAACACCTGGGAGGCGAACAGCGTTGCCGTGGCAGAGGCGGTGGCAAAGGCAGCAGATTCCTGCGACGCGGCGTTCATCGCCGTTGCGGGTGATGTCCGAGCCACTCAGTTTCTGACCGAGAACCTTCCCGAACGTCTGCAACCACTCGTGCATCAGGTCCCGGGTGGACGCCAGCCCGGTGATGCGCTCGACGGAACGGCCGACGCCGTGATCGGACTGCAGGACACGATCGTTGCGGAGCGGATGGTTGCGCTCCTCGAAACCTTCCGCGATGCAACGGCATCGGGCCGCGGGGTGGAGGGGGTCGAAGAGACCATGCGTGCACTCTCCGAAGGACGTGTCTCACACCTACTCGTGAACGACGACGTCTCAAGGACCAACGAGGTCCGCATGGCGTGGGTCGGTGATGGTCCGATGGTCGCGCCCAGCGAGGAGATGGTCACGAACTTCGGCCAGACTCCCCTTGAGGTTCCATTGGTCGACGCCTGTATTCGCTCCGCGGCTGCCCAGGGGGCCGACGTCACGGTTGTGCCATATCCGTCGGCCGCATCCCCTGTCGACGGAATTGGTGCGCTGGTCCGCAACCAGTAGGTCTCGGTAGGCGGGAGTCTCGTGCTACCCGACGGCTGTTTCAGCCGGAAGGTCGGGCTTCCATGCTGTCGGTCGAAACCATCAACGACGAGGCATCGACGGCTTCGAAATCGTCGGTGGTGAGCGTCTGAAGCGAGTGCAGGTCGGCTGGATCCCACCGCCGATCCGCGGTGCCTCTCATTCCGAATCCCGGTCCGGTGTCGGAGATCATCACGCCGTAGGTCTGGGCAGCGGTTGCGATGATCTTGGCCTGTGGACCGAGCTCGCTCAGGTCGGCGGTCGACTTGAGTCGCAGCCAGGCACCCATCGGTGGCGCGTCGGGGTCATCGGAAATTCCGTCGGAACCTCGTGCCGGCCAGACAAACTTTCCGCGCGCTGAGATCGACGTTCCGATGAGGATCATGTGGTCGACAGAGCCTGCGGCCACCTCGTCGTAGGTGACCATTCCCGGTAGCAGCGGCAGCCCGGCGGCGATCGTGGAGCCGATCGGATAGGTCAACTCGTCCATGCTCCAGGTGGAGCCGGCCCCGGCCTCCCAGCGACTGAACCATCGTCTGAAGGCGATCAATTCCCAAGCCCGGCGCTCGTCGACATCAATCGCCAGATAGTGCTGATCCCCGCCGTAGACCGGGAAGTTCTCGATGTAGGGAGGATCCGCGATCGGGTACGGGCCCTGGAACGACCCCTCCTTGAACTGGGTCAGGTGGACATCGATCCGACGCGTCTGCGACGTAACCGGATTGAAGGGAATCCCCGGCGCCCATCCCTGATAGACGGTGCTACCGAAAGCGGCACCCAGCTTGATGGTCTTCTGCGATGCGATCCAGCGGTCACTTTCCGCAGCGACCGGAAGGTCAGTGACCTTGCTGTAGAAGAAGGCCTGTTCGGGAAGGAGCCTGGGAAGTGCGGGAAGGATCGGTGCCTCGAACGGCGGCGGGCGATAGATGACGCTGAGTGCAAGCCCGATCAGGGCGGCGATACCGAAGCCCATGACGAAGATCGGCCGGCGGCCCTTCGGAGCAGGCGATGCGGCCCCGGGTGATGCGGCCCCGGGTGATGCGGCCCCGGGCGATGCGGCCCCGGGCGATGCGGTCGCTCCCGACCCGTTGTTGGCTTGGGCGAGCCGACGTTTACCAAGTCGACGAACGATCAGACCGGCGACGAACCCGACGACGCCGATCAACAGCAGCAGGCGCCCAACTCCGGCGAGAAGAAAGTCGGATCCCGGAAGCATTACGTCCGGACCTGTGATCGGCAGCGGCTCCAGAACCATGGTGTCCGAGGCTAATGGGGAGTCCAGGTGTGGTCTGACACGAGGATCTGTGGAGATCGATGCAAGAGCGAAGGCGGATTGTTCCGGTCGTAGACTCACCTGATGTTCAAGGCCGGGGGAGTTGCTCGCATCGGGCCGCGAAGCAGACATCTTCGACTATCAGCCTGGCTTGGTGTTGCGTCGATCGCGTTCGGGTCATTCCCAGGCCGTCGCGGCCCGGGTGATGCAGTACCTGGACTCCCACGGCTATCCGGTGCCAGCCGTTCTGGAGATCAGTGACGACGGTATGGACATGGTGATGGAACGTGTCGACGGCACGTCGATGGGGGACCAGATGGCCAGCCAACCATGGCGCCTGAACCACTATGCCGATCAGTTGGCAGAACTCCATCTGCACTTGCAGGCAGTCCCCATGCCATCGTGGTTCGCAGATCTCCCAGCCACACTTGGTCCACAAGACGGTTCGGTCGAACCGACAGGCTCTCGAACCGTGTCAGGACACGAGAACGCTCTTTTGCACCTTGACCTACATCGCCTAAACGTGATGATGACCTCCACGGGCCCAGTGGTCATCGACTGGACGAACGTCAGCATTGGTCATTGGGCCGATGACGTGGCGATGTCGTGGCTACTCATGTCGAGCGCCGAGATACCCGGCAAGCCGCCGACCACATGGTTGATGGGAGCGTTGCGGCAGCGATTCGTCAGGCGCTATCTGGGAACATTCGACCTGGACGAGGTGAAGCGGCACCTGGGTGTGGCGGCCGACTGGAAAGACAGGGACCCCAACATGCGCCCGGCCGAACTGGCCCGGATCAGAGAGCTGGTTGTACGCGCAAACTCCTGATGAGTGACTCAAACTCTCCGAGGCGCCTCCCGTGCTCCCGTGCTCCGGTGCTCCGGTGCTCCGGTGCTCCGGAGGTCGCTCGGGACGGAGTTAGCCGATCTTCTTCTGGCCCTGACGGCGACGGTTGGCCAGCTTCGCCTTCAGGTAGTCGCGGTTCATCATGGCGATGAAGTCGATCGAGATCTCCTTCGGGCATGCCTCTTCGCACTCGCCGTGGTTGGTGCAGGAGCCGAAGAACTCCTCCATCTTCTCGACCATGGCCTCGGTGCGGGCGAGCCTCTCGGGCTGGCCCTGGGGAAGCATGTTCAGGTGCTGGAGCTTGGCTGCGGTGAACAGCTGCGCTGCAGAGTTGGGACACGCAGCGACGCAGGCGCCACAGCCGATGCACGCAGCCGCGTCCATGGCAGCGTCGGCTGCATCCTTCGACACCAAGATCGAGTTGGCATCCTGAGGTGCGCCGGTGTCGACCGAGATGTAGCCGCCGGACTCGATGATCCGGTCGAATGCTGCCCGGTTGACCGCCAGGTCCTTGATGATCGGGAATCCTGCGGCACGCCACGGCTCGATGACGATCTCGTCGCCGTCGGAGAATTGGCGCATGTGTAGCTGGCACGTCGCGGTGCCGTGCTGTGGCCCGTGTGCCTGGCCGTCAATCATGATTCCGCAGCTACCGCAGATGCCTTCACGACAGTCATGGTCGAACGCGATCGGCAGTTCGTCCTTCTCGATGAGGTCCTCGTTGACGTAGTCGAGCATCTCGAGGAAGGAAGCGTCGTCGGCGACCTTCGTCGTGTATTCCTCGAAGTGGCCCTTGTCCTCGTTGGAGGACTGGCGCCAGACCTTCAGCTTCAGGTTCAGGATTTTGCTCACTGTGATCTACTTCCCTCTGCCGTAACTTCTGTCGTCACTTGTAGTTGCGCTGTGAAAGATGGACGCTCTCGAACTCGAGGTGTTCCTTGTTGAGAATCGCCTCGCGCTGGATGTCCGGACCGCCGTACTCCCAAGCCGCGACGTAGGAGAAGTTCTCGTCGTCACGCAGGGCCTCGCCCTCTTCGGTCTGGCTCTCCTCACGGAAGTGACAGCCGCATGACTCGCTGCGGTGCAACGCATCCTTGACCTTCAACTCGGCCATTTCCATGAAGTCCGCGACCCGGAGAGCCTTCTCGAGCGACTGATTGAACGTGTTGCCAGAACCAGGAACCTTCACATCGGACCAGAACTGCTCGCGGATCTCGGGGATCTCGCCGAGGGCGGATTCCAGGTCCGGGGCGTTGCGGCTCATGCCACATTTCTCCCAGACGACCTTGCCGAGTTCACGGTGGTAGTGATCGACGCTGTGGGTTCCCTTGACGGCCAGCAGCTGGTCGACCCTGTCCTGGGTCTCGGCGAGTGACTTGGTGAATTCGGGGTGGGTTGTCTCCACCAGCGGATCCCCGAGCAGCCCGGAGAGATAGCCGGGGATGGTCTCGGGAGCGACGAAGTAGCCATCGGCCAGACCCTGCATGAGGGCCGAGGCGCCGAGCCGGTTGGCTCCATGGTCACTGAAGTTGGCCTCACCGAGTGCGAACAGTCCGGGAATGGTTGTCTGCAGGTTGTAGTCCACCCAGAGTCCGCCCATCGTGTAGTGGGTCGCGGGGTAGATGCGCATCGGCACGGTGTAGGGATCCTCACCGGTGATCCGCTCGTACATGTCGAAGAGGTTGCCGTAGCGCTCCTTGATGGTCTCGGCGCCGAGGCGGCCGATCGCATCGCTGAAGTCCAGGAACACACCGTTCTTAAGAGGTCCGACACCGCGACCCTCGTCGACGACGGTCTTGGCGTTGCGGGAGGCGACGTCGCGGGGGACCAGGTTGCCGAACGCCGGGTACTTGCGCTCCAGGTAGTAGTCACGCTCCTCCGGTGGAATCGAAGCTGCGGAGCGGGTGTCCTCGCCCGACTTCGGTGCCCAGATCCGGCCGTCGTTGCGTAGCGACTCCGACATGAGGGTCAGCTTCGACTGGAACTCATCTGCGGCAGGAATGCAGGTGGGGTGGATCTGCGTGTAGCACGGGTTTGCGAACGCAGCGCCCTTCTTGTGGGCACGCCAGGTGGCGGTGACGTTGCAGTTCTTGGCGTTGGTCGACAGGTAGTAGACGTTTCCGTAGCCACCCGTTGCGAGCACAACCGCATGGGCGGAATGTGAGCTGACCTCGCCGGTCAACAGGTCGCGGGTCGTAATCCCGACCGCACGACCGTCATGGACGACGACGTCCTGCATGTCCATGCGGTTGTGGAGGGTCACGGTGCCAAGGTGGATCTGCCGGGCAAGCGCCTGATAGGCGCCGAGCAGCAACTGCTGACCGGTCTGGCCCCGGGCGTAGAAGGTCCGGGCGACCTGGGCGCCACCGAAGGAACGGTTGTCGAGAAGTCCACCGTACTCACGGGCGAAGGGGACACCCTGGGCCGTGGCCTGGTCGATGATGTTGGCAGACACCTGGGCGAGGCGGTATGTGTTGCCTTCGCGTGAGCGGTAGTCGCCGCCCTTGATCGTGTCGTAGAACAGGCGGTAGACGCTGTCGCCGTCGTTCTTGTAGTTCTTTGCTGCGTTGATTCCGCCCTGGGCGGCGATCGAGTGCGCCCGGCGGGGGGAGTCGTGGTAGGTGAAGACGCTGACGTTGTAGCCGGCCTCTCCGAGTGACGCAGCAGCCGCTGCGCCGGCGAGGCCTGAACCGACGACGATGACCTTGAACTTGCGACGGTTCGCCGGGTTGACCAGCTTCAGGTCGAACTTGTGGTTGTCCCACTTGTCGGCCAGTGGGCCCTCGGGGATCTTGGAATCGAGCGTCAGTGCCACGTGGATATAGCTCCTGTGTGGAGAGTTGTTCGACAGCGGTTGACCGCTTGGAAACTGGATGTCTGGAGACGGTTTTCGGAACTCGGGTGGCCGGAAGTCATCAGTGGACCAGGCCGGCCTGCACGGCAATCGGGAACACGCAGTTGATTCCGGCGACGGTGATGGCAAAGGCGGCGGCAAATCCGCGGCGGGCGCCGTTGTAGCGAGGGTTGTTGAGGCCCATGCTCTGGAAGATCGACCAGCTGCCGTGGAAGAGGTGCAGGCCCAGAGCGATGTTGCAGATCACATAGAGGACTGCGACGAGCGGACGTTCGAAGCTGCGAACCAGGTTGTCGTATGCGTCGCCGGTCACGAAGTCGGGATTGGCCCAACCGAATGTCAGGTCGGCGAGGTGGAACAGGATGAACAGGAAAATGATGATCCCGGTCCAACGCATCGTCCGGGAGGCGAAGGTGACCGCGATGTAGTCACGGGGCGACTGGTACTTGATCGGCCGGGCACGCTGATTCATCCGGGTCAGCGTGTAGGCCGAGTGGATGTGGAAGATGACCATCACGATGAGGCCGATTCGCAGGCCCCAGAGCAGCCACTGGTTGGGAAGGATCGGATGGAACAGGGTGCGTAGTCCGTGTGCGTACTCGTCGAACGCAGTTCGGCCGATGAACATCTTGAGGTTGCCGAACATGTGGGCGAAGACGAAGCCCATGAGCCCGACACCGGTGAGTGCCATGACCCACTTTTTGCCGACTGCGGTGGAGTAGAACTCGACCGGCCAAGGCTTGCGGCTGCGGTGCGGGCCGTTGACCTCGGGTGCATCCGCTCCCGAGCGGCGCTGCATTGCGTGGGTCATGTGCTTCTCCTGAGCCGGCTGACAGTTTCGTGCGATGTGACCGAACGAAGCTGAAACTAGTGCTACACGTCACGGTCGGACCAATGAGGTGCTCGCTCACGCAGCAGTCCCAGCGATCGAAGTTGAATTGTCGGCCGACGGCGGTGCGGATTCCGGAAGACCTTGATCGAGGTGATGCCCGACTGCTCCACGATTGATCCTCGACCGGTCCTGGAAGTGCAGGCTGGGTCGCGAATCGTCAGCTTTCGACGCCAGCCGGTCCCTCGATCAGTTGCTTCAGACCTTCGAGGGTCGCTGTCATCGACTCGCGCCACTGGCCCATGCGTCCCGAGATGATCTTCCCCTCGCGGTCGGGCATGGTGGCGATGAACGCAGTCAGCCCAGAGGGGTCGGGTCCCATACGTCCCCAGTGGCGCACGGTGACGGAGTCTCGACTGGGATCCAGCTCGAAGCCCCAGGTGGCCATGACGCCCTCGTCCCCGTGTACCTGCCAGACCCAACGGCGACCCGGCTCGAGTTCGACAACTTCGCACTGAGTTGTCCATTCGCCACGCTGGTCGTTGCGGTTGCGTCCGCTGAACCGGTTCCCAACAGCGACCTCCTTGGCACCGTCGAGCCACTCGACCTCTTGTAGTTCGGACGAGAAGCGGGACGACAGAGTGATGTCGGTGAGAAGGGTCCAGATCGCGGCCGGATCGCCTGACACCTTCGTCTCGACTTCAACAGATGGACTGTCGCGGTATCGCACGGGCAGAACGTTACCGACCGCTTCGCCGTGACACGGCGACAGACCCGGCGGGTGTCATCAGGTCGGCCGCGACCCTGTGCTTGCAAAGCAGGCAGCGCGACGGGGCGACACCGGTGACAGGCACACAAGTGACCGGTAGCCTTCAACCTGAGATGTCCACTGATCCGGCAACCCCCGCTCCGAAGCAGTCACACCGCGAGCTCCCCGTCGAGGAGCTCCTTCGCCGCGTCAAGCCGATGCCTCCCCCTGAGGAGTTCGTGATCGAGGACCTCACGCCCGAGGAGGGTGAAGCCTTCCTCGAAGCCGTTCGTTCGTGAACACGGTCGGCGGGCGCGGCCCTGCGGTGGTCGACACTGATGTGTTCAGCGCTGACCTGATCCCCGACTCACTCCTTGCGGCCCGCTTCCGTCAGCTGACGCTCGGACGTCCGACGTTCATCTCGTTTCAAACCGCGGCGGAGATCCGCTTCGGTGCCCAGCTTCGCGGCTGGGGTGCCAGTCGGCTCCGACGAATGGAGTCCCGCCTCTCGGCTGCCGAGGTCGTCGACTCGGGACCTGAGCTGATTGAAGCGTATGTGCAGCTACGGGTCACCTGCCATCGTGCAGGCCACCCCTTGGCTCAGAAGATCCACGATGCCGACCGCTGGGTGGCAGCGACCGCCATGCGCCTTGACCTCCCGTTGATCGCGAACGACGGCATCTTCGATGACGTCCCGGGCATCCGGATCGAACGTCCACCTAGATGACGCCGCGTCTGCGTCACGTACCAGAGGTCTACCAGCGTCGTCATGGGGAATCGGCAAGATCTCGCCGTGCCAGCTCACTTGCTCGTTCGAAGTCATCCCAATCGAGATCGGGTAGATCAGGCAGTGACCCAGCTAGGCCGAGGCTTCCTTCACCGGTGGGATCGAGCGCGCTCACGGTGCCGCTGTACGACGAGATCACACGAGCAGGACCCCGAGGAGCTCGGTACGCGATGTCGAGCATGTGCCCGAACTGGCCGATCTGGACCGGCCGGTCATTGCCGTGCGGGGATTTCCATCGCTCCAGATCGGTCGCCGTATCGACAGGTCCGTCGTGGCGAGCGCCGATCTGGATCTAACGTTTGGGGCCATGTCCGACACCCCAGTCGTCCCGGTCACTCCGGTCGCTCCAGTGCGAATCGCCGTGGCGATCGACGTCGCGATGTCCGAAGTCGACCTGATAGCCGACCGACTGTTCTCAGCCGGGGCCTCGGCCGTCGCCGAACGTGTTCGTCACGACGGTTCGGTCACGCTCATTGCCGATCTCGATGTCGAGGCCATTGACCGCTTGAACGAGCAGGCCACCCTCATGCTCAGAACTCTCGAACCGGACGTGGCATGGAACAACGGTTGGCGTGACTTCGCCAAGGCCCGCCGCTGCGGGCGGATCGTGATCCGCCCCGCCTGGTTGCCGGCCGACAGCCCAGTTGAGTCCGACGGTCCCGTCGAGTCGGACGACACCGGGAGCCCAGGGGCGGCGGCCACAGGTGCCGAGAGCCCAGACACACTGGACACGATCGAGTTGGTGATGGAGCCGGGAGTCTCGTTCGGGTCTGGCACCCACGTGACCACCAGGCTGTGTGTCGAGGCGGTCGACCGACTTGTCACCCCCGGCGCGAGAGTCCTTGATGTCGGCTGCGGGACCGGAGTCCTGGGAGTGGCAGCGGCGTTGCTCGGATCCGGCGAAGTCGTTGCAATCGACATTGATCCGGACGCTGTCCGCGTGACCCGCGACCTAGCGGAAGTCAATGGAGTCGGCGACCGGGTCACGGCATCGACTGATCGCCTTGCGGACGTATCTGGAAAGTTTGATCTTGTCCTCGCAAATGTCCTCATCCCGGTGATCGAGGAACTAGGTGCAGACCTCGTCGAGCGGGTGAGTCTGGGCGGCCGACTGGTCGTATCCGGGGTGCTCGTCGAGCACCGGGATCGAACAGTTGCGGCCTTGCCGGACCTGGTGCTCGATCGGATCGAGGACCGGGGCGGCTGGCTGTTGCTGGAGTTCACCCGCCCTCCCGTGGAGTAGTCGCACGGGTAAGGTCCGAACATGGCACAACCGAGCGTGAATTCACTGGGAGAACTGCGGACCTCGGGGTGGAAGTCCGAATCGGTCAAGTCCGAGATCCGACGGAACGTCGTGGCGAAGATCGCCTCCGGTGAGGCTCTGTTCCCCGAGGTTCTCGGCTACGAGGACACCGTCTTCCCCCAGCTACAGAACGCGCTTCTGGCGGGACACGACATCATCTTCCTCGGGGAACGTGGTCAGGCCAAGACGCGAATCATCCGGTCGTTGGTCGACTTGCTCGACGAGTGGATGCCGATCATCGAGGGTTCCGAGATCAACGACGATCCCTACGCCCCGGTCTCGTCCTATGCCAGGTCGTTGGTCGCCGAACTCGGTGACGAGACCCCGATCGCCTGGGTGCACCGGAGCGCCCGCTTCGGCGAGAAGCTCGCCACACCCGACACCGCGATTGCGGACCTGATCGGCGAGGTCGACCCAATAAAGGTCGCCGAGGGCCGCTATCTCTCCGACGAACTGACGCTGCACTACGGGCTTGTTCCCCGGACCAACCGAGGTATCTTCGCAATCAACGAGCTTCCGGACTTGGCCGAACGGATCCAGGTCGGACTACTCAACGTGCTCGAAGAGCGCGACGTCCAGATCCGTGGATACAAGATCCGGCTGCCGCTCGACATCATGTTGGTTTCCTCCGCCAACCCCGAGGACTACACCAACCGTGGGCGTCTGATCACTCCTCTGAAGGACCGTTTCGGCTCCCAGGTTCGCACCCACTATCCCCTCGACGTCGAAACCGAGGTTGCGATCATCGCCCAGGAAGCCCGTCCCTTCGTCGCCGAGGGAGTGACCGTCACGGTGCCCGACCACATGGTCGACGTTGTAGCGACGATCTCGCAGTTGGCCCGCCAGAGCCCCCATATTTCACAGCGCTCCGGGGTGTCGGTCCGGTTGTCGGTCTCCAACTACGAGGTGCTCGTCGCCAACGCCGTTCGCCGCTCGCTGACCTCTGGGGAGTCGGTCGTGGTGCCGCGAATCTGTGACCTCGAAGCGCTCCCCGCGTCGACGGCCGGGAAGGTCGAGATCGAAACCCTTGAGGAGGGTAGGGACGGCCAGATCCTGGATCACCTGATCCGCAGCGCCGTGTTGACGGTCTTCAAGGAGCGGATCGACCCCGCCGGACTCGTCAAAGCCGTCACTGCGATCGAGGACCACGGTCCGATCGAGACCGGCGAGGATGTGCCGTCCGCGTCCTACGTTGCGCTGATCGAGGAGCTACCCGAACTCGCAACGGTGGTGAACGAACTGACCGCAGGTGACCAGACCCCGGCGGCAGTCGCGTCGGCGACAGAACTGGTCCTCGAGGGCCTACATCTGGCGAAGCGGCTCAACAAGGATGCTGTCGGAGCCAGGGCCCAGTACCGCGCCCGCTACTGACGCGGCGGGCGCGCCCGGCTGTTCGGACGCGCCTGGCTCTTCGGCCGGCCGGCCGAGGACTCAGCCGGCCAACTCCGTATCGAGAGCGTTGGAGATCCAATTGATCCTGTCGGACAGGAAGTCCGCGACGTACTGCGGCGTGTCTGACTCTTCGAGTGCGTAGTTCCACCGGGCCGCGTCGTTGTCGATCGCCGGCCGCAACTGCGCACCGAGTGTCTGCAATTGTGCGGGTAGCTGGGCGAATGTGGGCTCGAGCTGAGCCCAACGGTCGGCGGCCTTCTGTAGGAAGGCGGGGTCGGTGAATAGCCGATCGGGCCAGAATCCCTTGGTCCTGGCGTACCACCCGTCGGTCGTGGAGGGGATCACAGACTTGGTCGTGCCGAGGGATTGGTCGAAGTCCCAGATCGGACCCGAATGGAGCTTGTCGTCGCCACGCTTCTTGTAGAAGAAGGTGCTCGACCAGAACGCGTCGGTGTTGCGGGTGACTTCCTGAACCGCCCAGTAGTCGATGAAGGAATCGACATCCAGGTACTTCGCATAGCCGTTCACCGGGTCCGCGTATTGGTTCGAGAACAGGGCCGCTTCGAAGGTGTTCACGAAACTACCGATGTAGGAGAACTGCTCCGGCGTCGCGGGATCGGGTTCCTTGATCACGACGGGAACGCCGCGTGGCGTCCTCCAACCCGGCTCCAGGTTCTCCTCAAGCCGCTCGTCGATTTCGACCAGGTAACCGCCCGTAAGGTTCTCGCCGCTGCTGTCCTCGGGTTCGAGTTCATCGATGTCGACCCGTTTGGAAGCGGGCTTGACGGTCTCGGCGAGCTGGAAGACGCCCATGTACTCGCCGTTGAGGATCAATTCGACGTGACGGAATGTCGGAGTCCATGCCAGGTCCGTCGACCGGGAGAGTTCACCTGCGGCATACGTCCGCAGCTGCGAACGGTCCAGGGCGTTCGCGAGCAAAGCCCAGTCCTTGCTGGAAGCCATACCCATCAGAGGGCTCTTGTTGTCCAGCTTCACCTTGTAGGGCTTCTTGGGCAGCAGCCAGGTCGAGTTACCCCTCCCGCGAATTCTCAGATCGCCCGAATAGGAGGGGAACTGTGAGCCGTTCGGGTCGATGTGCATCGTCGCATCGACGTAGTTGATCTTGTCGTTGATCGGTTGGGCGTCCGCGGTGTCGACCCTGACTATCGGAAGTACCGGTTCGACGTAGACACGTGACTCGATCCGACTGAACTGGGATTCGGCGTGCCCCGGCAACGTCGCCGACCGGACCCGGAAGTGATAGGTGACTCCCGGGCTCACGTCGGTGAACACTGCATGCGGAGCACCGGCAATTGTAGGAATGTCGGTCCATGGCAGCTCGTTCGTCTGAACCTGGAGCTCGTAGCCGTTGATCATCCCGTCGGAGGTCTCGTGCCAGGTGATGTCGAAACCGCCCACGACGAGATTGGGTGCGAGTCCATCGGGATTGGCACCCGGAGGTGGACCGGCAATCGGCGGGTCACAACTCGTTGCGATGACAAGGAGCAGAGCTGTTGCGGCGACGATCAAGATGCGACTGTTTCGACTCCTGCCGCGCTGATTGGTTCCTTGCCGGTCGGCTCCGCGTCCCCGATCCCCTAGCCCGTCCTCGCTACTCCGGAAATCGCAATTTCGGGTGGCGGTTCCCCCGGTCGCCCTGCTTGCGCGCGTCAACTTGGATTCGTTTCGCAACCTCTACTCCCCAGCTCGGTCTAGCTGAACCGTAGCCATGGGTAGTTCCCATCTCAAGAGGATGAATTCTGGAGGAGGCGACTTCTCTCTTGCGGACGACTGGCTCGACGTCGAATCGACTGTCGCCGCGGCCGACCATCCGGGTTGTCGCCCTGCGGACGCGCGGCGTGCCCGCCGGGCAGCGGGAGTACCCTCGCCCTTATGGGCAGACCCCGGTTTCGCTACTCGCCATGGGACGGTACACAGCAGGGGTTCGAGGTCGACGCATTCGACGTCATGGAGCAGATGACCGACGATCTTCTCTACAACGGAGAGTTGTCATCCGCCCTCCGACGCATGATGCAGCAGGGCTTCGAGGACAGGAACGGTAACCGTGTCGAGGGCGTCCGCGAGATGTTGCGCAAGATCCGCGAGGAGCGCGAGCAGCGCCTCGATCAATTCGACCTTGGTGGCGTCTACAACGAGGTCGCCCAGGAACTCCGGGAGCTGATCGCACAGGAGAGGACGGAACTCGATGAGCAGCTCGCGGCGGCAGAGGCCGCAGGAGATGCGCGCCGAGAGGAGCTGACACGTTCAGCCGTCGGCGACAAGCATCTGGAATTGGACCTATTGCCCAACGATTTGGCCGGCCAGATGAAGGGCCTCGAGAACTACGAGTTCTCGTCCAATGCCGCAGCCCAACGATTCGAAGAGCTGTCCCAACGACTGCGTGAACAGTTGATGCAGAAGTATGTCGACGACGTGACGAGTTCGGTCGAGGGAATGACTCCGGCCGACATGGCGCACGTCAAGGACATGATGGCCGCGCTGAACGAGATGCTTGAGCAGCGCGCCCGCGGGGAGGAGCCGGACTTCGAAGGGTTCATGGATCGTTACGGCGATCTCTTCCCCGAGAATCCTCAGACGCTTGATGAACTGCTCGATGTGATGGCACGCCGGATGGCGGCCGCCGAGGCGGTGTTCAACTCGATGTCTCCAGAGCAGCGCGATCAAATGCGCCGTCTGTCGGACCAGCTACTCGAAGACATGGATCTGCAGTGGCAGGTCCAGCAACTGGGGGAGAACCTTCGCCAAGCCTTCCCCGACGCGGGATGGGATTCGAGCTACAGCTTCGAAGGCGGAGATCCACTCGACATGGCGTCGGCGTCATCGGTCATGGGGGAGTTGGGTGATCTGGACCAGCTCGAGCAGATGCTGCGCGGCGCGACCGATCCGGGAGCCCTCGCAGAGGCCGACATCGAACGGGTCCGGGAGTTGCTGGGCGACAGCTCTGCCCAGAGCCTCGAGCGCATGTCCGAGATCACGAACCAACTCCGAGACGCCGGACTGATCGAACAGCGCGAGGGCCGCCCGGAGTTGACCCCCAAGGGAATGCAACGTCTTGGGCAGAACGCGCTATCCGAGTTGTTCAAGAAGCTCGATAGGGACATGCTGGGTCGCCACGAGATAGACGTGAGTGGAATCGGCCACGAACGGAACTTCCAGACCCGTCCCTATCAGTGGGGGGACCCGTTCAATCTCCACATCGAGCGGACGATCCGAAACGCCATCGTGCGTGGCGAGGGAACGCCGGTGCATCTGATTCCCGACGACTTCGAGATCGAGGAGACCGAGCAATCGGTGCGCTCATCGACCGTTCTGATGTTGGACCTGTCGCTTTCCATGCCGATGCGGGACAACTTCTTGCCGGCGAAGAAGGTGGCTATGGCGCTCCATTCGCTCATCACGATGCAGTACCCCAACGACTACCTGGGCCTTGTCGCTTTCTCCGAAGTCGCGCGGATCATCACCGCAGATCAGTTGCCCGAGGTCTCGTGGGACTACGTGTATGGGACGAACATGCAGCAGGGCTTCCAGTTCGCCCGCCAGTTGCTGTCGCGCCAGAGCGGCACCAAGCAGATAATCATGATCACCGACGGCGAGCCGACCGCTCACATGAACAGCTACGGGGAACCCGAATTCCACTACCCGCCCATTCGCGAGACGGTCGATGCGACCCTGCTCGAAGTTGCCCGGTGCACCCGTGAAGACATTCGGATCAATACCTTCATGCTCGACCCCGACCCGGGTCTGCAGCATTTCATCGAAACGATGACCAAGCTCAATGGCGGTCGTGCGTTCTTCACCACCCCGGACACGCTGGGGGACTATCTGCTGGTCGACTTCATCGAACAGCGTCGTGAAATGATCCGCGGCCGACGCTGAAGTCCTGAGTCACCCAGTTGTTCCAGTAGTTGCTCCTACTGCTTCTCTCCGCAACTGCTCTCTGAAGCGTTGCCCCAACCGTTGCCGAGCAGCGCGAGATTTCTCTTGCTTTCAAGGTTGTCGGCGGTCAACATGTGTAAGTACATCGATGTAATTACATCGTGAGAATGATTCGGCAGGGACATCGGGGGGTGCTCCCAATGCCGAGCTGGGAGAAGTTGTGACCGATTTGCAGGGGACAATGATGGCCGAAGTTGAGAACGAAGCCGAAGGCTGGCTGCTCTACGCAAACTGCCTTGGGGTCGACCCGGATCTCTTCTTTCCGGAGAGAGGGGCCTCTACCAAGGATGCCAAGGGAGTCTGTGCCGGTTGCGTGGTACGTGAGGACTGCTTGGAGTACGCGCTCACGCACGGCGAGAAGTTCGGCATCTGGGGTGGTCTCAGCGAGCGGGAACGTCGTCGAATCCGCCGTCAAAGAAGCCTTGCCCGCGCTGCCCAACAGTCTTTGACGCAAACGGCCTGACTACAGCCTGACTACGGCCTAACTAGGGGCTGGCTCCGCTGGTTCCACGGGACGCCCCGCCCGGGCTCCAAGTACCTGGCCGGCTCCACTGGACTGGGCCCCTGGGCTGGGGCCACTGGACTGTCTCCACTGGACTGGGCCCCTGGACTGGGCCCGCGGCTCAAGTCGTCCCAAAAAGTGGACTGGTCGTGCTGAACGGAAAATCCGTCCAGCACGACCTATCGGTGCCCCCCAGAAAAATTGGGGTGAGGCTCAGATGAAGATGCTGATGATCTTCGCCAGATTGAGGACGTCTTCAACGGTACAGCCAGTGCTGAACACAGCCATGGTCGCAACGAGAATGCCGGTTGAGGCGTAGCGCTTGGTTGATGGTTTCATCAATGAACCCCTTTCAGGTTGCATGGAATCGTTGGTGATTTCCGGTGCGGTGTCAAGGGAATCGCCATAGGGAATTTGGGAACCGATTGCTTTATAGAAAGCTTTGTGCAAAGGTATCGTCATGCCTCCTGTGGACCGACCGGCCGAGCCCACCTTTCGGCATCTGAACGACCCGGGCATGGAATTCCGCAGGGTGAAGGTCCAGCGAAACTCCGACGGAAGTGAGTCGTCGGTCTGGGAGAAATGGATGGCGTTCTCGCCGGACCCGCAGTACCTGTCGCTCTACGCCCGTTACGACCCGGGAATGATTGTCCGGCGTCACGGTCATTTCAGTCCACACCTGTTGTTCATCATCGAGGGCGGAGCGTTCTTCGGTGAACGCTGGTGTCCCGCGGGCACCCACATCGAGTTGCCCCAGGGCGCTGCGTTCGGTCCGATCACGGCCGGCAGCGAGGGAGCTGTCATGTTCGAAGTGATGATGGGCGATCCCCGCTCCTGGGGAGACGACCCCACTTCGTTCGAGGACGCACTTGCCGCGAACGGTGTCCAAGCCCTGCCCGACCCACCGCTGGAGTTCCCTGAATGGCTCTCGGACCTGCGCTCCCACTGGGTCGGTGAAGCTCAGCTCAGAAGTAATCCAAAGGAGATCCAATGACAGCAACGCAGGAACGCACTTCGGTGACACCAGCGGAACACGAATTGCCGCTGATCATCTCGGTGGATGATCACATACTTGAACCCCGCACCCTCTGGCAGGAACAGCTTCCGCCGAGCCTCCGCGATCGGGGACCCAAAGTGGTCCGTGAGAAGGTCTCGGTCGAGTTCATCGGTGGCCACTTCGGGGTCAAGCGCAACGACCCGGAGGGACGCGACTGTGACCTGTGGGTCTTCGACGACCTCGTCATGCCGACGGGCCTTCTCCACGCCGCAGCGGGTTACGCCCCCGAGGAGCAGCTCAACATTCCGGCCATTTACGAGGACTTCCGCCCGGGTACATATGACAAGACAGCGCGACTTCTCGACATGGATCTCAACCATGTCGAGGCGGCCATCAACTATCCCAACACCTTTCCTCGGTTCGCGGGCCAGGGCTTTGCCGAGCGTGGCGACAAGGACCTAGCGCTCCTGTGCCTCCAGATCTACAACGACTGGATGATCGACGACTGGTCGGGCGGGGACGCACGCGGTCGCCTGATTCCGCTGACCCTGGTCCCGCTGTGGGATCCGGCCCTGGCCGCTGAAGAGGTCCGACGTTGCGCTGCAAAGGGAAGCTACGCGATCGGCTTCACCGAAAATCCGTCGAAGCTCGGTTTCGCGTCGATGCACAGCGGAGAATGGGATGTCCTTTGGGATGCCTGCTCCGACACTGACACGACGGTGTCGATGCACATCGGATCCTCCTCCTCGATGCCCACCACAAGTCCGGACGCACCTCTCGCCGTCAGCATGTCCCTCAGCTCCCAGAACGCCCAGGGGTCGCTAACCGACTGGGTCTTCTCTGGGACGCTCCAGCGTTTTCCGGAACTCAAGATCGCGTTCGCCGAGAGCCAGATCGGCTGGATGCCATATCTCATCGAACGCATGGACCTCGTAGCGGAAGTCGGTGCGGCGGCAGGGGTCGAACTCGACGTCAAGCCGAGCGAGATAGTCAAGGGACGAGTCTGGGGGTGTGTGTTCGATGACCAGCACGGCCTGGTCAGCCGCGACTCGGTTGGTCTGGAGCACATTCTCTTTGAGACCGACTATCCCCATACGGATGGAACGTTCCCGGAGTCCCGGGCGGTGGCCCACCGACTGTGCGAGGGCGCCGGGATGGACGCGCAGGAGTGCTACGAGTTCCTGCGCGGAAATGCGATCCGCTGTTACGGGCTGGAACGATTCGGCATCAGTGTCTGATCGGTCAGGTTCGGGTCGCTCGGGCAGCGACAACTTCAACTATCGCCGAGGCATGGACAGATCGGTAAGCCCAACTGGCGGTCTGCTCGGCAGCATCGTGCGACTCAATCTGGTCGTGACTGATGTGCTTGAGCAGATCGTTGGAAGTTTCGGCGTGGCCATGTCCGATTACCTGGTTCTCGGGGTCATTCGCGGTGCTCCGGAGTCGCGTACGTCGCCGAGCACCATCACCGAGGTCCTGGGAAGGACCTCGGGAGGCATGACACTCACTCTGGACCGGTTGGTGAATGCCGGTTGGGTCAAAAGGTCGAAAGATCCCGACGACGGTCGACGTGTAGTGGTGGAGCTCACCGAGACGGGGCGTGAACTCGCTCTTCAGGTGAATCGGGCGCTGCACAATTGGGAGGAGAGCCTCTCCTTGGATCAGCCCGTTGAAGAGGTCGCAGAGCTGGTGGATGCCCTGACCGGGTCGATCGGCGCCCATTCGGTACTTCACTGATTGCCAGGCGCCCGCTCCGCCCGGCCCGCCCGGCCCGTCCGATCCGTCCGATCGCGATCCGGCACGTCCGCCCGCTCCGACCGACCCGTCCGATCCGTCACGTCCGATCCGGCCCGTCCGCCCGCGACTTTGATCAGATGTTGAACGTGACCGAAACGGGAGCGTGGTCGGACCACCGCTCCTCATGTGGTCCGACACGATGGACGAGTACATCCTTGGCGGTCTCGGCAAGCTCCGGGCTGGCTATCTGGTAGTCGATGCGCCATCCAACGTCGTTGTCGAAAGCCCGACCCCGGTAGGTCCACCAGGTGTAGGGACCATCCATATCGCCGACCAGAGCGCGTCCCAGATCGACCCACCCGAGTTCGACCATCAGGCGGTCCAGCCGAGCTCGTTCATCCTCGCGAAACCCTGCCTTGCCGATGTTGCCTTTCCAGTTCCGGATGTCCATCTCACGATGAGCGACGTTCAGGTCGCCGGTCAGCAACACGTGGGCGCCTTCGCTTCGGAGCGTGCTGACGCGATCGATGATCGCGTCCATGAACGCCAGCTTCTCGGACATCCTGGCGTCGTCCGAGCTGTCGCCGGTGTGGACATAGGCGGAGATGACCGTGATCGGGATGCCTCCGGGAGCCTCGATCACTGCTTCGACCCAGCGGCCTGAGTCATTGAATGATCCGGGCGGTTGGAACAGCCCTTCGACGCTGGAAATCGGACTGGTACGTGAAGCAATCGCAACACCCGCCCGCCCCTTCGACAGACATTCCGAATGAGCGATGAACCAGCCGTCCCCAAGAAGTTCTCGCAGGATGTCATCAGGAGCACGAACCTCTTGCAGGGTGATGATGTCAGGCTGCGACTGTTCGAGAAACTCGTGCATACCCTTGCGGATAGCCGCACGAATGCCATTGACATTTACGGACGCGACGGTGAAAGGCACGCCGAGATCATCGCAGATCGACCCGGTCTGCGCAGGCGGCCAATGTCACCATCCCTTGCCAAGTTCGCCGAGAGCGGCGAGGATCGAACTATGGCTGATCGGGACAGCGATGGATTGAACTTGGACTGGACAGGGCTCGAAGTTCTGGGGTCGGAGGAGTGTCTCCAACTGCTGCGCAACTCCGTCGTCGGGCGCATCGGTTTCGTGGAGAGAGGTGGTCCCGTGATTCTGCCGGTCAACTTTGCGGTCGATGGCCGGGCCGTCGTCTTCAAGACGGGGGAGGGTTCCAAGCTTTCAGCTGCGCTGATGCAAGAGCCCGTGTGTCTTGAAATCGATTCGTGGGACACGATGTCGCACACCGGTTGGAGCGTCCTTGCAAAAGGAGTCGCCGATGTAGTTCTGGATCCGGAGGAGACGGACAGGCTCGAGACTCTTCCGGTTCGGCCGTGGACCCGCCCGGATGTCCGTTCGCACTGGGTCCGAGTAATGATCGAGGACCTGACGGGTCGGCGGATTCTGCCCAACTGAATCCGCATCACCCCTCCGAATCACCCCTTGTCCTGTTGACGATTGCATTGCGGCCTCGGCCGACTGATGAGCTGCACTCCTTCGGTGGATGGAAGCCCCGTAAACCGGGCTGTCAGCCTGGCTGTGAAGTCGAGCAAGTAGCAGGGCCCTGAACCTGACCCTGCGGTCAGTCGGGCCGTGAAGCCCCGGCGGTCAGTCGGGCCGTGAAGACCTGCCACCCTCCGTTGCTTAGCCCGTTGGGTCTCTTCGTTTCTCGGGTCCACTGTGACTTTGACCTCGGAGTCAGGCGCGGTGTCTTGGCTGGTTTTTGAGGCGGTTTCCGTGATTGTTGTCAGTAAATGTGGGGTTCTTTGAGTGGTTCTGGCTTGAGTGTCACACCCTCCGTTTAGTCTGGAACGTATGTTCGGTCCGGATGTTGATTTGGATGAAGCGGGGGCGACGGTGCGGTCGTGGTCGTCGCCTGTTGTCGCGGGTGTTGAGCCTGGGGATGTGGGTGTCGTGTTGGCTGGGGTGCGCACCGGTTTGGATCGTCTCGCCCGCCTCGGCAGCTCCGGCGGTCCTGGTGGTCTCGTCGGCTCCGGTAGTGGTCTGGGGGAGTCTGGTTCGGGGTTCGATGGCGAGTGTCTGCGTGGGGTTCTTGAGGGTCTGGAATTGGCTCAGCGGGTGTTGGACGCAGCGAAAGCCCATGTGGCGTATGGGCTTGTTCGTTGTGGTGGGTGTGACGAGACGGGGTTGACTGCCCATGGGTGGCTGGCTGACCGGGTGAAACAGCCTTCGGGGGTGACACGGTCACGGTTCCGGGTGTCGGCTGTGCTGGTTGACGGCACTCTCGCACCGGTTGTCGATGAGGCCTTGTCGGCCGGGGTGATTGGTTGGGC